>JADKCV010000004.1 GCA_016718655.1 Flavobacteriales bacterium | reverse complement strand
GTCCTTGTCAAAGATCGCATTGAGAGCAAACCACGACCACGACATCCTCATTCACTGGAATCCTTTGTTGGATCGTGTCCTTGTCAAAGATCGCATTGAGAGCAAACCACGACTGTTGATCGTCTTCAGTCGTTCGTACTCAGGTTGGATCGTGTCCTTGTCAAAGATCGCATTGAGAGCAAACCACGACTCGGTGGTGGTGAACAGTGGCATGGGCTACGTTGGATCGTGTCCTTGTCAAAGATCGCATTGAGAGCAAACCACGACTCTTCGTGCTTTCGATCGCGTTATAGTCCGGTTGGATCGTGTCCTTGTCAAAGATCGCATTGAGAGCAAACCACGACATCTGCCCCGATCCTCCAGCGGTGCGTAGTGTTGGATCGTGTCCTTGTCAAAGCATCGCGTGAGGCAACCACGCCCAGTCATTTGTCCAGGCGTGGAGGGGTTGGTGTGAGATGATGTCTATGTCAAGATCGTGTGAGAGCAAACCACGACGCTTTGCACCCCAGATATACTTAACTGAGGTTGGATCGTGTCCTTGTCAAAGATCGTGTTGAGAGCAAACCACGACCATCTTCCCATCCATCGGCAGCTATGTCAAGTTGGATCGTGTCCTTGTCAAATATTGTGTTGAGAGCAAACCACGACCACTCCGGTATTACTTGTCGGAGTGTAAAAGTCGGATCGTGTCCTTGTCAAGGAACGCGTTGAGAGCAAACCACGACTCAACAAGCCCAGGGCCGAACGGAACCTCTTTTGGATCGTGTCCCTGTCAAAGATCGCGTTGAAAGCAAACCACGACCGCGGTCCTCCGCTATGCGCGCATCGGCCCGTTGGATCGGGACCTTGTCAAAGATCGTGCTGAGAGCAAACCACGAGAACTACCGCACTACCGGCCGCCCCGCAGGTTGGATCGTGTTTTATCAAAGATTGCGTTGAGAGCAAACCACGACTTGTTCATGGTGTCGCGTTGATTCAAGGTTGATATCGTGTTCTTGTCAAATATCGCATTGAGAGCAAACCCGCCTCGGCGTTGCAAACATACCTTCAGCACGTTTTAAACCTCGCAGGCTCTCGGTCTCGGGCCCTGCGCCCATAGGACCAACCTGCTCTACCCCTACCCCCCACTATCCACCCCCGCCTCCAGTTCCGCTTGCACGGCGGCGGGGATGCGGTTGAGGAGGTCGAGGCCCGTAGCGGCCTCGATGGCATCCACGCTGGTGCGGTAGTCGCCCCAGGGCAGGGCGCTGGCCGCTTGCGTATTCGGGATGTCCAC
This sequence comes from Flavobacteriales bacterium, assembly GCA_016718655.1. Classification (GTDB taxonomy): domain Bacteria; phylum Bacteroidota; class Bacteroidia; order Flavobacteriales_F; family PHOS-HE28; genus PHOS-HE28. The sequence continues at coordinate 192,341 of JADKCV010000004.1, read as the reverse complement.
GGCGATCACCCGCGTATCGGGCGTGATGCGGGGCAGGTCGTCGGCATCGTCGTTGGGTAGGATGAGCAGCACCTTCCAGTAGTGCGAAGGCACGGTGAGGGCGCCACCGGCCAGGGTGGTGGTGGTGCGATCTTTTCTGCAAACCCACCTCGGTTGGCATGACAGAGCGGTCATCCTGGAGGCTGCCGGTGTGGTGGCTTCGGAATGGAAGGCGGCGATCAAGAGGCTGTTGGAGCCGAAGAGGGTGGAACGGCAGCGTGGCGAAGAAGGGGGCGCAGCATAGGGGGCGGTGAGGAGGTCTTGTATGAACAAGGGCATCTTTGCGTTATTTGGCGGATGGGATGTTGGCGGGAATGCTGTCATCACCAAACTTTGCTGTACCCCCTATGAACTTGGTAAGTGAACCACTGCCTTCAGCCCAGCCCGGCCGGTACCGAAAGCCGCCGGTGGTGGAGATGATCTTCAGTATCCGGACAGCGATGCCCAAGCCGCTGGACCCGGCGGTGTTCCTGGAGGCGGTGCCCAATGCGTTCCCCGATGTGTTCAGCGAGCACAAGGCCATGCATACCTTCCAGAGCCAGGTGATGATGAAAACCGATGGCACTGCCGACCACGATACCAAGTCGCAACTGGCAGGTTATCGCTTCATAGCGCCGGATAGTTCCTTCATGGCCCACTACTTGGTGAACTGCCTCACTTTGAATTTTTTGCCACCTTACAGCGGGTACGCCCCTTCGTTGGCCGTGTTCAAGGGACACTGGGCCTTGTACAAGCGGCTCACCGGATCCGCTCCAGTGGCTGGACTAGTGCTCCGATACATCGACCGGATCGATATCCCACGGGATGGTGCCGCGATACCGCTTAGTGACTATTTCACCATCGCACCGCCCACCCTCGGACTGAAAGCGCACAACTGCTACCTGCAGTATCACTTGAACGATGATGCCCAGGACATCCGGCCGGAGTATCTGGTCCTCACTGGAGACCAAGCCGGGGCACTGGTCCTTCGCGTTGGATACCGAAGCAACGCTGGACAGCAAGTGTACTTGATGATGATGGGTTTTGGACCGAATTCGGCCGTTTGCACGATTGGTACGCCGTGTTCAACGAAAGCCTGACCGAGAAATGCAAGCAACTCTTCCAGTGACCCATCCCTTGCGCGGCCAGCGTGGTCCGGACCACCTGCTCACGGATGAATTGGTGCAGAGTTCAGTGGGCAAGGCCTTGAGCCTGGCCAGTGAGCACCAGCGTAAAATGCGCAACGGATCATACTGGTTCGACCCGCTTGAGCGCAGGGAGCTCAAGGCCAGCGTGCGCGCGCAGGGCCATGGTTGTGCGCAAGCCGACTGGGATGGAGAAGGTGCAGCACCGGTGTTGCCCTTGACGCTTGAACATGCCATCCGTTTCATTGATGCGCTGCCCATGGGCTACGCCGACCCATCCGGGTGTGGACCCTGATGGCGAATTGAGCCTGTCCTGGATCGGTGGCAGCGGTCATTGGTTGGCGTTGAGCATCGGGGCCTACCGGCCTCATCTCCTATGCCTACCGCATCGGTCCGCGCAGGCGCAATGGCACCGAATGGTTCGGAGACACCATACCGGATGAGCTCTTGGAGTACATCCGCACCTTTCCCATTTTCGCGTGATGCTACCTTCCGGGCTGGCTGAGGAAGTGGGTGCCGATGAGGTGGTGGCGCGTTTTGCACGGCATGATTCCAAGTACTTCAAACGCCCACCGTTCAGACCGAAGTATGGCCTCTTCGTACCACCACGGGACAGCACTGTCTTGTCGGTGTCCCGTGTGCTTGGCAAGTCCGAAGCGGTGATCCGCGAGATCGGCGAACATGTCGTTTCGCAGGCTGGCGATAAACTGTATGGCTGGGCGAATTTGGTGGTGAGGGATGTGCGTGCCATTGGTGCACTTGGTGTGGTTTCGGATGAACCCGACGAGCACCACCACTTCCATGCCCACATCACCGGCTTCCCGCTCAAACTGCCGGGCAGTGGTGCCTACGGAAAAGTCGGAGTTGATCCAGGTGTGTGAGGACCTTGCCGAGGCGGCATCGGATATGGTGTTGGTGCATTAGCGCTTCTAGCGTTCCCCGTTCACCAGGTTCTTCCTGGTGCGAAGCGCCCGGTCCATCTTCAGTACAGAGGTGCTCTCCCTCAAGCCAGTCCACCAGCATCATGCCCCCCATCTTACTGGGTTTCCCTTTTATACCTGCGCTGGCTCTCCGTTTTCGGGACCCTGAGCCCGCAGGCGCCGCCTCACTCCTACCCCCCACTATCCACCCTGACTATCTCCTGTTCCGCTTGCACAGCGGAGGATGCGGTTGAGGAGGCCGGGCGAGCGGCTTCGATGGCATTCCCCGTTGGTCCGGTGGCCCCCGCCCTGCTGTTCTGGCGTCCGTGGTCTCAACCCTTGCAGGCCCTCTTTGGGGCACGAACCTTCCTGCCGAATGCATAGGGGGCCCTGCGATAGCGGTCATGAACGACAGGGTCCACTGAAAGGCACCCTGTCGAGGATCCAAGCGGTTGGTCAATTACTCACCTTCACGCCCAGCGCATGCCGATCACCGCACCAGCGTAACGTGGCCGACCAGCGCTTTCGGTGCGCCTTGTTCCTCCGTAACGTTCACGGTATAGGTGTACACCCCGATGGGTGCAGGGTCGTCTGCTCCACCGAAGGTTCCTGTCCAGGCTTCGTTCGGGTCCGTGGTTTGGAAGATGCGGATGCCCCAGCGGTCGTACACGGCGGCCTCGTAGGCCAGTGCCGGGCATACCACCGGTTGCCACACCTCGTTGGTGCCGTCCCCGTTCGGCGTGAAGCTGTTCGGGACGAAGATGCCGCAATCGCAGTTGTCGAACCTGACCCGGATGGAGTCGGAAGCCGTGCCGCAGGCATTGGAGGCCGTGAGGGCATAGGTGCCGTTGGAACCCACGGCGATGGAAGCCTCGGTGCCGCCCGTGTTCCACAGCAGCTCCTGGTCCGGGTAGTCCTCGGCGCTCAGGAAGGCGGGCACGCCATCGCAGAATTCATCGGGGCTGATGATCCGTGCCAGGGGGGCGTCCAGCTGTGCCACCTCGAACAGGGCGCTGTTCAGGCACCCATTGGTATCCACCGCCGATACGGACCAGAGCCCGGGCCCTACGGAGACGGCGATGCTATCGGCACCCGTGTTCCAGGCGTAACTGGACAGACCGGCCGATGCCACCAGCTCCGTTACCTGCCCTGCGCACACCGCCGGTTCACCGGTTATGCTGAGCCCGGCCAGGGCGAATTCCGCTACGGTGAAGGAAGCCGTGGTCTGGCAGGTAGTGGTGTCGGTGGCCGTAACGGACCACGCCCCTGCGCCTGCCAGCAGCGGGTTGGCCGTGGACCCTGTGGACCATTGGTAACTCGCAAAGCCAGGAGCGGCCAGCAGCGCTGCCGGTGCTCCGGGGCAGACCGCTGCGGGGCCCGTGATGACCAAGGGTGCCAGCACATGGTTGCCCACCACCACCGTGTCGCTGGCCGTGCCATCGGGGCCGCTCACCTCCACCCAATAGGTGCCCGCCTGGCTTACGGTGATGCTGCTTGTGGCCTGGCCGGTGTTCCAGAGGTAGCTGCTTTGGTCCGCGATGGCCGACAGCACCACGCTGTCCCCCGGACAGATCACGGTGTCCGGCCCCAAGGTGAACTGCAGTGCGTTGCAGTCGAAGAAGTCCTCGATGCTGTTGTTCAGTCCCCAGGTTCCATAGGGTCCGTTGAGGAACACACCGTCGTGTACATAGTTGCAGGCCAGTCCGGCATTGTCGGGTTCGTTGATCACGCCGAGGTAGGGTGCGCCATTGCCCAGCTGCACGGCGGTGGCGCGGGCCACATAGAGCTTGCGATCGGGTCCCAGCTTCAGGCTTTTGAAGCCGGCCACATCGGTGAAAATGGTGGTGCGCGAATTCTGGATGGTCACCGCATCGTTGGAGCTGATGTCGAACTGGTAGATGGAGTTGTTCACGTTGAACGCCAGGTTCCCGCTTTCATAGCCCGTGAAGTAGAGCTTGGTATTGTCCGGCGAAAAGGATGTTCCGTAGCCGCCGCCATCGATGGACAACTCGATGGGGTTGGAGATGGCGCCAGTGGCATTGTCGAAATCCACGAGGCAGGTGAAGCCGTTGAAGAAGGTGGTGAAGGCCAGTTTGCTGCCATCGGGCGAGGCCTTCAGTTCGCCGATGGCGTCGAAGTTGGAATTGGCGGGAACGCCGGGCGGTGCCGTGAACACCACGGGGCCGGCGGCCGTGAGGGTGGGGACGGGGTTGATGCCGGCCGCCGTGACAAGGAAGGTGTAGAAGTTGTTGTTACCGTATTCGTGGCCGATGAGCCAGATATCCTCCCCGTTCGCATGGTACACGCCCGTGATCATCTCGCAATTGCCGGGCGCTTTGAGTACGTTGAAGGCCGAGGTGACCGCCCCGAGCCCACCGTCCAGGCTCATGTCCACTTCCGCGTACTTCAGTCCGGATGCGGTAGGAAAGTTGGTGTTCACGACCAGCCCGGCCTGCGTATCCGGGCTGATCATGTAGAAGATGGACGCGCTGCCCGGTTTCTTGACGATCAAATTCTGCGCTTGGGAGTTCGTGATACCAACGACCTGGCCGTTCTGCATGACCACGCCGTTCGCGTTGTACATCCTCAGCCCATCGGTATACATCAAGAGCTGGCCGCTCTGGCTGTCGGAAATGGAGGACTGGCCCTCGAACCCGGAGCCCAAGGTGTTATTGAGCACGGTGGGTGTGCAGTTGTCGAAATCCAGTGCGGCCGCAAGGGGCAGGTTGCCAAGCCCCGAATTGTTGATCATCCAGTTGAAGTTCTGCTTGGACTGGGCCCTAATGGCATTCGCCGACAGGAGCACCAAGCCAATGATCAGCGCCGCAGGCTTCATGGGGGCGTTATCTTCATGGCGGAGCCGATCACCCAGGTGATCGATGACACCAATGGAACGCTGCTCGCCACGTGATGTTCGTTCATCAACGGAAGCATCGGGAGGGTGGTGGCATCAGATGAGGGTCAAGCGTGTACGGTGGCTTGAAGGTAAGGAATTCAGACGTGGTCCACCGTACGTTAAACCTCCGCAGGCTCACCTGAGGCACGAAGGGACCCTGCGCACACGCGATCATCCCCGAGGCCCTCACGCCCGGATAAGCGCGAAGCGGGCGTTGCTTAACTTGGACACGTCATCCACGCTTTCCACATGCAGAACTATTTCCTACTGGTCGCTTGCTTGGTGCTTCGTGCACGTACCGGGCAGGACCGGTCCGAACGTCGGGTAGCTGCGCGGGTCGCTGAGCAGAGGGCGCACGCTGCCTTCACGTCATTCACGCCCTTCACCCCCACCGAGGCACCCGCTTTCCGGGATGCGCTTGTGGGTCCGGTGGTGGAAGCTGCGGCCTTCATGATGCCCAGCAGAACGGCCTTGTCCGGGCTGTTGGCCCAGCCACCCGACCAACTGACTTTGGAGATCCCCACTGCGGACGGGTCGGTGGCCCTCGACCTGGTGCGGGCCGAGATCCTCTCCAGCGGGTTCTCTCTGGTAACCGCCAGTACGGGTGCGCCGGTGGAGCACGTACAGGGTGTTCACTATCGCGGGATCATTGCAGGTCAGGAGAACTCGCTGGCTGCCATCAGCATCTTCCCCGATGAAGTGATGGGCTTTGTGAGCGATGCGACCGGCAACCATGTGTTGGGCAAGTTGGAAGGCGACACCGATGCGCACATCTACTACGCCGAGCGCGACCTGATCGACCCACCGGTATTCGCGTGCCATACAACGGACGAGGGCGCGGTTCGTGTTGAACGACCTGCCACAGGCCAGGACCAGGCAAGGACCGCGCGGTGCGTGGACCTCTATTGGGAGGTGGACCATGACATCTTCCTGGACAAGGGCGGCGTCACGAACACCTCGAACTACATCACCGGCCTGTTCAACCAGCACGCCACCCTGTTCGACAACGATGGCATCTCCGTGGTGCTTTCCGAGCTGTTCATCTGGGATGTACCGAGCCCGTACACGGGTAACACCGCGAGCGTATTGCTTGGCCAGTTCCGGTCCTTCCGCGACGGGTTCAACGGCGACGTGGGGCACCTGCTCGATTATACGAATGACGGCGGCCTGGCTGTCTTCGATGGCCTATGCGCCAGCGATCCGGACAACCGCATGTGCTATAGCGGCATCCAGGACAACTTCGCGGATGTGCCGGTCTATAGCTGGAGCGTTACTGTGGTGACGCATGAGGAGGGCCATGTCCTGGGCTCACCGCACACGCATGCCTGCGTTTGGAACGGCAACAACACGGCGATCGACGGCTGCGGGCCTGCGGAAGGATTCCCGTACGAAGGCGCGTGCAGCGGTGCACCCATCCCCGAGAACGGAGGCACCATCATGAGCTATTGCCATTTGTCCCCGGTGGGGATCGACTTCAACATCGGCTTCGGCCCGCAGCCCGCGGCGCCGATCGTTGGCAACGTGGATGCCGCCCCGTGCGTGGGCACCTGCGGTATGGCAGGTTGCGACATGCCGACCGACATCACGACCAATGCCACGGCCAACTGCCACGGTGAGTTGGGCGGCGGAGCGGTGCCACCGTACACCCTTCAGTGGAAGCCAAGGACAGCACCTGATCACCGTGGGCGGGATCACGGGACGGACCAGGACCTGAAGGGCCTGTTCCCAGGGGCCACCTACAGCTATCGGGTGCGCACGGAATGCGTCGGTGGTCCATCGGCGTACAGCCCGGTGCAGGAGTTCACCACGCCCTGCACAGGTGGTGCAGCCTGCGAGGACGGCGACCCGTTGACGGAGAACGACATCATCATTGCCGATTGCGATTGCGCTGGCACACCGCGCAGGCCCTTCGAAGAGATCAACAAGATCGTGGCGAGCGATCGATCCATCAATGCCGCGTTCGGTACCAGTGTATCGATCAGTGGGGACTATGCCATTGTGGGTGCATAGGAGAAGGTCTCTATGCAAGGCTATCCATATTCGCAGTGGCGCACATTTTCATAGCAGCGGAGACTGGAGCCCAGGATGAGCGATCGTAGCGAGCGAGATTTGACCGGGTGGTAGAGTGGCCATTGACGGGGACTATGCCATTGTGGGCGCAACTTCGTAGATGAGCATGATGAACGGTGCCCGGCCCTGATGCGGCCTGCTTATATCTTCAAACGGAATGGCGACGTCTGGATCGAGCAGCAGAAGATCGTGGCCAATGACCGGGCCACCTTGGACGAGTTCGGGTGGAGCGTCGCGATCAGTGGAGACCACGTCATCGTGGGTGCTCGGACGAGGATCACGATGCGCTGGGCGGTGGTGAATTGGACAACTCCGGTTCAGCGTACATCTTCGTGCGGAACGGTGACAGCTGGATGCAGCAAGCCAAGCTAGTAGCCACCGACCGGGATATCGCTGACGGGTTCGGCTGGAGCGTCGCGACCGCGATCACGCCAGGTTCTCGCCCGAGAATGATGATGCAGCGGGCGGTGGATCCAGCTCTGGCCGGCTCCGCCTACATCTTCGCACGGAGCGGAGCACGTGGACCCAGCAAACCAAACTGACCCATTGACCGAGCGCCGGTGACGAGTTCGGTACAGTGGTCTCGATCAGCGGGGGAACACGCCATCGTAGGAGCCTCAAGGATGACATAACGATACCTGAGTCATCTCCGCAGGGAATGCGCATACTTCGTTCTCGCGGCGGAACTATATCGAGCAAGAGAAGCTCGAATCGAACGACATTGACAGTGGGGACGAGTTCGGGATCAGTGTAGCCATCAATGGTGACCGTGTTGTCGTTGGCGAGCATTTCGAGGATCGTGATGCCCTGGGAGGTGCTGCGATGAATAATGCCGGTGCGGCGTACATTTTTCGCGAAGGCGGCGACTGGAGGCTTCAACAACAGAAAACCAAGCGCAGTGACCGGGCCTTGTGGATGTTTTCGAACGAGCGTGGCCATCAGCGGCCAGCGCGATGCCGTGGGGCGTCTAGGGAGTGATGAGGATGTATTCGGGAACAACACCATCGACCAAGCAGGTTCTGCCTACCTCTTCGCGGAAGAGCAGATGGTCATCCCCACCGGACTGGATGCCAGCCACACCATGGACCTGCGCGTATACCCCGTGCCGACAAGCGCTGTGTTGAACCTATCGTTCCCCGACATGCGCGCTTACCGTGCCGAAGTGATCGGTCTGGACGGACGTTCGGTACTCGCCTTGGGCATCGTGCATGGAAGAACGCCTGTCGATGTGAGTGCGTTGGCCTCCGGGGCCTACCTGCTCCGGATCACATCCCTTGCCAACGAAGTACGCTTCGTGCGGTTCGTGAAGGAGTGAGGCCGCCGGTAAACCTCCGCAGGCTCTCCTGAGGCACGAAGGGACCCTGCGGCTAAATGATGACCCCTCGGTCCCTCCGTAGACCCTACCGCGGTCCAAGGCCGAAGAACTGGGCCGCATCATGTCGCACACGACCTATCATGTGGGGCAATTGGCGCTGGTGGTGAAGGACGGAACGTGACCTGTCGTTCGTCAGGTGGATGCGGGGTGCGAATAGCGGACCTTGTGGTCCTGAACTGAAGAACATGAACGGCCGCCACAACATCGCTTTCGGATTTCTCTTCATGGGGCTGTTCATGCTCTATGGTTTCCTGCTCATCTACCTGCGCGACTTTGCACCGGACAAGGCGGAGTGGATCGCGAACGACAACACGGGGCCGCACTTCGAAAGCCGCCTGGCCCACGTGCATGGCAACCTCTTCGCCTTCCTGAACATCGTGATCGGGTTCGTGCTGCTGAAGAGCAGGATGCCCGTGCGCCAGCACCGCACCATTTCGTGGATCGCCCTCTCCGGCATGCTGATGCCGGTGGGCATCCTGCTGGAGATCTACCTCCACGTGTCGCCCATCTTCGTCTTGATCGGCGCTGTGTTCATCGTACTGGCCGTAGTACTCACAGGCCTTTATTTCTTGCGCACCAACGATCCTTTGTCATGAAAACCGTCCTACTAAGCCTCAGCATCCTTCTCGCCATGAACACCAGTGCCCAAGACCCTGCGCTACGCCTTGCCGATGCCACTGCCTACGATGCGGCCAAATTCCAAAGCACCATGGTGCTGAACAACGGGAGCGCCAAGGCCATCGTATTCGCCTTGAAGGCCGGTCAGGATGTGCCCCCGCATTCCTCCCCTACGCAAGCGCTCTTCACGGTGCTGGAAGGAGAAGCCACCGTGACGATCATGGATGTGGTGCACCCCGTGGCCGCCGGCAGATACATCATGCTCCCCATGGCCATCGATCACCACATAAAGGCAGTGAGCGATATGAAGTTCATGTTGGTGAAGTAGTGCGGGCCGGGTGGTGCGGAATGCCAGGTGGCCGTCCCGTGCAATGGATCGCCACGCTGCAATGCAACGCACGTGCCTCGACCAATGTGGATGGCCACTCTCCTATGTTCGACAGCCACCGCGCTAGGGTGGTCGTCGATGGATCATGAATGTGTGTTAAACCTCCGCAGGCTCTCCTGAGGCACGAAGGGACCCTGCGGCTTCATCGTATGAAGCGCATCCGTGTACCTGACATGATCCAGGGTTGGTACAACAGCTCACAACGCACCGGTCAGGCCTTCCTCACCCTTTCCCCCTTCGGATTTCCGCCGGATCCCCCATCTTCGTGGGTCAACTTCACTACCATGTTCCGTACCCTGCTCCTGCTCGGCACCGCCGTTCTCACTGTACCCCTGTGCGCCCAACGTGTGGTGCCTGTGGGCGTAGGCGCCACGAATGATGTGGCCGATATGGCCGTGTGGAACGGGCAGTTGGTGGTGGTGGGGGAAAACTTCATGGCCCTGCTGGGGGTGAATGGCACCGGCGTGCAGGGCTGGGATGGCACCCAGGTGTTCAGCTTTCCGGCCGTGTTCAACGCCAGCAGCTTCGGTTATCGCGAGGTGGAGGAACTGAACGGGGAGTTGTACATCGGAGGACGTATCTCGGACCTGGGCAACGTGGCGCGCTGGGATGGAGCCGCTTGGGTGGCACTGGACCAAGGGCTGCCCGATGATGTCTCCTCCTTATGTGTACACGACGGTGCCTTGCATGCCGCCACTATGAACGGCCTTGTGTGCCGCTGGACCGGGGCCGCGTGGGATACACTGGGTGGCCCGTTCGACTCGAGCATCCGAGCCTTGACCAGCCACCAGGGCGTGCTGTACGCCGGTGGCTTCTTCACACTGAACTGGGAAGGTGGTCCGGTGTCGCACCTGGCCCGGTGGACCGGCATTACGTGGGAACAAGTTGGATCCGGCCTGACGGGCAGCGTATGGGACCTGGTGTCCACCCCGGACGGTCTGGTGATAGGTGGAACTTTCACTGCGGACGTGGGCGGAGCGCCCTTGCCTGGTTGGGCCATCTGGAATGGCAGCAGCTACGGCGTACCTCCACTGGCCCCCCTACCGCAGTACATTTACGGTGCGTTCGAGCGCCGCATGGCGGTGCTGCCGGATGGCAGCTACGTGGTGGGTGGCTACAGGATCAGCGGCGATGAGGCCTTCGACCTGGACTATCGGACCAGCTGCGCGGCCGAGTTCGGTGGACGCTTGTTCCTGGGCGGCTTTGAGGGAGTGCCCTTCACCGGTCATGGGCGCACCAACCGCTTCTCCGAACTGATCGATGGTGTACACCACACGGTGGTGGATGCCGGCGCCATGCGCGCCACGGTGACGCCGACGCCCGCCCTGTTCGATCGGCATTGGATGAACCTGCACGGCCTGGAGGTGCCCAAGGACAGTGGGGTATACAGCATCTACACCGCATCGCCCTGGCTGATCGGCAAGCAGCAGGACGAGTGGAAACGCACGTCGCCCAGCTACAACAACATCACCAGCGACGACAGCCTGTTGTGGGCCGGTCCGCAACAGGCCCTGGTGCGCGACAACGATTTCTACCGCCGCTACCACCAGGTGTGGACGGTGGACCAGGCCACCATCGATGCCCATGCGGCCCAGTGGAACGAGCCGGGCTACGTGATGCCCTACGCCATCGCGACCTGGCCGGGCAACGGCAACACGGCCAACGGTGAACCGGCCCGCCTGGCGCCCTTCCAGGACCAGGACGGCGATGACCTCTATGAACCGGAGGCGGGTGACCATCCGCTGATCCGCGGCCACCGCGCTGCCTACACCCTGCTGCACAGCGACCGCTATCCCGCATACGCCGACGACGTGGAGTGCGACATGCACGTGCTGGTGTACAACTACGACGACCCCACCCAGGAGGACCGCTACAACAGCACCTTCATCAACCTGCGCATGATCAACCGCAGCGGTGCGGATTACGACAGTGTGTTCTTCGGGCTCTTCACCGACCTGGACGTGGGTGGCTACAACGACGACCTGAGCGAATGCGACAGCACGCGCAGCCTTTGGCTCAGCTACAACGGCGACGAACTGGATGCCGATACGGTACAGGGGTCCAACCCGATCATGGGCTACGGTACGCAGCCGCCTGCCATCGGGGTGAAGTACTTGAACCACCCGCTGTACGCGCACAGCACGTGGCAGAGCGACGAGGCACCGATCTTTGTGGAGGAATACATCGACTTACTCCTGGGTTCGCCCGACGGGGTGCCGCACGTGGGGCCGGGCTTCAGCAGCCGGTACCAGTTCCCCGGCGGTAGCTGGAGCGACACCTTCGTGGGCGGCGATGCCGTTGCGGACCGGCGCAGCGTGGGCAGTACAGGCCCCTTCACCTGGGCGGCCGATGATACCCTGTGCATGGACCTGGCGGTGATCCACGCGCGGGCCCCGGAGGGTGGCGCCTATGCGAGCGTGGTGGCCCTGAAGCAGCGCGCCGATGCGGTGCAGGCACTCTACGATGCCATGGCCTACACCTGCACCCGCTTCGATAACGTGGTGGGGGTGAACGAGGTGGTGCCCGAGGAATGGAGCGCCTACCCCAGCCCCACGGCCGACCGGGTCACCGTACGCGGCCCAGCACCACGCACCGACCTACGCGTGACGGTGCTGGATGCCATGGGTCGCACGGTGCACACCAGCACCTGGCCTGCGGGGCGCTCCACAGTGGACCTGGACCTGACGAACGTGGAGGATGGCGCCTACCTGGTGGTACTGAACGGTGCGGATGTGCAGCGGACCCTACGGGTGATCAAGGGGCGGTAAGGGTGTCGGCACGCTGGGCTACTTCCCACTCCTCCACTGGAAGTAGTCCATCACCGCGCGGTGCAGGATGTTGGCGTGGTCCATGTCGGTGTAGTACCGATAGCCGATGCGGGCCTGGCTCTCCTTGCGGAGCAGGGCGGCGAGGCGGTTGGCGGGTTTCACCATGCCCGGCCCCTCCTGCCCGACCGCCACATACACACTGGCCACCCCGATGTCCGGCGCCATCCAGGCATCGTGCGGGAGGTCGAACACCGTGCCGCCGTCCCACCACAAGCTGGGGCTGACGATGAGGTAGTGCTGGAAGAGGTAGGGCATGCGGAACAGCACCTCGGTGGCCAGGAGGCCGCCCAGGCTTTGACCGATGAGCGTGTGGGGCCCGCCAGCCCGGTAGTTGCTGGTGATGAAAGGAACGAGCTCGTGGGCCAGGAACTGCTGGAAGGCCACCGACCCGCCCGTGGTGGGGTACTTCTCCTTATCGGCCGCGATGGTGGTGGGAAAGGTGAGGTCGCGTCTGCGGTCCACGTTGGCGATACCCACCACGATGCTGGGTGGCACCCATTGGATCCACGGGTAACTGGCGAACTGCAGCCCACCCACCACGTGCACGAAATCCTCCTCGGCACTGCCATCGAGCAGGAAGATGACCGGGTAGTTCGCCACGGTATCGGCCGCGTAACCGGGCGGCAGGTGGATGTTGAGGATACGGTCCTCGCCCAGGATGGTGGAATGCAGCGTCTCGATGACGCCGATGGTGTAGGGCTGCGGGCTACCCACGCGCTGGGCTGGTGCGTGTGCAGCGCGTTGCGCACGGGCGGTGGTGGCAACGAGGAACAGGGCAAGAAGGGCGATGCGCATGGGGCGATGTGCGTTCATGGTGCGCTGAGCGTGGTGGGCACTTCGCGAAAAGGCACGTGCCCGCTGCCCGCCAAGGTACATGCACGTTGGAGACCCTGCGCAACGTGGTGGACCATGCCTTCACGGTCCGAACGCGTCGCCACGTAGTGGCCCCGATGCCGTAGCGCCTATCGGAGCGCGATGCGTTGTGCGGCCAGGACGGCATCCCGCTCCACCGATCGAGCAGTGTAGACACCGGCGGCCAGGCCACTGAGGTCGATGGGACGCCCGGGGGCGATGGTCCGCGACAGCACCACCCGCCCTTGCCCGTCCACCAGTTCCACCACCCTGGCGGTGGCTGCTGCGGAAACCAATTCCAACGCGGTGCCGCGCAGTACCAACAGGTCTGCCGACGCAGGACCCGTTTCGCCCACACCGACCCCGGAGCTTCCGTTCACCTCCACATCGCTTCGCCCACACCGCTTGTACAAGGCATACTGGCCGGTGGCGGCGTTCCTGGTGTATTCGAACACGCTGACCACGTGGTTCCCCGGGCCGGTGAACCCATCCACCGTGATGGACGTGGCCGTGCCGGTGGAGACCACATAGGTGCCGTTGCCCAGGTCGTCGCCCAGCCCATAGGTGGTGTTGGCCTGGTAGTCCACCCCATCCACCGGGAAGGCCAAGGGAGTGCCTGCGGGGCGCACCACCACCAAGCGGCCGTCGCCATCGCCTGCCGTGCATTGCACCTGCACCCCACCGCCGCCCAGGGGCAACGCGGTGAGGTCGGTGGCATTGGCAAGGGGCATGGCCATGAGGTCGTGCGTGGGCCAGCTCGATGTGCCGGCGATGCAGTTCCACCCCAGTCCATCCACCGCGCCCCAGAACGCGTTGGCCTGTGCGTTGGTCAAGCGCTTGTTCAGTAGCAACGCCCATGTGTAGCCATTGGAGGAACGCACGATCATGGAGGCGGTGCCATCCAAGGCGCCCGTGTGCCACCAGTTGTTCGCACTGTTCACCGACCAGCCCAAGGCATAGTTCGCATTGGTGCCACTGGAGGCCGTCATGGTGGCGATGCTTGCGCTGGAGAGCATGTCCGGCTTGGTGCTGAAGCCGTCCACGGCCACGAGCAGCTTCACCAGTTCGCGCGCACTGAGCACCCAGCCACCGTGCGCATCCATGGCCTCCAGGTTCCACCCGCCATACTCCCAGGGTACTGCGCTGCGGTGCCATAGCAACTCGGTGTGGTGTACCCTTCCCCTTCGTACTCCACCTCACGCTCCAACTTGTCCGAGAGCAGATTGCGGCCCACGTGCGCATCGCAGATCCCCAAGGGCTCGAACACCGTGGTCCGCACATGGTTCTCGTAGGACATGCCGGTCACCTCCTCGATCACCAGACCGAGCACCAGGTAGCCGATGTTGGAATAGGCGTACACCGTGCCCGGTGTATGGTCCAGGCCACGCTCCATCAGGAAGCGCACGAGCGCTTCCTTGGCAATGGGGTTGCTCTCGCCGAGTGTGGCCGCCACATGCAACGGCGCGCTGATGGGGTCGCAACCCGGGGTGGTCCAGGTGTAGGGTGTGGTGGGCGTTGGGAAACAGTTGATGTCGCGGTCCCACCCTCCCGTGTGCCGCAGCAGGTGTTCCACGGTGATGTCCTCCAACCGCTGATCCGTGTAATCCACTTCTTGGAGGTAGGGATGTTCCCCCAGCACCCCGCCGGTGCCGAACACCTGGTCGGAAAGCGCCAGTTCACCGTTCTGCACCAGCTGCATGATGGCCACTGCGGTGATGGGCTTGGAGACGCTCGCGACGCGGAACAAGTGGTCGGGCCGGGTGGGTTCCAGGCCTTGCAGGTCGGCATGACCGAAGGCCCGGTCATAGACCAACTTCCCGTTGCGTGCCAGGGCGAACTGTGCGCCCGGTATGCCGTAGGTGTTCAACAAGGACTGCACCTGCGTATCGCACGCGGTCATGCCGGACACGGGGATACCGGTCTGGGCCGAAAGCACTACAGGTACACCGGAAAGAAGCAGGAACAGGAGTCGGGCGGTGGTCATGGTGGTCCGAAATTAGGGGTATGTGACCATGCGGGACCGCGGGACGGGCTGTCCATCACGAGTTCTCGGGATGGGGCCGGGTGGAGGTCGGATGAACGTTGCCCAGGAACACCTCGCCCCTACCCCAAGCGCTTGTACTGCGACCCGTACAGCGCGGTGATGCCCACGGTCATGAGCGGGCCGAAGAACCCGAGCAGGGCCCACGGAAGGATGAGGTGTGGCACGAAGAGGCCCACGAGTTGGGCGCCCGCATAGAGGTGGAACCCGATGCGCCGGCCTCGCCAGATGCCCACAGACCCGATAAGCCGCAGGATGGTACGCACGAGGTAGATGAGCATGAGCGCGGCACCATGCGTGTGCAGGATACGGATGAGACCATCCATCTCATCCAACTGTGCGGGCTGCAGGTAGGCACCGGCACTTTCACGGACCAAGGCAATGAACTCCTCCACCGGGGTCTGCGCCACGGCCGCCATGCCCAACGCACCGATGCCATAGATGAGGATGAAGAAGCCGCTGTTGATGAACGTGAGGATGCCCAGGACGTTGATGAGGTCCGGGCGGGTGGTGAGGCCCTGTTCGTCGGGCAGGAAGTGGGTGGGCATGGGGACAAAGGTGCGGTAAGGAAAGGAGGTGAGGGACCTTGCCGGGACGCATGCTACCCGCATGGTCGGTGGACCGATCGGCCATCCCCCAACTGAACGTGCATCGGAACGCCAACGCCGCCGGAGCGCTCCCTCGTGGGATGTTCCGGCGGCGTTGTATAGCGGTAAGAGCGATCAGCTCATATGCTTCAGGTTGAGGCCGTAGAGCACGATGAAGAGAATGGTGATGAACGCGCCAAAACCAAGGCTCAACAGGCCCAAGGTGCTGAAGCCGATGAAGATGAACGGCAGGAAGAGCCCGGCGATACTGGCCACGATGTAGATCCAGTACCCGGTGCGCTTCAGGTTCCACATCATCCACACACCGAGCAAGCTCAGCGCGGATGCCAACAGACCGATGTATCCCAAGGGAACGGCATTGGCCGCCGCGGTCTCTGCCATGGCCATACCCGACTCCATCATCTTCACCGCGAAGTCACCGCCCTGGCCTTCCAACTCGGCCATGGCCGTCTCCATCTCGGTACGGGCCTCCTCCAGGTCGCGCTGGGGCTGGTCCGTGAAGGCGCCCTCGATGCCATTCCATAATCCCCAAGCCCCCATGAGGAAGCTGAGGATGCAAAGCACGGTGAGGAACGTGGGGCGGGTGCCCGGGGTAGTGGTGTCCATGGTTCGTGAAGGGTTTGGCGACACAAAGTAGCACCTTGGCCGGAACAGGTGGATCACCGCTCATCACACGCCTTGGTGCAACGGCTCAATGGCCCATGGTGGCCGCCAGCACACCCAACACACCCACGATGAAGAAGAGGCCGTAGAGGACCAGCATGATCAGGGTGAGGATGCCCATGAAGGTGAACAGCTTGCGCAAGGCTTGCACCCCACTGTGGAAGGCAGGCGCATCGAACCCCGAGCGGAACGCCAACCGCATTCGGGTGCCGTGCTGGTAAAGAAAGAGCGATGGTACGAAGTAGAGGACCGCGCATGCCAGGAAGATCACTGCGTAGAACACCCCCATCATGCCCAACATGCTCTCCAGACCAGAGGGTGGCATGCCTGCCATTTCGGGAGGCAGTGCCGGCTGCTTGCATGCGCAACACCCACTGCATGAGGCTCCCGAAGAAAATGCCCATCACCAGCATCAGGCCGGCCAGCACCATCCCCACAACGCCCAGGAACCGCGCCCAACGCGCGCCCTTCTGTAATTCGTCCGCATCGGCGGGAGAAAGGACGGTGATCGGTGGTAGTGCACTGGTTTCCATGGCGTGGCTGTTCGGTCCGCCAAGGTAGACCCTGCGCCCCTGCTCCTGCCCTTGCTCCTGCCCCTGCTCCTGCCCCTGCCTCCTGCCCCTGCTCCTGCCCCTGCTCCTGCCCCTGCCCCTGCTCCTGCCCCTGCCTGCCCTGCCTGCCTTCTGCCCTTGCTCCTGCCCCTGCTCCCACTCCACATCCCCGCCCGCCCTTACCTTCGCCCCCCGAACAATCGCCTTCCAACGCAATGACCTACGACCTGATCGTTCTCGGCACTGGCCCTGGTGGCTACGTGGCCGCCATCCGCGCCAGCCAACTCGGCCTGAAGACGGCCGTCATCGAGAAAGAAGCCTTGGGCGGCATCTGCCTGAACTGGGGGTGCATTCCCACCAAGGCACTGCTGAAAAGCGCCCAGGTGTTCGAGTACATCCAGCACGCCAAGGATTACGGCATCACCGTGGCCGCCGGCACGCCCGATATGAAGGCCATCGTGGCCCGCAGCCGTGGGGTTGCCGATGGCATGAGCAAGGGGGTCCAGTTCCTCATGAAGAAGAACAAGATCGACGTGATCATGGGCACCGGCAAGCTGCAGCCCGGTAAGAAGATCGAAGTGATCGGCGCCGACGGCAAGAAGCAGGTGGTGGAAGGCAAGAACATCATCATCGCCACCGGCGCACGAAGCCGCGCATTGCCGGCTCTGCCCCAGGACGGCAAGAAGATCATCGGCTACCGCGAGGCCATGGTACTGGCCGAGCAGCCGAAGAGCATGGTGGTGGTGGGCAGCGGTGCCATCGGCAGCGAGTTCGCCTACTTCTACAACGCCATCGGCACCAAGGTGACCCTGGTGGAGTTCATGCCCAATGTGGTGCCTGTGGAGGACGAGGAGGTGAGCAAGCAACTGGAGAAGAGCTTCAAGAAGCAGGGCATCGAGGTGATGACCAGCGCCGAAGTGACCAAGGTGGACACCAGCGGCAAGGGCTGCAAGGTGACCGTGAAGACCGCAAAGGGCGAACAGGTGATCGAGTGTGACATCGTACTCAGCGCCGCCGGCATCGTGGCCAACCTGGAAGGTATCGGCCTCGAAGAGGTGGGCATCGTCACCGACAAGGGCAAGATCACCGTGGACGGCTACTACGCCACCAACATCCCGGGCTACTACGCCATCGGTGACTGCACACCCGGCCAAGCCTTGGCACACGTGGCCAGCGCGGAGGGCATCATCTGCGTGGAGAAGATCGCAGGGCACCACCCCGAGAAGCTGGACTACAACAACATCCCCGGTTGCACCTATTGCAGCCCCGAGGTGGCCAGCGTGGGCATGACCGAGAAGCAGGCCAAGGACAAGGGGTTGGACATCAAGATCGGCAAGTTCCCCTTCAGCGCCAGCGGCAAGGCCAGTGCGGGGGGCAACAAGGACGGTTTCGTGAAGTTGATCTTCGATGCCAAGTATGGCGAACTGCTGGGCGCCCACATGATCGGTGCGAACGTGACCGAGATGATCGCCGAGTGCGTGAGCATCCGCAAGTTGGAGACCACGGGCCACGAGATCATCAAGACCGTACACCCCCACCCCACGATGAGCGAGGCCATCATGGAAGCGGCGGCCGCGGCATACGGTGAGGTGATCCACCTGTAGGGGGCGGACCTGTCCGACCCGCAGGTGGTGTGCCACAGGCGCAACACCCGACAGGTGGAACCCATGATCAACGGCCCATGTGCGGCATCGCCGGATCCTACCAGATCGACCCAGCACGACCCACCACGGGCGAGCGGATCCACGCTGCATTGCGGTGCATCGCACATCGCGGTCCGGACGATGAGGGCGTGTATGCACGAGGTCGCGCCGTGCTGGGACACCGCCGCCTGAGCGTCATCGATACCAGCCCCGCGGGTCACCAACCGTTCACCCTGGAGGGTGACCGCTACACCATCGTCTTCAACGGGGAGGTCTTCAACTTCCAAGCCCTGCGCGCGGAATTGGAGGCCAGTGGGCATCGGTTCAGGAGCCGAACCGATACCGAAGTGGTGCTACGCCTGTTCACCGTGAAAGGACCGGCGTTCCTGCACGACCTCAATGGGTTCTTCGCCCTGGCCATACACGACGCGGCCACCGACACCCTGTTCCTGGCCCGCGACCGGTACGGGGTGAAGCCCCTGCTCTGGTGCGAAGCGGATGGCCGGTTCCTGTTCGGCAGTGAACTCCGCGCGCTTACGGCCATGGGTGCCCCACGCACCGTGGATAACGCTTCCGTGGAGCAGCTCTTCCTGCACCAGTTCATACCTGCCCCGGCCACCATCCACACCGGCATACACAAACTGTTGCCCGGCCATGCCTTGCACGTGGAGGCCACAGGCGTGCGCGAAGAGCGGTGGTACCACCTGCCCGATGCCATCGGCCAGACACCCAAGGGGGATGCGGGACAGCAGCCCTCTTCACCTGCTCGATGATGCCGTGCGCCTTCGCCTGGTGGCCGATGTTCCCGTGGGCACCTTCCTGAGCGGCGGAGTGGACAGTAGCATTGTGACCGCCCTTGCCGCCAAGCACCACAACGCGCTGCACACCTTCAGCATCGGCTATGCCGAGGACCGCTACTACGACGAGAGCGCCTACGCGGAGGAGGTGGCGGCCCACCTGGGTACCACGCACCACAGTTTCCGGCTCACCCACGAGGAACTTGCGGAGGCCTACCCACGTCTGTTGGCCGCCATCGACGAACCCTTCACCGACAGTAGTGCCTTGCCCAGCTTCGTATTGTGCGAACGCACCCGCAAGCACGTGACCGTGGCGCTCAGTGGCGATGGTGCGGACGAGGTGTTCGGCGGCTACCGGAAACACCAGGCCGAACTGCGTTGGTCCGACCCGGGACCTACCGAACGTGCGGTAGTGGCCCTGGCACCGCTGTGGCGGGTGCTTCCCCGTTCCCGCAAACATGCCTGGCAGGACAAGGTGCGGCAGTTCGATCGCTTCGCCCGCTTTGCCCGGTTGGATCCCATCACGCGGTCGTTGATGCTGACGACGTTCACCGATGCCAGCATGGCGCGCCAGCTGGTGGGAACCCCTGCCCCTGCTGCTGAGGTGGCCGCGCGAAAGCCCATGCTGATGCGCCGGGCGCCGACCTGCCGGCATGAACGGCGTGCTGCTGAGCGACGTGCTCAACACACTGCCCAACAACATGCTGCACAAGGTGGACCTCACGAGCATGGCCCATGCCCTGGAGGTGCGCACGCCCTTCCTGGACAAACGCGTGGTGGAACTGGCATTCGCACTGGCACCTGAACGCAAGTTGCACAAGGGCAGCGGCAAGCATCTGCTGCGCACCACCTTCGGTCATTTGCTGCCCGCCACGGTGATGAGCCGGAGCAAGAAGGGCTTTGAAGTCCCCCTTCTGGCACTGTTCAACGGTCCGTTGAGGTCCTTCCTGGACAGCACGCTGACCCCGGTCCGGATCAGTGCAGCAGGACTTTCCGTGCCCGCGGTGGAACAGGTGGTTCGCCAGCTGCGCTCCGTGGATCCGGGTACCGCAGAGGCAACTTTACACGCCATCATCGTCTATATCATGGTGGAGCGGTGGAAACGGACCGACAGGCCCCTCCAGGTCAGGACCTCGCCCTCTGAATGCCGCGTATCCTCCGCATCCTCAACCGGTTCAACCTTGGCGGGCCCACGCACAACGCCGCCTATCTGACACGTTACCTTCCCGATGACTTCGAAACCCTACTGGTAGGTGGAAGCCAGGAGGCCAGCGAAGAAGGTAGCAGCCACATCCTGGACGCGGTGGGTGTGAAACCTCTGATACTGCCCGAACTGCAGCGCGAAGTAGCCCCTTGGCGGGACCGGGGTGCCTACCGGCGGATCAAGCAACTGATCCGGGAATTCAAGCCGGACATCGTGCATACCCATGCTGCCAAGGCGGGTGCGGTGGGGCGCATGGCCGCATCGGAGTTGGGTGTGAAGGCCATCGTACACACCTTCCATGGCCACGTGTTCCACAGCTATTTCGGCCCTGTGCGCACCGCCATGTACAAGCAGATCGAGCGCTTCCTGGCCGGCCGCTCCACCCGGATCATCGCTATCAGTGAAAAGCAGCGCACCGAACTGGTGGAGGAGCACCGGATCTGTCCGGCCGAGAAGGTGACCGTCATTCCCTTGGGATTCGACCTGAGCCGGTTCAACTTCGAACAGGAACGAAAGCGGGCCCTCTTCCGCAGCGTGTATGGCGTGGCGGACGATGAAATAGCCATCGGGATCGTGGGCCGCTTGGTACCCATCAAGAACCACGACCTGTTCCTTGAGGTCATCCAGCAGGTGAGCAAGGCCACCGGAACCCGAATCCGGGCGTTCATCGTGGGTGATGGCGAGGAACGGGAACGGTTGCAACGGCGTACCGTGGACCTCGGCTTGAGCATGGTGCAAGGCCCGATCTTCAACGGCCATGGCTTCGGGTTCGGGGCCAACGGCCGGCCCATGGTGGATCGTGCCACGGTCACCTACACCTCGTGGATCAAGGAAGTGGACATCGTGAACGCCGGAGTGGACATCGCCATGCTGACCAGCCTCAACGAAGGCACCCCGGTGAGCCTGATCGAGGCGCAGGCAGCGAGCCGGCCCGTGATCAGCACCCGGGTGGGCGGTATCGAGAACGTGGTGGTGCCGGGTGGTACGGCCTTGCTGAGCGAACCGGGTGACCGCGCAGGACTGGTGCGTGACCTTACGCGCTTGGTGGAGGACAGGGCCCTGCGGCAGCAGTTGGGCGGCGGCGGCTGGCCCCATGTGGAGGAACGGTACCACTACACCCGCCTGGTGAATGATATGACCGCCCTCTACCGGTCATTGGTCAACTAGGATCGCACCGGTGCGGAACGTTACTTTTGCCGGGATATGAACTACCTGAAGCGCGTTGGCATACCCCTGGTCCTTGGAGCGGTGGTCCTGACCGGTTGCACGATCAACCGGGACATCATGTTCAAGACCCCCACCGACCATGCGTTCGACACCTTCCAGGATTCGGCGTCGGACCAGTTGAAGCTGCAAGCCAATGACGTGTTCCAGTTCCGGTTGTTCGCCAACGACGGGTTCAAGATCATCGACCTCATCAGTGAAGGGGCTGCGCGTGAAGTGCAGTTGATGAACCGGGCCGCATTCCAGTACTTCATCGAATTCGACGGCATGGCCAAACTGCCACTGCTGGGCCGTGTGAAATTGAAGGGCTTGACCGTGCGAGAGGCGGAATTGATGCTGGAGGAGCAATACACGCGGTTCTATAACCGGCCATTCGTTCAACTGATCGTGTCCAACCGGCGCGTGGTGGTATTCCCGGGTGGCGGTGGCGATGCCAAGGTGATCCCCTTGGAGAACAGCAACACCACGCTCCTGGAGGTGCTGGCCACGGCAGGTGGATTGGCCAAGCGCGGCAATGCGAGCAGGGTGAAACTCTTCCGACATGGCCCCGATGGCAAACGCCTGGTACACCAGTTCGACCTCAGCACCATCGAAGGCTTGAAGTATGCCGATGTGGTGATGCAGGGCGATGACGTGATCTACGTGGAACCCAATCCGGACCTTGCCCGCGAGTTCCTTCAGGACCTCACCCCGATCATCACCCTGCTGACCAGTGTGGTACTGGTCATAGGCATCGTACGCGGTTTCCAATAAGATCCACTCCGGTCGATGATACAGGATGAAGCTGGGCAACGTAGCCTCAATTTCCAGAGCTACAAGGAACGGATCACGAACTTCAGCAATGAGTTCGAGCTCGGCCTGTTCATCCATATCGTTCGTCGTAGCCTCCTGTGGATCATCCTGGTGATGCTACTGGCCTTGGCCAGTGCGTTCATCTACCTGAGGTATACAGCCCCCACCTACAGCACGAGGTCCATCCTGCAGCTGCGCGAGAGCAACACCGCGCAACAGATCCTCAACGTGGAGACCTTCGTGGAGGACAAGAACCTGCAGGCGGATGTGGAGTTGATGCGGTCACCATTCTTCGTGGGAAAGGCACTGGATCGGTTGGACCTTGACGTGAGCTACTTCAACCGCGGGCAGATCCTCACCGAGGAATACTACACCCGGTCCTTCTTCAAGATCAAGGAGATCTCCGTGTACAATGATCGCGTGCGCGATATTCCCATCGCCGTGGATCTGTCCAACCCCACACGCGTAACCCTCAGTTACACGGTCGGTGGCAAGGTGCAGGAGTTCTCTTTCGCCGCCATGGAGATCATCCGCACACCTGACCTGAGCTGCATCCTGGAGGTCTCCGAGAACCATGTGAGCCAGAACGATGGTGATGAACGGTCCTTGTATTTCAAGATCAACTCCCGCAAGGCGCTGATCAACCAATACCTCTCGCAGATACAGGTGCGGATAGCGGACAACAACGCACAGACCGTGGAGATCAGCTGTATGGATGAGAACCCCTACCTCGCCCGTGATCTTGCACAGGCCATGGCGGAGACCTTCATCGATTATGACGTGGAGCGTAAGACGGAGAGCGCTGCGAACATCATCCGGTTCATCCGAGCACAAAAGGACACCGTGTTCGAGCAGCTCAGGGGTTCGGAATACGAGCTCCAGCAATTCAAAGTGGATAACAAGGTGACCGGGCTAGGCCAGCTGACGCCCATGTACATCGAACAGAGCGAATTGTATGAGAACGAGCTCGTGAAGATCGAACAGGATATCGCCCTGCTCACGGAGATCCAGCGCGCCACCGACCGCCCCCTGCCGGAGATCTCCGTGTATGATCTGATGCCTCTGCTCGTAGGTACGGAGTACCAGCAGACCTTGGCCAGTATGATCCGCACCATGGAGGACCTGCTTCGCGAGCGCGATGCGATCTACTTGGACGCTACGCGGGAGCATCAATCGGTCCGCTCGCTCGAATACCAGATCGATCTGCAGAAACAGCTCATCCTGGCCAGCATCACCTCCATACGCGACCGCGCACTGGTCCGAAAAAAGGAGTTGCTGACCACCCTTTCGGAGATCGACAGGAAGTTCCTGGCATTGCCCGAGAAGGAGCTGCGCTATGCCCGCATCGAACGCCTGTTCAACATCAATGAGAAGTATTACACCCAACTGCTGGAGAAGGATGTGGAGTATCGGATCAGCAAAGCGGGTTTCGTGCCGGAGAACCAGATCCTGGAGGATGCGGCCCAACCTCAGGCCCCGCTCTACCCACAGCGGAACGTTGTCATCCTCTCCTACCTATTGGCAGGCCTTATCCTCAGCATGATCATCATCCTGGTGAGGTACATCCTGCACGACAACATCACCTCGCTGCACGACATCGCCAAGCAATCGAACGCCAGTATCGGGATACTTGGCATGATACCCAAGTACAAGAAGGACATCCCGATCTCCCAGTTGCTCATTGACAAGAACCCGAAATCGCTGATCGCCGAGTCGTTCCGCAGCATCCGAACGAACTTGCAGTTCATCGACAACTCACCGGGTCCCAAGACCATCGCTGTGACCAGTACCATCTCCGGCGAGGGGAAGACCTTCGTGGCCATCAACCTCGGTGGCATCATCTCCTTTGGTGGTAAACGCGTGATCATCCTGGACCTGGACATGCGCAAGCCGAAGATCCACCTGGGCTTCGGCGTGGAGAACGTGAAGGGCATGAGCACCGTCCTCATTGGCAAGGATGCCATTGCCGATTGTATCCAGCAGAGCACACTGCCTGGACTCGACTTCATCACCGCTGGACCCATACCGCCAAACCCGTCAGAGCTTATCATCGACCCGCGCATGGTCAAAGTGATCAATGAGTTGCGCACCTCCTACGACGTGGTCCTGATCGACAATCCCCCCGTGGGGCTCGTGACGGACGGCATACCCATGATCCAATTGGCGGACTATCCGATCTACATCTTCCGTTCCGACTATAGCAAGAAGCAATTCGTTCAGAACGTGGACCGCTTGATCAACGAGAACAGCATCACCCGGTTGAGCGCGATCCTGAACGGAGTGGATATCGACCGTAACAAATACGGTTACAACTATGGTTACGGGTATGGCTATGGCTATGGATACGGCTATGGCCAAGGCTATTCGGGTGGCTACTATGAGGATCGTGGCGCCGAACGCAAGAAAGGAATGCTTAGCTGGCTATTGGGCCGTTCCTGATGACCATCACCAACACCCCACTTCCCGGATTGGTGCAACTCAGGCCGCGCATCCACCACGATGAGCGTGGACAATTCGTGGTGACCTACGACCAGCGTCGATTCAATGAGCTGGTAGGAGGCCCGCTATACTTCGTTCAGGACAATGAGAGCACGTCCAAAGCAGGTGTGCTTCGCGGACTGCATTACCAACTCCCCCCATCAGCACAAGGCAAACTCGTGCACGTGGTGAAGGGTAGCGTACTCGATGTGTGTGTGGACATCCGCCCTGACGCACCTACCTATGGCCAACACTACAAGGTCGTGCTGGACGATGTGCACAAGGATATGCTCTGGATACCGCCAGGCTTCGCCCACGGGTTCGTCGCGTTGGAGGAAGGGACCGTGTTCGTGTACAAATGCACAGCGCTGTACGACCCCTCCACCGAACGATGCATCCGATGGAACGACCCCGCGCTGAACATCGACTGGGGGATCGCCGCTCCCTTGGTGAGCGCCAAGGACGAAGTTGGTGCCGCATTCGGATCACAGGAACCTTGGCCATCCAGGTAAAACTCGCCGTGTGCGATGTACAGTCCAACCCAACTCTTCCTCATCTACTCAGGCCTTTTCTTCACATCGCTGGTATTCAGTATCCTGGTGAACTCCTTGTTCATGCGTTTCGCCAGGACCTTGGGCATACGTGAGTCCGACCATATGCTCGTTCGTTGGAGCAGCACCTCCAAACCGGCATTCGGTGGCATCGGCTTCTACATCCTGTTCCTGGCCAGTTTCACGCTTCATGGAGTGATCTTCCCGGGGCAGGTGCAAAGCACCTTGAGGCCTGACCTGTTCGGTCTCTTGGCAGCCACTTCCCTCGGGTTCCTGATGGGCCTCGCTGATGATGCTTACAATACCAAACCGCTGCTGAAGTTCATGGTACAGTTGGCTTGTGGTGGCATCCTCATAGCCTCAGGCACGCGGATCGAAGTATTCGCATCGTCCGGGGCCAATGTGGCGATCACGCTCTTCTGGGTGGTGGGGATGATGAACTCCATCAACATGCTGGACAACATGGATGGCATCACGACCGCGGTCAGCATCGGCATCCTCGGTGCCGGCCTCATCGCCCTGATCGTCATCGGGCCCATGGACCCGGTATTCTCCGTGCTCATGATCGGGGTGATGGCCTCCTTGTTCGGCTTCCTGTTCTTCAACTGGAACCCTTCCCGCATGTACATGGGGGATACCGGCAGTCAGTTCCTGGGCGTGTTCCTGGCCTTCGTGGGTATTCGATTCTTCTGGAACACCCCCTCCCCTGAGGGTGCTTGGGAGCCGGCCCGTCAAGCGGTGACAACGCTCATCGTGTTCCTATTGCCCATAGCCGATACCACGATCGTTTCCATCAACCGCATCCTGCGCGGTACATCACCTTTCGTGGGTGGGCGGGACCATACCACCCACCACCTGAGCTACGCTGGGCTCACCGATGCCCAAGTGGCGCTCACGTTCGTGGCACTCTCCTTGCTCAACCTGTTCCTGGTGTTCGTTAGTTTCAGGTACATCCCTGTCTGGGAGAACATCCATACCCTGATCTTCGTTGCATACGCACTCGTGCTTTTCAGCACGCTTTTCGTGCTCACCAAACGCACCAGACCATAGTCCCATGCGAACGAAGCGCTCCTCCATTCTGCCCACCTTGGGCCGCGTTGGTCTTTGGACCCTTCTGCTCATGGCAGGTGGCCTTGGCGTTCACCTGTTCTCGTACTCGACCAGCGATGCCCACAGCGACCTGGACCACCAGCGCCATTTCAACGATGGCTACAAGGTCTTTTCACTGACGTTGCCCGCGCAAATGAGCTTCTGCGGTGCCGCGGTACCCATGGACCGCTTGGATGTCCGCGAGCGTCTGGACCGGGAACTGCTTGTGAACACCTACTGGCAGAGCAACACCTTGCTGGCCCATAAACGCGCCAACCGATGGTTCCCCATCATCAGCCAGGTGCTTGAACGTGAAGGTGTACCCGATGACCTCAAGTACATTCCGGTCATCGAGAGCGGCTTCGCCAATGTGGTATCGCCCGCAGGTGCTGCGGGGCCTTGGCAATTCATGAAGACCACTGCTCAGGCCTATGGGCTGGAGGTGAACGACGAGGTGGACGAGCGGTACCACATGGAGAAGAGCACCGTGGCCGCTTGTAGGTACCTGAAGGAGGCGTACGCAAAGAACCAGGACTGGGCGCTGGCCGCAGCGGCATACAACCTGGGGCCCGGGGGGGTGAGCAAACAACTGGACCGCCAGGGGACCGAGCACTACTTCGACCTGCAATTGCCCGAAGAGACCTCCCGATACGTGTTCCGGATACTGGCCATGAAGGAGATCATGCGCGAACCGGAACGGTATGGATTCCACCTTCGGGCGCGCGATCTGTACGCTCCCTACCGCACCCGCGCTACCACCGTGTCCGCTGCGATACCGGACCTGGCCATGTTCGCGCGCAGCGAGGGTACCGATTACCGCATGTTGAAACTCCTGAATCCCTGGCTTCGCTCGAACCGGTTGGAGAACAAGACAGGTAAGACCTATACCATACTCCTTCCTGCGGAGGACTTCGATGCCATGCAGTTGAGCGATCGATAGGAACATGGCACGCACCCCAAGAACGATCACTGGGCCCACCCCTCCCCCCCCGGACACCACGGAAGCCCCGGAGCCAGAGTACATCGAGGTCCTTGGTGCCCGGGTGCACAACCTGAAGAACATCGATGTGCGGATACCGCGCGATCGACTGGTCGTGATCACCGGACTGAGCGGGAGTGGTAAGAGCTCCTTGGCATTCGATACCATACACGCAGAGGGACAACGACGCTACATCGAGACCTTCAATGCCTATGCCCGCCAGTTCCTGGGCGGTATCGAGCGACCCGATGTGGACCTCATCAGCGGTCTGAGCCCCGTGATCGCCATCGAGCAGAAGACGATCAGCCGCAACCCACGAAGCACGGTAGGGACCATCACCGAGATCTATGACCTTCTGCGACTCCTCTACGCACGTGTGGGAGAGGCATTCAGTTATGTGACCGGTGAGCGTATGGTGCGCTACACCGAGAAGCAGGTCCAGGACCTGATACGCAAGGAGTACGACGGAGAGGAGGTGCTCATCCTTGCTCCATTGGTACGCGGTCGGAAGGGCCATTACCGGGAACTCTTCGAACAACTCATCCGGCAGGGCTTCCTTCGCGCCCGGGTGGACGGGACCGTGGTGGACATCACCGGGCGGCCGCGATTGGACCGGTACAAAGTGCATGACATCGAACTGGTCGTGGACCGGCTGAACGTGAACGATGGCAATGCGAAACGCCTGACGGACACCTGCGCGACCGCCATGAAGTATGGCAAGGGTTCGTTGATGGTGGTCGGTGTGAAAGGTGGGCAGCCTCGGTACCTCAGCCGCAATTTGATGTGTCCCACCAGTGGGATCGCCTACGAGGAACCGGAACCCAACCTTTTCAGTTTCAACAGCCCCTACGGTGCCTGTCCACGATGCAGCGGCCTGGGCCAGGTGACCGAGGTGGCA
Source organism: Flavobacteriales bacterium (assembly GCA_016718655.1). GTDB lineage: Bacteria > Bacteroidota > Bacteroidia > Flavobacteriales_F > PHOS-HE28 > PHOS-HE28. Next base: position 163,713 of record JADKCV010000004.1, on the reverse strand, counting down.
TTGGATAAGATCGTGCCCGATCGCACAAAGAGTATCCGCAAGGGTGCGTTGATCCCGTTGGGCAGTTACAAGAACACGTGGATATTCAAACAGGTGGAGGCCGTCCTGAGCCAGGTCGGCCATGACCTCGACACTCCGATGACCGATATGGACGACAGCGTATTATCCACGCTGTTGAATGGATCGGACGAACCGCTACGGGTGAGCAGTGCGGTCGGCTTGAGCGACCGCACTGTGCAATTCGAGGGGATCATCCCCTTCGTGATGGAGCAGTCCAACGAAGGTCCCAAGAGCGCTCAGAAGTGGGCGGCCAATTTCACCCACATGGTCACTTGCCCGGAATGCAAGGGCGCTCGACTGAAGAACCATGCGCTCCACTTCCGATTGAACGGGCGGAACATCTTCGAACTATCCAGCGCCAGCATCTCCGACCTGCATATGCTCATGAGCGGGTTGATGGAACACCTCGACGAGAAGCAAGCGACCATCGCACGCGAGGTGGTCAAGGAGATCACCGGACGCAGCAGGTTCCTGCTCGACGTGGGCTTGGAGTACCTCACCCTTGACCGCAGTGCCCGCACATTGAGCGGCGGTGAGGCGCAACGCATCCGCCTGGCAACGCAGATCGGCAGCCAACTCACGGGGGTCCTATATATCCTGGATGAGCCGAGCATCGGACTTCACCCACGGGACGACCGCCGGCTGATCGGCAGTCTACGCGACCTGCGAGATGCCGGTAACAGTGTCCTGGTGGTGGAGCATGACAAGGAGATGATGCTGAGCGCCGATCACTTGATCGATATCGGGCCCGGTGCCGGTGAACATGGTGGACGAATCGTGGCGGAAGGTGATCCACGCGAGTTGGCGAAGGGCCCGAGCACCACTGCACAGTACCTACGTGGGGACCTCTCCATACCCGTTCCCAAGCAACGCAGGAAGGGCAGTGGCGAACGGATCGTCCTCCAAGGGGCTAACGGCAACAACCTCAAGGATGTGGACGTCGATCTACCGCTCGGGAAGTTCATCTGTGTGACAGGCGTCAGTGGTAGTGGAAAGAGCACCTTGATCGGGGATACGCTCTATCCCATCATGAGCAAGCACTTCTACCGGAGCGACACACACCCACTGCCCTACCGGTCCATCAAGGGCTTGCAGCACATCGACAAGGTGATCGAAGTGGACCAGAGCCCGATCGGTCGCACGCCGCGTAGCAATCCTGCGACTTATACCGGTGTGTTCGACCAGATCCGCGAGCTCTATGCCCAGTTGCCTTCCGCCAAGATCAGAGGGTACAAGGCCGGACGGTTCAGCTTCAACACGGCTGGTGGACGATGCGAGACCTGCAAAGGTGCTGGCGTCCGCACCATCGAAATGAACTTCCTACCGGACGTGAACGTGCCTTGCGAGACCTGTAGGGGAAAACGATACGATCGGGAGACACTGGAGGTCCGGTTCAAGGGCAAGAGCATCGCAGATGTACTGGCGATGCCTGTGGAGCAGGCAGCGGCGCACTTCTCCGATGTACCCCAGATCCATGTGAAGCTGCGTACCCTGCTCGACGTGGGTCTGGGATACGTGACCCTCGGCCAGAGCAGTACCACCCTGAGCGGTGGTGAAGCACAGCGTATCAAACTTGCCGCCGAACTCAGCAAGCGCGATACGGGCAATACCTTCTATATCCTGGATGAGCCTACGACCGGCCTGCATTTCGACGATGTGAAGCAACTCATCAACGTGCTCGACAAACTCGTTGACCAGGGCAATACGGTCCTGGTCATCGAGCACAACATGGACATCATCAAGGTAGCCGACCACATCATCGACATGGGTCCCGAGGGAGGGAACGGCGGTGGTCTGGTCGTCGCTCGCGGCACCCCAGAGGAGATCGTTCTCATGGGGCGTGGGCATACCGTACCCTTCCTAAGCGCAGAATTGAATTGAATCAGGGCTTTTCGCACTACCGGAAGTGACCCTACTCACAACCATTCACCATGACCACCCGAAAGAACAGCGTCCATCACGAAGAGAGCGAACGCCGGATCAAGAAGGCCTTCAAACGCAGGGGATGGAGCGAAGTGAAGGCCAACGACAGCTGGGCGATCTTCAAGATCATGAGCGAGTTCGTTGCTGGCTTCGAGGCCATGCAACGCATCCGTCCGTGTGTGAGCGTCTTCGGTAGCGCACGTACGAAACCCGGAACGCCTGAATATGAACTCGCTGAGGAGATCGCGTTCCAACTGACCGGGAACGGTTACGGCGTGATAACCGGTGGTGGGCCTGGCATCATGGAGGCCGCCAACAAAGGGGCCCAACGTGGCGGTGGGACCAGTGTGGGGCTCAACATCGACCTGCCATTCGAACAACAGCCCAATCCGTTCATCGATAAGGAAAAGAGCATCAACTTCGACTACTTCTTCGTACGTAAGGTGATGTTCATCAAATACAGCCAGGGCTTCATCGTGCTGCCCGGTGGCTTCGGCACACTGGATGAACTTTTCGAAGCATTGACCCTGATCCAGACGCAGAAGATCGGGCGATTCCCCATCATCCTGGTAGGCAGCACGTATTGGCAGGGCCTATTGGATTGGATCAAGACCACCATGGGCGACCAACATAAGAACATCAACCCCGATGACCTCGACCTGATCAGCGTGGTGGACAAACCGGAGGACGCGGTGGCTGCGATCAACGCGTTCTACAGCAAGTACATGTTGAAACCCAACTTCTAAGGGCCGCCCCTGCTTCAACAGCGCCATGTTGGTACTTGACCGGCCGGGCCCTTGATCACCCGTTCGGCTGCGGATACTTTTGGACACCAGCACGGTACGTGCGCGTGTTCCTTACAATCCGCTGCCTCATGGTTTCAAAACTGGTGTTGCTTGCCAATCTCCTCGGCCTCTTTCTGATCGACGCCTTCCTTCTGGCCGACGTCCGCATCACCCAGACCATTCCGACCAGCATGACAGCGGGCACCGATGTGCGGGTGTCAGTGACCGTGGAAAAGGGGGAGTTGAGCGGCTTCGCCAAATTCCAATTGGACCTGCCCGCCGGACTTTCGGTCACCGCGATCGAGACCAAGGGTGCTTCCTTCACGTTCGCCGATGGCAAGGCTAAATTCATTTGGATGGCTTTGCCTCCAGGCCCGAATTTCAAGTTCAGCTACACGCTCAGTGCCGATGCATCCGCGACCGGTATCCTACCCATCGCTGGTCGCCTGTCCTACATCGAGGACAATGAACGGAAGACCTACGAATTGCCTCCAAGCACCATCGAACTCTCGGGTTCAACGGCCGTGACCACGACGCATTCATCAACCGAGGAAAGCGGCCCGGATGGCAGCATGGGAACAGGCGAGCAGCCAGCTGAGGGTCAGGAACCCGCCCACACCGTGACCATACCCGCTACCACCGATTACGATCTGGTATCGGCAGCCGAGGCGCTCCTGCGTCACCCGCAGGCAAGGTGCCTGTGGTGATCGTGGACAATGCCCATGGCACAGCACCCATCCAAGGTCAGGGCGGCGTGATGGCGAACCGGACGATAACCCCGGTATCCGACAAGGAAATGATCGTGGAAGTGGTGGTGAAGAAGGGTTCCATCAGAGGATTCGGCAAATTGCAGGAGACCATCCCTCCTGGGTTCATCGCATTGGAAAAGAACAGCGATGAAGCCATATTCACTGCGCAGGAGAGCATCGTGAAATTCGTGTGGCTCAATTTGCCCGCGCGCGAAGAGGTGAAGGTGGTGTACAAACTGAAGGCCACGACACAACCGGATGGCGAGTACCTGGTGGACGGCGAGTTCGGATACCTGCTCAATGACGAGACACAGAAAGCGGTGGTCGGTAGTTCGCGCTTCTTCATCGGGCCCAAAGCGTTGGAACTCATGGCTGCGGATCAATCCAACGTGGAAAACCTGGGCGGACAGGACCCTGCATTGACATTGAACATCCAACCGACGAAGGAAGAACCGGCCTCCACCGTTACCCCACCGGTGCGCAAGGAGGGATCCAGTGGACCGGTCGAGAAGACACGAACCACTGCGCGCGCCAGTGTTCCTTCGCCTGAGAAGGGTGTGGTCTATAAGGTACAGATCACCGCAGCACATCGCGAAGTGGGAAAGGCCTATTTCGTAGCACGACACAAGTACAATGGAGACTTCCAATTGGAGCGCCATCAAGGTTGGATCAAGTATGTCACTGGTGGCTACACCACGTACAAGGAGGCCCGTGATCAACGTGTGGCCTACCTACAAGGAGGACATGATTTCCCAGGTCCTTTCGTAACCGCCTACAACAATGGTGAACGCATCACGGTCCAAGAGGCCTTGATGATCACCAAACAGCAGTGGTTCCAGTAGCTCCATAGCTGACCGCCATGCACCCGAAGCTTACATCGATCGCACGGCGCGGAACCATGAGGTCCGCACTGTGCGTCATGTATCTTATGCAAGCAGTGCTCGTGTCGGCGCAAGGCGATACGACGTCCACGGTCGTTCCTGCGCAGCCCCTTACCAGCGCATAATCGTCCGAACCGAAGTTTCCCTTCGCTGAAAGCCACCTCCGGGTCGGCGCAGGCATGTTCGCTTTCTATGGGGATGTGGGCGAACAACATGCGGTGTACAGTCCCTGCTGGCCCGACCCGGTTTCGAATTGCGCGCGTCGGTACCATTGAACGATTGGCTGGAAGGTGGACTTTACGCCTTGCACGGGCGCATGGCGGTGAACGAACGCAGCCTGACACGGTCATTGAATTTCGAATCCAGAGTGACCGTGGGAGGTTTCCAGTTCCGATACAACTTCCACCAACTACTGAACCGGGATCGCGTAGTGGAACCTTTCCTGACGGTCGGATTCGAGAGCGTGGAGTTCCTGACCAAAACGGATCGGGCTGACGCACAGGGCCGGTTGTACCACTACTGGAGTGATGGAACCATCCGAGATGTGGCGGAGGACTCCCCTCTTGCCGGTAACGCCCAATTGCTGGTACGTGACCATGTGAACGAGAGTGATGTACGCGAATTGGACCTGGACGGGTTCGGTAAGTATCCCGAACGGACTTGGGCGATACCCGTCGGGATCGGCGCACGTATGAACCTTGGCGGTGGCTTCGACTTTCGCATAGGCACGACCCTGCACTTCACCATGACCGATCTCGTGGACGGAGTGACGGACGCGAGTGTGGGTGATCGCAAGGGGCAGACCGGCAATGATCGGTTCCTCTATTCCTCGTTCTCGCTCGGTTATGCCATTCCTATCGAGCGTAAGGCCAAGAAGAGCCGGATCACTCCGTTGAACAGTGATGAACTCGACCTCATCGTGTTGCAGGATGATGAGGACGGTGATGGCGTGAAGGATATGGCGGACGAATGCCCCGGTACGCCTACAGGTGTCACTGTGGATACCAAGGGTTGCCCGTTCGATAGCGATGGCGATGGAGTACCCGACCATGAGGATGATGAGGCCGGTACCGCTGCCGGGGCATTGGTGGACGCACGAGGGGTCACGCTCACCGACGAGGCACTTCTCAAGCGCCACTTGAACTATGTGGACTCCGGGAATGTGAACATCGTGGCTTCATCCGTGGAGTCGTTCGGCCCGATCAGGAAGAAGACCCCGGTACCCGCCAAGCGTGTTTATGTGGTGAAAGTGGGGGCCCAGGTGGAAGGTATCAGTGAGGACCTCATCCAACGCATCCTCAGCCTACCTGATGTTCGGACCTTGGAAAGCGGCGATACCACCTATTATGTCGTAGGCAGCTTCGATGCAATTCCCGAAGCACTCCGACGGGAACTGGAATTGCGCGGCCTAGGCATCGAGAGTACGGTCATGGCAGAGGAGAATGGACGGCTGGTGGATGTGACCAAGGAGGTCCAGGCCGAACGTGAACGACGCAAGGGCATGGGCGCTGTGGATGACAGTCGCGAGGTTATCGTACGTGTGCAGTTGGGTGCGTTCCGTCGCAAGTTGTCGAGGAACATATTCAACAATGTGCCAGACCTGGTGTCCATCCAAGGGGAGGACGGATTGATGCGTTACTATACAGGCTCATATACGGAGGTGAACGAGGCTGCGGACCACAAGGTGAAGATGCTGTTGCAAGGCTTCGAAGGAGCGTTCCTCGTTGCATTCAAACAAGGTAAACGTGTGAGCATGAAAGAGGCCGGTGCGCGTCTCACCGGACCCGAGGACCTGCGAACACTACCCAGTGGAAGTGTCAACAAATCCGTACTCCGGTTCAGGGTGCAAGTAGGCTCCTTCGTGGGAAGTGTGCGTGAGGTCCCCATGGAAACAATGGGAAAATACATCGAGATCGGTGACGTGGAACCCTTGAGCAATGCCGACGGGGTCCGTTACCTGCATGGCCGTTTCACCACCCGTGCTGAGGCAGAGGGTGCACGCACCCGCCTGCGCGCAGCAGGATTGGAGGACGCTTTCGTGGTTGGTGAGATGAATGGCCATATCATCCCCGCCGAGGATGCGGAACGCCTGTTGGGCGAACCTTGACGACGACCTGTTGGTCGTAACTTCCCTCCGTTCTACTTCGCTACACCACAGCAGTCATGCTGCGGTCAACCTGTACCATACCCTGGGCCATGTTCCGGTCAACACATCCCCTCGTTCGCGCACTACTGCTGCTCACGCTCCTACCGTTAGGCTGTTCCAAGGATACCGGCCCCATCGTACCGGATGCGGCCTTTACGGCTTACGTGGAGGCCTTTACCACGGGACACGTTCCCGCCCGCACTTCCGTGCTGGTCCGCCTTGCAGCGGACCATGTGTTGCGGGATAGTGCGGGTATGGACCTAAGCGGGATATTCAGGTTGGACCCGTCCGTGGAGGGGACCGTGGACCGCGTGGACGCACGGACCCTCCGATTCACTCCGCACGAGCGGCTGGAGCAGGAACGCACCTATTCAGTGACCCTTGACCTGCAGCGCGTGATCGACGTTCCACAGGATCTGCGCTACTTCCGGTTCGGATTCACCACGATACGACAGGGCATCAAAGCGACCATCGCTGACCTGCAACGCAATTCGCTCGATGATCCCCGGTGGCAACGCTTGGTCTTTTCCATTCGCACCAGCGATGATGCCACGGGGCAAGCCCTTTCCACGTGTTTCAACGCCTCACAGAACGGGAGGGACCTGCACCTGCGCTGGGAGCATGATACGGATGGACGATCGCACAAACTGACCGTGGATAGTGTGCAGCGAGGAACCCAAGCCAGTACGATCATCCTTGCCTATGATGGAAAGGAAATCGCTTCCAGCGATGCCGGAGAAGTGCGGGTGGAACTTCCTCCCACGGATCGAATGGCGCTGATCACCCACCAGACACACGGTGACGGCGAGCAATATGCCACGTTCCTGTTCAGTGATCCCTTGGACGAAACGCAAGACCTCGTCGGATTGGTGGGTTTCGCCGGTACGGAAGATGTGCGCTACCAGCGGGATGGGAACAAGCTCACCATCTACCCCACTTCCAGGTTGAAGGGTGAACAGGTCGCATTCCTTTCGGGTGCACTACGTGCCCGGAGCGGGGCCACATTGGGAAAGGACTTGAACGTTGATGTCCGTTTCGAAGAGTTGGCACCTGGGGTGCGTCTCCTCGACAACGGCGTGATCCTTCCTTCGACCGATGGTCTCGTGTTGCCTTTCGAGGCGGTGAACCTTCGGTACGTGGAAGTGCGCATCATCCGGATCCACTCAGGCAACGTTTCCCAGTTCCTCCAGGTGAACGCACTGGATGGGAAACGCGAATTGGCTCGTGTGGGTAGGCTGGAGGGACGGCACTTGGTTCCCTTGACGACCGCTGACGCACCGGACCTCGGGCAATGGAACCGCTATCACCTGGACCTTCAACGATACATCCAAGCCGAGCCGGGTGCGATCTATCGCGTGAGCCTCTCCTTCCAGCGAGCGCATACCGCATTGCCCTGTGCGGGCGGTCCGACCGGGCCTGAAGCACCGGGTTGGTCCCGCACGTGGGAGGATGAACGTTCCGACCATGACGAGGCAGGACCATCATGGTACTACGATGAGGACGACTACTACTGGGAGGAGGAGGTGGTGGATCCGTGTGAGGAACAGTATTACAATGGGCGACGTTCAGTGTCCACCAACTTGCTCGCCAGTGATCTGGGCATCATCGCCAAGCAGGGCAATGACCGCTCTTGGACGTTCGCGGTCACCGACCTGCGCAGCACCGTACCGGTGAGTGGGGTGTACTTGGAGTTACGCGACCTTCAACACGAAGTGCTTGCGACCGTGACCACCGATAAGGACGGCATGGCACGCATCGACCGCACCGATCATGCCCCTCACCTACTATTGGCCAGGAAAGGCGAACAACATGGCTACGTGCGTGTGGATCCGGGTAGTTCGTTATCGGTGAGCGAGTTCGATGTGGAAGGCGCATCCATAGCACGGGGATTGAAAGGCTTCATCTACGGCGAACGAGGGGTATGGCGGCCCGGGGACTCGTTGCACTTGGCCTTCATGCTTCAACAGGACATCACACCACTCCCGGTGGGACATCCTGTAGTGCTTGAACTGAGCGATCCCATGGGTCGGGTGGTGGAGAAATTGGTGCGGACCAAGGGCCAGAACGGAACATACCGGTTCAGTACGGCCACTCGAGCGGATGCGCCGACCGGCATTTGGGATGCACGGGTCACTGTGGGAGGCGCGCAATTCCATCGCACTGTGCGCATCGAAGCCATCCGCCCGAATCGGCTCAAGGTTGAATTGAAAGCCGGCCCTGAACGCTTATCGGGCAGTGGTCCACACCCCATCGCACTGCATGCCGCTTGGCTACATGGCGCACCTGCGCGCAACCTGCGCACCCGTGTGACCATGACCCTTCGTGCTGACGAGGCCAGCTTCAAAGGCTATGAACGCTATGTGTTCCATGACCTTGGCCATGCGCTTCCTGAAGACGAACAAGTCGTGTTCGATGGAACGCTCAACGCAGAAGGCGATGGTCGCTTCCCACTGAACTTCACCCTGGGTGAAGCTTCACCGGCCATGCTCCAGGCGAACCTGGTAACGCGCGTGTTCGAACCCGGAGGTGATGCGAGCATGGACCGCACCACGATCACATGCGCACCCTTCCAGCACTATGTCGGCATGCGGTTCCCGGAACCTACGGGGCGATGGGGCAGCTATTTCACGGACACCACCTATCAGGTACCTGTTGTGGTATTGACCCCTCAGGGTCGACCGGTGGCCGGTAGGACCATTATCGCACAGGTCGTCAAGATGGATCACAGTTGGTGGTGGGAAGGCGGTATGGATGGTCCTGCCAATTACATGACCTCGGCACATGCCAAGGTGCGGCAAGAACTAGCATTGACAACCGATGCCAGCGGTAGGACCACCTTTCCGTTCCGCATCGATCGGCCCGAATGGGGACGGTTCATACTACGGATCCACGATCCGGAAGGCGGACATGCCAGCGCTGCCAATATCCATGTCGATTGGCCAGGCTGGGAGGGCCGCTCACGGCGATCGACCCCTTCCGCCGCGGCAATGCTCACCTTCACAAGCGATCGCGATACCTATGCGGTCGGTGAGGAAGCCACGCTCATCATTCCTTCCAGTGGCGAAGGTCGAGCGCTCGTATCCATCGAGTCCGGTAGTCGTGTCATCAGCTCAACTTGGGTGGAACTCACCGAGCATGAGACGCGCCATCGGTTCCCCATCACAGCGGACATGACGCCCAACATCCATGCCCATGTCTCTGTCATCCAGCCTCATGAGCGCACTCGGAACGACCTACCCATTCGTCTATATGGGGTCGTTCCGATCATGGTGGAGGACGCATCAACGCGTATAGCACCGATCATAACGATGGCCAAGGAGGTGCGAACCGATGCGCCCTTCACGGTGGAAGTGCACGAGGAGAAAGGGCGCCCCATGACCTACACGCTCGCCATCGTTGATGAAGGATTGTTGGACCTCACGCGGTTCCGAACCCCTGATCCCTGGTCGCATTTCCACGCAAGGGAGGCACTTGGTGTGCGCACCTACGACATGTACGACCATGTGATCGGTGCGTACGGTAGACAGCTTCAGCGTGTGCTCGCATTGGGGGGCAGTGACGATGGTGGACCCGTACAGGGGGCCAAGGCCCAACGCTTCAAGCCGGTCGTTCGATACGTTGGTCCGTTCACCCTTGCCAAGGGGGCCAAGGGAAGGAACACCTTCACCATTGATAACTACGTGGGGTCCGTGCGCGTGATGGTGGTAGCCACGGATGGACATCGCGCATCGGGGAGCGCGGAGCGCTCTGTTCCTGTACGTAAGCCCTTGATGGTCCTGGCAAGCCTTCCCAGGCAGCTCTCCCCTTCAGAAGAGGTCGACCTACCGATCACGGTGTTCGCCATGGACCGAAGTGTGAAGGACGTTCGTATCGATGTTGTTCCGGACCGCATGTTCTCCATTGTTGGTGCCACCCACCGCTCGGTGAGCTTCTCCGGGCCCGGTGATCAGGTTGTCACCTTCAAGCTGAGGACCACCGGCCGCACGGGGATCGCCCGTGTGAAGGTGAATGCCGTAAGCGGAAATGAACGCGCTTCGACCTACGTGGAATTGGACGTCCGCGAGCCAGGCTTGCCCACTGTGATGGTCGAAGAGGCGTTGGTCCCACCCGGCGAAAAGGTGACATTGACCTACACACCTTTGGGTATCGCAGGCACGAACAGTGCGCAGATCGAGCTGAGCACGATCCCACCCATCAACATGGGCCAACGACTGCAATACCTGTTGGACTACCCGCATGGATGCTTGGAACAGACGACCTCCAAGGCGTTCCCCCAGCTCTACCTTGAACAATTGGTCCAGCTCCCTGGGAAAGGTGCTGACCTGGCCCGCTCGAACGTGACGCGTGCGATCGACCGTATGACCACGTTCCAACGCTCCGATGGCTCGTTCAACTACTGGCCCGAAGGAGACCAATACGACGCGTGGACCTCCGTATACGCCGGACACTTCCTGGTGGAGGCCCAGCGTCAAGGACACGATGTGCCCCAACGCTTGCTTGGTCCTTGGAGCACCTTCCAACGAAGGGCAGCGCGTGAGTACCAGGACGCTAATACCTTGGTCGTGCCGCGTTCAGCACACCAAGCCACCCAAGCCTACCGTCTTTATGTGCTCGCTTTGGCGAAGCACCCGGAGATCGGCGCTATGAACCGTCTTCGCGAACGTAGCGATCTGGAACCAAGAACACGTTGGTTGCTGGCAGCAGCCTATGCATACGCCGGTCGAACGGACGTTGCTCGTACACTTACACAGGGGATCACACGCAGCACAACGCCCTACACGGAGACCGGTTGGACCTATGGAAGTGGGTTACGCGACGACGCGATCATCGCGGAGGCCTTGCTGGCAATGGGCGACAGGACGGGCGCATTCGCCACCGTGCAACGGTTGAGCACACAACTCTCCTCCAACACTTGGCACAGCACCCAAAGTACCTCGTTCGCGCTCATGGCGGTCGCACATGTGGCGCTGAACGGGATCACGAACCGCACCATGACCTATCGACTCGACGTCGATGGCAAGGGTGATGTTCGTACCACAGAACGCCCCATCGCCCAGGAGTCCATCAATGGGCCTGAGGGCAGGCACACCCTGTCGGTCCACGCGCAAGGTGATGTTCCCATCCACGTTCGTCTGATCCGGAAAGGCGTACCCCAAGCTGGTGAAGAACGTTCTGTCGCCAATGGTATCGAGACCACTGTCCGCTATGAGGATGGCAATGGCCAAGCAGTGAATGTGGCTCGCTTGGAGCAAGGACAGGACGTCTTTGCTTTGGTGACGGTGAAGCACCTCGGTCTACTGCCCGACCTTCACGGCATTGCGCTGACACAGGTGTTCGCAAGTGGATGGGAGATCCGGAATGTGAGGTTGGAGGGTTCCGAAGCATCCACGGTGCAGGGAGCGCTCCAGTACCAGGATATCCGCGATGATCGGGTATCGAGCTACTTCGACCTGCCCAAAGGTCGACACATCACCGTGCGTATCCCGCTACAGGCCGCATTCACTGGTCGCTTCTACCTTCCAGGAGCCTCGGCCGAAGCCATGTACGACCATTCTGTGCACGGTAGGACCCAAGGACAATGGGTCGAAGTGGTCCCTCCTGGATCCTTGGCTGTCAGTGAATGAAGTGGATGCGTTGGGTGGCAGAACCTCCAGCACCAATGGACCTGACGAAATAGACGCCAGAAGGTCGGTCCACCATGCGAAAGGTCAACCCCGAACGGCCCATACGTTCCTCGTGAACGACACGTCCTGTCGGGTCGATGATGCTGACCCATGATCCGTCCTCTTGTTGGTCAACGGCACGAACAATAAGATGACCATCCAACACGGTCACGTGGATGGAATGCCCATCCGGCCCTCGCACCTCATCCACCCCGATCGCACCACACGGCGCATAGGAACCATTCAACGTTACGACATTGCCTGTCGGGCTGAGGAACAGGCGCAGCTTCTCTTCAGCCGGGTTCGGGTTCTCGTTCCAATGGTAGTTCACCTTGCCGAAATAGTCGGGTTGGTTGAGGCCCGTCTGGGGACCACATCCATTACTGGTGCAACACGAACTCCCGCCGGTGAGTGTTCCGATGACCCGTTTGGACGCGTTGAACAACGGTGCTCCGGAGGAGCCGGGTTCCGTAACACCATGTCCATTGGCTGTTGCGGTCCATGTGACACGCCAGTGCGAGCCCACCGTGAACCCGGCCCAGGAACTACTACCAAGAGCAGTAGTGTATGTGCTGATCTTCTTGAAGTCACCGGCAGCGTGATGGATGCACACACCTGCCTCAGGCACGAACACCGTGGCCTCCCAACCCGCATAATATGCATTGAAGGATGCCGGGACCACACTGTTCAATTGGAGCAGCATGAAATCCGAACCGTAGGTACCGCCACCTTCAGGACCTGAATCATTGCTATCCGCTCGACGTTGGCACCCGGTGATGAGTTGGGAGGCAGGGGCAGTGCCACTCCCACACGCACGTTGATAGTTGAACAAGAACTGATACTGCGAGAAGTTCGCTGATACCGACTCCTCTCCGCAATGAAAAGCGGTCAGGATGTACGGAGTGCAATCCTGCGCGGTATTGTTCATGAGCGTGCCTGTGCAGAAGCCTGCGCCGCTGGGGATCACGATCCGGATACGCACCACAGCGTCACGTTGTGCAGACCAGTCACCGCCTTCACTGCAGTTCACGTCCACTTGACAAGCCCCTGTGCGCACTTCTTCCAAGAAGCGATAGGTATGCGCCAGATCGGTGACCCTGAAGTCCCCTTGCCCTGCAACCGCACGCGGTTCGAAATACTCCAACACAACACGTTCGCCCATGATCGGCAGTGTCGTGAGGTATCCATCGGGTGCAACGTGTGCAGCGGTATAGCCTCCTTGAAGTTGATCGCCTTGGGGATCGTGGAAGTACAGGACCCCACCCGGAGGTAGGTGCACATCCGCGAGAAAAGCCTCTACTGCAAGCGCACCGGATGATATCAATTCCACGCGCCAGATGCGGTCGCCATTGCCAAGGTCCGTCCAAATGCCTGAGTTCCACGGATCGATATCCACCGATGCGAACCGGGCATACAGTGGCATCCGCCCGTCCCGGTCGCGACGCTCATCATCCCGATGAGCCGAGTCGGCATCGAACGCACGTGCAAGCACTACAGGCGCTGCTGGCAAACCGCCCGCCACCCATCGCATGGAAGGGTCGACAGTGGCCCATTCCTGGCAGCGTACCAAGGGGCCGAAGGTGCACAGCAGGACCAGGAGCAGGAAAGAGCGGTAATGTGGGCACATGCTGGTATCGTCAGTGGTCAAAAGTACCTCAACCATGGGGTCCCTGACCAGGTCCTGGTCCAACCGACATGCCTTGGCAGGTCCGCTGGCCCTCACCTTTGCAGCATGCGCATCGCAACCCTCCGTGCATGGGCCGTCGCTCGTTGGCAACGGATACCGCGTGCATTCCGGTGGGCCGCGATCGCGCTGACCCTTACCTATTCCTGGGCGCGTTGGTGGCCCATGGCCCCGCTTTTCAATGACCCACTTTGCACCGTCGTCACCGATCGTACTGGCTTACCCTTGGGTGCCATGGTCGCAGCCGATGGACAGTGGCGGATGTCATCCACTGGTCCGGTACCCGAGCGTTTCGCCCGGTGCCTCATCACCTTCGAGGACCAGCACTTCCGGGGCCATCCTGGCATCCACCTCCCCTCCCTCTACCGGGCGTGGCGGCAGAACCGAGAGGCCGCGCGCGTGGTTTCCGGGGGAAGCACGCTGACCATGCAACTCGCGCGAATGGCCTTGGGTTCACGTTCGCGGTCGTATAGCAACAAACTACGGGAAATGGCATTGGCATTGCGCATCGAATGCCAGTGGTCAAAGGATCGGATCATACGTAGCTATGCGGACCATGCGCCTTTCGGCGGGAACGTGGTCGGCTTGGAAGCCGCAGCGTGGCGATGGTTCGGACGCCCTGCGGACCAACTCGGTTGGGCCGAATGTGCGACGCTCGCAGTGCTTCCCAACGCTCCGGGGATCATGCACCCCGGGAAAGGCCGTGAGGCCTTGCGCAAAAAACGGGATCGCCTGCTGGAACGCCTGCACCTCGCCGGGGATATCGATGGCACCACCTATTCACTGGCTATTGAAGAACCCCTACCCGAGGCTCCTGTCCCAATGCCGGGAAAAGCCCCCCATCTGATCGGTCTTGCCCATTTGAATGGCCTCGGTGGTCGCATGCTCCGCACCACACTGGATGCCGCACTTCAAGAGCGGGTGACCCGTGCGCTGATCGATCATGCCACGCTCGAACGTGCCAACGAAGTGCACAATGCAGCGGTACTCGTATTGGATATCTCCACCGCCGAAGTGCTGGCTTATGTGGGCAATGTGCCGAACGCAGGGGATGACCATGCCGAGGACGTGGACCTGGTCCAAGCGCCACGAAGTACAGGGAGCTTGCTCAAGACCTTTCTATACGCGGCGATGCTGGAGCATGGAGAACTGATGCCCGATCAATTGGTCGCGGACCTGCCCACCCAATATGATGGTTTCTCCCCTCGGAACTTCAGCGAGGGGTTCGATGGCGCAGTACCGGCGTCCAGTGCCCTCGCTCGATCCCTTAATGTTCCTGCGGTACGCGCATTACGTGCTCACGGCATCCACCGGACGTTGAACACCCTCCGCGCCATGGGATTGGGTCATCTGGACCGCAGCCCTGATCACTATGGGCTGGCACTCATCATCGGAGGCGCTGAGAGCACCTTGTGGGAATTGACCGGGGCGTATGCATCGATGGCCCGTATACTCTTGGAGCGAACGGGAACTCCCATCATTCCGCCTGCCGTCCACCCACCCAGGATCTGGATGGATGTACCTCCACGATCACAGACCGGAGCGGTCACACGCCCTCCGTTCGGCGCCGGAGCGGTCCACCACACCTTGAACGCGCTTTTCCTCACCCATCGTCCTGAGAGCGAAACGGGCTGGGAATACTACGACGCCCCGAAAGGAGTGGCATGGAAGACAGGAACCAGCTTCGGGCACCGCGATGCTTGGGCGATCGGGATGGATGGCCGTCATGCGGTCGGGGTTTGGGTAGGTAACGCCAACGGTGAGGGCAGACCAGGGCTGACCGGTACGCGAGCAGCTGCTCCCATCCTATTCGATGTCTTCGACCTCCTTCCAAGTGGGCGACCATTCCACAAACCCCATGAGGACCTTATGGCGATACCCGTGTGCGCCTCAAGTGGGCACCGTGCTGGAACGGATTGCCAGGAAGTCGATACGCTCGAGGTCCTTGCCCAGGCCATGCGCACTCCCACATGTCCGTACCACCATCGCATCCGTGTGAACGAACAAGCAACGGCTCGCGTTGCTGAGCAAGAGCCAGGTAGGATGGTATCGTGGTTCATACTGCCCCCGGCCATGGAGCACTTCTATCGCCTTCGCAACCCGGGTCACAAGCCCGTCCCACCTTATGCAGGATCGATCCAGGAGGAGCCTTCCAACCCCATCGCACTCATCTATCCTGAGCATGGTACCCAGTTGTTCCTGCCGCGATTGGCCGATGGACGTATAGCCCAACTGGTCCTCCAAGCAACGCACCGCTATCCCGATCGAACCCTTTACTGGGACCTGGACGGCACACCGATGGGATCCACCCGGAACGACCACCGGTTGGCCTTGGACCTGTCCTCGGGGATCCATACGGTGACATTGACCGATGGTGAAGGCCGGACCATTGGCGCACGTTTCACCGTACTTCAAGGCGGACCGGATGCACAGGTTGGCGGAATTGCCGACGATCAACAGAACTTAACGCCCTGAAGCAACCGCAGCCCCTACTCTTGCGTTACATTGTAACTATGCCTAGTCCGCACCTCCTTCGTACCGGTCTCCTTCTACTGATTGTTCCCTTGGCCACCCTTGGACACGTCCAGGGCCAGGACCAGTCCGGTGCAGCAGCCAGCAAGCTCGAGAGCCTACTCTACCACATCGACCGTATGTATGTGGATGAAGTGGACAAGGAGGAACTCGTGGATGCTGCCATTGTGCGCATGCTCGAACAACTCGATCCACACTCCATTTATATTCCGAAGGAGGAACTGGAGGAGGTGAACGAGCCCCTGAAAGGCAATTTCGATGGCATCGGGGTCCAGTTCAACATTATCAGGGATACCATTTATGTCGTCGATGCCATTGCCGGGGGGCCCTCCGAACGGCTTGGGATCCGGGCTGGTGACCGCATCGTGACCATCAGCGACTCCGTGGTGGCTGGTGTGGGTTTCAAGAACAGCGATGTGATGGATCGCCTGCGCGGGAAGAAAGGCACCAAGGTGAAGGTCGGTATCCTGCGACGTTCCGAACCTGAACTGCTGGAATTCGTCATCACGCGCGACAAGATCCCCATCTATAGTGTGGAAGCCTCCTACATGGCCACGCCCAAGGTGGGCTACATCAAGGTCAGCCGGTTCAGCGCCACCACCATGAAGGAGTTCCGCACCAAACTGGCTGAACTCAAGGGCTCAGGCATGGAGGACCTCATTCTTGACCTGCAAGGCAATGGCGGTGGTTATCTCCGCACTGCCATCGATATGGCCGATGAATTCCTTGGTGATCGGCGGTTGGTGGTATACACCGAAGGCAGGAACGCACCACGGGAGGACACCTATGCCACCAAGGAGGGGGGCTTCGAAAAGGGGCGTTTGGTCGTGCTTGTGGATGAAGGGTCGGCCAGCGCCAGTGAGATCGTGAGCGGTGCGGTGCAGGATTGGGACCGCGGATTGATCGTGGGACGCCGGAGCTTCGGGAAAGGACTTGTTCAGCGCCCCGTGATGCTTCCGGATGGTTCGGCCGTCCGCCTCACCGTTTCCCGCTATTACACCCCCTCGGGTCGAAGCATCCAGAAATCCTATGAGGAGGGCGTGGAAGCCTACCAACGGGAAAAGAGCGAGCGATTGGTCAAGGGTGAATTGACCACGGTGGACAGCGTTCATGCCGCGGATACCGTGAAGTTCTTCACCATGAACCGGCGAGTGGTATACGGCGGTGGCGGGATCATGCCGGACGTGTTCGTCCCGATCGATACCGCACAGAGTTCCAGGTATTTCGGCCAATTGGTGCGGAGGGGGTCCACACCTTCGCCTTGGGCTATGTGGATGAGCACCGCCAAGCGCTTCTCAAGGAATACACCGATCCGGGAGTGTTCCTCCGTTCGTATAAAGTGACCGCTGAATTGATGGACCAATTGGTGGCATCCGGTGCAAAGGAGGAAGTGGAACCGGACCCTATCGGGATCGAACGTTCCCGGTCATTGATCGCCATACGCTTGAAAGCACTGATCGCCAGGGACCTGTGGGATACATCCGCATATTGGCAAATGATCAATGCTGAAAACCCGATAGATCGCAGTTTTCAAAGGGCGTTGGAGGTCCTGGAGGACAATACCTTCCAGCGTATGGGCATGGCCCGTCACTGATAGGGGTGTTCCACGCAACTGTTAATGCTTCGTTAACTCCCCCATCCACGTCCCGTGCTTACGCTAATTTCGCGACCCTAACCACACATCCCGAACAATCCCACGACCCATGAAAGACAAGATCCAGATCGGCCTTCTCGCCGTGATCGCTGTGGCGCTCGCCGCCCTCGCCATCCAACAATTCAGTGGGGAAAAGGGCGCCGAGGGTGCCGTTGCAGCCAATACCACCGCATCGACCCCAGCCGCTACGCCCAGCACCTTCGACCCCATGGCGAAGCCTGCAGAAGCGGTGGACAACACCCCGAAGACCACCATCACGTTCGCTGAGTTCGAACATGATTTCGGCAACATCAAACAGGATTCCGAGAACAAGAAGGTGTTCACCTTCACCAATACCGGCACGGAACCCCTGATCATCGAAGCCGCTAACGGTAGCTGTGGTTGCACCGTGCCCAACTACCCGAAATCGCCGATCCCTCCTGGTGGCACCGGAGAGATCGAGGTGGAATACAAGCCCGGTAAGCAGGAGAACGCTCAAACCAAGACGGTGACCGTGATCGCCAATACCGAGCCCAAGGAGACCACGTTGCGCATCAAGGCCAACGTGCAGAAGGTCTGATCGAACGCATCCCAGTGGAATAGGCCTCGACGGATGACCGTCGGGGCCTATTTGCGTTAGCACCAAAGCGAATTCAGACCAGTCAATAGTGCATCGATCGCTACGGCCAGAAGGTGGTCCTTCGCAGTGACCACGTTGCCAGCGTCTTGTGTGGAGAGCGTGATCTCCACGGTGCTGTATGTATTCGTCCACGTGGGATGATGGCCCATGCGTTCGGCGATCAAGGCAACACGTGTCATGAAAGCGAACGCTTCGCTGAAATCCGCGAATTCGAACCGTTTGCGAAGACCTCCCCCCTGTTCGACCCAGTCGTTCATCGGTGCAGCGGAAGAGTGATCATAGGGACCGGAGCAGGCGCCGGTGCAAGCGTCATCTCTTCGATCAAGTGCCTGGCCCCTGCGTACTTGTCGATCAGGAAGAGGATATAGCGCACATCCACGCAGATGTTGCGGCACTTCTCCGGGTCGAATTGAAGGTCGCTCATGGTGCTTTCCCAGCTTCGATCGAAGTTGAGTCCGATGAGTTCTCCTCTACCATTGAGCACCGGGCTGCCACTGTTGCCACCGGTGGTATGCAGGGAGGAAGTGAAGCACACAGGCATTGTGCCATTCACACCGTACTGACCGAAGTCCTTGGTCTTGTTCAGTTCGATCAAGCGTTGGGGCACATCGAACTCCACATCGCCGGGAACGTATTTCTCAAGTACACCATCCAACGTGGTGAAGTGCTCATACATGACGCCATCCCTCGGGCGACTGCCCTCCACTTTGCCATAAGAAAGCCTCAGCGTGCTGTTGGCATCGGGCCAGAACGTGCGTTCAGGATACAGGTCCATCATGCCTTTCACATAGGCCCGCATCGCCGTTTCGATCCGATCGCCATAGGTGGCATGCTGGGGTCGTACCTGTTCAAGGAACGTGGAGAAGAAACTTCGGGAGACCCGGTAGAGAGGGTCCTTGGCCAGCTTTTTCATGGCTCCTTTGCCCGGTTTGGCGAGGACCTTGCGCAGATCGGCCTCGCGGGTGAACACGCTGCGCGCGTAGAGCGCATCCACCCATGCGTTCCCATCGCCCTTGAAACGCGTATCGATCTCCAGTAGGACCGATGGAGCAAGTTCAGCTGGCACATGCTTGCGGTAGATCGGTAGCAGGGCCTTGAACACGCGTTTGTCCACTTCCTCATCGTAACTCTTGAAATAGCCTTCGGCCGCTGCCAAACGCTCAGCCGTTAGGGTGCCCAACTTGCCCTCCGCATTCAGGCGTTCCTGTTCACTGACCAACTCTTGAAAGCCATCGGCGAAGCGAAGAACCTCGGGCCCATAGTATGCCATCTCCACGAACAGGTCGCGGGCCGTCGCATAGTGTACGTAATCCGAATAAGCGTTCTGGAGTTCAGGTAGAACGTTCACCAGATCCTGCCGACCAGCGTTGGTCGCCTTGTCGAGGTACTCGCTCTCTTGCTCCCGTTTGCGTTCCAACGTGTTCAGTTCCTTCAATCCCCGCATCTCGCCGATCCACTTCTTCCATGCGTTGCTGATCCCAGCTTGTTTGTCGGCGTACTGCAGGCGGGTGATATCGCTGCTACGCATAGCCGCGTCGATCACTTCGAGGCTGGCTGTGCGCATCTCCACCCGCATGGGGTCGGCCTTCTCCAGTACATAGCTCACCGCATAGGAACTCAGGTACCGCTGGGTACTTCCCGGGAAACCGAAGATCATCGCGTACTCCCCCTGCACCGGGCCTTCCAGGCTCATGGGCAACACATGGCGTGGCGTGAAGGGCACATTGGCATCGGAGGGGTCGGCGGGCTTGTTGTCCGGGCCCGCATAGATGCGGAACAGGCTCATGTCCGCATTGTGCCGCGGCCACATCCAGTTATCGGTATCGCCGCCGAACTTGCCGATGGCCGAGGGTGGAGCGCCCACCAACCGCACATCACTGAAGGTCTCGGTGACGATCAGGTAATAGCTGTTGCCATAATTGAACGGGCGCACCACCGCCTTGTAATGCGTGTCCTCGATGGCCGCTTTGGTCAAGCCTTCCGCCAGTTTGGCAACCGCCTCCCGGCGCTGTGGTTCCGTCAAACCTATGGCCAACTGTGGCAGGATACGATCGGTCACATCCTCCATGCGGATCACGAAGGTGGCGGTAAGTCCCGGGTTACGAAGTTCATCGGTCCTGGTAGCCGCCCAGAACCCGTTCTTCAACCGGTCGTTCTCCACGGTACTATGGTCCGTGATCGCACTGAACCCACAATGGTGGTTGGTGAGAATGAGTCCCTGACCGCTTATCACTTCCGCAGTGCACCCTCCGCCGAACAGAACAATGGCGTCCTTCAAGCTGCTGCGATTGATGGAATAGATATCCTCTGCGGACAGTTGCAGTCCTGCGCTCTGGAGGTCCCCTTCAATGCTCTTCAGTAGTGTGGGAAGCCACATCCCTTCGTGGGCCCTGATCGGCAGGGAAAGGATGACCAGAAGAAGACTGAAAACGCAGGAACCAAGGGAAGGTGATGTATGGCGCATGTGGGCGAAAGTACTCGGCCATGCCGACATGCCGTACGTTCATTCCGAGTATGGCGATCGGGTCCGCTCCCCATGCGCACTTGAAGATCGACCAGGGGTCGCGGGAGCGGAACCATTCGGCACTCATCGATGTGAATTATCAGGATCAACAATGTCGTGTTGATAAAGTCGATACCTTCATCCTACCCTTCATTTCCAGACCATGCTACGCAATCTGTCCCTCTCCATCTTCGGGTTCGTTCTATTCTTCCCATTCGTTCGCGCCCAGGACCATACGCTCGATCTCAGCTGGCCACAACCCAACGGGGTGGTCTATACGACCAGTCTCGACCCTTCAGGGGAGACGCTCTACGTGGGAGGGCTGTTCACTGAAGTGGCTGGCCAGCCACGGCAGAATCTCGCGGCGATCGATGTAGCCACTCGGACCGTGACGAGCTGGGCTCCTGAGGTGAACGACCTGATCTACACCATGCTGGCGTTGGGTGATTCCGTGGTCGTCACGGGGTCGTTCACCACAGTGAATGGCGCATCCAGGATCGGTCTTGCCGCGATCGACGGTTCCACGGGATCCGTCGCGAACTGGGCACCTGCCATCAATTTCCAAGGGTTCTTGCCTATTGTGACCATGATCGCAAATGGAGGTCGGCTTTACGTGGGTGGACCATTCGACCTTGTGAATGGCCAACCACGGACGAGCATAGCTTGCTTTGATGGTGCCACCGGTGCACTGACACCGTGGGCGCCGGTGCTCGGATACTTCGATGAACCACGTGTTTATGATATGGATATCAATGGTGACGCCATCATCCTTTCCGGAGAGTTCGCTACGGTGAACGGAGTGCAACGTGTCGGGTTTGCTGAGGTCGATGGGCTCAGTGGTGACGTTTCCGCCTTCAACCTGGGTATGGACGGGTATTTGTTGCGCACCCTGGTGGCCAATGGTTCGCTCTACTTCCTGGGTGGATTCACCGAGATCCTGGGCACCGCACAGAACTTCTTCGCCCGGGTCCAACTACCTGCGCCTCAACTTCTGTCCTGGTCGCCTCCGTTCGTGGTCGCCTATCCGAAAGGCATGGTCGCAAGCCCTGGGGGCATCCTGCTTTGCGGAGAATCGGCGGTGATCAATTCGGTCCAACGTTCCTGTATCGCCATGTTCGATGCCACCACCGGTGTCGAGGGCCCTCTGATGCCCATGCTGCTCGGAACGACCAATCATGTTGAACCGATCCCGGGTTCTTGGATACTCGGTGGATCCTATCAACCGGAAGGCCAGTCCGCCAACTACACGCTCGTAGGTCTGACCCCATGCACGAGTACGACCTATCACGCCGATCAGGATGGCGATGGCCTCGGCGATCCGGACCAGTTCCTCGTAGCCTGCTCGATCCCTCAGGGTCATGTTCCGAACTCCGATGACTGTGATGACTCCGACCCGCTCATCGGAGCTGGCACCACCTGGTTCGCAGATGTCGATGGGGACCTATGGGGGGATGCCGGAACAACGCTTGTTTCCTGCCAACAGCCCGGCGGCTTCGTCTCCAATGAGGGTGATTGTGACGACACGGATCCATTGGTATTCCCCCTGGCCTCCTGTGATGATGGGGATCCATTGACAACGAACGATGCATTCGGCAATATGAACAGCTGCGAGTGCGCCGGCCATCAAGTCTCCTTGGAAGTTCACCTGCTCTTGGATGGACCATTCACTCCTGGTAATGGCACCATGGATGACGACCTCAGGACACTAGGGCTCATTCCCATGCAGGAGCCCTATTCTGCATTGGGTTATGATCCCGGCCCAGGGTCATACGCATCGGGTACCAGTGCACCCCCGGAGCGCTTCGACGCCTTGGGTGACAATTCGGTGGTGGACTGGGTCATTGTGGAACTACGTAGCCCGTTGGACCCTTCCATTCCCGTCTCCACTCGCTACCTCTTGGTGGAGCGCGATGGTGATGTGGTGGACCTGGATGGTGGACAACCCAAATTCCCGGTCATTGCAGGTGACTACCATGTGGCTGTGCTTCACAGGAACCATATGGGAGTGGTCAGTGCACAGGCTTCGACATTCATGGAAGGGGAATTGAACGGCCCGATCGACCTTGCCGACGCAGGTACACCGGTTTTCGGCGGAAGCGATGCACGCAAAGCTCAGGGCTCGTCCCTAGTGCTGCATTCCGGAGATGTTTCCTTCAACGATCGCGTGCAGTACATGGGGGCAGGAAATGACCGGGACCCCATCCTGAACAGGGTGGGCGGAAGCGTCCCGACCAATATCATCAACGGATATCATCAAGAGGACGTGAACATGGATGGTACGGTGCGTTACGTTGGCTTTCAGAACGACCGCGACCCGTTGCTCTCCACCATAGGGGGCCTGGTGCCCACCAATATGAGACCGAACACATTTCTAAGGGTGACAGAGTAGCCGAGGAAGCCCTGGGGCACGGTATACGGTTCGTCGTGCGACCGAGCGCTGAGAGTGGGTCCCGGATGTTCCTCTCAAGGCTGTTCGGTGGGCCTCTCAGGGTGGATGTGCTCGGGTACGGTCAGCCCATCCTTCTGCTCCTTTTCGAAGCCACCGCTGACCAGCCAAGCGATGAGCACGATCAGGAGAAGAAGCAGGAACGCCTTGGGGTCGCGATAGATCGGCTGTGAAGGTCGACGTGTGGCGCGCTGGTAATCATAAAGAAGACGCTTACCGTCCGCCAACCGTGCGATCTCCGCATCGCTTGGTTCAGGTCCTCGGCCTTGGGGCGTTATCCGGTAGTGCTGTTTCATGCCCGTGGCGAAAGGTACGTGCGTAGGGTGGAGAGCACCCGGTGGGTCCGCATCTTGGCAGCGTCCTCCCCCACACCCAGTACAGCGCCCATTTCAGCGAAGCTCATACCATCCATGTAGCGAAGTTCGATCAGCTGGGCCTTGTCCGCGGACAATCTCCCCAAAGCACGACCGAGCGATGCCAGTTCAGCCTCTTGTTCGGGCATGCCCAACTCCTCGGACAAGCCCTTCACCTCCGCATGGCTCAGGTCCATGACCTTTTCCTTGCGTTTCCGCCAGTACATGTGCAACTCGTTCAATGCGATGCGATAGAGGAACGCCTTGAATGGCAGCCCTCGGGGCTCATAGCGAGGTAACGCTACCATGGCCTTGAGGAAGGTCTGTTGGGTGAGATCGGCCGTTAGGTCCCGATCTGCAGCCCGCTTGAGGATGAAGCGGAAGATGGCCGTGAAATGATGTTCATAGAGCGGAGCGAACCGCTCAGGCTTGGCCTGGGCAGCACGAATGAGCGCCTCTTCCTCCGTTCGGTCCATCGATCGCACATGGACCCGAATGCGGACCCGGCAGGAAGGTAACAAGGGTTCCCTTCCCCACCGGCAACCTCAGAACACTGCTTTGCGTACAACGGTCGGTCGCCAGTGGGCCCGGACAACCCATCAACGACCCTTAACCTTCGACGAATGCCCACCACTCTCAGGCATTTCCTTCACTCTTGCGCACTTGCGTCAACGCTGTTCCTCAGCGGGCCATGGGCATACCATGCATCGGCACAGACCAATACCTGGGATTGGGCCAACATGCCCGCTAACGGCAACAACTCCGTTGTTCACGACATGGCCGTGGACAGTATCAACGGTGCGATCTACGTGGTCGGGGAATACGCACAGGCCGGACCTTTCGGATTACCAACTCCCATAGGTGGTAAGGAGGGTTTCCTGGCCCGGTTGAACTTGAATACAGGTGCGGTGGAATGGAGCGTCCGAATGGGCGGCTCCGGCGATGACCGGACAAATGGGGTGGTTGTTGGAGCTGGCGGACGAATTTTCGTGACCGGCTGGTCCCAAGGTTCGACCACCGCAGGGTCGAGCAATGCACTGGCATTGACGGCCACTGCACTTGGAGGTTCGGATGCTTTCGTCGCCGCATATGGCCCCACCGGTGTGATCGCCTGGTTGCAACCGGCGGGAGGGCCTTGGGATGACCTTGGTTCGGATATCGCACTCTCCGATGCCGGATTGTCGGTCCTGGGCTCGTTCGAACGAATGATCACCTGTGGGTCGGGGGCTGGAGCGATAGCGACGCCCAACGTAGGCAATGGCGGGCGCACCAACGTGTTCCTGGCCACTTGGGCCTTGGATGGCTCGCCCCAAGGCCTTCTGTATGGCACCAATGCCCATGATATCGTCCCGCAAGCATTGGCCACCAGTGCCGGCACTCAATACGTGTCCGGCACCTTCGGCAGTGCCCCATTGGAATGGCATGCTCAGGATGGCACCCTCTTGGGCGCGACACCGAGCGGAACTTCCATGGGCAATGTGTTCGTAGCCGCCATCAGTTCGGTGAGCAACAACCTCCTTTGGCACCGGGCGATCTCCAATCCCAACGATCCGGAGATCGCTGCTTATGGACTGGCTTCGGATTGCGACATGGTCTATGTCACCGGTTTCGCGGAACAAGGCGCCCGTTTCACCGATGGCCAAGCGGTGTCGCATCCAAGCTCGGCGGAAGACTATCTCTACTTGGCCGCGCTATCCGGCATGGACGGTTCCCCGGAATGGATCAGGACCGCCGTTTCGGTGGATGAGCTCAAATGTGCTGGCGTGGACATCGCCGTCACCGCGAGTCATGATATCCTGTTGTTCGGATATTTCGACGAGCGCCTTCGCTTTGATACTGGGACGGATATCCTTGGTCAACAGAACCAAGAATCAGCGGTGATCCGTTTCACGCCATTCGGTGAGATCGAATGGGCTGGAGCGCTGAGCAGTAATGGCGATGCTAAACCGACATCGATCGCGGTGGCATCATTCAATGGGATCATCCTGGGAGGCGCGGACCAAGGATCCTTGCAATGGGGTACCTCAGCCAGTGTGGCCTCCGGCTCTCAATCGCCATTTGTCATCAAGTTGACCGATACCGATGCCAGCCTTCTGGATGGTATCCGATGGCGTGCACCAGCCAGCTTATGCAGTAGCAGCGGTCCATTCGACCTTTCCGCGGGGCTGAGTTCCAGGCAACGCGGTGCGGTAACAACGGTGCTCGGTTCGGTCAGTGTATCCGCGCCGAACAACATCATCGGCCAGCCGAACGGATCGGGTGCCACGATGTCCACCGTATCGGTGTCCTCGATGCAACTCGACCTGGGGCAGACGCTGCAGGCAGGCGATCTCCTCATCTTCACCTGGAAACGTACCAGCACTGGGACCGCGACCTTGGGAGTGCAGACCTCGCCCGATAACGTCAACTACGTCACACATTCCGCAACACCAGCGACCGCCAGTGCGTTCTGGGTCAACCAGCCATTCGCGGTCGAAACCACCACCCGATACCTGCGGATCCAACTCACCAGTACCATCGGTGCACAGATCGATGCCATCCGGTGGATCAAGGGAGGTCCGACGGATGGAGAGTTCTCCGGAACAGGTGTGACCCATCCCATCCTTGACCCCAGCACCGGAGGTACGGGTGTTCGTACGATCTCCTACACGGTATCAGCGGGAAGTTGTGCTTTCAGTACCACAAGGAGCATCACCATCGACCCTTCCCCATCGGGAACCTTGTCCGGGCCGCTGTCGGTCTGCCCCGGGGCGACCACGTCGTATTCCCTGGTGTCAAGCAATTCCAGCGGACAGACCTGGGAGATCAGTACCAACGGAGGCACCAACTGGACCGCGGTCTCCTCCAACCCCTCCAGCTTTGACCTGAATGGTATCTCGCAACCGGTCCAGCTCCGCGTTGTCCTAGCCAGTGCAACGTGCCCGGTTGGAACATCCAATACGCTGAGCATCGTACCCGATAACGCGCCTCCGACCATAACCGGTCTCCCTTCGGACCAAGCGTTGATCACGGGTACAAGTTGCGGTGCCAACTTCACCTGGCCAAGGCCCAGCATCAACGACGGTTGCACCACGTGCGACCCCGGTTCGGTAACCGGATACACGCGATTGGGGGTCTTCAACGGGCATGCCTACTACCTGAGTACCACGACAAGCTATTGGCCTGCCGCGAATACCGCAGCTCAAAGTACTGGTGGGCATCTGGCCACGATATCGAGCGTCCAAGAGAATACCTGGCTTGCTGGCATTACCACAGGGATCGGCTCCTACATCGGACTGAACGACATTGACAATGAGGGCACGTGGAAGTGGGCCAACGGTGAACCTCTGACATTCACGAACTGGGGTCCAGGAAGGCCGAACGGTTGGTTACTGGACGACCAGGATTGGGGCGTCTTGAATGCACCATCGACCGGATTCTGGGACGATAACGGATTCCTGCCGCTGACACCGCGAAGGCACCTGCTCGAGTTCGATTGTGCTGTTTGGCAGACCGCTGGTCCTGCTTCACCGGCCACATTCCCGGTCGGGACCACCACCGTGGGCTACACCGCAATGGACGCACAAGGGAACACCAGCACTGCGTCCTTTCATGTGGTCGTTTCGGATGGGACAAAGCCTATCGTCACATTCCCCACGACCACGGTATCCATTCCTGCCTCAGGTTGGCCTGGTTGCTCAGGTCTGCTGCCCGATCTCATCCCACAAGCCACTGTTGACGAAGCCTGTCCGGTGACACTTCACCAACGACCAGCACCTGGAGCGTCCATATCGAACACTGATGAAGTATGGATCATCGCTACTGACGCCAGCGGTAACTCCGATTCGCTGTCCGTCATGGTGGTGTTGGAGGATATCACTCCGCCGGTCATTGCCAGTTGTCCGAATGGACAGACCGTTGTGGTAGCGAATGCGGGAGATCCCAGCGTGCCATTCTCCTACACCATTCCCACGGCCAACGATTGCAGCCCGGTAACCGCTTCGTTGGAAACGGGATACCTGCCCGGCGCGCTCTTCCCCTTGGGTACCACCGAAGTGCGCTGGCGTTTCTCGGACGATGCCGGCCGATGGAGCGAGTGTTCCTTCATGGTGACCGTGGGTGCCAACGATGCACCACAGCTCACCTGCCCTACTGTGCCGCCCGTGAACACCGATCCAGGTTCATGTACGGCGGTGGTGAACTATCCAGTTCCCATAGGGTTCGATGCACAGGAAGGAGCGATCAATGCCATACTGGTTCCGCCGAGCCTACCACCCGGTCCTTTCCCTGTTGGATCATCCTTGGTGACCTACACGCTCCAGGACCTGGATGGAAATTCTGCCAGCTGTTCATTCACCGTCACGGTGACCGACGGAGAAGCACCGACCATCACCTGCCCACCATCGCAGTCGCTGCACACCGCGGCATTCGAGTGCTCATTTCCGGCGAGTTGGGCGGTTCCTGTGGTCACGGACAATTGCCCATCGTGCGTTCCATCAGCCGCATTGTCAACGTACGACCTGTTGGGTGCACACGATGGCAAGCAATACTACATCTCCGTGTATGACGCCACGTACGATGCCGCGATCGCAGCTGCACAGAGCATGGGGCATCACCTGTTGTCCATCAGCACGGTCGAGGAGAACGACTTCATCCACGCTTCCATCAACGCGATCGGCATCGATCCTGTTTGGATCGGTCTCACGGACCAGATCGTGGAAGATGAGTACCTCTGGCACAGTGGTGAACCGTTCGTTTATGAGAACTGGGTGGACGGAGAGCCGAACAACTTCGGTGACGAGGACGCTGTGATGATGACCGGGGACGGCGAATGGAACGATGTTCCCGTCACCATCACGCTACCATACATCATCGAAGTACCCTGCCCTGGGCTCGCGTTGAACCAGACCAGTGGCCCTCCGAATGGAGCACCATTTCCATTGGGTACGACGGATGTCACCTACACGGTGACCGATGCTGCAGGGCGAAGTGCGGACTGTCTGTTCAGCATCACGATCATTGACAATATCCCGCCGATCTTCAGCAACTGTCCTGCCAACGACACGCTGGAACTGGTCGGGAACGATTGCACCACGGCCTATGTGTTCCCTACGATCCTATCAACCGATGGAAACGTGTGCGACGGTGATACACAGTCGGACCGCAATACAATGGTCATGCTCGCAGGAACCACGAGCGAACTGGATGTAACGGGCTGGTCCAACATCGCACTTCCCCATGGCACGCACCGCTTCCGGGAAACACATGCGGATGATGATGGCAATACGTCCGTTTGTGAATGGACCATCACGGTGGAGGATGTCACCGCTCCTGAGGTGGTATGCCTCCTTACGGACTCCTTCCCACTCTACCTCAATGGCGACTGCGATCTCGCGTTCCCGGATCTTCGGAGTTACGTGACCGCCGAGGATTGTAATGGTGCAACGATCGATATGTTCCCCGAACCAGGAACGCTTTTCCACGGAGAGAATCTGGTGCAAATGACCATGTGGATCACGGACAGCCTTGGTAATGGGCGACCGAACAACCACACCATCTGGATCCACGATAACACAGCGCCAACGATCCTCTGCCAGGATACCCTGGAGGTACCTGCCACGATCAACTGCATGGGCGAAGTGCTGATCCCAGGCCCGATCCTTGTCGAGGACAATTGCGGTAATCCATCCTGGAATGTGGATGCCGAAGACGGCATGTGGCCGGTGGGCGATTCCACCGTGACCTACACCGTGACCGATGGTCGTCTGACCAGTACCTGTTCGACCGTTGTTCGTGTGCTCGATGGAGCTCCCCCGACTCCGACGATCACTGCAGGTGGTCCGTTGACCTTCTGTGCCGGTGGCAACGTGACCTTGACCAGCAGCAGTGCTACGGGCAATGTGTGGAGCACCGGTTCCACGGACCAGTCCATCACGGTGAGCACCTCGGGCACTTACAACGTTACAGTGACCAATGGCAATGGATGCAGCGCGACGAGCGCGGGTACGACCGTAACGGTGAACCCCAACCCAGCCACGCCGACGATCGGTGCCGGTGGTCCGTTGACCTTCTGCGCCGGTGGCAGCGTAACGCTGACCAGCAGCAGTGCTACGGGTAATGTGTGGAGCACGGGCGCCACGACCCAGTCCATCACAGTGAGCACCTCGGGTACCTACAGCGTGACGGTGACCAATGGCAATGGATGCAGCGCGACCAGCGCGGGTACGACTGTGACCGTGAACCCGAACCCCGCAACGCCGACGATCACTGCAGGTGGTCCGTTGACCTTCTGTGCCGGTGGCAACGTGACCTTGACCAGCAGCAGTGCTACGGGCAATGTGTGGAGCACGGGTGCCACGACCCAAGCGATCACGGTGAGCACCTCGGGCACCTACAGCGTGACGGTGACCAATGGCAATGGATGCAGCGCGACGAGCGCGGGTACGACCGTAACGGTGAACCCCAACCCAGCCACGCCGACGATCGGTGCGGGTGGTCCGTTGACCTTCTGCGCCGGTGGCAGCGTAACGCTGACCAGCAGCAGTGCTACGGGTAATGTGTGGAGCACGGGTGCGACCACCCAGAGCATCACGGCGAACGCGTCTGGCAACTATTCGGTGACCGTGACCGACGGCAATGGCTGCAGCGCGACGAGCGCGGGTACGACCGTAACCGTGAACCCGGATCCCGCTACGCCGACGATCACTGCAGGTGGTCCGTTGACCTTCTGTGCCGGTGGCTACGTGACCTTGACCAGCAGCAGTGCTACGGGTAATGTGTGGAGCACAGGCGCCACGACCCAAGCGATCACGGTGAGCACCTCGGGTACCTACAGCGTTACGGTGACCAATGGCAATGGATGTAGCGCGACGAGCGCGGGTACGACCGTAACGGTGAACACCAACCCAGCCACGCCGACGATCGGTGCAGGCGGTCCGTTGACCTTCTGCGCCGGTGGCAGCGTAACGCTGACCAGCAGCAGTGCTACGGGCAATGTGTGGAGCACGGGCGCCACGACCCAGTCCATCACGGTGAGCACCTCGGGTACCTACAGCGTGACGGTGACCAATGGCAATGGATGCAGCGCGACCAGCGCGGGTACGACCGTAACGGTGAACCCCAACCCAGCCACGCCGACGATCAGTGCGGGCGGTCCGTTGACCTTCTGCTCCGGTGGCAGCGTAACGTTGACCAGCAGCAGTGCTACGGGCAATGTGTGGAGCACGGGCGCCACGACCCAAGCGATCACGGTGAGCACCTCGGGTACCTACAGCGTTACGGTGACCAATGGCAATGGATGCAGCGCGACGAGCGCGGGTACGACCGTAACCGTGAACCCGGATCCCGCTACGCCGACGATCAGTGCGGGCGGTCCGTTGACCTTCTGCGCCGGTGGCAGCGTAACGCTGACCAGCAGCAGTGCTGCGGGCAATGTGTGGAGCACGGGCGCCACGACCCAAGCGATCACGGTGAACACCTCGGGCACCTACAGCGTGACGGTGACCAATGGCAATGGATGCAGCGCAACAAGCGCGGGTACGACTGTGACCGTGAACCCGAACCCCGCAACGCCCACGATCAGCGCCGACGGTCCTTTGGCCTTCTGCTCCGGTAGCAGTGTAACACTGACCAGCAGCAGTGCTACGGGTAATGTGTGGAGCACGGGCGAGACCATACAAAGCATCACGGTGAACGCCTCCGGCACCTACAGCGTGACGGTGACCAATGGCAATGGATGCAGCGCGACGAGCGCGGGTACGACCGTAACGGTGAACACCAACCCAGCCACGCCGACGATCGGTGCCGGCGGTCCGTTGACCTTCTGCGCCGGTGGCAGCGTAACGCTGACCAGCAGCAGTGCCACGGGCAATGTGTGGAGCACGGGCGCCACGACCCAAGCGATCACGGTGAGCACCTCGGGTACCTACAGCGTGACGGTGACCAACGGCAATGGATGCAGCGCGACGAGCGCGGGTACGACCGTAACGGTGAACCCCAACCCCCGCCACGCCGACGATCAGTGCCGGCGGTCCGTTGACCTTCTGCGCCGGTGGCAGCGTAACGCTGACCAGCAGCAGTGCTACGGGCAATGTGTGGAGCACGGGCGCCACGACCCAAGCGATCACGGTGAGCACCTCGGGCACTTACAACGTTACAGTGACCAATGGCAATGGATGCAGCGCGACGAGCACGGGTACGACCGTAACGGTGAACCCCAACCCAGCCACGCCGACGATCAGTGCCGGCGGTCCGTTGACCTTCTGTGCCGGTGGCAACGTGACCTTGACCAGCAGCAGTGCTGCGGGCAATGTGTGGAGCACCGGTTCCACGACCCAGTCCATCACGGTGAGCACCTCGGGCACCTACAGCGTTACGGTGACCAATGGCAATGGATGCAGCGCGACGAGCACGGGTACGACCGTAACGGTGAACCCCAACCCAGCCACGCCGACGATCAGTGCCGGCGGTCCGTTGACCTTCTGTGCCGGTGGCAACGTGACCTTGACCAGCAGCAGTGCTGCGGGCAATGTGTGGAGCACCGGTTCCACGACCCAGTCCATCACGGTGAGCACCTCGGGTACTTACAGCGTGACGGTGACCAATGGTAACGGCTGCAGCGCGACGAGCGCGGGTACGACCGTAACCGTGAACCCGGATCCCGCTACGCCGACGATCACTGCAGGTGGTCCGTTGACCTTCTGCGCCGGTGGCAGCGTTACGTTGACCAGCAGCAGTGCCACGGGCAATGTGTGGAGCACGGGTGCGACCACCCAGAGCATCACGGCGAACGCCTCTGGCAACTATTCGGTGACCGTGACCGACGGCAATGGCTGCAGCGCGACCAGCGCGGGTACGACTGTGACCGTGAACCCGAACCCTGCAACACCCACGATCAGCGCCGACGGTCCTTTGGCCTTCTGCACCGGTGGCAGCGTGACCCTGACCAGCAGCAGCGCCACGGGCAACACCTGGAGCACCGGCTCCACAACACCGAGCATTGTTGTGAATACGGGCGGTAGCTACAGCGTGATCGTAACCGATGCGAACGGATGCAGCGCAGCAAGTGCGGTGCAGAGCGTTGTCGTCAATACAAGCCCCGTGGTGGTCCTCGAGTATGCAGCCACCAGCTTTTGCGCTGACGGATCAACCATTCTACCCACCATTGCCGTTCCGTTCACACCCGGCGCCTATTTCACGGCCCCGACAGCGCTTTCGATCGACCCGAACACTGGTGCGATCACGCTGTTGAACACCATCGTTCCGAACACCTACAATATCGGTTTGGTATCTGCCGGACCTTGTGCATCGAGCGATTGGTTCGAACTGACCATTCAAAACACTTCCAACAACACTACGACGATCAGTGCGTGCGACACGTACACCTGGGCGAGAACGGAACCACCTACACCCAGAGCGGCACCTACACGAGTGTGACCGGGTGCAACACCGAGACCCTGGTGCTGACCATCACGCCAAGCGCCAACAACACCACCACGGACTCCTCGTGCGATAGCTACACCTGGAACGAGAACGGAACCACCTACACCCAGAGCGGCACCTACACGAGCGTGACCGGGTGCAGCACCGAGACCCTGGTGCTGACCATCACACCGAGCACCAACATCACCACCACGATCAGTGCGTGCGACACGTACAACTGGGCGGTCAACAACACGACCTACACCCAGAGCGGTACCTACACGAGCGTGACCGGGTGCAACACCGAGACCCTGGTGCTGACCATCACGCCGAGCACCAACAACACTACGACGATCAGTGCGTGCGACACATACACCTGGAGCGAGAACGGAACCACCTACACCCAGAGCGGCACCTACACGAGCGTGACCGGGTGCAGCACCGAGACCCTGGTGCTGACCATCACGCCGAGCACCAACAACACTACGACGATCAGTGCGTGTGACACGTACACCTGGAGCGAGAACGGAACCACCTACACCCAGAGCGGCACCTACACGAGCGTGACCGGGTGCAGCACCGAGACCCTGGTGCTGACCATCACGCCGAGCACCAACAACACCGAGAACGCCTCCTCCTGCGACAGCTACTTCTGGAGCGAAAACGGACAGACCTACACCCAGAGCGGTACCTACACGAGCGTGACCGGGTGCAACACCGAGACCCTGGTGCTGACCATCACCCCGAGCACCAACAACACTACGACGATCAGTGCGTGCGACACATACGCCTGGAGCGAGAACGGAACCACCTACACCCAGAGCGGTACCTACACGAGCGTGACCGGGTGCAGCACCGAGACCCTGGTGCTGACCATCACACCGAGCGCCAACAACACTACGACGATCAGTGCGTGCGACACGTACACCTGGAGCGAGAACGGAACCACCTACACCCAGAGCGGCACCTACACGAGTGTGATCGGGTGCAACACCGAGACCCTGGTGCTGACCATCACACCGAGCACCAACAACACTACGACGGTCATCGGCGTGCGACACGTACACCTGGAGCGAGAACGGAACCACCTACACCCAGAGCGGTACCTACACAAGTGTGACCGCGTGCAGCACCGAGACCCTGGTGCTGACCATCACGCCGAGCACCAACATCACCACCACGATCAGTGCGTGCGACACGTACAACTGGGCGGTCAACAACACGACCTACACCCAGAGCGGTACCTACACGAGCGTGACCGCGTGCAGCACCGAGACCCTGGTGCTGACCATCACGCCAAGTACCAACAACACTACGACGATCAGTGCGTGCGACACGTACACCTGGAGCGAGAACGGAACCACCTACACCCAGAGCGGCACCTACACGAGCGTGACCGCGTGCAGCACCGAGACCCTGGTGCTGACCATCACGCCAAGCACCAACAACACTACGACGATCAGTGCGTGCGACACGTACACCTGGAGCGAGAACGGAACCACCTACACCCAGAGCGGCACCTACACGAGTGTGATCGGGTGCAACACCGAGACCCTGGTGCTGACCATCACGCCAAGCACCAACAACACTACGACGATCAGTGCGTGCGACACATACGCCTGGAGCGAGAACGGAACCACCTACACCCAGAGCGGTACCTACACGAGCGTGACCGGGTGCAGCACCGAGACCCTGGTGCTGACCATCACACCGAGCACCAACAACACCGCGACGATCAGTGCGTGCGACACATACACCTGGAGCGAGAACGGAACCACCTACACCCAGAGCGGCACCTACACGAGTGTGATCGGGTGCAACACCGAGACCCTGGTGCTGACCATCACCCCGAGCACCAACAACACTACGACGATCAGTGCGTGCGACACGTACACCTGGAGCGAGAACGGAACCACCTACACCCAGAGCGGCACTTACACGAGCGTGACCGCGTGCAGCACCGAGACCCTGGTGCTGACCATCACGCCAAGCACCAACAACACCACCACGATCAGTGCGTGCGACACGTACAACTGGGCGGTCAACAACACGACCTACGCCCAGAGCGGTACCTACACGAGCGTGACCGGTTGCAACACCGAGACCCTGGTGCTGACCATAACGCCAAGTACCAACACCACCACCACGGAGACCGCGTGCGATAGCTACACCTGGAGTGCGAACGGAACCACCTACACCCAGAGCGGCACCTACACGAGCGTGACCGGGTGCAGCACCGAGACCCTGGTGTTGACCATCACCCAGCGCCAACAACACTACGACATCGGTGCGTGCGACACGTACACCTGGAGCGAGAACGGAACCACCTACACCCAGAGCGGCACCTACACGAGCGTGACCGGTGCAGCACGGAGACCCTGGTGCTGACCATCACCCAGCACCAACAACACCACACGGTCGTGCGTGCGACGTACACCTGGCGAAACGGAACCACCTACACCCAGGCGGTACCTACAGCGTGACCGCCGACCCGGTGCTGACCATCACGCCAGCCCAACAACACAACGCCCCGCCCCAACGGACCACCTACCCCAGAGCGGACCTACGAGCGTGACCGGGTGCAGCACCGAGACCCTGGTGCTGACCATCACGCCGAGCGCCAACAACACTACGACGATCAGTGCGTGCGACACGTACACTGGAGCGAGAACGGAACCACCTACACCCAGAGCGGCACCTACACGAGCGTGACCGGGTGCAACACCGAGACCTTGGTGCTGACCATCACGCCGAGCGCCAACAACACTACGACGATCAGTGCGTGCGACACGTACACCTGGAGCGAGAACGGAACCACCTACACGCAGAGTGGCACCTACACGAGTGTGACCGGTTGCAACACCGAGACCCTGGTGCTGACCATCACGCCGAGCACCAACAACACTACGACGATCAGTGCGTGCGATAGCTA
Source organism: Flavobacteriales bacterium (assembly GCA_016718655.1). Classification (GTDB taxonomy): domain Bacteria; phylum Bacteroidota; class Bacteroidia; order Flavobacteriales_F; family PHOS-HE28; genus PHOS-HE28. The sequence continues at coordinate 127,384 of JADKCV010000004.1, read as the reverse complement.
CACCTGGAGCGAGAACGGAACCACCTACACCACCAGCGGTACCTACACGAGTGTGACCGGTTGCAGCACCGGAGACCCTGGTGCTGACCATCACGCCGAGCACCAACATCACCACCACGATCAGTGCGTGCGACACGCTACAACTGGGCGGTCAACAACACGACCTACACCCAGAGCGGTACCTACACGAGTGTGACCGGTTGCAACACCGAGACCCTGGTGCTGACCATCACGCCGAGCACCAACATCACCACCACGATCAGTGCGTGCGACACGTACAACTGGGCGGTCAACAACACGACCTACGCCCAGAGCGGTACCTACACGAGCGTGACCGGGTGCAGCACCGAGACCCTGGTGCTGACCATCACGCCGAGCGCCAACAACACTACGACGATCAGTGCGTGCGACACGTACACCTGGAGCGAGAACGGAACCACCTACACCCAGAGCGGCACCTACACGAGCGTGACCGGGTGCAACACCGAGACCCTGGTGCTGACCATCACCCCGAGCACCAACAACACTACGACGATCAGTGCGTGCGACACGTACAACTGGGCGGTCAACAACACGACCTACACGCAGAGTGGCACCTACACGAGCGTGACCGGGTGCAACACCGAGACCTTGGTGCTGACCATTACCCCGAGCACCAACAACACCACCACGATCAGTGCGTGCGACACGTACAACTGGGCGGTCAACAACACGACCTACGCCCAGAGCGGTACCTACACGAGCGTGACCGGTTGCAACACCGAGACCCTGGTGCTGACCATCACGCCGAGCACCAACAACACTACGACGATCAGTGCGTGCGGCGACTACACGTGGACCGCTAACGGCGTCAACTATCAGCAGAGCGGAATTTACATCCACACTGTGGGCTGCCACACCGATACGCTGGTCCTGAATATCACGCCAAGCACCGGTACCACCATCACTGAAGTGGCTTGTGGTAGCTACACCTGGACCGTGAACAACCAGACCTACGCGCAGAGCGGCACTTACATCAGTGCGAGTGATTGTCATACGGACACGCTCGTACTCACGATAGGGTCCCCTGCGGATGCAGCGTTCTATTATGCACAGCCAGTGTATTGTAGCAGTGCCATGCCCCCTAGCCCATGGGTGGCAGAACAGGGCGGTTCGTTCACATCCACTCCTGACGGCCTAATGATCGATCCGATCACCGGTATCCTATTGCCTGATGCGAGTGCACCGGGGATCTACACCGTACGACATGGATTCCTCGGTAATTGCCCCTCGATGGACAGCACCACCGTTGAAATACGGGCAATACCTACCATCAGTATCATACCCGTCGGACCGCAGTGCGAAGGTGGAGCACCTGTCGAACTGAGCGCTCTTGCAACTCCTACAGGTGGAACCTGGATCGGGGATGATGTGCTGAACGCTTCATTCACGCCAACCTCACCTGGCGCTCATGCCCTAGGATACTCCTGGAGCGATGGAACGTGCTCGGCACAGTCAGTGCTCGTGGTGGAAGTGTTGCCCACGCCCAATGCCAACGCCGGCCCGGATCTATCGACCTGTGGCAATGAAGTGGGAATGCAAGCCATGATCACCAATGGCATCGGCCTTTGGACACTGCCTGCGGAACTCACCGGTAGTGATCTCCAGGCTTCCGATGCCCTGATCGGTTCGAACTCCATTGGTACTTTCTCATTGGTCTGGACAGTGAACTCCGGTGGTTGCCTAGCTCAGGATACGGCCCAAGTGACCTTCCTTGACCCAGGAACGGGACTCTGGGTGAACGCCGGCACGGACCAAATACTGGAAATGTCCACGAACACCGTACTCAATGGATCAGCCACCGTAGGAGCCGACCTGCTGTGGACCGTCCTTACCGGACCAGGAACGCTGTTCGATGCTGATGAACCCACAGCCTACTTGAACGATCTGTCGCCAGGCGATCACCTACTGATCCTGAACGCTTCATTGAACACCTGTTCCTCAGTGAGCGATACCGTGCTCATCACTGTGCTCGACCTCTTCATACCCGAGGGTTATTCCCCCAACGGCGATGGCGTGAACGACACCTTCCGGATCACCGGCCTAGGCAACCATCCTGGATCGAAGGTCAAGGTCTTCAATCGATGGGGACAACAGGTCTTCACCTCGGATGATTACGCCAACGAATGGAGTGGCCGGTCGGACAACGGCAAGGAGCTACCTGACGGCACCTATTTCTATGTGCTGAACCTTGGCAACGAACGCACGTACAACGGCCACGTCATCATCAAACGGTGAGGATCCTCGTCACACTGATAGCCCTTTCAGGACTGGTCGCCCATGGCGTTACCCAGGCCCAGCATTCCCCATTGACCAGTCAATACCTGTTCAATGGTCTGGTGATCAATCCAGCCTATGCGGGTAGTCGGGATGCGCTAGCGGCGAACCTTTCCTACAGGCAGCAATGGGTCGGCTTCGAAGGTGCGCCGGTGTCCCAAACGTTAAGCATCCACGCTCCTGTTGCTCGTCGTAAGGTTGGCCTCGGTCTCATGATCCTGAACGACCGGATCGGCGTATCGGAGCAAACCGGCGTTTTCACCTCCTACGCATATCGGCTTCGAATGCCCAACAAGGCCAAACTCGCACTTGGCCTTGGGGTTGGGGCGACGCTCTTCAGGGCTCGTTGGACCGAGGTGGCCATCCAGCAAGCAGGCGATCAAGTGTTCGCCGTGGATACCCGACATGCCATCAGGCCCAATTTCAGTGCAGGTGCATACTACTACAACAAGAGTTGGTTCGTTGGATTCTCACTTCCGTTCCTGCTTCTGCACAACTATAACCTGAGTGACGCAACGACCGTATTAAGCGATGTGAAGCTTGATGCGCAGCCCATGCTTACCGGGGGCATACTGTTCGATGTATCCGACCTGTTGAAGTGGAAACCCTCCACCATGGTCCGCTATCGGACTGAGAGCGGCCTTCAGGCGGACCTCTCTTCCAACTTCATATTACGTGACAAAGTGTGGCTCGGCGTATCGTACCGTACCGGCGATGCACTGATCGGCTCCGTCGAATTCCTCCCCAATCCCCAATGGCGCTTGGGGTATTCCTACGACATGGGTCTTTCCGCCATCCGCTCCTATCACGATGGGTCCCATGAGCTCATGCTCCAGTATGAATTCGGTTATCGCATCAGGGTCAAGGACCCCCGCTATTTCTAGACCGATGCTGAAAGCCATCCCCATAGCAGCATTGTGCCTGTGCACCTACTCGGTATGGGCACAAGAGATCCACGAGGTGACCATGGTCGACCTCGCCATTCCAGGGGAGGATTATGCACCCATCTGGCTGGATAGTGGGTTCGTCATGGTATCCGTTCGTGAATCGTCAAGTGCGATCGATTTCCGCGATGCAGAATCCGGAAAACCACTATCCGACCTCTATTGGGTACCCTTCGCCAAGGAACGGGCTGGACAACCGGTCCTGTTCAGTTCCATGCTCACCACACCGGTCAATGAAGGGCCAGCCTCTTTCGATCGCAGCGGCTCCACCATCTGCTATACCCGAAACCTGGTGCTGCCCAAAAAGCTATCCAACTTGAAAGGTGCGGCCGCCCAACTCGGGTTGTTCATGTCCTCACTGAACGATGGTCAATGGTCCGAGCCCATACCGTTCCCGTTCAACTCCGCAAAGTATGGCGTGATGCATCCTGCACTCTCCGCGGATGGTCGCACGTTGATCTTTGCATCCAATATGACCGGCGGGGCCGGAGGTATGGACCTGTTCCGGTCCTTGCTCAAGGATGGGTCCTGGTCCGTGCCAGAACCATTGGCGAACACCTTGAACAGCACGGCGAACGAGGTTTATCCTCAGTTCCAACCTGACGGTTCGCTGATCTTCGCCTCGGACCGTGAGGGTGGCAAAGGCAAGCTGGACCTTTATCGCACCGAGCTGCACGAAGGCAAATGGACACGGCCAGAAGCACTCCCTGAACCCATCAATGGCCCTGCCAACGACCATGGCTATTCGAGCTCCGCGGATGGTCGTCGCGCATTGTTCGCTTCAGACAGGACCGGAACGGACCGTATCCACCATAGCGTACGCACTATTCCCAAGTTCAGGGAGTGCACCCCACAGCAGCCGAACAACTATTGTTACCACTTCACCTCGAAACCATTGGCAGTGACCGCCGCACTGCCGTTGGACCATGTATGGGACCTGGGCGATGGCACACGCATCAACTCCTTGACCGTTGATCACTGCTACACCGAGCCGGGGAATTACCACGTGCGTAGTTTGCTCGTGGACCGAAGGACAGGACAGACGTTCCATACCCTTGTCAGCCATGAACTGGAACTGAGGGACCATTTCCAGGCATTCGTGGCTGCCCCTGACACCGTGCGTACGGGTCGTTCCGTGGAATTCCACTCCGACCTGAGCAACCTACCCGGCTGGGTATCTTCCGAATATCACTGGGACCTTGGTGATGGCACGCTGACAAAAGGCCCTTCCACGGTGCATCAGTTCAAAACGGCTGGAACCTATGAGGTGAGGCTGGACGCATTGGCTGTGGTCGATGCATCGGGCACCATCCAGAACAAGTGCAATACGAAACCGATCGTGGTCATCGATAGGTTCAAGGAACACGAGGACATGGCCGTTGCCGCCGTCTACCAGGATGCCCTGGGAAGGTCACATGAGTTCAACTATCAAGAACTCCCGTTCGATGCCTCCGAGATCCGGATGGACCAGTTGGATGACGCCACGTTCGCCGTACAACTTTTCGCCACACGGGAGCGAATGAGCTTGGATGACCCTCGCTTCGCCGAGATCAAGCGGTTCTATCCCGTGATCGAACGGTTCGACCCGGTGACATCCACGTATATCTATCTGGTGGGCGAGGCCAAGTCGATGGAAGAGATGTATGTCGTTTACAAAAAGGTGAAGGACCTTCAGTTCATGGATGCGGAAGTGTTCGCATTGGAAGAAGAGAAACTGATCGACCTTAGCCAGCTCGACCTGGCATCCTTGGAGGAGTTGAACAACAAGAAGCTCCGGACGAACGCCATCCACTTCGCTTACAAAAGCGCCGCTCTGGATAGTACCTCCTCACCTGTGCTGGAGCAGATCGACCACCTGCTGAAGCAGCATAAGGAACTGATGCTTGTGATCGAAGCGCACACCGATGCCATCGGAGGTACCGCTTACAATGTCGACCTATCCCAAGCAAGAGCTCAGACGGTGGTTGAACAACTCGCCTCGCGCGGGGTGGACAGCGAACGATTGATCGCCGTAGGCCATGGCAAGAACCAGCCGATCGCCACGAACAAGACCGAACAAGGTCGGGCTCAGAACAGACGTGTGGAGTTCCGCATGATCGTGAAGGGTGAGGAACAAGCCTTCCAGCAGAAGGCCCGTTGACCGTACGCTCCATCCGAACACCAGGCATACGTAAGTATCTTCGTGCCTGATGGGGAGAAGGGCGACAAGCACGATCTGTCTCTTTTGGATATGCACCTTCGCCGCGAACGCTCAGGCGATACGGTTCATAACCAATGAAGGCCAATGGCCGGACCAAGTGACCCACAGGGCCGAGCTCGCTGGCACTACGCTCTGGATGGAACGAGATGGTGTGACCATCGATCGGTATGATGCGTCGGCGATCGCTGACGCACATGCGAACCAGAATATCGACCCGGGTAGCCGACCGATCATCCTACGTGGACATGTCGTGAAGCTCCGGTTCCTCAGCGCAGTATCCCCATCCGTACGAGGCGAACAGGCTCTTCCAGGTGCCTACAACTATTTCCTCGGGGACTCCACTGCCAACCGGACAGGTCATGCCAAGGCCTATGCTACGGTCCGGATGACCGGCATAGCCCCTGGCTGTGATGCGCTTTTCCGCGAAGGGCGATCAGGGTTGAAGTACGACCTGATCATCCGACCAGGTTCCGACCCCTTGGGCATTCGCTTCGACTACGAAGGTGCTGATGAGGTCACGCTACGGGATGGTGCGCTGGTCGTGACCACCAGTATGGGACGGATGACGGAGCGGATCCCCATGGCATACCAGGACATCCATGGTGAACGACGCATCATCCCTTGTACCTACTGGTCTGACGCGGGGGAGATAGGTATCCGACCTGGTCCCTACGACCCGGAGCACGAACTGGTCATCGATCCAGAGCTCTCCTTTGCGACCTACTCCGGATCCTTCAGCAACAATTTCGGCTATACCGCCACCTTCGATGCCGCCGGATTCCTGTATGCGGGCAGTACCGCGTTCGGCCCATTGTACCCGACGACCACTGGGGCGTACAGCACTGATTGGTCGGGAGGAACCACCGATATCGCGATCACCAAGTACGATACCACAGGCACACAGTTGATCTGGAGCACCTACCTCGGCGGAAGTGCAGCGGAAATGCCACATAGCCTTTACGTGGATAACAATGACCAACTGCTACTCCTTGGGACAACAGCTTCTACGGACATCCCTGTAACCTCGAACGCGTTCGACCCCACTTTCGCAGGCGGTACACCGTTCACCCCTTCCGGACTTGGCCTCTCCTACCCGAACGGTTCGGACATGCTCCTTGCTCGTCTTTCCGCTGACGGCTCCGCCCTGCTCGGATGCACCTACCTGGGCGGTACCGGCAATGATGGGCTAAACAGTGCGCCAGGACTGAAATTCAACTATGCGGACGAGGTCCGCGGGGAAGTACTGTTGGCCACCAATGGAGATGTGTGGGTGACCAGTTGTACCCAGAGCACCAATATGCCTGTGACCACCGACGCGGCACAGGCTGGATATGCCGGAGGCTCCCACGATGGATATGTGGCGCGCTTCAATGCCGACCTCAGTACCCTGATCTACGCCAGTTATATCGGAGGGAGTGCTGCGGATGCTGTTTATAATGGCGTGGTAGGACCGGATGGATCGCTTCATGTATGTGGCGGATCCACCAGCACGGACCTGGCGACCTCCGCTGATGCCGTTCAACAGACCTCCAATGGTGGTAGCGCGGAAGCGTTCGTGGCTCGATTCGCTGCATCAGGCAACACGATCGATGCGCTGACCTATTGGGGTTCGAGCGCTTATGACCAAGCTTACTTCGTCGAACTCGATGGCAATGGAGCGGTCTATGTTTTCGGCCAGACATCCGCTCCTTCCGGACAGCTTATCCTCAATGCACCATACAACCAACCATCGGGGGGGCAGTTCATAACCAAGTTCAGCGCCGATCTCAGCAGTGCGTTATTGAGTTCCCGGGTAGGCCGCAACGACGGCAACCCGGACATATCACCCACTGCGTTCCTGGTCGATGTGTGCGACAAGATCTACACCAGTGGCTGGGGAAGCAGCAACGCTGGGTTGGGTGGCAGCCTCACCACCCAGGGTCTGCCGATCACACCTGATGCCCACCAAAGCAGCACCGATGGGCACGACCTGTACTTGGCGGTATTCGATATCGACATGACCGCGCTGACCTATGCGACCTACTATGGAGGTGGCGTCAGTCCTGAACATGTTGATGGGGGAACAAGCCGGTTCGATCGAAGAGGCCGGGTCTACCAATCGGTATGCGCGGGATGCCAGAACAACGACGACTTCCCCACAACGCCAAATGCGTGGAGTGCGACCAACAATAGCACAGGATGCAACAATGGGGTCCTGAAGTTCGACTTTGATGCTCCCTTGGTGATCGCCGCATTTCTCGCACCAGAACGCGCTTGTGCCGAAGAGCCTTTCACGTTCATCAACCTCAGCAGCGGTGCGGCTGGAGTGGTTTGGGACTTCGGCGATGGTTCGGCACCATCCACAGTGGTCAACCCGACACACGCGTATGCGCTCCCAGGCACCTATACCGTGGTCCTGACCGCCACGAATCCACTCGCTTGCAATGAAAGTGACCAAACCACCCGGACCATTGTCGTAGCGCCAGCGCGTCCTCAACTCATGGCCATGCCGGATACACTCCTATGCGGCCCGATCAACACCTTCGAACTAGTGGCCAACTCGTTCGGCACAGCTTCATCCTTCCACTGGAGTTCCACTTCCGACCTGAGCGATCGCTTGAACCCGGATCCAACAGACAGCACGGCAACCCTTTCACCACTTCAGGGCGGGTCGTTCTTCGTCAGTGCAACAGTTGAGGGTGGATGTGCCGCATTGGACAGCACTACCATCATCCTTTCACTTGCCGACATCACGATGACCGATGACCTTGGGATCTGTCTGGGTGATACGGCGCTGATCACGGTCAACGGTGCCGACCCGGGAAGCACCTTTCTCTGGTCGCCCGACGACCTGGTGCTTAGTGGGCAGGGAACTGCCGGCATCCAAGTTGCACCCGCCGAGAATACTGCCTTCGGCGTTAGTGTGGTCGCACCGAGCGGCTGCGCATGGAACGCTACTGTGCAAGTGGACGTTTCCACCATCACCGGTGCAAGCGTCTCCGCTTCCGTCGATCAAGCCCTCGTCCTGCCAGGGACCACCGTCCAACTATCCGCAACTCCATCTGGGGATCTGAGCTATGCGTGGACTCCCGTAACGGGTGTAAGTGACCCTTCATCACCCATTCCTACCGCAGTGGTCAATTCCACTACCACGTTCGTAGTGAACGTCTCCGACGGGGTGTGTAGCAAGGACGCTTCGGTCCAAGTAACGGTCTTTGAGCTCCGGTGCTCAGATCCGGACATCTTCGTTCCGAACACCTTTACTCCCAATGATGACGGCGTGAACGACCTACTACTCGTTCGCGGCCGTCACGTCGAACGCTTGGAATTCCTGGTGTTCGACCGCTGGGGGGAATTGGTCTTCAGCACGACCGATCAACGTATCGGGTGGGATGGGACCTATCAAGGAAGACCCGTGGATCCCGCTGTTTTTGTCTACCACCTTACCGTGGATTGCGTGGATGGCCAGCGCTACTTCACCAAAGGCAACGTGACCGTCGTGCGATGAAGGTGCACCGATCGAATACCGAGGCCAACAACAAGGACCGTGACCCTGCTATTCATGTGGTCCTTCGAACAAGGCTGTATCTCCTGATCATGGCCATCGTGTCGGGTAGTGGTCCCATCGCTGCACAGGACATCCACTTCTCTCAGTTCTTCAACACGCCGCTGGCCTTGGGTCCGGGTAGCATCGGTGCCTTCGATGGGGAGCAGCGCCTCAGTGCCGTGTTCAGGCAACAATGGCGATCGGTGACCATTCCTTACCGCACATTCGGCCTGGGAGGGGATCTTGCCCATGCTGCTGGCGTGAAGGGATTGGGTCTGGGCGCGTGGCTCTATAATGACCGGGCTGGAGACAGCCGCTTGAACAGGTTCCATTTCAGTCTTGGTGGAAGTTGGACCGTAAGACCTGCAGGAACAACCGACCATGCGGTGACCTTCGGCCTCCAAGCAGGTATCTCCTCCATCACGCTCAACGAGGCTGGTCTTTCGTTCGATGCCCAGTACAATGGCTTCACCTACGACCCCCAACTTGGCAGCGGTGAGAACATCGCTCGCGATGGCCTGGTACACCCCGACGTTCACTTTGGAGCCGTATATCGCTATACCCCGACGCCCCGTGGATCGGTGCAATTCGGAGTTTCGTTGTTCAACCTGACAAGCCCACGGATCGGATTCCTCGGAGAGCCTGGCGAGCCTCTGGACCGTCGCGCTTCGGTCCATATCATCACCGGGTTCCCACTTTCTTCCGACCTCGACCTTCGACCCATGGCCCAGTTCATGGCCCAAGGCACGTTCCACGAGTTGGACCTTGGCGCCAACCTCCGTTACATCCTCTTGCAACGCTACGGACTGGAGCGTTCACTGATCGCCGGTCTTCATTACCGTGCAGCCGATGCGGGTTACGTACATGCAGGCCTGGAATACGATGACTGGACCGTCGGCATCAGCTACGACATCAATACCAGCAAGCTCGTACCGGCCAGCCGCGAACGTGGTGGCATCGAGTTCACCTTGGTGCGCTTGGTGCGCAAGCGGAACACCTTGCCTGTGCGGTTCAAGGCCTGCCCTGAACAACTGTGAACATGAGGATCACGCTTCTCGTTCAGCGGACCTTCGTCCCACTGCTGCTATTGCTCACCCACCTTGATACGAACGCACAATCGTTGGAGCAATGGACACGCTGGGGCGATGCGGCCATGGAGGTGAAGCAGTACTATGGAGCCAGCCGTTTCTTCGACGGTGCCTTGGCCATCGAACCCGGACGTATGGGTTTGCAGTGGAAACAAGCCGAAGCTTGTCGACTGAGCCACCAGTACGATCGGGCTGCGGAACTCTACGAAAAGGTGTACCGCAAGGACCAAGGTCGCACCTACACCCAAGCCTTGCGCTGGCTTGCCGAAATGCAACTGTGTGCCGGCGACCCCATAGCAGCCCAAGCCTCCTGGTCCAAGGTATTGAAGCGTGAAAAGGATGAGGCCTCCGTGCTTCATGAACGCGCGTTGAATGCCCTGGAAGGGATCACCCTTGCCTTGGAGCCGACGTCGGCTGGATCCGTCGAGATCGTTCACGAACCCGCCCCATTGAACAGTTTCGATAGCGAGTTCGGCGCGCGCTATGGTCCTGACGGGACCCTCCACTTCGCCGGCTTGCACGGCGCCGTGAACGGATCGGGTGAGGTGGAGGATACCATGCACTACCGCACGCGCATCCATCGAAGCAGTGGTGTATCTGGGAACTGGTCCGCACCTGAGCCGTTGGAGGTCGTCGGTGACGGTGATGTTGCCAATCCAACTTGGACGCTCGATGGACAACGGATTCTATTCACCTATTGTCCGGTCAATGGCACGTGTCGTATCCATGTGAGCCCTGTAGGTGACGGTCTGCTCGACCCGGTTCCCCTTGAGGGACTCGGTGATGCCATGAGCACACAGCCGATGATCGTGGATTGGAACGATCGTGAGATGCTGCTTTTCGTGAGTGATAGAGCAGACGGTAAAGGCGGCACCGATATCTGGCAGGCCCGGTTGGAGAACGGTCGTGCTGTGGAGGTCCACCCGTTGAACGGCAAGGTGAACACCGCTGGGAATGAACGCTCTCCTTGGTTCGTACCGAGTACGTCCACATTATGGTTCAGTTCCGATCACCTTCCCGGCCATGGTGGCTATGATGTGTTCACATCGACATTGGACAATGATGTGTTCGGTACTCCGGAAAACGCTGGTACACCGATCAACAGTCCTGCCAATGACCTTTATCCCATGCTCGATACTGCGCGTGGTGAAGGCTGGATCACCAGTAATCGGGCGGGATCCTTCGCCGCAAAGGGTGAGACCTGCTGCAACGACCTGTACCGCTGGGACATCAGCCGAATGGTCCGCGCCAACGTACCCGGAACGACAGATACCGTGAATGACCTCTACGAAGAGTCGGCTCTCGCCTTGGCCACACTCCAACGCAAATTCCCTCTTCGGCTCTACTTCCATAACGACGAACCCGGGCCACGTTCCCGGAGCACCACGACCGAACTCGACTATCAGGATACCTACCTCGCATACAGGTCACTGCTTCCGGATTACCTGAACGGCCAAGAGGACCCGAATGCCATGACCCGGTTCTTCACCGAGGAGGTGGACCATGGAATGGCCTTGTTGGGTGAATTGACCCGGGCTCTGATCACCACATTGGATGCCGGCCGAAGCGTGACCATCGACGTCCGTGGACATGCCAGCCCTCTCGCCCGTAACGACTACAACATCGATCTTTCCAAACGGAGGATCCAAAGCTTGCGTAACCACTTGCGTACGGTGCTGGGTGGTCGATTGACCCCCTATCTGGACGGCAATGCGCCCAACGCAGCGATGCTGACCGTGCACGAACTTCCCTTCGGTGAGGACCGGGCAGCTTCGAGCGTCAGCGACGATCCAGCAACATTGGATCGATCGGTCTATAGCGTGGCTGCTGCTCGCGAGCGCCGCATCGAAGTGGTGGCGCTTGAACTCATGGACACCCAACGGACGGAACAAGGGACCATTCGGCTCATCAAGGAACTGGGCAACATCGAACAGGACCGTGAACGGGAGATCCCCTTCCTCATCCGGAACACCAGTGCAACGCCCATGCATCTTTTGGAGAGCACCGCCGACTGCGGCTGCACGACCACCGAACTTCCCAAGGAGCCCATACCTGCGCAAGGTTCCCATGCCTTGTCCGTGCACTTCAGTGGTCGCGCTCCGTTGGGCCGTCTGATGCGCACGCTTTCGATCCGAACGGACGGCGAACCTGAACGTTTCGAATTGATCATTCTGGGGACGGTGATACCTTAGGCCGCATGCAACTGCTGCTCCTCTCCAACTCGACCCTTCCCGGTGAAGCGTTCTTCCATTGGCCGGCCGATCACGTCTCCGCGTTCCTGAATGGTCGAAAGCGCTTGGCTTTCGTGCCTTTGGCCGCCGTTCCCGGACAACAACCGGACTACGTGACCAAGGTGAGGAGTGTATTCGCTGCGATGGACGTGGAACTCGTCCCATTGATGGGAGAGGGTGATATGGACGCGTTGTTGGCGGGATGTGATGCGGTGGCCGTAGGTGGCGGGAACACGTTCCACCTGCTGCGCTCCCTGTACCGCAACGGACTGGTGCGCAGCATCGCACAACGGGTGCGGAATGGCATTCCGTATCTCGGGTGGAGCGCAGGTAGTAATGTGGCATGCCCCACGATCATGACCACCAACGATATGCCTGTGGTTGAGCCACCATCACTGCGCGCCATGCACCTCGTTCCCTTTCAGATCAACCCGCACTACACCGAGGCCACCATTGCGGGTCATGGAGGAGAAAGCCGGGATCAACGATTGTCCGAATTCCTGGAAGTGAACCCTGCCATGCCAGTGGTCGGATTGCGGGAAGGGTCACTCCTCCATGTGGTGGACCAACGTACCTCCCTGATCGGGCGTGATATGAAGTTGTTCAGGCATGGACGGCCTCCCTTGATCGTGGAAAATGGCAGCACCTTTCGAACGGATCTTACTGACCTCAAAAATGAATGATCGGTCCTTGGGACGCAGCTCTTTGTTCCCGCTTGTCCATTGTTCAGGATACGCCCTGACCGTTCATTCCAATTGTTCTGGCCAACCAGCGATCGACCATCCATGAAGAAGGTGAAGAGCCGTTCGGGGAAGGTGGGCCTTCCACCCGGGTCGATGATCCATGTAGGCGATGGAGAGGCGACCCGTTCATCCTTACGCTTGTTCACCTTCGATGCATCGGGATTCGAGGAACGAACGCTGGGCGACCTCAATGAATGCCGGTCCGTCATCAGCGAGCAGCGCGTCACCTGGATCGACCATGACGGACTGACATCCGAACTCATCCTGCAACAGGCCGGTGAATTGTTCAACCTGCACCCGCTCTTGCTGGAGGATGTGCTCAATACCGACCACCGGCCCAAAGTGGAGGAATACCAGGACACGATCTTCGTAGTGGCCAAGATGCTGGAGTTGGACGACGAGACCGGCGGCATTCATACGGAACAAGTCTGTTTCATCCTACGGAAAGGACTTGTCATCTCCTTCCAAGAACGGCCTGGGGATGTATTGGAGCCGATCCGGGACCGCATTCGTAAGGACCTGGGACGGGTCAGGCGGTCCGGGGCGGATTACCTGTTGTACGCACTCTTGGACGTCATCGTGGACCACTACTTCCTGATCGTGGAGGACCTCGGCAAGCGTATCGAACAACTGGAACGCAAGGTGCTCGTGAGGCCGGGCAATGAGGACCTCCTCACCATTCAAGAACTGAGAAGTATGCTTATCACCGTGGATCGGTATGTGACCCCGACCCGCGAATTGGCCGGCAGGCTCAATATCCTCCAGAACCCATTGATCGAGAAGCCCACCAGACGGTACATCAACGACCTCCAGGACCATACCGTCTATATCGCCGAGACGATCGGGACCTTCCGGGAAATGCTGAGCAGCCTGGAGAACACGTACCATGCCGGCGTGAACATGCGTATGGGACAGGTGATGAAGCTCCTTACCATCATCAGCACCATCTTCATTCCACTGACCTTCGTGGTGGGCGTCTACGGTATGAACTTCCGCCACATGCCTGAACTGGAATGGCGCTACGGCTATTTCGCCGTGATGGCCATGATGACGATGATATCGGTGCTCATGCTGCTTTGGTTCCGACGCAAGCGCTGGTTATGAGCCACCGTGTGATGGATCGGACAATTTCCATGATACCGTGCGTCGGACCTCACCGGCCTCTACTTTTGCACCCGGTGAAACGACCATGACCATCCGGACCGATCTCTCAGCTGCGAGCGATTACACCATCGTTCCAATGGTTGTAGCACCATGCCAAGACTTCCGATGACGGCTCGTGGCGTATATGTTCGGGCCAGCACCATTGTGGCCGCACCCTCTTCGACCGACCCGACCCGCAGCAGACCTTCGGCCAGCATTCGGGTGCACGCCTTTCTCTTGTCCCCCACATCCGACACGCGCCTGCCCGATCCATGAAGACCCGCTACATCGACCTGATCGAACAGACCTTCGATTTCCCGAAGGACGAGTTCAAACTGGCTGATCACAAGTTGATATGGAACGACCTGCCACTCACTGAGCTACTTGAGAAGCATGGATCGCCCTTGCGCATCACCTATCTACCCAAGATCGGCGAGAAGATCGACCTTGCAAGGGCGAGCTTCAACAAGGCCATCCAGGACCATGGCTACGGTGGCCAGTACGAGTACTTCTACTGCACCAAGAGCAACCACTTCAGCTACGTCATCGACAAGGTGTTGTCCAAGGGTGTGAACCTGGAGACCAGCAGCGCCTATGACCTGGAAATGATCGAGCTATTGATCGAACGCGGCCGGATCACCAAGGACGCCACGATCCTATGCAACGGTTTCAAGGACGAGCGCTATATCAAAGGGATCGGTAAGCTGGCCAACCGCGGTTTCAACATCGTACCGATCATCGACAACATGTCGGAGATCTATGCCTTGGATGAGGTGATCGAAGGGAATTGCGATATCGGGATACGCATCGCCGCAGAGGAGGCTCCCAAGTTCGAGTTCTACACCAGCCGCCTGGGGATCGGGTACAAGGACATCATCCCCTTCTACATGCGGAACATCAGCAAGCAGAAGAAATTCCGCTTGAAACTGATGCACTTCTTCATCAATACGGGGATCACGGATACAGCCTATTACTGGAACGAACTCACCAAATGCGTGAACGTCTACTGCGACCTGTGGAAACTGTGCCGGACATTGGATACGCTCGACATCGGTGGTGGACTTCCGATCAAGAACAGCCTCAACTTCAGCTTCGACCTGGATTACATGATCGGCGAGATCGTGGGGCGTATCAAGGACATCTGTGAGGAGAACAAGGTGCAAGAACCCAACATTTTCAGCGAGTTCGGCAGTTTCACCGTGAGCGATAGCGGCGCTACCTTCTTCAGCATCGTTCACCAGAAGAAGCAGAACGAGAAGGAACGTTGGAACATGATCGACGGCAGTTTCATGACCACCCTCCCGGACACCTGGGCCATAAGCAAAAGGTTCATCATGTTGCCCATCAACAACTGGGACGATGAGTATGAGCGCGTTTTCCTGGGCGGAATGACCTGCGATAGCGACGACTATTACAACAGCGAACAGCACATCAACGCCATCTACCTTCCGAAGTTCCGCGAGGACCGTAGGCAATACATCGGGTACTTCAATACCGGCGCCTACCAGGATACGCTGGGAGGCTTCGGTGGGATCCAACATTGCCTGATCCCCAAACCAAAGCACGTGCTCATCGACCGCTTACCGGACGGCACGTTGACCGATCGGGTCTTCGCAGAGCAGCAGACCGCTGAACGCATGCTCCAATTATTGGGCTACCTGCCGATGGATGAACCCGGAACCCGGAAGGACCCATGACCACTTGGTCAACGTATACCGCGGATCACCTGGACGTTCAACGATCCGACCTTCCCGGTCGATCTTTACGCAACCTTCTTTGCCATTGGATGAGCGGCATTCGCACACCGCTTCTATATTTCGCCCCTGAACCACTGAAATGAGCACCGTCCGCCCCCTATCGGCTTTCATGGAGAAGCACTACCTGCACTTCAATGCAGCTGCACTCGTGGATGCCGCCCAAGGCTATAAAGCCCACTTGGCCAAGGGCCGGAAAATGATGGTGACCTTGGCGGGTGCCATGAGCACCGCAGAACTCGGAAAGATCTTCGCTGAGATGATCCGTCAGGGCAAGGTGGACATCATCAGTTGCACCGGCGCCAACCTGGAAGAGGATGTGATGAACCTGGTCGCTCATGACCACTACGAGCGTGTGCCTCACTACCGGGACCTCACCCCGGCCCAGGAGCGCGACCTGTTGGACCGTGGCATGAACCGCGTGACGGATACCTGCATCCCCGAGCACGAGGCCTTCCGGCGCCTGGAGAAGCACGTGGTGGACCTTTGGACCGCTGATGACAAGAGCGGCAACCGTCGTTTCCCGCATGAGTACTTCTATGAGATGATCCGTTCTGGTGTACTGGAGCAGTACTACCAGATCGACCCCAAGGACAGTTGGATGGTGGCCGCCGCCGAGCGCAACCTGCCCATCATCTGTCCCGGATGGGAGGATAGCACCCTCGGCAACATCTTCGCTGGCCATTGCATCGTGGGGGACTGTAAGCCCGGGATGATGAAGAGCGGCATCGAGTACATGATGTTCCTGGCGGATTGGTACACCAACAATTGTGGTCCTGACGGGATCGGCTTCTTCCAGATCGGGGGGGGGATCGCCGGTGACTTCCCCATTTGTGTGGTGCCCATGCTACATCAGGACCTGCAGCGTGAGAGCATCCCGTTCTGGAGCTATTTCTGCCAGATCAGCGATAGTACCACCAGCTACGGAAGCTATAGTGGCGCCGTTCCCAATGAGAAGATAACCTGGGGCAAGTTGGATATCGACACGCCCAAATTCATCATTGAAAGTGACGCTACTATCGTGGCGCCCCTCATCTTTGCCTACGTCCTCGATATGTGAGCACCCCTCCCCATGCAACGCCTGATCCGCTCCTTCAACACGCTGACCGACGCGCTCAAGGAAACCCTCCAGGAGCAGTATCCTGACGGCATCGATAGCACCCACATCAAGACCATCCCGACCGCCAAGGGGGATATCCTGAGGGTCATCGAACTGCGTACCGCCGATGCGCTTTACCTGATCAAGATCAACCCCGAGAGCCGCGCCGAGATCGAAGAGTTCCTCGATCAAGAGGATGCAGCTCCGGTGGGTGACGATCTGGAAGAAGGTGGTGGTCTCGATGCCGATGATACCGGCGGCGACAGCGACGACGATGGTGGCGAGGACGAAGCCGAGGACGATGGTGGTGAGGACGATGACCCCGCCGATGACGACGGTGGTGCGGACGACGACGAGGACTGAGCGCACCCGACTAACCCGGCCCTGCTGATAACCCATCGACGGCCCCGATCCTTCCGGTCGGGGCCGTTGCTATTTTGGGGCATCCGATATCCACCCCATGCACGGCACCTTCCACATCGCCTTTGCCACCACGGACCTCAAACGGATCAAGGCCTTCTATGGCAAGTTCCTAGGTTGCCGCGAAGGGCGCAGCGCCGAAAGTTGGGTGGACTACGACTTCTTCGGACACCAACTGACCATACAGCAGGTGCCCAAACTGATCAAGACCGCGCGGATCTACAACCCGAAGTCCAATGTGCCCAGCGACCATTGGGGCATTGTGCTGAGCATGGCCGATTGGAAGAAGCTGCGCGACAAATTGAAGAAGGTGGGACACCCTTTCTACATCGAACCCCGCACGGTGATGAAGGGTGAGGTGGGCGAACAGGTGAGCATGTTCATCGAGGATCCCGACGGGCACGCGATCGAGTTCAAGGCCTTCCCCGATCCGGAGGACGTGTTCAAGAAGTCTTGACCATACACACCTTCACGGTGTTCCCTCCCTTGAGGATGATCGTGCCTCAAGACGGCACCTGCGTTGTTTCAGATCAACCGGGCTATGAGCCCTTCCTTCCGATGTCCGCGTTCCAGTGGGTCGCTAGTGGTCCCAAACCGTATCCGAGGTGGGCTCACAACGGCTTGAGTCGAAAATTCGATCGCCACTACGGGATGATGATCCGGTCTGTGCTGCTACCGTGGCATCTGTTGCAGGCCCCGTCCGATATGGCTTCAGCCATGAACGCCGTGTCACCATTGTGGATCAACGCTGGGAAAAGACCATTGCCGAAAGCGATAGCCTCTGAGGTGTAGATATTCCCGGATGCATCGCTCTGTATGGACAACCGGATATCCCCGGTTCCAAGCGGTCCTGTGAACAGCCGGACCTGATGGCCTGTCGCGGGTGCCGTTCCATCGCTGTTGTAGATCGTGCCTGCCACTTTCCAGCAGACCTCCCCCTCACCATCGGGGAGGTGGCACTGCATGCAATTGGCTCCCGCATTGTGGCTGGAACGCCCGATCGAACTCAGGGGGCCACTTTCACATTTGCCATGCCTGCACGCGGGTACCAGCATCGTGATGGCGAAAAGACCGATGGCGCATTGGAGCAACTCAACTACCCGCTTCACCCTTCAAAGATAGGCCGCTAGCAAGGTTGCACCACCTTGGCGGGAATGCCTGAAAAAGTGCTTGTCCGCTAGGGATAGGTGCGCTGAGCAATAATGTCGCCCTGTTCAGCGGACTGCTCCGCAAAAACAAGGACCCCATCATTGAAGATCAGGCGACCGGAGGAGCCGTTGGTCCCGTCACGGAACTCCCAAGTGCCTTCACGTTGACCGCTGCGAAAGGCCGCCCGCGCCACCACGGCACCGCTCTCGGCGTACTGCTTCCATTCGCCGTCGCGCTTGCCCTGAAGGAAGGCTCCCATCTCCTTCACCTTGCCGTTCTCATGGTAGGTGATGAAGTGGATACGGTCACCCTCGCTGTAGCGGGTCGCCTTCAAAGTGCCATCCGGCCAGCGCTCCTGACCAAGCAGCTCCTGCGCTGAGAGAGTGCCCAGCGACAACAGGGATACGATGACCAAGAGGATGCGCATGTGTTCGTGTTTCGACCTTGGATACGTCCAAAGGTACACGAATGTTCACCTCGTGTTAACATAGGCTTAACATGAACTCTTCAACGGCTCACCGTTCATTCCCCTCCGCTCCTTCGGTGACCGGCGGCGAACGGCGAAGCAGGAGGAAGCCGATCGTGCCTGCCAGCACCGAAGCCACGAGAATGCCCAACTTGGCCTGTTGCCGCAGCAGGGGGGAAACAAAGGCCAGTTCATTGACGAACAACGACATGGTGAAGCCCACCCCGGCGAGAATGGCGGCACCGACGAGATGGCTCCACGTGAGCACCGGTCCGATGCGTGCCCAGCCCAGGCGTACGAAGATCCAGCAAGTGAGCAGGATCCCCAGCGGTTTCCCCAGCAGAAGGCCCAGACCTACGCCCAGGGTGACCGAACTGGCGAGCGCCGCACCGATATCATCCGGCAGTTCAACGCCCGCATTGGCCAGGGCGAAGAGCGGCATGACCCCGAACATCACCAGGGGCTGGAGCTTGTGCTCCAAGCGCTGGAGCGGGGTCTCCGCGTTCTCGCTGGCCTCATCGATCTTCTCGATCACGTGCAACTGCTCCTCGGTGAGCGTGGGAAGTTGGTTCGGCTTCAGCGCGGCGAACTCCCGCACATACTTGGTGATGCGCCTGATGTAGGTGACCTCGTCCATCCGCGTCACGGCTGGGATGGCGAAAGCCGCCAGCACCCCGGCCACCGTGGCGTGGATGCCGCTGAGCAGGAAGGCCGTCCACATCCCACCGATACCGAACAGGGCGTAGTACCACGGACTGCGAACGCCCAGCACATTGCCGGCGACGAGCATGAGCAGGAAGCCCGCCCCGATCGCGAGGTTGATGAAGCTGATATCCGACGTGTAGAAGATGGCGATGACCAGCACCGCTCCCAGGTCATCGGCGATGGCCAATGTGGTGATGAAGACCTTGAGGGCGACGGGTGCCCGGCTGCCCAGCAGGGCCAACAGCCCGATGGCGAACGCAATGTCCGTGGCCATGGGGATGCCCCAACCTGCGTGCTCCTCACCGCTCGGGTTGAACAAGAGAAAGATGAGCGCGGGCACGATCATGCCGCCAAGACCGGCCGCTACGGGAAGCACCGCATCACGGGGACGCGACAGTTCGCCCCCGACCACTTCGCGCTTCAGTTCGAGGCCGACCAGGAAGAAGAACATGGCCATGAGGCCATCATTGATCCAATGGTGCAGCGTGCGTTCCAGCTTCCATTCGTCGAAGCTGATGGCCATGGTATGTTCCCACAGGTGATGGTAGCTCTCCTTCCAGGGCGAATTGGCCCAGACCATGGCGATCATGGCCACCACGAAGAGGAGGATCCCGCCGGTGGATTGATCGCGCAGGAAATCGTGGAAGGGCCTACGCAAACGATCGATCGGATACTGACGCATAGGGTACAAGATAGCCCCGACCCCTACCGGGCTCAGAACGACAGCCTCCCTTGCTGCTCCATGGCCAGGCGCAACTGCCCCACCTCCTTGCGCAACTCCACCACGCTTCGGGCGAGTTCATCCCGGCTCATGTTGGGTTCGGGCAGCTCGGCACTGATGAAGTGCACGAACTTCCAGATCTCGAGCACATTGGTGACCTGCACCTCGTATGGTGCGTACAGCGGGTTGGTGCTGCACAGCAGTAGGGTGCCCTTCTCCTTCAGCTGGTTGTAGGCCACCTTGAAGACGATGCCATCATCCTTGGTGACCACGATGTACGGCTGGCCATCGCGGACGGTCTGCCAGTTCTGCACATACTCGCCGGTGACCCAGGAACCGTCCGCCACGGGCGGCATGCTGTCGCCGCTGATCTGGAAGGTGCGATACTTCCGGTCGCGCGCCAGGAAGGGCATCTGGAAGGTGGGCAGGATGCTGATGTACTCCGGATCGGCGTAGCCCAGCGCGTAGCCGGCCTTTGCCTTCTCGGGCACCAGCTCCACGTTCTCGCGGTCCTCGCGATCGACCGTGGTGGCCAGCACACGCAGGCGCCGACCGCTGAGGTCGATGTCACCACCGCGCTCCAGCACGCCCATCTGGCTGTCGCTGAGGGCACCCAGATCATCGCGCAGCAGTTTGTCGATGCTCACCTTGAAGTATTCACTCATGCGCACGAGCAGCTCGAACGAGGGTTCGGCGGTGCCGTTCTCGTAGCCGCTATAGCTGGAACGTTTCACCTCGAGGGCGATGGCGGTCTCTTCCTGCGAGCGGCCACGGCGGGTGCGCAGGAGTTTGATGTTGGAGCCGAAGACGGGGTTTGCCATGTGAAGAGTGTCTTATGTCGGTTGCAGGACTGTCTTATGCTGTGGGGCGGTGATCATGCTTCGGCTGGTTTGAAGCCGATGGGTTTGCGCGCCTGTTCCGTGGGCGAGACCAATTCCGTGAGGTGATCGAAGATGGCCTGGATCTCATTGTCGTGTACGGAGATACGCTCCTCCAACTCCCTCAGCTTGTCCAGTACATTCTCCGGGGAATGGAAGACCTCCCGCATGCGGTTGAATACGCGGATAATGTGAATGCTCACGGCGATGGCCTGTTCGCTGCGAAGCACGTTCGCGAGCATGAGTATGCCGTGCTCGGTGAAGGCGAAGGGTACGTACTTGATGTTCTGACCTCGTTTCAAGGTCGCATTCGGCGACCGAGGCGCTGGCTGCAGGGGACCGCCGCCCCTGATTGTGAACATGAAATCCTCCGGGAAACGCTCCATATTCCGGCGCACCGCCTGTTTGAGCGCCTTGACCTGCACGCCATAGAGCTCGGCAAGGTCACGGTCGAGCATCACTTTCTGCCCACGGATATAGTGGATGCGGCCGGTGATAGCGGCATCGGGCGGAGCCACGGCCTTGTAAGTAGCGGGTGGCTCCATGACGAGGGTGTACATGGCCGTGTTCATGCTTCGTCGGGTTCAGCACCAGCAGGGTCCAGCGGGATAGAAGGGGGGCTGAGCAGTTCTTTGAGCTCTTGCAGCATACCCTTGATATCGTGTCCTTCGCCACCGGCGCGTTCCTCCAGTTGATCCAGGCGGATCAGGATATCCTGGTTGGCGACCACCACATCGCGCATGCGTAGGAAGAGGCGGATGATGCGCAGGTTGAAGGCCATGGCCCGCTGCGTACGCAGGAGTAGGCCTACTGTAAGGATGCCCACCTCCGTGAAGGCATGGACCGGGGCCTTTGGACCTGATGCCACGGTCCCCGAACGCGACCGCGCCGCGGCCAGTTCATCGGGTGTAAGGAGAAGGATGCTGACCTCCTCGAAATAGGCCCCACCGGCCCGCACCAAGGCCTTGATCCGCTTCAATGACACACCGTGGAGCGCGGCCAGATCACGATCCAACAGCACGTGCTGCCCACGGACCACGATGACCTTGCGCGCCAACTGCCGATCCAACAGTTCGGTGATGCCGTAGCGGCCCGCTGGCTCGTGTACCACGAAACGCTGCAAGGGCAGCAGCTCCGTGTAGGTGGGCTTGTGGAAGGTGCTATTGATCGCCAGGGTTCCCATCATTTCGTTGATCAGTTATCCGACGGACAAATCTAATGACTATTTTACTGACCGCAACATGACGGTTATTTTGTCAGCACGGAACTGTTGGTCGGACGGGGACCTCCGCCAGGGATGGGAGCGGCAGCCCCCGCACGGCCGGGCCTTGTGGAGGCGTGCAACGAGGAGGTCCGCCGTACGGCGGAACCCCGCAGTGCCGCCACCGCTGGACCGGCCGTGCGGGACTATAGCGGACAGCCCGTTCCCGCCGCTTTGGGCGGGAGGCGGCCAAAGCACCCACATTGATCGAAGCACCCGTAGCGTCGACCCTCCCGGCTCAAGGCCGGGATGACAGGGTCGACCTGACCAGTGTTGGCAACAGGGCAGCGGGAGGAAATGAAAAATGCAGAATGAAGAATGTAGAATGATCAACGGCGAACGAACGATCCTCCACCTGGACCTCAACACCTTCTTCGTGAGCGTGGAGCGGCTGGAGAACCCCAAGCTGGTGGGCAGGCCCGTGCTGATCGGCGCCGACAGCGACCGCGGCGTGGTGGCCAGTTGCAGCTACGAGGCACGGGCTTTCGGGGTGCGCAGCGCCATGCCGATGAAGATGGCCAAGCAGCTGTGCCCGGAGGCGATCATCCTGCGGGGCGACAGTGGCGCGTACCTGAAGAAGAGCGATGAGGTGACGGAGATCATCCGCGCGAACGTGCCGCTGTTCGAGAAGAGCAGCGTGGACGAGTTCTACGTGGACCTGAGCGGCACCGACAAGTTCCACGGCAGCAGGAAGCTGGCGGTGGAGCTGCGGCAGAAGATCATCAAGGATAGCGGGCTGCCGAATTCGTTCGGACTGAGCATCAACAAGACGGTGAGCAAGGTGGCCACCGGCGAGGCGAAGAACGGCGCGGGCGAGTGGTACGTGGAGCGCGGCACGGAGAAACCCTTTCTGGCGCCGATGCCCATCGAGCGGATCCCCGGCGTGGGCGAGAAGACCGCGCACCTGTTGCGCAGCATGGGCGTGGCGAAGATCCACACGCTGCAAGAGCTACGGGTGGATCTGATGCAGCGGCTGCTGGGCGAGCATGGCCCCGTGCTGTGGCGCAAGGCGAACGGCATCGATGACAGTCCGGTGATCGCCTGGCACGAGCGCAAGAGCATCAGCACGGAGCGCACCTTCGAGCGCGATACCATCGATGTGGTGAAACTGAAGGGCATGCTCACCGCCATGGCCGAGAGCCTCGCCTTCCAACTGCGCAAGGGCGACAAGCTCACCAGTTGCATCGCGGTGAAGATCCGCTACGCCGATTTCAACACGCACACCAAACAGATCCGCCTAGGCTACACGGCCTGCGACCACATCATACTACCCGCGGTACACGACCTGTTCCGCGCGCTGTACGATCGCCGCCAGCGGATCCGCTTGATCGGTGTACGCTTCAGCCACCTGGTGGGTGGCGGGCACCAGATGGACGCCTTCACCGACACGCAGGAGGCCATGGACCTGTATCAGGCCATGGATAGGATCCGCAAGCGCTTCGGCGACCGCACCGTGATGCGCGCCGCTGGTATGGAGGCGAAGAGTATCGGGAGGATGGACAATCCCTTCGATGGGCAGGCGCCGGTGTTGTTGGCGAACCGCAGAACGTAGGGAAGACACAAGTTCCAAGTGTCAAGGCACAAGGCAACAAGGTTCACGATGCGCCAGACCTTGATCACTTGATACTTGTGCCTTGTGTCTTGAGTCTTGTTCCGGGCGTGCCCCTCCCCCGGCTCACAGGCCGGGGCTCGGGTCGCGCTCTTCATTCCAAGTCCTCGCAGCCCTCGTTCCTCGGGCTGCTGTGGGCTTTCCACTACGATCGCTCACGCGGGTTCCCGGCCGTATCCCCTCACTCCTTCACCACCCGCACAGCCTTCCCTTCCACAGTGCGGAGGAAGTACGAACCTGCAGGAAGAGCGCTCAGATCGATGGTGTTGGTGCCGGGCACCAATCGTACCGTGCGCAGCACCTCGCCTGTTGCGGTATGTAGCGCAGCGGTAGTCCCGTTTCCTTCATGGTGCACCTGTACGATCGAACGAGCGGGTACGGGCCATGCATCCAACCCACCCAGCTTACTGACCGGAACGATCCCCGTGTTGATGCCTGACAGCTCAGCGAAAGCAGCGTACTGAGTACCGATCTCACCGATGGTATGCGGTCCGAAAGTGAAGGGATCGCGAACGTGTGCAGCGATGTGCACAGACCCAGGCTCCGCAGAAGCGGTGATGGTGCGTGCCTCGAACCATCCTGTGTTCACCTCACTGTCCGAGGACCAGAGCGCACTGCCATCCATAGCGAATGCCACCACGGCGACTACATGGTCCGTGAGCACACTGCTGCCCGTAGTAACGCCGTTGCCCCAATCCGTTGTGCCGCGCGCGTCACCGATGAGGTACACGGTGCCATCGGGGTCCAGTGCGATGCAGGGGCCTTTGCTGCGGCTCAGATTGCCGGTTATTGGTGCCGGTGTTAGCGGCGCACTTTCCACCACCCAGATGAATTCCCCCATACTGTCCAAGCGCGTCAGGAAGACCTCTTCCGACCAGTTGGGGCCGTGTAGTTCCAGGTCGCCCCATTGCGTGCCATCGAAGATCCCCCCTGCGAGGTAGGCATGGCCATCCGCGGTGGCGACGACCTGTGGCTCTTGGAACGTGATATCATCGGCGAACTCGGCGAAACCGGCCGTGCCATCGGGCTTGTAACGCAGCACGAACATGGAGTACCCTGTTGTACCCTCATTGGTGAAGGCCTCCCCGCCGAACGCGAAGCCGACGTTCTCGCATCCGCCGCTCATGTACAGCCCGCCCCAGGGGTCGAAGCTGATCGTCCCCAGCGTCCGCACACCGTCCACGATGCGGGTCTCCATGTCCGCACCACTTTCATCCACACGCACCGCTTTGCCCACACCCCACTCGGAAACGGCATACCACAAGCGCCCCTGGGGATCAAGCGCCAGCGAGGGAATGCTCAATGCTTGATCGTGAACGAAGGAGAGGTTCCGCGTCCATTCGATCAAGCCCGTGTTGAGATCGACCGCGATCAGGAACAGGTTCTCGTTCCACATTCCATGACCAGGCACACCACCCAGCACCGAACCATCGCACACCTGCATGGCACCCATGAAGCTGCCGGCGAAGAACGCGCGGCCATCCGCCGATACAACGGCACTCTTCAGGCTCACCGAATCGCTCAGAGCGCAGGACCAGATCGGGAAGCCATCCAGATCAAGTGCCTCGATCACCGCGTGACCGTAAAGCGTTTGCCCGAATACGAAATCGCCCGTGGTGTTCCGACCGATCACCAAACGACCGGAAGCGGATGCCATCACCTCCGAGGGCATTGATGGGTTCGAATCGTAATCGATGGAGGCGCTGGTGAGCCAATCGCACTGTTGTGCGTTGATCAACGAGGTGCTGGCAAGCAGGGAGAGCGTAAGCAGTTGGCGCATGGAAGAAGGATCGGCAATAAGACAACTGCAGCGGGCAACGCGTTGCCTGCCCCGACTTACTCCTTCACGAATCGGGAATACGTCGTGCCACTGCCGGTCCCGATCACCAACATCCACGTTCCGGGGGCCAGGTCGCCGACATCGATGGTATTCGAACCGGTGACCTTCACTTCGGCGCTGCGGCCCAGAACATCCATTGCCACCGCTCCGAGGACCGGAACGTTCCAGTTGGAGAGGTGGAGCACATCGTTCGTTGGGTTCGGATACACGAACAGTTCCTCCTGACCCGCTTCATCCAAACCGACGTTCAGGACGACCAACACGGTATCGCTGCTCCATTGGCAGCCCGAGGCATCGGTCACCACGGCGTGGTACTGGCCGGTCTGTTGCGCCACATGCGAGGCACTGTCGCCGCCAACGGACACGCTGCCATCGAAGACCCAGGCGTAACTCACGCCACCTTCCAACCAGAGCGAATCGTTCAGCACCTGAACGGTGTAGTCAGGGTCGGTCCGTTCTTCCACGTACACCGTATCGATCCGTACCTGTCCGTTCGCATCGGTCACTTCAACGATCTGGATGCTCGCACAGAGGTCTCCAATGATGGCATCACCGCCGCCCTGGCTCCAACTGTAGGTGAACGGTCCGGCACCCTGAGTGAAGGCGACCGCCGTTCCGTTGCACGATCCGGGGCATACGTCCGTGGCATACAGGCTCACATCGAAGGTGGTGTCCGTGGCGGAGACCATCATGGCATCGCCGTTCGATACATCATCGATGGTGGTGCTGCCATAGGTGACCAGGCCCCAGTAGTATCCGCCGAAGTACAATTGGTGGGGTTCGGCGGCCTGCCGGTGAATGCAAAGGGGCACATCGCGTTGGTTGCCGCCGGCCCGCTTCGCCCACACCACTTCGCCCGCGCCATCCATTTTCATGATCGCGATGTCCTCGCCACCTGCACTGGAAAGTGTGGTGCCGAAGAGATCGACGGCAGCGTTGAACTGCACGGCTACATAGGCATTTCCTTGTCCATCCGCAGCCGCGCTCCAACTCAGGTCACGTTGCGTGGACCCGGTGCTCTTACCCCATTGATAGGTTCCGTCCGCATCGAACTTCAGGATCATGAAGTCGTCGTTGCTGCTCACCGAAACGAGGGTGTCATCCGGCAGGAACATGCTTCCCCAGAGCCTGCCGACCATGAACACATTGCCCAGGGTATCAGCCGTGATACCCATACCCTCGTGGTCGCCTGAACCGTAGCTGTTCGCCCAAAGCGCATTGCCGTCGAGGTCACACGCCAGTATGAAGGCCTTACCGGAGTTCGATGTGGTGGAGATCGGTAGCCCATCGAACTCACCAGCGGCAAAGCTGAACTGCCCGGTGATGAACAGGCGGTCGTTCGCCACGCTGATCGATCTTGAGGACTTGCCCTGACCGATGCCTGTGCTGAGCTTGGCCCAATTCAACGTACCCGTGCTGTCGTAGCTCGCCACGAAGACCTGGCGTTGGTTGTTGTTGGTGATCTGAAGCGGTTCGAAACGCACGGTGGACCCGCCCACGAAACCCGTGATGAACACATCCCCTTCCGGGGAAACAGCAATGCCACGCGCCTCATCGTTGGAGCTGCTACCGGCACGACGCGCCCACAAGCAGGTGCCATCCACATCGTAGCGCGCTACGAAGATATCGTCACCGACGTATGAATCAAGGGTGATATCGTTACTGAAGACCGCACTGCCATTGTAGCTGCCGGTGATGTAGATCCGGTTCTCCGCATCGATGGCGATACCATAGGCCAGGGCATCATCGAAGGTGACCAGGACGCTGCGCACCCACAGGCAATTGCCTGCCGCATCGTATTTCGCCAACACTCCAGCGGTATTGCTCCCGGTAGTGATGGTGCCGCAACCGAATTCGGATGTCCCCCTCACGCTCCCGGCCCAGTAGGCATTGCCTTGGCTGTCCGTGGCGATCCCCATACAGAAGTCCACATTACTGCCGTCGCCGGCACTCACCGCCCAGTTCCATTGCTGGGCGTGAACGTCCTTCAACAGGCAAAGCCCCATGAGGCACAGGAACAGTGATCGCATCGCGCAAAGTTCGGGTGAATACCACACAAGCGCGACCGCCCAATTCCGCCTGAAGACCGGACGGACCACATTTCCTGAGCGGATGGACATACCTCGATTCACCCGTGACCACCGGACCCTTGGACCAGCCGCTCGTGTGATCCGCTTGGATCCCATGCTTCCGTTGTGCATCTTGCGAGCATATTCCCTCCACGCCACATGGAACTCGTCATCAACGGCCTCAGCAAGACCTACGCCAACGGCGTGAAGGCGCTGGACAACGTCACCCTCACCATCCCCACCGGCATGTTCGGCCTACTCGGCCCCAATGGCGCGGGGAAGAGTTCGCTCATGAGGATCCTGGCCACACTGCAGGAAGCTGATGCGGGAACGGTGATGCTCGGGAACATCGATGTGCTGCGTCAGAAGGACGAGGTGCGCAAGGTGCTTGGCTACCTGCCCCAGGAGTTCGGCGTTTACCCGCGGGTGAGCGCCTACCAGATGCTCGATCACATTGCCCTGTTGAAGGGGGTGATCAACAACGGCCAGCGGAAGGACCTGGTGGAAGCGCTGTTGCAGAAGGTGAACCTGTGGGAGCACCGTAAGCGCCGCATCGCCGGATTCAGTGGAGGTATGAAACAGCGCTTCGGGATCGCCCAATCGCTGATCGGCGAACCCAAACTCATCATCGTGGATGAACCCACCGCCGGCCTGGATCCCGGCGAGCGCAACCGCTTCTACAACCTGCTCACGGAGATCGGCGAGAACGTGGTGGTGATCCTGAGCACGCACATCGTGCAGGACGTGCAGGAACTCTGCCGCAACATGGCCATCATCAACAAGGGTCAGCTGTTGTTCGCCGGTGCACCGAACGATGCCTTGAACGCGGTGAAGGGCAGGATCTGGGAGAAGAGCATCGCGAAGAGCGAGCTCGAGGCCCAGCTCGCGCAGCATCGCGTGATCAGCAACAAGCTCATCGCAGGGCGTCCGGTGATCCACGTGTACAACGAGACCCGCCCTGATGAAGGCTTCGCTGCCGTGGAGCCGACGTTGGAGGACGTGTTCTTCAGCCACATCAACGGGACCGCCAAAACCGTTGTTGCATGACGTGGCGGCTCACCCTGATCGAAATACGCCATTGGCTGAGGCAGCCCATGGTGTACATCTTCCTGCTGCTGTTCGCGCTCATGGGCTTCGGGCTGGTGACGTGGGACAAGCTGGTAGTGGGCGGCCAGCTGGCCAATGTGAAGCTGAACGCATCGTACATGGTGTTCCAGTACTACGCGGGACTTGGCTTCCTGGGGCTGTTGATGGTCACCGCCTTCGTCAACGCCAGTGCCATCCGTGATTTCACGAACAATACCCAGCAGATCATGTTCAGCACGCCCTTGAAGAAAGGGCAGTACCTGCTGAGCCGTTTCCTGGGCAGCACCTTCGTGGCCACCTTGCCCTTGCTGGGCATCACGGTAGGCATGCTCTTGGGCAGTGTCATGCCTTGGGTCGATCCCGAGCGTCTGGGTCCCAACGACCTGATGGCGCATGCGCAGGCCTACCTCTATCTGAGCCTGCCGAACATCCTCTTCTCCGCCGCCATCATCTTCGCGGTGGCCGTCTTGGTGCGCAGCACAGCCGCGGCCTTCATCACGGCCATCGTCATCATGGTGGGCAATGGCGTGGCCGGCACCTTCATGGGCGAAATGGAGAACCAGACGCTCGCAGCGATGCTCGACCCTTTCGCAGGGACAGCGTTCGAGCTGGTGAGCCGCTACTGGACGGTGGATGACAAGAACACCCTGCTCCTACCCATGAACGGTGTGTTCCTCTGGAACCGTATCGTCTGGATCATCATCGCTGCGGCCGTATTCCTGTTCAGCTACTGGCGCTTCAGCTTCACCGACCGAGCCACCAAGGCCAAGCCCATCGCCGCGACCGCGGACATCACTGCGTTGCGCGCCGCATCGGCACCGGTGCCCGTGGTGCAACGGGAACATGGTACCACCGCACGCATCCGCCAATGGCGACGCATCGTGTGGAACGACCTCACCGGCATGCTCCGCGGTACGGCCTTCCTGCTGGTCACCGGCATCGGCCTGCTCAACATGTTCCTGAGCCTATCGTTCTCCACCTCGCTGTACGAGAACACCATCTACCCGGTGACCTACCACGTCAACGAGGTGACCGAGGGATCTTTCTCACTCTTCCTTATGATCCTCATCACCTTCTACAGCGGTCTGCTGGTGTGGAAGGAACGCGAACCGAAGTTCGATGAGGTGCACGACGCCACGCCCATCCCCTTGGGCATCGGGCTCCTTGGCAAGTACACGGCGCTCATCCTGTTGCTCGCCGTGTTGCTGGTCATCACCACCATCGGCGGTATGATCTTCCAACTCCTGAACGGGTACACCCAGTTGGAGCCTGGCGTGTACCTGGGCAACTACATCCTGCCCAACCTGGTGGGCATGGCCGTGATGGCCGCGCTCGCGTTCATGATCCATGTGTTGGTGAACAGCAAGTACGTGGGGTACGCGGTGTTCATCGTCTTCCTGATCGGCAATGGCATCCTGTTGAACGCGTTGGACGTGAGCACACGACTGGCCAACTTCAATTCCGCTCCCAGCGATCCGTATTCCGACATGAACACCTATGGCACCTCGCTGCGGGCGTGGTACTGGTTCAAGGCCTATTGGTGGGCCTTCGGCGGGGTGCTGATGGCCGTAGCCCTGATCTTCTGGGTGCGGGGCCGTGAGACATCGTGGGGCTGGCGCAACCGCTTGGCGGGCATCCGTGCGAAACAACACCGGTGGTTGATCCTGCCCGCACTGGCCGCTTGGATCGGGCTCGGTGCGTGGAACTACTACAACACCAAAGTGCTGAACGAGGTGGTGGGAAGTGACGAATGGAAGAGGATGCCGTGTATTACGAGAAGACCTACAAGAGGTACGAAGGCATCGCACAGCCGCACTATACCGACATCCGCTTCACCATCGACCTGGTGCCCGCCGAACGCAGCCTGCGCAGTGTGGCGGAAGTGACCGTGAAGAACAAGGGCAGGGAACCCATCGACTCCCTGCACCTGAACATGGGTGGCGGCGGCATCGAGCAGGATGCGACCATCCCTGGCGCCGAGCTCGAGCTGAACGACGAACGGGTGAACTACCGTATCTACAAGTTGGCCAAGCCGTTGATGCCGGGCGAGGAACTGCACTTCACCGTGACCTCCACGCATGAGGAGAAGGGCTTCGAGAACAACGTATCGGCCATGCAGTTGAACCACAACGGCACCTTCTTCAACAACATGGACGTGTTGCCGATGATCGGCTACACCGCGAACGGCGAATTACAGGACAAGAACGACCGTAAGGACCACGACCTCCCTCCGAAGGAACGCATGCCGCGGCTCACCAGTGACAGCCTGACACGCATGCAACAATACCTGATGCCCAACAGCGACTGGGTGAACGTACGCACCGTGATCAGCACCACACCGGACCAGATCGCCATCGCGCCCGGAAGCCTCAAGCGCGAATGGACCGAGAACGGCAAGCGCTACTTCGAATACGTGGTGGACCACCCGAGCATGAACTTCTATTCGTTCATGAGCGCGAAATACGAGGTGCACCGCGAAAAGTGGAATGACGTGGAGGTGGAGGTGTACTACCACCCCACACATGCCACCAATGTGCCACGCATGGCCAACAGCATCCGCAAGTCGTTGGCCTACTACTCCGCGAACTTCGGACCGTACCGTCACAAGCAGGCGCGCATCATCGAATTCCCGCGCTACCAGAGCTTTGCGCAGGCCTTCCCCGGCACCATGCCCTACAGCGAAGGCATCGGCTTCATCGCGGACCTGAGCGACACCGCCGACATCGACATGGTGTTCTACGTGGTGGCGCACGAGATGGGGCACCAATGGTGGGCCCACCAGGTGATGGGCGCCGACATGCAGGGCAGCACCCTGCTCAGCGAGAC
The DNA here is from genome assembly GCA_016718655.1 of Flavobacteriales bacterium. Taxonomy (GTDB): domain Bacteria; phylum Bacteroidota; class Bacteroidia; order Flavobacteriales_F; family PHOS-HE28; genus PHOS-HE28. The sequence continues at coordinate 95,310 of JADKCV010000004.1, read as the reverse complement.
GATGTCGCAGTACAGCGCATTGATGGTGATGGAGGAAGAGTATGGCCGCGATCAGATGCGCAAGTTCTTGAAGCTCGAGAGCGACCGCTACCAACGTTCGCGTGGAAGCGAGGACCTGAAGGAAGTGCCCTTGCTGGAGGTGGAGAACCAAGGCTACATCCACTACAACAAGGGCAGCGTGGTGCTCTACTGCCTGCGCGACTTCGTTGGTGAGGACAGCCTGAACACCGCCTTCCGCAACCTGGTGGACACCTTCGCCTACGCCGAGCCGCCCTACCCCACCGCGCTCGACATGTACCGCGAACTGGAACAGGTGGTGCCCGACAGCCTGGAATACCTGCTGATCGACGGCTTCAAGAAGATCACGCTCTACAACAACCGGGTGGACAAGGCCAGCGCCCGCCTGTTGCCGGACAGCACCTACGAAGTGACGCTCGAACTGTTTGGTGAGAAGAACTACGCCGATTCACTCGGGCGCGAGACACCAGCCTCCATGAACGACTGGATGGACGTCAGCATTCTGCGGTACCCCAAGCTGGGAAGGAAAGCGGACAAGTCGCTGAACGAGGTCCCGCTCATACAGCAGCGGCTCCGCCTGCGCTCGGGTGTGAACAAGCTGACCTTCAGCGTACCGGAGAAGCCCATGCAGGCCGTGATCGACCGGGACAACCTGTTCTTCGATCGCGTGATGCAGGACAATGTGAAGAAGGTGGATGTGGAGTGAGGAACGGTCGATCGGAATGATCGGTCATTGGACGTTGAATGAGGTCGGTCGTCCAGTCGTTGCGGCCTTGATCGGTCGAATGGGGGGTCGCGTTCGTAACGAAACGGGCCGTTATGCATTCCCTGTTCGATCGCGTTCGTTATGGGGTCACTTTCGGTTCATCATGCGTTGAATGATCACACGCCTCATCCACTTCGAACTCCGCTTCTGGCTGCGTCAGCCCCAGTTGTGGATCTTCCTGGGCATGGCCTTCGCGTTCGCGTGCACGCTGGCCGTGTTCGAAAGCGGCGGCAAGGGAAGCCCGGGTATGGTCCATGTCAACTCACCCTACCACGTATACGAGCTCTATGCCAACCTGGCCTTCCTGTGGCTGCCCATGGTCACGGCGTTCGTGAACGCCACCGCGATCCGCGATTTCGCACACCGAACCTCGGACATCGTGTTCAGCACGGTGGTCACCAAACGCCAGTACGTGCTGGGCCGCTTCCTGGGCAGCACCATGGTGGCCCTGATACCAACGTTGGGGATCTCCGCGGGCCTCATCGTCGGCAGTTGGATCCCTTCGGGCGATCCCATCCGCTTCGGTCCGAACGATCCGATGGTCCATGCGCAGGCCTTCCTCTTGTTCGCTGTGACCAGCATCCTCTTCCAAAGTGCAGTGATGTTCGCGGTGGCCACCGTGGTGCGCTCGGCGGCAGCGGCATTCGTCACATCCATCGCCCTGGTCGTGCTCAATGTGATCGCCACAGCCTATTCCACGGAGATGGACAATGGTCTTCTTGCCGCGCTCTTGGACCCCTTCGCCAACCAGGCACTGGATGAGGTGACGCGCTATTGGAGCGTGGATGAGCGGAACAGCGCCCTTCTCCCATTGAGTGGCGCCCTCATCTGGAATCGCTATCTCTGGCTGGGCATCTCAGCGGTGATCTTCCTTGTGGGCTACCTCCGCTTCTCGTTCACCGAACGGCGGCGACCCGGTCACCTCAAGGTCGATGACGAAGCACTGATCTCCGGAACAGCCAAGGAGACCCCTCACGTCCAACTCCAACATACGCGGGTAGCACGTTGGCGGCGCTTCTTTGCTTTGGTAGGCTCCGACCTGCGTGGCCTGCTCGGCACACCGGTGTTCTGGATCATCACAGGCCTTGGTCTTCTGATGACCGCTGTCACCCTGAGCGAAGTGACCTCGGCCTTCGGCAACCACAGCTGGCCGGTGACCTACCACGTGGCGGAGATGCTGCGCGGCATGTCCATGTTGTTCGTGATGGTGCTCATCACCTTCTACAGCGGTGAACTCCTGTGGCGCGATCGCGATGCCGACCTGGAGGGGATCATGAACGCGCTTCCTGTGCGCACCTCGCTCCCCCTGTTGGCCAAGCTCAGCACGCTCATCCTCGTCGGGGCGTTCGTCCTCACCCTGATGGCCGTGATCGGGGTGATCGGTCAACTCGCGAAGGGCTATACCGACATCCAGCCCATGACCTACGTGCTGGGCTTCATCCTGCCTGGCGTCATCGCGTTCGCGTTCTGGTCCATGGTGGCCTTGACCATCCAAACGCTCGTTCACCACAAGTACGTGGGCTTCGGGCTGTTCGTCGTGCTCTTCGCCGTGAACACGCTCATCTGGCAATTCCTGAAAGTGGAGTCGAACCTGCTGGTGTTCTATGGCGGACCTCGCCTGCTGTACTCCGACATGAACGGCTTCGGTCCGTTCATGATGCCTTGGTCATTCTTCCGGGCATATTGGCTCGCCTTCGCCGTATGCCTGCTCTTCATCGCATCGCTCTTCGTGGTGCGTGGTGGTGAGACCAACTGGGGTTGGCGCTGGCGCATCGCGGGGATCCGATGGAAGCGATCCTGGAGGACGGGAGCACTCGCATTCGGCGCGTGGGCCGTGTTGCTGCTCATCGGCGTCTATAATACCCGTATCCTGAACCGACCGGTCACCGAACAGGATACGGAGGCGCTCCAGGTCGACTACGAACGGACCTACAAGCGCTTCACCAACACCGCTCATCCACACTTCACCGCCGTCGACATCACCGTGGACCTCGATCCGGAGGAGCGGAGTATCCGATACACCGCGGTGATCATGCTCACCAATAAGGGTGAAGCTCCGGTGGATACGTTGTGGTTCAGCCTGCCCGATCACATGAACATGACCTTCGAGGTGCCGAACGCCCGCTTGGTGCTGAACGATAGCGCCCGGTTCCAGCGGATGTTCCATTTGGATCGCTCCCTCACCACCGGCGACTCCGCACGGGTCGTGGTCACTGGCCAATGGGCGCCCAAGGGCTTCACGAACGATGTGGAGTTCCTGTCATTGGTGGAGAACGGGACCTTCTTGAACACGATGGACCTGTTACCCATGATCGGCTACCAGGAACAAGTGGAGCTGTCCGACCCAGGCGAACGTCGCAAGGCTGGCCTTCCGGTGCGACCGCGCACCGCACCCTTGAGCGATGATCCGCGTGATCGTGCCACGAACGAGACCATGGACCATGCCGACCGCATCCGCTTTGCATGTACCATCGGCACTGCACCGGACCAGATCGGTATCGCACCGGGGACCTTGGTGAAGGACTGGACGGCGGATGGAAAACGCTGGTACCGCTACGTCTGCCAAGCCCCCATCTTCAACTTCTGGGCGGTGCTGAGCGCGCGCTACCAAGTGGCCAGTGAGCAGGCCGGTGCTGTCACCTTGGAGGTGTACCACCATCCGGAGCACGGGGCGAACGTTCCGCGTATGTTGAAGGCCATGCGAGACGCACTGAGCTATGCCTCCAACGAATTCGGCCCCTATCAGCATGAGGTGGCCCGCATCATCGAGTTCCCCAGGTACCGTCGCTTCGCCCAATCCTTCCCGGGCACCATGCCGTACAGCGAGGCCATCGGATTCATCACCGACCTGCGCGACACCAGCCGCATCGACATGGTCTACTACGTGGTGGCGCACGAAGTGGCCCATCAATGGTGGGGCCACCAGGTGCTGGGTCCGCGCATGCAGGGATCCACCATGCTCGTGGAGAGCATGGCACAATACACGGCGCTCATGGTGATGGAGAAGGAGTATGGTCGCAAGGCGATGCGCCGCTTCCTGAAGTACGAACGCGACAACTACCTGCGCGGTCGGGGACAGGAAGGCGTTGGGGAATTGCCGCTGATGCGGGTGGAGGACCAGCAGTACATCCACTACAACAAAGGCAGTGTGGTGATGTATGCCCTGCGCGACCTGATCGGCGAGGAACAGGTGAATTCCGCTTATCGATCGATGGTGGATTCCTTCGCTTTCGGTGAAGCCCCCTATCCCACCACACTGGACCTGTATCGCGCGTTGGAGGCCGTGACCCCGGATAGTCTGCGCTATCTGTTGGTGGATGGTCTGGAGCGGATCACCTTCTACAGGAACGCACTGTCCTCCGCTTCGGCCGTTGAGCAGGCGGATGGGTCGTGGACCGTTAGCGCTTCCATCACCTGTGTGAAGCTGCATGCCGATCCCTCGGGCAAGGAAACGGAGGTGCCGATGAACGACTGGATCGACGTCAGTGTGCGCGTGAAGGGCGGTGAAGAGGTGAAGCAACGGGTCCGCTTGCTCAGCGGGGAGAACCAGGTTCACATCACCACGACCCAACAGCCGTTGGAGGTCTTGCTCGACCCGGACCACCTGTTCTTCGACCGGGAGGGGGAGGATGATCGGAAGGTACTGTAGGCAGCACCGGATCGACTACCTTATGATCAACAGATCGACGCATATCCTGTCGATCCATGATCCGTGCTCCTCAACGTCCACAGCTGGTTCAGCCTCAACCACGGCGTACTCTCACCCGAGCAAGTGCTGCAGGAGGTGCACGATCTCGGCCTTCAGCAGGTGGCGCTCACCGACATCAACTGCACGGCGGGCTGGAGCGACCTGTTCCGACTGGCGGACAAATACAAGGTGCGGCCCTTGGCGGGGATCGAGTTCAAGGTGGGGCCACGAACGCTGTACATCGGCATCGCGCGGAACAACGCAGGAGTACAGCAGCTGGCCTCCCTGCTAACGGACCGGTTGCTGGACGGCAACGCGCTTCCTGAACAAGCACCGGAACTTCCGGACGCCTTCATCATCTACCTGTACGGTGCCGTGAACATTCCGGCCAAACTGCGCCCCAACGAGTACATCGGCGTGCGGCCGGGCGATGTGAACCGCCTGCGCTTCTCGCCGTTGATGGCGCGGAAGGAGAAGTTGCTCGCCCTGGTCACGGCCACTTTCCGCAGTGATGGGACCCTGAGCAAACGCGACTTCAACGTGCACCGCCTGAAGCGCGCGGTGGACACCAACACCCTGCTGAGCACCACGCCGACAGCACATGTCTCGGCACCGGAGAACCGCTTCCTGAGCGAGGAACAGATCTGCACCGCCTTCGCGGATGTGCCGGAGCTGGTGTGGAACACCCGGCGCCTGATGGACCAATGCGATGTGCACTTCGCCCACGGCAAGAGCAAGAACCGCATGACCTGGAGCAATGATGCTTCAGCGGACCTCGAACTGCTGCGCACGGAGACCCAGGCGGGGTTGCTCCGGCGCTATCCCACACCGTCACAACCGGTCCTCGATCGCGTGCAACGTGAACTCACCGTGATAGCTCAGAAGGACTTCGTGAGCTATTTCCTGATCAACTGGGACCTGATCCGCTTCGCGAAGCGCAAGGGCTTCTTCCACGTGGGGCGCGGCAGTGGCGCCAACAGCCTGGTGGCCTATTGCCTGGGCATCACCGACGTGGACCCCATCGAGCTCGACCTCTACTTCGAGCGCTTCATCAACCCCAGCCGCAGCAGCCCGCCTGATTTCGACCTGGACTTCAGCTGGAAGGACCGCGACCAGGTGACGCAGTACCTCTTCGACAGCTACGGGGATCAGCGCAGGGTCGCGCTGCTCGCCACATACAGCACGTACCAGCGCCGCGCCGTGGTGCGTGAACTAGGCAAGGTCTTCGGGCTTCCACCTGCGGACATCGATGCGCTCGCCGAAGGGGATACGGCCCACTCGCGCTGGATCGGGCGCGGCGACAACGCGAAGGCCTCGAACGGCAGCAGCGTGGAGATCGACAACGAACGCATCGCCCGCACCATCCTGCGCTACGCGGAGCACTTCCATGAGCATCCGCACCACCTGAGCATCCACGTCGGCGGCGTGCTGATCAGTGAGCAGCCCCTCACCCACTACACCGCGCTGCACCTGCCGCCGAAGGGCTTCGCCACCACGCAGTTCAGCATGCTGGAAGCCGAGGACCTGGGGCTGTACAAGTTCGACATCCTCAGCCAGCGGGGGCTGGGGCATATCCGGGATGCGGTGGAGATGGTGAATGAAAAATGTAAAATGAAAAATGTAGAATGTAGAGCAACCCCGAACGCAACTTCCGGTGCAGCCATTTTACATTCTTCATTCATCATTCATCATTCTACATTCCGCGAAGCGGTCGATATTCACGCAATAGAGCGCTTCAAGCACGATCCGAAGATCAACGCCCTCCTGCGCACCGGCGACACCATCGGGTGCTTCTATGTGGAGAGCCCGGCCATGCGCATGCTGCTGAAGAAGCTGGGCGTGCAGGACTACCCCACGCTGGTGGCGGCGAGCAGCATCATCCGTCCGGGGGTGGCGCAGAGCGGCATGATGCGCGAGTACATCCTGCGGCACCGCGATCCCGAACGGCGCAAGCAGGCGCATCCCGCCATGTACAAGATCATGCCCGACACCTACGGCGTGATGGTGTACCAGGAGGACGTGATCAAAGTGGCGCATTTGTACGCGGGGCTCACGCTGGCCGAGGCTGACATCCTGCGTCGCGGTATGAGCGGCAAGTACCGCAGCCGGGAGGAGTTCCAACGCGTGAAGGAGCGCTTCTTCGACAACTGCCTGAAGAAGGGCTACCCGGCGGCGGAGAGCGCCGAGATCTGGCGGCAGATCGAGAGCTTCGCCGGCTACAGCTTCGCGAAGGGCCACAGCGCCAGCTACGCGGTGGAGAGCTACCAGAGCCTCTACCTGAAGGCCTACCACCCGCTGGAGTTCATGGTGGCCGTGGCGAACAACTTCGGCGGTTTCTACCACACGGAGTTCTACCTGCATGAGGCGAAGCGGGCCGGGGCGGTGGTGGAGGCGCCGTGCGTGAACCGGAGCGAGGAGCTGTGCACGTTGCACGCTGCTGACCGTTCCGATGAACGGCCAGCAGCCGATACCCCAAGGCCAAGGGCCAGCATCTTCCTGGGCCTCCAGAACATCAAGAGCCTCGATACCGCCACCGCCGATCACATCCTGATCGAACGCCGTCGCCATGGTTCCTTCGCCGACCTATCCGATCTTCTGAGGCGTGTACCGATCGGCGTGGATCACGCACGTACGCTCATCCGTGCAGGCGCCTTGCGCTTCACGGGCAAGAGCAAGCCCGAACTGCTGTGGGAACTCACCTTGATCCATACTGGCAAGAAATGGGAACACGTACCCGACCTTTTCATTACCCGAGCGCCCTCGACCCTCCTGCCTACCCTGGAACATTTCGCCCTGAGCGATGCCTACGATGAACTCGAGCTCCTCGGTTTTCCGCTGTGCGACCCGTTCCTGCTGGTGGAGACCATCGGCGATCGTGGGGAGGAGGGTGATGAGAAGGTCCGAACTCCCTCGCCCCCTCGAACCCTTTCACAACCCGCTGCTTCTTCACCACCCGCACCACCTCGCATTTCAGCCCGCGATATGCCCCGCAACATCGGCCAACGTGTCAGCATGCTCGGCTATGTGGTGCATGTGAAGCCAACAAGGACCGGAGCAGGCGAACGTATGAGCTTCGGCAGCTTCATCGATACGGCTGGCGATTTCTGGGACAGTACGCAATTCCCCGACGTGGAGGCCCGCTTCCCCTTCCACGGCCGCGGCGTCTATCTCCTCACCGGTGTCGTCGAGGAGGAGTTCGGGCACTGCTCGCTCAACGTACAAGGTGTGGTCAAGGTACCCTGGAAGCAGGACCCGCGCTACTCGGCGAACGCATGACCCGGGCGATGGTCCAACCGTCCGAACGTTGAAGGAGTACTTGCACTCCCTGGGCCTTGGCCCGGAGCCAATTGTCCAGTGGAGGATGGCCGGCCCATTGCTCGGCAAGATCGGAAGGTCGAACCACGAACAATGCACCGGGTTCGAACACCTCGATATCCCCGTACCAAAGCTCGATCACCATGGCATTCGGACAACCGTTATCGAAAGCAGCACCCATACCGTGGGTATAGATACGGGACGGTTCCAAGGCCACCACCAGAGCGGTCAATTCCCGTTCCACCACCCCCTGTTGTACAAAGGGAAGCATGGCCCGGATGAAAAGCATGGCCTGTACGACCATGACAGGAGCCATCAGCTTGTATGCCTGAAGACCTCTCGCCGATGCCCATTCCAAGGCACGAACAAAGGCGGGAAACAAAAGCAACGCCACGAACGGCTGTGCAAAAAGCAGCACCCGATCGTTCTGGAACGGAAGACCTCCGATGAAAAGCAGGTAAACGACCACCACACCCAACGCGAGCCGCGCATGTAGTGGAGCGAGATCCGAACGCTGAAGAAATGGTAGCAACAACAGGCCCATCGGCAGGAAACCGGGATGCCCGAACACACTTAGCACATAGAACCCATTGGGGAGAACATAACGAAGGATACCATCATCCGAGACCAGTTCACGTCGGAGCAAGTTCAATGGGGTCCACTCACGCAATGGCCCCTGCACCAGTTCCATCAACCACGGCCAACCCGGTGTGAACAGGAGCACGACCATCGTGATCACGACAAGCAGCATCGCTGCGCCCATTCGCCAACGGCGCCCTACTTCGGGCCCATACACCCAAGCCACGATGAACACCGGTAGCACGGGCGCCACAGCCAGCCGAACGGTCAGCGCCATACCTGTGGTCAACATGGCCAGGATCAACCACCATACCCCCCCGGCCGGTGCAGAAGCCTTGCACCAACGTACCGTAGCGGCGAACGCAGCAGCAGCTAGTGCGATCGCCGGCACGTCGCTCATGACCACCAGGGAATAGCGCAGCAGGAAAGGCGAAAGCACAAGCGACAGGACCAGGAACAACTCCAACGTAGGACCACCGAAGAAGGCGCGTCGCAACACCGATCCCCAGAGCACGATGAGCACCAACAAGGAGAGCGCACTGATCAAGCGGAGGCTCTCCAACTCCAGTCCAAAAGCGCCGCCGAGCAGTGCGCCCAGCAAGGGGTACCCGGGTGGATGCTCCTGTACATGAGGACACTCGCCCCCCGAGGCCCAAGCGCTCCATGCCTGTGATGACCTCAGGTAATCATGGCCATCCTGACCGTTAACACCCGGGTGGTCCACGATGCCGAACCACACAAGGACGCACACTTGGGCCAAAAGACAAACCCATAGAGCCGCATAACGAGGCACGGAGGACATGGTGACCGATTGCACAGGTCGGCCCAAGGTACTCCGTTGTACATGCTCCGGACCTTACCTTTTCGCCTCCAAGGAGCGCTATGCCCCCTCAGGCCACATTTCGACCGGAGCAAGCGTCTTCGAAGTACCACCGAACTTGTCCATGCTCTCCACAACCAGGGATCATCAGTTACTCCTCGTCCGAGGAGCGGTCCTACGTACGCTTGCATACTTCGACATCTTCGACCATCCCCTCACCCAGGATGAACTGTTGCGTTTCACCGATCTCCTCGAACCCGGTGAGCGCAGCCTGGAACGCGTACTCCACGAGTTGAGGGACCGTGGTATCATCGAGGAATTCGCAGGCTACTGGGCATTGAAGGATTGCATGCATCGCGTGCGCCTTCGTGAGATCTCCGAAGAACGCGCAAGGGTCCGCTTTCCAAAGGCGGAACGAATGGCCCGGCGCATCGCGCGATTCCCCTTCGTAAGAGCCGTGTTCATCAGTGGAAGCATGAGCAAGGGTTGCTTGTCCGCTGACGGGGATATCGATTACTTCATCATCACCACACCGGGCCGTCTTTGGGTGGCACGCACCTTGCTCATCCTCTACAAGAAGTTCTTCCTGCTCAACAGCCGCCGGGATTTCTGTGTGAACTACTTCCTCGATACCGAGCACCTCACGGTGGAGGACCGTAACCGGTTCACTGCTATGGAAGTGGTGACACTACTTCCACTCTATGGCAATGGGACCACGGAGGCCTTCTTCGATCGGAATGCATGGGCCTTCGCCCTGTTCCCAGCCACACCACAACCGCGCAGCCGGGAGATCGCTATAGGCCGTGCGCGATTCAAATCCACCCTGGAGCGCCTGCTGAGTGGTCGACTCGGTGACCTCCTCGATGACCAGGCCATGGGGTACACTTGGCGCTATTGGAAGTGGAAGTTCAGTCACATGGATCCGCGCTCCTTCGATCTGGCACTACGCACCCGAACGTATGTAAGCAAGCATCACCCCCGCAATTTCCAACAACGGGTGCTCGATGGGTTCCACCACCGCATGATCGTTCTGGAGAAGCAACTCGGGCAAACGCTGCGTTGAGGATGGCCCATGTTCTGATCGCCCCGGCCTACTTCTATCGTCTGGACCCTAAGCAGTGGAAGGATGGTCGTCCATATCCGCCCTTGGGAACCCTCCAAGCTGCGGCCATCCTTCGCCAACACGGGCACATCGTGAACCTCGTGGACACCTGTCTGGCCACATCTCCCGAGGTGTTCCGCGAGCGCTTGGAAGTGCTTCGACCGGATATCGTGGTCATCCATGACGATGGCTTCAATTACCTGACCAAGATGTGCCTCACGGTGATGCGCCAAGCCGCGTTCACCATGATCGGATGGGCCCGTGACGCCGGGTGTCGGGTGGTGATGAACAGCTCCGATGCCACCGATCACTATGCCGATTACTTGAAGGCCGGGGCCGATGCGGTCGCATTGGGCGAAGGGGATATCACGGTGGCCGAGTTGGTGGATCGGTGGTGTGATGCGGGCTCAGGTCATGACATTGCAGGCATTGCCCATGCAGGTGCGGACGGCCCAGTTCTAACGCCCAAAAGGGCTGTGATACGCGACCTCGACAGTCTGCCCATCCCTGCTTGGGATCTCATTGACCTGGAACCCTACCGGCGCATCTGGAAGGATGGACAGGGCTTCTTCTCGTTGAACATGGCTACGACCAGGGGATGCCCGTTCAAGTGCAACTGGTGCGCGAAGCCGATCTATGGGAACCGGTACAACAGCCGAAGCCCGGAGCATGTGGTGGATGAGCTCGTGCTCCTGCAAAAGCACCATGGACCGGACCACATCTGGTTTGCGGATGACATCTTCGGACTGAAACCGGGCTGGGTGCAGCGCTTCCGGGATGTGTTGACCGAAAGGGGCGTTCGTATCCGGTACAAGATCCAGAGCCGTGTGGACCTCCTGTTGGAAAGCGACACCATCGACGCCCTCGTCGCATCCGGCTTGGAAGAAGTGTGGGTCGGCGCCGAGAGCGGAAGTCAGCGCATACTCGACGCCATGGACAAGGGAACCCGCGTGGAACAGATCGCTGAGGCCACCCGACTGCTCCGGTCGAAAGGCGTCCGTGTGGGATTCTTCCTACAATTCGGGTACTTGGGCGAGACCGAAGCGGACGTGGAAAGGACCATCCGAATGGTGGAGGAACTTCAACCCGATGATATCGGTGTGTCCGTTTCATACCCGTTGCCCGGGACCAAGTTCCACGCGCTGGTGAAGGCCGAGTTGAATGGGAAGGCGAACTGGTCCGATAGCGATGACCTTGCCATGTTGTTCCGTAATCGCCATCGCCCCGGATACTACAAACGGCTTCATCGCTACGTGCACAAACGCTACCGCCGCCAGCAAGCCCTTTTGACATTGCAGGGCAAGATGGCTTTCAGTCCGCGCAGGGCCCTTTCCATGCTCTATTACGCTCCTGCCACCGCTGTGGAACATCTACGTCTGAGCTGGGCTTCCAGAACCTGAGGATGTCCTCCCGAACACCATCCTCGTCATCAGCACTCGTGGCCTTCTCCCGCCAGTCGAGCTCCTTTGATGCCATCGATGCCGCTAATCCCATCATTGCTCGGATCCGAAGTATCACAAGACGGGAAGCGCTGGCGCTCATGCATCCAGGGGACCATTTGCTGGAACTGAACGCAGGCACCGGAATTGACAGCTTCCATTTCGCCGCCCACGGCATACATGTCCTAGCGACCGACGCCGCACCGGGAATGATCGCGCAGCTGAAGCAAAAACAACGTGCCCACCCGGAACTTCCCGTAGCGGTCATGGAATGCTCCTACTTGCACCTCGACCGGTTGGGAGAGCGTCGGTTCCAGCGTGTATTCAGCAACTTCGGCGGTTTGAATTGCACACCGTACCTCGACCGTGTACTTCAAGGCATGGACCGGTTACTCCTGCCCGGTGGAACCTGCACCCTTGTCATCATGCCGCGATTCAGCCCTTGGGAAGTACTTGGCCTTCTGAAAGGCCACTTCCGCTCAGCGTTCCGGCGATTCAACAAAGGTGGAACGCAGGCGCATCTGGAAGGTGAACACTTCACGTGTCACTACTATTCGCCGGACCAGGTCCGGCGCCAACTGGGACCACAGTATGAACTCATTTCCTTACGTGCACTATCCTTGTTGACACCACCGCCACACCACGACCGGTTCACGACCGGATACCCCAGCCTTTATCGATCGCTGGATCATTGGGAGGAACGCGTGGCTCACCGGTGGCCATTTCGCAATTGGGGAGACCACTTCCTGATCACCCTCCGGAAGCGATGAGCCATGGAACCAGCTATTGGCCTTGGCTGAAGGACATACCTGTGCTCAACGGTGTCCATCTATTGGGACCCACCACAGCAGCTGCGACATTGTACGGGATCGTGCGCGGGGCGGAAGGGCGGATGCTGACCGATGATCAGGTGCGAGCACTCCCACAAGGCAAGGGCCTGTGGAATGCGTCCGAGTGGTCCTTACGTACACGTAGTACGGCGCGACTGTTGAAAGTTCTTGCGTCTCAAGGATCGGGGTTACGTATCCTGGAGGTCGGCTGCGGGAACGGCTGGCTCACAGCCGCTCTTCAGCGGAATGGTCATCATGTGCTCGGATTGGATCCGTTCACCGCGGAACTGGAACAAGCGGCGCGCGTTTTCCACGATGGCCCCACATTCGCACGTGGGGATCTCCTCACCACGAACCTGCCTCCAGCTTATTTCGATGTGGTCCTGTTCCCAGCCAGCATCCAGTACTTCCCCGAACCTTCCGTCGTGATCAAGAAAGCGATCCGGCATTTGGGACCAAGTGGAACGATCCACGTCCTGGACAGTGTATTGTACGGATCATCTGTGGAAGCCGAGAAAGCGAGGCAACGGAGCTTCGATCATTACGAAGCCATGGGGTTCCCTGGAATGGCTGCCAATTACCATGCACATGTGTTGGATGCATTCCTTCCCCTCGGCCACGTCCAACTCCTCGCGCGCCCCTCAGGACCATGGCACTGGAGATCGATCCTTCGCACTTCACCTTCACCGTTCACTCATCTTGTCCTCAGGGCACTGTAGCGAGCGGTGATGGTGCGCAACTATTCCAACTCATCCCACCATCGCTCGCTCATCCCCATGTCCGGTCCATTCACGATGCGACCGATACGGGGGGTCAACACCGGTATCCCCAATTCACGTGCGCTGACCGTCAGGCGCTCGACCGGCTCCTTCCATGGATGCATGGCCAAACTGAACTTCGCCCAGTGGATGGGCATCAACACTTTCGCACCCAGGTCACGTGCGGCGGCGGCGGTCTCCTCCGGACGCATATGAATGTCGGCCCAGTTGTCGTTATAGGCGCCACATTCCAAGAGCACCAGATCGAACGGTCCATGGAGTCGACCCACCTCTGCGAACATCGTATCGGGACCTGAGTCCGCACCGAAGTACAACGCCTTCCCACCGGCCTTCAGGACCCATGCCCCCCATAACGTACTGAACCGGTTCGTCAGTCCTCGCCCACTGAAATGGCGCGTGGGGGTCAAAGTGAGCTCCACTCCATCCACCACTACCTGATCCCACCAGTCATGCTCGGTGATCCGGCCAGCTGGAACACCCCAGGCTTCCAAATGGGCACCCACACCCAGTGGCATGACCCAGCGTTCCACCACCGTGCGTAACTCCAGCACTGTCCCGTGGTCCAAATGATCATAATGATCATGCGACAGAAGCACCACATCCACCTTTGGTAGCCGGGCAGCGGTCATGTGCGTGTCGTATGCGAAGCGTTTCGGACCAGCAAAAGAGAAGGTGGACGCACGCTCTCCAAAGACCGGATCGGTGAGAAATGTGATACCACCCATCTTAAGCAACAAGGTGGAATGTCCGAACCAAGCCACGGCCAAGGCAGTGTCCGGTACAGCGTCCCATCGCTCCACATCAAAAGGTACGGTCGGTATGGTATCCTTCGGCTCGCGCCCCTCCCCACCCTTGATGAACTCCCACATGACGGAGAGTAACGTGCCAACGGGCATTTCCATCCTCGTGGGTTGAACGTTCCGGAATTCTCCTCCCACTTGATTGGGCGAAGCCCGTATGCGTTCGGAACGAGCACCCTTCGGGTCGCTACCGATCCGGGGCGAAATAGCGAAATAGAGGAAAACCGTCAAACCCAATGCGAGCAATAGGCCAAGGACGATGAGTAGTATCATTCGGAGTTTGGACATGAAGTGGCAAAGGTCCGCCAAGCGGTCGGTGCAGGACAGACCTGTCATCCGTTCTGCTCACCATTCATGGAGGATCGCGTGGACAACCGTGCCGAGCATATGCACATACACAGCCCAAGAACCTGTAATTTCGGTATCCACCGAACCGTACCATTATGAATCGTACGCTCCTCATTGTTGTGTTCGTCATTGCTTCGCTTCCCCTCACGCTTGCTGCGGACACGCCCATCATCCCGTTCGGCTCGACCTGGAAGTATTTGGACAATGGCAGTAACCAAGGCACATCGTGGCGTGCATCGGGCTTCAATGATGCCTCTTGGGCAAGCGGCCCCGCTCAACTCGGGTACGGCGACGGTGATGAGGCCACGGTCGTAGGCTATGGTCCGAACGCATCGAACAAGTACATCACGACCTACTTTCGAAGAAACTTCACCTTGGCCAATGCAAATGCCCACCTCGGCTATCTGTTACGAGTGGTCCGGGACGATGGCGTGGTGATCCATTTGAATGGAACCGAGGTCTTTCGGCAAAATTTCAATCAAGGCGGTCTTGGACATACATCCTTGGCTTACACCGCTGTGAGCGATGCGGAGGAGGACCAGGTCCTGGAGGAGTTATTGAGCCCAAGCCTCTTCACCAATGGCGTCAATACGATCGCTGTGGAACTGCACCAAAGTGCGGTCACCAGCTCGGACCTGAGCTTCGACCTGGAACTGATCGGTCTGGACGCGAATGCATCGCTCTTCCGTGGACCGTATTTGGGGATCGCTACCCCGACAGGCGTGACCATCTCTTGGACCACCGATGTTCCCACCGATGGTCGGATCCGATACGGTCCATCGTCGAGCGAACTAACCCAAGTCACCAGTAGCTCGACCATTGGACTGCATCACGAAGTAGCGCTCACAGGCTTATCTCCCGGTACGACCTATTATTATGCGATCGGCAGCTCGACCCAGGACCTCAGCGCCGGGGACCCCACCACATTCTTCACCACCCATCCGGTCCAAGGTGATACGACCCCAAAACGCATTTGGGTCGTCGGAGACGCGGGTACGGGCTATGATTCCCAACGCAACGTTCGTGATTCGTACCTCAACTTCATCTCCAACTCCCGTAAGGCCGATGCATGGCTCATGCTGGGGGACAACGCCTATAACCATGGCCGTACGTCCGAGTATCAACTCGGCCTCTTCCATGACATGTATGAGCCCATTCTGTGCAACACACCCTTGTGGCCAGCGCCAGGGAATCACGATTATGGATCGACCGCGAACGCCACGAACAATACTGGTCCATACTATGATCTTTTCGCGTTGCCCACCTCCGCCCAGGCTGGTGGCATTCCCTCCAACACAGAAGCGTACTACTCGTTCGACCTCGGGAACATCCATTTCATTTCCTTGGATAGTTACGGTGTTTCGCGCGCCACCAATGGCCAAATGGCAGTCTGGCTCCTTGCCGATCTGGCCTATGCGAAAGCCAACTCCAAGTGGATCATCGCCTATTGGCACCACCCCCCATACACCAAGGGTTCGCATGATTCGGACAATACGGGAGACAGCGGTGGGCTGATGCGGGACATGCGGGAGAACATCTTACCCATCCTGGAACAACATGGCGTTGACCTGGTGCTTTCCGGTCATAGCCATAGTTACGAACGCTCCTTTCTCATTGATGGACATTACGGTATCTCCAGTACATTCAATGCGATGACAATGGGAAAGGATATGGGTAGCGGACGCAGTGGCGCCCCTGGAGCCTACTCCAAACCGGCTGATCCCACGGCGCATTCCGGTACCGTATACACCGTTTGCGGGGTCAGTGGCAAGAGGACCACCACGGGGACCCTCGCTCACCCTGCGATGTTCATGAGCACCTACGCCCACTTCGGTTCCATGATCCTAGACGTGACCGGAGATTCACTGCATGTCATGTTCCTCGATGACACTGGATCGGTCATCGATCACTTCGACCTGGTGAAACCGGCCAGTTCTATGACCGTGCCGCTCAAGATCGCTTTGCAGGGGCCATATGACCCATTGACCGGATCGATGCGTGATGACCTTCGTACGACTGGATCCATCCCGCTCACAGAACCCTACTCGGAGCTCGGTCTCATCGTGGGTGCCAGCCCGGAAACGATCGACCCTGCCATTCTTCTGATCACTGGCCCCAGCGCTATCGTGGACTGGGTCCTGGTCGAGCTTCGCGCAAAAGGGGATCCAGCCAGCGTGCTCGCATCACGTGCCGCATTGGTAAGACGAGATGGCCAAGTGGTGGATGTGGATGGCCTATCACCGATCGCGTTCCCGGTACCGGTGGGCGAATATCATGTGGCCGTTCAGCACCGGAACCACCTGGGTGTCATGACCGCTTCACCCCTACGATTGAACCATGTTCCGGGATACCTCGACCTGACCGACCCTACCACACTGACATGGGGAACAGAAGCGCAATGCGCCATCAACGGAACGATGGCGCTGTGGTGTGGCGATGTTTGGCGCGATGGGCGATTGGTCTACACCGGACCCAACAACGACCGCGATCCCATCCTCAGCGCGATCGGCGGTACCGTTCCATCACAAACAATAGGTGGCTACCTGCCGTCCGATGTCGACATGGATGGCACGACCAAATACTCCGGGGCTGGGAACGATAGGGACAGGATCCTCTTCGGCATCGGTGGTAGCACACCGACCAACGTGCGCACTGGACAAGTGCCTTGAGCAATGCGCGGGATGCTGTTCGATCGTGGCCTGTACCAGCCACTCCACCGAACTGCATCCCGCGCATGAACGCAGATCGGTCTAGTTCCTGTATTTCACCGCCCCTTGAGCAAGCAAATGCTCGATGTCGTTATTGACACTGAGAATGAGCAGCGAAGTGGCCGTGCAGAACACCGGACTGGTGATGCAATGATGGCCGTTCCAACTACCATCCTGGTTCTGGATGGATACAAGTCGACCGGAGGTCTGACCATACCAGTTCTTCCAACCTTGGTCCTTGGCGATCACTAGCGACTCACCAGTCTGTAGGAAGCTGAGGAACTCTTCTCCCCCGTTGTTGCCAAAGCCGCTGATCACATCCTCGCGCTGTGCTTGTTGCTTGGCTGCCTCATACACCTGATAGGCAGTGTTCAGCTTTTCAGCACGGTCCTGCGACACTCCGGCATCCGTCAATTCCTTCACGGTCACTGGAGCGTCCGCCTTCATGCGCCCTTCCTTGCGGGCCTTGGTCACGATCTCGTTGATCTCCCGTGCCTCCACCGCACTGTTGCGTGTGCTGCTGCTTACCGCGTAGAGGGTGATGCCTGCTGCGCGTTCAGTGGCGACCGAGCCCGTGTTCGCATCGAAATTGGACTTCTGGTAATCACGCGCGAGGTCAAGGGCTTCGTCATCCACCTGACCACCGACGCTCTTCGCACTTTCCAGCGCACTTGCAGCGAAACTGCTCTGAAGCACTCCGGCCCAACCATCACCCTGCATACTACCATCCGAGCGCTGTCCATTCTGTATCATGCCCACACACGTGTTCAACGCGCGTTTCGCACGCAGGTACTGACCATGCTGTTCTCCGATCTTGGCCATCAGGTTGCTCAGGAACTGGGTGGCCAATGCCACATCGATGTTGGCACCCAACTTGGACTGTATCTGGGTGCCTGTGAGTGGTGTGATATTGGTGGCGCCCTTCGGAGACTGTTCCACCTGCTTCAACACATACTCGGTGGCCTTCCGTAGCACTTCTGAATACTGGCCCTTGTCCAGCGTACTCCCCATACGTAGCAAGGCCATTCCCACCATCGCTGTTGTCGCAGGATCGGTGCTCACCGCATGCGGATCGATGATATCCTGACGGGCATGGGATCCGCAGCCGAACCCACCATCGCCAGCCTGCGCCTTCACCAGCCATTGTAGCCCTCGCTCCTCCGAGCGTAGTACGTTCTCAGGTGTTGTCAACATGAAAGCAGGATCAAGCCCCTCTCCTTCGAAGACGGTCTTGAATACGCAGCCCTTCACTTGGGTGGAATGATGGGTCACCGCATTGCCATCGGTCGATGATGGCGGCACATGACACGTTACTTCTTCCGCTCCGGTGGATGCCTTGCGGAAGGACACCAGTACGAATGATGCACTGGTCACAACGACGAGCAGGACTGGGATGAACAAGTTCTTTCGCATGATCGAGGAAGTGTTGGTTCTTACAACAGGATGATGCAAGCAGTAGATGCATTGCATGATCCCGTACACACCAGATCACAACAGGTTCGATCATGGATCGATCTTCACCAAAGGCACCACCGAAGCGAACCCCTCCCCATGACCTCATTCGCATGTGCTGTGTCCAACCGTGTCCATCAACGCCGCTGCATGCGGCGCGTTCCACAGATCTTCTACAACGGTCGGTATGCACCTCATCTCCCAAGTGATGACCGGGAGAGGCATGAACGCACAAGGCCGGGTGTTACCCGGCCTTGTGCATGAAATGGCTTCGAACCACTAGGCCTCTTGGAGCTTCTTTGCTGCGCGCTTGCGCTCGTTCTCATCCAAGTGGACCTTGCGGATACGCAGGCTCTTGGGAGTCACCTCCAGGTACTCATCATCAGCGATGTATTCCATGCACTCCTCCAAGCTGAACTTCACAGCCGGCGCGATATTGAGCTTCTCATCGGTCCCACTGGCGCGCATGTTGGTGAGCTTCTTGGTGCGCACGACGTTCACGACCAGTTCCTCGCCGGGCTTGGGGCTTTCGCCGATCACCTGGCCAACGTAGATCTCCTCCCCTGGATCCACGAAGAACTTTCCGCGGTCCTGGAGCTTGTCCAATGCATAGGCCACTACTCCACCTTGCTCCCCACTTACGATGCAACCAGGACGTGGAGCAGCGATCTGACCCTTGAACAGCTCATAGCCCTTGAAACGGTGAGCGATGATCGCCTCACCTTCCGTGGCAGTGAGTAGCGTATTGCGCAGACCGATGATACCACGAGCAGGTATGCTGAACTCGAGGACCGTACGATCGGCCTTCTGTTCGATGTTCATGATCTCGCCCTTGCGACGCGTCACATGATCGATGACCCGGCTGCTGAATTGATCGGGCACTTGCACCGTGAGCAATTCGATCGGTTCATGTCGATCACCATCCACTTCCTTGTACAGCACTTGGGGCTGACCAAGCTGGAACTCGTACCCTTCGCGGCGCATGGTCTCCACCAGGATGCTCAGGTGCAGGATGCCTCGTCCGAAGACCAGCAGACGGTCCGGACTGTCGGTCTCCTGTAAACGCATGGCGAGGTTCTTCTCGATCTCCTTGTAGAGCCGGTCGCGCAGGTGACGGCTGGTGACGAACTGGCCTTCCTTGCCGAAGAAGGGGGAATTGTTGATGGTGAACAGCATGCTCATGGTGGGTTCGTCCACCTTGAACTTCGACAATCCCTCCGGGTTATCGGCATCTGCCACCGTATCACCGATGTCGAAGTTCTCCAAGCCCATGACAGCGACGATCTCGCCGCACCCGATCTCCTCCTTCACCTTCACCTTGCCGAGACCTTCGAAGACCATGAGTTCCTTCACCTGACCCTTGCGTACAGTGCCGTCGTTCTTCATCAGGGTGATGAACTGACCCGGCTTGATCGATCCGCGGGAAACGCGTCCCACCGCGATACGACCCTGGAAGCTACTGTAGTCAAGGCTGGTGATACGCATCTGTAGCGTGCCCTCGACCTGTTTCGGTGCGGGGATATGCTCCAGGATCACATCCAACAAATAGCTCACGTCCTCCGTTGGGGTCTTGAAGTCGGGCCCCATCCACCCATTCTTGCTGCTACCATAGACCACCGGGAAGTTCAACTGGTCCTCACTGGCATCCAAAGCGAACATGAGGTCGAATACGGCCTCGTGTACTTCTTCGGGAGTACAGTTGGGCTTATCCACCTTGTTGATCACCACTACCGGCTTGAGTCCCAGCTCGATCGCCTTACCAAGTACGAAGCGGGTCTGCGGCATGGGGCCTTCAAAGGCATCCACCAGCAGGATCACACCATCTGCCATGTTCAAGACCCGCTCCACCTCGCCACCGAAATCGCTGTGACCAGGGGTGTCGATGATGTTGATCTTGGTATCCTTGTATCGAACACTGACGTTCTTGGCGAGGATGGTGATGCCACGTTCGCGCTCCAGATCATTATTGTCCAAGAGCAGGTCCTTCACCTCCTCGTTCACCCGGAACAACTGACATTGGTGGAGGATCTTATCGACCAAGGTGGTCTTACCGTGGTCGACGTGGGCGATGATCGCGATGTTGCGCAGCTGGGTCATGGGTAGGGAACGGCCGTGAAAAGGCCCGCAAAGGTAAGCTTTTAAGCCTGACCATCAGGCCATATGGATGAAAGGACGCATATTTGACCCTCTTGAACCGAATATCCATGACCTGCCGTCCCATTCACCTCGCACTTCTACTGGTCGTCCTGGTCTCTTGCGATCATGACGAGGGTTACGTTCGAAAAGGTGCGCATACGGCCAGCGGCATGCTACGCAACGTGCAAGGAACAGCCTTCCTGAGCGACTGTGAGGGGCAGTTGACAAGACTCGCGGGAGAACTCCCTTCCGATGTCAGGGTCCTGGTGGATTCGATCGGTAGGTATCCCGCCGCTGTGATCTGGTTGGAACTGGACGGGAACGACCAGACCATGGACCCGGTCAAGGACCTGGTCCTACCCGGGAAACCATTTGCCGCGCTCGGCATCCTGCACCAGGCCGATAGCATCCCGTGTGCCCAGAACTGGGTAGGCAGCTACTACGATACCCATAATGGTCGTGCCCAAGGCAAGTCCCTCGGGAAATTGTCCTTGATGGAAGGGAATGAATTCATCATGACCGTCATTGACCCCAGCACAGCTATCTCCACGACCTTCAAAGGCAGATGGAGCGAGGATGGGGACCGTATCACCTTGAAGAACGATACGACGGGCTTTGTCTTCGAAAAGGCCGGTCCGCGCAGATTATCCATGAACACCACGCTGTACGGTACCCGGCTGGAATTCGAGCGGGACTGACCTGTCCGGACCATCATAACCCGCCCGGTCCTATCTTTGCGGCCCGCTCCATACGGAGCGGGATCCGGCCCCGTAGTTCAATTGGATAGAATGACAGATTCCGGTTCTGTTGGTTGGAGGTTCGAATCCTCCCGGGGTCACCATGGGAAGCGTCCGCAAGGACGCTTCTTCGCGTTCAACGTGAAGCCGTTCCCGTTTGGAACGTGCTAGCACCCGACAACGCGTTCCGTTCCACCTGCATGCGCATCGACAAGTTCCTTTGGTGCGTCCGCCTCTTCAAGACACGAAGCTTGGCCACTGATGGCGTGCGACACGAGCAGGTGATGTTGAACAACCGGTTGGTAAAGCCGAGTGCCGAGGTGAAGGTGGGTGATGTCATCGCCTTGCGCGAACCACCCATCTGGCGCAGTTGGGCGATAATCGGGATCCCCGGCTCCCGTGTGGGGGCCAAGCTGGTGCCAGGCCTACTTCATGAGCAAACCACGTTCGAGGATCTGGAAAGGCTGGAACTCGCTCGCTTGGCCAAAGCACACCACCGGGACCCGGGCGAAGGCCGTCCTACCAAGCGCGATCGCAGGGACATGGACCGCTTCACATCGGAATGAACCGGCCATCACGCTGATTAACACTTCTTCGCATGCGTTAACAGCACCCCCTCCTTGGGGACCAATAACTTCGGGACGCTTGACCAAAGAGCCATGATAAAGCTCCTTTTCCTTCTACCTCTCGCAGCCGTATTCCAAGGAAGCACGGCGCCCAGCGCAACGGCACAGCAACAGTTCACCGAACGTAAGGTGCGTGTGGAGATCGTTACCACCGAGAACGGTGAGACCAAACGCGTGACCAAGGAATTCAACGCCTCCACTGAAGAGGAGATGCAGGATGCGTTGAAGGAACTTGGTGTGATGGAACGGATCAACATGCACGGCGACGATGAGAAGGTGATCATGGACATCCGTCACTACGGTAGCGGACATGACAACGACCGATCCGTGCAAGGGGGTATTCCATCCATTTCCCCATTTGGCGGGGATCTCTCCCGTACGGCTTATTTGGGCGTTAGTACAAGTGAAGTGGGTCCAGAACGCATGAAGTCACTGAAACTATCGGCCAAGCACGGCCTTCAAGTGGAAGAGGTGATCGTCGGTTCGGCAGCCGCGCGAGCAGGCCTTGCAGTGGGGGACGTGATCACCGAGGTGGATGGCAAGAAAATGGAAACCCCGGCAGCACTGAGCGACCTCATCAAAGCACATCGCCCGGGTGACGAAGTCCAATTGACCTGGTACCACGCCGGAAGGAAGAGATCAGCTCGTGTGGCATTGGGCGAACGTGAAGTTCGCTCTGGATCATTCCCCTTCTCCCCCGAAGGCAATAAAGCGTTCGAATGGGAAGGTCGTTCAGAGGGAGGTGCTCGGCACGGTGCTCCTCACGCATTCCTGGGAGTTAGCCCGGGCCAGGGCGATGGCGACGGCGCACCGATAGGCGGTGTGGAAGAAGGTACTGCGGCGGACGTCATGGGCCTCAGGGAAGGCGACCGGATCACCATGATCAATGGCACACCCATCAAGGACTTCAGCTCCTTGTCCTCCACCATAAGGTCCATGCGACCTCACGATCCCGTGACGATCACAGTGACCCGCGCTGGTGAGGTCCTGATATTGACCGGAGAGTTGGGTGAGCGTAGCTCGGAACACGCCTTTGGATCCAGCTCCGATCCGGATGACCTGGAGCGATCGCACGAACACATGTCGGAATGGAAGTGGCTAGCACCAGAGGACCGGAATGAACTGCGGCGTGAAATGCAGACGTTGCGTGATGATATGAACGAACTGCGACGCGAACTGGGTAGGGACATACGGGTGGAGACACGAATCACCATGGAAGCAATGCCGCTGAGCCCTGCGGAAAAGGAACTGCTCAAGAGTAAAGGTGCGGGCTCCTTGGACAGCGAATTGAGATTGAACGACCTGCAGGTGGTGCCGAACCCCGGCAGCGGGTTCTTCCGGATCCAGTTCGATGTGGCCGATAAAGGAGAGCTCTTGGTGAATGTTCATGACGCCACTGGTGAAAAAGTGTATGAGGAGCGCAGCAGCGGATCGTCCGGTCGGTACGAGCGCATTCTGGACCTTACGGACAAGGCCCCTGGGACCTATTTCGTAGTGATCACGACCAATGGAAAGAGCACTGCTCGGAAATTGATCAAGGAATGATGAGACCCTGAGTATCCTGGCGAAAGGCTCCCTATCGGGGGCCTTTCCTACATTCACGCCATGCAACTGATCATTCGCCTGATAATCACCACCATCGCTGTTCTCGTCACGGACCTCCTGCTCAGCGGTGTCCACGCTGCGGATTTCATGACAGGGCTGCTCGTGGCCGTTGTTCTTGGACTTCTCAATACGTTCCTGAAGCCCCTTCTGGTCCTCTTGACCCTTCCCGTGACCCTGTTGACCCTCGGCCTATTTCTGCTGGTCATCAATGCCGGGATCGTGCTATTGGCCGCTCGTATCGTACCGGGATTCGTCGTGGAGAGTTTCTGGTGGGCGCTCGGGTTCAGTATCCTGCTATCCATCGTGCAGGGAATTCTGCAATCCTTCGACCGTCCAAAGGGGAGCGAACAGCGGTAGGAAAAGTAAGGCCGGACCCACCGGCCCGGCCTTACTTGATCCGTTCTCAAGTCCTAATTGTCGCCGTCCAGCAGTCGGCCGATCCCGCCCAAGAGGCTGCCCTCCTCCTTGCCTCGGCCACCTGCACGAGGTGCCGCTGCGATGATATTGTCCGCAAGTCGACTGAATGGGAGCGATTGGATCCATACGCGCCCGGGGCCGCGTAAGGTGGCGAAGAACAGACCTTCCCCACCGAAGAGCGTGTTCTTGATGCCACCAACGAATTGGACATCATAGTCCACGTCCTGTGTCATCGCCACCAGACAGCCCGTGTCCACGCGCAGCGTCTCGCCTGGCTGGAGGTCCCGCTGCACCGTGGTACCACCCGCATGAATGTAAACCTGTCCATCACCCTCCAGCTTCTGCATGATGAAACCCTCACCACCGAAAAGTCCAGCACCCAATCGCTTCTGGAAGGCGATCCCGATGTTCACGCCTTTGGCAGCAGCCAGGAAGCTGTTCTTCTGGCAGATGAGCTTCCCTTGGTAGTCACGAAGATCCATGGGCATGATCTTCCCGGGATAGCCCGCTGCGAACCACGCTGTTCTTCGCACACTACTGGTGTTGGTGTAGGTCGTCATGAACAAGCTCTCACCCGTGAGGACGCGCTTTCCGGCACTGAACATCTTGTCCATGAACGACTGGCTTTGACCACGCCCATCGCCGAAGATGGTCTCCATCTGAATGCCCTCGTCCAGCATCATCATGGTACCCGCTTCGGCAATGACGGTCTCCATGGGATCGAGTGTGATCTCCACGCATTGCATATCATCACCGACGATACGGTGATCGAGTTCGTGTGCAGTACGGCTCATTGGTGTTGGGTTGAAGGTGGTGACAAAGCTATCAGCGCATGACGCACCGCATGCGCCGCCCAACGCGTAATTTGGCCGCTCCTGTAGACACCAGACAAGCGCCTTGATGCCCACCACCAAGTCCAGCCCCGCCCTACATCCCACGGCCATACCCACCGATACGCTACTGAAGGCGTGGGAACTGATGTGCACGGCCAAGGCCATGACCGAACTTTATGAAGCCAATGCCAAGTTCACGGCCAAATACGTCCATGCCACGAGCAGAGGGCATGAGGCCATCCAACTGGCCTTGGGACTTCAATTGAAACCCCAGGACTACGTGGCTCCCTACTATAGGGACGATAGTATCCTTCTGGGTATTGGAATGGAGCCCTATGAACTGATGCTGCAGCTCATGGCCAAGCGGGACGATCCTTTCAGCGGCGGCCGCACCTATTACAGCCATCCTAGCCTTCGTAGGCAAGGGATGCCCCGCATACCACACCAGAGCAGCGCCACAGGCATGCAGGCCATCCCGACCACGGGGATCGCTCTGGGTTTGCGTTACAAAGAGGAGGCGGGTATACCACACGATCTGAACGGCTCATCCGATGATGATGCGCCTATCGTTGTCTGCTCCATAGGCGATGCGGCCATCACGGAAGGTGAGGTGGCCGAAGCCTTGCAAATGGCAGTGCTCAAGCAGCTACCGATCATCTATCTGGTCCAGGACAACGAATGGGACATCAGTGCCAGCGCCGATGAGATCCGTGTCGCGGATGCGAGTGAATATGCCAAGGGCTTCAAGGGACTCGAAGTACGGAGCATCGATGGTACCGATCTCCTGACCAGTTATACCACCCTCCATGAAGTGATCGGTATAGTTCGTCGTGAACGGCGGCCCTTCCTCGTACACGCCAAGGTCCCACTGCTCAACCACCACACAAGTGGGGTTCGTATGGAGTTCTACCGCAGCGAGGAGGATCTTGCGGAGCACAGGAAGCGTGACCCCTTCCCGCGATTCCTGCAACAATTGCTCGACCAACGCATCCAATTGGAGGGGTTACGGAAACTCGAACAAGAGGCCATCGCCCGGGTGAAAGCCGACTTCGAACGCGCCCGGTCGGCCGACGATCCGACGCCTGAGGACCTGACGACCCATGTCTTCGCCCCCACTCCCATCACCGAGGAGAAAGGTGATCGTGCCCCTACGGACCGCGAGCCGACCGTTATGGTGGACAGTGCATTGTTCGCCATCCGGGAACTGATGCAGGAGGATGAACGCTGTCTCTTGTACGGACAGGATGTAGGAGGACGATTGGGTGGTGTCTTCCGTGAAGCGGCCACGCTTGCCCGCGACTTCGGGGACCATCGGGTGTTCAATACACCCATTCAGGAGGCCTTCATCATCGGAAGCACGGTGGGAATGAGCGCCGCCGGGCTCAAGCCGATCGTGGAAGTACAGTTCGCTGATTATATCTGGCCGGGGCTGAACCAGCTCTTCACGGAGGTAGCGCGTAGCTGCTATCTCACGGTGGGCAAGTGGCCGGTGAGTTGTATCCTACGCGTACCCATCGGAGCATATGGCAGCGGTGGACCCTATCACAGCAGTAGTGTGGAGAGCGTGCTGTGCTCCATCAAGGGTATCAAGGTGGCTTACCCCAGCACTGGTGCGGACCTGAAGGGATTGATGAAGGCCGCCTACCACGACCCGAATCCCGTGGTGATGCTGGAGCACAAAGGCCTTTACTGGAGCAAGATCAAGGGTACCGAGGACGCGCGCACCATCGAACCGAGCGCGGATTATGTGATACCCTTCGGCAAGGGAAGGTTGGTATTGGAGGCTGAACGTGGTCATGTGGCCTTGGGCAAGGCCGCAGTGGTCGTCACATACGGCATGGGAGTATACTGGGCCAAAGCCGCCGCCAAGGAGTACCCTGGCCGGATCACGATCGTGGACCTGCGTACACTGGTCCCGTTGGATGAGGAGTTGGTCATGGAAGAAGTTCAACGTCATGGACGTTGTCTGGTGGTCACCGAAGAGCAACTCACCAACAGTTTCGCTCAGGCGTTGGCCGGTCGCATCGCAGATTCGTGTTTCCACCACCTCGATGCCCCTGTTCGAACCATCGGATCCTTGGATATGCCTGCGATACCGCTCAACAGTACGCTGGAGGCCACGATGATACCCAGTGCCGAAAAGGTTGGAACGGTGCTTGGCGAACTGCTCCGTTATTGACCCCCTGGTGGAAGAGCATTCCCTCCGTGTTCAACGCACAGCACGTTACCACCTGGTGGGCGACCCCGCAACGGCGACCGAACTCTGGGTCGTCGTTCATGGTTATGGCCAACTGGCACGTTATTTCCTCAACCACTTCTCCTCCTTGGTACCGGGGAGGTGTATCCTAGCGCCTGAAGCGCTGAGTCGTTTCTACCTCGACAGTGCGCATGACCGTGTGGGCGCCACATGGATGACAAGGGAGGACCGACAACACGAGATCGAGGATCACGTGGGATACTTGGACGACCTTGTGGACCATCTGTTGAAACGGATGACCAACGGGGTTCCCGTTCATACGCTCGGATTCTCCCAAGGTGTCGCCACCATCACGAGGTGGGCAACCAGGGGGCGGACACCTCTCGCACGGATGATACTGTGGTCAGGTAGCCTCCCTCCGGACTTGGACCTTGATGTGCTTTCCGAACGTGTTGGCAACGCCATGGACCTCGTACTAGGGGATCAAGACCCCTATGCCCGCATCGAGGACCTACACATCATAGCCCAACGCCTGACCGCTGCTGGGATCCCGAATAGGATGCATGTGTTCAATGGCGGTCATAAGCTGGAAGCGCTCACCTTGAAGCGCCTGTTCGAACGATCAGAATGACACTGTAGGCTTGTTGTCCTTCCATACCAGAAGTTCATCCAATGACCTCACTGCCACTGCATGGTAATTGGGGCGCGCCTGTTGATAGATCGTACGTGCCATCAGCTTTCCCTTCTCCGTATTCATCAACTCGGAGTAGAGCGGCAGCAAGAACTTGCGACGCCCCACCGAGGTCAGGAAGCGGTCCAACCCAGGATAGGCCGGGTCGTGATCATTACGGATGCACTGTTCGAACCACGCCGCGAGTATCTCCGCATTCCCACTTTGCGTCAAGAGGAAGGTGTTATCCAACTCGGTCATCTGATCCTGGGTCAATCCGCGTGGAAGATGGCGCAGGAAGTGGATCCATTGGAACGCATTCCAATCGGCCGTTCGAAGTTCGCCTGCCGAGATCCCACTCAGCCATCGGGCCAATTCATCATCCACATCATTGAAGCCCGTGTAATTCGGTATCAGTGCGTCGATCGGTAATCCAGGACCATCCACCCAAGCAGCGACATCAACAACAACCTTGTTGGGGGCCAATAGCTCTACATCAAGGTGCTCGAGGAATGCATCCGTCGTCATACTTTGGAACGCATATTCATCGAAATAGGATCGTAGGAACGCGTCGAACTTGGGCCGCCCTACCTTGGACTCCAGCATCTTGAGGAATGCAAAACCTTTCTCATAGGCAACGTCCGTCATGCCATCATCGGGATCGCGACCCGAAAGGTCCAACCGCAAATGAGTATCGTGTACATGACCTTCGTGGGATAGATCGGCCAGGGTCCTTTCCAACTCCTGCCTGCCCAATACCTGTAACATGAGCGCCCGATCCTCGCCATAAACGGCCTCACAGATCCTGTTCTCAAAATAGACGGTGAACCCTTCGTTCAACCAGAAATCGTTCCACGTGGCGTTGGTCACCAGATTGCCGCTCCAACTGTGCGCCAACTCGTGAGCGATGAGGGAGGTCAAGGAGCGATCACCCGCAATGATCGT
This sequence comes from Flavobacteriales bacterium, assembly GCA_016718655.1. GTDB lineage: Bacteria > Bacteroidota > Bacteroidia > Flavobacteriales_F > PHOS-HE28 > PHOS-HE28. Next base: position 66,500 of record JADKCV010000004.1, on the reverse strand, counting down.
TGGCGTTGCGAACGTCAGACGTGGATTCTCCATTCCGCCGAAAGGAAAACTGGGCGGTAGCACGATCACATCATATCGTTCCCACCGATATGGACCATAGAGTTCCTCAGCCACTAGCAACATTCGCTCCATATCAGCGAACTCCCAAGCCGCCTTCTTCACCATGCTCTGCTCTGCATAGACACCGGTCCGTTGCCCGATCGGGATGAAGCCCAGATCACCCACTGCAAGTGCGATCAGGTATGCCGGGATGGGCTGGTCCATCCGGAAGGTGTACGAACCATCGATACTACGCTCTTGAGGATTCGTGGCGCTCATCAGGGCCATCAACTCCTTGGGGACCTTCACCCTGGCGGTATAGGTAAGTCGGATCCCCGGCGAATCCTGGATTGGGATCCATGTGCGGGTCAAGATCGCTTGGCCTTGGGTGAAGAGGAATGGGAAGGTGCGATCCGCCGTCTGCTGAGGTGTCAACCATTGCAGGGCCTTCGCATGAGCAGTGGTACTGTAGGTGACCGATATCCGCTTGCTCGCAGGGCTGACGGATCCGTAACCCACGGCCGAGCATCGTACTATCCATCCACGTGTGGGTCACTGGTCGACCATCGACCTCCACACGCTCCACCGCCAACCCATCGGTATCAAGAACGATATCCGGCGCCCCATGCGATACAATGTCATAGGCTGCGGTACCGTGAAGCACGCGCCGATCCATGTCCACGACGATGTCAAGGTCGAGGTGTTTGATACGGGCCGGACTCGAACTGGCGTTACTATGTGGATCCATGGTGACCGGCGTGTTCATAGTGACCTGATGCCGGGCACCGGAAGCACCGGGCTCCTGCCCACATCCGATCATAAGCAACGAAAAGGCGCAGATAGGCAGGTCTTGTCTCCAGGTCATCGGTGCTCAGGACGAAGGCCCCAAAGGTAGAACTACTAGGAGGTGACGACCCTGAAGAAATGCTCAGTGGGAAGATCCCTGGGCCAGAAATGAACATTCATCGGTCGAGAACTAGCGCCTTGGTAACACAGGGGGAACACGCTACGTCCTCCTTCGCTCGGACCTTTGTTCGACCAATCGCCAAACCAAGCCATGCAACCGCTAGTTCGCAAATACAGTGCAGGCATCCTCACTGCGGTGATCTATTCGTTCATCGTAGCGTTCGCCTTGTGCTGTTCGCTCGGCATCCTCTGACCGTGCTCGTTGGACGAGGCTTCCTTGCCTTGTAGCAGCCTTGGTCAATGGCCATTTGAACTCCGATAGTAGGAGTACCTGATCATTTTCTACATTTGCGCCCCGTTCGGGCCTCTCATAGCCCGTGCTCGGCTCCAGAACCGAGCGCAACGGATGATCGTGGGACAAGTGCTTTCGGGGTCTAACGCAGCCCGGTAGCGATCCCCGCCTGAAGGGCGGGATGGTCGGTGCAAAATGCGGGACAAGGTCCCTCGGGGTGTAGCGCAGCCCGGTAGCGCACTTGCATGGGGTGCAAGTGGTCGCTGGTTCGAATCCAGTCACCCCGACTGGCAAATGGAAGGCCGCCGATCGGGCGGCCTTCCGCGTATCAAGACCGGACCAGCGACCTCGAACAGGCTTGTTCGGCTTAGAACGTTCCAAATGCGATCATTCATTCACATACCGTAGAAATGGTCATGGTACATTATCAAGTCTTGCTTTGACCGTTACAAGGCAATACGCTGGTCGCACTGTTTGGTACGCCAACTGATCCCACCGATGTATCTGGGACGAACGGCAGCACCTCCCGATGAATGGAAGGATCCCACCGTGCACGGCCGGTACCTTTGCACCCTCTAAACGACTCCATGCGGACCCATATCCTGCTCATCCTACTTTCCTCGTTCCTATCACCGGTGATCCTCTCCGCCCAGGGAACATTCACCATCAGCGGATTCGTGAAGGATGGGAGCACTGGTGAGACCCTGATCGGTGCCAATGTGTATGTCAAAGAGACCATGAAAGGGTCTTCCACCAACACCTACGGGTACTTCGTATTGAACGTGGGCTCCGGTTCCCAGACCATAGCCATGAGCTTCATTGGCTATGAGGAATTCACCCAGGTCATTGACGTGAGCGCCGATATGAAGTTGAATATCGAAGCACGCCCCAAGGTCATACAAGCCAAGGAATTCGAGGTGGTGGGGGATCGCACCAAGGACAATACCGAAGGAACGCAAATGGGTACCGTGGAACTCGACGTTCAACGGCTGAATACCCTCCCAGCGCTTCTCGGAGAGGTGGACATCCTCAAGACGATTCAATTCCTGCCCGGCGTCAAGAGCAATGGTGAGGGCAACAGCGGCTTCTATGTGCGTGGAGGGGGGCCCGACCAGAACCTCATCCTCTTGGATGACGCGGTGGTGTACAATGCGTCCCACCTGTTCGGGTTCTTCAGCGTTTTCAACGCGGATGCGGTCAAGAACATCGAACTCATCAAAGGGGGGATGCCCGCCAACTACGGTGGCCGGATCTCCTCCGTGCTCGACATCACCATGAAGGAGGGCAATGACAAGGGATTCCATGGGCAGGGAGGTATCGGGCTCATCTCCTCGCGACTCACACTCGAAGGGCCCATCGTAAAGGACAAGGGGTCCTTCATCGTATCCGGTCGACGCACCTACATCGATGTCCTCACCAAGCCCTTCATCAGTGACACCTCTGCCTTCTCCGGTTCGGGCTATTACTTCTATGACCTGAATGCCAAAGCGAACTATCGCATCAGCGACAGGGACCGGGTATACCTGAGCGGTTATTTCGGTCGGGATGTGTTCGACTTCAGTGGAAGCGACCCGGGTGATCCGCAATTCCGCATCCCCTGGGGGAATGCGACCCTCTCGGCCCGGTGGAACCACATCTTCGGACCCAAGTTGTTCATGAACACCACTGCCACGTTCAGTGACTACTCCTTCTCATTCAATGCGGAGCAGGACCAATTCGCGTTCGAACTGTTCAGCGGTATCAAGGACTACAGCCTCAAGTCCGACCTTACCCATTACCTCAGTGCCCGTCACAGCCTCAAGTATGGTGGCCAATACACCTACCATAGCTACACGACCAGCACGGTGAATGTCAGCAGCGGCGATACCGACTTCAACATCGACACCCCGCCTAAGCTATATGCCCATGAGACCGCGCTGTATGTGATGGATGATTTCGACCTGACCGACCAACTTCGGATCAATGCCGGATTGCGTCTCACCACGTTCAACCATGTTGGACCATACACACGCTACCTGACCGATGACCAGGCCCGCACCATAGACAAGGAGGAGATCGCCGACGGGAAGAACATCTCAGGCTACGCGGCATTGGAACCTCGACTATCCATGCGTTATCGGATGGATGGGCGGAGCAGTATCAAAGCTTCCTTCAATCGCGGACAGCAATACGTGCACCTGGCCAGTTTCAGTTCTGTTGCGCTGCCAACCGATGTGTGGATCCCAAGCAGTGAGAACGTGAAGCCTCAGATCGGAACGCAATATGCCATCGGCTACTTCCGCGACCTGAAGGACCGCATGTTCGAGACGAGTGTGGAAGCCTACTACAAGGATTTCCAGAATCTGATCGAATATGCCGAAGGAGCAGAACCCCAGAACAACGGCAACGCCAACTACGATGCGCAATTGGTGTTCGGTGACGGTTACAGTTATGGTGCGGAACTATTCCTGAAGAAGGTGACTGGCAAGGTGAACGGCTGGGTGGGTTACACGTGGAGCAAGACGATGCGCACGTTCCCCGATATCAACCAGGGTCGAGAGTTCCCCAGCCGATGGGACCGCCGACACGACCTGAGCGTAGTGCTTTCCTATGACCGTAGCGAGCGCTGGAGCTTTGGCGCAACTTTCGTCTACGCTACCGGGCAAGCCGTGACCTTACCCGTGAACCGGTATTTCATCGAAGGTGAACTGGTGAGCGAATACACGGAACGCAATGGTTATCGCATGGTACCCTACCACCGGCTCGACCTTGCAGCCACGCTCAACAACAAACGCACCAAGGAGAAGAAGGACCCGGTGACCGGCACGATCACGACCGTGAACAAGCGCTGGAAAAGCAGTTGGACCTTCGGTATCTACAACGTCTACAACCGGGCCAATCCCTACTTCATCTATTTCGGAGCTGAGGGGAACCCCGCTGCCGGTGACCTCCGCGTGACCGCCAATCAGGTCTCTCTGTTCACCATCCTTCCTTCCGTTACCTGGAATTTCAAGTTCTGATGAAGAAGCAACTCCTCCCCTACTTGGTTGCCGTCCTCACGCTGATCGCCTGTGAAAAGGAGATCACCGTGGACCTGCCTCGCACCGACCCCAAGATCGTGGTGGAAGGCACCATTGAGACAGGCCGGCCGCCGCTCGTACTGCTCACCAGGACCCAGAACTACTTCGACCCCACAAGCATCGAGTCCATTGCTGGCTCCTATATAAGCGACGCTGTCGTCACCATCTACGACGGGAACAATACGATCACACTGGATCGCATCTGTAGCAGCAGCATACCGGATGACCAATTGGAGGCTGTAGCCGCAGCGGTTGGGATCGATGTGAACCTGCTTCGCCAGGCCAATATCTGTGCGTGGACCAAGTTGGATAACACCCTGCTAGGGCAGGAAGGGCGGACCTATCGGCTCGATGTGCAAGCCGAGGGCAATACGTTGACCAGCACCACCACGATACCCGGAGCGGTCGCATTGGATAGTCTTTGGTTCAAATTGGCACAGAACAACCCGGGTGATGATACCCTGGGATTCCTCTGGGGTACCCTTTCCGATCCGGATACCATCGGCAATGCCTATCGCTGGTTCGCCCAACGCATCAACCGCGATGCTGATGGTGTTCCAAAGGATAGCCGGTTCCTGGCGCCCTCCTTCTCCGCATTCGAGGACCGTTATGTGAATGGGCTCACGTTCGACTTCTCCTACAACCGCGGTTCCGAGCCCTTCGGTGGCGATGACCCCGAGGCTGGGTATTACAAGGTAGGCGATACCGTTGTGGTCAAGTTCGCGAGCATGGGCACCGCTGAATATCGATTCTACAACTCCTTCGCAAACAATGTGGCCACCCAAGGGGATGTGTTCAGCAACCCTGCCAACGTGCGCAGCAACATCGAAGGAGGACTCGGGATCTGGGCCGGACTTGGGGTTCGGCTCGACACCGTGATCTGCGTGCCGTGATCACCCCATCAGTGTACGGCACGACCCTATCGAACCTTGCCGGTATTGGCATCCGTGTGATGAGCATCACGATCCCGTGGTGTCGGTCAGGTACCTTTGCCGCCCATAGAAGACCATGAGCACCACCCCTGAACATGTGAAGTGCCTGATCATCGGATCGGGCCCCGCCGGTTACTCAGCAGCCATCTACGCCGCACGTGCTGACCTGAAGCCACTGATGATCGAGGGCCCTTTGCCCGGAGGTCAACTGACGCAGACCACTGAAGTGGATAATTATCCCGGATACCCCAAAGGCCGCAGTGGACCTGAAATGATGGAGGACCTCAAGCAACAGGCCTTGCGATTCGAGACCGATATCCGCAACGGATGGGTGACCAAGGTGGACTTCAGCGGACCCGTGCACAAGGTGTGGGTTGATGACACCAAGGAGATCCATGCCGATACGGTGGTCATCAGCACCGGGGCAAGTGCCAAATGGTTGGGGATCCCCAATGAGATCCGCCTGCGTGACATCGGTGGGGGTGTCACCGCTTGTGCGGTGTGCGACGGCTTCTTCTATCGCGGACAGAACGTGGTGCTCGTGGGTGCCGGAGATACAGCGTGTGAAGAAGCAACCTATCTCGCCAAGCTCTGCCCCAAGGTGTACATGTTCGTGCGTAAGGAGGAATTCCGCGCGAGCAAGGCCATGGTGCATCGCGTGAAGAACACACCCAACATCGAGGTGCTCTTCAATACCGAGGTCAAGGATGTGCTCGGAGACCAGACCGTGACCGGTATCCTCGCCGTGAACAACAAGACCAATGAGGAACGGACCCTGGAAGTGACCGGATTGTTCGTGGCCATAGGCCACAAGCCCGCCACGGATATCTTCAAGGATTGGTTGGAGATGGATGAGGCCGGGTACCTGAAGCACAAGCCGGATAGTACGCACACCAACATTCCCGGCGTTTACGTGGCAGGTGATGCCGCCGACAAGGTGTATCGTCAGGCCATCACCAGCGCAGGTACGGGCTGCATGGCTGCTTTGGATGCCGAGCGTTGGCTGGCCGCACAAGGGAAGCATTGAACCAACCCCATTCAGGCTAGGAATGGTGGTCATGTTGGCCACCTTTCATCGCAAATGAAAGAAGGCGGCCCGTCCGGACCGCCTTCTCCATTTGCCTCACTGTTGTCGCCTACTTCTTCACATCGAAGCGGTCCAGTTCCATCACCTTCACCCAGGCCTTCACGAAGTCCTTCACGAACTTCTCCTTGGCGTCCGCTTGCGCGTACACTTCGCTGATGGCGCGGAGTTGTGAGTTGCTGCCGAAGATGAGGTCCACGCGTGTGCCGGTCCACTTGCGTTCGCCGGTCTTGCGATCGTGGCTTCCGTAGATGCCCTCCTCGCCGCTCTTCGGGGCCCAAGCGTGGCGCATGTCCAGCAGGTTCACGAAGAAGTCGTTGCTCAGCTGACCCACACGATCGGTGAACACGCCGTGCTTGCTGCCACCCGTGTTGGCGCCCAACACACGCAGGCCGCCGATCAACACCGTCATTTCCGGTGCGCTCAGCGTGAGCAATTGCGCGCGGTCCACGAGCATCTCCTCGGGTGGCACGCGGTAGCTCTTCTTCTGGTAGTTGCGGAACCCATCCGCTTCAGGTTCCATCACGGAGAAGCTCTCCACGTCGGTCTGCTCCTGGCTGGCATCGCCACGGCCGCTCGTGAACGGCACGGTGATGCTGTGGCCCGCATCCTTGGCGGCCTTCTCCACCGCTGCCCCACCACCCAACACGATCAGGTCGGCGATGGACACCTTCTTGCCACCGGCGTTGAATTCCTTCTGGATCGTCTCCAACACCCCGAGCACCTTGCCGAGTTGTGCAGGATCGTTCACCGCCCAGAATTTCTGCGGAGCCAGACGGATGCGTGCACCATTGGCACCACCGCGCTTGTCGCTGCCGCGGAAGGTGGAAGCGGATGCCCAGGCCGTGCTGACGAGTTCGCTCACGGTGAGACCGGATGCGAGGATCCTGCCCTTCAGTGCGGCCACATCGTTGGCATCGAGCACCTGGCCAGCCGGAACGGGATCTTGCCAGATGAGGTCCTCGGCAGGCACTTCAGGTCCAAGGTAGAGGCTCTTGGGGCCCATGTCGCGGTGCGTGAGCTTGAACCACGCGCGGGCGAAGGCGTCGGCGAAGGCCTGCGGATCCTTGTGGAAACGACGGCTGATGGGCTCGTAGATCGGATCGAAACGCAGGGAGAGATCCGCCGTGGTCATCATCGGAGGATGCTTCACGTTCGGGTCGTGCGCATCGGGGATCATGTGCTCGGGCTTGCAGTCCTTCGCACGCCACTGATGCGCGCCGGCAGGGCTCTTCACCAGCTCCCATTCGTAACCGAAGAGCATGTCGAAGTAACCGTTGTCCCACTTGGTGGGATTCGGCTTCCACGCACCTTCCAGACCGCTGGTGGTGGTGTGCACGCCCTTGCCCGTGCCAAGCTTGTTGATCCAGCCGAAGCCTTGTGCTTCAATGGGTGCGCCCTCGGGCTCAGGACCCACCAACTTGGGATCACCTGCGCCGTGCATCTTGCCGAAGGTGTGGCCGCCTGCGGTGAGCGCCACGGTCTCTTCGTCGTTCATGGCCATGCGCTTGAAGGTCTCGCGCACATCGCGACCGCTGGCCACAGGGTCGGGATTGCCGTCCGGTCCCTCGGGATTCACGTAGATCAATCCCATCTGCACGGCCGCGAGCGGGTTCTCCAGATCGCGTGCGCCGGAGTAGCGGCTGTTCAACTTGTCGCTGGTCGCGAGCCACTCCACTTCGGAACCCCAGTAGATGTCCTCTTCCGGCGCCCAGATGTCGGCACGGCCGCCACCGAACCCGAAGGTCTTGAAGCCCATGCTCTCCATGGCCACGTTGCCGGCCAGCACGAAGAGGTCGGCCCAGCTCACGCTGTTGCCGTACTTCTGTTTGATCGGCCACAAGAGGCGGCGCGCCTTGTCCAGGTTGCCGTTGTCGGGCCAGCTGTTGATGGGTGCGAAACGCTGGTTACCAGTGCCCGCGCCGCCGCGTCCATCGGCCGTGCGGTAGGTGCCCGCCGCGTGCCAGGTCATGCGGATCATGAGGCCACCGTAGTGTCCCCAATCGGCGGGCCACCACTCCTGCGAGTCGGTCATCAACTTCGTAAGGTCGGCCTTCAGCGCTTTATAGTCGACCTTCTTGAAGGCTTCTGTGTAGTTGAACTCCTCGCCCAACGGATCGGAAGCTGGAGCATGTTGGTGCAGGATGCCGAGGTTCAGTGCGTTCGGCCACCAATCTCGATTGCGGGTGCCGCGGCCAGCCACGGGGTTGCGCATCGCACCGTGGATCACCGGGCACTTGCCGGTGCTGCTATTGTTCAGGTCTTCGAGGGCCGCGTTGTCAGTTCGATCGTTGGACATGGTTCAATGGATTTCGTTCTGTCTATGTGCCGCACTACGGTTGTGCGTTGAAAGGTCAGGTACTGTGTAGCGAAGGTCTTGACCAGCGCACGAAGCTACCCTGAGCATTGCCATAGACCTAATTGATATATTCGATCACACTATAGACATCATCTAATGACCCTTCAGCAACTCCAATACATCGTCGCAGTGGCCGATACCGGTCAATTCAGCAAGGCAGCTCGCCGTTGTCACGTTACACAACCAACGCTTACAATGATGGTCCGTAAACTGGAAGATGAGTTGGGGGTCATCCTGTTCGAGCGACGTGTGCAGCCTGCGCGGCCTACCATCGAAGGGGGCGCTTTGGTCGATCAGGCCCGGGTGGTCCTGCGGGAGGCTGTACAGATCAAGGACCTGGTCAAAGAGCTGCGCTCAGGCGCCATCGGCACCTATCGGATCGGGATCATTCCAACCTTGGCACCATACCTGTTGCCTCGCTTCCTCACCCGATTCGCCCACGAACATCCCGAGACCACGCTGGCGATCGATGAACGCAGGACCGGTCGGATCCTGAGCGGATTGCGCAAAGGAACCTTGGACATCGGCATCCTGGCTGGCCCGGTGGAGGCTAAGGACCTTGAGGTCATCACCCTGTTCAACGAACCATTTCTCGCCTATCTGCCTGCGGGTCACGCCTTACTTCGCGTAAAGCGTATCATGGCCAAGAACCTGCGCAACGAGCCACTCTGGGTGCTCAGTGAAGGTCACTGCCTACGTGACCAGGTACTTGCTGTTTGCCAGCAACCCAGTGCGGCCGGTCATGTGAACATCCAATACAGCACGGGCAGTATCGAAACACTGAAACGGATGGTCGCCAATGGCGGAGGGATCACGCTGGTGCCTGAACTTGCTGTACGAGAGGATGAGGGCAACGTGCGACGCTTCAGTGGCTCCGAGCCCATGCGCGCCATCGTCCTTGTGATGCGTCGACCCTTCGTTCGCCGAAAAGTGCTGGACGCCCTGACCCAAGCGATCAAACAGGCCGTACCTGAACAATTCCTCGAGCATGTGGACCGGACCGTTCCGACAACTGCTTGAGCCGGAGCAACACCTGCCACTCAGAACGTGTGGCGCTGCTACACTTGGTCGAACGTGATCAAGCTCTCCAAACACCCCAATGGAATAGGGTACACAATGGTTGCCTAGCAGGAATGTTGGTCGACCAGAGTGTGGATCATCATTGGACCACCCAATCCGAGTATTCCAGATAGAAGCGCACCAGCTCACGCTGCTTCAATGGAATGTCCCAATCCCCCTCATAGTCAACACGAGTTGGGACAAGCACACCATTCACAAGCGCATTCCGGACCTTGATCGTGATGTCGAAGTCGAGGATGATGCTCGTGCTGGCGATGCGATAATTGCGGGCAATCACGGATCCACTTTCGCGATCGAACCAGGTATCCATGGACTTGATGACCGTACGCCCATCCCGTTGATCGGGCTTGGCTTCGGCACTGAACACCCAACAAGCACGGCCTCCGCTCTCATCGCTCCAAATGCGAAAGTCATACAGCACCGCCATCTCCGGACTGAACAAGGCGAGTTTGTCACCTATGAAGGGCACGCTCGCGATCTCTGTGCCGGGGTCGAACATGAACTTCTTCAATTCGCTCTTGTACTTTTCGAAGCGATCACCACGCGCCACTTCCAGCTTACGCGAAGCCACGGAATTATTGGCAACGTAGGTGCCTTTCGGGAAGAACACGTCGTCATACATCTCAACGGTCAAATAGCGCAGGTCTCCCCTGCGATCGCGCAGACGCCCACTCTCCCGAGTACTGTCAAGTTCGAATCGCGCCATACGACCTTCACGTATCGATCGCCCTGAACGATACATCGAGGCTGTCTCCCGTTCACCTTTGGCCTGCACCCGCACGGCACTCACCAACCGGTGGCGATGATAGCGCGTATTGAGAAAGGCCTTGTGGAAGGTGGTGTCCGTACGCACTTGCTCTACGAACCGTTCAACACTGAACCCCTCTGCCTGCGCTGAAATGACAACCTCGCTCAGGGTGATGGGCGCTGGTAGGGTATCCGGTTGCGCGCGCACCGTTACACTCAGGACCAATGCCAGCATGAACAGCTCGGGTCGTTCCCATCCGACCATACCGATACCCGAAGAACTCATGATCCTGTTCAGTGTCTCCGGGTTGGACCCAGACTGGAATAGAGCTCGTACTTCTTCTTCACGTAGAGCAGGAATTCATACTGGGTGAGTCCTTTTATCACCACATCGGGCACTGAACAGAAGTCGATGAAGTCATCAAAAGCCTCATCGTTCAGGTTGATGATATCGAACTCGACATACTTCTGCAGGAGTTCCTTCAAAAGCGCTCGCTTGCGGTCCTCGTTCTCCAGTTGAGCGACCAGCCGCTTGCTTCGCTCTCTCCGACTGAACTCTTGATAGAGGAACGTGATCGGGCTCTGTAACGCATCGATCTGGCTGATCCGGTAGTCGCTTTCCCGATATCCGAGCTTCTCGATGTCCCGCTGGATCTGGTCCAAAGTGCGTTGGCTAAGGATCTCCACTTGGGGCAATTGCACGTTCAACGGGCGCAACTGGATCCGTACACGGTAGCTGGACTTGGGAAGGCTGTCCTTCACGCAAATGAAGGCGGTAACATGACCTACCGATCCAATGATGAGCGTATCTGTGCGCAAAGCCGTGACCGTGAACGAACCATCGCCATTGCCAAATGTCCCAGAGCGTGTCCGCTTGTTCACGATCATGAGGTCATAATACGTGCGCTCTTGTAGCGGGGACATCACTTGACCATGGATCGTAACGAGCTCTTGGGCCGTTCCACCCGTGGAGAGTAGGACCGCAACGAATACAAGTATGGCCGGGATGCGCATTGCGGGTCAAAAGTACTTGCACCCTCGTTCAACATTCGTTCCACACTACCAATGAATGTGAAAGGGCCCTCCATTTCCAGAGGGCCCTTCACGAAAAAAGCCTGTGCATCTATAAGCCGGGTCCTGTATCCACCTTACGGCGGACCTCCATCATCTATCTGGCCGACACGTTACCATGCCGATCGAGCGACCTACCCTCCGGCACCCTCTTGCTTCAGGGGGACGGGCTTTCCCTGCTTCTGCATTTCGAAGCCTCCGGTATACATGGTCTTTCAGCACGTGGGGTTTACCAAGCCACGCCGCTCACACGGCATGCTGGTGAGCTCTTACCTCACCTTTTCATCCTTACCATCCCGATCACTCAGGATTCGGCGGTCTCCCTTTCTGCGGCACTTTCCGTGGAAGGGCCGTTCCTGACCCCTCCCCTTCCCGTTAGGAAGCACGTTGCCCTAAGCTGCCCGGACTTTCCTCCCCGGCCCGAAGGACCGGAGCGATGGAGCGATGCACAGGATGTCAAGGAACACGTTCACACGCTCATCGCGTGCGATGGATGATCACTTCCGTAGCACCAGCTCCGAACCGCCGCATATCGGCGTCCTGGAACTGAACGGTATCGTAATACTGCAACATACGACGCACTTCCTCCCGAAGGACACCTTCACCAACGCCGTGGATGACGATGAGTTTACGTTTTCCATCACGGATGGCTCCCTCAAGTGCACGTTCGAAATACCTGAGTTGGAACTCGAGCTTCTCGCCATCGCTCAGGTTCCGCTCGTCGTCAACCAATTCATGCAAGTGCAAATCGACCTCGGCCACACTATTGTCCTCGGCCTTTTTCGGGGTCTTTCCCGGTCTTGCACCCTTCTGTTTCCTGCGCTTTTCCTCCAGCGTATCGTTGGCAGCGATGAGTTTGGCCTGATGATCGCTCACTTGGGACAACCGGGTACGTAGCTCGCTGTTCACAAGAACAAGACCATGTTCGGCACGATCCAGTTCGAAGCCCTCATCCGTTCTTACCCTGACCACACGATGCCCGACCGACCGCAACACGACACCTCCCCCCACCTCGTCAACGAAGGAGACCCTATCACCGGGTTGCAATGGTTTGGCCGACATACCGCAAATTTACGCGGTCCAAGCCCCCTAGCCATGCGCATCTTCGCAACTGTCACCCTTTCATTCCTATTCTCATTCGTTTCCGATGCCCAAGGGTTCGAGACGTGGGTACCCTATGGTGGCCAACGTGCTGCGGATCTTTTCTTCGAACAGGAATTGCGCTACCCTTCGGCCGCTTTGGAAGCTGGCATCGGTGGCGAAGTGATACTGGCGCTCAATATCACTAATGAAGGGACCGTGTCCGCCATGCGCGTGTTACGCCCAGTGAGCCCGGAATGCGATGCTGAAGCGTTGCGACTGGCCGGATTCATCCGTTGGAGTGTGGCTCCCGGTGTGGAGGAGCGGCGCGCCGAGGAACGTCACTTCAAGGTGCCTTTCGACCCGAAACGCTACAAACGTTGGCTGAAACAACGGTTGGTACTTGTCGACCCCGTGTTCGAACGACCCGTGGATACCGCTCTCACCATTCTTACCATGCGGCAGGTGACCGATCCCGCGAAACCCCTCATCAAAGGCGGTATCAAGGGGCTTCCCAACCACCTGGCCAGTGAATTGAGGTATCCGGCCGAAGCCTACCGATACAGTCTTGAGGGGGAAGTGGTGGTGGAATTCGTGGTGGAGACAAGTGGCAGTCTGAGCAATATGCGCGCCTTGCAGGATGTTGGCGGCGGTTGCACGGACGAGGCCCTTCGCCTGCTCCATCGAACGCCCTGGGCTCCGGCCATATTGGACGGCAAAAGGGTCCGGAGCACCATGCAGGTGAGCATACAGTTCAAACTACCCAAGGAGACCCGCTGAGTTCGTCTCGAACACTACTATGAGCATGGAGGAACGAGGACCTTGGAAGACGCGGAGTATCGAGGAACGTTATGCAACTCCTTGGATCAGTGTGAGCCATCACGAGGTGATCGACCCTTCGGGAACGCCCGGTATCTACGGGGTCATTCACTTCAAGAACCTCGCTGTCGGGATCATACCGTTGGATGCGGATCTCAACACATGGATCGTGGGTCAGTATCGTTACCCCATCCAAGCATACAGCTGGGAGATACCCGAAGGTGGAGGGCGCCGTGACCTACCTCCGATCGATAGCGCCAAGCGCGAACTACGGGAGGAAGTGGGCATAGAAGCAGCTTCTTGGACCGAGGTCCTACGCATGGACCTGAGCAATTCAGCTAGCGATGAAGAGGCCATCATCTTTGTGGCGCAGGACCTCACGTTCCACCAGCCTGAACCGGACCACAATGAGGAACTGGCCATGCGCAAGTTGCCGTTCCGCGAATTGTTCGAACGGGTGATGAGCGGGGAATTGCGCGACAGCCTCACCGTGGCCGCCGTGCTCAAAGTGCAGCGTATGCTAGACGACGGCACCCTCGGGTCTCAGAAGTAGACCCAATGGCCCACCACCTTGCCTGTACTCCGGATCTCCAAAGCCGGCGCTGGGAACTTGATCCCGTTCAGCACAACGAGCACGGTGCGAAGGAATGATGACCTCGTGCGAATGCGCGTGAGGTCCACATCAGGGCTGAGGTAATATTGGCGATAGCGTCCATCTCCGGGCATTTCTTCAGCTGTGATCATACCCTCAGCGCCCAAGCCCACGGCCAAGTTCAACCACTGAGGAAGGCGCTCGGAACGTGTCAGGCTCCTCAGGTTACCGCTAAGCCAGATCGTCTGACCGTTATAGTCCTTCAGGATACGTTCGGGCAACCCTTCACCCAGAAGGTCGGGTCGCTGAACGGCATACCCCGTGGGTCGAGCGGATAGCTTGAGCGTCGCTCGCTGTTCCTTCCAAAGCCGATGCTGTGCGATGTAAGTGCCCGTACCCGCGATGTTCGCCACCATGTCCCAACCTGAAAAGCCCCATGCGGCGGAAGTTCCGTCCAATACCTCGACGCCTGACAAGAAGACCAATCCCATGCTTCCACCCACCCACAGCGACCAGCCCTCACCCATACCACACCGATCGAATAGCCGATGCCCCCACCCCCCTAGCGTGTAAGCACTGAAGAGGTGCCCCGCCTTGTCCATCTGCAGCCATTCTGTTCCATCGTTGAAGCCGTGTAACGGGGACCGGTCATACCCGGCGTACCAAGCTCTGTCCAGCAACAGCAGCGTCCCAACCATCCCCCCACCCACTGCGATCGACGTATTCCGGATGCAGCGTGTCGAGTTCCCCGACGAAATGGTATCAGCCGGCTGGGACTTGACCTGCAAAACGCTCAATATCAACAGATTGACAACTAACAAGCGGCACCCCGGAACAAGCAATTCGCGGGCTCGAACGAAGGCTGATGAACCGCTCATTCCCCCAAAAGTACCCAGCGCTACAGTTGCCTCAAGGTGGGGGTCTTCACCTATCTTTGAAGATCGGCCCTACTCCTCGTTACCTGGGCACGGTTGGAACGCGAACATGCTCCCGGATCGGTACCTGTTGTTGCTGGCCTTTGCCGGATCGTTCCAGCATACCTGTACGGCCAACGAACATTCCGATCAAAAGGAGCATCGCATCGTTACTCCGGGTCCATGCGGACTGCAGATCCGTGAAGCAGGATCGCCCTCGGAAGATCATTGGTTGTCCTTCATCGGGTTACAGCGCCAAGGCCGACAGGTGACCGTATGGACCGACGCGGTCCATTGCTCGGATGGGCAGCGCGACCTTTGGATGCAGAATGACCTTGAAGTCCACTATACGGCCTTGACCGAAGGTGTTAGGCAGGACTTCCTGATCCAACACAAACCCTTCGGCAATGGCCCGTTGGATGTCATCCTCGACCATTCGGACCTACACCCGCTGATCCTGAATGGCACGGATGCACACCTGCTGGACCGAACAGGACATTTCGTGTTCTCCTATACGGGCCTTCGTGCTTGGGATGCCTGCGGGTCACCGCTTCAAGCCCGGATGATCGCGGATACCGTCAACGGCCGACTTCTACTCCGCGTGGATGACCGGGTAGCCGAATATCCGATCATGATCGACCCTGTTGCCACCACCCACGACGTCCTTCTTCTTGGTACTGCGTCTGGAGGTCGTTATGGCCGAAGTGTGAACACAGCTGGGGACCTGAACGGTGATGGATACAGCGATGTCGTGATCGGTGCACGCGAAGCCAGCAATGGTCAGGCGAGCGAAGGGCTCGTCTTTGTGCATTACGGCTCATCCATCGGGATCGGTATTGCTCCGGACGTGGTCCTGGAGATCGATCAAGCCAGTGCCAGTTTCGGGAACAGTGTATCCACCGCAGGGGATATCAACGGTGATGGATTCAGCGACCTGATCGTGGGGGCACCGAACTGGGAGAGTGATGCTGCCACGTTGGGATCAGAGGGGGCCATTTTCATCTACTACGGTTCAGCTGTAGGGATCGGAACGGTCCCCAATGTCACGCGAAGAGCGAACTCGGCCGCGAAGTACATGGGCTGGAGCGTTGCCTGTGCTGGCGATATCAACAACGACGGCTACAGTGACATCATCACCGGCGGTTGGTTGGCCACCTATGGCCAATCCAACGAAGGCGCCGCGTGGGTATTCCTAGGAGGGGCCGCTGGCCTTGCTGCCACCCCTGTGCACCGCTTGGAAAGGAACCAGGGCGGAGCTCAATTCGGTGCGACGGTGGCCGGTGCCGGTGATGTCAATGGGGACGGTTATAGTGATGTGGTGGTGGGCAGCCATGCGTTCGATCTCAACGTAGCGAACGACGGCGCAACATTCGTCTATCATGGAGGACCTACGAACCTCGGTGCTGGCCTCAACCCGGCGCCAGCGACCACTTTCACTGGTCCTGCCGGCTCACAACGCTCGGCATGGTCGGTCTCTTGCGCAGGTGATGTGAACGGCGATGGATATAGTGACATCATCACAGGCCACTACCTGAGTTCGATCGGAGGTCCGACCGAGGAGGGTGCTGCTTTCGTGCATTTGGGATCACCAACGGGTGTTTCGACAACCCCTGCCACGATCATTGACGGGGGCCAGGCCAGTGCTTGGATGGGTCGTAGTGTGGCAGGTGCAGGCGACGTCAATGGTGACGGTTTTGGCGATGTGCTTGTGGGTGCGGTCACCTATACCAATGGCCAGGCCTTGGAGGGTGCGGCCTTTTTGTACCTGGGTTCGTCTGCAGGGGTATCGAATGTGTTCCATCGACGGTTCGAGCTCAACTTCAGTGGCGCCAATGTGGGTGAATGCGTCGCTACTGCGGGGGACGTCAACGGCGATGGATTCAGTGATATGATCGTCGGGGCTGAGAACTATGGAGGTTCACTGCTCGGTGCCGCTGCCATCTATCACGGTGGAACGGAATACACCTCGGTCACCCCAAGTGCCCAATGGACCTACTCGCAAACCAATGCACTGGCGGGTTGGTGTGTAGCGCACGCTGGTGATCTCAATGGCGATGGTTACAGCGATGTGGCCATCGGCGCCAAGGACGCTGCCAGTGGCCAAGCTGGCGAAGGACTCGTGTTCGTTCATTATGGTGGCACAACGGGGATCGGAACGGTTCCCGACCTCACCCTACAGATCAATGTGGCCGGGGCCGGATTCGGGGCATGCGTGAATACCGCAGGTGATGTGAATGGTGACGGATATGCCGATCTGGCCGTTGGTGCGCCATTGGCTGGCGGTACGGGGAGGGTCGATGTCTTCCTTGGCGGGCCCGCCGGTCTCAGCCCAGTGGCGAGTTGGACACGCGCAGGTACGGTCGGCTCCGCGTATGGAACCTCGGTGATGACCGCTGGTGACGTGAACAGTGATGGCTTTGCGGACCTGATCATTGGAGGACCACAGGCGGACCTGGTCGATGTCTTCCTGGGTTCAGCAACAGGCCTTGCGGTTGGCCCACATGTGAATTTCTCCCCGCCTTCCGGCGGGATCCGTTTCGGCTACGCCGTATCCACAGCCGGTGATGTGAATGGCGATGGTCATAGCGACGTGATCATTGGTGCTCCAGGTTTCTCCAATGGACAGTTGGATGAAGGTGCGGCCTTCGTCTACCATGGTTCTGACACCGGGCTCATCGATGTGATCGACCGACAGATCGAACTGAACGTGGCCAGTAGCCAAATGGGTATCAGCGTAGCTGGTGTGGGCGACGTGAACGGCGATGGTTTTGACGAGGTGGCTTTAGGTGGTGATCTCCATTCAGCCGGGCAGGTGAACGAAGGCCGTGTTTCCATTTTCCGGGGATCGGCCACCGGGATCACCACCGCTCTCGGCAGTTTCTTCTCCAATGTGGACAATGCTCGCCTCGGCTTCAGTGTTGCTGAGGCAGGTGACGTGAACGGTGATGGCTACGCCGATGTCGTCGCAGGTGCCCCTTTCCAGACCCAGAGCCTCAACGAACAGGGTCGCGTTTATCTCTGGCATGGCTCCCCGACCGGCCTGGTGAACCAACGCCTGATAACGGGTACGACCGCCGATGCCCGGTTCGGCTGGTCGGTGGCCGGTGCGGGTGATGTGGATGGCGATGGGTACACGGATGTCCTTGTCGGCACTCCATATGATGCGGGTGGATCGAGTGCAGAAGGCCGCGTCTTCTGGTACCGAGGGAACAATGCGGGGTCCATCGACCGGCTGACCCGTCAGTACTTGGCGGACCTGGTCAGTCCGTTATCGACGAACAGCCTGGATATGACCACCACGAGCGTCTTCGGCCTCGGCCACCGAACGCGCAGCCACATCCAACGCACGAATGCAAGGCTTTGCTGGGAGGTCGTCTTCGAGGGTCAACCCTTTTCGGGATCTCCCATCACCAACAGCGTGCTCGCCTCAGGCTGCGGGGTCAACTTCCTGGACCTCACTTCGCCCGGGATCGAGATCAAGGAATTGATCGCCAAGGCACCGGGTCACATCCGCTACAAATGGCGTGTGAGACCTGAATACACCCTGAACAAGCTCATCGATGGGCAACGTTATGGCCGCTGGTTCTATGGCTTCGTTTCAGGCACGGGGGATATCGGCATCCTTCCGATCGACCTTGTGGACCTGTTCGGAACGCCAACATCCGAGGGTAACGTACTCCAATGGAGCACCGCATCCGAGCACCAGAGTGAACGCTTCATTGTGGAACGATCCAGGGATCTTCTGGAATTCGTCGACATCGGCTCCGTCCCTGCTGCTGGGGAGAGCCACCAGTTGCTGCAGTACGAACTTCTGGATGAGCGGGCGCCGCAGGGTCTATCCTATTATCGACTGCGGATGATCGACCTGGACGGTAGCTGGGAGCACTCGGAGATCATTTCGGTCCAGCGTGCTACTGGACAGGTGTCGATCCACCCCAATCCGGTGGAACAGTTCCTGACCTGGAGCGGAGCGGACGCCGCTGTGATCGAGGTACTGGATGTCCTCGGTCGGGTCGTATTGATCGATCGGTCCAACGGACCGGAACCCGGACCGCTCGATGTGTCGATCCTTCCCATGGGCACGTATACCCTGAGACTCTCCGACGGGAACAACACCACGCTTGGCACAACCCGGTTCGTGAAGTCCTACGCTCCGATGGTGCGCTGACAGGCGGCAAGGATCCGGCGTGCGTTCTCCAGGGTGTCCGACTCCGCATAGCATCGAAGCACCGGTTCAGTGCCACTTGCTCGTATCATCAACCATTGGTCGTTATCGAAGTGGAACTTGAACCCGTCGATGGTCTCCACGCGACGCACCGTGTAGTCACCGAAGCTATCGAATGCGCCGGCCTTGCACTTGCTCAATACCTCCTGCTTGAGCGCTTCACTGATATGCAGATCGTTACGTTCGTACTTGAACGGACCGACGATGGAGTAGACCTCATTGATCAGGTCGTCAAGGCTCTTGCCACTCTTGGCCATGAACTCCCAGATGGTCAATCCCATCCAAATGCCGTCACGCTCAGGGATGTGCCCCTTGATCGCGATGCCGCCGCTTTCTTCACCCCCTAACAGCACATCCTCACTGATCATGATCTCCGCGATGTACTTGAATCCGATCTTGGTGACCTGGTATTCCAACCCATAGTGCTCGCACATCTTCTTCACTTTGGGCGTCGCACTGAAGGCCACCACCACCTTTCCAGTGAACTTCTTGTAGTTCACGAGGTAATGGATGAGCAACAGGATGATATGGTGTGAGTCGATGAAATCCCCTTTCGCATCATAGAGACCGATGCGATCGGCGTCACCATCCGTGGCAAGACCGCAAGCGATATCGGAACTCTTGATCAACTCGCTGAACTCGATGAGGTTCTTGTGGATGGGTTCTGGCGCTTGTCCGTGGAATGAGGGGTTGTGTTCGCAATGCAACAACGTCACCTCAGGAAGTATCCGAGGCATCACGCGGAAGCCTGCGCCGTACATGGCGTCGTAACCCAAGCGAAGACCACTGGACCGGATGGCCTGGAGGTCGAAGTTGGACTGCACGTGCTTCACATACATGGTCTCCAGGTCCACATACTCAAGTAGTCCATCGCGCTCGGCCTTGGACAGGTCGATGGAGGCGAGGTCGAGACCGTGTTGTTCAGGAATGAGGTCCTCCACCTCCTGTACTTTACTCGGGATCAGCGGTCCGCCATGAATGCCCTTCAGCTTGTACCCATTGTAACTGGGGGGGTTGTGACTTGCCGTGAGCACCACACCCATGGCGCTCTTGCGCTCGAACGCACCCAGTGAGATCATGGGCGTACTTACGATGCCTTTGGCCAAGTAGACCTTCACCCCTTCGTTGATGAACACCTTGGCAGCGGTCTGCGCGAAAAGCTCACCAGCGAAGCGACAGTCGTGACCGAGTACGATGTTCGGTGTACCAGGGTAGGCCTGTTTCACCCATTGGGCGACCGCTACGCTCACGCGCGCTACGTTATCCACAGTGAACTCCTCCGCGATAATGGCGCGCCATCCATCGGTCCCGAACTTGATCTTCGTCATTGTTTGCAGGTATGTTGCGTGGGCGAAATTAGAAGGCCCTTTCTACGTAGGGTTCCGTTCAGGGTTGCTCATCGAAAAATGCCGCGTTCGTTCAGTGCACGTTGATAGCGACGCGCATTCACCATATGCTGCTCGTAGGTGCGTGCAAAGTCGGAATGTCCACTCAGGTCGGAACGGGCACAGAAATAGAGGAAATCGTGCTTGGCCGGGTTGAGCACGGCATTCAAGAAGCGCGTTTCGGGCATGTTGATGGGGCCTGGGGGAAGCCCGAGGTTCCGGTAGGTGTTGTACGGCGAATCCACCAGTTTGTCCCTGTTTAGGACCCGACTGATACTGTCGGCACCCAGTGCGAACTTCAATGTGGGGTCGGCTTGTAAGGGCATACCGATCCGCAAGCGATTCAGGTATACACCCGCGATCAACGGTGCGTCCGAAGCCTTGCCCGTCTCAGCCTGAACGATGCTTGCCAGTGTGGTCACTTCGTTCTGTGAGAGCCCGAGAGCGCTCGCTCGGGCCTGTCGGTCCGTTGTCCAGAACCGCTTGTACTCCCCGGCCATCCGATCCAAGAACGCCTCCGGACCTGTGTTCCACCAGAATTCGTAGGTATCGGGTATGAACATGGCGATGAAGGTCTCCGACCTGAACCCATAACTCGCGGCAACGGCACCATCCTGAAGCAACCCCATCAACCGAGCGCTATCGCACTCCAACTTGGCGGCCACTTTCGAAGCCAGTTCATGCTTCCATTTGATGTTGTTCAACGTCAACCGGACTGGATCCTGTTCACCACTCCTTAGTCGGTCCACCAAGGCATTGGCACTGGCTCCCGGCTCGATGCGGTACCGCCCAGGACGTATCCTGGCCGGATAGTTCTTACGCTCGGCGGTCCAGCGGAAGGCATCCACATCACGCAAGAGACCATTCATCGATATGCTATCCAAGACCTGTGCAAAATCCGCCCCGGTCGGAACGAGTAGGTAACGTGGCTCCTCCACCGCGGTGACCGGGGCGAACACCCGTGACCACATCCGCCACCCCCACACACCAGCAGCACCGATCAATACGACCAGGATGACGAGGAACCAACGCAGACCCTTACGCATCGCTCATATCGTGATGCTTCCCGAGAACACCTCCACTGCTGGTCCGCACAGCAATACCTCACCGGAACCATCACCATCTCGCAGGTCCACGCGCAGTTCGCCACCACGTGTGAGGATAGGAACCTCATCGGTCGACACAAGACCGCGCGAACGGGCGCTCAAAGCAGCAGCTGTGACCCCTGTGCCGCAACTCAAGGTCTCGTCCTCCACGCCACGCTCGTATGTACGAATGTGCACCACGCCGTCGACCATGGCCGTGAAATTCACATTCACACCCGCGACCCCGTACCGCTCACTGTTGCGCACCTTGCGTCCCTCGGTCACCACATCAACGCGCTCAGGATCATCCACCCAGAGCACCACATGCGGTGAACCGGTGTTCCAAAGGTCCATGCGCTCTGATTCCCGCTCATGGTCACGGGGTCGCTTCATGGCAATCGCCACGTGACCATCAGGCAGCGTCATTGCCCGGTGTTCACCATCATACGCACTGAACAGGACCGCCATTCCCACAGGACAAGGCACCTCCTGTAGTTGACGCCAGAACGCGAACGCACAGCGACTGCCATTTCCGCAAAAGCTCCGCGAGCCATCCGGGTTCAGGAACTCCATGTGGAATGCGGTTCCGTCCAATTTGGGCGACCGCACCACTATCAATCCGTCAGAACCGATGCCGAAATGACGGTCGCACAACCTGCGCACGATCGGTTCATCGATCATGGAGAAAGTCCCGGCACGATCATCGATAACGATGAAGTCGTTCCCGGTGCCTTGCCATTTGCTGAACGGGATGGTCATGTGCGAGACGACAAATATCGCACGGACATACCGAGGGCGAACATCAGGGCGATCAACACTTTTTAACGTGACATAGCGATACATCGGGCCTGACAGAACGTTCAGCACACATGACGGGCATGGGTTTTGATCACAACCCTGTGCAAGCGAACGACCATGAAACGCACCCTTTCCTTCTTCTTCACGGCCTTGGCCGGTGGCCTATTGGCTGTGGCCATTGGAAACTACCTGAAGCCCACCCCGACCTCCACCTCCTTGGCTTCCCCGCCACTGCCAACTCGTTACGTCTCATTGCCCGGCTCCCCGACTCCTATTGTGGCTGTGGATTTCACGGATGCGGCTGAGCGAAGTGTGAACGCGGTCGTCCATGTGACCACGGAAACGACGGTGAACGTGCGCGACCCCTTCGCCGAGTTCTTCTGGGGATATCGTCCTCCGGCGCAGCAACAGCGACAAGGCGCGGGGTCCGGCGTTATCGTTTCTCCGGATGGATATATCGTGACCAACAACCATGTCATCGAAGGAGCTGACCGGATCAAAGTGCACATGAACGACAATCGGGTATTCGATGCCCGAGTGATCGGCCGCGACCCCAGCACGGACATTGCTTTGCTCAAGGTCGATGCGCAGGACTTGGAAGTCCTCGAGTATGGGGACTCGGATGGTGTTCGGGTGGGTGAGTGGGTGCTTGCTGTCGGAAACCCGATGAACCTGACCAGCACGGTAACTGCCGGTATCGTCAGCGCCAAGGCCAGGAACATCAACTTGCTCCAATATGACCCCACACGCGACATCTTTCCCATTGAATCGTTCATCCAAACAGATGCTGCCGTGAACCCAGGGAACAGTGGGGGTGCCCTCGTGAACGCTTCCGGTCAACTTGTAGGGATCAATACGGCCATCGCAAGCACTACGGGACAGTATGCCGGCTATTCGTTCGCTGTTCCTGTGAACATCGTTAAGAAGGTGGCGGGTGATCTTCTGGAATTCGGCAGCGTGCAACGGGCCTACTTAGGGGTCAGCATTCGCGATATGGATGAACAATTGGCGGATGCTGCCGATCTGGGCCGGATACGAGGTGTATATGTCAATGGGATCACGGAGGGTGGTGCTGCGGAGCGGTCCGGCGTGAAGACAGGGGACGTGATCATCCGAGTGGGGAATATCGACGTGAACAATGTTCCTCAGCTGCAGGAACAGGTAGGCCGGTTCCGACCTGGGGAGCGCGTACCGGTGACCATCGTAAGGGCAGGAAAGGAACAGGTCGTTGATATGACCTTGCTGGGCAAAGAGGGGGCGCGAACCGTTTCCTCGAACAACAATGGAAATTCACGAACCCTGCTAGGAGCGGACCTACGCGAGGCATCTGCCGAGGAATTGAAGGCGCTCAACTTGGACCATGGGGTGAAGGTGATCGCGCTGAACGGGGGCAAGCTCAGAAGCAGCGGCATCAAGGAAGGGTTCGTCATCACCCGGATCGACCAGGAAGACGTTCACAAGGCTGCTGACATCGAACGTTTGTTGGGCACCAAACGGGGAGGAGTGCTGATCGAGGGGTATTACCCTAACGGTGTCCGCGCCTACTACGGTTTGGGGCTATGAAGAACCTGATGTCCAAGGGATTGGACATACCCCCCAGACTTTCGCGCCGTATACCTTGTCCCGTACTTGGTCCGGGGCGTACCTTTGCCGACCTTCGCAGACCGTATCGGGAGGCTCTTCAGGAGTCTCTTTTCATCCACCTCTAAGACCTGATCACCGTGGCATCAAGGATGCGTCAACTCAAGATAACCAAGTCGATCACCAACCGGGAAAGCCAGTCGCTGGACAAGTACCTTCAGGAGATCGGCAAGGAAGGTCTTATCACCGCCGACCAGGAAGTCGAACTGGCCCGGAAGATCAAGGAGGGCGATGGTCGAGCGCTGGAAAAGCTGGTGAAGGCCAACCTGCGCTTCGTGGTATCGGTGGCCAAGCAATATCAGAACCAAGGCCTAAGCCTGCCCGACCTGATCAACGAAGGAAACCTCGGCCTCATCAAGGCCGCCCAGCGCTTCGATGAGACCCGTGGCTTCAAGTTCATCAGCTATGCGGTGTGGTGGATCCGTCAGAGCATCCTCCAGGCCTTGGCAGAACAAAGCCGGATCGTTCGTCTGCCACTGAACCAGGTCGGCTCGCTGAACAAGATCAACAAGGCCTTCGCCAAGTTGGAGCAGGAATATGAGCGTCCGCCCAGTGCCGATGAGCTTGCCACCCTGTTGGACCTGCCTGCTGAGAAAGTGGCAGATACCATGAAGGTGAGTGGTCGCCACATCAGCATGGACGCCCCATTCGTGGAGGGTGAGAGCAACAGCCTTCTGGATGTTCTTCCCAACAACGATAGCGCACCTGCCGACCGGCTCCTGCTGAACGAATCCCTTGCCAAGGAGATCGAGCGCGCGTTGAGCACACTGACCGAGCGTGAGCGCGATGTCGTGAAGCTCTTCTTCGGGATCGGCATCAATCATGGGCTTACCTTGGAAGAGATCGGAGCCAAGTTCGACCTGACGCGTGAGCGTGTCCGGCAGATCAAGGAAAAGGCGATCCGTCGCCTCCGCCATACCAGCCGCAGCAAATTGCTGAAGGCGTATCTCGGCTGACGGTGATCCCGTAGAAGGCCCATACAAACCATCATTCGATCCCTGTAAATGCAGACCGCAGAAGCCAAGACCGGATATGAGGCCGGCCTGAAGGAATACGTGGACCGCGAGCGCGCGGCCGTCGACCTGATCAACTCCGTAGGTCAATTGATGTACGGCCGTGGTGTGGAACTGGTGTTCTTCCGGAACCACCTCTTGGACATCAGTATCTCCGAAGTGATCAAGCTCTTCACCTATGCCGAGCAAGTGGTGAAGAAACCCATCGACGTATTCACCACCGCCGACGTGGCTCGAGGCCTGTTGGAACTTGATCTTGCTCCAAGCAAGATCGATATCGGCAAGCTCACGCATGAGTTCAAGAACTCGGGCGCTGCTTCGATCAATGATTTCCTGGGTTCACACCTCAGCGCATTCATCGGACAGGACAAGCATACGTTCCAGCCGCAGGATGTGGTCCTCTACGGGTTCGGGCGCATCGGGCGCATCGCCGCTCGTGAACTGGTGAAACAAGCTGGCAAGGGCCAGCAACTGCGTTTGCGTGCCATCGTGACCCGTACGCTCACCGACGCGGAGATCGTCAAGCGCGCGGCCCTGCTTCGTAATGACAGCGTACATGGCACGTTCAAGGGTACGGTGATCGAGGATGTGCCCAACAAAGCGATCTGGGTGAACGGCCAGCTGGTACAACTGATCGCGGCGAACAACCCCGAGGACATCGATTACACGGCTTATGGCATCAACAATGCCTTGGTCATCGACAATACCGGTGCTTTCACGAAACGTGCCGACCTGGAACGCCATCTCAAAGCCAAGGGTGTAAGCAAGGTCCTCCTCACCGCACCGGGCAAGGAGATCCCTAACGTGGTATATGGCATCAACCACAAGGACCTTGATATCGACAACGAGAAGATCTTCAGTGCTGCCAGTTGCACGACCAACGCCATCTGCCCTGTTCTGAAGGTGGTGGAGGACAACTTGGGGATCGAGAAGGGCCACATCGAGACCGTTCACGCCTATACCAACGACCAGAATTTGTTGGACAACTACCACAAGGGTCCGCGTCGTGGTCGTAGTGCTGCGATCAATATGGTGATCACGAGCACAGGTGCGGGCACAGCGGTGGCCAAGGCTATTCCGAGCCTGAAGGATAAGTTGACCGCCAATGCAGTGCGGGTACCGACACCCAATGGTTCATTGGCCATCATGAACCTCACGCTCAAGAAACCGGTAGCCGATCTGGCCGCTATGAACGATCTGATCCGCCGTGCGGCTTTGAACGGCGACCTGGTGAACCAGATCCATTATCAAGTGGACCCGGAACTCGTGAGCAGCGATATCATCGGAGATACGTGCTGCAGTGTGTTCGACAGCAATGCGACCATCGTTGCTCCGGACGGGAGGACCGTGGTACTCTACGCATGGTACGATAACGAGTTCGGTTACACGAAGCAAGTGATCCGCCTGGCCAAGCACATTTCGAAAGTGCAGCGCTTGATCTATTACTGAGCATTTCTCGATCCACGTTGGACCCCGCCTTCCTCGGAACGGCGGGGTTCTTCGTTACGGAATGAATGTCGGCACCTACCGCTCACGAGGAGATGGGGTGCTTACTCTCCGTGACGCGTGCTGATGGGGAACGACCCCTTACCCGCACATGGAGCGTTGCATTGTCCGCTGGGTAAGCTTGGGTGATGCACACCGCTCGTTCCAGGTCGTGACGACCGACCTGGGTCGACCGTTATTCGACCCTTGGCGGATCCACGAATACCAAACTGGCAGATCCGGATCCACCTCCGAGTTCCACTCCACGCCTATCGCGGTAGCAATGACCGGCGCCAAAAGCGAACGCCCCGGACCAAGCCGGGGCGTTCGTTATGGAAAGGCCTTTGTCTCCCTTAAGGCTGGATCACCAATCGCTCCGTATAGCTATCGGTTCCGGCGGTGATGTTCACCACATACATACCCGCGGCAAGAGCACCATTCAGGTCAAGTACGGTGTTCACATTGCCATCGGCAACGACGATCGTGCGAGCACCTACTCGCTTGCCATACAGATCGAAGATGTCCACACTCACCGTATTCACGCCCTCTTCAATGGAGCTGAGGCTGAAGCTCAGTACATCGCCGCGGTTCGGATTCGGGAACATGCGGAGTTCGGGAGCAACAGTTGCTGTTCCGGTGCTCATGGCATTCAACTCCAGTATCGTACCATTCGCAATGGTGAGCTGACAGATGTCGCCCCATGGGCTGTCATTGGTGCACCAGGTGAGACCTCCGTCCTTGCTGGCGCGTACTTCCACGTTGTAGGTCTGACCGGCCACCAACGGGCTGGTCGTCCAGTTCAATTGTTGGAAGTAGGTGTTGCTCGTTCGCGTCACTGTGAATCCTTCAGCAGGCAGTGAGAAGCGGAACTGATAGCGGTTAGCTCCGGGAACGGGACGGGCATACACATAGTTACCCGCACCCCAGTTGCGAACCACTCCACAGCTGAATTGAACACTTCCGGGCACATCCATGAGCTTGGTCAGCGGGCAAGCAGCACGCACTGGATCGATCATCAGGCGGCAGGCGGGTCCGAACTCACCGTTCAAGCCATTCACACGGCTGCGCACCCGCACGTTCATCAGCACGTTGGCAGGCACCTGACTGCTCAGCGCCCAGTTGTTCAAGCGCATGTGGCACGCACGGGTCGCACTCGCAGGACCGAAGAGATCGGTCTGGCTGTGGCTGCGGAACCTGCGGAAACTGTAGCTGCCGTTCGGGTCGAAGATCCAGAACTCATAGCCGCTATTGGCATCCTGAAGATTGTTCGCCGCGCCCACGATCCATTCTGCACTAACGGCTGCGTTCGGAGCTGCGACCACGTATTGACCTGACACCCAATCCATCTTATCACAACTGGTGTAGACCAACCCTTGGTTCGACATCGGCACGCAGAAGCCCTGGCCACCGCTGATGGCGCTCTCCAGACCAGTGCCGAAGTTGTTCCTGTTGTCGATGATACGATCACCTGCACGGGTCCTGAGGATATACCCACCAGTGGTCATCCCATCACCGGCTGCGTCGAACACGCTCAACGCATAGCAACCATCCGCCAAACAGCATTCCTCGCTCAAGCTCGCATTGCTCGGGAATCCACTGCCACTGCATACCACCGTGCTGGTTCCTTCCACCACGATCTCATAGCTGGTCTCGTTCCCGTTGGCATCCGTCGTGAGCACCAGGTCAACGATGTTGGTACAACCCGTGGGTACACCCACGCACTGGCAGTTGTTGGACCAGGTATCATTGATCGTACCAGGGTTGTTGTCGTTGCATGCCGTACCAGGCAGAGCAGTTCCACCGGCCACTCCTTCGCAATCGATCAACAGGCCCACACACTGACAGTTGTTGTTCCAGGTATCGTTGCCCGTGGTGGCAAGACCGTCATCGCAAGCCGTTCCAGGTAGCGCGGTACCACCAGCAACTCCTTCGCAATCGATCAACAGACCCACGCACTGGCAGTTGCTGTTCCAGGTGTCGTTACCCGTGGTGGCCAAGCCATCATCACAGGCGGTTCCGGGCTGAGCCGTTCCACCAGGTACACCTAGGCAGTCATTGGGCAGAACTCCAACACACTGACAGTTGCTGTTCCAAGTGTCGTTGCTCGTGTTCGGGTTATTGTCGTTGCACGCCGTTCCTGGCAGTGCAGTGCCGCCGGCCACTCCTTCGCAATCGATCAACAGGCCCACACACTGACAGTTGTTGTTCCAGGTATCGTTGCCCGTGGTGGCAAGACCGTCATTGCAAGCGGTTCCCGGTAGCGCGGTGCCACCAGCAACTCCTTCGCAATCGATCAACAGACCCACGCACTGGCAGTTGCTGTTCCAGGTGTCGTTACCCGTGGTGGCCAAGCCATCATCACAGGCGGTTCCGGGCTGAGCCGTTCCACCAGGTACACCTAGGCAGTCATTGGGCAGAACTCCAACACACTGACAGTTGCTGTTCCAAGTGTCGTTGCTCGTGTTCGGGTTATTGTCATTGCACGCCGTTCCTGGCAGTGCAGTGCCGCCGGCCACTCCTTCGCAATCGATCAACAGGCCCACACACTGACAGTTGTTGTTCCAGGTATCGTTGCCCGTGGTGGCGAGACCGTCATCGCAAGCGGTTCCCGGTAGCGCGGAGCCACCAGCAACTCCCTCGCAATCGATCAACTCACCCACGCACTGGCAGTTGCTGTTCCAGGTGTCGTTACCCGTGGTGGCCAAGCCATCATCACAGGCGGTTCCGGGCTGAGCCGTTCCACCAGGTACACCTAGGCAGTCATTGGGCAGAACTCCAACACACTGACAGTTGCTGTTCCAAGTGTCGTTGCTCGTGTTCGGGTTATTGTCGTTGCACGCCGTTCCTGGCAGTGCAGTGCCGCCGGCCACTCCTTCGCAATCGATCAACAGGCCCACACACTGACAGTTGTTGTTCCAGGTATCGTTGCCCGTGGTGGCAAGACCGTCATTGCAAGCCGTTCCCGGTAGCGCGGCGCCACCAGCAACTCCTTCGCAATCGATCAACAGGCCCACACACTGACAGTTGTTGTTCCAGGTATCGTTGCCCGTGGTGGCGAGACCGTCATCGCAAGCGGTTCCCGGTAGCGCGGAGCCACCAGCAACTCCCTCGCAATCGATCAACAGACCCACGCACTGGCAGTTGCTGTTCCAGGTGTCGTTACCCGTGGTGGCAAGACCGTCATTGCAGGCAGTTCCCGGTAGCGCGGTGCCACCAGCGACCCCTTCGCAATCGATCAACAGACCCACGCACTGGCAGTTGCTGTTCCAGGTATCGTTACCGGTGGTGGCAAGACCGTCATTGCAAGCCGTTCCCGGTAGCGCGGTGCCACCAGCGACCCCTTCACAATCGATCAACTCACCCACGCACTGGCAGTTGCTGTTCCAGGTATCGTTACCCGTGGTGGCGAGACCGTCATCACAGGCTGTGCCCGGTTGAGCAGTTCCGCCAGGCACACCAAGACAATCATTGGGAAGCGTTCCAGCACACGTGCAGTTCACGTTCCACGTGTCATTGACCGTCTGTGGGTCACCATCATTACATGCAGAACCAGGCAAGGCTGTACCACCCGGCACACCCAAACAATCGCAGTTGGTATTCACCGTTACGGTCGTACCTGCGCTCGTCGCGCTGCATCCGTTACCATTGGTCACCGTCACGCTGTAAGTACCCGAAGTGCTCACCGTGATCGCTTGGGTCGTGGCGCCCGTGCTCCACACATTGCCCGTGGCACTGCTGCTGGTCAACGTTACGCTGCCTCCGGCGCAGAAGGTCAACGGACCGCCGGCACTGATCGTCGGCGTGGCTGGGTTGGGGTTCACCGTTACGGTCGTACCCGCGCTCGTCGCGCTGCATCCATTGCCGTTGGTCACCGTCACGCTGTAGGTACCCGAGGTGCTCACCGTGATCGCTTGGGTCGTGGCGCCCGTGCTCCACACATTGCCCGTGGCACTGCTGCTGGTCAACGTTACGCTGCCTCCGGCGCAGAAGGTCAACGGACCGCCGGCACTGATCGTCGGCGTGGCTGGGTTGGGGTTCACCGTTACGGTCGTACCCGCGCTCGTCGCGCTACATCCATTGCCATTGGTCACCGTAACGCTGTAGGTGCCCGAGGTGCTCACCGTGATCGCTTGGGTCGTGGCGCCCGTGCTCCACACATTGCCCGTGGCACTGCTGCTGGTCAACGTTACGCTGCCTCCGGCGCAGAAGGTCAACGGACCGCCCGCACTGATCGTCGGCGTGGCTGGGTTGGGGTTCACCGTTACGATCGTACCCGCGCTCGTCGCGCTGCATCCATTGCCGTTGGTCACCGTCACGCTGTAGGTACCCGAGGTGCTCACCGTGATCGCTTGGGTCGTGGCGCCCGTGCTCCACACATTGCCCGTAGCACTGCTGCTGGTCAACGTTACACTGCCACCGGAGCAGAAGGTCAACGCCCCCCCCGCACTGATCGTCGGCGTGGCTGGGTTGGGGTTCACCGTTACGGTCGTACCCGCGCTCGTCGCGCTACATCCATTGCCATTGGTCACCGTCACGCTGTAGGTGCCCGAGGTGCTCACCGTGATCGCTTGGGTCGTGGCGCCCGTGCTCCACATGGCCCGTAGCACTGCTGCTGGTCAACGTTACGCTGCCACCGGCGCAGAAGGTCAACGGACCGCCCGCACTGATCGTCGGCGTGGCTGGGTTGGGGTTCACCGTTACGGTCGTACCCGCGCTCGTCGCGCTACATCCATTGCCATTGGTCACCGTCACGCTGTAGGTGCCCGAGGTGCTCACCGTGATCGCTTGGGTCGTGGCGCCCGTGCTCCACACATTGCCCGTAGCACTGCTGCTGGTCAACGTTACGCTGCCACCGGCGCAGAAGGTCAACGGACCGCCCGCACTGATCGTCGGCGTGGCTGGGTTGGGGTTCACCGTTACGGTCGTACCTGCGCTCGTTGCGCTGCATCCATTGCCATTGGTCACCGTCACGCTGTAGGTACCCGAGGTGTTCACCGTGATCGCTTGGGTCGTGGCGCCCGTGCTCCACACATTGCCCGTAGCACTGCTGCTGGTCAGCGTTACGCTACCACCGGCGCAGAAGGTCAACGGACCGCCCGCACTGATCGTTGGCGTGGCTGGGTTGGGGTTCACCGTTACAGAGACGTTAGCTTGGGACGAAGAACACCCATTGCTCGCTGTCACTGTGTACGAACCTGTCGCAGCTGCAGTAGCTCCGATGATGCTCGGATTCTGAGCACCCGAACTGAAACCATTGGGTCCGACCCAAGAATAGGTGATGGTTCCGGAACCCGTAGCGCTGGCCGTGAGGCTCAGGGTCGCACCGGCACAGATCGGACTATTGCTACTCGTGTTCGTGATCACCGGAGCAGCCACCAATGTACCCGCACAACCGCAGGAAGGAGCCGTACCTGTGTATACATCATTGACCGTACAAGCATTACCATCATTGCATGGGGTTCCAGGAAGCGCAGTGCCACCTACCACACCTAGGCAATCAACCGTACACGAACCGATGTTCACTCCAGTAGCGTCAATGGTACCTGTACGATTGGGTACCTGTTGACCGTTCAGCGAGATGAAGAAATCCCGGTTGTCCGCAAGCGTGAACGCATCGTTGGTGATGTTGAACGGGGTACATCCCGTGTTGTTGTTCACGTTGATCCGGAAGACCGTGACCCACGTATCAGCAGGTAGTGATTGCTCACAACCGCCGTCATCGATCAACCAGCCGATCTGGGCATTACCAACCGAGGTATAGGTCCTGTACTTGAACGACCCGTTGGTCACCTGTGCGGAGGGCCCGAGCGGGAAGGCCTGGTTCGAAGCGCACCAAGGGCTGGAACCGATACTGAGTGTTGCCGGAGAGGTACTGGGCCAGCGCACGGTGAACACCAAGTTGCTGATCACCTCGGTGAAGGACGCACCGTTGGCACGCAATCTGACGTCAAGTTGGTTGGCAGTCGGCCCCTGCACCAGGTCGATGTCCACGGTTGTGGGCTGGGCCAGTGTGGCCGAGGGAGCCAGTAGTCCGGCGAGGAACAATCCTGGAAGGAGGTTCCGCAGACGCGTAAGTGAACTAAACATTGTTCGTATGGTTGGTGATCGAAATGAAGTGGTCAACAGTCGGGCAAGTTAGGAGAACCAATTGGATCTCAGGGTAAACTTTCGTTACGGGTATTGGTAGGCACCACTCCCCCAACGTTGAAAAGGATGATATCGCGATCATTCGCATTACCGGTGTACCGGATCGATCCATCCAGATTCGTATCGGCGCGGTCATAGCCCGTGACCGTGTTGGTCGGCACGAGCCCCCCGATCTGAGCAAGGATGGGTCCCTGTCATTCGCAGTGCCAGTGTATCGTAGAATGCTGTTCCCATCGACGTTGCCCGCCCAGAGCGCTGCCTTTCCGTTCACGGTCTTTCGAGCTTCAACACCATGGGCTTCCACGCCTAGGGACGACAGGTCAACTAGTACCGGCGTCCCATCCAAGAAGGACACCGGTAGTGCGGTCATGCAACCAAAGTGATTACGATGGCGGACCGCAACATGGTAATTCCCGTTGGGTAGCGCGAATCTGAGCGGTGTACCACCTGCTCCGATCACTTGTCCGGAACTGGTGACCACTGCGGCTTTGGAGCCCAGGATGGTCCCGGGCTGTGCAGTACTTCGAAGCTCCACGATAACCCAGTCCACCACTGCGTTGCTACCCGTTTGGGCCAATACGGCCGGTGCTAACGCTTCATTCCCCCCCCCCCACGAACACATGTCCCAATCCCGTGTATGGCTCTGCGTTCGGCAGGAGTCCAAGATCGCGGAGGTTCGTGCTCATCAATCCGGTGGAGGGATCCAAAGGACCGTCGAGCAACACGCGCAGGTCCACGACCACACCATCGGTCACCGTAGCAGTGACCTCGGTGCGGGGGCTCTCAACGATCAGATCGGGTGTCCGGACCTCCCAATCATACAGGTAATAATAGAGTGAACCACCTCCCGTACTTCCTGTGATCGACCCCAACCCACCACCGACCGGGTAGGGATAACTCACCCCGGTATCGTCACGATGCAGTGCGAGTACGATCTCGGTGTTATCATCGTATGCGGTGATCATATGGCCAGTACCGGCGGGGACCTTCATATTCAACTGGACCCGTTGCGTTCCGGCAGGCACATAAGCATAGCGCTCCTCGATCACATTACCCACATTGTCCTTCAACACGAAATGGCGATCACCATTACCCGTGGCATGTACCTTCACCGACACAAGCTCAAAAGGCTTGTCGGCATTGAAGATCAGCCACTGCCGAGCACTGTTCGAATTCAAGATCGTTCCTGACCGGTCGGTCTTGGCACCAAAAGCGGTGACACCGGAAAGTACGTTACGGGTGCTCACATAATAATCCGTGGTCCCCGTCAATGAAGGTGTTGTGAATTGGGCGCCGGTACCGACCACCTGACCACCGGTAGCCGAATCGTACCAGCGGAACTCCGTGCCCGAGCCACTAGCTCCCAACGTCGCTGTAGCAGGCCCAACCACCGTGGCACCGATACCAGCAGGCGCAGGAAGGGGGGCCTCGAAGGTGACCTCGACCGTTGATGATGTCAAACTCCCGCATGGCGCTGTTACTGTCACACTATAAGTGCCTGGCATCGTCACATCGATCGATCGAGAAGTTGCACCATTGCTCCATAGGTAGCTATACCCGGGTGTAGCTGTCAGTCGAACAGTAGAGCCAGTAATGCCCCGCAGACCATCGGGGGCAACAATGCCTGCTGAACCGCCACTTCCTGCATTTCGTTGCATGGTCATGGTGAAAGGGATCGCGGTGTAGTTGTTATCATCGTTCTCCTCCACGAACACATTGGTCGGATCGGCCTCAGCCACCACCCAATAGTTGCCGTTGCAGAGCCCATCCATGACATTGATCCACATCATATCCAAGCTTTCGCTGTAGATATCCGTCCTTCCCACCGATATACCCTGCACGTTCGTACCGCAACCGTAGCCACCACTCAGTCCGTAATTCGGGAAGTTGGCGCTGGTATTGAGCGCTGTTCCGCCGTTATAGTTCTGCGAAGTGCGACAGTGACCGGGGTAGGTACTGCAAGCGCCATAGTCCATCAGGCAGAACCCGATCTTCGCACCGGTTGCCACCGTTGGCCACTTCCGAGGATCGGGCTCCGATGGGTCCTGAAGCTTCAGGTCCATGGTGGTCCAATCATTCACGTGATAGTGATTGTGGGCTGAATGGTAGGTCATACTACCCGCCATCCGTTCGTTCCGGACCATGGTATTGCCCTCCTTACGATATACCTGTTGGAAGATGATCTGCTTCGGATTCTGACCACTTGGGCAACTGAATCCGGTCTGGCCTCCAACCGTGAACGTATCCGTCCCACAAACGAAATGACGGAGGTTGGATTGATCGGCGGTTCGCACCTCCAACGGACCATATCCGATGTTGGGTGTTGACCCAGACACCTTCAAGCGGCCGGCCTGTGTGCCCGTTTGAGGGTTCTCCGTAGGTCCGCTCAGGTAGGTCTGAAGTGCATACCAGGAGATCGTGATGTCCGGCTTCAGGTCACAGGTGGTCTCACCCGTGTTCCGGCACAGACAACTCGTGGCATTGGTGAGCGAGCATTGGCCATATGAGGTGGCCATCAGCGCACCAAAGGCCAATACGGTCAACACGTAACGTACCATCATATCGATGTGGGGATTTTACAGCAAGGTCACGCAAGGTATCCTATCGCGGTCCGCTCGTCAACCCCGTATGGTCGAACTCTTTAGTTCCTAATGACCTGTAGGGTGGTCATCCTACCAAACTGGAGGACACTGAGCGCATATACGCCGGACGAAACGTTCGACAGGTCCACAATGACCTCCTCTTCGCTCCTGGTCGTGCCTTCCTGAACGACCTTGCCAGTTGGATCGATCACGCGCCATTGCATGCCTCCGGAGCCATGGGATGGGCGAATATGAACGATCTCGGTAGCGGGATTGGGATAGACATTGATATCCGGCACTTGGGAGTACTCTTCCAGCCTCATGGTCGGGTCGAACCTGGCAATACCGCCAATGTTCGTTCCTGCCCATAACACTCCTTCGTCATCCATCATCACGCACCGCACATGATCATCCGGAAGGCCTGAATTGGCTTCATCGAGCACTGAGAATGTGCCCGGACCCTCGAATATGATGACCCCCCCGGTCTCCGATCCGATGATCTTCCTGTCATCTTCATCCACAATGATGCAGAGCAATGTATTATCAGGCAGTCCCACATTCGCAGCGGTATACTGGAACCAAGGCCCACCCATGAACGTGGATGCATGCCAGATCAGGCCACCTGCTGGACAAGCAAGCCATCGATCCCCGTTCCCGTCGAGCGCGACATCATTCATCGAGTTGTCCGGGAAGTTGCTGCTGGCAGCCGTATAATAGATGAACTCGCTCTCGGTGAGGTAGGTCAGACCAGCGTTCATGGTGGCCACGGCTACCAGACCGTCCTCGCGCACGTCCACGGCACGAACATTCGGTCCGAAGAAGGTGAACCCCGCGTAACTTTCAGGCGTATGGTCATAGTGCCTCCATTCCTCCCCTGTATCGCAGTAGAGTCCAAGTTCGGTACTGATCCACACCCAGTCCCGGTGGTCGTGCAGGATATGCTTGACCCCTTCCGTCACGATGGGGCTATTGGTATTGTCCAAGTAACTCCATGCTCCGTCCTCCAGGATCCCGATGCCATGCGATACGGTGCCTACCCATAGGCGCCCTTGGGCATCCACCGACAAGCATGACACATCATCGCCGGGCAAACCGGAATTCGACGTTTGGATGACCTCCCAAGCAGTTCCATCGAAACGACAAAGACCCCAATCCGTGCCCGCCCAAATATCACCTTGATGGTCTTGGACCAGGTCCGTGATGGTATTGCTGGGTAGTCCGCTCGTAGCCATATCGAACACCTCCCAGAGTTGTTGGCCCTTCGCGTTGGGCGTGCCAGCGATCCCTACCAGTGTCCAGAACAAGAGGTGCACAACGATCCTCATGGTAGTTGCTCCAACCGTGTATTGGTGGGTACCGTACCACCGATATTCGAGAGAATGGGATCACGGTCGTTGCCAACCCCACTGTACTTCACCAGGCCATCCATGTTCACGTCGGCCGACAGGTACCCACTGCTGGTAGCCGTGGGGACCGTACCTCCTATCGCCTGTAGGATCGGATCTCGATCATTATCGACTCCGGAGTACTTCAATAGTTCGTCCACCAGGACATTCCCACTCCATAGCACCGAATTCCCACCGATGACCTTACGGGCCTCGGTCCCGAAGGTGGAGGTCGCGTTCAAGGTGAGATCGATCATGGTCGGAGTACCTCCCAAGGTGCGGGTAGCAAGTGTCATACACCCCAAGTGGTTGCGATGACGTATGGCAACATAATAGCTGCCGGGAACAACATTGAACACCAATGGGGATGTTCCATCGTCCGACACCACATCCCCATCACGCTGAAGAAGTGCTTGTAGGGTGGCCACCACAGCCGCGTTATTGCTCGCCGCTCGAAGCTCGACACGGATCCAGTCCACGATCGCATCATTGCCTGTGGTAGTTAGTACTTGTGGGGTCGTGGTCTCCCCACCGCCACCGTACTGAGCGAAACCCAAGGAAGTGTATGGTTCCTGCAGCGGTATGTGGTCATGGACCCGAAGCGAGTCATGCATGACGGTTTGCGCCACAACGAAAGGTCCCTCCAAGTAAACACGGGCGTTCAAACTCACCTGTGCGGTCAGACAGAAGGGGACCACTGCGGGTGCACCCGCATTGATATCCTGGCTCACGTTCGCCAGTACCGTGGCACTCCCGTCGAGAAGACGCACGAAACCGTTGCCGTACGCACAACAATTACCGTCACCAAAACTGTCATACACCTTCAACTCGTAACAACCCGCAGTCAGGCAGAGGTCCAAGGGGGCTTGTGCCTGGACCCCGTTCGCAGGTAGCTGGGCATATGGACCACCCGAAGCGACGACGGTGGCACCTTGGACCACCTCCCACGTCGTTTCATCACCATATCGATCGATGGTGACCTGCACTTGAACCGGGATACACGCTGCGGTAGTGAACGACCACGGGGTCGTCACCTCACCGAAACCACATGCGTTCACTGCTTGGACGGTCCAATGGTAGGTGGTGGACGGATCGCTGGCACTACCTGGTGTGTAACTCGTGGAATTGATCCCTTGAGCGGTTTCAATGATATTGACCATTCCCGCATCAGAGGCGATCTGAAGGGCGTAGGTATCAGCACTCGTGGTGCCAGCCCAGGTCAGCGCGCTGCCTGGGGTGACCCCTCCTGCCCCATCGAGCGGTGCCGTTCGAAGCACCGTGCCTGGAACGTTCTTCAACTCAAGCATCAAAGGAACGCTTCGGTTCCCACTAGCGGAGGATGCCGTGATGTCGAACCCGTAACTGCCCGGCAACTGGTTCTGCGTTCCCGAGATCGTCAATGTCGTAGTGCCACCCGGGATGACCGGGTTCGTGCCGAATGTGGCTGTGAGGCCATTGGGAAGCCCCGTTGTTCCAAGGACCACTGGTTGAACGTAGCCTGACACCGACCCGGTCTGCACGTCGTACACCGCATTCCCCGGTTGGCACACGGCAACTGTCGTACTGGCGATGTTCAGGGTGTAGTCCGGGGAACTGTTCGCGGTTATGGCGAAATCGACATTCGAGATATCATAGAAAATATTGCCGCTCGCTTTCACCATGACGCGTGCGGTGGTCGTGGCCGGAATATTCGGTAGAAGCACCAATTGACTGCCATCATTCGGAGTGGCCGCGAGCAGGGTGAACGGATAGGTGAATCCTCCATCCAACGAGAGCAGGATGTCCACATTGGCGCAGTTCACAGGCGCAGTATTGGTAGCTGCAACATCCCACGTGACGGTCTGTGTGGAGTTCGCAGGCCAGCTCACGTTCGTATTGGGTTGGGACACGAGGAAAGGACCGGCACTTCCAGCCACGGTGACCGTCATATCATCCTGGTCGTTACAACCTCCTCCCACCACATTGTCCCGCATAGTGACCCTGAAGTTGAAGGTACGCGCGACGCTCGAAAGGACCTCCCAGGTCGGTGTGTTGCCTGAAACAACGGCACTGAGCGTGGGGAAATGGCGATCCGGGCTTGTCGTCGGCGCAAATGATCGAAAGCTCGGCCCACTAGCACTTGTTGCGACCGGGGGCTGGGTCGAAACCTGATTGTTCATCTGTTCCCAACAATAGCTCAGTGCGTTTCCTGGATTCGGATCACTCCCTGTGGCCGAAAGGACGAATGGTGTGCTTCGTGGAATGGTACGATCCATACCCGCGTTGACCGAAGGAGCCGAATTGCCTGTTGCGGTGACAACAGGACAGGTGCTGGATGTTCCGACGGTGATGTTCGCGGCCATCTCCAGCATGCTATATGCGTGGAAATAGGCATCGGAATTGTCCTGGATATTCGGAGCACAGATGCCGGCATAGCCCATGATCGTACTGGCACTTCCCGGCTCGAATGCGGCGGCACTGGCCCGGTTGCATGCATTGTTCTGGGTATGGTTGGCGCCGTATTGGTGCCCCATCTCGTGTGCCACATAATCGATGTCGAACGCGTCACCCACAGGCATGTTCGAACCGGTCACGCCACGGGCCTTGCCGGATGAACTGCACGGACTGTTCAGCTGGGCAATTCCACCGCCGCCGGTGCTGAACACATGCCCAATGTCGTAGTTCGCCGTTCCGATCAACGCGTCGCAGGTGCTCTGGTTCTGGCCCAGCATGGTGGACCCACTGCCGTTGGTATAGGGGTCGGTCGCAGGATCGAGGTATATGAGTGCGTCGGTATTCGGCACCAGGACCATGGTCAACGTGGCATCGCGCTCGAACTGGGCGTTCACCCGGTTCATGGTGGTCACCATGGCGGCCAAGGCAGGAGCCTTGTTATTGTTCGTGGTATTACTGCCGTGGAAGTTGGCGTACTCACCGGTGCATGCCAGTGCAAGTCGGTAGGTCCGTACCTGACAATCCCCTACGCGATCCGCTCCCATCTCCTGGATCCATGCACGGGTCTGTTGCGCGATGGTGGTCAGATCGTTCACCTCGTCATATGTACATTGGAATGGAGCAGTGACCGCACCTGTCCTCCGGTCCGCCTTTCGACGCACGATGGCTCGACCCTGAATGCCGTGGGCAGCGGGGTCGATGAACCACCAGCCTTGGTCATCGTCCATTACCATCGCATGGAAGCCATGTTCCGTCAAGTCCAAGCGGACCTGCACACCAGGCCTGTCCAAACTCTCGCCGGAGAACGTCCGGATGCCAGGATAGCGGGCTGCCAGTTCGGGATGCATGACCTCGTTCGGCCAATAACGTACCCGTTCAACCGTGCCCGAGGGGTGTGGTAACGTAACCTCATGAACACCTTGCACATTCCGGCCGAAAAGGAGGTCCAGACGATCGGATGACAAGTCGATCTCCAGAGCCTGTTCAGGAACGAACTGCCGATCCGCATTCACCTCCGACCTGCTGGGAGAAGGAACGGACCAGAAGGTGTCAACTTGAGCCGAAAGGCCTGAACAGGCCAATGAACCTGCCAGTGCCAGTCCTACCCTATTCATGACGGCTTGGTATTCAGTACCTGCGGTCGGTGATGATCAACTGGCGCGTAATGACGCCCGTCGCATGCTGCACCCGCAGCAAATATGCACCTGATGATGCGCCCATCAGGTCGATGACCTCTTGGTAGGCGCCAGCGGGGAGGTCACGGTGAACGCTCCATATGACCCTTCCAGTGGCGTCGAGTATCTGAAGCTCGGCTCCTTTGATCGGAACCGCCAATTCCGACCTGAAGGTGGTCATTGTTGTAGCCGGGTTCGGCATCAGGTCCACATCGATCCCTACCTGATCCAAGCGATCGACCTCCGTGAACAAATTGTAGATCTCACCGGTCCTGTCCTGACCTTCCAGTGAAACATAAAAGTCACCATTGTTCGTGATCTCTCCGGTCCATTCATCATTCACGATCTCAAAGAACCCGGATCCATTGAGTATGGCGATCCGTGCGATGACATATTCCTGGTCGGCCTCCCAGTTCAACTCAGCATCGGCAAACGTGGTGAGCGAACTTCCTTGGAAGATCTGGTAGCGATAAATGCCGGAAACCTGCTCCGGACCCGACTTACTCACCGGAACACAAACGAAGTATTCGGGATCCTGGGAGATGGCACCCAAGCCTTGTTCTCCCGTATCCAACCACCGGACGGTGAACACCTCAGAGGAGAACAGTGAACTGAACGGTCCATCCGGACGCATGCGTACTTCCACCTGCTGAGTGGGTAACACGGACCACGTGACGTCCACTAGCGGTAACTGAGCAGCGGCCATGGTGCCCAAGACCAACGTGGAGCAGGCGAGACCGGAACGCAAGATGCAGGAACTGGATTTCATCGGTGACCGGGCGGTAGTTCATATTCCCGCCCTTCCAAAGGTAGAGCAACGGGGCTTCTCGTACAATCACATCGACCACCCCCGATCAAAGGATCCCGGCCACGATCCGCTCCACGGTCACCCCTTCCGCTTCTGCCTTGTAGTTCCGCACCAAGCGATGGCGCAGGATGGGCAGCGCCACCGCTTGAACATCGGCGATGTCCGGCGAAAAACGACCTCGCGCCAAGGCATGTGCCTTGGCCCCGACCACCAAGTATTGTGAAGCCCTGGGTCCAGCCCCCCAACTCACGTGGTCATTGATCACAGTGGGCGAAGTAGGACTGCCGGGTCGCGTGCGACCTACCAACTTCACCGCATACTCCATCACATTGTCAGTGACGGGCACACGTCGCACCAAGCCTTGATATTCCATTATCTCAGCTGCTGAAAGCACATGTTCCACAACAGGTTGAGAAGCACCGGTCGTCGCCTTCACAACTGCCAATTCTTCTTCATACGTGGGGTAATCCACCCAGATGTTGAACATGAAGCGATCCAATTGCGCTTCGGGAAGCGGATAGGTCCCTTCCTGCTCGATGGGGTTCTGTGTAGCGAGCACGAAGAAGGGATCAGGCAGTATATGGGTCTGACCAGCGGCGGTGACCATACGTTCCTGCATCGCTTCCAACAAAGCCGCTTGTGTCTTCGGTGGGGTACGATTGATCTCGTCGGCGAGGATGATATTCGCAAAAACGGGGCCCTTCACAAAGCGGAACTGGCGGTCCTGATCAAGGATCTCCGATCCAATGATATCGCTCGGCATCAGATCAGGAGTGAACTGGATCCGATTGAACGTCAGACCCAAGGCGCGTGACACGGTGTTCACCAAAAGTGTCTTGGCAAGGCCGGGTACACCTACCAGAAGGCAGTGACCCTTGGAAAAGATGCCCATCAACACTTGATCGACGACCTCGTCCTGGCCGATAATGACCTTGTTGACCTCCTTCTTCAACCGCGCATAGTGCTGGCCGAAGAGTTCCACTGCGCGAACGTCATTGTTGCTTGTCATCGGGCTGGTTTGTGCGGATCGGAAGTGGAACTGGGGATGGGATGCTCACTCCTTGGTGGCCAAGGGAACCCACTGATGCAGGAATTGACATCCTGCATGGTCGGGAGAGACACGAACGTAAGTGGCCTGTAGACGGTCCTTCACCCAATCATCGATGGCCTTCTTGCGAAGCTCACCCTCTGCGGCCTGTTGCAGCAGGCGATAATCGTCCTTCAGGTTGGCCCTGTGGGGTTCTGTCAGCAGAAGCAATTGCAGGAGCCTGTAGGCTTTCGACCCATCGGGCATCACCACCAACTGCGGATCACTAATGGCGCCCTTATCCAACTTGTCAAGGACGAAGAAGGTCTGTTGGTCCAGCGAGGCCATGTCCCAACGTGCGGAATTACTGTTGGGTTCGATCATGACGCCGTTGGTCGATCGGCTCTCCTCATCGTCGGAATGCTCAGCCGCAGCTTGTGCGAAAGTGATCCTGGCCGAACGAATGGCCGTGGCCAGGCTATCGAGCAGATCGCGTGATCGTTGCAGATCGCTACTGCTCACCTGTGGTCTCATCAGGACGTGACGGGCGTGATACTGCTCCCCTCGCCTTTCCACCAGCTGCATGAAATGCCATCCGTATTGTGTTTCGAATACTTGGGAAACCTCGTTCTCCTTCAGGCTCATCGCCACTGCATCGAACTCGGGCACCATCACTCCAGCTGGCACCATGCCGAGGTCCCCGCACTCCTTGGCGGACCCGGGATCCTCCGAATAGAGGATGGCCACCGTGCAAAAGTCCTTTGTTCCTGCCACCACTTGCTCGCGGTACTCCTCGATCCTACGGCGCACCCTTCTCACCTCCTCTTCGCTTGGCTTGGGAATGCTGACCAGTTGGGCATACTCCACCTCTGCATTTATGAAAGGAATACTATCCTCGGGAATGCGGTCGAAAAAACGCTGTACATCTCGTGGGGTCAACCTGCTATCTCCTGAAACCTTCTGTTGCATGGTCTGTACCAGCAGTTGATCATGCACCTGTGGGCGGAAATCGTCCTTGATCTCGGTCACGGATTTGCCATAGAAGGCTTCCAACTTCTCATCGCCTCCCAATTGTTGTGAGAAGTAGCGTATCCGCCGATCGAGTTCAAGGTCGACCTGACCTTGTTCCACGACGACGCTGTCCAGACGACCTTGTTCCACAAGCAACTTCTCATAGAGCAGGTCCTCCAGTTCCCCACAGATCATGGTTTGCGTGGCAGGCCTCCCCCCCTGTGTGGCTTGTTCCATACGTCCCATCAGGTCCGAATGGAGGATCGCCTCCCGGCCCACAACGCCTACTACGCGATCGATGAGAAGCCCTGTAGGCTGTGCTTCACCTGACAATGGCAGCATGGCGAACAGTGCCAGCGCCAAACGCTCAATGAATGCGGATATCCTGTCGGTCAAGTGCTTCACGGTATAGGTCTTGTCGCATGCGTTCAAGCAACTGCAATTTACGTTGGTTCAACACGATGGCACGCACATCCTGTTCCACCATGGGTAACGGTGATAAGGTGCCTTTCGCGCGATGCTCCAACACTTCCATCAAAATGAGCTGGTCACCATCTTGGAACACCTGTCGTTGGTCGCGTTCCAGCAGATCAGCACGGTCCTGGAGCGTGATCGGCAATTCACCACGCAGATCCGACCAAGCGGTCCAGGTATCGGAGCGGTCATTGATCGTCACACCGTTCTGAGCCGCCCATAGTTCCACTTCACGC
Source organism: Flavobacteriales bacterium (assembly GCA_016718655.1). Lineage (GTDB taxonomy): Bacteria > Bacteroidota > Bacteroidia > Flavobacteriales_F > PHOS-HE28 > PHOS-HE28. The sequence goes on along the minus strand of JADKCV010000004.1, from coordinate 22,616 downwards.
ATGTCCTCGGGCCCGCCGCGTTCGAAGGCTTTTTGAAGTTTCCTCCTGGTGCGATCGTCACTCACATTCAGCTTGAGCCATCGGACACGTGCGATGTTCTCCTGTAGCTCGAAATCGACCTTGTTGGCCTCCAAGTAGGCCTCCATGGTCCCGATCGTCACTACGGTATCAAGCTTCTGGTTGACCAGTTCCTGCTCGTAGGCGAACAGGAGCAGCGAGTTCCGGTAATCCCTCAACTTGGGTGCAAAATCCTTGTCGGCCTCAGCAATATTCTCCTCTGCCTTGTGCAGGACCACTTGTTGTTGCAACCAACTTGTCACGTACGCCGAAGCCATCGCTGCACTATCCACCGGGTCCAGGTCCATTGGTATCACCTGGCGTAGGTCGCTCCAATGCAATCGCTCATCGTAAGCTGTCGCCACCACCGGGTCCCCACCTTCATCCCCATCAACGCACCCTACCACAAGCGCGGCCAGCACGGCGAAGACAAGCATGTCCCGTAACCAAGGCCCCCGGGTATACCTGATCACTTGATGGAATACAGGATGTCCTTGTTCACCGTTACGGGGTACTTCGATCGCAATTCAGTGATCCATTCCTTCTCGAGGCTGTCCTGGTATGCCGCAGTGATCGCTCCACGTGCCTCCTCAAGTGCTTTCGGTGCAGGCTCCATCATCTTCTTCACATCCACCACGATCACTTGGCCGTTGACCGAAAGGTCATTGCTGAGTCCCACCTTGTTCAACTGGGACAGGAACGGCTTCTGTTCGATCGTGAAATAATCCGAATCAATGGAAAGGGCCAAGGGATCCTTCGCGTTGATGACAGCGGTAAGGTCACCACCGCGCTTCCCCTTCTTCAATAGGCCCCTAAGTTGAGTGGCGACCTTGGCATTCGCGCACGTGTAGATATCGGCGTCGTACCGGACGGGCCACATATGATCGTTCAAGTGCGCAGCATGGAAGCCTTGCAGACCGACCGTATCGCGCACCGCGCGTCCCCAGACCTTCTGGTCGGTGAGCTCGAACAACAGGATACCATCCCGGTATTCCTTCATCAGCATCCGGAAATCCGGGTACTTTTCCTCCAAGCGTGAATCCTCGTAGGCCAGCACTCGTTCATCGGCGAACTCCTGCATGCGTTGCTCCACATATTCCTTCATATCAACTTGGCGCTCGCGACGCTGGGCTGACTCCAAGCGGTCCAGCAGGTCCCGTTGGGTGACGGTCACATTGGCGAACGTGAATACGGGCTTGGTAAGCTTCGCTGCTTTCTTGCGGTCATAGGCCCAGCCTTCCGCCACTTCGCGCACGACGACGGTATCGGACATGGTCTGGGTCATTTCCTCGTACTGCCGGCTCCGAACAGCGACGAGTCGCCCACCGCTGATGGCGCCGATCAGCTCACGACGGTAGTTGAGCTTCCCTTTCATGAAGGGGCCTTCGACCAGGTCCTTTCGCACGAGCGTGTCATTCACTGCTGTGCCTTTCCGGAAGATGTTTGTGTCCAACAACGCCTGGACCTTCTTCAACGCGGAAGGGTACGTGATGAACCCATACTCCTTCTTCAATCGGTCAAGGAACACCTTCTTCGTACGCTCGGAGCGACTATCACGTGAGATCTTGTTCTTCAATTCGGTCTTGGCCGCATCAAAGTTGGCAGGAGGAGTATGTTCGAGCCGTTTGATGATGTGCCAGCCGAAACGTGATCGCACCGGTTGGCTGACAGCACCATTGGCAGCAAGGGCGAATGCCGCGTCCTCGAACTCCTCGATCATCTTTCCTGTGCTGAACTGTGGTAGTTCGCCACCCTTCGTATTGGAACTTTCATCCTCGCTGTACTTGAGCGCCGCATCTTCGAACGTGATGCGGCCATCCGTGATCTGGGCATGGATCTCGCGCACCCGTTTCTCCATTTCAGCCTGCTTCTCAGGGGTATCCTGATCCGTGCTGCGCAGCATGATATGGGCGGCTTTCATGGAACCGCGAGCCGGACGCTTGTCCACCACCTTGATGATGTGGTATCCGAAGCGGGTGCGCACGGGCATGCTCACCTGACCTACTGGCGTCGCAAAGGCGGCCGATTCGAAGGGATAGACCATCTGCAGCGCGGTGAAGTAACCCAGATCGCCACCATTCTTGGCAGCGCTCGGGTCGTCCGAGCCACCTTTCTCCTTCGCGACGGATGCGAAATCCGCGCCACCGACCACCCGCTCACGGATCGCCGCGATCTTCTTCCAAGCGGCAAGCGTATCCTCGGGAGGGGCTTCAGGCGCGACCGACACCAGGATGTGTGAAGCACGAACCTCGGTTAGCGAACGATCATGTGCTTCGCGAAGCAACGCGTCGTTCAATTCACGGTCGATCAGGTATGGTCGTGCCAGCTGCTTTCGATATCCGTCAAGTTCATTCCTGAACTTGGATACCGTATCCATGCCGAGCGACTCTGCAGCTCGCACCTTCAGTTTGTAGTTGGTGAAGAGTTCCAAGTACTCGTCAAGAGCCTCCTTGGTTACGGCAGCATCCTTGTTGTTCTTCTTGTATATCGCCTCGAACTCGGACCGGGGGACGACGACGCCATCCACGGTCATGAGCACCGGGTCCTGAACACCGGGCTGCGCTGTAAGCACACCACAGAACAGTCCGATCACACCAGCGATCATGTACTTCATCTTCTCCATGTTCCTAAGAATAAGGTCGTTTGAGGGGTGGCAAATGTAACCGATCACCCCGCCTGATGGATGAACCGTGGGGCGTTAAATTGATCAAGATCACCGACTTGCCACCTACCTTGCTGGCGTTATCCGAGGGACAGCGTAGAACCATCCCTTGGCCGATGGTGCAGCACGCCTTCCTGATCACCGCCTACCGGGACCCGGCAGCCCTGCTGGAACTCCTCCGGTCATTGGATCCTTCCGGACCGGTATACCTTCACATCGACCGCCGTTCATCGTTCTCGGCCGACGAACTGAAGGCCTTGTCTGAATATCCCACGGTGAGGTACGTGAGCCGCCAATACCGGGTACGTTGGGGTGGTCGAGCGCATCTCTTGGCCATGCTGGACCTCGCTCGGATCGCAGTATCCGAAGGTCGCGCTGAACGACTTCACCTGATCAGTGGGAGCGATCGCCCTGTGGTTCCGCATGCCGAATTCCGCGCTTTTTTCGAGCAACGGCCGACCACTGAGTACTTGTTACACTTCCCGCTTCCCACGCCATACTGGAAAGGAGGCGGGCTGGACCGGTTGACCCGTTATCATCCACTGGACCTGCTGGATCTTCGGTCGGATCGTCAACGACGTCTTCGCGACTTGTTCCTTGAGGTGCAATCACGCCTCGGCATATCCCGTTCGATCTCTCATTTACCCCCCTTGTTCGGTGGCTCATCCTGGTGGAGCCTGACGCGCAACTGTGTGCAGGAGGTACTTCGCGTAGTGGATGCACGACCGGACCTCTTGCGCAGCCTGAGCATGACACATGTGCCCGAGGAGGTCCTGTTCCCCACACTGGTCATGAACAGCCCCTTCGCCTCCTTCGTGGTGAACGACCATCTCCGCTATATGGACTGGACGCCACGTGACGGGAACAACCCGGCTGTGCTGGACATGCGTGATCTGGATGCCATCAAGCGGTCCGGGAAGCTGTTCGCTCGCAAGTTGGACCACCCTGTGTCCACGGCGCTCATCCGTGCATTGGATGACCTGGTCAACAGGTGATCCTTGGAATGAGGGGTCGGGGCCCCTTGGCGTTGGCCCTAGCGATCAATGATGGCTGTAATTCGGAGCCTCCCGTGTGATGTACACGTCGTGCGGGTGGCTCTCCTTCATCCCTGCCATGGTGATCCGTATGAACCGCGCATCCACCAAGGCCTTGATGTTGGCTGAGCCACAGTAGCCCATTCCGGCACGAAGCCCCCCGATAAGTTGGTGCATGACCTCGGCCAGCTTCCCTTTATAAGGTACCCTGCCACTGATGCCCTCAGGAACGAGCTTCTTGATGTCATCCTCCATGTCCTGGAAGTAACGGTCCTTGCTACCTTGTTGCATGGCCTCGATCGAACCCATGCCTCGGTATGCCTTGAACCGACGTCCCTCATAGATGATGGTCTCACCCGGACTTTCCTCCACACCGGCGAACATGCTTCCGACCATGACCGTACCCGCCCCTGCCGCCAGCGCTTTCACAATATCCCCGGTATAGCGGATGCCCCCATCAGCGATGACCGGAACACCGGTACCTGCGATGGCCTGGGCGCACTCAAGAACGGCTGTGAGTTGTGGCACACCAACCCCAGCGATGACCCGCGTGGTGCAGATACTGCCCGGTCCGATACCCACCTTCACTGCGTCCGCCCCGGCTTCCACCAAAGCGAGCGCGGCTTCGGCGGTGGCGATATTACCCACGATGATATCCACATCAATGATCTCCGCCTTGACGGCTTTGAGCATCTCGATGACACCCCTACTGTGACCATGCGCGGTATCGATGACCAACGCATCGACACCGGCGTCCCGCAGTGCCCTTGCCCGGTCCAATGAATCGCCGGTCACGCCAATGGCCGCTGCCACACGCAGTCGCCCGATGCGGTCCTTGCACGCGTTCGGGCGCTGTTTCAACTTGATGATGTCCTTGTAGGTGATGAGGCCCACGAGCACGCCCTTGGCATCCACCACTGGGAGCTTTTCGATCTTATGCTCCTGGAGGATGTCCTCGGCCTGGGCCATGGTGGTATCCGGCTTGGCCGTGATGATATCCTTGCTCGTCATGACCTCGGCCACAGGACGCGACATGCGTTTCTCGAAGCGCAGGTCACGGTTGGTGACGATACCCACGAGATGCTCCTCCTCATCCACCACAGGGATGCCTCCGATGCGGTTCTCTGCCATGAGCTTCAGTGCATCGCCCACCAACGCATGTCGGAGCAATTTGACCGGGTCGAGTATCATACCACTCTCCGACCGTTTCACGCGACGCACCTCTGCCGCCTGCTCCGCGATCGATTGGTTCTTGTGGATGACGCCGATGCCGCCTTGTTGTGCGATGGCAATGGCTAGTTCGGCCCCGGTCACCGTGTCCATTGCTGCCGATACGATGGGTACGTTCAGCGTGATGTTCCGGGTGAAAGGCGAACGAATATCCACTTCACGTGGCAGCACTTCACTATACGCAGGCACAAGTAGAACATCGTCGTACGTGAGCCCTTCCCCGACGAATTTATCCTTGGATGGTCGGCCTTTCAGTGAATGGCCGTTGGACGCGCTCGATCCAGCGCGTGTTGAGGATCGTTCCATGCACAAAAGTACACAACGGGTCCGAACGTTGGATCACTCCGCGGTAAGGAGCGTCACCGTGCCCCGTTCCTCCACCACCTTGTCCGCGCCAGTACGGAACGTACAGTAGTATGCATAGATACCGATGGGTACCACTGAACCGCCCACCCGTCCATTCCAACCGGTGTTCGGGTCGTTGGTGGTCCATATGACCTGACCCCACCGGTTGATGATGGACAACTCGTATTCAGCCACGTCAACAAAGGCGAGGATCGGCTGGAAGATGGGATTGGCCCCTCCCACCACCATGGCATTGGGAATATGGACCAGTTCCTCTTGAACAGCACACGCTTCATTACTGAGCGAGGTGGCGTTGATACCGAGCGCCCCCCCTACCTCGACCGCCTCCACATAATAGCAGGCTCGACCTGTACCGGCCGCGAAAGCGTTCACATCGTCCACGAGCGTCCATGTGGGTTCAGGAACGAACGCAATGGGGACGAACGGAAGGCCATCCACACTCCGATGGATGATGTAACCCGATACGGACCCAGCCCATTGTGAGTAGCCGTTCCATGAAAGCGTATTCCTACCGTAGAGGTCGGGCATTGCCTTGAGGACCATATTCCCTGCCACGTTACTGATCAGCCCACTACGACCGCAGCCATCGGCCACCTCCATGCGATAGCGGTATCCCACGGACGCTGGTTCGACATCGAGGTCATCCCAGACGATGAGCGGACCCGACGTGCTCGGAAAAGTCGCCACTGTCGCATAGGGACCACCATTGTCGGACCGCTCCAATCGGTAACCCGTTGTGATCGCTGTGATATCCACACTGTCCACCACTGTGATCCGTGACGGACCGGAGACCGACACACCACGGATGTAGTTGCCCACGGGAAGTGGCGGATAATCCGTGAACTGGCAGAACTTGTTCGAAAGCGATACGGAGCCACCACCTTGTCGATCAGCCCGGACCACATAACAATAGGAGCGTTCCGGTTCGACCTGGTGGATGAAGGACGTCGTGGATCCGGCGACATTTGCCAATAGCGCGTACGGACCTCCTGATGTACTCACGAACACCTTGTATAGACCAACATCCCAACCGATGTAAGGCGACCATTCCAAGGTGACCGTGGCCGCGCATCGGTCATACACCGGGGCAAGATGGATAGTGACATGTTGCCCCCCTGTGGGACTGGTATTGGGTCCTAGGTTGGGGGGCACACCCACCAGGCATGTATCGAACGCGGCAAGAATGAAACCTTCGGCCCGGGATCCTGCTTGGCTGTTCGGCCACGTGTAGGTGGTATTCGTCCTGCCGTAAACCGTGTCCTGGATGACGCCTCCAGTTGGGGTGTTCCAGAGGATGATATAGCCATCGGTGTCCAGTTCCGGGGACGGGTCCCACGTGATCGTTGAAAGGCCGGTCAAGGTGTCGACCGAGACGAACGTGATGACCGGTGAGGAGGGAGGTGTCACATCCGCGAACACATCCCCTTCGAGATCGCTGAACGAGATGCATCCCAACGCATCCTGCAGTCCGACGCGGAAGGTGAGCGAATCCTCGCAAATGGAGATGAGATGTTCGAACTCCAACGTGGCCAAGGGTGTACTGCCGATCTGGGACCAGGTACCTACGGGATACTCCATCCACACGGAAAGTGAAGTACCGGAGGTAGCGGTTCCATCCGGAGGCAGCCACGACAATACCGCAGAACCAGCAGGCACGCTCTGGTCCAGCTCCAAGAATAGCGTACCGATCGTATCGGAAGGGGTGCTCTCCACCTCCGGCGAACTGTGGACCGTGGTCATGAAGTAGTACCTCGATGCAACGTCTGCTGCCGCACCCAGGTCCAGAAACGTGGTTTGACCCAGGACAGGGACCGTTACGGGCAGCGGAAGGAAGGGCCCCGTGGCTGCATCCGCTCGATAGATCCGATAGTAGTTGAACAGACCGGCAGGATCGGTGGTCGGTGCCCAGGTCAACGTGACATCGCCAGCCACATTCACCGAGGCACACCGTAATGAGGGCGGGCCAGGAGGCTGCGATAAAGCGACCAATGCCTGTGCAAGGACGAAAATCAACAGCCCGGGTCGAACCATGAACGTTATCATCCTACCAACAAGACGCATTTGCCACCCCTTCTGTTGCCACCCTGTTGGATCATCCTGCAAAGGTGGGTAAGGAGGAAACGTCTTTGATCGTGCTCTGGTATTCCGCCATGATGGAACGCACGATATCGCCCGCCGGCAAGATCCCGTTGAATTGCCCTGCTACTTGGCCGATCTCCAACTCTCCTTCCTCCAGATCACCCTCGAACATTCCTTTCTTGGCGCGGCCACGGCCCAGCAGTGCTTTGAGCTGCTCCACTGTAGCACCCTGTACATAAAGCTCCTGGACCTGCCTCTGGAATCCGTTCCGCATGAGCCGGACCGGGGCCAATTCCTTGAGCGTCAACACCGTATCACCTTCATTCGCCATGTTGACACGATCCTTGAAGGCAGGATGGGCAGAGGACTCCATCGAACACACGAACCGACTCCCTATCTGCACGGCATCCGCTCCCAAAGCCATGGCAGCCACCATGGCCTTGCCCGAAGCGATACCACCAGCGGCGATGAGCGGGATGGAAATCGCCTCCCGAACCATGGGTATGAGCACCATCGTGGTGGTCTCCTCACGGCCATTGTGACCTCCGGCCTCGAATCCTTCGGCGACTATGGCATCCACACCTGATGCCTCTGCCTTCTGCGCGAATCGTACGCTACTGACGACATGGACCACCGTGATACCGGCTTGCTTGAGCTTCCCTGTCCAGGTCCGCGGATCACCGGCGGAAGTGAAAACGATGGGCACGCGTTCTTCGATGATGGTGGCCATATGGTCTTCCACGTTCGGATAGAGCAGTGGCACATTCACGGCGAACGGACGCTTTGTTGCTGCCTTGCACTTGCGCACATGCTCCCTCAAGACCTCAGGATACATTGAACCCGACCCGATCACACCAAGGCCCCCGGCCTCACTCACGGCAGCCGCCAATCTCCAGCCGGAGCACCAGATCATACCGGCTTGGACAAGCGGTAGTTCAATCCCGAAAAGTCGCGTGATCGCGTTAGGGTTGGGCATCGCGCAAAGCTATCCGTTCAAGCGCGTGGAATGACTTCTCGGGACACCGTGGGGGCGGAACCAACAGACTGTTGATATCCAAGTGGTTGGATCATACGTATGAGCATCAGGATCTTTGCTAAGTTTGCCGGGTATACTCGGATCAAGAAGAGCGCTCATGCAACGTCGAATACTCCTACTAGCCGCGATCGTCGGCCTGTTCCTCACCCAGCCCAAGCTCCATGCGCAGTATGCGTGGGACTTCGGCATCCATGTGGGGGCTGCCAACTACTTGGGTGAAATGGGAGGAAAGGACCAACCCCGCCGTGATTTCGTATGGGATATGAAGCTCAGCCAGACACGTTGGGCGATCGGAGGGTTCGCTCGCCGCAAGATCAATCGTATGTTCTCGGTGAACGGTGGCCTCATGTACATGCGTATCCAAGGGGCGGATGCACTTTCAACCTATCGTCCACGCGTGGGTCGGAACCTCAACTTCCGCAACGACATGTTCGAACTTTACGTGCGGCCCGAGTTCACCATCTTCCAGGATAATGATCTCGGAGGAAGGGGTCGGTACAAGACCGATTTCCGGCTCTTCGGTTACGTCGGAATAGCGGCACTCTACCATAGCCCCAAGGGCCAGATCAACCGTGAAGGTTCGTTCTACGACCTTCAGCCATTGCGGACGGAATTGGTGGATTACTCCAATTTGAGCGTGGCCATCCCGGCCGGTATCGGATTCCACTTCACCAAGAAGCGCCGCCATCGGTTCGGATGGGATATGGGCTGGCGCACCACATTCACCGATTACCTGGATGATGCCAGTACCGTGTATGCCGATCCAGCGGCGCTAGCAGCAGAGGGCGGAGCCGATGCCGTGGCCCTTGCCAACCAGACCGCATTCGCCTATGCGTTGGACCCCACGCTCCCTCATCCGAACAACTACACGGCCGGTGCTATCCGCGGCGACCCAACGCACAACGACAGCTACTTGACCATGACCTTCACCTACAGCTATGTGCTTCGCGGTCAATCCAACTTCTACCGTCAGCGGTACAATTGGATCCGTGGGACGAAGCGGGTGGGTCGGAAGTCACGTGCCAAGTTCTGATCCGGCGGTGATTACCTGAACTGAAAAAGGGGGCTTCCGCCCCCTTTTTTCATGTTCCATTGGAGATCATTCCTCCATTCCGTGGCGGGCAAGCCAATCCTCCAGCACGATCAATGACCATAACCGGGACCAATTCACCCGTGGGTCATGCCGCAAGAACCGGTTCCAGAGTTCAGCCACGGCGCCGGGCCTGAACCAAGGGCGCTGATCGGCCTGCACAACACGTTGCTCACACCAGGAGCGGAGCTCACCCCGCATCCATGGTTCCCACGGCAGCGTGAAACCCATTTTGGGTCTGTTGACGATCTCCGGGGGAAGCAGATCGCCCATGGAGTCGACCAACAGCTTCTTCGGCGTGTGTGGATGCTTGTGCCGATCATTCACACCTAATGCGAACTCCACGAGTTCATGATCCAGGAAGGGCACTCGGACCTCGAGGGCATGGGCCATGCTCATCTGGTCCGTATCGCGCAGCAACACGCTCTGCAGGTAGGTGGACAATTCTCCCAACGAAACTTGTGAGAGCAACGGCAGCTCGTGCCCCTTCCTGTCCCTGATCAGGTCATGCATTGCCCGCCCCACGGCATTGGCGGGAAGGTGTGGCGCTCGCACCAAGCGCGCCAACTCCCTGTCCGAAAAGGTGATGCGGGACACCGGGAACGTATCGTCCACCGAAAAGGACGGCAGGCGCAATAGTTCTCCAAGCTTATCGCTCGATATGGATGGCCTGGCGATCGAGATCACCCGGGCAGCGATACCACGTGCCCATGCCGGGAACTGTGTGATCCAGCGTCGCTGCCATAGCGCCAGGGTACGCTCGAAGACCGGGTATCCTGCGAAGACCTCATCGCCACCAAGCCCGCTCAACGCCATGGTGATCCCTGCCGCACGAGTGACCTTCGAGACGACGAACGTGTTGGGCCCATCGGCACTGGGATGGTCCATGGCCGCGAGCGCTGCTGGCAAGGTCTCCAGCATATCCTGAGGGTGCAGCCTGATCGCCGTGTGATCCGTGCGGAACCGGTCAGAGACCACGCGAGCGTACCGTTCCTCGGAGAACTCGGGTTCGTTGAAGATGACCGAAAAGGTATGGACCGGTGAAGATGAAGCTTGGGTCATCAAGCCGACCACGATGCTCGAATCGATGCCGCCCGATAAGAATGCGCCGAACGGCACATCGGCCACCAACCGGCGTTCCACTGCACGTTCCAATCGTTCCCGGACCCCACGATGCACCTCCCTCAACGGCAGGTGCTCCACCTGCTTGTCCACTTGGGCCACGAGGTCGTACCAGCGCCATGAGGTGACCTCCTGATCGGTGATCCGCATGCAATGCCCAGCCTCCAACATCCGTACATCGCGGGCCATGGTGGCTGGCGCATGTACCGTTTGATAACGCAAGTGATCGATGAGCGCTTCCCGATCGACCTTGCGTGGGACCAGCCCTGATGCCAATACCGCCCTCAGTTCGGACGCGAATACGAAATGCCGATCACCACGCGCCACATAGAGTGGCTTGATCCCCATCCGATCCCTGGCCAGGAAGAGTTCCTCCTTTTTCGCATCCCATAGCGCGAACGCGAACATGCCGAACAACCGATGTAGACAAGCCTCTCCCCAAGTAGCGAACGCTGCAAGTAGTACCTCGGTATCGGAGGCGGTCCGGAAAACCCACCCGGTAGGCTCGAGCTGGGCCCGTAGCTCCCGGTAGTTGTAGATCTCTCCATTGAACACCAAGGTGTAGCGTCCATCGAGGGAAAGGAACGGTTGATCGGAAGCGTGTCCAAGATCGATGATGCTGAGGCGCTGATGACCGAATGCCACGTGGTCATCCGCCCACACGCCACTGGCATCGGGTCCACGATGTGCAAGAGCCCGGTTCATGGCGGCCACCACCTGCCGGGGATCGGTGAGCCCTTCCAGTCCGAATATGCCCGTGATGCCACACATCAGCCCCGCACGTTCCAGGCAGCGAGCACACGCTCCAAGCCTTGACGCAGTGGCATGGGATCACGTCCGAGCAACTGGCGCATGCGGGCGATATCGGGCATGCGGCGGGTCATGTCACCTTCTTCCAGCGGTGGCAAATGGACCAGCTTACTGCTGCTCCCGGTCAATTCGATGATGACCTGTGCGAGCTCCTTGATCGTGATCTCGGAATCGGATCCGATGTTGACCACATCGTTCAGTACCTCGCCCTTGTGGAAGGCGTTGAGGCAGGCTTCCGTATTGTCGTCTATGTAGCAGAAAGTGCGTGTCTGCAAGCCGTCACCATAAAGGGTGATATCCTCGTTCGCCAACGCCGAACGGATGAACTTCGATACCACGAAGTCCCTGCTCTGTTTGGGTCCGTAGGTATTGAAGAACCGGAATACCGTATAGTCCAGCCCGAACTCCTTCTGATAGCTACGCAGGAACGCTTCGCCGATATTCTTGACGATGGCGTAGGGCAACTTACTGTTCAATGGCGTGGTCCGCTCGTTCTGGGGATCTCCACCGGCTCACCATAGACCTCGCTGCTACTGCTGAAGAGCACCCGTCGCACGCCCGTATTCTTCGAGAGGTCGAGGATGTTGCGGATACCGTCGATGTCCCGAAGGACCATCACCGGGTTGTCCGTCGTTCGTTTCACACCTACGACAGCGGCGTAGTGGAACACGTAGTCGAACCGATACGCATAGAAGACCCCGCTGATATCATCGAAATCATTGGCGTCACACTTGATGAACCGGACACCTTCCGGGATCTTCGCCGGTTCTCCGGTAAGCAGATTGTCGACCACTACGACCTCGTTGCCCGGATCGGAGGCCAGTTTGGCAGCGACATCACTAGCAATGAAACCGGCGCCTCCGGTGACCAGGATACGGGACATGAACAGGGTTCGATTAGGCTTACAAAGATAGAAATGCCTTACGGCCAGCGTCGGAAAAGGGCGCGTAACAAGAGCAACAGTACGAACATGGCTCCTGCACCCCACCAGAACGCATGATCGGTGATCACCGTTCGCGCCAGATAAGGCACCAAGCGCCAATTGAACCCCTGGGTCCCTTGGGCCTTCGCTGTTCGCCACCACGCGGAATCATAGGACTCCACTGGCTGAACCCCTTGACCTGTGAGCGAAACCAACCTCCACGCGATCCCTTGCCCGCTCACATCGGCTACCAGGACCGCATCGCGTAGTTCATCCCTGATGGCGGTCTGGATGAATGTCAGATTCGGAAGATGTGGTTGGAAGAACACACTAGCGGGCGCTCCACCGGCCATGCTTCCGCTGATCCAGAACACCTCGGTCCGAGCGATCATGCGCTCCAGCACGGGAAGCACATCTCGACGAAAATTGCAGCCGGTGAGCGATCGCGTGTTGCCTTTGAACAAGGGTCCGTACGCTGGATCCTCCTCTGCCCAGACCGGTCGATGGCTTACGATGAACACCCTTCTCCAACGACCTTCGGTGGCCAGCTGCTCCAACGCCTGTAGTTGGGCACCTTCGATATCACTGTCCGCCACCTCCGTATCCAGCAAGAGGACGGCATCCAGCCCGAATGTCAGCACGATGGGGAATTTCACACCGCTATAGGCATGGCCTTCCCGATCATGGTTGCCCGGTGCGTTGAACAAGGCGGGCATCAACCGTTGAAAGAGCGCCTGGTGATACCGGGCACTGTCACGATCAGGGTTGAGGAACAGGTCCCCGGTGCTCACAAGCGCATTGGCATCCAGACCATTGATCAGGTCGAGGCCAGCCAACAAGGTGGCAGCCGGATAGCCACTGGAACTGCTGCTCGACCCGTGGAAATGTCCACTGAACACCAAGCGGTAGTGCCCACTGCTGTCCGGCTGTTGCGCAGGTCTATGGTTATAGGGCGACACTTGAGCGGTAGCGATCAAGCTGACGGACAGCAGGAGAACATTGGCCAATGAACGCATGGTCAGTGTTCGTTGGCCGATGGGTCGATGGCTACCTGGTGCACCGTATTCCCCTTACCAGGCTCGATCGGTGTGGGAGCGTCCAGATCACCTTGTTCCAACCGGAACGTACTTGGTCCATGGAGACCCTTCCTGTCCTCCAACTTCACCGCCACTTTCGATGCATGCACGGCGCCACCCTGCATGATGAACCGGGCACCCTCTTGGATGATGACACCCTGTCCGCCACCCTTCAATTGCGACCCTTGGACATGCACTTCAGCCAGAACCGAGCATTTCACAGCAAGCCCGTTCTCGGCCGCCACCTGGCAACCCTTCAACTCCACGCTGCCACCGCGAACCACCAAGGCATCGTCAGCAGCACCCTCCAATCGCATCGCATCCATCACCACTGTCGAGGCCTGGACCTCCATCTGGTCCGAGCCACCCTGAAGTGCCCCATCGGTCATGTTCACTTTGGAACGTACCACTTGGAGCACGTTGGATCCCTCATCACCTTTCATGGTCACCTGGTCCATGCGCAGGGTACTTGCTTGCACCACCACTTCCCCGACGCGATCGATCGCCACATGCTTCCACGCAGAGGCCTTTCCAGCATCCAGCAGGAACAGCCCTCCTCGTCCACCTCCACCGATCACTTCGATGGGTGACTCCGGTAACCCCTTCCATTCCATCGCCGATCGGCTGATGAATCGCACACCTGGACCAAGCACGAGACGAAGCGGTGCCGTCGCCAACACGGTGTAGCCAGCTGGCAACGACAGGTCCTCGGCAAGCGACCATGAGCCCGGAAGAATGGTGATCGTACGCTGTGACCCGTCCACGCGCAGGAACGGGACCTTGGTCAGGTCGGAAGGGGAAGGAAGACCCAGCGCACGCTCGGAAGCCAGGATGAAGGCGTGCTCCGCCACCTCCACTTCGCGTTGCTTGGACGCGCCAAGCACGGATGCCACCACCCGAATGTCCGACGCGTTCACTCCACCCGCGTCGATCGGCAGCACGAAACGCACTTCGACCGGCTGCCCGGGTTGGCCCTTGCGTCGCACCGGGATGATGGTCGCTGTCATTGGTCGGACCGTCGAACCCGTAGGCAACTTCACTCCATGTATCTCCATCGGCAGACCCTCGATGGGGACGATCGTCACTCGTAATGTATCGCTGGAAACACCGCCGAAGAACGCGTGGAACGGCTTGGGAACATCGAGCATCCGTCGGATCACCCGTTGATTCTTGTAGTAGATCGAGCGATCCAGCTCCTTGTACGGGAACTCGCGGTACAGGGTGGCCGAAGCACTGTCGATGGCGGGTCCGAGCGCTGTGAACACACTGTCGAGGTAAGCCGGTGCGGACATGCGTTCCAAGTGGTGGACGTAGGCCCTGTACAAGGCTTCATCATTGAACAATGCATCATGCAGTTCCTGCGCGGGGTCCTGTCGCCCCACCCAACGATCGCTGCCGGCCAGCGTGGACAAGGGGAAAGCACTGAAGCTCTCGTACGACACGGGTTCGATGCGTCGGAGGACCGGGTCGTAGTAGAACTTCACGTCGCTCCAGTCCATGCTATGGTGGCCCCCGATGAGGTCGAGCATAGCGTGTCGGCGAGCGATCAGGTCGATGTGAAAGACCTCCGATGCGGGGCGTTCGGCACGTCGGAAGGACTCCATGAGCGTAACGGCTTCCTCGAACAGGGCCCTTGCCTTCGGGTCCTTCTCCAGATCACTTGAACCGAACGCATCGATCTCGGCGGCCTGATATGCGGCGAACGCTTCGTTATAGCGCACCTTGTTCATCATATTGAGGCGGTGCTCCCAGAACAAGGACGGGTCGAACCGGAAGATGGGGCCTTCGACGCGCCCGTTGTTCTCCAAGAGTTCTGGTCCGAAATGTTCTTCGTAGGCGTACACACCGAGATCGTCCCCATTGAGACCAAGCCTGATGAAACCATAGCGCAGGGCGATCACACCCTCCCCTTCCATCATCCGGTGGAACAGCCAATCACAGAGGTAGTTCCGCGTGCCGGGATGCTGCAACGAGAACCGCCGCATCCCCAGGAATCCTTCGTTCTTCTTGGCGATCACCCGGAAGGACCACTTGCTTCCCTTCACGTGGTCGGTCAGCTTGCCTTTGATGCGCACCTTGGCCTTGAAGGTCCCGTCCGGACCGGACAAGGAAGCGGAAACGGGTTCATTGCCTTCCTGCAGGATCACGCCCCGTTCTCGTGCTTCCTCCACGAATTGCTCCAACCTCGCCATATCGCTCGCATCCACATTCATCTCCAAGGACAGGGGTTCCACCGCGAATGAGGCAGGATAATTCCGCGCCCATTGCCGGACGAACGTTACCAGCCCGGGGTGATCACGTTGCTTGATCTTCCGATCGGCGAACCACGCTACCACACCCAGTACCGCCACCACTACGATGGGCCATAACCAGCGCTTTCGCCTTGGCTTGATGTTCTTCTTCATGGCGCCGCAAAGTAACCCCGTGGAACTATGCGGTCCGCAACTCGAGCCCTGAAGTCCCTTCCTCCTGCTCCACGGCTTCCTCTTCGGACGTGTACCGTTCCGCACCGGCGATCTCCTCCTCCGAGACCACGGTCATGATCATCAGGAGCACGATGGTATAGGGATTCAACGAACCCACCAGCCAGGACTCGTACATGATCGAGAAGAGCACGGAGAACATCATCGCGAGGCTGATCGGGGCGAGCTTGCTGGACTTGAAGAAGAGCAGCAGGAAACTGCGCAAGTAGATCACCAGCCCGACAATACCCACGTTGAGCCACATGGAGAGGTAGGAGTTGTGCACTCCTCCCTGGTGTCCCATGCGCTCCAGAAAGATCCGCCATTTGCGCATGATCCGCTCATCGTTGGCGAACCCACCTCCGAAAACGAAGTAGTCCTGGATGTGGCCCCACGTGAATTCCCATGCGAAGTAGCGACCACTGCCATCACGTAGCGTTTCCAAGCGGAAATACTTCTCCATTCCCAACGCGATCACGATGGATTCCATGTTGTTGGAGACCACTTCGCTGACACCAAAGAGTGCGATCAGACCGATGAACCCGATGAACGGCGATGCGGAGAAGAAACGATGGAAGATCAGGAAGATCAGCGATGAGACCAAGGATGCCCTGGAACCCGAAGCGAGCAGGAAATACGTGAGGATGCCGAACACCACCAGCTTCTCCTTCCATTTGAATAGGTCCTTCTTCAGGCTCATCACCACCGTGGCCAATACGATGACCAGGTAACAGTAAATGGCCATGCCGTTGGGATTGCCGAACAGCCCCCGGAAACGCCCTCCGACATAAGCGAAGAAGTCGCCCATGAAGTTGATGCCCAGACCGGCCACCAGGATGGCGCACATGAAGAAGACCAGGTTGCGGAAGAAGGGCCAACCCTGCAGGCGGAAGTTGTACAGGATGTAGTTGGGCACGATCAAATACATGAGGGCAAAGGAGAGCGTCTTCTGCAACGCAACGGCCAGGTTGTTGGAAAAGACCAGCGGGAACAAGCTGTACAGGAAGAACGGCAGAAAGATGTTGAACAGCCGGGAATAGGGGAAGAACCGGTAGCGCTCCAGCGCGAAGATCAAGGTGAGCGCAACGATGTAGGTGTTCTTGGCGTCCTTGACCACCTTCATCCGGGTGAAGAAGGGCGTCATGTCCGACAGCACCAGGATGATGAGGAAGCCGAATATCACGTCGGCCCATAGTCCCCTGGACTTCATGAGGAACACGGACAGCGGAAGCAGCGCGAACAGCAACGGACCTGCGTACGCGCCCACCACCACCCATACGATGATGAGCAGGAAGAACTGGAGGCTGTCGCGCAGGTAGGTCAGCATATCACTCAGCGTTATGCTTATCCCTCAACCGGGCCAATTGTTCCCTGCACGCCGCTTCGCGCCCTTTGGCATAGGCACGCACCACGTTCACCTCCTGCTCCCAGGCCTCACGGTCCAGGGGCTTTCTCCAGCGCGCAGTATGCCTTTCCATCTCAGGTGTCATAAGCGCGACCATGGTCTCCAGTTCGGAGGTACAACGCTTTGCCGAAAGCGGACCATCCAGGAGTGCCTCCACCGCCAGCAGGAACTTTGCTCGAAAGGTGTCGTTCCGGTACATGGCCATGAACAGGCGGGATATCGGTAATCCCCATGATGAAATGCCAGCGGCCATCCAAGGGCGGTGCCTGTCCGTGGCTTCCCCGTGTACCGCCACTACTTCACGTTCTGCCTCGGCCAATCCATGTTGCCAAGGATCATCTGGGAGGCCATGTAGGTGAGGATACCATCCACGTCCATCCGTTGGTGAAGGGTATCGATCCATGACGGAGAGCGACCATCCCATCGTTCCGTGCCGACCACCAAGCGCATGAACGCCAATGATCCACTGGTATCGGCATTCACAGGGCGTGCGCGATCCTCGAGCAAGGCCACCTTCTTTGCTTTGATCCCGTAGCGACGTGCGATCTCATGCTCATCCATTCGTTGACGCAGGTGATGCACCCCCCAGTAGGCACCGTTCAGGTAGGTCACACAGGTCAGCGAGCGCGACGTCTCGAAGGGCAGTTCCCGACACAATCCGTGCTGGTAGGCATCCCGAAGCATGGCCTTCACCTGATCATTTCCTGCTGGTCGTAGGATCAACGCCATCGTACCCGGACCATCTCCATCCGGAAAGAGCGGAACATCCACCGGATCATCGAACAGCAACCGGAACGCATGCTGCGGGAAACCGCGGGTCATCTGTCCATTGATGCGGACCCCTACGGATGCCTCCAGAAGCAACTTCCCGTCCGGAGCGATGAGTTCCATGTGTCCGCGGCGTTGCCATTCCTTGCCACGCCCATGAAAGTTGCCTGGATACTTCCACCACCGGGGATCGTTGGCGTAGTAGTTCGCGACCTTCTGAGGTGCATTGAAGATGCCATGGCCCACCACAAGCAGTCCTGTATCCGGATCGGCCCACGCACCGGGATGAGCGGTCAACGATAAGACCGTTAGTCCACCGTGGTCAGTGGGGTAGTGTGTGTGTTGCCTTGGCTGTGAGATGGTGCCGTCCGCGTTCCTCACACTGAACCAATTCACAATGGCCGAAGGAAGATCGCCATGTGGCCGTCGCCATTGCATCGCAGTGGGAGTAGTAAGCAGCCGGGAAGTGCCAAGCAGGTCCGGCCGTAGGGTCACCGCGGAACCTGTGCCATGCATGGTGCCCAGGTCCGGTCGATGAGGGGGGGATCGGAATATGTCGCGATCATCTGAAGCATCGACCATGACGGCCGATCCAACTTCCACCCTTCCGCGCTCAGGCACCACGATCACGCGAGCGGACCCGACATCCTTCACACGGGGTGCTTGAGGCCCTCGCAACCATCCTCCCAGTAGCACAGCCGCTCCAAGAAGCGCGGCCAAGCGCATGATGAGTGAGTTCGTGGATGAGCGACCGAACATGGGATGCGCTACCTATGCCCCCTTGCCCGCCCAACGGCCCACCAGCCCGAACGGTACCGTCAATGCGGCGGTCACCAATGCCGCTCCACTGCCGCAACCCATACCGATGATCAGCGCACCGAAGAAGATGCTGCCCCGTGTCCGTACTTCCATTCCCGGCTTGGCCAACATGACCAACGCGAGGAAGGCCACGGCCACGGGCAACTGCCCCCGGACCATGACCAATGCCAGTGCCGCACCAGCCGACCAAAGCACCAACTCCCTTGAGGAAGCACGGGCCTCCCCGCCGACCACCAGCGTGAAGACGATCGTGAGCACCGCAGCCATCACGACAGCAAAGGCAGCGCCGGGCAGGTCGTAAAAGGGTGAAATGGCCCATGTGGTCCACAACGAATCCAGTGAAGTCCATGCGTGCGGGTTTGCTGCCAAATCTACTGCCCTTCCCCCATCCCACCTTTCGGATGTTCTTGTTGCCCGGTTCCCAGGACCACCGCACACCATGGGCACCAGGCATCGGAACATCCTTGGCGCACAATGCACCTCTTCCACTTGTTGACCCTCCTGCGACCTTCCACGGTGCACGTAGCAGCGTTGGCATGTAACTTCGTGACCGTTCATGGCTTCCGTGTTCCCGAACACCCTCTTCGCTCGAAGCGCCGCAGCACGGTCCTTGGCCTCTTGGTCGTGCATGGTCCTTGCGACGCTGGGGTACGCACAATGGTCGGTACCCGGCCCGATCGTTCTGAACGCTCCGGACGAAGCACAGCGGCAAGTACTGGGCTTGGGGCCGGCGAATGATGAAAGTGATGCCCTGCGGCTCGATGACCTGCGCATGCGTAGTGCCACATTGGCCTCGGCGGTCGATGCCGGGGCGATCTGGGAATTGGCCCTGGGACCTGAAGGCACGCCAGTGGTAGAGGGCATGGTGATCGACCTCATCGCGCCTACAACGAACCTTGCAGGGGTGGCACTGGATGTGAATGGAACCGGTGCATTGCCCTTGGTGGGCTGGAAAGGCAGTGGGTTGGACAGTGCGGCCATCACCGCTGGAAGGCCGCTACGCGTGGTTCGAACGGCGACACATTACATCGTTCTGGACAAGGTCAGATCGGCTTGTCCTGCTGGATATCGGACCTTCTCGGCCGCATCCTGCATCGAAACGGCGCCACGGACAGCGACCACCTTCTTCGAAGCGGCCAACAACTGTCTTGAGAGCGGTGCTCGGCTGTGTACGTTCGCTGAATGGACCTCGGCCTGCACCTTGCTCCCCGGATTCATGGACATTGTGCCACAGGCCGAATGGATCGATCACGCGGCCAACAGCGACGATTATGCGAAGATCATCGGTGTTGGTGAGAACGGGTACAGCGGTGCAGGCACCGGATGTGACTACGGCGGTCTCAGGTTACCGACGAACAACGCACCTTACCGATGCTGTATCGAACGTTGATCATGGTGCCTGTCTGGTCGCTGTGCCTTGTGACGTATGCACAGATCCGCGTCGATGTTCCGGTCCGTACGACCGGACCCGATAGTTCGCGGGTGTTACTTGGCGTGGGTACTCCGGAACAATTGGATGCAGGCCTTAGTGTGGAAGCAGCCACCATCGGCATGGCGCACTGGGCGATCGCTACAATGGATGGAGATACCGTGGTACTTGTACCGGACCCGCCAGAAACCACTGTTCGGACCGGCCTCTTGATCAGGGGCCTGATGCCTGGTCAAGCCACAGGAGCCATCCACATCCGTATCCACGACCACCCGGTGCTGCCCTTGCTTCATTCCGATGGGATGGCGGCCACGGCGATGGACCTTCCCGAAGGACGTGTGTTCGAAACGATCACTGTCGATGGGGCCTGCATCCTCCAAGGAACTGGCATCATGTCCTGTCCTCCCAATACGGTGCGGATGAACGCTTCCACCCGCGTCGGCGTGAATTCACCTCCGGGTTCACGTTCTACCAAGCTGCGGCGCATTGCGCCAAGCGAGGTGGCAAGCTATGTTCATGGGATGATCACGCTGCGGCATGCCTTCGCATAGGCTCCGGCTTGACCGGATTGTTCGACGATTGGGAATGGATCAATGACACGTCCAACCATACGCATACCGTTGACCAGGCCGGGCGCACGACGTGCCTGAGCCAACGCTCCGCAGGACCGAACCTGACAGGAGGTACACGCTGTTGTTATCGCGCACGATGAAACTCTGGAGTGCCATAGCGTTCGTCCTGTGTTCGGTCCTGCAGACCCGATCCCAGGTGCTCATCACCGGACCGCTTGAGTTGTCCCCTGAAGGAACAGGCAAGATCACCGGTCTGGCACTTACGACCAGACCGATGCACTGCTCTCCCTGGGCTTGGAGCGCTCAGGTGTCCATCGCAACGCCACTCCCGATCCGGGGACCGTCTGGGAATTGGACCTGGAAGCCCTTCCCGATGGCCCATCCCCTGGAACCACATTGCTCGTGAAACCACCAACCGGTGCGGTCGGAGCGGTGTTACTATCGGTGCATGATCAGGGCCCCTTCGCGGTGATGCGTTCCACGATGGACACACTACGAGCGAACGAAATACCCGCGGATGCCATCTTGTACGTGGTCTTCGATGGGACCCGTTTCCAACTTCTCAATGGTGACCAACACGTGCGCCGGACCTGTCCATCCGGCTGGTCGAGCATCGGTGGCCAGATCTGTATCGAGACCGCAGAACGCGCAGCCGCATCCTTTGAGCAGGCCATCCTCACCTGCGCTGATGCAGGTGCCCGGCTATGCAGTTGGGGCGAGTTCGTGGCTGGCTGCCAGCAACGTTCGGAATTGGGTCTTGCCAATATGACCAATAACCTGGAGTGGACCGGGAATACCGCCAACGAGGATAACTTCGTACGTGTTGCCGGTGGCGCTGATTGTCACCAAGCCGGTACCACGGCAAGCATCGGTCCGACCAGAACGTACCGATGCTGCTATCCGCAATGATCGACCGATGAGAAGATCGAACCACCTCCTACTCTTGGCGTTGATCGCCCCTGTTGCCGTACCCGTGGCCATGGCGCAGGATATGTCCTTGGCCAATGGCTCCATGATCATCGAAGCTGGCACACGGATCACCTTCACGGATCCGCTCACATGGACCTTGGAGCCGGGAGCGACGGTCATCAACAATGGGACGATCGACCTGGGTAGCGCAACATTGGTTGAACAGGGGAACGCTCCGATCACCGGCATCGGGACCGAGACCGCGATACTCGTTCATGCGGGTGGTCCTTACAATTCGGAACCCGGTGGTCTAGGGCTCACTCTGGTGGGCGATGCCTCCGAGGATACGTTGAAGGTGACGCGCGGCCACAGCGTCACCACGGTGAACGGGAACATATCCAGTGTGGCCCGCTGGTACCGCACCGCCTCTGCTTCAGCGCAACCAGGGACAGTGGATGCGACCTTCTTCGTGGATCCCTCCGAATTGAACGGGATCGCCCCAATATGCTCCAACTCCATCGGGCCGAGACACTTTCCGGTCCATGGGCGCCCCTTTCGAGCACGATCGACCCACCCAATACGTCCGTGTCAGGGTCGTACAGCGCAGCGGATGTCCACCTGACCGCCTTCATGCAAGATGTGATGACCTCCATATCCGAGCCTGTGGACAGGGGATCGATGCGCGTATGGCCCACGGTCTCCGAGGACCTGGTGCACGTCGAATGGAATGGTGACATCCCGTTCAAAGACGTCGCCGTTTACGCACTT
>JADKCV010000003.1 GCA_016718655.1 Flavobacteriales bacterium | reverse complement strand
TCCACGGCCTTGCCTTTCACGGCCGCGATGGCGCTCACCACGGCATCGCCGGGGGCCTTGATGACGTTCTCCATCTTCATGGCCTCCAGGACCAGGATGGGGTCGTTCTTCTTCACCGCATCGCCGGGCTTCACCAGGATGTTGAGCACCAGGCCGGGCATCGGCGCCTTGATCTCCTTCACCTTCACGGCGGTCTTGTCCAGACCCAAGGTGGTCATCAAGCGGCTCTGTTCATCCTCCAGCCTCACGGTATAGGTGCGCCCGCCGATGCGCATGCCGCACCGTGTTGTTCTCGCGGTCCTCCTTCAGTACCGGCACGCGGTGGCTGCGGCCGTTGCGCACCAGGCTGAAGCTGCTCGGGCCACTGCGCACCAGGTCCAGCGGGGCTCGCCAGAAGGTCCAGGGGCGTTGGGGGTACTTCCAGCACGATATCCGCTGCGTCGCTGGGTTGACGGTGGCGAACAGCTTGGCCATGGTGTGCGAAGGTAAGGGGTCTACTCGTCGGAACAGCCCGGCGTCGCCGTCTCGTAGGCCTCGTCGACCTTCAGGACTGCTTGCTTGGAGGCCGCCACTGCCCCTTGCGTCTCGTTCTGCGGGTGGCCGTTGTGCCGCGCACCCAGTGGAAGCGCACCTTGTGCTTGCGGTAGACGACCAGGAAACGTTTCCACAGGTCGGGGTTCTTCTTCTTGGCGAAGCCCTTCTTCTCCCACTGGAACACCCAGCCCTTCTCCACCGCATCCACCACGTACTTGCTGTCGCTCACCACCGTGACCTCGGTGCCCGGGAACTTCAAGGACTCCAGCCCGGCGATGACCGCCCAGAGCTCCATGCGGTTGTTGGTGGTGTTGCGGAAGCCCTCCCACAATTCCTTGCGGTGCTTGCCGCTCTCCATCACCACGCCGTAACCCCCGGGACCCGGGTTGCCACTGGCCGCGCCATCGGTGTAGATGGTGACGCTCATGGATGCGGGAAGAGGTAGGTGATGTTGCCGGCGAAGAGTTTCACACTAATGGCCAACAGGATGATGCCGAAGGCCTTGCGCAGTACGATCAGACCCACACGACCCAACATGCGTTCGATCCGGTTGGTGAGGAGCAGTACCGTGACCACCACCACCATGTTCAGCAGGATGGCCGCCAGGATGTTCGGACGTTCGATCTCGGCGCGCAACGAAAGGATGGTGGTGATGGTACCGGCCCCGGCGATCACGGGGAAGGCGAGCGGCACGATGCTGTACACCTTGGGATCCTCTATGCCCGAAGGAAGACCGGGTGCCGAAGTATCCTCCTTGAACAGCTTCACCCCCAGGATCATCTCCAACGCGATGAAGAAGAGCACCAAGGAACCGGCCACAGCGAAGGAGTTCACGTCCAGTCCGAGGAAATGCAGGATGGTCTCGCCCACGTAAAGGAAGGTGACCATGATGGCCAGGCTGACCAGGGTGGCCCGGGCCGGGTAGATCTTGCCCGCCTTCTGCCGCACCTGTAGGATAAGGGGTATGCCACCCACGATATCGATCACCGCGAAGAGGACGAGGAAGGCTTTGCCGATCTGGGCCAGGTCGAACATGGGCGCAAAGATGGGATGCGCCGGGCCGACAGGGGATCACCCTTCCGCCAAGCGTGCCACCTCTTGCTGCACGAGCCTCGGGAAGTGTGCATGCTCCAAGGCATGGATGCGTTGTGCCAGGGTGTCCGGCGTATCATCCGGTAGCACCGGGCAGGTGGCCTGGAACAGGATCGTGCCTTCGTCGTAGTGCTCGTTCACCCGATGGATGGTGATGCCACTTTCCGCTTCACCTGCCGCGATCACAGCTGCATGAACGTGATGGCCATACATGCCCTTGCCGCCGTATTTCGGCAGCAATGCGGGGTGGATGTTCAGGATCCGGTCCGGGAAGGCGCGCACCAGGTCGGGCGGTATGAGCCGCAGGAATCCGGCCAGTACCACCAGGTCCACCTTCAGGCCTTGAAGCTCGCGCAGTACGCTGCCGTCACGCAATTGGGCGCCATTGAACAGGTAGGAGGCCACACCTTGGTCCCACGCACGTTGAATGACTCCTGCTGCAGGCTGGTCGCAACCCACCAGCACGACCTCGGCAAGGGCGGATCCGCGGAAATGCTCCATGATCCGCTGGGCGTTGGATCCCGAGCCGCTGGCGAGAATGGCGATGCGTTTCACGCTGCGAAGGTGCGATCTTCCGGCCATGGGACCAGTGAACGATCATGAGCCGCTCCTCTTCGAACGTCATACCGAGGCCACGATGCTGGCACAGGCGAAGGACTTCCACCTGTTGATGGACCGGCGTCGATCGGTACGGCATTTCAGCCCCGAACCGGTGCCCCTTGCGCTGATCGAGGACCTGGTGCGGACAGCGAGCACGGCACCCAGTGGCGCCCACAAACAACCTTGGACCTTCTGTGTGGTGGGCGACAAGGACGTGAAGCGTCGTATCCGCGAAGCGGCCGAGGAAGAGGAGCGGGCCAATTATGGCGGACGCATGAGCGATGAGTGGTTGAGGGACCTTGCGCCCTTGGGTACCGATCCCGATAAGCCCTTCTTGGAGATCGCGCCTTGGCTGGTGGTGGTCTTCAAGCGGGCCTGGGAGTTCGAGGCGGATGGCACCAAGCATCAGAACTATTACGTGAACGAGAGCGTGGGCATCGCCACGGGGCTGTTCCTTGCTGCCGCCCACCACGCTGGCTTGGCCACCCTTACGCACACTCCCAGCCCCATGAACTTCCTGGCCCGGATCTGGGAAGACCGAGAACGAACGCGCCTTCCTGTTGATACCCATGGGACTACCGGCGCCGGACTGCTTGGTGCCCAGCCTGAAGCGCAAGTCCTTGGAAGAGGTGCTGGTCCCGTTCGTGTGATCGGGGGACTTGCACGTGTCGAAAATGTCTTTCCTTTGCACCCTGTTCAACCAACAACGAACTGACATGTCGGATATCAAGTCAAGGGTCATCGCCATCATCGTGGACAAACTCGGAGTGGACCAGGCCGAGGTAACGCACGAGGCGAGCTTCACGAACGACCTTGGCGCTGACAGCCTCGATACCGTCGAGCTCATCATGGAGTTCGAGAAGGAGTTCAACATCGCCATTCCCGACGACCAGGCCGAGAAGATCCAGACCGTGGGTCAGGCTGTGGACTACGTCGAGAAGAACGCGAAGTAATCCCGGCCTGGGCTTAACCGCATGCAGCTCAGACGCGTCGTCGTAACTGGACTGGGTGCGCTGACACCCCTCGGCAATACTCTTTCCGAGTATTGGGAGGGTTTGATCAGCGGCCGCAGCGGCGCTGCGCCCATCACCCGTTTCGATGCGTCCAAGTTCAAGACGCGTTTCGCCTGTGAGGTCAAGGGGTTCAACCCCGAGGACTTCATCGACCGGAAGGAGGCGCGGAAGATGGACCCCTACACCCAGTTCGCCGTGGTCTGCGCCGATGAGGCGATGAAGGACTCCGGTCTGGACCTGGAGAAGGTGGACCGTGAGCGCATCGGGGTGATCTGGGGCAGTGGCATCGGTGGGTTGAAGACCTTCCAGGACGAGTGCGTGGGCTTCGGGAAAGGCGATGGGACCCCCCGGTTCAATCCGTTCTTCATCCCCAAGATGATCGCGGACAGTGCGGCAGGTCTCATCAGCATGCGCCATGTATTGCATGGCCCCAGCTATGTGACCGCCAGTGCCTGCGCCAGCAGCAACAACGCCATGATCGATGCCTTCAACTACATCCGCCTCGGCACCTGTGTGGCCGTGGTGACGGGTGGCAGCGAGGCGGCGATCTACGAGGCCGGTGTGGGCGGCTTCAACGCCCTGCACGCCATGAGCACCCGCAACGACGACCCGTCCACGGCATCGCGCCCTACGACAAGGATCGCGATGGCTTCGTGCTGGGCGAGGGAGGTGCTGCCATCATCCTCGAGGACCTGGAGCATGCACTCGCCCGCGGAGCCAAGATCTACGCCGAGGTGATCGGGGGAGGCATGAGCAGCGATGCCTACCACATCACCGCGCCCCACCCCGATGGACTTGGCGCGGAGCTGTGCATGAAGCACGCCTTGCGCGATGCCGGGATCGCATCCACGGACATCGACTACATCAATACCCACGGTACCAGCACACCCATCGGCGACCCGCAGGAGGTGAAGGCCATCCAGCGCCTGTTCGGTGAGCATGCCTACAAGCTGAACATCAGCGCCACCAAGAGCATGACCGGCCACCTGCTGGGCGGTGCTGGCGCAGTGGAGGGGGTGGCCGCCATCATGGCCATCCATACCGGCATCGTGCCGCCCACGATCAATCACTTCACGGACGATCCCGAGATCGATCCGAAGCTGAACTTCACCTTCAATGTGGCCCAGAAGCGCACCGTGAACGCGGCGCTCAGCAACACCTTCGGGTTCGGAGGCCACAACACCTCGGTGATCTTCCGCAAGTACAGCTGATCCCTTGTTCAGCGGTCTGTTCAGTCGCGCGCGCAACCCCGAGGAACGCAAGGTGCGGGCCTGGTGTCGCCAGACCTTGGGCATCACCCCGGGCGATCTGCCCCTCTACCGACAAGCCCTGCGCCACGTGAGCGCCGTGGTGGACGAGCGGCCCGACCTGCCCGATAACGAACGGCTGGAGTTCCTGGGCGATGCCATCCTGGACGCGGTGATCGGCGACCTGCTCTTCAGCACCTATCCGGAAAAGGGCGAAGGCTTCCTGACCCGCATGCGCAGCAAGCTGGTGAGCCGCACCCAGTTGAACACCCTTGCCAAGCACATCCAGATCGAGCGGGTGCTGGAGAGCAACCTGGTGCGCACCCACGAATCATCCGTACCCGGCAATGCGCTGGAGGCCTTGATCGGCGCGCTTTTCCTGGACAAGGGATTCGAGCGGACCCGCAAGATCGTGGTGAAGCTGATCCATCAACACTTCGACCTGAAGGAGATCGAGAAGGAGGACAAGGATGGTAAGAGCCGCCTGTTGGAATGGGGCCAGAAGCGCCGCAAGAAGGTGGAGTTCGTGATCCGCGAGGAGCGTGGCGGATCACGAGGCAAGACCTACGTGGCAGAAGTGTTGATCAATGGCGAGGTGAAGGGCTCCGGTAGGGGCATCAGTAAGAAGACCGCCGAACAGGAAGCGGCCCAGAGCGCCTTCCGTTCCATGCGCTCGCGCAGGCCCGGCACACGCCCTCTCTACGGACGGGCCGCACCCAAAGGCCGTCCCCGACCGCAGCGCCGCCCGGGCCCCGGAGGCCGATTGAGTGCCAGGGGACTGGCCGCTTCTTGCACACCGATCGGCTGTTCACAGTCCCGCCGCGAACGTGGTGCAGGACTACCTTTGACCGCACCGTTCACACCCATGGCCAAGTTCAAGCTCGATCTCCAGCCAGACCCCGAGGTCGTGGTCTTTGGCATCAGCAGCCATGTGAAGGACCATCGACTGTGTTGGTCGATCAACCGGACCATCGGCCTTGAACTCACCCGGCGCCGTACAGCGCTTAGCGAAGAAGTGATGGGCCGCACGGCTCGTTTCACCGCCTATGACCATGTGGACGAGGCCTCCAACGCCCGCTTCACCCTGGTGAACAACCATAGTGGTGACGGCTACCTGTTGAAGGAACAACGCCATACCGACTACTTCCTGGTGGTGGACAATGAGTTGGCCGAGCAACATCCCGACCTGTTGGACCGCCTGCGCGCCACGGACTTCGTGCTCACTGCATTCCCACTGGCCTATCCCCAACTACGGGAGGGCTATAAACTGCTGCTCTAAGAGAACCCCATGATCGACCCGAAGACCAAGATCGTTGCCACCATCGGACCTGCTTCGGCGCCGCGTGAAGTATTGCGTGAAATGATGCTCAGCGGCATGGATGTGTGTCGCCTCAATTTCAGCCACGGTAATTATGCCTTTTATATCGAATTGATCCGCAACATCCGCGAGGTGAGCGCGGAACTTGGGCAGTACACCGCGATCCTGGCCGACCTCCAAGGACCGAAGATGCGTGTCGGTGAAATGCAGGATGGCCCGATCGAACTGGTGGATGGAAGCGAACTCATCATCACCACCGAGGCGGTGAAAGGCCGGCCGGGCATGGTGAGTACCAGCTACCTCCAATTCCCGCAGGATGTGAAGAAGGGCGAACTGGTCCTGCTGGATGACGGCAAGCTCCGCTTGGAAGTGGTGGCCACCGATGGCAGGACCACCGTGACAACGAAGGTGCTGAACGGCGGCATCCTCAGCGCCAACAAGGGACTGAACCTGCCCAACACCAAGATCAGCCTGCCCTGCCTGACCGAGAAGGACAAGCAGGACCTGGAGTTCGCGCTGGACCACGATGTGGATTGGGTGGGCCTGAGCTTCGTGCGCAGTGCCCGCGATATCATCGAACTGAAAGGTATCATCCACCAGCGCGAGAAACATGCCCGGGTGGTGGCCAAGATCGAGAAGCCCGAGGCGCTCTTGGAGATCGACGAGATCATCCGTGAGAGCGATGCATTGATGGTGGCCCGTGGCGATCTGGGTGTGGAGATCCCCATGGAGAAAGTGCCACTGGTGCAGAAGGACATCATCCGACGCTGTCTCGCCCAGCACCGCCCGGTGATCGTGGCCACCCAGATGATGGAGAGCATGATCACCAACATCACTCCCACCCGCGCCGAGGTGAACGATGTGGCCAATGCCGTGCTGGACCATGCCGATGCCGTGATGCTCAGTGCAGAGACCAGCGTGGGCAAGTTCCCCGTGGAGGTGGTGAAGGCCATGAACAAGATCCTGCTGGAAATGGAGACCAGTGAGACCATGTTCAACGTGCCACAGCCCGATCTGGAGGAGGACGACCGTATGGTGACCGATGCCATCTGCATGGCCAGTGTGCGCATGGCGGCGGCCATCGACATCAAGGCCATCGTGACCATGACCCACAGCGGCTACACGGCCTTCAAGATCAGCAGCATGCGGCCCAAGGCGCACATCTTCGCCTTCACCAGCAACAAGCGCATCCTGAACATGCTGAACCTGGTGTGGGGTGTGCGGGCCGAGTACTACGACAAGACCGTGAGCACCGACCACACCATCGCCGACATCAAGCACATCCTGCGCAGCAAGAAGTTCGTGAACAAGGGCGACCTGGTGGTGAACGTGGCCAGCATGCCCATCGCCGAACAAGGCATGGCCAACATGCTGAAGTTGAGCCCGGCTTGATGCCTATTGCTTGATCAGGGCACGGTGGTGCATCACACCTCCGTGTCGTACGACCAGGATGTAGTGACCACTGCTCAGTGCGGAAAGGTCGAGGGCCTGTTCCGCGGAACCGATGCGATCACTCAGCACGGTCCTTCCTATCGCATCGCGCACCAGTAACTCGCCGCCGAGCAAGTGGGACGAGGTACGTACGAAGATCGCCCCGTTCGTCGGATTCGGGTGGAGTGAAAGTTGAACGGGACCGACCGGCCGTGTCACGCTTGTCGTCGTTGTGACCGTGGTGATGGCCGTGTTGGTGATCACCGGTGCGTTGAGATCGAAGAAGATGGCCGCAGCGTTCAACACGGAATCCCCCACGACCAATGAAGATGAAGGCTTGATGCGATAGCGGATGAACCCATGGCTCAGCGTTTCGTTGGTGTTGCTGTCCGGTAGCAGGATGTTGTTGAACTGGAACCGCATCTTCCGATCGAAATCGTAATACATGAGCTCGACCGGATGCGACGCGCCGATGTATTCGAAGCTGAACAGGTCCACGTTCGCCGGTAGGATGTTCTCCACCGCCACCGTGAAGGCTGTATCGGTGCCCGTGTTCTGGAATCGAATGGTGTAGTCGAGCACGGCTTCGGCGACCTCGTCCGCGTCCATTTCTGTAGGATCCACCAGGATGTCATTGGGGTCGTAGGAACCGACGACCTGGTTGATCGTCGTGGCCATGTTATCCTCGGGAACGAGATCGCCCGATATGGGCGTTATTTCCGCGGTGCTGATCACAGGACTACCCAGGGTGTCCGCAACGGATTGCGTGCAGTACACCGAAAGCTGGATGTTCTGTAGTGGTAGCATGGCCCCCAGATCCCAGGTGATCGTGTTGCCGATGATGCTTCCGGGGGTCGCGCTGGCGGAGTCGAGACCAAGGCCTTCATCGAGTACCAAGCTGAGGCTCGCTTCCATGGTCATCGTTCCCACGTTGCGGCAAAGCACGTCATAGCGCACGGGGAAGCCCGGCCGGAAGGGTGATATGGGCGTGAGGAATACCTGGAGGTCCTGCGCGGGGGGGCCTGACGTGTAGCGAAAATCGAAGCCGCTCAACCCCGGCTCGTTGCCCGTGATGCTGACGGAATGCGTATCGGGGTCACGGTCATAATGCGTGATCGTCGGTCCGGTGAGGATGTGCTGGGCCGGTCCATTCACCGCGAACAGGTAGCGGCCATTGGGCTGGGATAGTGCCATCTCGCCATTGCTGCTCAAGGCCACCAAGCGCCCACTCACCCTGGGGTCGTTCGCGTCGAGGCTGCCACTGTTGTCCGCATCATGGTATAGCGTGCCGGCGAGGAGGGTGCTCTTGGAGTCGAATCGTACGGTCCAGATGTCCCCATCGGCCACGTTACCGGGTACGAAGTGGTCCGTGGAATAGGAGACGCCCGTGGTCACAAAGCCATCATCGGTAGGGGCCAAGCCATAGAGGTAGTCCGCACCACTGCCTCCGATGGACTTTTCCCAAAGGAGTTCGCCGTTCGGGCTGACCAACAACAACCAACCATCGTCTCCCCAGGGTGTTCCCCCCGGAAGGTGGTAGGAAACACTCACATCACCATCGTTGGAGCTGGTGACGCCTGCGATCAGGTAGTTGCCTGCGTAGGGGATGATATCCCAAGGCGTATCAGAGCGGCTGCCGCCGTAAGAGTGGCTCCACAGAATGGTTCCGGAGGCGTTCACACGCATGAGCCACACGTCCCCGCTACCATTGCTCCCGGTGATATCTCCAGTTGCGGAGTTCGAAGCGCCAAGAACGAGGAAGCCCCCGTCGCTCAGCGGAAGGATCTCCTGGAATTGATCCACTTCGGATCCTCCGTAGGTGCGGTCCCACTCGATGTTCCCGCTCGCGTCGAGCTTCACCAGCCAGCCATCGTACTCGCCATGGAGCGGGGTGCTCACATCGCCATCGGTGGAGCCGGTCCATGCTCCAAGAAGAGCGCCGCCATCCGCAGTGGCAACGATGGTCTGGCCGATGTCGATGGTGCTGCCCCCATAGGTGCGCGCCCAGATCTCGTTGCCATCACCGTCCAAGGCGATGACCCAGACATCCCAATCGTTGTAGCCGCGGTATCCCGAAACAAAGCATCCGCCTTCCGGCCTTGCTGCCACATGGATCCCCAGATCGTCCTGGTCGACCATGCCGGCGTACGAGCGCTCCCAAATAACCGCGCCCGAAGCAGAGACTTTCACGATCCAGAGGTCTTCATCCCCCTCCCAATCGGGGACCTCCTGCCCGGCATCGTATATGGAACCGGTGAACACATAATTCCCGTCGGCCATCACTTCACCGTGCATTATCCGCACTGTACCGAGGGCGCCGGTACGATTCCCCCATTGCATCTGGCCCAAGCTGTCCAGACCCATGAAAACCACTTCCCCGTTCGCGGGACCGGTGGTATTGCCCAACTGCCCATCAGCATAATTACTGTTCGCGGCCATGAAGAAGCTCTTGTCCGGCAATTGGTGGATGAAATGCCCGGCGTCCGAAGCACTGCCTCCCAACGAGCGCGTCCACGAAACGCTGGGGATCTGCGCATGGACACCGACCATCAGCATGGAGGCGAAAACGAGGGTGAGCGCTGTTCTCATGGCTTAGGGTGTCGCATAACGAATGTAGGCGTGGATCCCGGTGTTCCAAAACATCACGGCTCAGGGTAGTGCCTGGTGCCTCATGGGCCATGGTCTACATGCCGTAGTTGAGCCCGACGTCGGGGTCGCCGCGCTGGTGTACCTTCGGTATGGGGCAGCGAAAAACCCCCTGCCGGACGTCTCTTGATCAACACTGCGCTCCATGGTTCGACGTTACACGGTTCTCGCTGCTCTCTTCCTTTCGCACCTGTCGCCCGCACAGGTGCAGCTACCCGGCTTTGCGCCTCAGGACACGGTGACGATGCCATGTCCCCAGGACACCAGCATCCTGATCCGGGGATACCAAGGTTGGGAAGCCTACCAGACCACTGACGATGCCTGGTACGGTCCGCGGGATACCACGCGTTGCTTCGACCTCTGGCGCTTGTGGGGTACGTATCCATACCCGAGTATCCTGGTCGATCAGATCGCGCCCGGAAAACCTGTGTTCCTGCGTGCGCGATACGATGATGATAACGTCCTGCCGCTGGGCACCAACAACCAGTACAGCTTCGGCTTCTCGGCTTATGGACCGTTCGGATTCGATAGCGGTACATGTCCTGGCGGCCCGTGCACTGGGCTGTTCGCTGCCGTGCGCATTCCTTCCGAGGATGGTCCGGGAACCGACCTACGCTGGTACGACGCTGTCTACGACGATCAGGAGTTCGGACCCTATCCGTTCACACTTTGTGTGCCCACCGAGAAGTTCGAGCAGAACGAACTGCGGGAGTTCATCGTGAGCATGAAGCTGGCCGAGTCGCAACCCGGTACGTATATCGAGTCCTTCGGTTCAGAGGTGCAGGACATGGAGCAGTGGGGTACGCTCGTCCGCTTGACCGAGGATGTGCTTCCTGCATACCGCACCGGCCCGTTCAGTTATGAATTCTGGTCATTTTCCTGGCTCAACTACCTGGTGATGCATCCGGGTGCGTCCTACCCCAGTGCTACCAACATGGGTTACCTCGACTTCACTCCAGAGCCGAATGTGCCCGAGCCAACCCCGATCACTGTCACGTTGGGTGAGTATTCGGGCTTCAACTTCCAGCCCCATACCCAGTTGCGAGGCGCTCTGGTGCAGGGCAGTGATACGCTACGTCATCCGCTCACGGTGATCAACCAAGGTGCCGACCTCTGCATGGGTTGGGAGTTCGTTGAAGTGCTTTGGCCGGATGCCTCCACCTTCGAGTACCGCTCGGGGCATGTGGATATGGCCTCCCGTCAGGCCTGCTTCCAGTTCCAGAGTGGAAGTACGCTCAGCGTGGCTTCCGGAAGCACCTTCCAATACGGCTGGAACGGACGGGGCATGCTCCTGATGAGCAGCGAGGCGAAGCTGGACATCGCTCCGGGGGGCACCTTGGACATGCACGGCATGTTGATCATGAAGGAACCGCCGGGCGCCACGGAGGCGCAGGACCTCCATGTGACACTGGGACCGGGTGCGCGATTGAACTTCGCCCCGGGCGCCAAGTTGCATAACGCCTTCAGCATCGGGGCGCGTATGCAACTGGTGGTGACCTTGGATGGCGGCACGCTGGATATCAGCGGCCTTAGTGCCGAGGACCGCGCCAAGGTGCGTGTGGTGGAACTGCCTGCCGAAGGCACTGCGTTGGCACGCGTGATCGGCAACCCGGTGGAAGACCGATTGGTGATGGAACTGGCCTTGCGCAACCCCGCCGAGGTTCAGGTCCGTGTGGTGGATTCCATGGGGCGCTTGGTGCGCGAACAAACCCAGGCATTGGACGCTGGCACTACGCGTACCACTTGGAATACCACTGGGCTCAGGCCCGGGCAGTACGTCCTGGAGGCCCGTAGCGGCGAGCAACGCAGCGTTATACGGTTCGTCAAGCCTTGAGCTTGTTCCCAGTCACCAGGTCCCAATAGAACCCCGGCTTCTTCAAGCGTTCCCGCAGGTCGAGGTCGGTGAACATGCTGCTGATGGTGTCGGCCAGCGCAGGGTTGGAGTTGGCGCGATCCACCACGAAGTCGAAGAGCCACGCTTGGTTGGCGAGCTGCTGCAAACGCGTGCTGATGGCCAACTCCTGGCCCAGTCTTCGCCAAACGCGCGCATCGTACTGTTTCGCATCACCCGCATCACCCGCATCGCCCGTACCGCGCGCCAACAGGTCCGCCGCCACATCCGCGGCGTGCACGCCGCTGATCATCGCATGGCTGATGCCTTCGCCGGTGAAGGGGTCGATCAGGTGGCCGGCATCGCCTACCAAGAAGTAGCCATCGCCACTCAACCGCCTACGCTTGCTGGCAAGGGGCAAGCCCATGCCCTGCACACCGCCCTCCAACGTTGCCCCTGCGAAGCGGTCCTTCAATTGGGGATGTTCGGCCAACAGTCGGATCAACAAGGCCTTCAGGTCCACGTGGCGGCGCTTCACCACATCGCTGCGCAAGCCCAGACCCACGTTCGCACGCCCGTCGGGCAAGGGGAACACCCACAGGTAACCCGGTAACAGGTCCTTCAGGAAGAGGAGTTCGATGAAACCCTGTGGGTCCAGGCCCTTCACCCCGCTGTAATACGCTCGCACGCCTGCCGCGTGATGCCGTGGTTCCAGGTGCAAGCCGCCCACTTGTCGTGCGAAGCCGGAGTTGGCGCCACTGGCATCGATGATGATCCTGCATGAAATGGATGCGCCCGAGCCCGTTGCCGTGGTGGTGCCGATGGTCCAACCGTTGGCCGTGCGCGTGAAGGTCTTCGCTGTGGTGCCCTGGATCACGAGGATGCCTGTGGCCGTGCACGCGCGCCGGAACAGGTGCTCGTCGAAATGAAGACGAGGCAGGATGACCCCCGGTGCCTCGCCCAATCCTGTTTCGCGGGAGAACGGCACCCGCAATGATCGACCACTCGGGGCCACGAAGGTGACACCCCAACTGGGCATGCCTCGTGCATCGCGCTTCACCTCTGCGCATAGCTCGGGATCGAGGCGCTCCAAGGTGCGCATCACCTTGCCACTGAGTGCATCACCACAGACCTTGTCCCTAGGGAACGTGCTCTTCTCGAGCAGTATGGCCGGTATGCCGCGCTTGGCCAATTGCAAGGCGGTGGTGCTTCCGCCCGGACCTCCGCCCAGCACGCAGACCTCCGTGTGGAGCACGTTGGCCATCGGCGACCTAGCTGCGGAACGTGGCCGCGGTGAACTGGTCCAGGAAACGCACGTCGTTCTCCCAGTACATGCGTAGGTCGGGAACGCGGTAGATGAGCTGGGTGATCCGTTCCACGCCCATGCCCAATGCGAACCCGCTGTATTCCTCGGGGTTGATGTCGCAATTGGCCAATACCGCTGGATCCACCATGCCACAGCCCATGATCTCCACCCACCCGCTGTGCTTGCACAGGTTGCAGCCACTGCCACCACACACCGTGCAGCTCATGTCCACCTCGGCACTGGGTTCGGTGAAGGGGAAATAGCTGGGTCGCATGCGGATCCGCACCTCGGCCCCGAAGAGGCTCTTGGTGAAGTGGTCCAAGGTGCCCTTGAGGTCCGCGAAGCTCACATTCTTGTCCACGTAAAGGGCCTCCACTTGGTGGAACATGCAGTGGGCGCGTGCGCTGATGGCCTCGTTGCGGTAAACACGGCCCGGGGAGATGGTGCGGATGGGTGGCCGCTGGCCTTCCATCACGCGTACTTGCACGCTGCTGGTATGTGTGCGCAAGGCCAGGTCCCCGCCCTTCACGAAGAAGGTGTCCTGCATGTCGCGCGCCGGGTGGTCGGGAGGGAAGTTGAGCGCGCTGAAGTTGTGGCGATCGTCCTCCACCTCGGGCCCTTGGCTTACCGTGAAGCCCATGCGTGCGAAGATGTCCACGATGCGCTGGCGTACGATCGTGATGGGGTGCAGGCTGCCGGTGTGTCCCGTTCGGGCCGGAGCGCTAAGGTCCAAGACCGGACCGGTGCTCGTTGTTTCCTGGCTCAACGCCCCCTTGAGCTCATCCAGCCGTTGTTGGGCCTGCTGCTTGAGCACGTTCATGCGTTGGCCAAGAGCGCGTTTCTCCTCGGCGGCCACTTGCTTGAAATCGTCGAACAGAGCGGTGACACGTCCGTTACGGCCCAGCATGGCCACGCGGAATTGCTCCACTTCGTCGGCGGTCCGCGCAGTGGCGGCGTTCAGTTCGGCCTCCAGGGCCGTGATCCGGTCCAGTAGGCTCATGGCAACACACGCATGAACATCCGAAGGTCATGCAAGGGTCGGTCGCGGGCGTCGCAGGGTTGGTCGGCCAGTGCGTCGAGGACATCAAGTCCTTCCACCACCTCACCGAACACGGTGTAACCACCATCCAAATGGGGAGCGCCACCCTCTCTGGCGTAGGCCTCACGTTGGTCGGGGGTATAGTTGACCGGAGTGCCCAGGCGGGCGTTGCGCTGCGCCAAGAGGTCCAATTCCTTGGGTTGGAAGGTCTTTCCATGTACGATGTAGAATTGGCTTCCGTTGGAACGACCCGCTGGGTTCGCCGGGTCGGAGAGGGGCGCTGCCGCGAGCGCACCCTTCTTGTGGAATAGGCCTGGGACGATCTCAGGAGGAAGCGAGTAACCAGGGCCGCCATTGCCGAGGGCTGCATCGATCCCGGAACGCCGACTGTCCGGGTCCCCGCCTTGCACCATGAGCGTTGGGATGATCCGGTGGAACAGGAGGCTGTCATACGCCCCGTCACGGACCAGCTTCAGGAAATTGTCCCGGTGCTGGGGTGTCTCGTTGTACAGCGCGACCACCAAGGTGCCGAGCGTGGTCCGGATCTCCACCAGCGGTCGATCGAGCGATGTGGGTCGTTGCGCCTTTGCCGGTAGGATCGTGATCAAGGTACACAGCATGGCGAACGCCATGGCCAGAAAGCGTTGCCCGGGCTTCGTACAGTTCATTACTTTTGACATCCTTACACCGCCCAGCTAGAACAGGGCCTCCAAAAGTAACCCAATGCGCACTCCCACGTTCCCCCGCGTTCTTACCAACGCTCTCGTGGTGGCCCTCGTGTTGCCATTCGCTACGTCTTGCAACGATGAGGAACCCACGGTCGGCGTGGTGAAGGTGGTGGATGCTGAGGGCCGCCCGGTTCAGGGCGCCACCGTCAAGCTCTTCGCCGATCCCACCTTTCCTCTTGGTGATCCCAACCGATTGGACCAAGAGACAGTGACAGACTCCGACGGTGCGGCCACATTCGATTACAGCGACTTCTACGAACAAGGCCAGAGTGGCTTTGCCGTACTTGATATCCTTGCCACCAAGGACACCCTCTTGGGCGAGGGGATCATCAAGATCGTGGAAGAGGAGACCAGCGAGGAGATCGTGGTGCTCGAGCCGATCGAGTAGAACCACTCAGGTCTCGAAGTAGCCCAGTACTGCTTCTTTCATCAAGCGTTCCTGCTCCTCCGGCCCCAATGCGGGCAGGTCCTTCACCCGCTCGAAATGCGGCCAGCCGTCCGCATCGCGACCTAGTTCCTTGTAGTAGCCGTAGGGCATCAGGACCACGCAGATGGCGATGTGCATCAGCGCGACCTTCTCATCCTTCTTGAATTCCCGGGCATGTTGACCCAATTCCTGAACACCGATCAGGAACAGGATCGCATTGAGGTCCAGCGTGCCGGCGTCGAAGCGCTTCGATAGGCCATTGACCAGGTCGCGCCATCGTTTCTCGAATGCCAGGTCCATGGAAGGGGTGGTGGTTGGGCCCGCAGCCATTGGGCGCGGGGGCGCAAAGGTCGTTCTTCCGGCATTCGCCATCTTCACCACCGCACCACAGACACCCTGAGCGCATGAACCTCCTCGACTGGATACTCCTCGCGATCCTGGCCATGGCCGCCTTCACGGGCTTCCGGCGTGGGTTCATCATCGAGTTGGCCTCGTTGGTGGCCTTGGTCCTGGGCATTTGGGTGGCCGCTCATTTCAGCGACCGTGTGTCCACATTGCTGGGTATCGATGCGGCGAACACTGCCCTTGCCTTCTTGGCCACGTTCCTGGTGGTGATACTGGTGGTACACCTGCTTGCCCGGTTCTTGACCACGTTGATCGACCTGGCCCAGCTGGAGCTGCCCAACAAATTGGCGGGCGTTGTCTTCGGAGTGCTGCGTTCGGTCTTCACGCTCAGCATCGCCCTCAACCTGTTGGTGGGCTACACCGAGGGGGCCATGCCACCGAAGGAGTGGTGTGCGGGCTCCGCGTTGTACGGACCGGTCCGCCAACTGGCCCCGTTGGTGGTGCCTGCATTGGGGGAAACGAAATGGGTGAAGGATGCTGTGGAAGTAGTGAAGCAGGAGGTGGAGGAGCGGCTCGATGCGGAGGAGTCCTCCCGCTGAACGCGCTCAACGCACTGCAGTGGCCGCCCGCTTGACGTGGTAGGATACGTAGAGCATGCTGAGCCCCGCCGCCAGGGTGGCCACGACCGTGAGCCAACCGGTCCAATGGGCAAGACCGGTGCGGTGCAGCACGAACACCGCGCTGCCGGCCATGTACAGCAGTCGGAACAACTCCAGGGGAAGCGCCCAGGACCGGGCCTGTAACAAACCGCCCCAGCTGGTGATCATGGCGAACAGACCGAAGGAAAGGGCGACGCGGTCCACCGGGCTCAACGGCCAGGCCATGTTGATCGCGAGGTACATGTACGCCAAGCCAAGGATCACCTGTGCCACCAGGTAGCCGGTCATGCCGGGGTAGGGGGTGCTGTGGAACTTCTGTTGTTCCTGCAGGGTGTAGCCGATCCGATCGGGGATAACGACATCTCTCCCGATAAGGTCGGGCGGGCGCCATCCCGTGGGCATGAACCAAAGGCGCAACTTGTCCCACCACCGTCGCGTGTGCCACGCATCACTCCACAACTGCCGCCAATATTGGAAGTTGATGAAGATGGGGTCCCAGGTGCGCGGCGGGTGGGTGATGCCGTAGCAGACCTCTTCGCCTTCCTCCTCGTAGCTGCCGAAGAGCTTGTCCCAGATGATCAGGAATTCGGAGTAGTTCTTGTCGATGTACTGCGGATTGACCCCGTGGTGCACGCGGTGGTGGCTGGGCGTTACGAAGATGCGTTCCACCCAACCCAGCCGACCGATGAGCCGCGTGTGGTGCCAGTAGGCCAGCAGCAGGTGCACCGCGGCGACGGCATAGACCTGCTCGGGCGAGAAGCCGATGAGCACCAACACCCAATCGAAGAACAGGAATTGGAAGATGCGCTGGGTGAAGCTGGCCCGAATGCCCACGGAAAGGTTCATCTCCTCGCTGCTGTGGTGCGGCATGTGGGCGGCCCAGAACACGTTCACGCGGTGGCCCGTGCGGTGGAACCAATAGAACACGAAGTCGGAGATGATGAGCAGGCCCAGCATGGTGTACCAGGTGGTGGGTACCTGCCACGGCGCGAACTGGTAAAGCCACCCGTACCACTTGTACACGAAGAAGGCCACGGCCAGGTTCACGCACTGGTTGCCTATGCCCGTGCCCAGGTTGGTGATCGTGTCCTGGAAGCGGTACACCTCCTTGCGGGCCATCGCACTGTACACGATCTCGAAGATCAGCAGCAGGACGACGATGGGCGTGATGAAGGCGTAGACGTTCATGGGGCGCTTGGCCCCAAGATACGCGGCACGTTCAACGCTCAGATCTTCTTGACCCGGACGGCGTTCATGCCTTTGGGTCCGCGCTCGAGCTCGTAGGTCACCTTGTCCCCCTCGCGGATGTCCTCCAGGGTGCCGCTGATGTGCACGAAGTAGCGCTCCTGGCTGCCATTCTCCACGATGAAGCCGAAGCCTTTCGAGGTGTCGAAGAAATCCACTCGTCCGGTGCGGTCCGCCTCGGCCTCGGCCTCGGCGCGACGTGGCACACCCAATTCGATCTCGTTGATGTCCACCTCCTTGCGTTTGGTGGGATCGGGCGGGGTGCTGGTGATCACTCCGTTCTCATCCACATACGCGATCATGCTGTCCAAGCCGCCGCCACCGGAATTCGCTTTCCGCTCCTCTTTCCGGAGCTTCTTCTCTTCCTGTTTCTGCTGGCGCTTCTTTTCCTTTTCGCGCTTGTTGAAGGTGCCGGATGATCTGGACAAAGGGTAATGGGTACTGGTGGCCCCGGGCATCATCGGTCGCGTGTGGACCAGAACGGATGCCGGGAATGCCCGAAAGATAGTGTTTGGCCGCGGCTTCTGGAAATCGAGGGTGATGGGTGGATCATCCTTGGTCCCTGTCATCGGACCGGTAGGCTGGTGCGCTCAGGGTAGCGTGGCGATCCGGTCCAGAGGCACCACTTCCACTCCCTCATCAAGCGTGTAGCGCAGCGTGCCCGGGTAGATCACGTACAGCTGATCCAGCTCCAGGTCCTGCATCACTACACGCATGCTCTTGGTCATGCGGGGCGCATCCTGGCGTTTGAATTCCACTCCGATGCGCTTGCCCTTGTAACGGAAGAACAGGTCCAGTTCGGAGCCGCTGTGTACGGCGTAGTACCAGGCCTCGTCGGGCTTGAAGGCGGCCAGCACCTCCTCCAACGCGAAGCCCTCCCACGAGGCGCCGAGCTTGGGGTGGGTGAGCAGGTCGCCCCTATCGCGGATGCCTTGCAGGTTGTGGAAGATGCCACTGTCGCGCAGGTAGATCTTGGGGCTTTTCACCAGGCGCTTGCCGAGGTTCACGTACCAGGGCTGCAGGGTGCGCACCATATAGGTCTGTTCCAAGGCATCGAGGTAGCTGCGCGTGGTGTGCGGCGATACGCCCATGGATGCGGCGATCTCCGAAGCGTTCCAGATCTGACCGTGGTAGTGGGAGAGCATCTTCCAGAAACGCTCCATGGCCTTGGGCGCCATGCCGAAACCGAGCACACCCAGGTCGCGCTCCAGAAAGGTGCTGATGAACTGTTGCCGCCAGCGGTAGCTGTCCACATCATTCTTCGCCAGAAAGGAGCGCGGAAAGCCACCGCGAACCCACAGCCGGTCGCGTTCAGCAGTGCCCACTTCGCTGGTATCGAAGCCGCGCAGTTCGATCAGCTCCACGCGTCCGGCCAATGACTCGGCCGATTGCCGGGACAGTTCCGGAGATGCACTGCCCAGCAACAGGAAACGCGCCGGGGTATCGCGCCGGTCGGCCAGTACACGCAGCACGGGGAAGAGTTCCGGGTGCCGTTGGGCCTCATCGATCACCACCAGACCACGCAGGTCGCGAAGGGTGGTCATAGGCTCGCTCATCGCGGCACGCACGGTCGGGTCCTCCAGGTCGAAGAAGGAGGTGCTGTCCTCCGGTAAGAGTTCCTTGGCCAGGGTGGATTTGCCGCACTGCCGGGGTCCGGCGAGCATGACCACGGGGCTGCGCTCCAAGGCCTCGCGGAGTGCATGGTGGTAGACGGCACGGCGCAGCATGGGTGAAAATTAGCACTGTGGGTGCATTATTTCAAGTATGTAACTGGATGTATTCCACAACTCTTTGTTTATCAATGCGTTGTAGGAATGGAGGGTGCCTGTTGGAGACGAACCTGGCGGTCAGGATACAGGAATATCAGAAGTCGGACTTCCGATCTTCATGCATAGGCAACACGTTCAGGCACCGTCGAACTGGTTCACCGCCGCTACGCGGTGGCCGCCGCGACCGTTATACCATTCGCGCCCCTGTACGTCCTGCACCGCTCCACTTCAGGACCCGCTTCCCGATAGCTGGTAGATCAGCCGCAGGAAGGGCTGGTAGTTGGGGCGGAACTTGGCTTCCTGCCCCGCGTAGAGCGCGATCTTCTCCAGGCTCACCCGCAGGGCCATGTCCAAGGTGAACTTATGGAACTCCAGGTTGGTCCCCAGTTGACCATAGCCACCCACCGAGGATACGGTGGGGATCTGACCGTTGATCAATTGATCGGGCGCCTGACCCACCGTTTGGGCGCGTAGGATGCTGTAGGTCTGGTCGCCGATGCGGAACTGGTTGTTCCGAACATTGACCGATGTGAGCAGGGGACCGAACTCCAGGTGCACGCCGAATTCGGAAGGGGCACCCAAGGCCACTTGGTATCCGAGGCTCAGGT
The DNA here is from genome assembly GCA_016718655.1 of Flavobacteriales bacterium. Taxonomy (GTDB): domain Bacteria; phylum Bacteroidota; class Bacteroidia; order Flavobacteriales_F; family PHOS-HE28; genus PHOS-HE28. The sequence continues at coordinate 212,875 of JADKCV010000003.1, read as the reverse complement.
TCATCCGGTCCTCCTCCCCGGTGATCTCGAAGCTTTCGAAGACCGGTTGGGTCAAACCGGTAGTGCCGGGGTACTCGATCACGAAGATGCCGGCCGAGCGGAGTCTGGCGAAGTTCATGTCCGCTACCACGGCGTGGGTCCAGTTGAACTGGTACCTCACATGGCCACCGATCGCCAGGGCATTGTTGTACCGGTAATCCTGCGGGTATTCGCTCAGTCGGTAGTTCGCGGCCCGATCGCCAAGGGTATTGATCACTTGGTCGCGAATGAACCACTGGCCCAGGAACGCATTCAGGTCAAGGAAACCCTGCTCCTTGGGCTTGCCATCGTAGAACGTCGCCGGCTCGTCGTTGGGCATCAAGTAACCGATGTTCAGGCCGAACATGAAGCCCTTCTTTTCCGAAGGACCACCTATTGGGCGTTCCTCATCCTGAGCCGATACGACCATCGCGTGCCACAGGCAGAGCAGAATGAGGATGTGCTTCTTGCTCATGATCGGTGCGCGAAGATGGAGGCTGCGTTGGCCGCAGTCACTACCTGCTAAGTAAGCACGATACAGGCCTTACACCCTCTGAAAAAGGAGTTTGTTCGGAAATGCACCGCGCGTGAAGGAGTGCTGAACGTGCTGCCGTTCAACTTCTATGATCTGCTCAGCTTTCTTCTGTTCGGTAAGCTCATTGAGTTGACCGATGGTGAGACCTACCCTTGCACGGCCGCGATCCCCGGCAACACCTTGCCCTCCAAATACTCCAGCATCGCGCCACCACCGGTGCTCACGTAGCTGATCTTTTCGGCCAGTCCGAACTGGTTTACGGCCGCCACGCTGTCGCCCCCGCCCACCAGGGAGAAGGCGCCTTTTTCCGTGGCCTCGGCCACAGCGTTCGCAATGGCGATCGTCCCTTGTTGGAAGGGCTCCATCTCGAACACACCCATCGGGCCGTTCCAGAGGATGGTCTTGCTGCCCAGGATGGCGCTGCGGAAGGTGGCGATGCTCTTGGGACCGATGTCCAACGCCATCCAGCCATCGGGCACGGCGTCGGCGGCGCACTGGTCTGTGTTGGCGGTGGCGGCGAAGGCGTCGGCCACCACGGCATCGGTGGGGATGTGCAGTTTCACGCCCTTGGCCTTGGCCTTCTCGATCACGGTGCGTGCGGTGTCCAGCAGGTCCTCTTCGACCAGGCTCGAACCCGTACTGCCGCCCATGGCCTTTACGAAGGTGTTGGCCATACCGCCACCGATGATGAGCTCATCACAGCTCTTCAGCAGGTTCTCCAACACCTCGATCTTGCTGCTCACCTTGCTGCCACCGACAATGGCGGTCATGGGACGCGCGGGGTTGCCGAGCACCTTGCCCACGCTGTCGATCTCCGCCTGCATGAGGTAGCCGAAGAGCTTGGCCGTGGGGAAGTAGTTGGCCACGATGGTGGTGCTGGCATGTGCGCGGTGCGCGGTGCCGAAGGCATCGTTCACGTACACATCGCCCAGTTCGCTCAAGGTCTTGCTGAAGGCCTCATCGCCCGCTTCCTCCTCCGGGTGGAAGCGCAGGTTCTCCAACACCAGCACTTCGCCCGGCTTCAGGGCAGCGGCCTTGGCCTTGGCGTCAGGGCCCACACAGTCGGTGGCGAAGAGCACAGGCTTGCCGAGCAGAGTGCTGAGGTGTTCCGCTACGGGCTTGAGGCTCATCGCCGGGTTCACCTTGCCTTTGGGACGGCCCAAGTGGCTCATGAGGATGGCGCTGCCGCCATCGCCGGTGATCTTGTTCACGGTGCGTACGATGGCGCGGGCCCGGCTGTCATCGGTTACCCGGCCGTTGGCATCCTGGGGTACGTTGAGGTCCACGCGGACCAAGGCTTTCTTGCCGGCGAACGAGGTGGTGTCCATGGTGAGCATGGCGCGAAATTAGGTGAGCGGTGCCAAGCGGGATGGTCGGCACCCGATCGGGATCAGCTCCTGGGGTGCGCGCTGTAAGGCGTGGAGGGCATTGAGGACAGCAATTGCAGATGGTGGGTGCTTTTCGGATCGGTGTGGTTTTGTAGATGATCCATTACACAGCAGGAGAACTCACACCCACACGTTCATATCCCTTATGGACCGCAGGTTCCAACGGTCCTGGCCGGAGATAGGTTTGCCGCCTCTCCCCTATGACTTCGCGGTGATCCCATCGAATCCTTGAGCCCATGCGCGCACTTCTTTCCGGACTTTTCCTCGTGATCCTTGCCCTTCGCACCACCGCACAGGTGGCCGTTTGTGGCACCCCTGGTATCGATGGTCCTGCGAACGCAGCGGCGGTGATCAACTCGTATTTCGCCATCAACGGTAACCAGTCGGTCCCTGCTGGATCGACATCGTTGGTATTGGGGGCGGTACCGGCCACCGATGCATCGGGCAATACCTACGGAAGTATCGCCATCGCGCCGGGTGACCTGGTCCTCATCATCCAGATGCAGGATGCGGACATCACTACCGCGAACAGCGACCTCTATGGTGGGAATAGCGCAACGGGTGGCCCGGATGGACTTGGGGGTACGGGATACACCGCGCTGAACAGTACCGGTCGTTATGAATACCTGGTCGCCACCAACAGTGTGGCGCTCACCGGTGGCACCCTCACCTTCAGGGCTGGAGGAACTGGCGGTGGTACCGTATTCGGCTATGTCAATCAGGATGGTACAGGAACGGTATCGCAGAAGCGCTTCCAAGTGGTGCGTGTGCCTCAGTATTCCAATCTGACCTTGACCTCCGACCTGATCTGCCCTCCTTGGAATGGAAGTGCGGGCGGCGTGCTGGCCTTCGATGTGGCAGGCTCATTCAATTTCGGGGGATTCACGGTGAACGCCAATGCACGCGGTTTCCGGGGCGGGTACCAGGACCAAGCGGCATCGGGCGCCAATGTGAGCACCACCTACGTGACCACCTCCCTGACCGAATCCTCCGGAAAAGGGGAGAACATCGCCGGCACACCGCGCTACATGTGGAACGGCTTCAATCCGGTGGACCTTGGTGCTACGTGGAACGGCTTTCCTGGGGGCGACTTTGGGCGCGGAGCACCGGGTAACGGAGGTGGTGGTGGTAACGACCACAATGCGGGTGGCGGTGGCGGTGGTAATGGTGGTGCGGGCGGTGTGGGTGGTTTGGGTTGGCAGGGTGCCGGTGGTACCAATCCCAGCGGCGGACGTCCCGGAGTGGGCATTCCCCAAGCCTTGGGTCGACTCTACCTGGGCGGCGGCGGCGGCGGTGGCGATGCGAACAACGCCACCACCGGTGTAAGAGGCGGTGTAGGCGGTGGTCTGGTCATCATGAACGTGGGCAACATCGTAGGAGCGGGCACCATCACGGCCAATGGCTCCGATGGCGAGCCCGGCGTATTCGGAAGTGCTCCGGACGGTGCAGGTGGTGGTGGCGGTGCAGGCACCATTTTCGTCAATGCTTCGCAGCCCAGTCCGACCGCCAACCTGACCCTTCAGGCCAATGGTGGCCGCGGCGGGAATACCCTCAATGATAACGGGTTCGAGCATGGACCCGGCGGCGGCGGCGGTGGTGGTGTGATCTGGTACAACCTGCCGGGGGCCACGATCAGTGCTGTAGTGACCGGTGGCGCTTCTGGACGAGCGAACAACGGTGCAGGTATCGTACACGGATCAGCAGATGGTCAAGGCGGTAGTTCCAATGTGTTCGCGTCGGCTTCGCTGCCAACGTACCTGCAGGGTACCAGCGCCAGCTGCCTGCCTACGATGTCCGTCACCAAGACCTCGGCCAGCGCTACTTCCGGCCTGTCCGTGCCGCAGGGCGCCAACACCACGTACACCTTGGTGGCCTCCAACGCCACTGCGGGAGGAGGTGCAGCGGCCGTGCAGGTGCGTGACCTGCTTCCCTCAGGCTTCAGCTTCGTATCCGCCACGGCCACCTATGCCAATGGCGCTTCCGGACCGGCCACGCTCACCAATCAGGGTACTGCACAGGAGCCAGTGTTGGGCGACTTCGCACTTCCCGCTGGTGGGACTGTTACCATTGAACTGACCGTATCGGTGAATGCCGCCCAGGCACCCGGCGTGTACCACAATGGTGCGGAGATCAGTTACCCGGATCCCACACGCACAAGTGCTTCTCCCGATCGACGCATCTCGCCCGCCACCAACGCCTATGCGGGCAGCAACACCACCTATCAGACCGGTGGGTCCGTTCCTGGAAGCAATTACAGCAATGCCGTCGGCGGCCCTGCTGGTGAGAACGTCTTTGTGCTGGCCATTCCCCGGCCCGGCAACGATGCCTTCACCATGAACGAGGATGCCGTTCTGAGCGATGTACTGAGCGCCAACGACAGCGACGCCGATGATCCCCTGGCCTCGCTCACCTGGTCCTTGTTGGACGGAGGTACCGCAGCCTCCAACGGCACCGTGGTGGTGAACGCGAACGGCGCCTTCACCTACACGCCGAACCCCAACGTGAACGGCACGTTCGTCTTCGAGTACAACCTCTGCGACGATGACGGTCTGTGCGGTGTGGGAACGGTGTCGATCACCGTGAACGCCCTGCCTGATGCCCCTGTGGCCAATGACGACAACGGTGGCACCCTTACGGAGGATGGCCCCAACGGCTTCGTGAACATCTTGACCAACGACACCGATGCCGATGGTAACCCGAGCGGTCCCACCAATGGCCCAGGTCAGTTCTCGGTGGATCTGGATCTGACCACCGCCGGTCTGCAGACCACCATCACCACCGCTCAAGGCACCTGGACCTACAACCCGGCGAACGGAGCCATCGACCTGGCATTGGCCGCCAACGTGAACGGCCCGGTCACATTGCCATACCGCCTCTGCGACCCCACGGGACTCTGCGACGATGCCACGATCACCTTCACGGTAACCGCCGTGAACGATGTGCCGATCGCCAACAACGATAACGGCGGCACGCTGCAGGAGGATGGACCCAATGGCACCATCAACGTGCTGCTGAACGACACCGATGCCGACGGCAACCCCACGGCACCCACCAACAACTTCGGGCAATTCTCGGTGGACCTCGATCCCGACGCGGTGGGGCTGCAGATCATCTTCACCACCACCCAAGGCGTATGGACCTACAGCGGTGCCACCGGCGTGGTCACCTTCGACCCGGCGACCCACTTCAATGGCACCGCCACGCTCACCTATGTGCTGTGCGATCCGGCCTTCGGTTGCGATGATGCGGTGATCACCTTCACGGTGGACCCGGTGAACGATCCGCCGGTGGCGAACAACGATGCGGTGACCATCGCCGAGGATGGACAGGCCACGTTGAGCGTGGTGACCAATGACAACGACATTGCTGACGGCGGTGCGCTTGACCTCACCTCGCTCACCGTGATCGATGGTCCGAACAGCGGTACGGCCGTGGCCAACACCGATGGTACCATCACCTACACGCCGGGGCTCAACTTCACCGGCAACGATACGGTGACCTACCGCATCTGCGACCTGGGAACGCCGCTGCCCGCCCTCTGCAGCACGGCCATCCTGGTGATCACCGTAACGCCGGTGAACGACGGACCTGTGGCCAACGATGACACCGGTGCATCCTTGACGGAGGACGGTGAGCATCCTGACGAACGACACCGATGTGGACGGCAACCCTGCCGCACCCACCAATGGACCCGGCCAGTTCACGGTGGATCTGAACGCAGGCACCGCGGGCATCCAGACCACGGTGACCAATGCACAAGGCGTGTGGACCTACAACGCCACGACCGGTGTGGTCACCTTCGACCCGGCCGATAATTTCAACGGCACCGCTACGCTCACCTATGTGCTCTGTGATGCTGCGGGCCTCTGCGACAATGCCGTGATCACCTTCGGGGTGACGGCGGTGAACGATGCGCCAGTGGCCAACGACGATAACGGTGGCTCCATTATCGAGGATGGTGCCAACGGCATCGTGGACATCCTGACCAACGACACCGACGTGGAGGGCAACCCCACCGCACCCACCAACGGTCCGGGGCAATTCACCGTGGATATGGACCTCGCCACAGCAGGGGTGCAGGCCACCATCACCACCGCGCAAGGCGTATGGACCTACAACCCAGCTATCGGTCTGGTGGTCTTCGATCCCACCAACAACTTCACCGGATCGGCATCCACCCCCTATCGCCTCTGCGATGCCGCCGGACTCTGCGACGATGCGCTCATCACGTTCACGGTGACCGCGTTGAACGATGCGCCCGTGGCCAACGATGACAATGGCGGCAACCTTGTGGAGGATGGCGCCAATGGTACGGTGAGCGTGCTGCTCAATGACACCGATGCCGAAGGCAACCCAAGTGCACCCACCAACAACGCAGGTCAGTTCTCCGTGGATCTCGATCCCGCCACGGTAGGCCTGCAGACCAGCTTCACCAATGCACAAGGAGTTTGGACCTACAGCGGCGTGACCGGCGTGGTCACCTTCGATCCCGCCACGCACTTCACCGGTACGGCCACGCTCACTTACCAGCTCTGCGATCCAGGTCCGCTCTGCGACAACGCCGTGATCACCTTCGTGGTGGGACCGGTGAACGACCCGCCGGTGGCCAACGACGATGCGGTGACCATTGCGGAAGGCGCCGTGGCCACCCTCAACGTGCTCACCAATGACAACGACCTGATCGATGGCGGCGGACTGGACCTGTCCTCGCTAACCGTGATCGATGGGCCGAACAGCGGCACGGCCGTGGCTAACGCCGATGGCACCATCACCTACACGCCGGGCCCCGACTTCAACGGCAACGACACCGTCACCTACCGCATCTGCGATCTGGGCACACCGTTGCCCGCCTTGTGCAGCACGGCCCTCTTCGTGATCACCGTGACACCGGTGAACGATCCGCCTGTGGCCAACGATGACAACGGCGGCACCCTCACCGAGGATGGCCCCAACGGTACCGTGAGCATCCTGCCCAACGACACCGATGCGGAAGGCAACCCCACTGCACCCACCAACGGCGTCGGTCAATTCACTGTGGATCTTGCGCCTGGTGCTCCCGGCGTGCAGACCAGCTTCACCAGCCCACAAGGTGTGTGGACCTATGATGCCGCCACCGGCGTTGTCACCTTCGATCCGGCTACCAACTTCACCGGCACCGCTTCCACCACCTACACCCTCTGCGATCCGTAAGGCCTGTGCGACAACGCCGTGATCACCTTCGTGGTGAACCCGGTGAACGATGCGCCCGTGGCCACCGATGACAACGGCGGCAGCATCCTGGAGGACGGCCCCAACGGCACGATCAACGTGCTATTGAACGATACCGATCCCGACGGCAACCCCACCGCACCGACCAACGGCGCAGGCCAGTTCACCGTGGACCTGGACGGGAACACCGCGGGCCTACAGACCACGGTAACCACAGCCCAGGGCGTATGGAGCTACGATGCTGTCACGGGTATCGTGTCCTTCGATGGAGTGGACCACTTCAATGGTACGGTGACCCTCACCTATCAGCTCTGTGATGCGGACGGCCTCTGCGATCCGGCCACCATCACCTTCATCGTGGCGCCCGTGAACGATCCGCCCGTGGCCAACGACGATGTGGACAACATGCTGCCCAACACCACGCTGATCACCAACGTGTGGGCGAACGACAACGACCTGCTCGATCAGTCGCCGGTGGATGCAGCGAGCATCACCATCATCGGCGGACCGGACAACGGCACGGCGGTGGCCAACCCCGATGGCACCATCTCCTACACGCCTACTGCGAACTACGTGGGTAATGACACGATCACCTACCGTATCTGCGACCTCGGTGTGCCCGCGCCTGCCCTGTGCGATACGGCCATCCTGGTGATCACAGTTACCAATGCATTCCCCCTCGCGGTGGATGACAACGTGCTCCTGAACGAGGACGCCTTCGTGGTGATCACCGTGCTGCAGAACGATGATGCCGTGAGCGGTGTCCTTGTGCCCAGCTCGGTGCAGGTGACCGTGGCGCCCGTGAACGGCACCGCTGTGGCCAACGCCGATGGCACCATCACCTACACCCCGGGACCGAACTTCAACGGCACCGATGTCTTCAATTACACCGTGTGCAACGACCAGGGCTTCTGCTCCATCGCTACGGTACTGATCGCGGTGAACGCCGTGAACGATGTACCGGTGGTCAATGACGACGCAGCCACTACCGACGAGGATACGCCGGTCACCATTGCCGTGCTGGCCAATGACAACGACGCCGTTGACAATAGCGGCATGGACCCCACCTCTGTCACCGTGATCGATGGACCAAGCAATGGCACCACCAGCGTGAACCCCGATGGCACCGTGATCTACACGCCAGCGACCGACTTCACCGGAACGGACACCTTCACTTATGTGGCCTGCGACCTGGGCGTGCCGCTGCCGGCCCTGTGTGACACCGCCGTGGTGGTGATCAATGTGCAATCCCTGGTGGATGCGCCCGTGGCCGTGAACGATGACGGTGGCGACCTCATTGAAGATGGAGCCGATGGAACGGTGAACATCCTCACCAACGACACCGATGTGGATGGCAACCCAAGCGCACCCACCAACGGCGCTGGGCAGTTCACCGTGGACCTGGACTTTGGTACCACCGGCCTGCAGACCTCCTTCACTAATGCACAGGGCGAATGGACTTACGATGCCGCTACGGGTGTGGTCACCTTCAACCCGGCCGACAACGTCAACGGTGTGGTCTCCATCTCCTACCAACTCTGCGATCCCACTGCGCTCTGCGACAACGCCACCATCAGCTTCAACGTGCTGCCGGTGAACGATGTGCCCCTGGCCAACGATGATGCGGCAAGCACCGAGGAGGACACTGACGTGACCATCGATGTGCTGGGCAACGACAACGATGCCATCGACAACAGCGGACTGGATGTGGGCTCGGTGAGTGTGATCGATGGTCCGAGCAACGGAACCGCCACGGTGAACGGCGATGGCAGCATCACCTATACGCCTGCTGTGAACTTCTCCGGAACCGACACACTGACCTATGTGGTGTGCGACCTCGGTGTGCCGCTGCCTGCGCTATGCGACACCGCCATCGTGGTCATCACCGTGGATCCGCTGAACGACGCGCCCATCATCACCGATGGCAATGGCAACCCGGTGGATAGCGCCACGGCCGCTACGCCCGAAGACCAAGCCATCATCCTCTGCCTGAGCGTGACCGATGCGGATGGTGACGTGGTGGATGTGACCGGCGTCCTGAATGGTCCGGCCTTCGGTACCATCAGCGGACTGAACGACAACGACACCTGCTTCACCTACACACCGGATGTCAACTTCTTCGGCACGGACAGCGTGCTCGTGGTGGTGTGCGATGTGAACGGCGCTTGCGACACGGTCTATGTGGGCATCACGGTGACCCCGGTGAACGACGCGCCCCTGGCGGTGGACGATGCAGCAAGCACCGATGAGGACACCGATGTGACCGTTGATGTGCTGGGCAACGACAACGACGATGCGGACAACAGCGGGCTGGATGTCGGCTCGGTGAGTGTGATCGATGGTCCGAGCAACGGCACCGCCACGGTGAACGGCGACGGCAGCATCACCTACACACCCGATCCGAACTTCAACGGCGCTGATACACTAACCTACGTGGTGTGCGACCTCGGTGTGCCGCTGCCCGCGCTGTGCGATACGGCCATCGTGGTGATCACGGTGATCCCGGTGAACGATGCGCCCGTCATCACGCCGACAGACACCATCTTCACCACCACCGGCGTGGACCTCCCGCTCACTGTGTGTGTGAACGTTACTGATGCCGATGGCGACGACCTGGACATCACCAGTGTGCTGCTGGCCCCGCTGAACGGTACGCTGAGCGGCCTGGCCGATGGCGACACCTGCTTCACCTACACACCGGATCCCGGATACACCGGTGGTGATACGCTCACGATCAGCATCTGCGACCCCTTCGGCCTGTGCGATACAGTGGTGGTGGTGATCGACGTGATCCCCAACCTACCGCCGGTGATCGTGGATGACGGTGGTACGCCCATCGACAGCATTGCGATCAGTACGCCGGAGGAAGAGGCCATCACCGTATGTCTCAACGTCATCGATCCCGACGGTGACGCGGTAGATGTGACCGGCTTCTTGAACGGTCCGGCCTTCGGTACGATCAGCGGCTTGAACGACAATGACACCTGCTTCACCTACACACCGGACGTGAACTTCTCCGGCACCGATAGCGTGCTGGTGGTGGTGTGCGACGTGAATGGCGGCTGCGACACGCTTTACGTGGGCATCACCGTGACGCCGCTGAACGATGCGCCGCTGGCGGTGGATGATGCAGCAAGCACGGATGAGGATACCGCCATCACCATCGATGTACTCGGCAATGACAACGATGACGCGGACAACAGCGGGCTGGATGTCGGCTCGGTGAGCGTGATCGATGGACCGAGCAACGGCACCGCCACGGTGAACGGCGATGGCAGCATCACCTACACGCCCGATCCGAACTTCAGCGGTACCGATACACTGACCTACGTGGTGTGCGACCTGGGTGTGCCGCTGCCCGCCCTCTGCGACACGGCGATCGTGGTGATCACGGTGGACCCGGTGAACGATGCGCCGATCATCACCGATGGCAACAACAACCCCACCGATACGCTCTTCACCAGCACCGGGGTGGACCTGCCGCTGACCCTCTGTGTGAACGTGACAGATGCCGATGGTGACGACCTGGACATCACCAGTGTGCTGCTGGCTCCGCTGAACGGGACCCTGAGCGGCCTGGCTGATGGCGACACCTGCTTCACCTACACGCCTGATCCCGGATATACCGGTGGCGATACGCTCACGATCAGCATCTGCGATCCCTTCGGCTTGTGCGACACGGTGGTGGTGGTGATCGATGTGATCCCCAACCTGCCGCCGGTGATCGTGGATGCCGGTGGCACGCCCATCGACAGTACCGCGATAACAACGCCGGAGGAAGAGGCCATCACCGTATGTCTTAACGTCATCGATCCCGATGGTGATGCGGTGGATGTGACCGGCTTCCTGAACGGCCCGGCCTTCGGTACGATCAGTGGGCTGAACGACAACGATACCTGCTTCACCTATACACCGGACGTGAACTTCTTCGGCTCGGACAGCGTGCTGGTGGTGGTGTGCGATGTGAACGGCGGCTGCGATACGCTCTACGTGGGCATCACCGTGACGCCGCTGAACGATGCGCCGCTGGCGGTGGATGATGCAGCAAGCACCGATGAGGATACCGCCATCACCATCGATGTGCTGGGCAACGACAACGACGATGCGGACAACAGCGGTCTGGATGTCGGCTCGGTGAGCGTGATCGATGGTCCTAGCAACGGCACCGCCACGGTGAACGGCGACGGCAGCATCACCTACACACCCGACCCGAACTTCAACGGCACCGATACGCTGACCTATGTGGTGTGCGACCTCGGTGTGCCGCTGCCCGCGCTGTGCGACACAGCGATCGTGGTGATCACGGTGAACCTGGTGAACGATGCGCCGGTGATCACCGATGGCAACACCAACCCCACCGATACGCTCTTCACCAGTACGGATGTGAACGTGCCTTTGCTGGTGTGCGTGAACGTGAGCGATGTGGACGGCGACGACCTGGACATCACCAGTGTACTGCTCGCTCCGCTGAACGGCACGCTGAGCGGCCTGGCCGATGGCGACACCTGCTTCACCTACACACCGGACCCCGGATATACCGGTGGCGATACGCTCACGATCAGCATCTGCGACCCCTTCGGTCTGTGTGACACGGTGGTGGTGGTGATCAACGTGATCCCCAACCTGCCGCCCATTGCGGTGGATGATACAGCGAGTGTGGTCACCGGCAACACGGTCGATATCGATGTGCAGGGCAATGACAGCGATCCCGAGGGTGGACCACTCACCACCACCAGCGCCACGGCCGACAATGGTACCGTGGTGATCAATGGTAACGGCACCATCACCTACACACCCAACCAAGGCTTCTGCGGCACGGACACCATCACCTACACCGTCTGCGACGATGCGGGCTTCTGCGACAGCGCCATCGTGCTCGTGCAGGTGCTCTGTCCGCCGGTGGCTGTGGATGATGCGGTATCCACCAACGAGGACACGTCCGTGGTGATCGACCCGCTGGATAACGATACCGATGGCAACGGCGATGTGTTCGACATCACCTCCGCCACTGCGGGCAACGGTACGGTCACCATCAACAACGATGGCACCATCACCTACGTGCCCAACCCCAACTACTGCGGCACGGACACCATCACCTACACCGTATGCGACGGCACCGGCCTATGCGACACCGGCATCATCGTGGTGACAGTGGTGTGCGTGAACGACCCGCCCATTGCGGTGGATGATGTGGCCAACACCGGCGAAGGCGATCCGGTGACCGTGGACGTGACGGACAACGACAGCGATGTGGACGGTGACATCCTCACGGTGACCAACGCCACGGCCGGCAATGGAACGGTGGTGATCAACGGCAACGGTACCATCACCTACACCCCCAACGAAGGCTTCTGCGGTACGGACACCATCACCTACACCGTGTGCGACCCGGGCCCGCTGTGCGATCAGGCCATCGTGGTGGTCACTGTGGCCTGTGATCCGGACGAGGTGTTGATCCCGCAGGGCTTCTCGCCCAACGGCGATGGCATCGGTGACACCTGGGTGATCACCGGGCTGGAACTGTATCCGCAGGCCAGCGTGCAGATCTTCAACCGCTACGGCAACGTGGTCTACGAGGCCACACCCTACGCCAACGATTGGGACGGCACCAATACCAACGGCCTCTCCGTGGGTGACCAGCTGCCCATCGGCACCTACTGGTACATCCTCGATCCCGGCAACGGTGAAGAACCGTGGTCCGGCTATGTCTACCTGAACCGCTGATCGGCCACGAACAACGCAGAACCATGAGCAGCTTCCGCAACCTCTGCACGGCACTGGCCCTCCTTGGCGGCGCCACCGTGACCTTCGCCCAGCAGGATCCGCAGTACACCATGTACATGTGGAACATGATGGCCATCAACCCCGGCTACACCGGCAGTGCCGACGTGCTGAACATCACCGCCCTCGCACGCCAGCAATGGACCGGCCTGGACGGAGCACCCAGCACGCAGTCCATCGCCCTGCATTCGCCCCTGCGCAACGAGAAGCTCGCCTTGGGCTTCTCCGTGGTGAACGACCGCATCGGACCCGTACATACCACCCTGTTCAACGGCAACTTCGCCTACCGCATCCGCACTGGCGAGAACACCCGCCTCTCCTTCGGGCTGCAGGCCGGGGTGAACATGCTGCAAGCCAAGCTGGGCGAACTCGCCAACGTATCGGCGAACGACCCCGTCTTCGCGCAGAACGTGGCCAATGAGCTGGCGCCCAACTTCGGCTTCGGGGTGTACTACTGGGGACGCAAGGGCTTCCTCGGCCTCAGCGCACCCAAGCTGCTGGAGAACGACTACGGTACGGTCGTCACCGCCACCGGCGATGCTTCCACGCTCACCGAACGCCGCCACTACTTCCTCTCCGGCGGCTACCTCTTCCGCCTCTCCGATGCGCTCCACCTCAGGCCCATGTTCATGACCAAGGTGGTGGAAGGAGCCCCGTTGAGTGTGGACCTCAACGCCATGTTCATCCTGCGCGAGAAGCTCTGGCTCGGTGCCGCCTACCGCAACCAGGACAGCTTCGCGGCCATCGCCGCCTTCCAGATCACCGACCAACTGCGCGCCGGCTATTCCTACGACATGACCACGAGCAACCTGCGCCGCTACAACAACGGCTCGCACGAGCTCATGCTCAGCTACGACCTGCGCTCCAACAAGGACCGCATCCTCACCCCCCGATTCTTCTGACCGCGATGCGCCCACTGCACACCTTCCCGGCCAAAGCCACCCTCACCCTGGGTGCCTTCCTGTCGCTGTCCATCGCCGCGGTGGCCCAGAACGGAGCCCTGCGCCGTGCCGATGCCCGCTACGAGGCCCTCGCCTTTGCACAAGCCGCACCGCTCTACGAGGAGGCCGCGCTCAAAGGAGCACCGCTCGATCGTGTGGCCCCCAAGCTCGCGGACAGCTACTGGCGCATGCGCGACCTGTCCCGCGCCAACACCTGGTACGCCCGCCTGGCCACCCGTCCCAACCCCGAACCACTGCACCTGTACCGCTACAGCGAGACCCTCCGCAGCCTGGGCCGCTTCAGCGCCGCCGACTCGGTGATCCAACGCTACGAAGCCCTCGCCGCCACGGACTCGCGCGCTGAACGCCAGCGCAACGCACAGGCCTACGCAGCACGCCTCGAACAGGCCAACGCCTTCGGGGCACGTCTGCTCAACCTCAACATCAACACCGCCCGCTGCGACATGGGCGCTGCCTACCTCGGCGACCGCGTCACCTTCGCCTCCGCGCACCGCCAGGCCGCCGCCGACCGCCAGCACACCTGGAACGGCGAGCCCTTCCTGGACCTATACAGCGGCAAGCCCTCCAGCAGTGGGGCGCTGGCCGATGTCAGCTCCCTCGGTGCACCCTTCAACACCCGCTACCACGACAGCAACACCAGCGCCACCACCGACGCGCGCGAAGTGTGGTTCACCCGCAACAACTACGAAGGCAGCAAGCGCCGCACCGACGACAAGGGCGTGACCCGCTTGAAGATCTTCAGCAGCACCCGCGATGCCCAAGGGGCCTGGGCCGATGCCAAGCCCTTCCCCTACAACAGCGACAGCTACTCCGTAGGCCACCCTGCCCTCACCGCCGATGGCAAGCGCCTCTACTTCGCGAGCGACCGTCCCGGTGGTGTGGGCGGTACCGACATCTGGTACTGCGAACGCACGGCCACCGGTGGCTGGGCCGAACCGATCAACGCCGGTCGTGCCGTGAACACCGAAGGCAACGAGCTCTTCCCCTTCGCCGCGCAGGAAGGACTGCTCTTCTTCGCCAGCGATGGACACCAGGGCCTCGGCGGATTGGACGTGATCATGTGCACCACCCAAGGCTCCTCCTTCGGGAAGGCCCGCAACCCAGGCGCACCCATTAACAGCCGCAGCGACGACTTCTCCTTCGTGCTGGCCGCCGATGGGCTCAACGGCTACCTCACCAGCGATCGTCCCGGTGGCAAGGGCGATGACGACATCTATGCCTTCACCCTCACCGACCGTCCCGGTGTGCGCCAACGTATGGAAGGTGTGGCGCAGGACCCCGTGACCCGTGCGCCGCTGGCCGGTGTGCGCGTGCTGCTCACCAATGCCCAAGGCACACCTGTTGATTCGGTCGTCACCGCTGCTGACGGACGCTACAGCTTCGACGTGGAGCACAGCACCGCCTACCGCATCAACGGCACCCTCGCCGACCGCAGGCCCGGCACCGCCGAGCTGCCCGCACTGCCCGAGGCCGATACCCTGGTGGTGCGCGACCTGGAACTGCTGGAGGCCCGCATGTACACCCTGCTCCTGCGCGTGACCGATGCGGCCACCGGCAAGCCCCTCGAAGGGGTGCACACCATCCTGACCAAGAAGTCGGTGGGCACGGTACTGGTCGATGCCAACACCAGCGCCACCGGTGAGCTGCGCACCACCCTGGACAATGCCGCCAAGGGCGATGCGCTGAACATGACCGTGCGCCTGGAGCGGGAAGGCTACGTGAGCAAGACCCTCACCTACAGCGAGTACATCGGCGCCGATCCGGAGATCAAGGTGCATGGCGCGCTGGACCTCTCCATGCAACCGCTGGAAGTGGGGGCCGACCTGGGCAAGCTCATCGACATCAAGCCCATCTACTTCGACCTGGGCAAGCACGCCATCCGCAAGGACGCTGCGGCCGAGCTGGACAAGATCGTGGCGGCCATGAACGAGTATCCCACCATGATCATCGAACTGGGCAGCCACACCGATTGCCGCTCCTCCATTGCCTCCAATGCCGCCCTCAGCGACCGCCGCGCCAAGAGCAGTGCCGCCTACATCGCCAGCAAGGGCATCGTCGCTGACCGCATCTCCGGCAAAGGCTACGGCGAAAGCAAGCTGATCAACGGCTGTGCCTGCGAAGGCGCGGTGAAGAGCACCTGTTCCGAAGCCGAACACCAGCTCAACCGGCGTACGGAGTTCATCATTGTGAAGATGTGATCGCTGCGTGAGTCCGGTAGCCGAATGCCACTGCTTGCTGCATCCGGTAGGTATGGCGATGCGGACAAGCGCTTAGCTCGTTCCTTTGTGCCGTGCTCTTCTCCAAGGTCATCGGACACGCCACGCTGAAGGCGAAGCTCATCGGTAACATCCGGGAGGGGCGTGTGGCCCACGCCCAGTTGTTCATGGGCCCGCGCGGCGGCGGCAACCTGCCCATGGCCCTGGCCTACGCTCAATACCTGCTCTGCGAACGTCGGGGCGAGGCCGATAGCTGTGGGGAATGTCCCAGCTGCCTGCAAACGGCCAAGCTGGAACACCCGGACCTGCACCTGACCTTCCCGATCTTCCTGGCGGAGAAACAGAAGTTCTGCGAACCCTTCGTGACCGACTGGCGCGAATGTGTGCTGCATGAGCCCTACCTGGACGCCGACCGGTGGCGCGATCACCTGGAGAGCGAGAACAAGCAGCTACGCATGGGGGTGGACATCGCCCAGGAGATCCAGCGTAAGCTGAGCCTGAAGAGCTTCCGCGGAGGCTACAAGGTGATGCTCATCTGGCTGCCCGAGCTGATGGACACCGCTGCCGCCAACAAGCTGCTGAAGGTGCTGGAGGAGCCCGAGCCCAATACCGTGTTCCTGCTGGTGAGCACCGATGCCGATCAGTTGTTGGCCACCATCCTCAGTCGCGCTCAACTGGTGAAGGTGCCCGCCTTGCGGCCCAAGGACCTGGCACAGGCCCTGCGCGAGCACTACCCGGAGCTGGGGGAGGAGGAGGCTTTCGCGCTGGCGCTACGCAGCGAAGGGGATCTCTTGGAAGCGATGGACATGGCGGAGAAGAACGAGGAGGAGCTCTTCATCTTCTTCCGCGATTGGCTGCGGGCTTGTTATCGCAAGGAGGTGGTGACCGTGGTGGACTTCGCCGATGGCTTCCAGAAGCTGGGGCGCGAACGGCAGAAGGCCTTGTTCCGCTACGGCCTCTTCCTCATCCGCCAATGTGCCTTGCAGTGGCAGCAGGTGCCCGAACTGGTGCGCGTGGTGGGGCAGGAGGCGGAGTTCGTGCAGAACTTCAGCAAACTGCTCACCGACCGCAACGTGGACCGCATCCGCCAGGAACTGGAGACCGCCCATGTGCATGTGGAGCGCAACGCCAACCCCAAGGTGCTCTTCGTGGACCTGAGCTACCGGCTGATGGGCCTGCTGCGCGGGAAGGGGTAGCCTTTGATGGTCGCTGTTGACCACCGTTCCGACGCATTCCCCGCCCGCCCTATCTTCGCCCCAAGCCCCCAGGTGATAACGGGCACAGGCACAAGGACATGGCGTGTACAGGATGCAGCAGTGGAGCGGATGGGAAACCCGCCGGGTGCAAGAGCAATGGCTATTGCAGCTCCAGCGGCTGTAACAAGCTCGGGGTCTTCGATTGGCTCGCCGGAGTGCCCATCGCTGCCGGTCAACAGCCCTTCGATGGCGTGGAGGTGCGCTTCAAGAACACACGCAAAGCCTTCTACCGCAACACTAGCGGACTGCAACTGATGCCCGGCGACCTGGTGACCGTGGACGCGGCTCCCGGACACGACATCGGCATGGTGAGCCTCACCGGTGAACTGGTGCGCGCCCAGATGGAACGCCGCAACGTGAGCGGCGAGACCTACGACCTGCGCAAGGTGCTGCACAAGAGCACCCAAGAGGAGATCGATCGCTGGCACGCCAGTCGCAAGTTGGAGGACGAGACCATGTTCGCCGCCCGCCAGATGGTGCGCGATGCCCGCCTGGACATGAAGGTGACCGACGTGGAGTACCAGGCCGATGGCACCAAGGCCGTGTTCTACTACGTGGCCGAGGAACGCATCGACTTCCGCGGCATCATCCGTACCATGAGCGACCGCTTCAAGGTGCGCGTGGAGATGAAGCAGATCGGTGCCCGCCAGGAGACCGGTCGCATCGGTGGCATCGGCAGCTGTGGCCGCGAACTGTGCTGCAGCACTTGGCTCACCGACTTCCGCAGTGTGACCACCAGCGCCGCGCGCTACCAGCAACTGGCCCTCAACCCCCAGAAACTCGCCGGGCAATGCGGTAAATTGAAGTGCTGCCTGAACTACGAACTGGACATGTACATCGAGGCGATCAAGAGCTACCCCAGCCAGAACGCCAAACTGAAGACCGTACAAGGCATCGGTGCGCACATCAAGACCGACATCTTCACGAACAAGATGTGGTACGGCTTCAAGATGCCCGGAAGCCCCTTCATCATGGCCGGCTTCCCTGTGGAGGTGGTGCGCGATATACTGGCCCAGAACAAGGAAGGCATCATCCCCGAGGTGGACCTGAACATGGCCGATGCGCCGGTGGAGGTGGAGAAGAAGCCCGATTACGAGAACGTGGTGGGTCAGGACGACCTTACCCGCTTCGACAGCAAGGTGAAGACCGGCAAGAAGCGCAGCAAGAGCAAGGGCCGCAGCGGACGCGATGGCGACCGCCGTCCACAAGGTGCTGCTGGTGGCCAGCCACCACGCCCCGCAGGCGACCGCCCCGCGCAGGAGAACCGACCCCGCCCCGAACGTGGACCACGCCCTGAAGGCGCTGGTGCGCCGCGCCCACCACGCCCCCCCGGTGAACAACGGGCCGAAGGTGCCGGTGGTGACCGCCCCCGGCGCGATCGCGGACGCGGCAGGGGACGTGGACGCGGTGGTGACAAGGGACCCGGTGGTGCCCCGCCACCCAGCGCACCCTCGGCGGCCTGATGCGGTACGTGTTCCCCTTCGTGCTCCTCGCAGCGCTCCTGGGCTGCACCCCCGAAGGTGTGCTCTTCCAGGCCGATGTGCCCGTGCCCGGCGACGCTTGGGACCGCAGCTTCACCCCCGAGTTCAGCTTCGCGGTGACCGACACCGTTTCCAAGTACGACCTGGTGATCGACATCCGACATACGGGCGACTACCCCTTCAGCGACCTCTACCTCTTCGTGGACATGTACGGTCCCGACGGCCGCCATGCGCGCGACACCGTGGAGTGCCGCATGGCCGACCCCACCGGTCGCTGGTACGGCAAGGGCACGGGCTTCATCTTCGCCGGGCGAACCGTGGCGGCCCGTGTGCTCTATCGCCACGGCAGTCGCTTCCCCGCCGCAGGCAACTACCGCATCCGCCTGGAACAGGCCATGCGCACCGAACGCCTGGAAGGGGTGCTGGATGTGGGGGTGAGCTTGGAGCGGGGGGAGTAGCACGGTCGTTCTGGGACAGGTAAGGGCACGAGACACGCATGCCTGTTCACACTTCACACCCACCCCCACCGTTCTCCTCCCGGCCGCACCGATAACTTCGCCGCCCGATGGCCGCAGCAACCCAACCGCCGAAACGCAGCCGCTGGCTCTATGCCTGGTGGGGCGTGGTGCTCGCACCCGTGCTCGGGCTCTTCCTCATGCTGGTGCTCGCGGCCTTCAGCGACCTGCCCGGCACCGAGGACCTGGAGAACCCCCGCAGCGACCTGGCCACGGCCATCCTCTTCAGCGACGGCAGCCAGATGGGCCAGTACTACCGGGAGAACCGCATCCCGGTGGACTATGAGCGCATCAGTCCCCATGTGGTGGACGCGCTGATCGCCACGGAGGACGAGCGCTTCCGGGCGCACAGCGGCATCGACGTGCGCGGCACGTTGCGCGCGGCGGTGTACCTGGGCAAGAAGGGCGGCGCCAGCACCCTCACCCAGCAGCTGGCCAAGATGCTCTTCACCGATCGCTCGCCCAACTTCGTGAAGCGCACGTTCCAGAAGTTCCAGGAGTGGATCATCAGCGCCCGGCTGGAGCGGCAGTACACGAAGAACGAGATCATCGCCATGTACCTGAACCGCTTCGATTGGATCAATCAGGCGGTGGGCATCAACAGCGCGGCCCGCGTGTACTTCAACACCACCCCCGATTCCCTGCGCATCGAGGAGGCCGCCCTGCTGGTGGGCATGTGCAAGAACCCCGCGCTCTTCAACCCGCTGCGTAGACCCGACACCACGCTCACCCGTCGCATGGTGGTGCTGGACCAGATGCGCAAGAACGGCTTCCTGACCACCACGGAATACGATTCGCTGAAGTCCATGCCCATCGGCCTGCGTTTCCAACGGGTGGACCATACCGAAGGCCCCGGCGCCCTACTTCCGCGAAGTGCTGCGCGCCAAGCTGGTCGCCCTCTTCGCAGAGAAGAACGAGGATGGCTCCTTCCGCTACATCAAGTCGGACGGCACGCCCTACGACATCTACACCGACGGTCTGAAGGTGTACACCACGCTGGATCGCCGGATGCAGCAGTACGCCGAATGGGGCCTGCAGGAACACCTGCGCAACGAGCTGCAGCCGGACTTCTTCAAGGACCTGGCGAAGAAGAAGAACCGGCCCTTCGACTTCCGCGTGAGCGAGGAGGAGATCGCCGGCATCCTGAACACCGCCATGAAGCGCAGCGTGCGCTACAAGGTGCTCACGGGCAAACAGTGCGGCAACTGCGAGCGGCCCGCGAAGTACATCGAGACCAAGCAACACGAGGGCCGCAAACACTACCACTGCCGGCCCGACCTGGGCGGTTGCGACACGTACTGGCCTGTGGTGAAGGAGTCGGAGATCCCGGGCATCTTCGACACTCCGACGAAGATGCGTGTGTTCACCTGGAAGGGCGAGCGCGATACGGTGATGAGTCCGATGGATTCGATCCGCTACTACAAGGGCTTCCTGCAAAGCGGCCTGCTGAGCATGGATCCGCACACCGGCTTCGTGAAGGCCTGGGTGGGCGGTATCGACTTCAAGCACTTCCAATATGACCACGTGGAACAGGCGCGGCGTCAGGTGGGCTCCACCTTCAAACCCTTCGTCTATGCCACCGCGCTGCGCGAAGGCATGGACCTGTGCCGCGAAGTGCCCAACCAGCGGGTGTGCTTCGACATGCCGCCCGGCCAGCCCGACTGGTGCCCCGAGAACAGCGACGCGGTCTACGGTGGCATGGTGACCTTGGAGTACGCCCTTGCCAACAGCATGAACACGGTGACCGCCTGGCTGATGAAGCAGTACGGTCCGCAGGCGGTGACGGTGCTCGCGCGCCACATGGGCGTGAAGAGCCCGCTGGAGGCCGTACCCTCGCTCTGCCTGGGCGTGGCGGATCTGACGTTGATGGAGATGACCGGCGCCTTCTCCTCCTTCGCCAACCAAGGCGTGTACATCGAGCCGATCACCTTCACCCGCATCGAGGACAAGAACGGCAACACGGTGTACGATGTGACCCCAACACCTACGAGGCGTTGGACGAGATCACCGCGTACAAGATGTTGAAGATCCTGAAGGGTGTGACCGATGGTGCCTACAACCCGAGCAGTGGTCGCGTGGTGGGCACGGGCCTGCGTCTGCGCACCAGCTGGGGCAACCGCGCGCGCTACGCCAACATCAAGTTCCCCACCGCGGGCAAGACCGGCACCACGCAGAACAACAGCGATGGCTGGTTCATCGGCATCACCCCCGACCTGGTGACCGGCGTGTGGACCGGTGCGGACGACCGCAGCGTGCGCTTCAGCAGCACCGACAAGGGACAGGGCGCGAACATGGCACTGCCGGTCTATGGCTACTACATGAACCGGGTGTATGCCGATACGTCCATCACCATCAGTACCGGCGACTTCGAGGTGCCCGCTGGCTTCGACGCGAGCAGCCTGAACTGCAGACAGCGCAGCGGAGAGTTGCGCAAGCCGGAGGAGCCCTTGTGGGAGTGAGGGTCGTGCATTACGGCATGCAACAACCCAGCTGCAGCCATCCCGGGCCAGGTCGGTATTCATTCCCGTTCATGCCATTCCCGG
The DNA here is from genome assembly GCA_016718655.1 of Flavobacteriales bacterium. Taxonomy (GTDB): domain Bacteria; phylum Bacteroidota; class Bacteroidia; order Flavobacteriales_F; family PHOS-HE28; genus PHOS-HE28. The sequence continues at coordinate 190,972 of JADKCV010000003.1, read as the reverse complement.
TCGAGGAGGGGAGGTGCCAGCGGTGATGCGGTCATGACCGTGTTCGCCGTTACTTCGCGTTCCAAGCAACGACGACGATGAACAAGGTGGTGGCCAATGCCGAAGAAGCGCTGCGCGGGATCGCGGACAACATGACCCTGATGGTGGGTGGCTTCGGCCTGTGCGGGATACCGGAGAACAGCATCAACGCACTGGTGAAGAGTGGCGTGAAAGGCCTCACCTGCATCAGCAACAATGCGGGTGTGGACGACTTCGGGCTGGGACTGCTGCTGCAGACCAAGCAGATCCGCAAGATGATCAGCAGCTACGTGGGTGAGAACGCCGAGTTCGAACGCCAGATGCTGAGCGGTGAGCTGGAGGTGGAGCTGATCCCCCAGGGAACACTGGCCGAACGCTGCCGTGCAGGTGGTGCGGGCATCCCCGCCTTCTTCACCCCGGCCGGCTACGGCACCGAAGTGGCGGCGGGCAAGGAGACACGCGAGTTCCACGGCAAGATGTACGTGATGGAGGAGTGGCTCCGCGCCGACTTCGCGCTGGTGAAGGCCTGGAAGGGCGACCGCCTGGGGAACCTGGTCTACAAACGAACGGCCCGCAACTTCAATCCCATGATGGCCATGGCCGGTACGGTCACCGTGGCCGAGGTGGAGCACTTGGTGGAACCCGGCGAGGTCGATCCGGACGAGGTCCACACCCCGGGCATCTTCGTTCAGCGTATCTTCCAAGGTAGCAACTACGAGAAGCGCATCGAGCAGCGGACCGTGCGCAAGCGCTGACATGAACGCACCCTGCGCCGCCCCGGAACACTGTACGCGGTGCTGGCGGCGCTCGTGGGCCTCTTGGTATGCTGGCGCGCGTGGCACTTGCCCCTGGTCCACGATGAGGCCCGCACCTGGTTGGTATATGTCCTCAGCGGCGACTTCCTGCCCTTCCATGCCCAGTGGGATGCAGGCAACCACGTGCTGGTAACGGCAGCGGGTTGGTGCGGCCAGCAACTCTTCGGTGAAGCCCCGTTCGTATTGAGGCTCTTCCCGGTGCTCTCCTTCGCCCTGTATGCATGGTATGGCTGGCGGCTCAGTACCCGGCTGAAGGCAACCGCGATCGCCTGGTCCTTCCGCGCAGCGTGGATCGGCACGCCGTTCCTGCTCGACTTCTTCTCGCTGTTCCGCGGGTATGGTCCGGCGCTGGCCTTCCAAGCGATGGCCGTGTACCACTTCGTCACGTTCATCGCCGCGCCTCGCGACCATCGGTTATGGCCCTTGCTGCTGGCTGTTACGCTCGGCACCTGGTGCTCCCTCAATGGTACCTTGCTGGGCCTGGTGATGCTCATGCTGGTGCTGCCCGTGATCGTTCTTCAGCCCGGTCTTCGGCGTACAGCTTTGGCCGTGCAATGGCTCGTGCTTGGGGCTGTTCCACTGGTCCTCGCCGTGCGGTATGGCCAAGGCCTTGCGGAGCGTGGTGCGCTCTATTTCGGCAGCGATGCAGGCTGGGTGGATGGCACGGTCGCTTCGCTCACGCGTCCACTGCTGGGCACGGATGTGCATGTTGCGCGTTGGTTGTTACTGGTCCCTGTGTGGCTGGCCTTGCTGGTCGCCGTCCTTACACTGCGGCAGCAGGTTAGGGAAGCATTACAGCGTCCACTGGTGCTTGTGGCCGCGCTGCTCTGTGCGGAGGTGCTGGGTCGCTCGCTGATGCACCTGCTCTGGGGCACGCTCTTCCCGCTGGATCGCACAGCCTTGCACCTGATCCCGCTGGCCCTGCTGCTCTTCGCTTTGGCGGCGGACGGTGTTGCGGTGTGGCGCTCATGGACGAGCTGGGCTGCTGCCTTGTTGCTTCTTGCCCCGCCAGTACTGGCGTTGCGCGGGTGGCATCCGGCGCGCACCTTAAGCTGGCCCGAGGAGTCGGCGGAGCTGGCCCAGTACCGTGTCGTAGCCGAGCGTGCAGCGGCCACTGACCAGGTGTTGAGCGTGGGCGCTTACCGGCAGATGGTGCCCATCTGGGACGTACAGGCGCGCATGGCTGGCATCGCCGTACCGCCGTTGGACCCCAATGGCCATCCCGCTCCGTACCACGATCTGCTCTTGTTGGATACCGGCTATTTCGATGTCCCATCCGGCTATCGCCCCTTGACGGGAAGTAGTGCAGGCAGACAGCTGTTGTTGGAGCGCATCACGCCAGTGGCATTCACCGTCACCGCTGACAGCATGTTCAGCTTGGTGGCCGGTAGCGCTGAGTATATGGACCTGTGGAACGAGCCAGCGGGAAGCTTCATACCCGGCCTCCGCTGTATGGAGTTGGACCTGGCGCTCCAGTGCACGGATGCTGTGCTATCGGCAGAGGTCGTGATCGAACTGCGCGGGCAGGACGGACAGGCAGTGCAAGTGGACCGCGTGGAGTTGCGTGCGCGCCATACCGTGCCAAGCACCGAACACATCCGCTTCAGGCGGTGGGTCCCTGCCGTGGATGCCGCGCGCTCGATCGTGGTATACCTCTATAACCCTTCCCGCCAGATCCTGGATCCGCAGCAGGTGCGCTTGCGCATGCTCCGGATCTCCACCGATGACGAACTTCGCACACCTGAACCCTATTGATCCATGGCCCTGACGAAGGAACAAATGGCCCAGCGCATCGCGCGCGAACTGAAGGACGGCTGGTATGTGAACCTGGGCATCGGTATCCCGACGCTGGTGGCCAACTACATCCCGGCCGGTATCAGTGTGGAGCTGCAGAGCGAGAACGGGATCCTGGGCATGGGGCCCTTTCCGTTCGAAGGAGAGGAGGATGCCGACCTGATCAATGCGGGCAAACAAACCGTGACGCTGAAGGACGGCGCCGCCATCTTCGACAGCGCCACAAGTTTCGCCATGATCCGCGGGCAACACGTACAACTCACGGTATTGGGCGCCATGGAGGTGAACGACAGCGGCGACATCGCCAACTGGAAGATCCCCGGAAAGATGGTGAAGGGCATGGGCGGCGCCATGGACCTTGTGGCCAGCGCGGACAACATCATCGTGTGCATGCTCCACACCAACAAGGCCGGCGAGAGCAAGTTGTTGAAGCAATGCACACTGCCCTTGACCGGTGTGGGGTGCGTGAAGAAGATCGTCAGCGACCTGGGCGTGTTCGATGTGACCCCCGAGGGGTTCCGCCTCTTGGAGCGTGCGCCGGGGGTGAGCGTTGAGGAGATCAAGGCGAAGACCGAGGGACGGCTGGTGGTGGAGGGCTTGGTTCCGGAAATGCAAGTGTGATCCGATGCGGACACCATGAACCTGCGACAGCCGCAATTGAACACGTGGCACCCTTGGTCGGTGACCTTGGTGGCCCTGTTCTTCGCGGTCTTCTGGATCTCCAGTTCATGGAACCACCATGCGAAGATCCCCGGCAACGATTGGAGGTCCGATCTGCGTGTGGATGGCGCGGGCTATTACATCTACCTGCCCGGCATGTTCCACTATGGCATGCGGGCGAAGGGCCTTCCGCTGGACCTGACCGAAAGGACCGCTGATGGATTCATCGTGCATTACGCTCGTGATCGGATCATCACCAAGTACACCTGTGGTGTCGCCCTGCTCGAATTGCCATTCTACCTGATCGCCGAGTCGATCGTCGGATGGGGTGCTACCGACGGATTCACGGATACCCATCGACGCGCAGTGGAAGCTGGTGCCATCCTGTATTGGATCATCGGCCTGCTCCTGACGGCCTTGGCCCTGCAACGGCTGTTACCTGCACCACCCTGGGTACCCGTGGTGCTTCTACCATTGATCGCATTCGGTAGCAGCCTGTTCTATTATGCGTTCAGGGCGGCGGATTTCTCGCACGTATACTCCTTCGCCATGGTGGCGCTTGCCCTGTACCTGTTCGTCACCCGTATACTGGACGCGGAAGCGGTGCGACCGCCCAGTTTGTTCGGCTTCGGCATCACCTGTGCCTTGATCGTGCTCATCCGCCCTACGGATGCAGTGATCGTGCTCGGATTCATCGCGTGGATAATGGCGGAGCGTCCGGCATTGCTCCGTCGACCTGCATTCTGGGGCATCATGGCCTTCACCGCGCTGGTGGTCTGGTCTCCCCAACTGGCCTACTGGAGGTTCGTTCACGGCCGTTGGTTGGCGGTCTCCTACGACAATGAGGCCTTCACGAACCTGCTTTCGCCTCACGTCCTGAAGTTCCTGTTCGCAGCGGAGAACGGCTGGCTTCCCTATGCCCCGGCGATGCTGCTGCTACCCGCAGGATCGTTCGTGTTGTGGAAGCAGAGGCCCCATGTGGTCATCATCCTCTTCGCTGTTCTTGCGTTCACGGTATACCTCTGTTCTGCCTGGCACATGTGGAACTTCGGGTGTGGGTTCGGTTCGCGACCCCTGGTCCAGTACCTGCCCTTGCTGGCCATTCCGATCTGGGCATGGCTTCGTTCGCCAGGGCCCACAGCCAAGCTTTGGCGCGCAGCGCTGCTCCCGCTCCTATTCCTCCTGGTATTCGTGAACTATCGCTTGGCCTTGCAATACGACGGGTGTTTCTTCGGCAAGGACCCTTGGGACTGGGACTATTTCGGTCGTGGTATCGCGCATGCCTTCCTTGGGTAGCTGCGTTGGGCAGGAGTTACTTGTGCTGATGCGTGTTCCCCAGGGGATGTCGATCTTCGCTGGTGCTTCATGGCCCCTTTGATCCACATATACCACGGACCATGGCGGCAGGTCTGAAGCTGATCCAGCGCATCCATCCGCTCGGGTGGTTGCTCCTCGTATTGCTGGTTCTTCATGGTGTGTATGGAACATACGACGTGCTCTTGCTGCGTCCCCAGGCCCACCACCTCTGGCGTCAAGCGGATTGTATCTCGCTGGCCTGGAACTATTACGACACCACATGGAACCTCTTCGAACCGGCTGTCCACAACCAGTTCGCCAAGGACAACCTCAGTGGCCGCTCGGCCGGCGAGTTCCCCTTGCTGTACTGGTTCGTCGGCTTGCTTTGGCGCATCACCGGACCCCGTGAGCTCCTTTACCGGTCCTGCCTGTTCGTGTTCCATGTCCTGGGGACCATCGCCCTTTTCGATGCCGTGCGTCGTATCTCCGGCAGTGCATTTTGGGCCGGGTGCATAGCCCTTCTGGTGCATGTGTCCCCCGTGCTGGTCTACTTCAGTGTGGCTTTCCTCACTGATGTACCCGCTTTCGATCTGGTGTTGATCGGTTGGTGGTGCGTGGTCCGGTATGGCGAGGAGCACCGTATTGGATGGTGGTGGAAGGCCGTGACCTGCTTCGCGCTGGCCATGCTGCTCAAAATGACGGCGGGCATGAGCCTGGTCGCCCTGACGATCGTCCTGCTCTCAGCCACCATATGGCGAACACGACCCAGCATGTTGTGGTCCTTGTTCGCCGGTTCCATCCGCGAATGGAGCCCGGTCCTTTTTGGGTATGCGGCCGTTCTGGCCTGGTATGCCTATGCGGCTCACTATAATGCGTTGTATGAAGCGAAGTACACGTTCAACGCGCTCTGGCCGATCTGGGACCTGGACGCGGTCTCCCGGGAGCGTGTATGGCGTGTGGGCGTTGACATCGTACTTCCCCAACTCCTTGACCGTTCCTTGCAAGTAGTGATGCTGTTCGCCGCTCTCGTATTCCTGCTGCGGATCCGAAGGCAACATCGGCAGATCGTTCTGTTCGTAGGCGCCTTGCTCATGGGAGTGCTGCTGTATATCCTGTTCTGGTTCCAAGCGCTGGACAACCATGACTATTACTTCATCAATCCGATGATCCTGGTCGTGGTGATCGCCGTGTTGGCCGTCCACACGCTGCAGCGGGACCATCCGGGTGCTGCACGTTCCCCTTGGGTGCGTGCCGCTGCGATAGGCCTACTGCTCTATAACATGGCGTACACGAACACCAACATGGCGATGCGCTATGATGGGAGCGGCCAACTGAGCGTGATGGAATTATGGCCACGCCCATCCACCAAGGAGGTGGACCATTGGAACGGCGTTGGGCTAGGCCCGCTGAAGGAACTGGTCCACATCCGACCGGCATTGGCGGCATTGGGTATCTCACCAGGTGACAAGGTGATCTTCCTGGACGATGGCACCATCAACGCCTCATTGGTCCTGATGGGTAATCGGGGATGGACCAGCTTCGGTTGGGGCGTGTTGGACCCCGGGGTCATCGAACGGTTGATCGAGCGTGGTGCACGGTACCTGCTCTTCGCGGATGACCAATGGTTCAGCGACCCGCGCCTCTTTCCATACCTGCGCTCGCCCATGGGACCTTTGGGCAAGGTGCATATCATGGACCTGCGATCCGAGGAACGAGCAGTGACCTGTGTCGCGATCCTGGACCAAGGCGCCAGGACGATGGCGGAACCCATGATGCGGCTTGATACGATGGCTTGCTCCTTGGGGTCGAACACATGGTGCTTCAACGGTGGTGAGTATCCATTCGAGGTGGTACATCCAGTGGCTCCCGAACCTACCGCCCTGTTCTCGGAGCTTTTCGTACAGGCCCGATACGAATGGGACTTACCGCCGAACGGGGATGCGGAGCTGGTGTTCACGGAGGATGGCCCGGACGGCTCTGTGAGCTATCAGCAGGTCGAGCTACAGGAAGGCCTGGTCGCTGCCCGATTCGTGGTACACGCCGCTGACCCCAAGGTCACCAACAAGCTCTACATCGTTCACCGATCAGCGGGTGGTTTCCGCATCCGTGATCTGCGTATTGAAGTGGTACACTATCCGGGTTCCGGGCGAAAGAGCCCCGGTTGATGTCCGGGTATCTCCCGGCCCGAGCGTCTGTCATAGGGAGCGTGCATCACCCTGTGCCGTTCCGTTCTCGTATGTCGATACCAACCAGTGGCCGGACCTGTCCATCATGCGATGGATGACACGATCATGAAGCGCAGTTCCTGGAGGCAGACCCCGAGGTCCGTATCCTTGCCGGGGCTTTCCACGGCGAGCGATGGAGGTTTTCCTTGATTCGCTCCAACCCTCAGCACCGGCACAGCAATGCCGAACTTGTGAACCGGAACCTACTGGCGCTCCATGAACCATTGTCCGTGGCACATTGAACCCGATACACTACTCCGGCCCACAATGACCATCTTCGCAGTACCTCTCCAGGTATCCTTTTGTTAGTGTGATATCCGGAGGTCGAACCACATGGGCCTAAAACGTCTTTTTCAGCTCATCCCCCTCCGCTCCTTTGGATACTACCTCATAACGGGGCTCATAGTCATCGCACCTGCGTTGATGAACAACTATCCGCTCGTTTACGCCGACAGCAATACTTATGTAGCCTCTTCACGGAACCTCCTGCCGCCTATCGACCGACCGATAGGATATTCCCTCTTGATACGAGCGGTCACCTGGCAAAGTACGCTTTGGACGATCATTCTCTTCCAAGGGATGGTGATGAGCTGGTTGATCCACGAAGTGCTTCGATCGCTCTTCCCGAACTCACGTGCGACTTGGCGTAAGCATGTGCTTATGCTCACCTTTCTAACACTCTTCACCAGCCTACCCTGGTATGCCAGTCAGATAATGCCCGATGTGCTCAGCGGAGGGATGGGGCTTTGTGTGTTCCTACTTCTACTGGGAAGGAACAGGTCGATCCTTTCCACCTGTTTCCTCTGGGTCTTGCTGTTCGTTCTTACCACCTGTCACCTCAGCTTCTTGGCAATGCTATTCCCCTTGTGCTTGGGTTTGATCGTGTTGGCCTTCGTGCGCCCTTGGTTCCGCTTTTCCCGTCTGGCACCTCGTAAGACACTTGTCGGGCTACTTCTTGTACCTATCCTCGCGAGTCTCTTCATCGTCGGTTACAACGACCGGAATGGTCACGGCGCGGTGCTCTCTCCGACCTCGAGCCTTTTCCTTGCTGGCAGATTCGCGGAATCGGGCGTGTTGCGCACCTACCTGTCCAAGACATGCGCCTCTTCACCCCATGAGCTGTGCGACCACTTGGATCAACTCCGGGCGACAGGCATGTACTTCGTGTGGGATGCGGGAGCTCCAACCCGGCAGCACCGCGGTCTTGTGGAATCGAGCGGGCGACTCGACACAGTGGTTCATGATATCCTGACCGATCCTTCGATGTGGCCAATGCTCGCCTGGACCTCGGCGGTCTCAACGCTCACTCAGCTTGCTCAAGTGAACATCGGATCCGGAATTGAGCCATATCAACGGAACCCGGATTCCTACGCAGCCATCTCACGTGGCATTCCACATGAACTTCCTGCCTATTTGACAAGCAGACAACAGCGGGGTGGCTGGAATTTCGAGTTCATGAATGCGCTCGCCATGCCCCTGTACCTCGCCGCATGGATCACCATCGTCATGTTCTTTCCGCCGAAGAGCAAGGTCCGATGGGTGATGTTCATCCTGATCATGTTGGCGACCGTGATCCTGAATGCCTTTGCCACGGGTGCGATCGCCAACGTATATGATCGTCTTCAAGCTCGCGTGACCTGGTTGGTCATCTTCGCTGCCCTGGCCATTCTGTTCGAGCGTTATGCATTAGTCCACCAGTTCTTCCTTTCTTGGCGCAGGGTCGTTCATCGCACATCCTGATCCCCTTAACCTTTGCCGGTCGTTCCAATGCTCATTCGCACGCTCAGTATCATCATCCCCGCCTACAACGAGGAACGGACCATCCATCGGATCCTCGATAAGGTGCGCGATGTACGCTTGATCAATGGCATCGCCAAGGAGGTGATCATCGTGAACGATGGCTCCAAGGATGGCACCGCTCAGGCGATCGAGCGCTATATGGCCGCCAATCCCGAGATGGGTATCCGTTTCGCCGAACAGCCCATGAACATGGGCAAGGGTGCAGCCATCCATCGGGGGATCACGGAGGCGTCCGGGGAATACCTCATTGTTCAGGATGCGGACCTGGAGTATGACCCGCGCGAGTACAACGACCTCCTAAGACCGGTGGTGGAGGGCTTTGCCGATGTGGTCTATGGCTCGCGATTCATGGGCCATCACCCCCATCGCATCCTGTTCTTCTGGCATAGCCTCGGCAACAAGTTCCTGACACAATTTTCCAACGCGTTCAACAACTTGAACCTGACCGATATGGAGACCTGCTACAAGCTCATGCGCAGCGATATCGCGAAGGGCTTGGACCTCAGGGAGAGACGCTTCGGCTTTGAGCCGGAGGTCACGGCCAAGTTGGCGCGTGTGAAGGGTATCCGGATCTATGAGGTCGGGATCAGCTATTACGGACGTACGTATGCCGAGGGCAAGAAGATCGGTTGGAAGGATGGTTTCCGGGCCATCTGGTGCATTCTGAAGTACGGTATCGACAGGGACTTCGATCGTCCGTTGCGCGCGGCGCATTCGTAGCAGGATGAGCAAGCGCTGGCCCGTTCACACCTTCGCGTTGTTGACCTCCCTGATCGTGGTGGTGGTCCGGTTCATCGGTGAGGGACAACCGGAGATCGGCGATGGTGCCCTGCACTACTCCCAAGCCCGATGGTCATGGCACCACCCCTGGTTGTTCTTTGAGCATTGGGGTAAGCCGCTCTTCATATTGCTTGCATCGCCTTTCGCCCAGTTCGGCTATCCGTTCGTGGCGGTGTTCAATGCGCTTGTTGCCTTCGCCTCGCTGGTCGCCATCAATTCCATGGTGGTGGACAGGGTCCGGTGGGTCGCCTTCTTCGTTCCTGCTTTGTTGCTCACCGCTCCCCAGTACTTGTATACGGCCGTATCGGGCATGACCGAGCCCCTGTTCGGCATGTTGACGGTAGTGTCCGTCGTGTTGGCGTTGCGCGGCCATGTGGCATGGGCATTGGCCATCCTTTCGTTCAGTCCGGTGGCGCGTCCGGAGTTCGTCATGGTGCTCCCCGTCCTCATCCTATGGGCCGCATGGGAACGACGGTATTCCGCTCTGCCATGGGCTCTCCTGGGTTCGGTGGTCTATGGTCTGGCCGGATGGCCGGTACATGAGGACCCGTTCTGGATCGTGACCAAGGACCCTTATGTGAGCAACACCTATTATGATCAGCACGGCGATGCCCTTTACTTCGTCCATCGCTTGAGGGACATCCTCGGTGTTCCGTTCCTCACTTTGCTGAGCCTGGCCCTTGTGGCGATGCTGGTGCTCATTGTCAAGGACCGTACTGGTCGAAAGCGGCACCTGGAAGTGCTCTTCCTATGCCTTGTCCCGGTAGTGGGTATCTGGGCCATACACTCCTTCGCCTACTGGAAGGGAGGGGTCGGGTCCATAGGGCTACTTCGCGTCTTCGCCACTGCCATTCCACTGGCGGTGCTGTTCATTGCTCATGTGCTTACCCAATTGGCCCAGCGCGCTTCCTCATCACCGGCTGGATGGGTCCTACCGGCTTTCGCGCCGCTCTATGCCGTCTGGGCGGTGAGCGAAGTGCCTACCCGTGTACCCCTGCCGGCCATCATGGTCCCCGAGCAACGCGAGTTGGACCACGCGGCGGAGTTGGTGAAGCAGCGGCTTTTGGAGGGCACTGTGGTGGTCTACATGCACCCGTATATCGGGGCCACCTGTGATCTGGATATCTGGGACCCCAACGTGGCCAGGGCATTCAGCACCCTGCCGCCAGGCCCTGTGGGACCTTCGCTCAAGGAGGGCGACCTGGTGCAGTGGGATTCGCATTTCGGACCCAATGAATCGGCTCTTCCTCTTGAAGGGTTGATCCTGGACAGCACGTTGTCGGTTGTTGCTGTCCATGAAGGAACAGCAGGCTGGCAGGAGGGGCAGTCACCCTTTACGACCTGGCTTTTCCAACGCACTGGAAAAAGTGTGCATCGCGAATGGGTGGTCGACACGCTCTTCCATCGTGGCTCACCGACCGCCAAAGCAAAACCGGAACTGCTCACCGTGGACAAGGATGGTGGTCGTTTCCTGGTATTCTGGCCATTGGAGTTCGGTGGTGAGGAACAGGTGTATATGGAACTGGAGATCGTTGCCAACGGTTCCCTGCAAGGCCGACCGGATGAACGGGTGAGCTTGCAAATGCTCCATGAACCAGGCGGAGTGTCCGAGCAGCGTTGGCGCTATGCCGATGAAGGGTTCGCACATCGCTTCCCGATGCCCCGCAGGGAACCCGTCAATGCGGGGTCGTTGCGGATCGATGGGTCAACGACATTGGACCCTGGGCGGATCACTATCATCAGGCATGCACTGGTTCAGCGCCCTTGATCGTTGCCGTGTCCTTGACAATTCGTTCCTACGGTAGTCGGTGACCGTTCCACCAGATCGGCCCTGTGGGCCGTTCATCGCGAACCACGTCAACATCGGCCTTGCGGACGAGCAATTCGTCCACGAAAATGCTGTCGCGGTAGTAGGGTTCGCCTTGCACGAACAACTTGACCCGGCTCCTGGGGTCACGCACGCGGAACAGGAGTTCCACCAGGCTCCAATCCCCATCCATGGTGCGTACGAAACGCGGGTCGGTGTAATGGTCCCAGTAACCCTTGCCTTCGATCTCATTGAACTCATCCACGCCGGCCAAGGCATGACAACGCATGGGACCCCGATTATAGATCCAGTACGAGGCCATGTAGGTGCTGCTGCTGTCGAAGGTGTTCGGAGCGAACTCGGCCAGTACGTTGAACGTGCCTTTCGGACCGCTGAAGGCCCCTGCGCCGTGGTAGATGTTCTGCACGGGCGTGCCTTCGAACCCGTTGTAATGGACGAAGGTGTCAGGCACGCTGAAGTGCCAACCTCCGCTGCGATACGCCGTGTCCAGCGAGGCGATGACCTCGTTCCGGGTACGTGCACGGTCATCGCGGAGCAGGTCGCCCACGGCCAACATGCCCAACTGGACCCTGCCTTCTCTGTGGAATGGACGTGCACGCGCCCATACCGCCTTGTCATAGGGAGAGCTGGCATCGTCATACGCGATGACCAATAAGGAATCGGAGATGGCCCAGTGCGGCAATTCGGGTCGCGCGTACCAGGAAGGTCCGAATGCTGCGATCCCTGCACGCACCTCCTCAAGCCCTGTCCGCGTCAGTGAAGAGGACATCATTGGAGATCCGGTGTGGTATGCCATCACCTGGCCCATCATCAGACCTTCGTCATGGACAGGTATCAGGAATTCCTCGGACCCATTATGGAAGTAGGGGATGCTGGCGATGCCGACCGCCGTTCGCCCGCGCGCACGTTGGATGAGACCGCGCTGTTCGTCGGTCAGTTGGTCCTCACGGAACAGGTTCGGGCTCTTGACGAACTCCCGGCTGATGAATGTCTGGATGTAGGCACCTTCATAAAGTTGTAGCCCCAAGCCCATGAACAGCCCGGCCCATGCGATCCAGCGGAAGGCTCCTCCCGCCCGCGTCAGTCGCCAGGTGCTCGCCACCACGAACAGTCCGAGCGCATAGATGAATACCCAAGCGAATCGTCCGGGTGCTCGGAACTGCCGGAACACAGGTACGTCCCACAGCAGAACCTCATTGCCATCGTGAAAGGGATATCCCATTGCGATCAAGAGGAAGGGGATCGAGACCAGGAACAGTCCGCCAATGCCTCGCATTTCGAAGGTCTCCTCCACCGCCCCGCGCAACCCTCTTCCTTTGCGCATCACTGTAAGTGCAAGGCCTGCGAATACGATCAGGAGTCCCAGCAACAAGGTCCCCAATCCCAGATAGGCCCAGTTCTCCGGCTCCTCGTGAGAGGGTGCACCGGGAAGCGCCTTGGCCAGTGGTGATATCCATTGGTGGTCAGGCAGGAACAGGGTACGTTCATTCACTTGGTATTTGAAGTAGCCCGTGGGGTGCTCGGTGCGGTGCAGATGGTGATCCGTTAGCGTTGTCCCTACTTGGAAGGTCATCAAAGCCACCATCGGCGCTGCCAGAAGTGCCAGCTTCGTCGATCGGGCGGCTCTGCTGAACAAACCCAGGAGCGCCCAAGCGAGCAGCAGCACACTTCCGATGAATCCGAGGTAGACGTGGATCATGAGCAACCCGAGCAGGGCGAGGGTGATCGTCACACCCGATACCCAAGGCCGAGGATGCTGCCAATGGCGAAGCCCCAGCCAGATCATCATAGGGATGCTCCAGGTGTAGGCCAATGCGTAGTGCGCCTGCACCGATCGAAGGCCCTGTACGGTGAGCATGGCCATTGCCACACCAGCTGATGCGGACAGGCCCCAAGGAAGGCCGGAGCGCTGAAGGATGAGATAGAGGAACAATGCGCAGAGCGGCAGGCTGAGCAACATGAGCAGGTTGACCACCCCCACGCTATACCGGTCGCTCGATCGCCAGACACCGTCCACGGCGCGATGGATGGAGCTGAGCAAGGGCTGTGCGTCCGGATAGTTGATGTGCTCCCCGAAAGGAGCGTTCATGCCGCTGAACACCGTGGTCGCTGTATCGTGCTCCACGTGCCAGGCATAGGAGAAGTAGTTCTTGAGCCCGTCCCCCCCCACCGCGGCCATGTAGCTGTTGGGGGACAAAAGGACCGTACGGTGAAAGGTCAGCAGGGCACACGCTCCAAGCAGAAGTGTCAGGAGAACGCCGCGAAAGCGGGAGGAAGCGTGCTTCATTCGATGATCACCTCCATGATCTCGCCGACCAGGTCCTTGGAGGGGAAGGGGATGAATCCTTGGTCGTAAGGCGTGCCTGGCCACCACCGTGTGTTGTGGTACTCCTGGGTCACGATCAGGTGCATCTGCACATTGCTGATCTCCGTGATGCTGCGGTCCATGTACCCTACCACGCGGAGCTGGTCGAGCTCCGGGCCGATGCGCCACGTGATCTCCTCGGGCCGCCAGTCGATCTCGAACCAGTAGTGATCACCCCCGAAAAGCTCCGCGTCCAATTCCTCCACTTTCTGGGTCACCGCCCGGTAGTCCTTGCTCCAGCGGTGGTTCAGGTAGGTCCTGCCGTCCTTGGTCAACGGGTGGCATCCCCGCGCCGAAGGACTCCGGGTCATGGCAGGCCATGTCCCAATTGGTACAGGCCACGGTGATGGCGCCCGGCTTGTCCATCCGTGCATCACTCGTACTGTAGGCCCATGCTGCACGATCATCGCTATCGGCTATCGGCTGAGGGTAGGTGGGAGGGAAGGATACCTCCGGACAATAGGCGGGTGTCTTCAGGATCTCGAAGTCGATCTCTGAATACGCTACGCGGGGAGCTCGAGCATCATCATCACCGCCGTAGTAGTTCTGCATGTATCCATCCTTCTCACAGGGCCTGCGCATGCATCCCGGTGCGCCATCGTAGATCAACCAGATGGCATTGGTCAGGCCCACCCACATGTCCGAGTCGTTCAGCAAGCGGGTGAGTTTGCATTTCACGCGGTAGCGACCATAGGCGAGACCATGTCGGGAACGGATCCCCACGTTCTCCTTGCGCAGGTCTCCCGGCCGACTGGCCGGGTTCCTAAGGATGATGCGGTCACGCTCCGGATCGCTCTCGACGGTCGCACACGGGGTCGGTGTGGTCATGGGGCGTAGCGTCACCATGTCCTCCGCACGGAAGAGGGCCTTGTACCGGTCGTGGTCCTTCGGGGTGTATTCGTTGGCCAGTACATCCGCGATCAACGGGATGTTGGCAAAGCGCGTGGAGGGGTCCACATAATGGATGAACTGCTCGAACGGGGCGGTCCTGGATAGAGCGGGCGTATTGCCGCACGTGTTGGTATATCCCGCGGAGTTGGTCGGTGCCGTGCTCGGGATGTGGATACCGCCGCCCAGGTCGGGCCGTGCCACCACCTGGAGCTGTGCTTCCGGAACGATCACCTGAACGGCCTTATCCGTGGAACCGGGACCGTGCAACCAATACCAGAACGGGTCGATGAACCGCCCCTCCTGCTTCGCGCTGATGTCCATCACACCTTGCGGAAGCTCCAACTGCTGGAAGTGTTCCTCGGTCATGATCACCACAAGGAAACCGTACCTACCCACCCTCGGATTCCTTGCCCAGCGTAACGAGCGTCCCTGATCGTCCTTGAACTCGGCCTCCTCGCGCGGATCGCCATGGATGCGGAACCGCTCCTTCACTTCCAACCCTTCCGCCGGTATGGGTCCGGTGGAACGGAATGCCTCCGAGGAGCGCTCGAAGCTGCCGTAGAAGTTCTCATGCGCCAGCGGATGTTGCGCCCCATCAGGCCCCATGGCCGGGAAGCGGTAACTGGTGTTGACGTAGTAGAACTTGTACCGCAGGCCCTGTGCCGAAGTCCCCGAGGGCACCTTGAACGACCAATCGTACGCTCCGCCGGGCGCTTGTCGGGCACTGGGGATCACGAAGCCGCTGTCCAAAGCATCCGTGTAGTCCAATTCGACCGTGGCCACACCATCCACCAGGGTCGCGGCATCGCCCATGACCCGCAGGTCCTCCACCAGTATGACCCCGGGCTGCTCGTCATGCGTACAAGCGACCAGTGACCACAGGAGGACCGAAAGCCAGGCAGCCGTTCTCATCGGACAGGGAGCGTCAGGTGGAGCATGGCCGATCGGGGGGCGGGCGATGCCGCGATGGTGCGCATGCCATTGTTGCTGTCCACGTCGATATCGAAGCCGGTGATGATGGGGCCCTTGGGGCCGTCCATGACCATCACCTGCTCATGGTCCAACAGGTCTGCGGCGAGCGTCGGATGCCAGGCCCGCACCAGCGCCCGCACCTCGCCCGTGGGGGATGAAAGGCGGGCCACGGCGTCGCCCGGTCCATAGGAGAATCGCATGCCACCCAATGCGCGGATGGTGATCTCATGCCGGCTATCGGGAGGGGCCTCCTTGCCCACGTGAATGCCTTGTTCACGAGGATCGAGCAGTGTCACATCGGCCACCGTGGCGAAGGGTAGTGCGGCCGCTCCTCCTCCGCGTTCAAGGTCGGGACCATGGCCCGATCGCTTTCCCAATACTCCAGGACCAAGGAACACCAGGTCCACATCGTCGACAAGGATGGTGCTCGCGTTGCGGTTCCACAGGAAGCAGCAGATCCTGTCCTGGCCCATGAGCTTGATCTCCTTCATGGGGTGTTGCACGTTGAACCGCATCCACTCCCCTGGATGGTTATCGGTCGCCCGGAGGTCCTTGCCATACCACGCTAGTTGCTCCTCTCCCCGATGCACAGTGGTCACCACGGTGAGCAAGGGGTCCGGGTCACTGCAGTGCATCCAGAAGCCCATCCCAACAGCGACCAGGGTATCCGCCACTTCGTTGACCTTACGGCATATCGACGGTCCATACTCCATGTCGGTTCCCATCACCATGGAGGAGCGGCCGCTATGTGCGAAAGTCGTTGTCAAACGGTCAGGACCAGCGCTCTCCTCCATGTCCCAGTGCAGGACTGGCCTGATGATCCTGTCCCTCCGTTGCCAAGCCACTTGTGACCGCACCTTGCATGGTCGATCGAAGGGCGGCGGGTCCGTGGTCACCATCACGGCCAATTCGAGTTCAGGGACCGGCGGTACACCAGCAGCGGCCGGTTCCGGGCTGTTCGGAGCGGAACAACTGAAGAGGAGCAGTATCAATACCGCTGCGGGGCCATGGTGCCCGGTCATCCGCGGAAAGATCCTTGCCCTCATGCGCTTGGGTGGCGAAAGTAACCCATGCCTTGTTCGCATCGTTCCGTTCGCTGCGCCCTCACCCGATCATCACACCCTTCTTGTTCATCAAGGGGATGGTGGTGAAGTTGTCCTCCTCGATGCTGCCGGCCACGAAGATGTACTTCCTGTCGTAGAGTGCTTGGCCCACATAGAAGCTGAGCCAGTATTGGTTGTTGAGCCCGAAGACCTCCTCCACGATGCGCTCGATGCGGGCCCAGCTCCGCGGTTCAAGCGTGTCCAGGAAGTGGCGCAATTCGCTGGTACGACGCACCTCGCCTTCCAACTCGCCGAAGCCGCGCGAGCTCACCAACACGTTCTCAAGGGTCTCGTCACGCTGGTTCACCACATAGACGTACCAGGCCTCCTCGCCCTCCTCGTCGGGCTCGCGCACCACGGCCATGGCCACGCCCTCCACCTTCGGTGCATCGATGTCCTTACGCATATCGGTACCGCTGCTATGCGGGTATGCAAAGATGATGCTCCGGCGCTCACACCCGCCGCGCCGCCAGTTCCCGGGCGATGGCGATCCACTCGAACACGTCCTGTGGATGACCCGTGGCGTTCACCTCCTCGCGTTTCATGCCTGTGCGTACCAGCACGAGGTCCTCGTGAGGGATCACTACCACATATTCACCATGGAAGCCTCGACAATAGTGGATGGGCCTGCCGTCCACCTCCGCCAACCACCAGAAGTAACCATAGCGTTGATTGGGTGATCCCTTGTCCTGGATGGCGGCCGGTGTGATGGAGGCCTGCCAGTATTCGCGGGGAACGAGCTGCTTGCCGCGCCACATGCCGCTATCCAGGTACAACTGCCCGATGCGCCCGAAGTCGCGCGCTGTGGCGTACAGGCAGCAGAAGGCCTTGAGGTCGCCATCCGCCCGGTCCTTGCCCCAGTAGGCATCGTGCTCGCATCCCAGCGGGGTCCAGATCTTCTCGCGCACCAGTTCGTCCAAGGGCTTACCATACGCGGCCTCCAGCACCTCGGCCATGACCTGCGTACTGCCGCTGATGTAATCGAGCTCCTTGCCCGGCTCTTCGCGGCAGGGTTGCATCAAGCTCAGCTCGCGCACGTTGGTCCCGTAGTACCCCTTGGCATTGTCGCTGAAGGGGTCTGCCCCGCTTTCGCTCCAGTCCAACCCGGTGCTCATGGTCAACAGGTGCCACAGGGTGATCTTTGTATAGCACCCCTCCTTGTATTCCGGTAGGAAGTCGCCCACCGGCTGGAACACGCTGTTGATCCTTCCCTCCCCCATGGCGATGCCCGTGAGCACGCTCACGTAGCTCTTGGCCACGCTGAAGCTGTTGCTCACGCTGTCGGCATCCCAGCCGTTGAAGTATTGCTCGAAGATGAGGCTGTCGTGCTGGAACACGGCGAAGCCCACGCTGTGTAGCTCCTGCAGCTTCGCTTCCTGTTCGGCGCTAAGGGCGAGCTTGCCGTAGCGTGCGCTCTGTGGCCAGGGCTGCGGTGCGGTGGCCGGTATGGTCGCATAGGGGAAGAAGTCGCGGTCATCGATCTCCGGGCTGCTGCGCCCCATCAGGTAGGTGAAACGCACGCCACGCACCAGGTGGTCGTTGCCGGTGAGGTAGGCGAGGGCGATGAGGATCAGGACCAGGCCCGCGATGCCGAGGATGAGGTTGCGAAGGAGGCGCATGGGCCGAAGGTATCGTCCTCAGTCCACCATCGCCACATCGAACAGGTCCGCCAATTCCAGCTTCAACCGGGCCTTCACCTCCTCGATATCCACCAAGCCGCCCAATTCCTTGGCCATGCATGTGACACCCTTGTCCGCGATGCCGCAGGGCACGATGTTCTCGAAGTAGCGGAGGTCGGTGTTCACATTGAAGGCGAAGCCGTGCATGGTCACCCAACGGCTCGCGCGGATGCCGAAGGCGCAGATCTTCCTGGCCTTGAAGGGGTCGTTCCAGTCCAGCCACACACCGGTGAGCCCATCGATGCGCCCGGCCTTGATCTGATAGGCCTCCAACGTACCGATCACCGCCTCCTCCAAGGTGCGCAGGAAGCGGTGGATGTCCGTGAAGTGGTGGTCCATGTCGAAGATCGGGTAGCCTACGATCTGCCCCGGTCCATGGTAGGTGATGTCCCCGCCCCGGTCGATCGGGAAGAACTGCACGCCCTTCTCGCGCATCTCGGCTTCGTTCAGCAGCAGGTGGCTCTGCTTGCCGCTCTTGCCCAGGGTGTAGACATGCGGGTGCTCGCAGAAGAGCAAGTGGTCCTCGGTGGGCACCTGTTCGCTTTCCGGTAGGTGGCGGTTGGCGATCTTCCGGTCGATGGTGGCCTGGAACAACTTGGTCTGGTAGTCCCACGCGGTGGCGTAGTCGATCAGGCCGAGGTCTTGGAAGTGGACTTGTCTCACGGGTGCAAAGGTCGGGTACAAGCGAACGGTCGGAATGCGACAAGCGGCAAGTGGGCCTACCCACCTGCCGCTTGCTCACGAAGTGCGATATGATCTACTTCACCTCGGCCAACTTGCCTTTCAGCATGTTGATCACACCGATCTCGGTGGGGTCCACGCCCTTCTTCTCGGCCCAGTAGTAGCTCACCCAGTCGCCCAGGTGGATCAGGAAGAGCTGGCGTGCGAAGGCGGTATCGCCCTGGCTCCACACGTCGTGGATGTGCGGAGTGTACTTCTTGAAGACCTCCTTGTTGATCTCCATGCGGATCTGGCTACGCTCATGGTCCTCCTTGTGCCGGAAGATCACCACGGCGATGTCGTCCTTGCCACCGGCCCAGCCCACCAGTTCGTTGTGGTTCATCTCGGGGATGGCGTGGTGCCAGCACAGTTCCTTGCTGTTCTCGTTCACCTGCTGGCGGAAGCGCGTGCTCACCGCTTCGGTGCTCGCTTCGCTGTAGATCACCAGACGCTTGCCCACCAGCTTGTCGGTCAGCTCCTGTGCGGCTTTCTTGATGGCTTCCTTGTCGTCGGCCAGCATGTTGGCCGCGGTCTTGATGGCCCCCTCGAAACCATCGCCGATGATGCCGAAGTGATGGAGGATGAAGAACTGCTGCACCAACGAATAGGCCAGCATGGTGCGTGGCGGGTTGCCGCCGGGGATGATGATGTGGTCCAGGCCCTTGGCCTTGGCGATGTCCAACATGGTGCCACCGCTGGTGATCACCACCACACGAGCGCCCTTGTTCAAGGCCTGCTCCATGGCGGCAAGTGTCTCCTCGGTATTGCCGCTGTAGCTGCAGGCGATCACCAGGCTCTTGTGGTTCACATAGCCCGGCAGGTAGTAGTTGTTGTACACCTCGATCGGGCACTTGGCCTCCTTGTGCACCAACTGGGCCGCGATCCTTCCCCCGATCCCACTGCCACCGAGTCCCGTGACCACCACATTGCCATAAGGCCCACCGGGGGCTTTCAGGGTGGCCTTGCGGCCGATCTCCAGGGCTTCCTTGAGTTGTTTGGGGAACGCGTCGATGAGGGTGTACATGGGTTTCCGTTGAAGGTGGTGCGAAATTAGACCGCTCCTACGCTCGTTCGGCGTTCAGGGTTGCCGGTATCTTCGCGGCCTGTAGCCCTTTTGCGACATCCCTTCCCTTCCAGACCCATGTCCCACGCCCTTTCCGATCAAGAACTCGTCCGCCGCGAAGCGCTCCAAAAGCTCCGAGCGCTCGGTATCGATCCCTTCCCCGCCGCCGAATTCCCGGTGACCCACCATGCTGCGCAGGTGAAGGAGCAGTTCAAGGAGGTGGGCCACGCACCGGAAGGCGCTCAGCCCGATGCATCGGTGGTGATGGCGGGCCGCCTGATGAGCGTGCGCGTGATGGGCAAGGCCAGCTTCGCCGTGATCCGTGATGCCAGCGGCGACCAGCAGATCTACATCAACCGCGACGAGATCGCACCCGGCGAGGACAAGACGGTGTACAACGAGGTCTTCAAGAAACTGCTCCACCTCGGCGACCTCATCGGCGTGCGTGGATTCGCGTTCCGTACCCAGACCGGCGAGCTCACCCTGCACGTGAAGGAGCTGACCGTGCTGGCCAAGAGCCTGCGCCCCCTGCCGGTGGTGAAGACCGATGAGCAGGGCAACGTGCACGATGCCTTCACCGATCCCGAGCTGCGCTACCGCATGCGCTATGTGGACCTGATCGTGAACCCCGGCGTGAAGGAGACCTTCCTCAAGCGCACCCGCATCTTCAACGCCATGCGGACCGCGTTCCAGGAGGCGGGATACCTGGAAGTGGATACCCCCGTGCTCCAGCCCATTCCCGGCGGTGCAGCAGCGCGTCCCTTCGCCACGCACCACAACGCGCTGGATGTGCCCTTCTTCCTGCGCATCGCCAATGAACTGTACCTGAAGCGCCTCATCGTGGGTGGTCTGGAAGGGGTGTTCGAGTTCAGCCGCAACTTCCGCAACGAGGGCATGGACCGCACCCACAACCCGGAGTTCACCATCATGGAACTCTATGTGGCGTACAAGGACTACCGCTGGATGATGGACTTCATCGAAGGGGTCTTCCGCAGGGCGGCCATCGCTGCCAACGGCACGACCACTGCGCAGTTCCAAGGCAAGGACATCGACTTCGGCGCACCGTTCCAACGCATCACCATGTGTGGCGCCATCCACCAGAAGACCGGCGTGGATGTGCTCAATGCCGATGAACAGACCATCGGGGCGCTGTGCAAGCAGCACGGCATCGAGATCACCGCTGCCATGGGCAAGGGCAAGTTGATCGACGAGCTGTTCAGTGAACTGGTGCAGCCCGAATTGATCCAGCCCACCTTCGTCATGGACTTCCCGCTGGAGATGAGCCCGCTGTGCAAGAAGCACCGCGACGATGACCGCCTCACCGAGCGCTTCGAGCTTTATGTGGCCGGCTTCGAGGTGGGCAACGCCTACAGCGAGTTGAACGACCCCATCGACCAACGGGAACGCTTCGAGGACCAGGTGAAGCTGATGGAACGCGGTGACGACGAGGCCATGTTCATCGACCAGGATTTCCTGCGCGCATTGGAGTACGGCATGCCGCCCACATCGGGCATCGGCATCGGGATGGACCGCTTGGTGATGCTGCTGACCGATAACCCCGCGATCCAGGAGGTGCTGCTGTTCCCGCAGATGCGCCCGGAAAAATTCGATTGAATCGTATCGGCTGTCTCTTGGAATAGCAACGAAAGGGCGTTCCCGACATGCGCACGTTGACCGCACTGATCATGTGCATCTGGATATTCGGATGCACCTACGCACAGGATGGGAGTGCAGCGAATTCGGACTTCTTTTTTGGTGCGGGTCTTGGGCTCGATCACGGAGGCCTTGGGGTACGCATCGATGGCAAGGTGACGGAGACCGTTGGCATTTTCGCTGGTGCCGGGTACAACCTGGCCACCGTGGGCTGGAACGCGGGACTGTTGTACCGCCAACGCACGCAGAGCCAACGACGCCCCTACGTGACAGCGATGTACGGCTACAACATGGTGATCTTGACCACCAACCCGGGCCGTCAAAGTGGGACGGGAACGAACTACTATGGTCCGTCCTTCGGTGGAGGGGTTGAATTCTGGTCGAAGGAAAGAACCCGCTTCATCCATGCGGGGCTCTTGTTCCCGGTGCGATCATCCGACGCGTTGCTCGCACTGCGGTGGTCATCAGCGGAGCCTTGGCCAATACTCCTCTCGGCAGGTTTCCACTTCTGAAGTATATGGTTCGTTCCTGGCCATGGAACACCTGGTCGTTCCACCCGTGGCCGATCATTACAGCAATACCCGCCACACCATCGCTGGAACACCCCGGTGCACGGTGTCCTTCTCGTAGGTCATGCCGTTGCGCTTGGCCACGGCCTGGCTCGCGAAATTCTCATGGTCGATGAGTGAGATCACGGAAGCTGCGCAATGATGCTCCTTCGCGAATTCCTTACAGGCGATGGCCGCTTCCGACGCATAGCCCTTGCCCCATGCGCTGGGCAATAGGTGGTAGCCCACTTCCAGCTCATCCATATCGTCCACCACCTGTACCAACAGGCCGATCATGCCGATGGGTCGGCCGGTCGCTTGTTCGATGATGGCGTTCAAGCCGGAACCATCCGTGGCGTAGCGGTCCAAGGAGCGTTGGATGAAGAACGCACAGTCCTGCTCACTACCCGCGGTGAAGGGCATGAAACGGATGGCATCGGCACTGTTGATGTATTCCATCCACCAGGAGCGATCATCCATGCTCGTGTGGCGAAAAGCGAGGCGTTCGGTGGTGACACCGTGCATGGAAGGGATCGGAAGGCGCATGGCCACAAAGCAACGGATACCTGCGCAAAGGCGTCTTTCCAGTGTACGATGAACGCACCATCGAAGCCCATGCGCATCACCCTACTTGCCTTCTTCGTCCTGGTCGCAACGCTTACCGCTCGGGCTCAATACGCTGTTGGTATCCAAGGTGGCCCCTTGTTCTTCAGCGGGGTGGACCCGAAGGCATGGGCCGAGCTTTCGAACACCAGTGGTTGGACCGCCGGATTGCAGGTCCTGCAAGGACGTCGCGGCGAGAGCGGGTTCCGTGTGGGGCTGGATGTGGGGCAACGACGGTATGGGCTCTACGCGAACAATGAGATCCTGCGCGCTCGCTACGACATGGTCTCCACCTTATGCTGGATCTCCTTCGAAATGCGGTGGTCGCTCAGCCGCCGTCATCGGATCTTCTTCGAACTCGGGCCCGTCATCGGCGTGGAGTTACGGGAAGAACGCACTGGATACCAGTTCACCGACCTCAACGACTGGGGTACAACCCGCAGGGAGGAAGTGCCCGACCCCGGGGTGGAGACCGATGACGTGATCACCGATGGCCATTGGCGCTTGGGCGTGAGTGCCGAGCTTCCGATCCAGGGCCGCTGGTGGGCCATGGGCGGCGCCTATGTCGCCCCAGGCGTGGGGAATTGGGCCCGCGGCATCGGCATGATCGTGGTCGACGGTCAGGTGCGTCTTGGTATCATGTATGCGTTGGGCCGCAGTAGCCGCTGATGCGGATCACACCTCGCGGTGGTCAATCCACGCGCTCCACACGCTGCATCACATCGCCAACGGTAAGGCGGTATACCACGTCCATGCCTTCCACCACTTCGCCGAAGCGCGTATAGCGGCCATCCAGGTGGGGCGTCGCGATGTGGGTGATGAAGAATTGGCAACTCTCCGTATCACGGCCCGCACTCGCCAGACCCACCGATCCGGCCGTGAACGGGCTGCGACCGATCTCCGTGCGCAGGGTCCATGGCATGCCACCATAGCCATCGCCACGCGGACAGCCCCCCTGAACCACGAAGTCGGGTACCATGCGGTGGAAGGCCTTGCCGTTGTAGTAGCCTTCGGTGACCAAGGAATCGAAGGCGAGGCTGCTGCCGGGGCATTCATCAACATCCGTCGCGATGATGATCTCGCCTTTGCTCGTGCTGATCCGGTACTGCTGACCTTGTTCCAACGCTAGCAGACGTGCCCTGTCGATCGGATGGTTGAAGGGAATAGCGGATGACGCTTTTGGCGGAAGTCCATCCCTACGCGCAACGAGTTCTTGCATCAGATGTATAGCCTCCAGGTCACGAATGGGATGGAGCGAGGCCAGCGCTTTCTCTTCCACCACTTTAGGGAACAGGATGGACAGATCTTCGGGTGAGGACATACGAAGTTGTTCCGCCAGGGCACTGATCAGACCGGCATCACCGCTCTGGAACACCTTGTGGTGGAACGGAGCTTCTTCGCGCAGTTGCATATCGGGCGTGATCGCGCGCGGCATCATCGACCGGTATCGAACGCGTGTCGAAAGAAGCTCGAACGCCACTTGACGAACAGCGGGATGCTCCCCGCTTAGCATGATCTTCTCCAGACTGTCCTCCGTGATCACTGTGTCATCATGCGCCAGGGCGCGCAACCATTCCGCACGTAAGTAAGGCTGCGTTGGTCGCCTGCGCCGCAGTTCCTCCTTCATGTCGTGGTTGTGCGCGCTGCTGCGCAGCAACAGGCCCAGCGTGCCGATCCTTGCGAGGCTGTCGCGTTCATCGATACGGGGCAGCATGGCGAGCACACTGTCCGCCTGGAGATGATCGCCGATCCCACCGAGTTGTTCGAGTGCGACCGCCCGCACCATGGGTTCCGGATCCGCAAGTGGTCCATACAGTGCAACGGGCTTCTCGTTCACGAAGCGATGGCCCAAGGAACGCAGCGCGCTGATCCGGATACTTGGCGTCCGCCCGTGCAACGCAAGTTCCTTCAACATCGCGATGTCCCCACCGCCCCTCAATGCGGCAAGCCCCCGAATGAGCAAGGCTCGTATCTCGGGGTCGTTCTCCAACTCCAAGGCGCGCCTTACCAGCGCGCTGTCTTGCAACCATTGCCTGGCAGGCATGCGTCGAATGGCATCCGCAGCACGCGCGCGTTCCTGGCCGCCGTTGCGTTCCAGGTGGAAGATCACCGGTCGCAGGTCTTCGAACCGATCCCGACGTTGCAGGTTCAGGAACAGGGCGCTCTGGTAAGCCCTGTGTACGGTGCTATCTCGTTCGCGGTCGGAGAACTCGGCCATTCGGTCCACCGTGCTGTCGTTGGCGATGAAACCGAGCGCGAACAGGGCCGTCACGCGAACCTCAGAGACGCTATCTTCAAGCGCCTCCATCAAGCATGGAACGGAGGTCGAGTCTTGAACTGACGCAAGAGCCAGCGCCGTAGCTGCGCGCACGGTCGCCGAGGTGTCCTTCAGCAAGGCACACAACGAGGCGGTGTTACGATGCTCTTGGGCTTCCAGGATGGGCCACAAACGCTCATCGGCCCAGCGGTTGGGGGGCTCGGAGGGCAGCGGTTCGCGGGTGGAACAGGCCACGACCGCCACTGCCAGGAAGGGCCAAAGCGCGTGTTTCATCAGGGATCCTTGCGCAGGTCGATCGCCGTGCGGTTCTTGAAGAGGTTGCCGATGTCCCAGCCGAAGTAACGCAACACCGCCAGCAACACCATGCTCGCCGTGGCCTCGTCCAGGTTGCCCACCAAAGGGATGTTGTCCGGGATGAACTCGAACACGCCGAGCGTGGGATTCAACAAGTACAGCAGGGCCAACACACCGGCCAGCCCGACAAGGAGGTTCTTCATGGATGGAGGTTCATGCAAGCGTCATACCAACGCGGCCCCGTCCACCGAAGGTATGCAGCCTCGGTATCTTCGCGGCCACCATGAAGATCGCCGCCCGCTTCCTCACAGTCGCCCTGCTCCTCGCTCCGAGCATGGCCAAGGCCCAATTGATGCCCGATGCCGATGTGCTGGACCAGTTGAAGTACGACGTGAAGTACCTCGCCAGTGACCTGCTCGAAGGCCGCGAGACCGGCACCGAGGGCGAACGCATGGCGGTGGAGTACATCGCAGCCAAGTTCGGCAACGTGGGACTGATGCCCTATGGCAATAAGGCCTCCTACTTGCAGACCTTCACCTTCAAGGCCGAGCCCGTTCTGGGGACCGCCAATACGCTGCAGGTGGGCCGTAAGCGGGTGAAGGTCAACGAGGACTTCGCACCCATGCCCTTCTCCGCTGCGGGCAGCGCCCTGGGCAAGATCTACAAGGTGGGCTATGGGATCCTTGCTCCCGATCTCAACCATGATGATTATGGGGAGGTGTCCTTGGCCGGACGTATCGCCGCCATCGCCATCAGCTCACCGGATGGCATCCATCCCCATTCGAAGTACATCGCTCATCACGACCTCTTCGCCCGGGCGGAACACGCGATCGCCAAAGGGGCCATCGGCATCCTGTTCTACAACGACGATCCACAGGCCGAGGACCCCACCCTCAAACTCTCGCCCAAGGCACCGGTGTTGTCCGTGCCTGCCGTGTTCCTCACGAACAAGCAGCTCCAGGAACACGTCATCGACAACAATCCCTGCGCGATCAACGTGGACATCGTGCGGGAGGAACGCACCGGCACCAACGTGGTGGGCCTCTTGGACAACGGCAAGCCGAACGTGGTGGTGATCGGTGCACACCTCGACCACCTGGGCTGGGGCGATGAGGGCAGCCTGCACCGCGGCGAGCGCGCCATCCACAACGGTGCCGATGACAACGCCAGTGGCGTGGCCGTGTTGATGCAACTGGCGCGCGACCTGGCCGAGATGGACGAAGCACGGGCCAACGACTACCTCTTCATCGCCTTCAGTGGCGAGGAGAAGGGACTCTACGGTTCGAACTTCTGGACCAAGCACCCCACGCTGCCCATCGCAGAGCTCAACTACATGATCAACCTGGACATGGTGGGTCGCCTGGACAGCAGCGGCGCCATCGGCATCAACGGCGTGGGCACCTCCCCGGCGTGGGAGGAAGTGTCGCGTGTGTTGGTCGGTGACCTCAAGGTGCGCACCACCACCAGTGGCATCGGACCCAGCGACCACACCAGCTTCTACCTGCAGGACGTGCCCGCCATCCACTTCTTCACCGGCACCCACGCGGACTACCACAAGCCCAGCGACGACGAGGAGAAGATCAACTACGACGGCATGTTCCGCATCACGCGTTACATCGAGTCGCTCATCACCTCGCTGAACGATGATGGCAAGGTGCCCTTCACCAAGACCGAGGAGGTGAACACCGAGAACACCCCGCGCTTCAAAGTGACCTTGGGCGTGGTGCCCGATTACCTCTACGACGGCAAGGGCATGCGCATCGATGGGGTCACCGACGGGAAGCCCGCGGCCAACGCCGGCTTGCGCAAGGGGGATGTGGTCATCGCCATCGGCGCATTGCCGGTCACCGACATGATGGGCTACATGAAGGCCCTCGGTCAGTTCAACAAGGGCGATAACGCCGCGGTGAAGGTGTTGCGCGAGGGGAAGGAGGAGGTGGTGCAGGTCACGTTCTGATCCGTCGGAGCGCTTCGTGTATCCTTGGTCGATGCAGCCTCGGGTCGACCCATCAGGTCGATCATTCGGGCTTGGACCGACCGTATCCGGCGCAACAACGAACTTCGCCAACGATGACCACCGCACAACGCATCGCCGTGATCGGCGCAGGCAGCTGGGGTACCGCCCTGGTGAAGCTCCTTTCCAGCAACGCCGAGCGGGTGGGCTGGTGGGTGCGCCGTCCCGAGACCATCGCACACATCAAGGCCTATGGCCACAACCCGGACTATATCAGCGCCGCGCAATTCAACGGGGAGCGTCTGGCCATGGACCCGGATATCCATGCCGTGGTGCGCGATGCCGATGTGCTGGTGATCGCTGTGCCCAGCGCCTTCCTGAAGGCCACCATGGACCAGCTGGACCCCGCCGAATTGAAGGGCAAGGTCCTCTTCAGTGCCGTGAAGGGCATCGTGCCCGAGACCAACCAGATCGTGGGTGAATACCTCTTCCAACACTGGGGCGTGGCGGAACGCGACTTCGGGGTGATCTGTGGTCCTTGTCACGCGGAGGAGGTGGCCATGGAACGGCTCAGTTACCTCACCATCGCCAGCCAGGAACCCACCACTGCCAGGGCCATGAGCGCCGCACTGAACGGCCGCTTCCTGAAGACCACCCTCAGCGACGATATCTACGGCACGGAGTACGGTGCCATCCTCAAGAACGTCATCGCTGTGTGCGCGGGCATCAGTGTGGGCCTGGGGTATGGCGACAACTTCCGCGCGGTACTGGTGAGCCGAGCCATCCAGGAGATCGCGCGCTTCGTGGAGGCCGTGCATCCCATCAAACGGGACATCAACGAACCGGCCTACCTCGGTGACCTGTTGGTGACGGCCTATTCCACCTTCAGCCGCAACCGCGAGTTCGGCACCATGGTGGGCAAGGGCTACAGCGTGAAGGCCGCGCAGCTGGAGATGAACATGGTGGCCGAGGGCTACTACGCCGTGAAGTGCGTGCACGAGATCAACGCCAAGCTCGGTGTGGACATGCCCATCACCGATACCACCTACCGCATCCTGTACGAGAAGATGGCGCCCATGATGGAGATGCGCCTGCTCAGCGATCGGCTGGCCTGACACCCTTGCTCTCTAAGGGACCCAGCCTTGCGAGCGCAGCACCGCGTACGCACCGCTTACCGCCAGCACCGCACCGATCCCCCGGAACAAGCGGCGCAGCCCCGTCGGCGACAAGCGCTCCTGCGCCTTCACACCCATGCGCACCAGGATCAACAGCAGCACGATCGCACCGGTGAACGCACCCAACGCGAACGCGGCCCCCTCCAAAAACCCTTCACCATCCATGCCCCAGGACACCACCATCAGGCGCACACCGCACCAGAACAGCAACAGCTGGGGGTTCGCGAAGCCCAACAACATCCCGCGTCGGAGATCACCGGTCAACTTGTCCTCGCCCACCGCGGCGGGTTTGGGGTGGTAGAGGAAGAGGAAGTACACGCCCAACAGCAGCAGGATCGAGGCCACCACCAAGGTGATCCCCGTGGTGCCGATGCCCAACGCGTGCACCAGCCAGCCAGCACCCACGAAGGCCACCGCTGCATACACCAGCTCTGGCAACGCACCTCCCAAGGCCATCCGCCGGCCCGCCACCTGACCCCACTTGATGGTGTGCGCCAGCACCGCCGTGTTCACCACACCGGCCTGCAACGAGCCGATGAAACTGGCCACGGTGGCCACGACGAAGAACAACAAGGCTTCCACTTCCGCAAATTTGCGCACCTCCGCCATGCCACTGCTCCGCTTCCATTGGGATTTCTTCGGGCCCGACGCCCCCACGACCGCCGAACATTTCCTGCGTCACCTGGATGAGTTCTGCGCCCGCGAACACATCACGGGCTACCGGCATTGGGTCACCCGACTGCCCA
This sequence comes from Flavobacteriales bacterium, assembly GCA_016718655.1. GTDB lineage: Bacteria > Bacteroidota > Bacteroidia > Flavobacteriales_F > PHOS-HE28 > PHOS-HE28. The sequence continues at coordinate 161,712 of JADKCV010000003.1, read as the reverse complement.
TTCGCGCCACCGCCACGCTGGAATGCGACGAGCAGCATTTGAAGCTGGTGCGTGATGCACTGCGCCCCAAGCGCGGAGAGAAGGTGCTTTGACAGACCTCCTGGAACCAGCGTTCCACGTGGGCTGTCAGGAACAGGATCGCGCTGCGACCACCCTCGCGTTCGATCCCCAATTGGACCGCGCCGCCCACCATGCTACGCTCATCCGTGCTGCTCACCCTGCTGTTCTCCGCCACCCTGCTCATGGCCCAGGCCAAGCCGGCGCCTTACTTCAACGTGGATGCCAAGGGCCTGTGGGTGGAAGGCTACGACCCGGTGGCCTACTTCGCCGAAGGCAAGGCCCGCAAAGGACTGCCGCGCTACAGCCACGTGCACCAAGGAGCCACCTTCCACTTCTCCACCCAGGCCTACCTGGAGCTCTTCAAGCGTATGCCGGAGCGCTACCTGCCCCAGTACGGTGGCTACTGCGCCTACGCCATGGGGGCCACCAACGAGAAGGTGGAGGTGGACCCGGAGACCTTCAAGGTGAAGGACGGCAAGCTCTTCCTGTTCTACAACGCCTTCTTCAACAACACGCTCACCACCTGGAACAAGGACGAAGTACGGCTGCACCGCGCGGCCGATGCCAATTGGAAGGCCTTTGTGCACGCACGCTGATCATACACCACCCCGACACCCCACCATGCGCTACCTCACGCACCTGCCCCGCATCGCCGCCGCGATCATCCTGTTGCAGACCCTCTACTTCAAGTTCTCCGGTGCGCCGGAATCCGTCCACATCTTCTCCACACTCGGTGTTGAGCCTTGGGGTCGCTTGGCCTCCGGCGTCGCTGAACTGGTGGCGGCCATCCTGCTCCTGACCACGCGTTGGAACTGGTTGGGTGCCGCATTGGCCATCGGCATCATGCTCGGTGCGCTCGGCGCACACCTCACCGTGCTCGGCATCGAAGTGCAGGGCGACGGTGGCCTGCTCTTCGCCCTTGCGTTGGGTGTGTTGCTACTCGCTACTTTCGTGCTCGTTCGGTCGCGCACGGTCGCAATGGAGGACGTGAAGCAATGGACCGGACGGTGAAGGAACAGCGGATCGCCCGCTTGTGCAAGGCGCACCACGACCACCCCCGAGCGTACACATGAGGACCCTGGTCGACCACAACATCGCCGTGCTCGCGCAGGTGGATGCCATCCTGGAACAACTCTCCGATGAGGAGCTCATGCGTGGCCACACGCTCCTGTTCGGCAGCAGCGTGGGCCAGCACATCCGTCACATCCTGGAGTTCTATCAGTGCCTGCTCTCCGCCGTGGATACGGGTTCCTTCAGCTACGACCGACGCCGGCGCGACCTGCAGATCGAGACCGAGGTGGCCGCCGCGCGCGCCTCCGTGGCCTGGAGCAAGCGCCACCTGGAACAACTCGGCGCGGACCGTGAGTTGCGCATGGATGCCGATCTTCCCGGTGTGCCGCTGGGTACGGGCGCCGAGACTACCCTGAAGCGCGAACTGCTCTACCTCGCCGATCATGGTGTGCACCACCTCGCGATGGTCCGCATCGCCTTGGAACAAGCGCTGCCCCATGTGCGCATCAACGGGCATCTGGGTGTGGCCGTGTCCACGCAGAACCACCGCCAGCACTGAGCATTCGGCAGCATGCGGGCGTTGAGGCATTGGCGTGATCGGCTCAACCACGAGTACTGGCCTTGGCAACTGATCCACCTGCCGGTGATCCCCGCTGCTTTGTGGCACGCACTACGCAGCGGTCATGGCGCCTTCTTCACCAACGTGAACCCCGCCATCGACCTCGGTGGCTTCTTCGGTGAACGCAAGCACGACATCCTTGCCCGACTGCCGCAACGTGCGTATCCCACCACGGTGCTGGTGCAGCCTGACACGCCCTGGACCACCGTGCAACAGCGCCTGCGCGACGCGGAACTCAGCGCACCCCTGATCCTGAAGCCCGATGTGGGCGAACGCGGGGAAGGGGTGACCCTGGTGGCCGACGAAGCGGAACTGCAGCGCCTGCTCGCAGCCTCCCGCACGACGCAATTGGTGCAACGCCTGGTGCCGTGGCAGCACGAGTACGGGCTCTTCTTCCTGAAGGACCCGCACACCGGACGTACGCGCCTGCTCTCCATCGCTACCAAGGCCTTCCTCGCCGTGCAGGGCGATGGACGGACCACGGTGGAGGACTTGTTACGCCGCACCTTTCGCGGCAGCAAGCAGCTGCCCCGCCTGCGCACCTACCGCGCCGCACTGCTCGCCACCGTGCCGGCATCCGGCGAACGCGTGGTGGTGGAACCGATCGGCAACCACTGCCGGGGCACCACCTTCCTGGATGGGGGCCACCTGCGCACCGAACAACTGGAACAGGCCGTGGACGAGCTCCTGGCCGATACCACGGGCTTCCACTACGGGCGGCTCGACGTGCGCGCTCCTGATGACGGAGCGCTGCAACAGGGACGGTTCCTGGTGATGGAGCTCAATGGCGTGACCTCCGAGCCGGGCCACATCTACGACCCTTCGTACACCATCTTCCGGTGCTGGCGCGAACTGCTTCGGCACGTGGCCCACATCCCCACGCTCAGTGCCGCGCTCCGGGCACAGGGTCATCCTCCCGCATCGCTACGCACGCTCTGGCAGCGCTACCGCAGCCACTTCGCCACCCGGTGACGGAGTGCCGATCAGCGTACGAAGCGCGCCGAACGGCGCTCCCCATCCGCCTGCAGGTCCACCACGTACACGCCCGGTGCCAGGTCCTTCACCGTGTGGTGCAGCAGGTGTGTGCCGGCCGGTAGGCGTGCGGAGAACAGGGTGTTCACCCGGCGTCCATTGGTGTCCAACAGCTCCAACTGCACGTGCCCGCCCGTGGCCAGGGTGAAGCCCGTGCTCATCCGCTCATGGTCCGGTGAAAGGGTCACCAGGAGGGGCTCGGAGGCGCGTTCCACTTCGCGCACGCCCACGTTGGTATCGCGCACCAACAGCACCCGGAACGTGCGTGTGCTCGCTGTGCTCTGCGTGCCGGTGTTGATGAAGAAGATGTTCGCCGCACTGCTTTCGATGCCCCCCACGATGTGCCCGATCACCACGGTATCGCCGCTCAGTTGGTCCAGGTCCACGATGTCGTCGAACACCATGGGCACGTCAGGCAGACGGATGAACTCCGCGCTGGAACCCAGCAAGGCCGGCATGGTGCCGATGGCGGTCTCCTGCAGTTGCCCGGCGCCATCACGCGTCACTTGACTGATGGTGTTCACGAACGGCACGTTCACATCGTCCCACAACTGGCCGTTGCCATCGAAGTAGTAGCGACCGATGCCGCCGAAGAACACCGTGCTCATCCGCTGCGTGCTGGCCGACCACAGCGGCACATGGGCCGTATGGTACTGGTTCAACAACTGCTCGAACGCGGGCACCACCACATGTCCGGTGGCGCTCACATCCACTGTGTTCAACCAAGGGATGTCCTCCGCGTACTGGAACACGCCGCTGAAGGCCGTATAGCCGAAGCTGCCGTCCGGGAACACCTGCGGCACCAGGTTGTAGTCGCGGCGGTGCAGGTTCACCGTATCCACGGTGGCACTGTAGTCGATCAGGCCCAGGCTCTGCCCATCATCCGCGATGCCAAAGCGGCGGATGGCGTTGGTGTACTCCTGGATGAAGCCGGGACCGAAGTCCGGACCCATGGGGTTGTAGCGGCCGATGAAGCGTTGGCCTCCCACCAGCACATACTGCGCACCGATACGGCCCAGGTAGCCACCGGTAACGGCCAAACGTTCGTCCGTGATGTAGCGGAAATGCGGCGCCAACGCGCCGCCCGTGCGAATTGCCTCCATGGCACCCGGCACATCGATGGCGCTGAGCAGCGGATGTGTGATGTGGTCGTTAGCCGTGGCCGAGAACCCGTAGCCGCCCACCACGTAGAGCACATCGCCCTGTTGCATGAACTCCATGTTCGTGCTCTGCAACTGCTCGAACTGTGCAGCCGGTAGGCTGGCCAACGAGGCGCTCCACACCGTCCCGCTCACGGGGTCCACCACATGGGCCATGGTGTTGTTGTCCGCCGCGAGAAAGGCCGCGAAAGGTTGCCGCCGATGCAAGCCGTCCGTGCGCCCACCGATCAGCAGCCACTGTCCTTGGTGCTGTGCCCAGGCGAAGGACTGGATGCCCGGCATGCCCGCGATCGGGGTCTCCTCCAGCACCAAGCGGCGATCGCCGAAGGACTGGGCATGGAGCGTTGGAACGAGCAACAGCAGGGGAAGAAGGAGCGATGTGCGCATGAGGAGTTGGGGATCAGCGCAAAGGTCCCCCGCGCCAGCGGGCGGGTCTGTGATGATCATCACCCCAACACCCACCGCAGCACCTTCTCCTTCCACCGGCTGAACGGCGGGTACTGGATGCCCGGCTCCAGCAAGGTGCTGCCGAACACCAAGGGCTTGTGGTGCGTGAAACGGTCGAAGGTGGCCTTGCCGTGGTAGCTGCCCATGCCGCTGGTGCCCACGCCCCCCACCGGCAGGTCCGCATTGCCGAACTGCAGCATGCACTGGTTGATGCACCCACCACCGAAGGCGATGCCCTCGGTGAAGTAGCGCTGGTTCGCGCGGTCGCTGCTGAACACATACAGCGCCAAGGGATGCGGGTTGCGCGCCACGATGGCCCGCGCTTCCTCCCGTTCGCGCCACGCGATCACCGGCAACACCGGCCCGAAGATCTCCTCGCGCATGGGCGGACTGTCCAAGGACACGTCCGTGAGGATCGTCGGGGCGATGTAGCGGTCGGCGGCATCGTGCTGGCCACCGATCACGATGCGCCCATGGTCCAGGTAGCTCCTCACCTTCTGGAAGCGCGTGTCGTTCACCAAGCGGGCGTAATGCGGGCTGCGCTGGGGATCGGGGCCATAGAACTGTTGCACGTAACGCTGGGCGGCCGCCAGGAATCGGTCCTTCACGCGTTCGTGGACCAGCACATGGTCGGTGGCGATGCAGGTCTGCCCGGCGTTGAGGAAGCGGCTCCACACGATGCGCTGTGCCGCGCGTTCCACGTCGGCGGTGTCGTCCACGATGGCGGGGCTCTTGCCGCCGAGCTCCAGGGTCACGGGCGTGAGGTGCGGTGCGGCCAGGGCCATGATGCTGCGGCCCACGGCCGGGCTGCCCGTGAAGAAGATGTGGTCGAAGCGGAAGGGTTCGATGAGGCGCGGACCCACGCTGCGCCCCGCGCCCTGCACCACCAGCACCTGTTCCGGTGCGAACACCTCGCGGATGATGCGCTCGGTGACGCGTGCGGTGGCCGGTGCCTCGTTGCTGGGCTTGGCCACCACACAGCAGCCCGCCGCCACCGCACCCACCAAGGGGTTCATCAGCAACAGGAAGGGGTAGTTCCACGGGGCGATGATGAGCACCACGCCCACCGGCTCCGGATGCAACGCGCAACGCGAGGGCTGCAGCGCCAACGGCGTCGGGCGGTGCTCCGCACGCATCCAGCCGCGCAGGTGCTTCAGCGCATGGTCGATCTCCGCGTACACCAGACCGATGTCCGCCATGTAGGCCTCGAAGCGCGGCTTGCGCATGTCGCTGTGCAGCGCAGCGAGCAATTCCTCCTCGTGCCGGCGGATGGCCGCACGCAAGGCCCAGCGCGCAGCGCCGAGCGGCATAGGGCCGTGTGGCGCCACTGTCGAAATGGCTCCGCAGGGCGTGCAGGGGTGCGCTCAGGTCTTCCACGGTACGAAGGAACGCACTCCGACGCCGGATCGGCACACCCGGCGCTGTCGGGCGGACCAGGCCACGCTCAACCCACCTGCCACAACGTGACCTCGAAGAGCAACAAGCGGTAGCTGGTGAGCGCGAACTGCAGGCCGACCAACATGGCCACCGCACGCCACACCGAACCCGCCCAGGTGCAGCCGAAGAAGCGCCGCCCGATGCCGATGGTGGCCCACAGGTGCAACAGGATCAGCGGGATGCTGAGGTAGTCGTCCACGTGCAATTGGTCCAGGTGCCGACCCATGGTGCCCAGTACGGTGACCAGCACCGCGAAGCCCGTGCCCAGCGCGATGGTGGACACCCACACGTGGAAGGCCATCAACTCGAACGCGGCCGTGACGTAGGCACTGAAGTACGTACGCTTCCTCAGGTGGAACAAGGCCATGGGAAGCACCAGTAGGAAGACCATGAGCACCAGCATCAGCTTGGCGTTGTTGGCAGAGGCCGGTGCGTAGCGGGCCGTGAACTCCTCCAGGGGTTCGCCCGTGCGTGCCAGCTGCTCTTCCACCTGTGCGTTGGCCCAGGTGCTGTAGGGCATGTAGTGCATATGGCCCTCCAACGTGGTGTTGAAGGTCTGGAACACCGGTATGGCGAAGTAGATGAAGTTGGCCAGGAAGAAGAAGGCCACGGGCCGCATGTACTTCACGCGGCGCCCGTCCATGTAGGCCGTGCTCAGTTCGCCGGGCCGCAACACCACGGCCTTCAAGGTGTTCCACAGCTTGCTATCCGCGAAGGTGAAGGCGTTGAGCAGTGCGCCGAGGTAGTGCTTCAACGTGTGGTCGTCCGGCGTCAACACCTTCTCGCCACAGGCGGAACAGTAAAGCCCGTTCACCACCGTGCCGCAGCTCTTGCAGGAATTGGCCTCGCTCATGGAAGCGAAGCTAAGCGGACACGTGATCACTGCTCCACCAGCTCCTTCAAGCGCACCAGCTGGTACCCGGGATCGCATTCGAACAAGTGCTTCACAATGCCCATGTGGCCCGCGCCGAACACCACCAGGATGCGGTCCTCCGGCCCGGTGGTGATGTCCTGGATGTTGCGGTAGATGCGCAGGTTGCGGCTGTACCAATGGATGGCGTGCACATCGGCACCGCGGTGCCCCGGCAACTTGAAGTAGCCGTTCAGGTAGGCGCCGTAGTCGCGGTCCAACGCATGATCGTCGTTCATGGCCAGGAAGATGTCCAACAAGGTGTTGTGTTTCTTGGCCTTGTCGGTCGCGTCGTACCACGCATCGTAGCGTTGCGAAAGGAGGTCCTCTCCGCCGAATGACCAGCCGTCATAGAGGCTGTCCAACCAGGGTTTGTAGCGCAGGCTGTCCGCCCCGTTGTACAGGTCCAGCACCAGTGGCCGCGCATCCACGGCGTACATCGTGTCCAGCTTCGCACGATCCATCATGCGGAACCCGATCTGGTAGAACTCGTTGCGGCCCAGCTTCCGCTCCGCTTTCCGGTATTCCTGGTATTCGTGCATCAACCATCCACCCTGGGTCTCCACACAGAGTTTGTTGGGCTTGAAGCGCATCACCACATCCAGCAGCTCGGTCAACTCCTGCTGGCGTTGCGGCGACAGCACATCCACGCGATCGTCCTCGGCCGTGACGTGGGCATCGAGGTCCGGATAGCCGAAGTGGAAGGTGCCGAGCAAGAGCACCTGCGGACGGGGGGCGGTGCCGACCAGGATGGCGTCCGGATCGGGCAGGGTGCCTTGGGGGGACGCCAGGGAAGCGGCGAGGAACAACGTGGCGGATAGGAGGGCACGGGTACTGCGCATGGTGCTGGTGTTGGTGCCACAAGGCTAGTGCGCGGCCACGCCCGGCGGTGGAGCGGATCGGCGGAAGGACCGGCCGATCGGCAAGCGGGCATGAACGGTCGGCGAGGCGTTCGCAGAGCGGAAGCGACGATCCGCCGATCGCACGGCGCTGTGCTCGGGGTAGCGTGATAGCTTCGTTGGCGCACCATGGCGACCACCACCAGCACCGGAACCCGATCCCGGCTCTTCCAACGCGATGGGCACTTCCGCTTGGGCACGGCGCTGCTCTTGTTCGTGGGCTTCGGCCTGTTCATGGGCTTCGGCTCCAACGTGACCTGGTGGCTGCGCACCGGCGACTTCGCGTATGTGATCACCACCTACGCGTTCCTGTTCTCCACGTACCATGCGCTCACGGCCTTGACCATGCATCGGGTGGTGCTGCGTACGGTGGGCAACAAGAGCAAGCGTGTGTTTCGTTTCCTCGCGAGCCTCATCGGCGGCATGCTGCTGTTCTTCGTGCTGCGCTGGATCGGTGATCAATGGCTGTTGCCCAGCCTGGGGGATAAGCCGAACTACCCGGCCCACACGCCCTTCATCACTTTCGCGTTGGACAACGTCCTGTACGCCCTGCTGCCCATCGGCTTCGCCACACTGGTACACCTTGCGGAGCAACAACTGGTGCAGCATCAGCACCGCACCGAGCTGGCCTACCGCGAGCGCCTCAGCGAACTGGACATGCTGCGCGCACGCATGGCGCCACACTTCCTCTACAACACGCTCAACAACCTCTACGCCCTGTCGCAACGGCCCGGCACCGACCTCGGCCCGCAGCTGATGGACCTCGCCGACCTGATGCGCTACATCGCCAAGCACCAGGACGAGTTCGTCCCCATCGGCACCGAGTTGGAACAGGTGGAACGCTTCATCGCGTTGCACGCCTTGCGTTATGATCGCCCGCTGAACGTGCGCATCGAGGTGGAGGATGTGCTGCGTGGCGCACGCATCCCCGCCATGCTCCTGCTGCCCTTGCTGGAGAACGCCTTCAAGCACGGCGACCCCTGCGATGCACAGCAGCCGCTGCACCTGCGGATCACGGCGCAGGGCGAGCGCATACGGATCACCTGCACCAACCGCATCGGCACGCAGGCTGGCGATGGATCGGCGCCCACGGGCAACCACAACCTGCAGCGTCGCATGGAACTCCTGTACGGCGAGCGGGCCTCCGTGTCCTTCCGGCGCGATGAGGCACAGCGCTACACCGCGGAACTCGTGTTCCCCCTTTCTTCGTGAGCATGGAAGCGTTGCGTTGCCTGGTGGTGGACGACGAGCCCTTGGCGGTGGAGGTGCTGGTGGGCTACGTGCAGCGCACTCCCGGCCTGGTGCTCGCCGCATCGGGCACCGATCCCATCGCCGCCTTCCGCACGCTGGAGGCCGGTGCCGTCGACGTGGTCTTCACGGACATCCGCATGCCCGAGCTCAGCGGCCTGCAACTGATCAAACTGGCGCAGGGCAAGTGCCGCTTCGTGATCTCATCCGCCCATGCCGAACACGCCATCGATGGCTTCGAACTGGATGTGGTGGACTACCTGTTGAAGCCCGTGCGTTACGAGCGTTTCCTGCTGGCGGTGGACAAGCTGCGCGCACGTTCCAGCGTTGCGCCCGAGCCCAACACACCCGATCACTTCTTCCTGAAGAGCGGTCACGAGGTCGTGCGCATCGACCATACGGACGTCACGCACATCTCCGCCATGCGGGACTACGTGGCCGTACACACCCGCAACAAAGGCCGCATCCTCAGCCTGGAGCACCTGCGTGATCTGGAGCAACGCCTGCCGGCCGATCGTTACTGCCGCATCCACCGCTCGCACATGGTGGCCCTGCACGCCATCGTACGCGTGGAGCGCGATCATGTGGTGCTCGCCGGCACCCACCTGCCCATCAGCGAGGGTTATGCGAAACGGTTTCGGGCCGTGCTGGGGCGTTGAAGAGGTGCAAGAACGCCAACTACTCATTTGGTGGTGAATGAGTAGGGATCAGTCAGTGGTGTCCGGGGAAATGGGTTGCATCACCGGCTGCGACCCCGCCGGGGTCGTGATGCCGCAGTGGATGCCAGAACAACATGCTGTGACCCCTCCGGGGTCATTCCTACAGGGCAGCGGGTATGGACCCCGGAGGCGTCATAGCATGTAGCCCGAAGGGCGATGAACGGTGCGTTGTATTGTCGACCCCGCAGGGGGTCGCAGCCGGTGTTTGGTAAGCCTTGACGTGCGTAAGCCCCTTCTATCTTGACCTTTGCTGCCCCTTGTTGGATGAGCAGTTCTGATCGTTGAGCAGTTTCTCCCGGACACCAATGGTGATCAGTAAGGATCACTAGCGTTGAGTAGTTCGTTCGGTGGCCTTCCGTGGCCACTCACGCCGCCAGCACGAAGTCCACGCCCTCCACCAGACCTCGTCCTGTCAGGAACGCCGCGATCCGATCACCGGTGCCGCGTTGGCTGATGAACGAGACGACGAAGGCCTCGCCCGCAGCGGGCAGCGCATCGTGTGGAATGAAGGGGCGGCCCGGTACCCCGCGCCCCTTCACATCGGTGTAGGCCTGCACCGCGATGCCCTCCGCTTCCAACAGCGCCACGCGCTCCTGGCACAGCGCACTGGTGCCCGCAACGATGACCGGACGTCCCTTCAACGTGCGCTTCAACCACCGCGCCAACCACTGCACCTTGGTACTGAAGAAGGCGTCCACGCTGTAGTGCGGATGGGTGCGGCTGAGGCGGCCGGCATGGTCGTTCCATGTCAGCAGTTCCTGAGGCAGCTTCGCGAAGCGCACGCCCGCGTCCATCCACCGCAACCACAGTTCGTGGTCCTCGGGCAAGGGACCGGTATCGTAGCCGCCGTGTTGCTCCACCAACGCGCGCCGGAAGAGCACCGTGGGGTGGGCGAGCGGTGCATCCACGAAACGCTTCACGTAGTGCTCCTGTGGGCTGAGCAGCGCGTTCTGCCACTGCACGAAGGCCTGCATGCCCCGGCTCTCGTGCACACTGCTGGCGAAGGTGGTACGCGTGCCCACCACACCGACATCGGGATGGGCATCCAGGTAGGCCACCTGTTGTCTGAGGCGTTCCGGATGGCTCACATCATCGGCATCCATGCGGGCGATGGTGGTGCCACGGGCATGGGCCAGACCGGTGTTCAGCGCGTGAGCGATGCCGATGCGCGGTTCGTGGAGGAGGGTGATCCGTGGATCACGTGCCGCCCACTGTTGCGCGTGTGCCGGACCATCGTCCATGCTCGCGTTATCGATCAGCAGTAGCTCCCAGTCCGTGTAGGTCTGCTCCACCATGCTGGCCACGGCGTCATCGATCGTCGCAGCGGCATTGTGGTAGGGGAGGATGATGGAGACCGCAGGCATGGGGTAAAGGTGGGAGGAATGCGATGGGCCGCTAAAGGAATGTCAGGATCCCCAATCGGTTGGACCGCAGAGGACGCGGAGGATACGAACCGCGGGTTCCGAACAGTGAAGACGCGGAGGAGTGGCGGGATGACAGCCCGGACCGATACGCGAAGGTGCTGAACAATGTGCGCTCCGGATGTGGCGCTGGTCACTCTTTCACCAATCGCGCTACGGTGGCACCCACCTTCACCAGATGGACACCCGCTGGAAGGTCGGCGATATCCAATTCCATGCGCTCACCGACCAACACGGTCGCATGCAGCACCGCACCGTTCGCCTGGATGATCCAGAGCGGGCTGCTGCCCGTATGACCGGGTAGTTCCAGTGTGCAGACCGTGGAGGCTGGAACGGGGAACAACCGGATCGCACGTCCTTCCTCAAGGACATCGCCCACACCGGTAGCGGCGGTGCCGATCTCAGCGATGAACGAGATCTCGGTGGGTGAGAAGAGCGTGGTAGGGCCGAAGGTGGTCTCACCGCGGAACTGCCCGAAACAAAGGGTTCGCGTCGGGCCGCTGGATAAGCCGTGTACCACACTGATCCCCTCCGATGGTATGGCTTCAGCAGCGATCAGTTGTCCGGTCCCATCGTAGTGCATGATGCCTGCGGATGGGCCTGCTCCCGGTTGGAAGCTCCAATCGTCGATGAGGACCGGTAAGGGTATTGGGCTGACGATTCGCACATGATCGCCATTGCCGAGCGTGGTGACCGGGTCTTCGGCCCAACCACACGACACGTTGTCCTGTGGGGAGATCAGGTCGAGGCCGAGCCAGACGCCTTCCGGTGAAAGTTCCGCCAGGAAGGACGAGCCAGGCGCACCCAAGGTCAGGCCATCCAGCGTGATCATTTGATGATAGAACCCGCTGACGCGGTAGTTGCCATTGGGCAACCGGGCCAAGTGGGATCCCCTGCTGGTCATGCCCTCGTCCACACCACTTTGTTTGCGCCAGAGCACATTGCCTTGGTGGTCGCACTTGAGCACGAAGAGGGTCCAGAAGACCGTGTCATCCATGATGGGGTAGCCGTTGAAGAGGTGGTCGCCCATGATCATGGACGGCCCCGTGAAGTCCCCGAGGGCCACCACATCTCCCCCTTGGTCGATCACCAGGTCCGTTACTTCCGCGAAGTATGGGCTCTGGAAGCCGTGCGACCAGGACCAGGTGCCGGAGGGACCGAGCGCGGCCAGAAAGCCACTGTGAGGTCCCATGGCCACCGTCCCTCCGAAGTCGAGCTGCGGCCCTTGGAACACTCCGCCCACGTAGCACGTGCCGTCATGACCGACCGTCATCACCATGCGTTCCGGTAGCCCACCCGGTGCCAAGGCATGCTCCACCAGTTCACCGTTCGTGTTCAACCGGAGCAGGAGTAGCGCATCTTCCAAGGGGTTCGTGAGTGCCTGATCATGGTAGGTCAGCTGGGTGCCCTGGGCGACCCCGGCCGCCACGACGATACCGCCGCTGGGCCTTACCGCGATCGCCAGCCCCATGTCCATGCCGTTGGCACTGCCGAATCGCCGGGCCCACAGCCACGCACCATCAGGAGAAAGCTTGGCCACAAAGCCGTCGTAAGGAGCGCCCGGCTCCAGTGGAAGCACGGTTGTTCCGAAGGTGGCCGCCTCGTGCATGAAGCCGGTGACGTAAGCATTGCCGAGCTCATCAACGGCCACATCGCTCACGCGGGCGTTGAAGGCGATGGCCGAGGTGATGAGTCCCGGTTGGGCGACCACCGCACCCAGTAGGAATGCGGCGATGGAACAGGACAGGGTGCGCGGTTGCATCATGTGGAGACCGGACCAACGGTGTCCGATGCTCGAGGAACGCCCGTGGCCGTGCGCTATTGCCGCTCCGAAGTCCTCTGTTCTGACGGATCCGAACAGTTCCCTACCGTGCTTGGGACGGCGCATGCAGGCGTCTCCGGACACCTGTCCAATGATGGAGATCACGCCTTGATGAACACCGTGCGCGAGCGACCGCGTTGCACCACGTACACACCGCTGCGCAAGGTCGATACATCCAGCGTGTTCGCATCGCGCCAGTGCACCTCGGCGCTGTGGTCGCGGCCCACCAGGTCCAGGATGCGCACGGCTTCGCGCGCATCGCCGGAGAAGTGCAGCAGGTCCTGCGCGGGGTTGGGCCAGGCGCTAAGGGTGTGCCCATCCGTTGCGGTCCGCTCCGGGGTATCCAGCGTGATGTCGCCCAGGCAGGCCACCACGCCGTACATCCCACCGGAGGGGAAGGGCAGCGTGTGCGCGCCGAACTGCGCACCGGTGTCCGATGTGCCTGCGCAGTAGATGCGGGTGTTCAAGCCGGGTGCGGCACCAAGGCCGAACACGTTGCCCAGGGTTTCGCGCGTCACCCAGTCCCATTGTCCGTCCGGACCGATGTGGCCAACGAACCCGTCCGGACCGGTGGTGTTCTGCACCATTGGGCCGAAGGTCAACAAGCCGTTCTGGTACCCGGCCACCAGTGCACCGCCATCGGGCAGGTCGTGTACCGATCGGATGGCGTTGTTCCAGAGTTGCGGTTCCGATGCCCAGCTGCTGTTCACCGATTGACCGCCCGGCTCGTACTCCTCCACCACCAGTGCTGTGCCGCCGTCGGGTGGCGATGTGGAAAAGGCCGCACCCAGGAGCACCCGGTCATCGGGGCGGCGGGCCATCGGTACGGGCTCCATCGTGTTCCTGCCGTACAGTTCCGTCCACCAGTCCGGTTCGCTCGCGGTGCTGTATGAAACGATCCGTGTATCGCCTGCCACATCGCTCACGCAAATGAGGGACTTGCCGTTGGTGGACAGGTGCAGCCCCGAGAAGAAATAGAATTCCGTCGCTTCCAGTTGGGTGTGCCACTCCACAACGCCCAGGTCCGACAGCCTCACCAACACGATGCCCGGACCGAACAACCACTCCCCGTCCACGCGCAGGCTGTCCGTCACAAAGGTGGCCAGCACCATGCCCGCTGCTTCCTGGTGGGCGCACCGGATCGGGGTCAAGAGCTCCCCTTCAATGACGTTGTCGAGGCTGCCGATCGCGATCTGCGTGCCGCCGCTATCGAACGTGGCCATGCCGATGCCGATGGACCCCGGTGTGCTGGTCAGCGTGGTGCCATTCACCACCACGCTCCCTTGCACGATGAACCGGCAGCTGAGACCGCCGTTCGCCGTGGGTATCATGGAGGCGACGGGAACGGTGGAGCGCACCACCCGGTCCGGCACACCCAAGCTGTCCACATGCACCACGAAGTGGTCGCCCTGTCCATCGTTCGCTTGCAGCGTATCGAAAGGCAGGTAGAGGTCGCCGTAGCAATAGCCGGATACGAAGCACCCGTTCAAGGTGCTGCCGACCACCTCGTCGATGTACACGTTGGTGCTCCCGCGAAGCGCGGTGGCCCATTGCCACACCGGCCCTTGGGCCGCCAGTGCCCCGGGGATCAGAAAGGCGAGGAGGGTGCCGGTGCGCATGGGTGAAGTGAAAGGTAACACCGATCGCCAACAGCCGTGCGCATCCTGCTCAGCGGTCCACGAAGGTGATGCGCACCACCGCGTTGGTGGTGGTGCCGTGGATGCGCAGCAGGTAGGTGCCGGCCGCAAGGCCGTCGCGTGCCACCACCAGCCTGTCCGTGGCGGTGGCTGCCAAGCGGCGCACCACGCGCCCGTCCATGTCCAGCAGCTCCACAGCATCGTGCAGGTGGAAGGTGCCGGTGCCCACCACCACCGCAGCGTCCTGCGCCGGGTTGGGCAGCACGGCGTAGTGGCCACCGGTGTGTGCGCCGGTGCCGGTGTTGACGACACCGAAGGGGTCGGACAGTTGCACGCAGCCGTAAACGCTGGTCACCTGCACCGTGTACTGGCCGTTCTCCACCAGCGTCAGGGTGGGTCCTGTGGCACCGGCAATGCTGTCACCGTCCAGGAACCACTGGTAGGTGCCGTCGGCGGGTAGGGCGGACAGTTCATCCGGGCCGCTGGGTGTGATGCTGGCCGTGTGCAGATCGCAATCCACCAAGGTGTTCAGCACCGTGTTGGTGATGATCGGCGCGTTCAGATCGAAGTAGATGGCCGCCGCGTTGGTGATGGTGGTGAGGTGGGGCAGACCGGCCACCGGGCGGATGCGGAACTTCAGGAAGCCCTGGCTGCCCGGTTCGTCCACCACGCTGTCCGGCAGCAGGATGCCTTGGAAGTGGAACCAGGCCACGTGCTCCTCGTCCACCTCGATGCGGGTGAGCGCGTGCGACGCGTCGAGGATCTCCATGGTGGTGGGGTCCAGGTCGGCATCCAGCGTATCCACCAGCACCACGGTGAAGGCCGTGTCCGTGCCGGTGTTCTGGAAACGGATGATGTACTCGAAGCGGTCCTGCGCGATGTCCACCGCACCGAACGTGCCATGGCCCTCGGGCTCCACGCGCTTGTCGTTGGGGTCCATGGCACAGGTCACGATGCGTTGGACCGAGGGCACCACGATCGGGTCCATGTTGGTGCCGGTGATGGAGTAGCCGTATTCCAGTACGCTGCCCGCCTCACCGGTGGTGATGCCCAAATGGATGTGGAAGGACTGGAACCAGCCCAGGCTGTCCACGTTCCAATAAGCGTGGCCGTTCACCACGGAGTCCGGTGGGGGCGAGTAGTATTCCACCGCCAACCCGCCCAGCAGCGTCACGTCGATCAGGATGTCCTCCGGGATGAAGGAACCGGTGTTGCGCAAGTGGAACTGGAGGGAGGACGAGGTGTTGCACCGCAAGGTGAACGGGGTCACCGAGAAGAAGGAGGAGGCGCTCGAAGCGATCGGCGCCAGCCCGAAGTCCAGGCCCGAAGCGATCGGTGCCGCGGCCGTCAGCGTGGCCTGCAGCACGTCCGGATCATTGGTCACCTGGAAGAGCGGCTCGGGGGTGTGCCACACGTTCCACGTACCCTCGTCCGCAGGCAGGTCGTAGTCCCCCGCACTGTTGGTCCACACCAGCACCTGGTTCGCATCGCTGCGCACCAAGCGGAAGGGCACCTTCTGGTCCTCGTTGTCGAAGGTGGCGTTCAGGTCGAAGTCCAGGAACACGCTGCCGCGCAGGCGATAGGCGTTGAAGAAGAGGTTCTCCTGCCAGCTGATGCTGCGGAAACGGACGGTCACCAGGTCGGGCACCACATCGCCGTTGAGGTCCGCGATCACCATGGCCGCCGCGCTCTCCGCCGTGGGGTCGATCAGGTTGGCGGGCCCCAGGGTGCCATCACCCACGCCCAGGTTGTAATAGGTCTGGTGGATGTAGCCGTTGCTCAAGGCCCACGCCACGTCCTGCACCCCGTCGCCGTTCAGGTCGTGCATGATGATGTTGCGTCGCGTGCCTTGCGCACCGGTGTAGAGCAGGAGGTCCTGCGCGAAGGCACCGCTGCCATCGTTGTACAGGCCGCGGATCGTGGTGGTGACCATCGCCACCGCGTCCAGGTCGCCATCGCCATCCAGGTCGCCCAGGGCGAAGTTGGAGTAGTACAATGCCGGGAAGGTGAGCACCGTGAACCCGCCCGACCCATCGTTCAGCAACGTGGTGCCCGAGAAGGCGTCCATGATCACCAGGTCCTGATCGCCGTCGCCGTCCAGGTCACCGGCCTTCAGGGTGCCTTGGGTCAGCAATGGCTCCGCTTGGGGGGTGAGGACGCCGTTGCCATCGTTCGCGTACCACGTGCCCGTGCCCACCAGGTCCAGGTCCCCATCGCCATCCAGGTCCGTCTCACAGCGGCTGGTGCCAAGGTCGGGCAAGGCTTGCGGGGTCCAGCTGCTGCCACCGTTGTTGTTCCAAATGACCGCGCAGCTGGCCACGTTGGTGATGATGTCCGGCCACCCATCACCATCGAGGTCCGCCGTGCGCGAGGTCGTCACCCCATCGCGGTACTCCACCACCACCTGCTGGTCGCCGAAGGTGCCATCGCCGTTGTTGGGGTACCAGCACACCCAATCGCCGTAGCGGCTGGCCGTCACCAGGTCCTGGTCACCGTCCTGGTCGATGTCGCTGGCGCTGATGTCGTAGCCGCCCCCCATGCTCTGGCAGAAGCGCATCCGCGGGCCGATGGTGCCGTTCCCCTGGTTCGGGTACCATCCGGGCACGTCCATGCCGCCCGAGGTCAGCAGGTCGTCCCGCCCATCGCCGTCCATGTCGCCCACCCCGTAGCGGGTGCCTGCCAGGTTGTAGCCATCCACCGTCTCCACCACCAGCGTGGTCCATGCCGCGCCCCCCTGGTTCTGCAGCACGTGCACATCGCAACTGTTGCCCGTGTCCTCACTGAAGTCCACATCACCATCCCCGTCCAGGTCGGCGATCACCAAGGGGACTTCCGAAGGGATGGTGCCGCCGACCACCAGCCCACCGCTGCCATCGTTGGCATACCACACCGTGCCGTCCACCATGCCGAACACGATCAGGTCGTCGTCGCCGTCGCCATCCACATCGCCGCAGTGGGGCTGGGCGGGTGCCACATAGCCGGGGATGGTCTGCTGTGGGCCGAAGGCACCGCCGCCCAGGTTGGCATACCAGCCCAATTGCGCATTGTCACCGCCCAACACCAGGTCGGGCAGGCCATCGCCGTTCAGGTCGCCCTGTGCCACCGTCATCGTGGTGTTGGTGCCCACCGGACCGATGGCGGCACCCACCGTGAAGACCCCCGCACCGTTGTTCAGCAACAGGTTGCAGCCGGTGGCCGTGCGCACCACATCGTCCACATCCCCATCGCCGTCCAGGTCCTGCAGCAACAGGCCCGCACCGCCCACGGGGCTGTACGCACCTACCAGCGTCACCGCGCCAGTACCATCGTTGCGGTACCAAGTGCCCTCCACCACCACGTCCGCATCGCCGTCGTTGTCCATGTCGCGGGCCTGCAGGGCCTCTGCTGCAGGGATGTTGCCGGTGAACATCACGCGGGTCTCCCCGAACACCCCGCCGCCCAGGTTCTCCGACCAACGCAAGGTGTTGGTGTTGCTACTGCCCGTGCCCGAGTTGTAGGTGATCGCGTCCAGGTCGCCATCGCCGTCCACATCGCCCGCCATCACGCGGAAGGGGAACTTCGTTTCGCTCTCGAAGGCCAGTTGAATAGGCCCGAACTGGGCGCTACTACCGAGTGTGAACAGGATGGCCGATAGGGCGTAGAGGAGCTTCATGGGGGTATTGCTTGGTACTAAGACGATGGGTGCGCACAAGGTTGCCGCTTGGGTGTCGGTTCCGCACCATCACCCCCCCGACCGCACGAACACCGCGGCCAAGGGCACGCCCAGTAGCAGCGCCACCAGCACGGTACACACCAGTACGTACAGCAGGAAGGTGAGGGGCACCATGGCCACGGCCTTCACGGTGTTCCACACGCTGCGGTGGTGCAGGCCGATGGCCGCTGCGATGAGGATGCCGAAGATGACCACCATGCCCAGCACATGCAGCCGGGGCCACACTTGGTACAGGGGGATCAGCAGCGTGGCGGTGATCAGGTAGGTGCCCACGGCGAAGAGGTAGTGTACCAGCCGCTCCGTCCAGTTCAGCGTGGTGCGTGGGAACAGCAGCCGGTCCGCCGCGGCCAGCATCACCATGAAGAGGGGGAGCAGCAGGTTCACGTTGCGGCTCATCCAGTGGTTCACCTGCATGGCCGGTGTTTGGGGCACCTCGGTATGGCCGGTGGCCAGCACCGCCGCATCCACGGGGTCCCAGCCCAGCACCCACCGCATCAGGTAGTAGAAGCCCACACCCATCAGGAACAGGCGCACCGGTGGTGTGTAGGCCTTGCGTTTGCCGGCCAGGTAGCTGCGCGTCAACCGCCCCGGCCCGGTGAAGAAGCTGCGCAACGTGAAGAGGATGGGCGCATCCACGTTGTACAGCCCGGCGATGAGGTCGCCCACCACCTCGCGCAGCCGGATGCCGGGCGCCACGCGCTGTTGCCCGCACTCCGGGCAATAGGGGTGGGCATGCGGGTGGCCGCAGTTGGCGCAGGGCTGCATGTGGCCGAAGGTAGTGGTGGGTGGGTTCGGCCCAAAACGCAACGAACCCCGACCGAGGCCGGGGTCCGTTGCATGACGTGGGGAGGATCGCCGTGTGCTCCGCTCGTGAGCACGCGCGGTGCGGATCAAGCGGCGGCGCGCACCCAAGCGGGGTCGCTGTATCCGGTGATGCCTGCGGCACATACGGCGTTCACGCGGAACCAGTAGATGCGGCTCGGGTCCAGATCGGTGACCATGAAGGTGCTTTTCGTGGTCACCCCGATCAGCTCCCAGCTGGCCTCCACGTTGGGGTCACCGCTGCAGACGAACACCTGTTTCATCCGACTGCCGTAGCGACTCTTCCACCGCAGCACAGCCTCGCCCCGCTTGTTGGTGGGCATGGCCACCAGGTTATCGGGGGCTCCCACCAGACCGATCGGGCGGGGTTCCTTGGCGGCCAAGAACCCGCTGGTCAGTGCCACGTTACGGTCGCCATTGCTGGCGGCGTTCACGTACTGGCAAAGCTCGGCGAGCAATTTGGCCAACTGGCGGCGGTTGCTGTTACGCAAGGCCACAGCCACCCGATCCCCATTCGCAGCGGGAGCGATGCTGCTTTGCAAGGCGGTCCGCGCCGCACTCACGTCCGCCACTTTCGGGGTGGGGTCCGTGAAGTTGGCGTTGGTCGCCATTGCGGCTTCGACCTGAAGACTGAACTGCACCATCTCATCCGCGTTCTTGTTCGTAATGTCCGACTTTACTAAAGGCATGGCATTGGGTTTTAGTTGCGGTGCGCTACGCCGCGTATGCGCTTCATGCAGCTGGGCCTTCACGGATGGGCTGCACGGCCCTTTACACGACTGACAGGGGGGTGTTTGTTAGCCCGGGTTTTCAACACAGCCCCTTCCGGAAACGCCCATTTTCAGCCCTTTCCAGCGCTCATCAATAGGTTCCACTGTGGAAAACGTTCGGCCTACATCGACCATGAAACAGGGAAACCTGTCGAATTGACAGCGTTCCGGTGATGATGTTTGGTGATCAATGCACCGTATTTCCGAACCACTGAACCAGTTGCCCCATGCACCGAACCACTTTTCCGAACCTCCGAAGCACTTTTCTGAGCTACTGAACCATTTCTCCGAACCACTGAACCATTTTTCCGGATCACTGATCGTTGGTTCGCATCCACTGCACGAAGATTCCCGTCCACTGCACCACTTTTCTGGAGCACTGATCGTTGGTTCGCGTCCACTGCGCGAAATTTCCCATCCACCGCACCACTTTTCCGGATCATTGATCGTTGGTTCGCATCCACTGCACGAAGTTTTTCATCCACCGAACCATGGATCCCATCCACCTGCACGTGGTTCCCGTCCAGTGCACCGTGTGCGGCACACCGGCAGCGTGCTGCTGGGTAGTACACCAGCCGTTCCTGCCCACCCGAAGCAGCCCGGAAAGGATCTTTCTAAATGGGCTTACCTATATAGTATGGTATAACACCGCCCGACCCAACCGCCGAAACCCTGCTGAGGGACCTGCCGGAACGGGGGTACCCGTGTAATTACACGCCCTGGCACCCCGTGTAAAAACACGCCCCCCTACCCGTGTAATTACACGGGTTCGCGTATGCTGCCGAACGCAACCTTTGGGAGCCATGTGGATGCATGGCCTCGGGTGGACGCTGCCACGGGATGTGGTGTCGGCCATGTGCATGGTGTACCGCGATGGTGCCCTGCTGTGTGGTGGTTTCCTGGAACCCCATGCCGACCCTCCGTTCTGCCTAGGACAACAGCGCCAATTCAGACACCACACCCTGTGCGAGCCCTGGCCACTCTACCGCATGGCCACACCGGCCGAAGTAGCAGCCTGCGAACGCCCGCCACACGGCCTGCAACTGCTGCCCGGCCATCATGTACACGTACACCTGCGGATCCCTTGGCCCACCACCTATCGGCCTGCGGCCGCCCATTGGCCGCGCAACCACTGGACCTTGTACCTGCGCCCGTGGGTGGCCGCACACTGCCGCCGCCACCAGACACCTTGGCTGCCCAGCCCCCACTGGCAACCCGTACCGCCGGACCAGAACACCCCCATCGCCGTGCGCTACCACTCCAGCAGCCATCATGCCGAATGGACCTTTTGCCTCACCGTGAGATGACGGATCATGACCACATGCCCCCATGTACACATGAGCACATGAGCACATGTCCACATGTTCATCGCCGCCGTTGTGCTTAAGGCCGTTAGGTGGGTTCGGGTGTTCGGCGGTCCAGGTGCTTCGGTCTTCTGGTCCATCGGCTGGGCGGTGCGGGTGGATGGTGCGGCCGGGTATTGAGGTGGCCGGAGGCCAGTGGTTGGTGGGGTTAGGTGGGTTGACAGCTAGAACTGCTGAAAGGCCCAGTTCTTATGCCACTCCAAATAGGCGGGATGTGGACCCTCCGTGCCTTCCGGGACAACCAGTGGCTTGCCTTCGTAGGCCTTGAATTCGCGTGCGATCTCGGGTTCCGAGAATTGGTCGCGCAACAAGGGGCAACACCGCATCCTTAGGTCGGCATCGAACGTGATGAACCCTCTATCGAAGGCGCGATCGTGCAACGCGTTCAACGCAATGCCATTGCGGACATCCAAGCGGTGACCATGCGCCACCTTCGGAATGATGGCATCAAGCCCTGCAGCGACCACGGGGTCATCCGGGCCAAAACGCTTCCACGGTACGATGTGCGAGGCCACCAAGAGTTCAGGAATGGCCAGACCGGTCAGGCACAACGGCCACCATAGGCGTTCAGCACCGCTTGGCGAAAGAAGCTTTGGCCCCTGCGCTGTGTGACCGTAGCCAGGTATTCGGTTTCCATTTCCGGTACCAACACCACCCGTATCGATTCCGGCCGTACGTCCACCGCCGCAAATGAGAAACCGGCTACCAATGTGGTCAGTAGCTCTTCACTTTCCACAGCAAGCACTTCATGATCCGCTCGGTACTCGGCCCACACCGAACGGTCCAACGCGCTCGCGCCGGAAAGTCCCTTGATGCCCCGTGCCGCCAAGCGCTCATCCAAGCTGGCCAAGTTGCTCAACTTCATGGCCAAGCTGGAGGGCGTGCGTTCCATACACTCGGCGACCTCGATCAGCACCGGGTTGCCCTTGTCGAACTTGCCGAACGGGATCTTGTCATAGAGGTTCAGGAGGATCAGCAGCTCCTCACGCGACCATGGTTTGCGGGTGGTGGCCATCGGTATCCCTGGCATTTAACCCCGAAGTTCGCTAACCTGGCTGAATGAACCACGACAAGGAATTTGTCATCCGCCTCAGTGGCCTTGACCTCGGTCAAGTGATCGATGGGCTTGAAGCGCGTGCCGAAGCGTGGCGGCAGACCGCCACTTTCCTAGAAACCGGTGAAGCGCCGGATGGGGTCGTGATCGAAGAGTGCTCCGATGCCGAGGAGGCCCATGGCCTCGCAGAGAACTATCAGCGTATTCTTCGCAGCCTCATGCAGCAGCAAACCGAACAGCGCGATCGATGAACCCCTACACCTTCACTTGTCTTTGGCGACCACCCAAGGACCAGTGGCCCGTTCATGGCGCCCAATGGCAGGAGGTTACTGTGGACATGGAGAGCACCGATAAGCCGGAACAGGCTGCATGCGATGCGTGCTTGCATTTGATCGGCGTTCGGCGCGGGCAGGCGAAGGCGGTTTCGGTATCTGGCGGGAAGGCGGGGAAGGAACAGCCGCTGTCACCTATCCACTTCAAATGGAACTGGTACAGTGGGGTGGTGACTTGGGGCGGGTGGGTGGTGGAGGTGCACTAGTAATACTCACACACTCACCTAACTAGAATACGTTCGCAACTAACCTGTGGCCCACGCTATGTTTGAATATCTTTTCCAACCTTAGTACCATGCGCTTTGGGATCTATTCGCCGGCCTGGTGGGTTTCATGTCGGGCTCGAACGACTTGGACACGAGTGTGTCTTAGCGGCGAGTTGGACCCAG
The DNA here is from genome assembly GCA_016718655.1 of Flavobacteriales bacterium. Classification (GTDB taxonomy): domain Bacteria; phylum Bacteroidota; class Bacteroidia; order Flavobacteriales_F; family PHOS-HE28; genus PHOS-HE28. Next base: position 138,847 of record JADKCV010000003.1, on the reverse strand, counting down.
TGTTGCAGGACGTCTACGAGAAGAACCATGGTATTCGACCGGTAGGTGATATCCGAAAGGTGAAGTCCAAGGATGTCCCTGAACACGACATCCTCTGCGCTGGTTTCCCGTGCCAACCGTTCTCGAAAGCAGGCGAGCAGGCTGGTTTCGATTGTCCGACTCAATGGCTCACTTTTCGATGAGGTATTACGATCGTTCGCTATCGCAAGCCGGAGTATGTCATCCTTGAAAATGTGCCGAACCTGCGGACACACGATGAAGGGCGCACATGGGCATCTATCAAGGAGGATCTTAGAAAAGCTGGTTATGCAGTTGACGAGCAAGTCTACTCGCCGCATGAGTTCGGCATACCTCAAGTCCGACATAGACTACTTCTTGTTGCGAGGCGTGGGAGCCTTGGTTCTTTCAGTTGGCCAGAGCGGCCTGAGAGCCCGAAGCCATCATTGCTGAAGATTTTGGAGAAGCATCCAAGCGATGCGCGCCCGCTAAGCGCACAAGTAGTCGATTGCCTGAATGTCTGGCAAGATTTTCTGAACCGTATTCCGAAGGATGCACCGCTTCCTTCATTCCCGATCTGGTCGATGGAGTTCGGAGCTACCTACCCCTACGAGGACAGGACCCCTTACTCAATGAGTAGCAAAGCACTTCGCGCGTTCCGGGGCTCTCACGGGTTGTCGCTGGACAGCAAGGGTGTCATGGATCCGTTCGAGGTCCTGCCGTCGCATGCCCGTACCGAGCAGGACTTGTTCCCATCTTGGAAACGGAGCTTCATCCGGTCAAACCGCGCTTTCTATGAGACGCACAAGCGTGAATTGAAGTCTTGGATGCCTGAGATCTTGCGCTTCCCTTCTTCCCTTCAGAAGTTCGAGTGGAACTACAAAGGCGGTGAACGCGACGTTTGGAAGCATGTGATCCAGTTCAGGGCTTCGGGTGTGCGTGTGAAACGAGCGGACACTAGCCCATCGCTCGTTGCGATGACCACCACCCAGGTGCCGATAATTGGTTGGGAACGCCGTTACATGACAACCAAGGAATGCGCGAGACTGCAATCGCTTCAATCACTGAAGCACCTGCCGCCAACCGAAACGAAAGCGTTCAAGGCGTTTGGTAATGCTGTCAACGCGAGGCTTGTCGAAGTCATCGCGGGCCATTTGTTGGATGAGCAGACAGCGGTTCCGCCATCGAAGGCACCACCCATGCAACGAGAGAGCCTATCGGTCCTCGTTTGAGTTCTCAGCTTTCGCGCCATGGAAACCGTCAACATCCGACCTGGTGTCAACATTCTCTCCGTCCTCGGTCACCTGAATTACAAGCACTGGTATGCGCTTGGTGAATTTGTTGACAACGCGGTCAATAGTGGGATCGAGCGCAACTGGAATCAGTTGCAATCAATGCACGGACAGAACTATAAGCTCCGTGTTGATATTGAACTCGACAAGACCGACGGTGGTCGGATCGTGATACGGGACAATGCAGCTGGCATTGCCCCGGCGGACTATCAGCGGGCCTTTAGGACAGCAGAAATCCCCCTCGACCGCACTGGCTTGTCAGAGTTCGGGATGGGTATGAAGAGCGCTGGATTCTGGTTCACAAATACTTGGACAGTGCGAACCAAGACTGTTGGCCAGAAGCGCGTGGGCAAGGTCCATTTCGACCTCGCCAAGATCATGGACGGAGGGCTCGAAACACTTCGGTTGAGGAAGAACCGGCCAAGTTGGAAGAGCACTCACCGAACTAACTCTTCTGCGTCCAGCGAAGATGCCGGTAAAGAAGACCATTGGAAAGATCAGGGACCACCTCACAAGCATCTATCGCCAGTTCCTTAAAGAAGGGAAGCTTGAATTGTACTATGATGGGGAGGCGCTGCGCTATGAAGAACCAAAGATCTTGGAGGCACCCAACCCGCGCGACCCCTCAGGAAAATTGGTCACTTGGAGAAAGCCTATCGACATTCGTCTCGGTAACAAGCGTGTCCACGGATTTGTGGCCATCCGCGATGAGGCGAAACTGACCGAGGCCGGCTTGGCCTTGTTCCGGCGGAACCGCTTGATCCTCGGTAGCGGGGACGAAGGTTACAGACCAACGTCTGTCTTTGGCCAACCGAACAGTTACAGGTATCAGCGCGTCTTCGGCGAACTGCACCTTGAAGGCTTCGGTGTGAGCCATACTAAGGATGCGATTCAATGGGAAGATCTTGAAGAGGAGTTTCTCGACCAACTCCGGAAGCAGATGGACTCGGATCCGCTCCCCATTCTCAAAATGGCAGAGGAGTACAGGGCACGAACAAGGACTACTACCATCGCGCGCGCTGCCGAGGCGGCTGCTGCATCAACTGCGGAAGCCCTTGCAACGGCGTCTACCCTGATTGACACCCAAAGACACGAAGTCCCTTTAGCTACTCCGCCGCCGTCAGATTTACCCTTAGCGGCTGAGGTCGCCGCCACGAAGGAGTTCCGGCTACGCTTTCAAGATCAGGAGTGGACGGTGACGATCGACCTTGCGAACGACAACGCCATCAGTGAGTGGTTGTACATCGCACAGAACCAGCGTAGCGCTGAGGTCAGATTGGTTGGCATTCGAGTCAATCTAGCTCACCCTTTCATGCAACGCTTTGCTGGTACATCGGGAGAACAGATTGAACCCTTGTTACGAATAGCTTCGAGTCTTGCGGTTGCCACCGTCGTGTCTCGAGACCAAGGCGTACTGGAGTCCGGTACGATTTACAAGCATGTGAATGAAATTCTGCGCAGCGCGTTAAGCGGCCCAATCATAACTTCTCGTCCTGATGAAAACGGTTGAGCTGACATTTGGCAATGAGGGTAGTGGTGGATGGACTCCCATTGAGGGCGAGGAGACCAATCAACTGATCTCACACATTGGGAAGAAATGGTCTGAGTCGGAGAGGGAGAACCTTCGGAAGTCAACGACGCACATCTTGTCTCAATGTAGTCCTCCGCATGGACCGGGTGGGCGAAGAACAGGCTTAGTTGTTGGCTATGTCCAAAGTGGCAAGACAGCATCGTTCACTGCAGTCACGGCAATGGCTGCTGACAACGGCTATCCGTTGATCATAGTACTCACAGGAACTAAGAATAACCTTCAAAAGCAATCTGCTGATCGTCTTGAGGAGGACTTACAATTGAAAACTCGGAAGAAGCGCAAGTGGCGTCATTTGCGAGAGCCTGGAAAGAATGAGGGAACTGCAATCCGCCAGATATTGGAGGATTACCGTGATAAGGATCCTGACGGTCACGTTGCCCTGGTTGTGCTTAAGAAGCACAAGGCAGTTTTGAAAAAGTTCATGGCTGCGCTCAAGGGCATTGACCTAAACGGTGTGCCAGTCATTCTCATCGATGACGAGGCCGATCAAGCAAGTCTAAACGCACGGGTGAACCAGGATGAGGAGAGTCCAACGTATTCCCAAATCTGTCAGTTGCGGGACCTGTTCGACAACCATACTTTCCTAGAGTATACGGCAACACCACAGGCCAACCTGTTGATAAGCGTACTCGACGTACTCTCACCTCAGTTCGCTGAAGTTATTCAGCCTGGCGGGGACTATGTGGGTGGGGTCGAGTTCTTCCGTGGGGAGAGTGCCAGCTTGGTCCGAGACATACCCGTGGGAGAGCTACCTGTCCGAAAAGGACCTGTCGGTGATGTCCCTCCGACTTTACTCGAAGCATTGCGCTTGTATTTCTTAGGCGTTGCCGCAGGCTATGTCACCGGTGATGAAGGAGGGAATCGAACCATGTTCATCCATCCCTCACGTGAGACAGATCTTCATGGAGAATTTGCGTTTCGCACACGACAAATAATGTCCCGCTGGGCGGAGACTTTGGGATTCCCGCAGGACGATATCGATCGCCTTGATTTGCTCGACAGCTTTAAGAAGTGCTACGATGACCTTCACCAAACTGTAGGCGAGGAGTTGCCCACATGGGACGAATTGCAAGCACACTTGCGCAAAGCCATTCGTCGGGCTTCTGTTGATGAGGTTAATTCGGTTAAGGGGTCAACGGAAATCATCAATTGGGGTGCTCAATATGCTCGTGTCATTGTTGGAGGTCAAGCTTTGGATAGGGGCGTGACTATAGAGGGCCTTACTGTGACCTACATGCCTCGTGGGGTTGGCACTGGTGCCGCTGACTCGCTTCAGCAGCGCGCTCGCTTTCTAGGATACAAGCGCAGTTATTTGGGCTATTGTCGACTCTTCCTCGACGCTTCGGTTAAGGGGGCCTTCAATGAGTACGTTGAGCATGAGAAGAGCCTCCGGGGTGAGTTGGATAAGTTGCGAGATACACCTGTGACGAGTTGGAGAAGAGTGTTCATTCTGTCGCCCAACCTGCAACCTACTCGGCGGAATGTCCTTTCACTGAAACATGTTCAGGCAACCTGTGCGCATCAGTGGTACTGGGTGCGGCCCCTCATGTATCTACTGATGCACGAGAGCTAATGTGGAGGTATTCGACAACTTCAAATGAAGTATCCATTCACAAACCTTCCTGAATCGCTCTACGGAAAGGCCGCAACACGGCACAAGGGAATATTCAGCGTGCCCTTGCGCCAAGTTCTGGATGACTTGCTAGTTCGAGTTGCTGTTCCGGATTCGGAGGATCAGCTTCTCTTCGCTGGCTTGTGCTTTCAATTGGGAGAATATTTGAAGAATGATCCCGATTCAGTCTGTGATGTCATCGAAATGCGGCCGTTGGATTCTGGAGAGGATTCGATTCGAGCCCTCGACAAGAACAATCAAATTGAGAACATCTTTCAGGGCCAAAACAGACAAGAAGGTGATCCACTCTACTATCCCGGGGATAGGCGATTGAGAGTTACTGATAGGCTTACGGTGCAACTGCGCACTCTGACCTTAAGGCATCACGAAAGCAAGGGTATAGTTGCCACTGAGGTTCCTGTCCTTGCCCTTTGGGTACCAGAGGCGATGAGAAAGCACTGGCTGTCTCAAGAGAAACAGTCCTAAGAGGATTCTTCCGATGAATGAACTAGAGAAGGCGTATGCTGCTTTGTCTGCGTCTCATGTGAGTGATGGAAGAGCCGTGTACAGTACCATTCCTGTGAATGCACAATGTGTGCATCTCTTAGCGCGAACACCTATAGGTGAACCGTGTCTGCTCATTCTCCTCGAACCGCAGCCGATACCGAATCCGCCGGCGTTGCGGTTGGAGTACATCTCGGTCGTTCATGGCTTGACTGGTCGAGTTCATGAGGGGGCCAACACCGAGGAGGCTTTGTTTTCTCTTGTAACACTTCACAATATCGAAGCTGGCTTGGTCGAAGCCTTTCTGCGTTTCGCGAAGCTCATTGCACTTCAACTACCTCATCGCGCTGAGCCTGACCAAGTGGCGACATGTATTCGGCGCTTCGTCGACCTCCTCCAAAGTCTTCGGCAACAGAATCGAAGATCCATTCAAGGACTTTGGGCAGAGCTTTTCGTACTCTCACAGCGAGCAGATGTTGAGCGCTGGATAGAAGGCTGGCATGAGGATCCACGTGGGTTGCATGACTTTGTGCTAGGGGACACACGCGTAGAGGTGAAGAGTACTTCGACACAGCAACGGAAGCACTACTTCTCGCACCTGCAATTGAATGCTCCACATGGTTCGGAGTTGTGGGTTGCTTCGCTAATCACAGAGCCAACTCGCTCGGGTCGGTCGGTATTCGACCTTGCGCAAACTCTTCGCGAGCGATTGGGCGTCGAGGCGAATGTGATTCTGGACGAGATGGTTGCAAGTACCCTTGGAGTGGACTACGGGAAGGCTGGGGAGGTGCGCTTTGACTATGCCCGTGCGCTGGAGTCACTACTCTTTTTCCCCTTAGCACGTATCCCTAAGCTAGAAGAAGAGGTTCCTGATCTGGTCTCTGATGTGAGCTACTGTGTACAGTTGATCGACTCCGACGGTCAACGCGATCTGCATTTCGCGTGACAGATTACTCTATGACGTGTGCATGGGGTGTTCGTATCTCGTATGGCACTCCCTTCCGGATCATGGCCCAGACACGGTGGATGAACTTGTTGTGCATAGCGATAAAGACAAGCATCTTGAGTTTTCCCTCGGCCACCTTGCGGTCGTAGTAGGCGCGGAACTCACCGGGGGAACTGGATGAGTCCGACCGTAAACCTCCCCCAACCCTGACCTCCCTCATTCCCCCCGCCCCGCGCGCACCCCACCTTTGGCCCTATGCGTGTGGTGCTGGTGCTGATCCAGGCCTTCGTGGCCCTTACCGCCCTGGTGGGCGGTGGGCTGCTGATGCGGGCGCCCGATGGCCACCTGCTGCAGCTGCCGCTGGCGGTGCTCACCCAGGCACCCTTCACCGACTTCTTCTGGCCCGGCGTGCTGCTGTTCGGCGTGGTGGGCGGTGGCCATGCGGTGGGGCTGGTGCTCACGGTGCGGCGTGCGCCGCTGGCCGGTACGGGTGCGCTGCTGCTGGGCGTGGGCACGGTGGTGTGGATAGGGGTGCAGGTGCTGATGACGGACCCGCTGTTCTGGATCCAAGGCCTGATCGCCGGGCTGGGCGTGGTGGAGGCGGCGCTGGGCGGGTGGCTGGTGCGGCGGGGGTGAGGGGTGGTGTGCGTTGGCTTGCAGTGCTACCTTCAACCCATGCCGGTGTTGCTCGTTTGCTGTTGTGCCCTGCTACTGCTGGCCTGTACACGCCCGGCTCCTGCGTCCAATGTGCCGGAAGATGCGGTGGTACGGATGCTGGTGGCGGACACGGTGCCCGGCACCACCCCGCTGGACTGGCGGGCCGTGGGGCCCTTGGACGGCACAGCGGCCACCCGCTTCGTGTGGACCTGCGGCACCTTCGACCCTGATGTTGTGGATGGGCGGAGCATCGGTCCTTGACCTTCGTGCCCCATCGCCCGCACTCCACTAGCTTCGCCAGGCATGACCGCCGTGAACCCCTTCGAGTACGTGTCCATCCTGGTCTCGATCATCCTGGGGCTGGGGATCACGCAGCTGCTCTCGTCGTTCACGGACCTGCTGTACAACCACCGCACCGTGCGATTCTACTGGCCGCAGTTGGCCTGGGTGGCGTTCATCCTGTTCTTGCACGTGCAGGACTGGATCATCACCTACCAGTTGAAGGACCGCAGCACGTGGGGCATGCTGGACCTGTTCTTCGTGCTGGCCTACCCGGTGGCCCTGTTCTGCGTGGCCAAGATGCTGTTGCCCACCAACACACACGAGGAGGGAAGGGACATGCGCGCGTTCTTCCATTCGCAGTTCCGGATGGTGTCCATCCTCATGCTGTTCTGCATCGGCTTCTCCATCCTGTTCAACTTCCACTACCTGCAGGTGACCGTATTGGACCAGCTGCCGCTCTTCCTCTTCTTCCTCACCATGCTGCTGATGGCGCTGCGGCCGGTGCGCTCGGACCGGGTACACCAGCTGTTGGCCATCGCCATCCTGTTGGCCAGCGGTGCGGCGGTGCTGCTGACGCGGGAGGTGTGGGTGATCGGCTGAGGCGGTGCGGCGGTATTTCCGAGTGTGAACCAAGGCACCCCAAAAGCCACCTTTGTCCGGCCGGTGCGTCTTCCCAGCACCACCTCCCCCCATGCGCCACCTGATCCTCGTCCTGGGCCTGTTGAGTTCCACCGCCGGTTTGGCCATCGGTATAACCGCCGCCACCCGACCGGAGACCTGCGGGAACAGCAATGGTCAGGCCTATGGCTATGGCAATGGTGGGCAGCCACCGTACACCTACGCATGGACCGGGCCCAGTGGCTACACGGCCAACGTGGACAGCATCACGGGCCTGGTGGGCGGCAGCTATACCGTGGTGGTGACGGACGCACTGGGCGCCACGGCCACGACGACCGTGGTGGTGGAGAGCTTGGCCAACCTGCTCGATGGGAGTGGCCCCACCTTGGCCGGTGCCTACCCGTTTGACGGGTTATTGGGGCGGTGCGTGCGCGGGCATGTGCAACGGGGCGGGCGCCTTCATGGACCACATCGTACAGGGTGTAGCGGAGCCCTACACGTATAGCGTGCCGGGTACGTACCTCGGCTTCAATATCGAGCCGCCTGGCCCGGTGTACGGCGGCTTCTGCCTCGGCGACTGGATCGACTACAGTTTTGTGGACGCGCTGGGTTGCACGGGCACAGGCAGCTTCGTGATGTATGGGGTAGATGAGACCTGGGACCCGTATGTGCAGGAGGTGGAAGGGGCCTGCACCGGCGGCAGCATCGGCAGCATCTCGGGCTTTTCGAACAGCCCGATGGATAGCGAGATGATCCTGAGGTTGGACGGTGCGACGGTGGAGGTCCTGCAAGTTTGGGCCCATGGCCCGTTCACATTCGCCGGTCTGGCGCCCGGTACCTACGAACTGGAGACCTCGTTCAACGCCACGTTGTGCCTCTCCTACCGGACGATCACCGTGCCCGACCTGGGGCCCGATTGCGGCGGCCTGAGCGGCAACAGCTGGTACGATGTGGACGGCGATTGTATGCGCGACGGCAACGAGGTGGGCATACCGGGCAGCGTACTGAACATCGAACCCGGTGGCTATTTCGCTCTCACCAATGGTAACGGCGACTACACCCTGAACCTGCCCGCGGGTGCCTACACGCTGACGCAGACGAACCCCACACTGATCCCCATCTGCCCGGCCACGCAACCCGTGCCCTTCAGCATCACCGGCGCACCGGTAGTGCAGGACCTGGCCAATGGCAGCACGCAACCCTTGGACCTGGGGATACAGACCGGGAACACCTTCGCACGGCCGGGCTTCGCCACCCGGCTGTACGCCACGGCGCGCAACCACAGCCCGCAACCGAGCGGCCCGGTCACCGTCACGTGCACCTACGATCCCGCACTGACCTTCGTGGGCACCACACCGGCCGCCACAGTGAACGGCAACACCCTGACGTGGGAGGTACCGGCCTTCAACTCCTTCGGCGCTGCGTCGTTCAACGTGGATCTGGTGGTGCCGGTGGCCACGCCGTTGGGCACCGAGCTGGTGAGCACGTGGACGGTGAGCAACACCCTGCCCGATGCGAACGCCGCGAACAATTCGGAGGTGAGCCTGCGCACGGTCACGGGCAGCTACGACCCCAACGTGAAGGAGGTGCGCACCAGCAGCGGCACCAGCGAGACGCAGTACTTCCTGGGCGTGGACCAGTACCTGGACTACACCATCCACTTCCAGAACACCGGCACGGACACGGCCTTCACGGTGGTGGTGACGGACACGCTGGATGCGGCCCTGGACATGGCGAGCTTCCAGCAGGGCACCACCTCGCACCCCTGTACGGTGGACTTCCTTGCGGGCCGCGTGGTGCGCTGGACCTTCCCGAACATCCTGCTGGTGGACAGCACCACCAACGAGGGCGGCAGCCACGGCCTCACCACCTTCCGCATCCGCTTGGCAGAGCCGATCGTGTCCGGCATGCTGATCCCCAACGCGGCGGACATCTTCTTCGACTTCAACCCACCGATCCGCACGCCCGATGCGGTGCTCGTCACGGACGTGTTGACCGGACTGCGTACGCCCACGGATGCCGCGGTGCACGTGGTGCCCAACCCCGCCCATGACCGCATGAGCGTGGTGGGTGCGCCGGATGCGGTGCGGGTGATCGTCATGGCCGCCGATGGCCGCCGAGTGCTGGAGCACGACCTGCGCAACGGTCCCACGTGGAGTGTGAGCGCGTTGCCCACGGGCCTGTACACGGTGCAGGTGGTGGCGGCGAGCGGAGCGGTGCGTAGTACGCGGGTGGTGAAGCAGTAGGGGGGATCGCTCGGCCGATGTGCGAACTTCGCGCTGCGCTGCGGCAACCACCGGAACAACCGCGCGTCATTCCACCAAACCCTTTTCCCGTGCTCTCCATCCGTCCCCTCTTCCTGATCCCTTGCCTGGTGGTACACACCGCACTGCTGGCCCAATGCCCCACGGGCAACGTGGCCATCCTATCGCAGGAGGACGCGGATGCGTTCGGTAGTGACTATCCCGACTGCACCACCCTGTCGGGAGACCTGTTCATCAGCGGGCAATTGATCAATGACCTGAGCGCCTTCGTCGGGGTGGAGGTGATCCAGGGCGACCTGCGGGTGGAGCAGGTGCTGGGTAGTCCACTCGACCTCACCGGCTTCAACGGGCTCACCCACGTGGAAGGATCGGTGCTGGTGCGCAATACACTGCCCCTGCGCGATCTGCAGGGCCTGAACGCGCTGCAACGGATAGGGGGCGACCTGCTGGTGGAGGCGTGCGACAGCCTGAAGACCCTCGAAGGCCTGAGCGCGTTGCGCGTGGTGGAAGGCGACCTGGTGATCGGCAACGTGAGCATGACCTCGATCGATGGCCTGTTCCAATTGGATACCATCGGTGGCAACTTCATCGTGACCGATGCCGATGTCTCGCTACCGGGTTCGTTGCCCACCCTTACCATTCCTGCGGACCTGGACCACGTGGGCGGCGACCTGGTGATCGCAACGGGCTATACGACGAGCCTCACCGGTGGGACCGGCTTGGAGCGCATCGGCGGTGAACTGCAACTGGGGATCTGCTTTTCACTGCAATCCATCGGCGGGTTCAACGCCTTGGACGCGGTGGGCACCGACCTGCGGATCTACGGCAACCCATCCTTGACGTCCATCACCGGGTTCGGTGAACTGGACAGTGTGCCGGGCGAACTGTGGGTGTACGGCAATTGGGCACTGGGCACCGTGGGCGGGTTCCCCCAACTGGACCACTGCGGCCGGATGATCATCGAAGGCAACACGGACCTGGTGTCCGTCACCGGCTTCGCCGACCTGGATTCGGTGGGCAACCTGCTTATCAATGCCAACGACGCGTTGGCAGACCTCAGCGCCTTCGATCGCCCCATCGGGCTGGGGGAGTTGCAGATCACCAGCAATCCACAGCTCGCCATCTGCCATGTGCAGGCGGTGTGCGACCGCATCGCGGTGTTCCTGCCGGGGCCGTCGATCGCCAACAACGCAACGGGGTGCATGAACGAGGGGGAGGTACAGCCCAACTGCATCAGCACCACGGTTCCGGACACCACGGTCCCGCAGTGGTCCGTGTATCCGGTGCCCACCGCGGGCACGCTGAACCTCTCGCACCCGTTGAACGCCCCGGCCCAGGTGCTGGACCACAGCGGTCGTACGGTACTGCACACCACCTTGCGCCACGGCCAATTGGATGTGCGTGCGCTGGTACCCGGGGTGTACCACCTGCAGGTGATCGACGCAGGCACGGTTCACCGCCTGTCGTTCATCCGGGAGTGAGTGGCCGTTGTGCTGCGTGTGAGGTGGTCCCTTGTGGCCGCGGGAGTGGCGCTCACTTCCTCCGCTTGGCCAGGCGCAAGCGGCCGCACTCGAAAGGCGACCAGGTGTTCGGCAGACCATGGACCAGGGCGGACAAGACCGCTTGGATGATCAGCGCCGCACTGGTATATTCACGGAACGAAAGACCACGCCATGGCCCGCATCACCCTCACCGCTCTGCTGATCGCCGCGCTCAGCGCATCGGATGCCCGCAGCCAGTTCGACACCACGCTTTCCGTGATCTGCGAGGGATGCCCGTTCTCGGAATGGCTGCTGGAGTGGGATGAGGCACCCGGTGCGGACGAACTGGTGCAACAGGGTGACAGCCTGTACGTTCGGTACAATGATGGGACGGGAGGCTTCGGGCCTCCCCAGTTCGTCACCGCCCTGCCCACCGGCGAGACCCTGATACTTTTTGAGGATGTGGACGACGACGGCGACACCGACCTCTTCACCCACCTGGACAGTACCGTGCACCTGTTGCGCCACGAGGGCGGCACCTTCACCACCGTGCTGCTGGACACGGTGGTGGGCATCGACCAGTACCGTGACCATCCGGCCTGGTTCGGGCCTGTGCGCGCCATGCACGTGGATGAGGACGGGCTGAAAGACCTGGCCCTGCGCCGCAACAACGGTAACGTCTTCACCTGGTACCGCAATGATGGGATGGGTGGCTATGTGAAACGCACGGAAACACTACCAGTGAGCCTGATCATCGATGCCGAGATCGTTGCCATGGATTGGAACAACGACGGCTTGAACGACCTGATCACCACCACTGCCATCAGCCAAGTGCATGGCGTGGTGATCCTACAGAACAACGGCGTGTGGAACAGCGCGCCGGATACGATCTGCACCGCTCAGTTGAGCTTTGTGATGCGTTTCTGGGATGTGGCGGACCTGAACAACGATGGCGTTCCCGACCTGCTCAACCCCTTGAACATGTTCCTCTCCGATCCGGACTCCGTGTTCTACCGGCGCCATGTGGAGACCGTACTCAACTACAACGACTACCGCCGCATCATGGACCTGGACTGCGATGACCGACCAGAGCTCTTCGGGAAGGCCTTCAACGTAGGCAATGCCGTGTTCCAAACGGTTCAGATGGAAGGTGACAGTTTGGTAGTGCGCACTTGGGAAGAGTTGGATCCCATCCTGATCAGCAACATGGACCACATCGTGGCCGACCTGAACGCGGACGGTACCGCGGACCTCCTCTTCAAGGAAGTGCCTTATCCGAACGTGTATGCGCGCTACAACCTGGCCAGCGTGCCGGAGGTGTCGCTCACCCTGCCGTTCATCACCCTGCCGTTCGGTGCTCATGCGCTCTTGGAAGGCGGCACCCCGGCTGGCGGCACCTGGTCGGGCGAAGGTGTGGTGGGCGACTCCCTGTTCACCGAACTGGTGACCGGCTGGCCCATCCTCATCACCTATTCCTACACCACGGAGTTTGGCTGCACCGCTTCCGCCGAGGCGCTGGTGGATATCGTAACAGGCCGGCCCGAAGGTCCCACGCCACTGCTCATGCAGCCCTACCCGCTGCCGGCGGACGATGTGGCTTGGCTGCCCGTGTCCGATGCGAACACCCAACTACACGTTCATGATGCGGCTGGCAGGTCCGTGCAGCCGACCATCACGCGCCACGGTGACCGCTTCCGCATCGCCACGGACCAACTGCCCGCCGGCACCTACGTGCTCTCCATGATGGCCAACGGCCGGCCCGCAGGTCATGGGCGCCTTGTGGTGGTGCATTGAGGACCTTACGCTGTTCGTTGCGGTCGCCGGGTTCATCGTTGAGCCACCGTGGCTGCAGAACAGATGATCGCTGGCAAGCGGTTCGCATACTCCTGTGGGTGGTGGGACGATTGAGCAACGAGCTGTGTGTGCGGTCATGTGCCGACCTTGCCCGTAGCGCGCATTCGATCAGCTGATCACCCGATCGGCCCGCGCGAAGGCTATTGTGCGGAGGCCAGCGCACACGTAGCTTTGGTTTCCGTTACAGCAACCGATGAGTACCGACAGCATGCGTATGGAATTGATCCGCTGGTTGAGCCAGCTGGATGATAAGGGGCTGCTTGCATCGCTACTCCATTTCAAGCAGGCCAATGAGGCCCATGACTGGTATGACAGCCTGACCGCCGAGCAACAAGCCGCCATTGCCGAGGGTGAAGCGGACATCAAGGCTGGTCGCGTACGTTCTTCCGCGGAAGTGTGGGAAAAGTATGGCCGCACTCCGAAGAGTTGAGTGGTCCGCCCGAGCGGAACGCGACCTGGACCGGCTTCACGCATTCCTGCTGGAACACTGGACCCAACGAGAGGCAGCCCATTTGCTGGACATGGTGCAGGAGTTCGAAGTCCTGATCGCACGTTGGCCGAACGGCTTCAAACGATCGCAACGCAACAAGCACCACCGCCTGGGCTTCGTTCACCGAAATACGTCAGCTGTGTACCGCGTGTATCGGGACCGGGTGGTCATCGTGGCCATGTTCGACAACCGTGCCGATGCGGCGTGGTGATCATCGGTCAAGCCAACAGGTCACCGACCGGGATCCAAGTGTATCCGTGTGCCGGCTACTGCGCGGAGGCAAGCCCCCTGAGCACCACCTCCGCCTTCTTCGCACCCACCTCGGCCACCACATCCTCCGGCATGGCCTCGCGGATGCCCTTGATGCTGCCGAAACGTTTCAACAGCTTCTGCGCGGTGCCGGGACCGATGCCGGGGATCTCCTCCAGGCCGGTGCGCACGATGCGTTTGCTGCGGCGCCCCCGGTGGTGCGTGATGCCGAAGCGATGCGCCTCGTTGCGCATGTGCTGGATCACCCGCAAGCTGCTGCTGCGCTTGTCGATGTGCAGCGGGAAGGGATCGCCCGGGAAGTAGATCTCCTCCAACTTCTTGGCGATGCCGATGATGGCGATGGTGCCGCGTAGACCGAGCCGGTCCAGCGCTTCGAGCGCGGCGCTCAGCTGCCCCTTGCCGCCGTCGATGACGATGAGCTGTGGCAGGGGCTCGCCCTCGGTGACCAGCCGGCTGTAGCGGCGTTCCACGGCCTCGGTCATGCTGGCGAAGTCGTCCGGCCCTTCCACCGTGCGGATGTTGAAGTGGCGGTAGTCCTTCTTGCTGGGCTTGGCATCCTTGAACACCACGCAGGCGCTCACGGGGTCCGTGCCCTGGGTGTTGCTGTTGTCGAAACACTCGATGTGGCGCGGCAGCTCGGTGAGACGCAGGTCCTGCTTCAACTGCTCCAGCGTGCGGGTGGTGGCGCCCTCGGGATCGGTCAGCTTCTCCTGCTTCTGCTTATCGAGCATGAAGTAGCGCACGTTGCGTTCGCAGAGCTCCAGGAGTTTCAGCTTGTCGCCGCGTTGGGGTACGGTGAAGCTGAGGCCTGGCACCTCGATCTCGGGGTCGAAGGGCACGATGGCCTCGGGTGCGAGGCTGTGGTAGCGGGTGCGCAGTTCGGCGATGGCGAGTTGCAGCATCTCCACATCGCTTTCCTCCAGGCGGCGCTTCAGTTCGATGGTGATGCCGTGCACCACCGCCCCATCGATCACACGCATGTAGTTGACGTAGGTGCTGGTGGGGTCGCTCACCAGGCCGTAGATGTCCACGTCGCCGATGTCCGGGTTCACCACGATGCTCTTGGCACGGTAGCTCTCCAGCCGTTCGATCTTCTGCCGGTACTCCTCGGCGGCCTCGAACTCGAGCTTTTCCGCATGCTCGAACATCAGAGGACGCATCACCTTGAGCAGGCCGGTCACGCGGCCCTTCACGATCTCGCGCACCTGCACCATGTTGGTGGTGTACTCCGCCTCGTCCTGCAGCCCCTCGCAGGGGCCCTTGCAGTTGCCGATGTGGAACTCCAAACAGCGCTTGAACTTCTTCTGCTCGATGTTCCTGGGCGAGAGGTCGTAGTTGCACGTGCGCAACTTGTACAGCTTGTGCACCAGGCCCAGCACGGTCTTCATGGTGCGCACGCTGGCGTAGGGGCCGAAGTAGTCGCTGCCGTCCTCCTCGGGATTGCGCATGCCCTCCACACGGGGGAAGCGTTCGTTGCGGATGCGGATGAAGGGGAAGCTCTTGTCGTCGCGCAGCAGGATGTTGTACCGCGGCTGGTGTTCCTTGATCAGGGAGTTCTCCAGCAGCAGCGCCTCGAACTCGGTGGGCACATGGATCACGCGCAGGTCCACGATCTTGCGCACGAGCAGGCGCGTCTTGCCGTCGTGGTGTTCCTTGGCGAAGTAGCTGCCCACGCGGTGACGCAGGTCCTTGGCCTTGCCCACGTAGAGGATGGTGCCGTCGGCATCGAAGAATTGGTACACACCCGGGCTGTGCGGCAGCAAGCGGACCTTTTCACGGACGTCGAGGGTGGTCATGGGAGGTGCGAAGTTCGGGAGGAACGCGGAGGGGTGGTCAATTGCGAAATGGGTGCGACAGCGTAGCGCGGTGAGGGGAATGCGAAATGCGTGGAACCGCAGAGGGCGCAGAGGACGCAGAGGGGAATGCGAAATGCAGGGAACCGCAGAGGGCGCGGAGGACGCAGAGGGAATGCGAAAATGCAGGGAACCGCAGAGGGCGCGGAGGGAATACCGAATGCCGGTTGGGATGGTCGGAATGCAGGTCTACCGTAAAGGGCGTGGAGGCGACGTTCGGAAGCGGGCATTTCTCCGCGTGCTCCGCGCCCTCTGCGGTTCAATAAGTAGGCATAAGCGCAGCGAATGCCTTTCCGCCTCCTTCAATACATCCGGTTGGCAACCCGCTCGACGCCATTCTTCATCAGGTCCACATTGAAGTTCATGAGCAGACCGAGGCGGTTGTTCGTGAGTTTGAGGTAGGTCATGGTCTGTGCCCAGTGTATCGGATGAAGCACCTCCACTGCTTTGATCTCAACGATCACCTTGCGGTCCACCCAAATATCCAGGCGCAGATCGTTCTTCACACGTTCACCCTTGTAGATGATGGGCACCGGTACTTGCTTCTCGAAAGGGACCCCGCGCTTGCGCAACTCCATGGCAAGGCACTCCTCATAGATGCTTTCCAGCAAACCAGGCCCGAGCTCACGATGAACGTCGATCGCGGCCCCGATGATTTCCGTGGCAAGTTCGTTCTCGGTCATGACAAGTGAAGTTAAACGCTGGTGTGAAATGCGAATAGGAGGCACCACAGTGAAGGGAATGAAAATGCTTTCTAACCACTGAGGACACGGAGGGAAAGCGAATGCGGTCGACGAAAATAATTCCTCCGGATTTGGACCAGGTATGCACACGGTCTCATGGTATGGCTTGCCATTGGAGACTGGCATTTCTCCGCGTGCTCCGCGTACTCTGCGGTTCACATCTCAAGGTGTGAGCGAAGCGAATGCCACTTCCCATTCCCTGCATTTCTCCGTGCCCTCCGCGGTTCAATGCGCCAGGCATGAGCGCAGCGAATGCCTTCCCTTCTACCTTGGCGGTCCATTCCAACCGCGCCCCATGCAATTCACCGCCGCACAGATCGCACAGCTCCTCCAAGGCACCGTGGAGGGCGATCCCAACGCCACCGTCAACACGCTCTCCAAGATCGAGGAGGGTGGCGAAGGGTCCCTGTCCTTCCTGGCGAACCCGGCCTATACGCAGTACGTGTACGGCACCACCGCCAGTGTGGTGATCATCGGACAAGCCTTCGAACTGACGGCCCCGGTGAGGACGACCCTGGTGCGCGTGGCCGATGCGCAGGGTGCTTTCGCGAAGGTGCTGGCGATGTACAACACCATCAAGCTGGACAAGAAGGGCATCGCGCCCCAAGCGGTGATCGAGGAGGGTGCGACCTACGGGAAGGACTGCTACATCGGTGCGCTGGCCTACATCGGCAGCAACGCCAAGCTGGGCAACAACGTGAAGATCTACCCGCACGCGTACATCGGCGACAACGTGACCATCGGCGACAATACCACGGTCTTCGCCAACGTGACGATCTACTCGGATTGTGTGGTGGGCGCCAACTGCATCATCCACAGTGGCACGGTGCTCGGCAGCGATGGCTTCCGCTTCGCGACAGGGCCCAATGCAGCGGAGAAGATCCCGCAGATCGGTAACGTGGTGATCGAGGATGATGTGGAGATCGGTGCCAACTGCGCCATCGACCGCGCCACACTGGGAAGCACCATCCTCCGCCGTGGTGTCAAGTTCGACAACCTCATCCACATCGCGCACAACGTGGAGGTGGGCGAGAACACCTACTACGCGGCAGGCGGTGTGGTAGCGGGTTCCACCAAGATCGGTAAGAACTGCATGTTCAGCGGTCAGGTGGGCATCATCGGTCACCTGAAGATCGCCGACGGTACCATCATCGCAGCGCAGAGCGGCATCAGCAAGGATACCAAGGCCGGCGAGGCCTACATGGGTTCACCCGCGTGGGAGGCCAGCAAGTACCGCAAGAGCTACATCCACTTCCGCAACCTGGAACGCATCGTGGACCGGATCGACAAGTTGGAGAAGGCGACCAAGAGCTGATCCACATTGCATTCTCAACACGAAGGCCGGACGATGATCGCCCGGCCTTCGTTGTGTTGATGCTTGCCGCGTTACGGCAACTGTTGTTCGCGCGTGTTGGTGGGCACTGCACCACCGATGTTGTTGAGGATGGGGTCGCGGTCGTTGGCGGCACCGGTGTAGCGCACCACGCCGTTCAGGTCCACGTCCTCCGCGTGGTAGCCGGTGGTCACCGCAGTGGGCAGCAGTCCGCCGATGCGGGCGAGGATGGGGTCGCGGTCGTTGTTCAGGCCGGTGTAGCGCAGCATGCCATCACCGTTCACATCGCCGGCCCACAAAGCCTGGATGCTTCCGATGGTGCGTCGTCCCTCGGTGCCGTAGGTGGCCACGGTGCTGGAGGAGAGGTCGAGTGTGCGCACACCGCTGCCGAAGCCATAGGGCGCTGCGGTGAGCGTGCCCAGGTGGTTGCGGTGCGTGGCCAGTACATGGTAGTTGCCGCGGGGCGCGTTGGGGAAGAGCACGGGCGTGGCACCATCGGCCATCACCACACGTCCATCCGCCTGTACCAAGGCTGCACGTCCGTCCACCACGGTGGTGGGGTCGGTGGCATCACGCAATTCCAGCCACACCCAGTCCACCACGGCCGTGCTTCCTGTGCGCTCCAGCACCTCGGGCTTCAGCAGCTCTCCCGATCCGTAGGGGTCGGTGGTGGGGATCAGGCCTGCGGTGCGCAGGTCCGTACGCATGGTGCTGCCGTTCAACGGGCCTTCCAGGATCAGTGTCAGGGCCAGTTCCGCATCGCCATCCACGTAGTCGAAGATGCCATCGCTGTCGCGGTCCACGCCATGGCGGATCTTGGTGCGTGGATGCACCACCGTCCAGGTGAGCGGTGATCCTGCTTGTGCGGAGGCCAACAACTGCGCGTGCGTCACCGTCTGCCCGGCCAGGTCGCTCTGGTAGGTGTTGCTGCCGATGTAGTAGAAGCCGCGCTGTTCGCCGTTGTAGATGCCCTTCACAATGAGCGCGTAATCCGCCGGGTACTTCTCCACCATATAGGTCTTCATGCTGTTCACACGGCCCACACTGCCCACGCTGCCGTTCACCGTCATGCGCATGCCCACGGCCGGTAGCGCGTCCTGCGCGGGATGCACCAGATCGAAGACCTGGCTCTGTGGGCTGTTGACGGGTGTTACGCCACCGGACCATGCCAACAGTTCAGGCTCATAATCGCCCAGGTAGTGGGCCGTACCGGCCTGGTTGAATCGCGTGTCCAGCACACCATCGGCCATCATGCCGAAGCCACTGGTACATTCACTGGTGTTGTAGAAGAAGCCGTTCTTGCGGTACACGGTGCGCAGGTCGGGCACCATGTTGGTGTTGTTGGTCATGTTCACCACGCCCGCGTTGGTGTTCGATCCGTTGCCCGGCAGGTGCCCGCGTCCGCTGCCTGTCTGGTGGCAGTGCGAGCAGTTCACGTTCACGGCCACGAACAACTTCACGCCCGCTGCGGGTACGGTCTGGAACGTGGTGCCGGTGAAGCGCACGCGGCTGGGGTTCATGCGCTCCACGGCCGAGGCCACAGCGCTGTCCGGACGGATGGTGCGGTAGGGGTTGGGCACGTGCCAGGTGGCCGCCAGGAAGTCGCTGAACTCCTGCATACCCCCCGCATCCAAGGGCGCATCGGCTCCTTGCAGGTCGTGGAAGGCGCCCGCGAAGTCGTGGAAGCTGCCCTTGTCGCCCCGCCAGTGCAGCTTGCCCGTGCCGCGGTTGATGATGTCGATGAGGAACTGTGTGGTCTTCAAACCCTTCATCGGGTGGAAGGTCTTGTTGCCGGCCGGGTCGTTCACCGTCACCATCTCACCCGCCGGGTTGCCGAGGTCCCACGCCAAGCGGTCCCACTTGCCATCCACGTGGCACGAGCCGCAGCTGATGTGGCCGTGGCCCGATCCCGCATGGGTGTCGTACAGGTGCTTGCGGCCCTTGCGGATGGCCTCGGGCGTGGGGTCGAAGTAGGTGCTGCGCGCCACCTCGCGGTCGGTGGTGAGGTCGATGGTGGAGATGGACCCATCGAACTTGTTCAGCACATATCCCCGGTTGTTCGCCTCGTCCAGCACGATGCCCGTGGGACCCTGGCCCACCACGATGGGATCGGGCGTGGTGCGCGCGCCGGTGGGGGTGATGGTGATGATGTTGTTGCTGCCCATGCCGGTCACGTACGCCTTGGTACCATCGGCCTTCCACACGATGCTGCGTGGATCACCCAACGACTGCTTGCGCAACACCGGAGGCGAGGTGTGCGTGCTGTAGTTGATGTGCGGGTTCAGGTCCGTGATGGTGGGGCTGCCGGCCGGTGCGAAGCGCGATACGTTCACGCGGAGGAACTTGCCGTTCAGGTTGGGTTCGAAGCGCACTTCGTTGGTGGCGTCCGTGCCCACCACGTACACCTCGCCGCTCTGCGGATGCACGGCCATGGCCATGAGGATGTTGCCCAGGTGGCTGGTGTAGGTGACGCTTGCCGTGCTGGGGCTGTTGGCGTTGATGTGGGCCACATCGCGGTCGGGCATGTCCCAGCCTGCGGTGCGTGCCGTACCTGCGATGCCGCCGGTGACGATGCTGGTCCAGTTGCCCCCGTTGGCATCCATCCATTGGCCGGACGCGTTCTTGCGCACCACCAGGCTGTGGTTGCCGGGCATCGCCGGGTTGTTGGGGTTCATCGGTGGGTTGAAGCCCGTACCCGCGTTGGGTACCGGCACCACACCACCGTATGGCCCTGCTGGATTGGCCACGTCATTGGGGATGGTGGTGCACCCCCCTTGTGGCGAGCAGAAGCCTCCGGCGTGGAAGGTGTTGCCCGGGATCACCGTGGTCTGGTTGCCGCTCTCGAAGAAGGCCGCGTACACCGTGCTGCCATCGGGGCTCACGGCCAGTGCGCGGGGTTGCTCGCCCTTCAGCAGCACTTCCACCGGCGCATTGTTCAGGTTGGCGAGGTCGAAGGCCTGCACACTCTCGCGTTCCGCACAGCTCACGAAGGCCTTCAGCGGCGAACCCGCGAACACCACATCGGCCGGCTCGTTCTCGGTGGCCACACTGCGTACGGTGGCTTTCGCCGTCAGGTCAACGATGCTGATCTCGTCGCTCACTTGGCACACCACCCACGCTTCGTTGTTGTTGCGCACCCGCACGGTCACGGGGTCGAGACCCACGGGGATGGTTGCGCTGTGTGCGATGCCCGCGGGGCCCACGGTGTAGACCTCCAGGCTGTTGTTGCCCGTGTTCACCGCCAGCAGCTTGGTGCCGTCCGGCGTCATATCGATCGGGTGCACGTGCCCCGACTCGAAGTTGGTGAAGTCCGAGGTGGGCACCGCGCTCTTGGCCGCGCCTTCCTCCAATGGCACCTTGCGTTCCTTCACGCCCAAGGCGTTGAATGCGGAGAGCGCGACGAGGCCGGAGATCAGGACCATCGTGAACAAGGTCTTGTGGCGCGTAACGATACGGGTCATGGTGATCGGTCTTGTACCCTCATCGGCCCATGCGCATTGCCCATGGAAGGAGGGGGGGTGGGTTTGGCAAAAGCAAGCTAACGAATGCCCATCGTCCCGGCAAACGCGTGACCGATCCTGCTGGGTGGCCTAGCGCTCCAACCGGTGCGCCAAGGTCACCGTGCGCTTGTACTTCTCCACGTTGCCGTTGAGGTCGTACACCTCCATCAGCACGATGTACGGGCCCATGCGCGCCTTGTCGCCTTCGTCGGTGATGCCGTTCCAACTAACGGCCCCTTCGGTGCCCAGCAGTTGGTTGTCCAACAACCGGCGCACCTCGCGGCCCACGATGTCGAAGATGCTCATGGTGCCCACGAAGCCTGGCTGCTCGAAGCGGTAGGCCAGGGTCAGCACATCCTGGAAGCCATCGTTGTCCGGACTGAAGATGGCCGGATCGATGTTCAGCTCGCCGCTGGCGGCCGGGGTCTCGGCATACTGCGAGTTGCGGAAGCCCGGGGTGGCCTTGCCAGCAACATCCGATGCCGTCTGCCAATTGGTGTTGTCGTCCGAGGGACGGTCCGGATCCACCCGCTCCAGGGTGTAGCCCTCGGGGTTGTTCACCAAGGTGAAGTGCAGGTCGTCGCTGTATGCGAAGCGGTCCAACGAGGTACCATCCAGTGCAAGCAGCACCACCACCCCTTCGTCGTTGTTGTAGCTCGGCATGTCGCTACCCACCACCCGGTCCGCCGCGCTCTGCGGATAGAGGGCCAAGGTCCCCGCCACATCCTCGGTGATGAGTGCGTAGGTGCCCGGCAACAGCAGTAAGGCCGAGTTGATGGGGATGATGTCATCGATCTCGCCCTCGCTCTCATTGGCCAGTTGCCAACCCGCGAGGCTCAAGGTCTTGTTCGATCGGTTGTACAGTTCCACCATGTCGCTGCCGCCCACCACCGGGTCGTACAGCACTTCGTTGATGACCACATCGCCGGGCTCCACCGGTTCGGGACGTGCGAAAACGATGCTGTTGCTGCCGATGGCATTGCCCGCACAGTCCGTCGCACCGCTGATGCTCAGGGTGTACACCGTGCCCACCACCAGCTCAGCGACCAATTGCAACTGTGCACTGGTGGTGCTCGCAAGCACTGAGCTCACCGCGATCGCCGGGCTCAGCGTGTAAGTGGCGTTCTGTACACTGCCCTGGTCCATGGTCTCGTTGAAGGTCACCCCCACGGAGGTGGCATTGCTCACGGTAACGCCGGTGATCACTGGAGCGATCACATCCGGTACGATGGCGTAGACACTGTTCTGCGCACCCGGCGTACCGCCCGCGGCGGCGTTGCTGGCCCGCCAGTTGCCCGGTCCCGCGCAGGGGGCCGTGGGGTCGATCTGTTCCAGGGTCCATCCGCCATCGTCCTTCACGGCGTCGCGGTACCAGTCCAAGCTGTAGGTCACCGCATCGATCAGCGCATCGGTGTTGTCGCGCAACGCGAGCGCATCACCATCGTTGTTCAGCGCGGGCAAGCTGGAAAGGCCCAGCTTGTTGGGCAGGCTGCCATACGCGCCCAGGTTGGTGTTCGCCAGCAGCACCACGTATTCGCCCGGCCCCAGGAGGTAGCTCGGAAGCGCCACGGGCGTGCCGCCATCGCTGAAGGTCCAGTCCGCCAGGTCGAAGGTCTTGGTGGTGGTGGTGTTGTGCAATTCCACGAATTCCACCTCGGGCAGGCCCACCGGCGGCGTGGGGTCGGCCATCAGTTCGTTGATCACCACCTCGCGTGGCTCCGCGCTCAGCGGCACGAAGTAGGTGAACTCGGTATTGACCAGTCCGGCGGTGTTCCCCGCTGCGTCCTGCGCGCCATCGGAGAGCAGCGTATAGGTACTTCCGTTGGTCAGCGCGGTCGTCGGGGACAGGTGGACAATGGAGGGGTCCACCCCGTCCAACAGTGCGCTGGCCACGCCGATGAAGGGGAGGATGTCGTAGCTGCCGATCGCACCCGGGGCCAAGGCCTCGGTGTAGCGCACGTCCACGCTGGTGGCGCTGATGGCGGTCACGTCCAGGATGGCCGGCGGACTCAGGTCCACGATGGCTGGACCGGCATAGAGGTCGTCGAAGAAGAAGCTGTCCGCGTTGCTCACCGTGTAGGTGCACAGCACGCCGATGGTGCTGCTGCTGCCATGTGCCGTGCCCGAACCGGTGGCTTGCAGCGCGTAGTTGGTGCCGCCCGTGGGGTCCACCCACAACTGCCAAACACCCGCGGCCGAGCGCTTCACCTGCACGCCCACATCGAAGGCCCCCGCGATCTCCGCATCGGTGCCGCGGCACACGGAGCCCAGGTCGGTGCCCGTCTGTTCGAACAGCTCGATCGCGTCGGCGCTACCCGCCTCACCGAACTGCAGGAAGTAGCCGTTCAGTGGACCGTTCAGGTCGGCTTGGTCGCTCACCAGGTACACCCGTGCGAAGTTGCTGCTGCTGGGCGCGAAGCCGAGCTTCACGCGCATCCGCCACTCCATGTCGTTGAGGCTGGCCATGGTATTGGCGCTGCGCAGTTGGCTGGTGCCGGCCACGCTGTTGTTCAACTGCAACTGCCCGTCGCCGTTCACGATGAACACGCTCGCATCACCCTCCCACGTGGGGTTGTTCGTGAAGTCGCCATCGCCGAAGTCGTCGGTGAACTGGGCGTGCAGCGCGAGGGTGCCGACCAGGGCGGAAGCGAACAGGAACGACCGGTGCAGGAACATGCGGTGGAACAGCTGGGGGTGTGGAGCAAGGTAGTATTTTCGGGCGCCCCTTAACCCCAGTAGGAGATGCGTGTAGCCGTGGTAGGTGCCACCGGAATGGTCGGCGGGATCATGCTCAAGGTCCTCGAGGAACGCGACTTCCCCGTGGAGGAGCTCATCGCCGTGGCCAGCGAACGGCCCGAGGCACGTACCGTGCAATTCCGGGGGCGCACCATCCCGGTGGTGGGCATGGAGGCCGCCATCGCCGCCCGTCCGCACCTGGCCCTGTTCTCCGCCGGTGGCGCCACGTCGCTGGAATGGGCGCCGCGCTTCGCCGAGGTGGGTTGCACCGTGGTGGACAACAGCAGCGCCTGGCGCATGTTCCCCGACAAGAAGCTGGTGGTGCCCGAGATCAACGGGGAGGTGATCACTGCCGATGACCGCATCATCGCCAACCCCAACTGCAGCACCATCCAACTGGTCCTCACCCTCGCTCCGCTGCACCATGCCTTCGGTGTGCAACGCGTCATCGTCTCCACCTACCAGAGCGTGACCGGCACCGGCATGAAGGCCGTGCGCCAACTGGAGAACGAGCGCAACGGCGTACAGGGTGACATGGCCTATCCCTTCCCGATCGACCGCAACGTGATCCCCCGCTGCGATGCCTTCACGGACAACGGCTACACCAAGGAGGAGATGAAGTTGGTGCACGAGACGAAGAAGATCCTGGACCCGGTGATCCGCGTGACCGCCACCGCCGTGCGTGTGCCCGTGACCGGCGGACACAGCGAGGCCGTGAACGTGGAGTTCGAGCGGGAGTTCGACCTGGAGCAGGTGCGCGACTTGTTGCGTAATGCGCCCGGTGTGCAGCTCCTCGATGATCCGCAGAAGGACGAGTACCCCATGCCCCTGATCGCCAACGGCCGCGACGAGGTCTTCGTGGGCCGCCTACGCCGCGACGAGACCCAACCGCGCACGCTCAACCTGTGGATCGTGGCGGACAACCTGCGGAAGGGCGCGGCCACCAACGCCGTGCAGATCGCCGAACTGCTGGTGCGCAAGGGCCTGCTGAAGAGCGACAAGCTGATGGTCTGAGGACCATTGCACCTGGTCCGGGCCGATGGCTTCACGCGGAGCACCTGTGCAACGGACCGATCATCTTTGTGAGACCAACCCCCCATACGATGCGCCTGACACTCCTCGCCATCGGCTTCCTTGGCATTCAGCTCATGGCTGCCGCGCAAGCGTCGGACAGCAGCCGTTGGGGCTCCATCCACGTGGCCGGAGGCTCCTACTTCGTGAAGGACGCCACCCTGTTCCGCAACGACATCGCTGCATTGGTCCCCATCCTGGGTCTGGATGACCGGAACCTGATGGAATACCGGTTCACCGATGAGACCTTCGCAACGGGTCTGGGGGTGTTCGAGATCGCAGTTGGCTACCATCCGTTCGGGGACACGGAGCGACGTGGGCCGGAAGTGCGGGCAGGCATCAGCTACGCAGGTACCCTCAACCTCCGGGCCGCGCTGGACCGGACCACCCGATCGCCGTACGATACGCTCACCTCCAGCCAGACCGGCGACCAGACCTTCGTGGATTCCGTGTTCAGCGACCGCATCCGGGTGCAACACACTGCGCAGCGCGTGGGGCTCAACGCTGCCATCATCTGGCGTTCGTCAGGGCGCTGGAGCGTGTATGGTGGTGTGGGCGTGGCAGGTGGCCCGGTGTTGAACGCCCGCACCGAGGTATGGCAGGACGGGAACCGTGATGTGGCGGAGCGGGAGGACAACACGGAGGATGTCGACCTCATCGCGCCGTGGGACCTTCCCCTACCCAACACCTCGGAAGTGTATCGGAACGCCACCGGTTGGTGGTTCAGCATGTACGTACCCTTCGGGATCGACCTTCAATTGGCGCGTAAGAAGACCTTCCTCAGCCGGGTACACCTGCTGATGGAGGTGAGGCCGCAACTCGCACACCAAGGCACGCCCGAGCTGGGTGCCCGCACTTCCATCGGTCAACAAACGCTCAGCGGCCTCCGCCTGGAACTCTGAGCCGATGTGCCACCCTCCGGCGGCATCACCGCATCACCCTGAACCCTGGTCGGAGACTGCGTTCCGGTATCCGCGCTTCGTCCCGACCGGATGAAACCTACCTGCGCATGGCATCCGTTGTTGGTTCTTCGAGGTACCCGATAGGGGCGTGGTCTTCACTTTCGATCGGGTGTGCCGTGTTTCAGGGTTGGCCCGTGGGCCGCAGGTGGCGGAGGGGAGGCCCCTCACTCCACCACTACCCGCTGCGCCGCAATTCGCACACCGGCTGCCACTACGCTGACCACATAAACGCCCCTGCCTGCCGTGGTGAGGTCCACCGTGTTGTAATGGGAGATGAGCGGTCGTTGAAGGACCGTGCGGCCTAGGGCATCGCGCACGTGGACCACTGCGTTGCGGGGGTGTTCCTCCACGCTGAGGTGCAGTACACCGGTGCTGGGGTTGGGGTACAGCTTCATCCCCGGCCCCTCGCCCACGGAAAGGGTAGCCGTGCTGGTGGTGAAATCCCCTCTGTGCAGGCGGGTTACAAAGCGCTGATCAGGGTCGTTGATCACACCATCGTCATAGCCCAGATACGAACCCCAGATCAGCCAATGGTCATCACCGTAAGGGGCAATGCCATGTACGCTCCCGGCAACGAAAAGGCCATCGTCAAATGGCCCAACGCCACACTCATTGAATTCGTCCATAAGCGCACCGATACTATCTATGACGCAGATACCGCGGCGGGGTTGACCGTTCACGAATTCAAAACTGCCCATGACAAAGTACTTACCATCCTCGAATGGGGTCATTTCGGTAACGCTTGGCCCGACCGGATAAGTTCCATTGACAAAGGTGAAGTTCGGTCGGCTGAACGTGGGGTCCAAGCTGCCATCGGGCATGAAGCGCACCAAGCGCAAGGTGTCCAAGGGATCCGCATTGCGCCGGAAATTGCCCCCTGCATAAACACGCCCATCCGCAAGCGACAGGAACGTGTAGGCGGAGCCAGAGAAGACGTCGCTTTGAAACCCCGGGTCGGGAACCCCTACGGAATCCACCTTGAAGATGCGCCCGACCGGCACACCTTCGAATTCGCTACCGGTGCCCTGACAAATGAAGCCCCCATCAGGTAATGGAGCGAACTGGAATACGTTCCCATTTCCCCGGCGATGCGTCCGGGTGGTATCCAAGTACCCTTCGTTGCTGAACCAGACCAGGTTGTAGTAGCCTACAAGACCGCGGACCGTATCGCTCAGTATATGTCGACCGCTCATTAGCACCCGACCATCGGGATAGACATGGTAGTCCCCACCAGCGAGGGAGGAAAAGTATGGGCCAGCGTCCATGAAAATGAATCCAGGATCGATGTGTCCATTTGCGAAAAGACGCTTTACTGCCGAACTAATGCCTACATAAATGCGGTCATTCCACCCGGTGAGTTTGCCTCCCATATTGGGTACTGGAGCGAATGTTTCGTCCATTGCCCCGTTCGGCAAAAGCCTCATTCCTGCGCGGAAATACAGGTCACCGGGAAGTTTCATGTTCCCAGAAAGAACCGTAAGGCCCCCTTGTTGGACCAAAACGGAGTTAACGTTCGATTCAACTATGGTGGTCCGGAAAGTGGTATCGAGCGCGAAAGGCACTTGCGCGCATGCAGTGCTTGCCAGCAAAAGGCCGGCAAGCGCTTGCATACATCGCGAAGGGGTCATGGATGCACGATCAGGCGTTGGGTCTCCACGGTGCGGCCGTCGCGCACCAGCTCCACCGAATATACGCCTGTGTGGTCCAAGGTCAATGAGGTATGATAAGCGGTGATCCGTTGCCTGTTTACGACTCTGCCCAAGGCATCCCGCAACAACAGGTCCCCATGGTCGGGCGGCTGTTCAATGGCCACGGTTATGGGGCCAGTGCTGGGGTTGGGGTACAGCTGCAAGGCGCGTGGTTGTTGGGGCGCTTCGCTTACGGCGGTGCTCAGCTCGCTCACCTTCAGGCGGGTGATGAAGCGCTGATCAGGGTAGTGGCCCGTGGCATCGGTGTAGCCACTGTAGGCACCTGCGATGTACAGGTGGGCGTTGGTGCTGTCGTAGGCGACCGCGTGGACCGCTGCACGATACAGATCTTCTCCCGCATCGGTGTAGTAGTATGGACTAACACCTTGATCATGGAACGCGGGAAGGAGGGTGCCATTGGTATCCAGCAAACAGATACCCCTGCGGGGCTCTCCGTTGACACGTTCGAACTTTCCGGTGACCAGCAAACTACCATCCAGCCATGGCTGCACACTGATCACCGCAGCACCAAGTACCTCCGGTAAGGTGGCCATCTGGAATTGTGGCGGAACAAAAGTGGGGTCGAGCGCTCCGGTAGGTGAGAAACGCACCAAGTGGAGGGTATCCTCTGGTGTTTGCGACCGTCGGAAATTCCCAGCCACATACACTCGGCCATCGTTCAGGGGCAGGTAATCCGCCGTGAGCCCGGTGTATACATCTGTATGGAAGGAGGTGTCCACACTGCCATCGGCCTGCACGCGGAACACGCGGTCCACGGGCTGGCCATCGAACTGGTCGCAAATGCCGTTGACGATGAACTGGCCGGTGGGCAGTTCCTTGAACTGATAGACCGCACAGTTGCCGCTGCTGCGGTGGATGCGTGTGGTGTCCAGGTAGCCCGTGTTGGTGAACCAGACCAACTGGTAGAGGCCCTCGAAGCCGCGCACACTGTCGCTGAGCAGGTGGTTGCCGCTGATCAGCACCCGCCCATCGGGGAAGACGTGGTAGTCGCCGCCTTGGAGGGCATAGAAATAGGGGCCCAAGTTGAGGGAGATAAATGAGGGGTCTATATAGCCATCAGACAGTACCCGAAGTGGGTATGCGCCCGTCGAAACAAAAAAGCGATCTTGCCAAGTGGTGAGCTTACCTCCTCCCGCCTGTATTTGAAACATATTGTCAATTAGTCCATCGGAGTCGAAGCGCAGAATTGGATACTGTACTGTGGGAGGCCACTGCCCTTCAACAGTCATGCGCCCTGATGCGATCAATGTACCATCCTCATTGAGCAGCAGATCATTCACGTTCTGCGCGACAAGTGGAACGCGGAACGTGGTGTCCACGGTGAAACTCCACTGCCCCAAAGCAGTGGTAGCGGCCACCAGGGCCGCTACCATGCTCAGGATGCATCGTTCGTAGTTCATCTAGGGTTGGATGACCAAACGTTCGGTACGCTCAACGGTTCCTTCTCGGATCAGTTCCACCGTATACACGCCGGTCGAGACGCCTCGGCTGTCCCACAGCACCTGGCCTTCTTCGCCGCTAGCGGGTGTCGCAAAGAGCACACGTCCCTGGCTGTCGCGTACACGTAGGTGCACCTGTCCCTGATGGCCGGGCAGCGCATAGCGCAGCCACACGTGACCAGCGGCCGGGTTGGGCCACAGCTGCAGCGAACCTCGTTGGGGAGCATGATCGGGCACGGCGGTGCTCAGCTCGCTCACCTTCAGTCGGGTGATGAAGCGCTGATCAGGGTAGTGGCCCGTGGCATCGGTGTAGCCACTGTAGGCACCTGCGATGTACAGGTGGGCGTTGGTGCTGTCGTAGGCGGTGGAGGTGACCAATGCGCTGTATAGATCTTCTCCGGCATCGGTGTAGAAGAATGGACTGACGCCTTGATCATGGAACGCGGGAAGGAGTGTGCCATTGGTATCCAATACACACAGGCCTCGCCGTGGCTGACCGTTGACAAGCTCGAACTTGCCCGTGACCAACAACGTTCCATCCAACCAAGGTTGCACACTGGTCGCGGAGGCACCCAGCACTGCTGGTAAAGTGGACATCCGGAACTGTGGTGGAGCAAAGCTCGGATCCAACGCGCCATTCGCTAAGAACCGCGCTACCTGAAGGGTGTCCTCCGTATCTTCTGATCGGAGGTAGCGGCCTGCCACATAGATCCGGCCATCACCCAGTGGGAGATAATCGAATGCGGAGCCCCAGAACACTCCTGTATGGAAACTGGTGTCCACGCTACCGTCGGCATTCACACGAAAGATCCGGTCCACGGGCTGGCCATCGAACTGGTCGCAAATGCCGTTGACGATGAACTGTCCGCTGGGCAACTCCTCAAAGCGATAGACCGCGCAGTTGCCACTGCTGCGGTGGATGCGGGTGGTGTCCAGGTAGCCGGTGTTGGTGAACCAGACCAACTGGTAGAGGCCCTCGAAGCCGCGCACACTGTCGCTGAGCAGGTGGTTGCCGCTGATCAGCACCCGCCCATCGGGGAAGACGTGGTAGTCGCCGCCTTGTAGTGAGTAGAAGTAAGGCCCAAGGTTCAGGGAGATGAAAGCAGGATCGATGAGGCCTTCACTATTCAACCTACGCACCAGACCATTGCTTACGTAGAAACCACTCTCCCATGGCGTGATCTTACCACCTCCGGTGGTTTCGGGGAAGGACGGGAAGCTCATATCCCGAGCCCCATTCGCCAACAGCTTGGAACTTCCGCGATCGAAGTCGTCGCCAAGAAATCGGATCCTGCCAGAGAGGAAGATCTTCCCATCGGGCATGACCATCAGGTCATTGATATTCCTGCCCTCTACTTCAGCCTGAAAAGTGGTATCCACCGTGAAGTTCCACTGGGCAAACGCCACAATGGCCACCAAGAAGGCGGCCATTGTGCATGCTATGCGCTTGGGGTTTCGCATCTAAGGTTGAATGATCAATCGTTCAGACCGTTCCAGTTTCCCTTCTCGGAGCAACTCCACCGTGTACACCCCAGGGGCTACGCCTCGGCTGTCCCACACTACCTGGCCTTCCTCGCCTGCGGCTGGTGTAAAAAAGAGCACACGGCCCTGGCTGTCGCGTACACGTAGGTGCACCTGTCCCTGATGGCCCGGCAGCGCATAGCGCAGCCACACCTGTCCAGCCGCCGGATTGGGCCACAGCTGCAGCGACCCACGTTGGGGAGCTTGTTCGGGCACGGCGGTGCTCAGCTCGCTCACCTTCAGGCGGGTGATGAAGCGCTGATCGGGGTAGTGGCCCGTGGCATCGGTGTAGCCGCTGTAGGCACCGGCGATGTACAGGTGGGCGTTGGTGCTGTCGTAGGCGGTGGCAGCGATGGTGGCATAGCGGTAACTACCCCCTGAGAAACTCTCTGTATAGGTGCCTACCCCTTGGCCCCCGAAGGCGGGCAGCAGTGTGCCATTGGTATCCAGAATGCATATACCGTTCCGAGGCTGACCGTTCACCGAGCTGAATTGGCCGGTTGCTAGTAAGGTGCCGTTCAGCCATGGCTCTATCCGTTCCACCCCACCAAACGGTAAGGTGGCCATCTGGAATTGTGGCACCAACAGAGGGTAGAGTCCGGTGCCGGTGAAGGAAGCGTGCCAAGTGCAGGGTATCCCGGCTTGGCAGTTCGAAGGTAATTTCACCGGCCACATAGACCCGGCCATCGTTAAGTGGGAGGTAATCATAGGCGGCTCCCCAATACACCCCCGTGTGATAAGAGGTATCCACACTTCCGTCGGCGTGCACACGAAAGATCCGATCCACGGGCTGGCCGTCGAACTGGTCGCAAATCCCCCGCACGATGAACTGTCCGCTGGGCAACTCCTCAAAGCGATAGACCGCGCAGTTGCCGCTGCTGCGGTGGATGCGTGTGGTGTCCAGGTAGCCGGTGTTGGTGAACCAGACCAACTGGTAGAGCCCCTCGAAGCCGCGTACACTGTCGCTGAGCAGGTGGTTGCCGCTGATCAGCACCCGCCCATCGGGGAAGACGTGGTAGTCGCCGCCTTGGAGCAGTAGAAATAAGGCCCAGGGTTAGGGAGATGAGCCGGATCGGTCAGGGCCGTCACTATTCAACCTTCTCACCAGAGCATTGCTTACGTAAAAGCTATTCGTCCACGGTGTTATCTTACCGCCTCCGGTGGTTTCGGGGAAAGACGGGAAACTCATATCCCGAGCCCCATTCGCCAACAGCTTGGAACTACCGCGATCGAAGTCGTCGCCAAGAAATCGGATCCTGCCAGAGAGGAAGATCTTCCCATCGGGCATGACCATCAGGTCATTGATATTCTTGCCTTCCACTTCAGCCTGAAAAGTGGTATCCACCGTGAAGTTCCACTGGGCAAACGCCACAATGGCCGCCAGGAAGGCCGCTACCATGCATCAGGATGCATCTTCGGAGTTCATCTGATGGTTCGATCGTTCAGACCGTTCCAGTTTCCCTTCCCGGAGCAACTCCACCGTGTACACCCCAGGGGCTACGCCTCGGCTGTCCCACACCACCTGGCCCTTTTCGCCGCTAGCGGGTGTGGCAAAGAGCACACGGCCCTGGCTGTCGCGTACACGTAGGTGCAAGGTAGCACCATTGCCGGGCATCTTGTACGTGAAGGCGGTCCACGCGCTGGCGGGGTTGGGGTGGATCTGCAGGCCGGTCGCGGCTTCTGCCACTTCAACCGTTGGGTGCTGCGCGGTGCGCGACTTGACCGCTGCTTTGCCACCAGTGTAGGGGCTGCGGCACTGGCCGTACTGGGCGCACAGCAGGTTGCTGGCCCACACGGCCGGGCGGTCGTAGTGGTCGCCCACCAAACTCGCCAAGGTGCTTACCTCCGCCGCGTTCAGCTGGTCCTCGCTGCGTCCCACACCATGGGCCGTGGTCAGCAGCTCCACGTAGCTCAGCATGCGTTGGCGTTCGTCCTCCTCACGGGGGCGCAGCTCCTTTTCCACGGGCATGGCGTTGAGCACGCTCAGGGCCTCACTGTAGCGCTGGTCCTTCAGCAGGAGGCCCACCTCGGCATAGCGGGCGCCGCGGGTGCGCAGCTGCTTCCACGCCCCCCGCAGGCTGTCCGGATCGGCATGGATGCTATCGGCCCGGTAGAGTTCCAGCAGCTGATGGACCCCTTGGGTAAGCGCGGTGTGTTTGCCGGCCAGTTCCAACTCCAGGTAGGTGCGGTAGGTGCGTGTTTCCCAGCTGGCCACAATGGCATCCAGCGCGTAGGTGGGCAGCGGATACAGGGCCTCTGCCTTGGCCCACTCCAGGAAACCCACCTGCTGCGTGGCCTCCGGGTTGGCCACACAGACCTCCAGCTTGATGGCCACCGGTACCAGGGCCTTGTTCACCAGCTCCTTCAGCGCCGTGGTGCTCAGGTAGGGACTGCGGCTGAGCAATTGGCTGCGCAATTCCCAGACGTCGTTCGGCCAGGTGCCGATGATCTCCTGCACCACCTCGTTGGTATTGCCCCCATCGATCAGCTGCTCATACACATAACGCAGCGATCCGTAGTCCGTGCGGTTCTGCTGCACCAGTGCTTTCGTTCCCGGAATGGTGAGGCCGTTGCCCGTGAACCCGCCTGGACCTACAGCGCAGGCATTGCTGGTTCCAGTGATGGACTGCACGGCGAAGTCGGTCGGCAGGAAATTGGATGGCTCCTGGTCCGGGAAAGCCGGATCGAAGAAGTAGCTGATCACCGGAATGAACGTGGTGTTCTTTTCCAGATCGGCATCCGTGTTCTGGTCGAAGCTGTTGCCCGCAGCCCGGTCCGCCAAGCCTTGGAATCCGCGGATCGTGTGTCGTTCTTGTTCGGCAGCCGGTGCAGGGTCGGCTTTCCTGCTGATGACGTTCTTCTCATTGATCGAATTACTGTTACACTGGAACTGCAGGCCGATGGTATTGGCCGCTTCCGCATCGCCATCCACATCGGCGCTGATGCCTTCACCCACATAGCCGATGCTGAGGCCCGCGGCGCTGTTGCCGTACACCACCTCGTTGCTGCCCCGGGTGTAGCCCACCACGATGCCTTCCAAGAGCGGTTCGGCAGGGCTCTCTGTTGAGCGGGTCAGGCTGTTGTCCCGGATGTTCAGGCCCGTGCTGCTGGTGGTGAAGATGCCGCGGTGGTTATCGCCCCAGAATTCTTCATCCGGATTGGTCAGGGGTATTCCCCACCATTTCCCCAGGGCGAACGTATTGTTGCGGATGGTGAGTCCGGCCTCGCCGCTGATGTAGATGCCGCAGACGTTGTTCTGGAACTGGCTGTCGCGCACATCGCTGATCAGGTTGCTGTGGGTGCTGGTGGCGCGGATGCCGTGGTCCAGGTTGCGGAACACGCTGCTCTGCCGCACGGTGTAGTAGCTGTTGAAGGCCTTGATGCCGTGCCCCAGTTGCAGGCTGGTGAGGCTGGGGATGTCCGTGCGGTCGTTGGCGAAGGTGCAGCCCAGGAAGACGGCATCCTTGCGGCGGCTCAGGGCCACGTGTGCGACCGGGTAGCTGCCGGCGTCCAGCAGGTCGGCGGTGGTCTCGAAGGTGCAGTTCTCGAAGCGGGTGCCGGGTCCGTTGAAGAGCTTATCGCCGCGCTGGGGTAAGAAGCCGATGGGACCGGCGCGGTGGGCCACCACCCCGTAGCGGTTGTTGCGGAAGATGGCGTCCTTCAGGTCCAGCCAGCCCGCCCATTGGTTGTTCTGCTGCTCGGGGTTGGCCAGCGGAGCATTGCCCGCCAGAATGCCCACCTTGGCGTTGCTGATGGTGGCCTCGTCGCGCATGATCACCAGGCCTTGGGGGAGCAGGATCTCCTGCCCTTGGTCAAAGGTGCTCTCCCCATAGTGCCCAAAGACCTTCACGCCATCCCATAGGCCGGGGTTGGGAGCGGGGCAGCCCTGCCAGGTGGTGAGGTGCGCGCCGTTGAGCAGCTGCAAGGTACCCCCACTCAGTACGGTGATGTTCGTGATCTGTTCCGGTGTGCTCACCGCAAAACCGATGGTGGCACCATCGATGGTCAGGGTCACCCCATCGGGCACGACCACGGTGCCGATCACGTTCCGGTCGGTGGTCCACGTGGTACTTCCCGCCAGCACGAACTGGCCGTTCTCGTCCAGCTCCAGATCGGCGGTGGGGAAGAGCAGCTCGCAGGGCATCAGCTTGGCGATGTAGGCATCGTCGAAGTTGTGGCCGGTATTGCCGCACACCAGCAGTCCGCCATCGCTGGCCTGCACCACCTTGAAGTTGCATTGGCGGCGGCGCGGATTGCCTTGGTAACAATCGGTCGGCTCATCATACCCGGTCAGGTCCTCATATCCGCCGTCGTGGATCCACTGGTGGTCCCACACGATGGAAAGGTCGTCCACATCGAGTTCGGCGGCGTAGCTCTGGGTGCCGTAGAAGCGGTAGACTAAGCCAGGGCCACCTGGATTCGCTATGGTCCAGTTGATCACAGGAGCTGCTCCTTCTCCGTCATAGGATGTGTACCTCTCCAAGCAGTCACGGACATCCTGTGGCATATCATTCCAACCGTAGGGGTCTCCGTTGACAGAGAAACCTTCCGGCCATTTGGTGGTGACCACAGCGACATTGCCGTTGCTCATTGGGGTAATTCCCATGTAAAGGTCAAAGGCGTGCAGCTCACCCAGATCGACGGAAGCAACAGTGGTTGCTGGATCGTCCACTTGGATCGCATAGACGCGACCTTCGGCAAACTTGTTTCCGCCTGTCTGATTCGCAAT
Organism: Flavobacteriales bacterium; assembly: GCA_016718655.1. Taxonomy (GTDB): domain Bacteria; phylum Bacteroidota; class Bacteroidia; order Flavobacteriales_F; family PHOS-HE28; genus PHOS-HE28. Next base: position 103,393 of record JADKCV010000003.1, on the reverse strand, counting down.
GAGCGGCCAAACGACCGCTGTTTCACCATTACGTTGCACGAAACACGCATCTGTGGGGGTATGGGTCCTTCCCGCAATGAGTTCTGGGAATTGTATGCTATTGACCGTTCCATCAACAACCCAAGCGGGAGGTACGAAACCAGTGCTTGAGTTGGGTTCTACGAAATAGGCCAGATAGGGAGAGCTTCCACTAGCCAGTCCCCTGTTGCCGGTGATGAGAAAGTGCTGGGCTCCAGTACCAGGATCTTGTTTGCGTACGATCGCAAGTGCTGCCATGTTAGGGTCAGAATCCTGCCAATAGCCGAGTTCTTCTGCCCATCTTTTTTTCCACTCCATTATCCCAGCTACGCTGGTTTGAACGATAAAGGGGCGCACGCGCAATTCAGCGACCCCGTCCACGTTCACTAGCTCTCTTTGAGTCCCAACGATACGATAGCCTTTCACGCCATTCCGGTCCGTTTCTACCACGCTCCAGCCGTAGGATAACTCGGTCAACGCGGCCACCGGATCATCGTTGTTGCTGTAAAAATGATTCCAGTCAATGTCACCCTCCAGGTCGAGTTTCATCAACATCATTTTACGCTCAGAAGTAGTTGCTTCACCGCACGATAAGGCTTCTGTCAAAGCAGCTGTGGGATTGTAGTAGAGGGGAGGAGCGTTCGCCATATCAGCGAAGGCATTGGATACTGTTCCGAATGCCCAGCCCGCAACAACCAAGGCGCCTTGGGAGTCTTGGATCACGCTGTGAAGGATACCTGCGTGATAGGCTCTAAACCATTGAAGCTGTCCGGAGGTGTTGTAGTACGCCACCCCTTGCCTGATCCCACCTCTGTGACGTCCTTCTCGGGTCAGAAAAGTGGGTCGACTATCGTCACCATTCGGTATACTGAGACAAGTCCCGTTGGTATATCCCCAATTACTCCAACCAACGTACCCCACCGCCACCGAACCGATCGGGTTTCCATCATCATCCTTTACCTCGGTGATGTCATAATACCAATCTCCTCCTTGGTCTTCCGGTGATGCGGTAGGGGAACCTGCTGATACCACCGGATCGAAGGACGTTCCATTCCAGATGTAATCAACCCCACTCGACCGGAATCCCGGCGCATCGTGATGATCCCAATCCACGATCATGCCTGCGGTCTGGGCGTGGGCAGCTGGGAGCTGGATCGTCGCACCGGTCCCAGTGTCTATCACCGCCACGAGGTGAGGAACCGTCAGTAGGGCTGTGGCAATGGCTTTGATGTTGGAGTTGCTTTTCATGATCCTGCGTTGTCTTGTGATGGAACTTGACCAAGGGTAGGGTCATTCCCTTGCGCACATGGCTGTGGGGTCCGACCGTCCTCCGCAATACTAGACGCTTAGGTTGCTTCACGATCCCGTGTAATTACACGGGTACCTACCCGTGTGATTACACGTATCGCCTACCCGTGTTTTTACACGGGTCCTGCTCTGAAGGCCTTGCTGGACGCTGGTTTGAGACGGTGAAAGCCGCGTTCCACTTCATCCGCGAAGAGACCACGCGTAATTCACAAACCACGAACACCGGGTGTTGGTAGTCAGTTATCGAAATTTTCGGGATATCGTGGAGGAGGGTGAAGAAGGTGCGTTGGGCGTAAGGTCACCCCTTTTGAACACCTCCCGATCATCCGCGGCCGCTGGCCGCACCGGAAACGGATCCGATCGCTGAGCGCCCCTACCCCTTCGCCTCAGCACCCTCCACCGCAGGAGCAGCCTCCGCTGTCACTGTGGCTTTCTCCGGCCGCTGCACCAGGATGAACAGCGCCACACCGATGGTGATGGCGGCGTCGGCGATGTTGAACACCGGGCGGAAGAAGAGGAAGTGCTCACCGCCCCAGAGCGGCAGCCACTCGGGCAGGCGCCCCTCCCACAACGGGAAGTAGAACATGTCCACCACAGCGCCGTGCAGCAGCGGGGCATAACCACCCTCAGCAGGCAGCAGCTCCGCCAGTTGGAAGGGGGTGCTGGCGCTGAAGAGCAGGCCGTAGAAGGTGCTGTCGATGATGTTGCCCAGTGCCCCGGCGAAGATCAAGGCCACGCTGGTGACCTGGATGCCGCGGGTGCCGCTGCGGATCATACGTACCAGGGCGTAACCGATGCCGGCCACGGCCACGATGCGGAAGAGGGAGAGGGCCAGCTTGCCCCATTCCCCGCCGAACTCCATGCCGAAGGCCATGCCCCGGTTCTCGATGAAGTGCAGGTAGGCCCACTCACCGAACAGCGGGATGGCCGAGTCGTAGAAGAAGGTCAGCTTCACCCAGACCTTGAGGGCCTGGTCGGCGAACAGTACGAGCAGGATGAGGGCGGCAGCGCGCTTCAAGGCCGGGTGGTCTTGGGGCGTGAACGGATCAGCCGTTCATCTGCTGCTTGGCCTCGATGCTCAGGGTGGCGTGGGGCACCAGACGCAGGCGCTCCTTGCTGATCAGGCGACCGGTGACGCGGCAGATGCCGTAGGTCTTGTTCCGGATGCGCAGCAATGCGTCCTCCAGGTGCTTGATGAACTTCTCCTGACGGCTGGCCAACTGGGCGGTCTCCTCGCGGCTGAGGGTCTCACTGCCGTCCTCGATCATCTTGAAGGAGGGGCTGGTGTCGTCCGTGCCGTTGTTGTCGTTGTTGGCCAGGGTCTGCTTCAGCAGGTCGTAGTCCTTGCGGGCCTCGTCCAGCTTGCGCATGATGAGGTCCTTGAACTCGGCGAGCTCATCGTCGGAGTAGCGGAGCTTGTCGGCGCTCTCCAGGGTGCTCACGTGTTTCTTCACCACCGGCGCGGACATGGGTCGGTTGGGGGCCACCACTTGGGTGACCAGGGGCTGTTTGGCGGCGGGCTTGGTGGGCTCCTTATCCGTCTTCTTCACGTCCTTCTTCACAGGTTTCGGTGCAGGTGCCGGTTTCTCGGCTTTAGGTGCTGGAACTACGGGTTTGGGTGTCGGCTTGATCTCGGCCTTCACCGGTGCAGGTTTGGGTGCGGGTTTGGCGGGTACCACATTCGCCACGACCTTGGCGGGTGCCTTGGCCACGGGCTTCTTCGGTGCGGGTGCCTTGGCGGCCACCTTCTTGGCAGGTGCCTTGGGTGCCGGCTTCGCCACCTTCTTGGCCACGGCCTTCTTGGGCGCGGCCTTCTTCACCGCGGTCTTGGCGCTCACCTTCTTGGCGGGAGCCTTGGCTTTGGCGACCGGTTTGGTCACTTTCTTGGCCACGGCTTTCTTGGGAGCGGCCTTCTTCACCGCGGCCTTGGCCACCTTCTTCGCTGGCGCCTTGGCAGCCGCTTTCTTCGCTACGGGCTTGGCCTTGGCAGGAGCCTTGGCCTTCGCGGCGGGTTTGGCGGGTTTCTTGGCCGCTGCCTTCACCACTTTCTTGGGTGCGGGCTTGGCCTTGGTAGAGCTGCGTGACGATGACGTCTTCACAGGCTTTGCGGCCTTTTTGGGTGCGGGTTTCTTGGCCATGGCGTCCGGGGCTTACTGAAAGATCCGCAAATATAGGCGCTTCCCCGCGTCAATTCACGGACCGGACAAGGGACAGGGCGCAACGCAGGGTCTCATCCAGCTCCACCTGGTGCACACCGGCATCCCCGGCGGGCAGGTCGTCCACAAGCACCTGGGCTTCAGTGGTCACCGCCAGCGTCTCGGCCAGGATGTGCGGCGCATGGGCGCGCACCGCCTGCTCGAAGCGGGTATCGCCGTTGCGTTGGATGTGCAGGTCGATGCGGTCCGTGATCTCCAGGCCGGTCTCCTTGCGCAGCGTTTGGATGCGGCTGACCAGCTCGCGGGCGATGCCCTCCTGCAGCAACTCCTCGCTTAGCGTGATGTCCAAGGCCACGGTCAATGCGCCATCACTGGCCACGCTCAGCCCGGGCACCGTGTCCGCGGTGATCTCCACATCGTCGCGCAACAACTCCACGTCCTGGCCGTCCACGTGCAGTTGCATGCGGCCGTTGGATTCGAGCTCGGCGATCTGCGTTTGGTCGAACGCGCTCACGGCAGCGGCCACGCTCTTCATCAGCTTGCCCAACCGTGCGCCCAGCTTCGGAAAGATGGGCTTGATCTTCTTGGTGAGCTTGCTCTCGCTGGCGTCGAGGATCACGAGTTCCTTCACGTTCACTTCGCTCAACACCAGGTCGCGGATGGCCTCCAAGCGTGTGCGCATGGTGGCATCGGTCACGGGCACCAGCATCTTCTGCAAGGGCTGACGCACGCGGTGGCCCTCCTTCTTGCGGATGCTCAGCACCAGCGAGGTGAGCTTCTGCGCGAGCGCGGTGCGCTGCTCCAGCTCCAGGTCGATGGCGCGCTCATCGTGCTTCGGCCAATCGCTCAGGTGAACGCTCGTGCCGGTGAGGTCGCGGTACAACCGATCGCTGAAGAAGGGCGCGATCGGCGCACTGATCATGGCGATCACTTCCAGGCAGCGTTGCAGTGTTTGGAACGCCGCGTTCTTGTCAGCACCCAACTCGCCCTTCCAGAAGCGACGACGATTGAGGCGGACATACCAGTTGCTGAGGTCCTCCACCACGAAGTCCTGGATGGCGCGTGCGGCGATGGTCGGCTCATAGTCGGCGTAGTTCGCATCAGCGAGCTTCATCACGCTGTTGAGGCGCGAGAGGATCCAGCGGTCGCTTTCCGTGAGTGCCGATTCGCCCTTCCCGTCGTAGCCGTCGATGTTGGCATAGAGCGCGAAGAAGTTGTAGGTGTTGAAGAGCGCGCGGAAGAACTTGCGCTGCACCTCGGTGATGCCCTCGGCATCGAACTTCAGGTTGTCCCAGGGCGAGGCGTTGCTGATCATGTACCAGCGCACGGCATCGGCGCCGTACTGGTCCAGTGTCTTGAACGGATCCACCGCGTTGCCCAGGCGCTTGCTCATCTTCTGGCCCACCTTGTCGAGCACCAGGCCGTTGCTCACCACGGTCTTGTAGGCCACGGAATCCTGCGTGAGCGTGGCGATGGCGTGCAGCGTGTAGAACCAGCCGCGCGTTTGATCCACGCCTTCGGCGATGAAGGCCGCGGGGAACTTCTCCTTGAAGGTGGCTTCGTTCTCGAAGGGGTAATGCCACTGCGCGTAAGGCATGGCGCCGCTGTCGAACCACACGTCGATGAGGTCGGTCTCGCGGTGCATGGGCTTGCCGCTCGGGCTCACCAGCACGATGTGATCCACGTAAGGACGGTGGATGTCGATGCGGTCGTAGTTGGCATCGCTCATGTCCGCCGCATCGAACGCCGCGTAGGGATCGCTCGTCATCACACCGGCCTTCACGGCGCGCGCGATCTCCTCCTTCAGCTGCTTCAACGAACCGATGCACAATTCCTCATCCCGGTCGGCCGTGCGCCAGATGGGCAGCGGGATGCCCCAGTAGCGCGAACGCGAGAGGTTCCAATCCTGCAGGTTCTCCAGCCAGTTGCCGAAGCGGCCGGTGCCGGTGCTCTCGGGCTTCCAGGTGATGGTCTTGTTGAGCGCGATCAAGCGGTCCTTCTTCGCGGTCACGCGCACGAACCAACTGTCGAGCGGGTAGTAGAGCACGGGCTTGTCGGTGCGCCAGCAGTGCGGGTAGTTGTGCTCGTACTTCTCCACCTTGAAGGCGCGGCCCTCGGTCTTCAGCTTGATGGCGATGCGCTCGTCCACGCTGAGGTACTTGTCGCGCCCCTGCTTCTTCGCTTCGGCGGCCTGCTCTTCCGCGCTGAGGTATTCGGCCTTCACGTACTCGCCCGCGAAGTCGGTCACTTCGGGTTTGAAGCGGCCGCGCAGGTCCACCAAGGTGAGCGAACCGATGTTGTGTTGGCGCGCCACGCGTTGGTCATCCGCACCGAAGCTGGGCGCCGTGTGTACCACACCCGTACCGTCCTCCGTGGTCACGAAGTCTCCGCCGATCACCTTGAACGCATCACCGCCTTCGGGTGTGGCGTAGGGGAGGAGCTGTTCGTAGCGGATGCCTTCGAGCTGGTGGCCGTAGCACTCACCGTCGATGCTCCAGGGGATGTTCTTACCGTCCTTCTTGTAGTCCTCGAACGAAGCGTCCTTGTGGTCCTCCTTGAAGTAAGCGTTCAATCGCGCCTTGGCCAGCACCACGGTCTGCGGTGCATGCGTGTAAGGGTTGAAGGTCTTCACGCGCACATAGTCCAACTTGGGGCCCACGGTGAGCGCGCAGTTGCTCGGCAGGGTCCACGGTGTGGTGGTCCAAGCGAGGATGAAGACCTCACCGAACGCGTCCTTGAACAACCACTCGCTGTTCGCATCCCGCATCACCTTGAACTGCGCCACCACGCTGGTGTCCTTCACCGGCTTGTAGGTGCCGGGCTGGTTCAGCTCGTGGCTCGAAAGGCCCGTGCCCGCCGCAGGGCTGTAAGGCTGGATGGTGTAGCCCTTGTACAGCAGGTCCTGGTCGTACAACTGCTTCAACAGGTGCCACACACTCTCGATGTACTTGCTGTGGTAGGTCACGTAGGGCTTCTCCAGGTCCAGCCAGAAGCCGATGCGCTTGGTGAGGTCGTTCCACACATCGGTGTAGCGCATCACGGCCTTCTTGCACGCGGCGTTATACTCCTCGATGCTGATGGTCTTGCCGATGTCCTCCTTGGTGATGCCGAGCTCCTTCTCCACACCGAGCTCGATGGGCAGCCCGTGGGTGTCCCAGCCGGCCTTGCGGTCCACGCGATGCCCCTTCTGTGTTTGGTAGCGGCAGAAGATGTCCTTGATGGTGCGTGCCATCACGTGGTGGATGCCAGGCAGCCCATTGGCGCTGGGCGGACCCTCGTAGAACACGAAGGGCGGCGCGTTCTTGCGCAACTCCAGGCTTTGGCCGAACGTGTCCTCAGCTTCCCATTGCTTCAGCACTCCTTCGGCGACCTTGGGCAGGTCGAGTTCATCATACTGCGTAAAACGCTTGTCCATCACGGCTTTCTAAGGGGCGGCAAAGATAGCCAACACGGCCGCCAGCGCAGTGTGACGACCGTGCCCCAAGGGTTCCCCGCTCGGACCGCCGTCGGGCACAGGCCCGGACGTGCGCTTGTGGGTCGCGTACGTACCGTTGCCTGCATCAGCGTGCCGGCCCCTTGTTACGGCAACTGCTCGGTCCGCACCTGTGTGGGGGTGGTCCCGCCGATGTTGGAAAGGATCGGGTCGCGATCGTTATCGAGCCCCGAGTACCGTACCACGCCGTCCAGGTCCAGGTCCTCGGACAGGTAACCGGCTGCCGTGGCCGTGGGCACAAGTCCACCGATACGGGCAAGGATGTGGTCCCGGTCGTTCGAAACACCCGAGTACTTCACACGACCATCCCGGTCGATGTCACCGGTCCAAAGCGCCTTCGCGCCATTGGGCATGGTGGCCAGCGGTTCGGTGCCATACACGGGCGTGGTTGGGCTGGTGAGGTCGATCACCACCGCACCGGCCGTGAAGACGGTGGGAATGGCCGCCATCACGCCCAAGTGGTTACGGTGTCGCACCGCCACATGGCGCGGGCCGGTGGTGGAGGGGAAACGCAACGGTCCACCCTGCGGGTCGATCACCGTGCCGTCGTTCAGGAGCAGTGCGGCCTTGGTCTGTAGCACCGTGGCTGGGGATTGGACATCGCGCAACTCCACCAACACCCAGTCGATCACGCGGCGGTCGCCCGACGAGGCGAAGGTGTGCGGAAAGGCGCTGGCGTTACTGCCCGTATGCATCGCCAGACCAGGATAGGGATCGGTCATCGGCACCAGGCCATTGATCCGTAGTCCATCGGTCATGATGCCGTTCTCATAGGGTCCTTGCAGGAAGACCTTGATGTACACCGGTGTTCGTTGTTCCGCGTACGCCACGGGATCCAGTGTCATGATCCATTCGGTGAGCACACGCATGTACGCACCGTGTGTGATCTCCTTGCCCATCGGGGGCATGGAGTTGGGCACTGAATTGGGTCGCGCATCGCGAACCCAGAGCTCCGATGCCAACGTGTCACCCGGTACGACCACATAGCGCCCCAGTGGAGAGTTCATGCCGACGGTCGGCTCGTTCACCAGGCCCTTCTGTGCAAGTGGTGTGGCGAACCGTGCATCGAAGGCGGCGCTTACACCGTTCGGCCGGTGGCACGAGGAACAGTTGGCATCCAAGTAAGCCATCACACGCTCCTCGGCGCTGGCCGTGAGGTCATCCAATGGTCGTGCGCGGCGCAGGTCATCCGCATCCGGTATCGCTTGGTCGAACATGCCCAAGTGCGCCATGGTCTCCAGTTGGTTGGCCGTGACACCGGTGGTGGAGTAGAACTGATCGCCGTTCAGTTGGTGGGCCTTCAAACCCAGGGCGAAGCCGGAAGCGACCGTATGGCACGTCATGCACTGTTGCCGACCGGGGAAATTCCACGTCTGGTCGTAAGTGCTTCCATCGGCTCGGGTGATGGTGTATTCGCCGATCTCCTCCTCATCGACGAGGTACGCATCGGTGCCGTTCGCGTTCCACCGGTAGGTGAGCCCGTAGGCCTCCCCACTGTTCTTGTAGATCATGAACCGGGTCTCCAAGCGCGCTTTCTGGCCGGGATCGTTCTCGTTCAACGGCAGTTCGAAGTGCTTGATCATCACCGTGCCGGGAGGGAAGGTCCATTTGTCGTCCGCGTTGAACCCGATGCGCTCGGCCGGGGAATCGTGGGACCCATCGTTGGGTATGGCCATCCACCGGTGCTTCTCCGCGCGGTCGCTCCACAGTGGGCTGTTCACCGTGAACGGTATGATGCCCGGTGCGGTCTGTAGCGTGGCGAGATCGGTGAATATACCCAGTTGTGATAGTAGTGCGGGTGGCTCGGGTACCCCGTTCTGGATCCGTACCAACTTGCGGACCTTCCCTCCGTCCAAGTTGGTGCCGTAAAGGTCCAGGATGTACAGGGTGCCATCCGATGCCATGGAGAAGGAGGAGATGCCATCCTTGCCACCGGTTCCTTCGGCGGGCACGTTCAGCAGGAACTGGACGTTCTGCGCGGTCCCGAACGCAGAAAGCTCCAAGGTGTGGATGTTCTGTGTCTCGTGGTCGGAGAAGATGTATCTCCCGTTCAACTCGGGGTATTTGTTCCCGCGTATCACGTACCCACCGATCACGCACTGGCCGAAGGAACGGGGGTAGGAATACACCGGCAACTGGTCGTAACCGATCAACGGGTTCGGCTTGGTCTTGGGACCGGCAATGTCCCCTTCGCGGTAGGGCCATTGCAGGTTGGCCCCGGCGAATGCCCTGCTGATCTCCTCGCGCGAACCCTGCCCCACGTCACCGATCCAGATGTCCCCGGTGGGCGGGTCGTAGGTCATCCGATGGGGGCTGCGCGTGCCCAAGGCCCAGAACTCCTCCAGGATCCCTCCTCCCGGGTCCTGCCACGGGTTATCGTTGGGGATGTAGTATCCCTGTGTGAAGCTGTTGGGCCAACCGGATGGAGGCGTCGCTCCATTGATCGGTTGCCTGCGGATGGGATGGCTGATGGAGCCGCCCTGCATGTCCACATCGATGCGGAACACCCCGCCGAAGAACCAGGAGCTGATGTTCTGCGTCCGGTTGTACTGGTCGTTCGCACCGCCCTCATCGCCCACGGCGAAATACAGGAAGCCGTCCGGCCCGAAGAACATGTCGCCCCCATTGTGCCAGTTCTGGCGATCGAACTGCTGCACGAGGACGAACTCCGAAGCAGGGTCGGCCAAGGTCTCTGCCGCGTTCATGGTGAAGCGCGACAAGCGCATGAAGGCTTGCTCGCCGCGTGGGTCGCCCACCGGGAAGTAGCGATACCACACATAGAAATAGCGTGCGTTGGGGGATCCCTGCTGACCATATTCCGGATGCAGCGCAGCGCCCAGAAGGCCTCCATCCTGATCGATCCGAGTACGGTTGTTGATGTTCAGTACTTGCGTTTTGGTGCTCGTAGCGGGGTCGTTGTTGAAGACCCAGGCATAGCCCGATTTACCGAAGACCATGAACTTGCCCGAGGGCAGCTCCAGCATTTTCACCGGGTCGTTGAAGGTCAAGTTCGGGAAGGCGTTCTGTACGGTATAGGTCACGGTGGCTCCGCCAGGCGTCGGTGGGTCGGCGGTGAAAACCCCGTTCATGTAAGGCCCAATGGGCTCAGCGTTCTGAAGACCACTGTCCGGGTTCAGCAGCTCGGGCATGAAGGCTACCGTGAAAAAGGACAGGACCACGACAAGCGGAACGATCAGCCGAGGACGAACGAATCCACTTAATGTGTCGATGAAGGACGTATTATGTGCCATGGATGGCAAATTATCCCCGACGAACCGCTTTTGTCAAGCAGTGACGCTCCAACTCGAACCGGGCTTGCCGACCCAAGGGGTCCTGTAGGACCGGCACGGTAGGCGAGGGACTTCACGTCCGGACCTCGTCCGGGGATGGGTCGGGATCGTGCGCCGAACAGCTTGTCCGGTCACACGCGCCGACCTTGGGTGGGTCGCACGTACCGGCGTCCTACCTGATCTTGGCAAGAGGAGCCATGGCGCCCAGCCCCGGGGTTCGTCACCGATCAACCCTTGAAACGCACCATTACCGCGTTGCCCTTCTCTTCCCGTCGGGTCTCCAGCTGGTCCTTAAGGGCGTTCACCAATGACGAGAGCGAGGCATGGCCGTAGCTGCGTGGGTCGAAGCCGGGATCCAAGCGGCGCAATGCCTGGCCGATCAGGCTCAGGGAGGCTTCCTCCTCTTCACCCTTGGCGATGACGAAGGCCTTGCGCAGTTTGCGCATCAGGTCCCCATTCTCGGAGAGTCTTGTCGCCGCTGCCTTGGCGGGAGCGGAGGAGCGCTTTGCCCCTGTCCTCGCGACGGGAGCGGTGGAAGCGCGCGGCGCCACAACAGGCTCTTGCACATCCAGGTTCTCCACGTAGATGAACCGGTCGCAGGCCTTCACGAAGGCGTCCGGTGTCTTCTTCTCGCCAACCCCCATCACGAAGTGGCCGCTTTCCCGCAAACGGGTGGCAAGCCGAGTGTAGTCGCTGTCGCTGCTTACGATGCAGAACGCATCGACCAGATCACCGTGGAGGATGTCCATGGCGTCGATGATCAGCGCACTGTCCGTACTGTTCTTGCCCTTGGTATAGGCGAACTGTTGCACGGGCTGAATGGCGTTGCTGTTCAGCAGGTCCTTCCAGCCGCTCATGCCCATGGTGGTCCAATCACCGTAGATGCGGCGGATGGTGATGGTGCCCGTCTTGCTGACCTCTTCCAGGATCGGGGCCAACCGCTTGGGGGCCGCGTTATCCCCATCGATCAGCAAGGCGATCGTGGTGTCGTTGATCTTCTTCATGCGGCAGCCAAGGTAGGTCCCTCGGCACGCTACATCGTCCCCTTCATCATCCGGTTCCAATACATCCAAGGCAACATGTACTTCTTCAGTACCCACATGCTCCACAGGGGCTTGCTGGTATCGAACAGCTTGCTCAGCACCGGATCGCTGTCGCGCACATTGTCATACTTGAACTCGGCCAGGAGCATCTTGCCGTATCCGGTCACCAGCGGGCAACTGCTGTAACCTTCGTAACGTTCGTTCGCGAGTGCGCCATCCTTGATCCGCTGAAGGATGTTGGCCACTACCACGGGCGCTTGCTTGCGGATGGCGGCGCCGGTCTTGGCGGTCGGCAGCGCGGCGGCGTCGCCCAGGCCGAAGATGTTGGGGAAGCGTTTGTGCTGTAAGGTATTGATGTCCACTTCCAGCCAGCCTTTGTTCGGGCCTTCCGCGTAGGCCAAGGAAGAGTTCTTCACGAAGTCCGGAGCGCTTTGCGGCGGGGCCAGGTGCAACATATCATAGTGCATCACAATGGTGCCTTCGCCTTCCACCTTCTCCTTCAAGCCATGTTCCTCGGTGATCACACAGAGGTTATCCCCCGGCTTGCTCCATTTGAAATGGATCTCCTGCTTCACCGGATCGATACGCACAGGATTGTAGAAGGTCTTGAGGATGATCTCCTTCTTCCGTACAACATCCTCCAATGCGAAGCGGAAGGGTTCCACGCCGAAGATGACGGAACCCGGAGTGGCGAAGACGAGCTTGGTCCGATCGCGTACACCCTTCCTGCGGAAGAACTCATCGGCCAGGTAAGCGGCCTTCTGAGGCGCTCCGCCGCACTTGATCGGTGTGCTGGGTTGAGTGAATACCGCAGTACCTCCCTGGAACGCCGTCATCACCCGCTTGGTCTTCTCGGGATCCACGTAGTTGCTGCAGACCTTGTCCGTGGCCAGTGCTTCACGAAGTCCGGGCAAGGCATCGATATCGAGCTTGATACCCGGGCATACCACCAAGTGGCCGTAGGTGTAGGCCTTTCCCTCACTCGTGCGCACCGTGTTCTGCTCAGGCTCGAAGGAAGCCGCATGTTCGACGATCAGGTCCACACCGGTAGGGATCAGGCTCTTTTCATCGCGGCGCGTGTCCTTCATATTGAACGCATCGGCCGCGACCAGTGTCCAAGCCGGTTGGTACCAGTGGTCCTTGGCGGGATCGATGATGGCTACGCGGAGCTTCTTGTCCTTTCGGCGCAGCTGAGCAGCGGTCATGATACCTCCGGTGCCACCTCCGATGATGAGAACGTCGTAGTGCTTCTGGGCCATGGTCGTTGGGATATGCTACCAAAGCACACCATAGTGGACCCCGGTTCACGGTGACGATCGTCACAGAACGCACTTCGCCCAACTCCCTAATAGTCTGGTCGCGCTTGGCGATCGGACTTGTAACCCGGTCTCCGTCCTGCCTCCTTTGGCCTTTATGAGTCCGACGAGTTGACGTTGCTCCGATCCGGACCATTGCTCCAGGTCAGGGATCATATCCAACGGCAATGCCCAGAGGTACAGCGCTGAGCGCTCATTCGAGGACCATTCGACCAGGTCGCCCAACGGCAGGGTCCTGCCCAGTCGGGCCAGGGCGCTGCGCAACGCTCCTCGTCGATCGCCTGTGTATCGCACCACCACATGCCGCTGCACGGCCATGGTCAGTGCCGCCGTATCCATCACCGCTTGGGCGCCTTCGGTGATGACCAGCTCCAGCCCGTGTTCCACCAGATGCTTGAGCACCTTCACCGGCACGCGATATCCCTTTACGGCGCCCAGCTTCCTGAACTCCCGCGCAGCCATGAGCTGGTCCTTTCGTCCCACCGGTCGGAAGCCCAGGCGGTAGTAGAACCAGTAGGCCCCGCTCTTGAGACCGTCCGGGTTATGGTGCCCCAGTTGGTAGTTCTCCGCCTCGAAGCGGTCCACTCCATAGCGCTGCCTGTACAGCCGCAGCAGCTGGGCGAAGAACCAGGCCGATTCTCCGCCACGCAATGCCGCGAAGATGTTGATGCCCACCTTGCTCCGACCCGGGAAGATCCATGCACCGCCATAGGCCAGGGGCACACCGTTCCTGAAGGCCATGAACCCCACGTAACTGTCGAAGGGCAGCCGATGGGCCATGTCCAAACTGAACAGGGCGATGCGGAGACCACGGCCCATGTCGAAGAGCTCCACAGCACCTGCGTGGGTCACCGGGTCTGTCTCGCGGTGCAGCATGGCCAACACGGTGCGGGCAGTATCGATCAGTTCATGCTGCTCAGCGACGCTCAACCGCACGGGCTTCGGCAGTGGATCGTCCAGTGTGGCTGTCAGGTCCACCCCACGTTGCAGCCCGGCTTCATGGTAGTGGATGGGTCCCATCGGACCGCGGGCGAAGGTCGTCCCGCATCCTTCCGCCACGCCCTCCACCTTCACGTAGACCTGCATCCGCGCGAAGAGCAGCTCGCATTGGCGATCGTCGCACCCCAACGCATCGAGACCCTGTACCAGGCACAGCAGTTGGGTGTGCCGCGACCCACCGTATACGGTTTCCAACAGTTGATAGGCATCATCAAAGGGCTGGTCCACGGTCTCGTGCTCCACGGGAGGCAGGAGCACTCGGAGCAGCTCGCGCAATTCATCCAAGCCCGCCTCCACCAGGAAGAGCTCCACACGATGTTCCCAGCGGGCCAGCATCCAACGCACCAAGCGCAACGAATAGGTGCTTTGAAGCGGGGCACCATCGATGCCGGAGTTGATGAGCGCGTACCGAAGGGCTTTCGAGCTGCCCACCATTTGCTTCGCAAGCGCGGATAAGTGCTCCAGTTCCATGGTGGCCAGTTGGTGTTCCTCCGCGTTGGCCGGGTGGGCCAGCAGGAAAAGCAACAGGTCATGCCACTCGCGCAACGCTTTGGGCGAACGCACCGGCCGGCCGAACACAAGGCCCAGCATTGCCGCACGATCATCTCCCGCTCTGGAAAGTGCTTTACGCAGAAGGAGCACCTCTGCGGTGGTGATGGGCGATGCGGTCATGGCTCAATGTTCGGGTCTGGAAAGATAGCCGGGCGTGACCCGTGTCATTCGCCCCCCAATGAGGAAGGCCCGGTGTGGGCCGGGCCTTCCTGCGGTCAATGGACCATTGCTCAGCCCTGCTTAACGAGCTGCACTTCACACTGGATCCGCACTTCGTCGCTCACGAGCACGCCGCCCGCTTCGAGTGCTGCATTCCAGGTGAGGCCGAAGTCCTTGCGATCGATCTTTCCGCTGAGGTTGAGGCCTGCCTTGGTATTGCCCCATGGATCCTTGGCCACACCGGCCCACTCGGCATTCAGCGTGACGGATCTTGTGACGTCCCTGATGGTGAGGTCGCCGGTCACTTTCCAGCTGTCGCCCTGACCCTCGATGCGCGTGCTCGTGAAGCTGAGCTTCGCGAACGTCTCGCTGTCGAAGAAGTCGCCGCTGCGCAGGTGTTTGTCGCGATCGGCGCTGTTGGTGTCCACACTGGCGGTGTTGGCCCAGAAGCTCACCTTGGCATTGGCCAAGTCGTCACCTTCCAGTTCCGCCTCGGCGCCGAACTCTTTGAAGGAGCCGGTGACCGTGCTGATCATCAGGTGCTTCACCTTGAACTGGATCTCACTGTGGCTGGGGTCGATGGTCCACTTGGTGGTTGTTGCAGTTGCTGTTTCCATGTTGGTCGAGGTTTGGTCGGGGCGGTCGCTTCGACTGCGCTCAGCATTTCCCGCCCGTACGGGTTTTCAGAAATGATCGATCATGCCAATTCCATCGGCACATCCTGCAGCAGGATCTCGGCGCCGTCAGGGCCTACTTGGATGTCCAATGCGGCGGTGTCCCACACCCCCAGCGCATCGCGCTTGCCCAGCTGCTGGCCGTTGATGGTGGCGCTACCGCTGATGATGAAGGCGTATACGCCATTGCCTTTGCGCTTCACGGAGTAGGATGCGTTGCGGTCCGCATCGAAGTTGCCGATGTGGAACCAGGCGTCCTGATGGATCCACACGCCGGCGTCATCGGGGTTCGGCGAAAGCACCTGCTGGAACTTGTTCACGCGTTCCTGCGGGTCCAGGGTCATCTGCTGGTAGCGCGGGGTCACTTGCCGCTGGCGCGGGAATAGCCAGATCTGCAGGGTGTTCGCGTCCTTGTCCGCGTTCGGGTTGAATTCGCTGTGCAGGATGCCCGTGCCGGCGCTCATCACCTGCACATCGCCCGCGTTGATGATGCTGGTGTTGCCCATGCTGTCCTTGTGCTGCAGGGCCCCCTTCAACGGGATGGTGATGATCTCCATGTTATCGTGCGGGTGGGTGCCGAAACCCTTGCCGGCCGCTATGATGTCATCGTTCATCACACGCAGCACACCGAAGTGCATCCGGGTGGGATCGTAGTGGTTGGCGAAGCTGAAACTGAAGTTGGCCTTGAGCCAACCGTGATCGGCGGTGCCGCGCTCGCTGGCGCGGTGGAGTACCATGTTTTCCATGCGTTCGGGAGGTGTTGGAGGAAGGTGATCGAAGCCTACGGGGTCCAAGGGCTTCGATTCGTCGATGTCTTTCCGGAGCGCGGTGGCAGCAGCTGCGCCACTGACCAGGACGCTGGCACCCAGAAGGCTCTTGCGGAGGAATTTCTTACGATCCATGAGTGTTGGATTTTTTGCTGTACAAGGTGCAAATGTATATATATTCCATGGGAAATACCACCATGGATAATTAATGCCCTTCTTGGTTGCTTGTTTGAGTGCTCCGACTGCCAGAAATCTCATGTATCCGGAGACCGCGCTTACTTTCGGCACCAGCCAAATCTGATGACAAAGAACAACCGACTGACCATCTGGATCCTGATCGCCATGGTACTGGGCATCGCTGTGGGATATGCCATGCACCATGGGATGGAGCTCCAGGCCAGAAAGGAAGTGGCCGAGAACCTGAAGATCCTGACGGACATCTTCCTGCGCTTGGTGAAGATGATCATCGCCCCGTTGGTGTTCAGTACGCTGGTGGTGGGCATCGCGAAGTTGGGTGATATGAAGACCGTGGGACGTGTAGGCGGCCGTGCCCTGCTCTGGTTCATGTCCGCTTCGTTGGTCAGTCTCCTGCTCGGCATGTTACTGGTGAACGTGCTGAAGCCCGGTGTGGGACTTCAGTTGGAAGCCAGCGGAGATGTCGCCGATGTGATCGGTAAGACACAGGCCTTCACCCTGAAGGACTTCATCGCACACCTGTTCCCCAAGAGCATCGTGGAGGCGATGGCCACCAACGAGGTGCTGCAGATCGTGGTGTTCAGCCTGTTCTTCGGGGTGGCCTGTGCCAGCATCGGCGACTATGCGAAGCCGGTGGTGAAGCTGCTGGAGAGCGTGTCGCACGTGATCTTGAAGATGGTGGGTTATGTGATGAACTTCGCCCCGTTGGGTGTCTTCGGGGCCATCACGGCCGTGATCGCAATACATGGGCTCGGTGTCCTCAGCACGTATGCGGTGTACATCGGTCAGTTCTACCTCGGCCTGCTCATTCTGTGGATCATCCTGTTGGGTGTCGGTTTCCTTTTCCTGGGTCTGCGGATGAAGGAACTGATGCGACGCATCGTGCAGCCGGTGACCATCGCCTTCAGCACCACCAGCAGTGAAGCGGTGATGCCGAAGCTCATGGAGGAATTGGAACGCTTCGGCTGCAAGGACAAGGTGGTGAGCTTCGTGCTGCCATTGGGCTACAGCTTCAACCTGGACGGCAGCATGATGTACATGACCTTTGCCAGCCTCTTCATTGCGCAGGTCTATGATGTGCCGCTCGCTCATGATCTACCTATGCAGCTGACCATGCTGCTCACGTTGATGCTGACCAGCAAGGGCATAGCGGGGGTTCCACGGGCCTCACTGGTGGTAGTGGCAGCAACATTGGGGATGTTCGGCGTGCCGATCGAAGGCATCGCGCTGATCCTGCCCATCGATCACTTCTGCGACATGGGCCGCAGCGCTACCAACGTGGTGGGCAATGCCATCGCCACCAGTGTGGTGAGCAAGTGGGAGGGGGAGCTCGGGCACTAGTACATCAGTAGCAGGTCCGATCGCCTCAAGCCAGCCTGCCCAACGTTTCCTTGAACGGAGACAAGGCGCCCCCCCAGGTCGCACTGAACTCATTCCCTCCTGGCCGGGCGTTGCAAGCAACCCGGGTCAGAATCGCAGCAGTTCGGGCACCAGACCGAGCACCACGACCGCGAGCCCGCAGAAGGAGATCACCAGCCAGTTCAAGCGGCTCACCACCAGTTCAGGGGCCTGTTCACGGGGTGTGAACGCCTCCCGGATCACCAACACGTAGTAATAGACCCCGACCAGCGCCATCGCCACAGCGAAGGCCGTTGTCAGGATGTAGCCGCCTTCAATGCCCAGGAGGAACACCTGGTACTTGGCGACGAACCCGGCCGTCAGCGGTATGCCTGCCAAGGAAAGGAGCAACAACATGGTGACGATTGCCAGCCATGGGCTGCTGCGGTAAAGCCCCCGAAAGATCCGGATGTTCTCGTCGCCATTGGCCGACCGTTTGGCGAGTGTGAGCACCACGAACAGCCCCATCGTGGCCAAGGAATAGGTGATGGAATAATAGAACAGGACACCCGGCGCCCCAGGATCGCTTCCCAGGAAGGTCAGCAGCAGGAACCCGCTGTGGGCGATGCCGGAATAAGCGAGCAAGCGTTTGAACTGGGTCTGGCGCAGGGCCACGATGTTGCCCAGGAACAGGGTGAGCAGCGTCATCACCACCAGCATCGTTTGGATCGCACCCGGGAGTTCCATCCCCGCGATCAGGCGGTGGAAGGCGGCGAAGGCGGCCGTCTTCACCACCGTGCTCATGTAGGCGGTCACCAAGGTGGGCGAGCCTTCATAGACGTCCGGACTCCAGAAGTGGAAGGGCACCGCTGCCACTTTGAAGGCCAGTCCTGCGATGGTGAAGAACAGGCCAAGGAGGTACAGCATGTGGGCCGACCCGCTCGCAGAGGCTGCCGAAGCCTGAACCGTGGCCAGGTCCAGGGATGCAGTGGAGCCATAGAGCAGTGCGATGCCCATGAGGAAGAAGCCCGAGGCGAAGGATCCCTGCAGGAAGTATTTGAAGGCCGCCTCACCGCTCCGGAAGCTGTCCCGCTTGCCACCCGCGAGGATGTACAAGGGGATGCTCAGGATCTCGATCCCCAGGAACAGTACCAACAGATTGGAATAACTGATCAGCAGTACCGCACCGACCAGTGAGAAGATGATCAGGGCGTACTGTTCGGCCACGTTCTCCCGCACCCGGCTGTAGTAATCGATGCCGAAGATGAACAGCAGTACGGTGATCAACGTGAGCGCCTGCCCGAAGACGGAGCCGAAGTGATCGAAGCGCACCATGGCACCCACAAGCGGTACGTTCATCATCCAGCCGGAGCGGATGACGACCATCGTGGCCAGCAGGCCGATGATCCCCAGGGGGGCCAGCAGCGTGCGTTTTCCGAAGAGGCCTGCGTAAAGCAGCAGCACACCAAGGACGGAGAGCAGGACCAGGGCGCTCATCTCAGTTCAGGGATGGGAATGAGGTGAGCAGCACTTGTACGGGCCCCTCCACGAGGTCCAGAATGGGCCGAGGATGCACGCCGAGCACGAAGGTGAGGGTCACCAGCGGCACCAATACCAAGTGGTCGCGCAGGCTCACATCGCTCATCTCGATCTCCCATTTGTCCGTCCCCAGCATCACCCGCTGATAAGCGTATAGCATGTAGATGGCACCCAGCACGATGGTCGATACCGCCGCCAATGACAACCATGTGCTCACCTGCCAAAGCCCCGCGAACATGAGCCATTCGCCCACGAAGCTCTGTGTGAACGGCAGTCCGATGGCATTGACGAGCACCAGCATGAACAGCACGGCCAGACGTGGTACGCGGGCCTTCAGTCCACCCATGGCAGCCATCTCGCTCGACCCCACGCGCTCCTTCAACGCGCCGGAGATGTAGAGCATGCCGATGGCCAATACCGCGTGTGCAAAGGCCTGATAGAGCGAACCGGTCATGCCCAGGCGATTGCAGGTGAACAGTCCGGCGCATAACACCCCGACGTGGCTGAGGGATGAATAGGCGATCAAGCGGCGAAGGTCCGACTGACGGAAGGCGATGACGGCCGCGTAGATGGCACCGACCAGGCTGAGCACGATGACCGTGTCGCGCCAGTGTTCAACACCGAGCGGCACGGCCGGGAACACGATGCGCATGGTGCCATACAGGCCCATCTTCAGCATCACGGCAGAGAGCACCATGGTGCCCTGCACAGGTGCGGTGGTGTACGTGTCGGGCTGCCAGCCGTGGAAGGGAAAGATCGGCAGCTTGATGGCAAATGCCAGGAACAGCACCCAGAACAGCCAGACCTGTGTGTCATAGGGCAGGTCGAGCGTGGCCAGTGCCGACAGGTCGCCATTGAATCCTTCCACCTGCACCAGGCAATAGACCGCACCGAACAGGAGCGAAAGACCGCCCAGCAGGGTGTACATGAAGAACCGCACGGTGATGGCCCGTCGCCGTTCACCGCCCCAGTACAGCAGCAGGAAGAACACCGGCAACAGGGCCAGTTCGTAGAAGATGTAGAACAGCAGCAGGTTCTGCGCCGTGAACACGCCCATGACGAAGCTCTGGGTGAACAGCAGCAGGGCGTTGGTCATGGAAGGGTGCTGGAGCCGTTCACCATAGCCTGCCCCGATGATGAAGGGATACACCAACGCGGTCAGCAGGAGCATCAGCAGGCCCACCCCGTCGTACCCCAGTGTGAACCGAAGGCCCCAGGCCGTGGCCCATTCGACGTCCAATGCCTGTACGGGTATGCCTTGATAGTTCGACCACAGCCAAAGCGTGAGCGCCAGGCTCACCAAGCTGGAGAATAAGGCGATGCCCCTGGCGTAACGCGTCGGTGTGGCCACCAGCAGCACCATGGCCGTGAGCAAGGGGATGAGCAGGAGCGCGAGCAGGGCCATGTCAGTTGCTCAACAAGGTGATGATGAGGAAGATGATGATGCCCGCCAACATGGCCAACAGGTGGAAGCTTGCGTTCCCGGTCTGGATCCTGCGCACCAAGCCGCCCAGCCGGAGGGTGATCGCACCGAAACCGACCATCAACGGGATCATCACGCGCTGTTCACCCACAGCGTGGAATTGCGTGCTCAACCAGCCGAATGGACGCTCGAACGCCCGGGCATACAGTTCATCGATGCGCCAGCGTTCCGCCAACAGACGCTTGGGCATCGGCATGGAAGCGCTATCGCCATCCAGTGTTGGAGCGATGGCGAAGCGGCGGTAGGTCAGGGCCACTGTGGCGATCACCAGTGCCGTGGTGATGCCCATGAGCGTCCATTCCACGGCTGCTGCAAGGTGAAGGCTGGAGGCACCCAGGGCCGGTGCCGCGGTGGACAGGTAGTGCTTCATCGCCTCATGGCCACCCAGCAGGTGCGGTACGTTCAGCACGCCGCCCACCACGCTGAGCACCGCCAGGATGATCAGGGGAATGGTCATCGTGGCGGGGCTTTCATGCGGATGTGCGCCGCCCCGGTAGCTTCCATGGAACACGAGGAAGAAGAGGCGGAACATGTAGAAGGTGGTGAGCAACGCCCCGCCGAGCAACAGGGCGAAGACCACCGGGGAATATTGGTAGGCGTGCGCAAGGATGAGGTCCTTGCTGAAGAAGCCGCTGAGCAACGGAAGACCCGAGATGGCGAGCGTGCCGATCAGGAAGGTGATGTACGTGATGCGGATGCTGCCGCGCAGACCGCCCATACGCCGGATGTCCTGTTCACCGCCCAAGGCATGGATCACGCTGCCGGCCCCCAGGAAGAGCAGGGCCTTGAAGAAGGCATGGGTCACCACATGGAACATGGCCGCGTCATAGGCCCCCATGCCCAGTGCGGCGAACATGTAGCCCAACTGGCTCACGGTGGAATAGGCCAGCACTTTCTTGATGTCGTTCTGGAACAGGCCGATGCTCGCGGCCAGCAGGGCGGTGGCGGTCCCCACGGCCAGGATCACGTCCTGGGTGACCGGTGCCAGTTCGAAGAGCACCGAACTGCGCACCACCAGGAAGATGCCCGCCGTGACCATGGTGGCCGCGTGGATGAGGGCGCTGACGGGCGTGGGACCCGCCATGGCGTCGGGCAACCAGGTGAAGAGCGGGAGCTGCGCGCTTTTCCCCATGGCACCGACGAACAGCAGCAGGGTGGCCAACACCACCAGGTGGTTCCCGGTCAACAGCGATCCGGCCTGTTCGGCGATGGCCGCATATTCCAAGGTGCCGAATTGCTGGAACAGCAAGGCCATGGCCAGCACCATCCCCACGTCGCCGATCCGGTTGATCACGAAGGCCTTGCGCGCCGCGTAGTTGTAATCCGGGTTGGTGTACCAGAACCCGATCAATAGGTAGCTGCACAGCCCCACGCCCTCCCAACCGATGAAGGTGATCAACAGGTTGGAGCCCATCACCAGCAGGAGCATCGCGAAGCAGAACAGGTTCAGCTGCGCGAAGAAGGTGCTTGCCCGGCCATCGGCATGCATGTAACCGATGGAGTACAGATGGATCAAGGTGCCCACGCCGGTCACCAGCAGCATCATGGTCAGCGACAGGGCGTCGATCCGGAAGGCGAAGGGGATCATCATGCCCTCCACGTGGATCCAATCGAAAAGCCGCAGCGTGCGACCGCCCAGCTCGGTGTGCTCGCTGAGGAAGAGCGCCACGCTGCAGGCAAAAGCACCCGCAAGAAGGGTCGTGGCCAGTCCGCCGGCAAGGCCCGCGGAGAGCCGTTTGCGCAGTGTGCCGATGAGCACCGCCCCGAGCAGGGGCAGGGCGGGGACCAGCAGCACCAGGACGTCCTGTCCTACCATTTCAAGCGGTTCAGTTGGTTCACGTCCACGCTGTCCACATTGCGCTTCATCATCACCAGGATCGCCAGGCCCACGGTGACCTCGGCCGCGGCCACGAGCATGATGAAGAACACGAACACCTGAGCGCGCGGGTCGCTGTGGTACGCGCTGAAGGCCGTCAACAGCAGGTTCACGCTGTTGAACATCAACTCCAGGCACATCAGGATGATGATGGTGTTGCGACGGAACACCACGCCCGCCACACCGATGCTGAACAGCAGGAAGCTCAGCATCAGGTAGTGCTCCATCGGGATCACACGGATCGAAGTGATGATGTCCTGGTCCATGCTCACAGTTCCTTTTCGGTCAAGGCGGCGGAGCCTTCCACTGTGGAGGCCCTCGCGCTGCCTTCCTTCTTGGCCAGCAGCACCACGCCCACCATGGCGCTCAGGAAGAGCACACTGCTCACTTCGAAAGGAAGCAGGAACTCATTGAAGAGGGACATGCCCACGCTGCGCACCAGCCCGATGCCGGGGTCGAAGTCGTTCGCCGGTGAGATGCCGACCCCGTTGCGGATGGCGGCCACCAAGGTCAGGAACAGCAGCCCGCCGGAAAGCACGGCCGCTACACGCGTGCCCAAGGTCTTCATCGGTTCGCTCGCCCGATTCAGGTTCAGCAGCATGATCACGAACAGGAAAAGCACCATGATGGCACCGGTGTAGACGATGATGTGCACCATGGCCAGGAACTGCGCATTGAGCAGGATGTAATGCCCGGCGATGCTCAGGAAACACACGATGAGGGCGATCACACTGTTCACCGGGTTCTTCGCGCTCACCACGAACAGCGCACTGATCACACTGATCGCGGCGATGATGTAGAAGAGAGTGGCCATGGTCCCGGTCAGCGATTGTGTGCGGCCTTCATCACCTGTTTGAACCGCAGCACTTCCGGCGTCTGTCGTTTGCTCACATCCACGCGTCTGGCGGGGTCCAAAGGCTCCACGAGCTCGTCCTTGCTGAACACGAAGGGTGTGCGCAGGTAGTTGCTCTCCACCAGACGGTCGGTCAGGAAGATGGCCTCCTTCGGACAGGCCTCCTCACAATCGCCGCAGAAGATGCAGCGCAGCATATCGATCTCGTAGGTGACAGCGTACTTCTCCTCGCGGTACAGGCCTTCCTCGCCCGCCTTGCGCTCGCCGGAGGTCATGGTGATGGCCTCGGCCGGACAGGCGACCGCACAGAGCCCGCAGGCGGTGCATCGTTCGCGGCCCTGGTCATCGCGCTTGAGCACATGCTGGCCGCGGTAGTTTTCGCTCATCGGGCGCTTTTCCTCCGGATACTGGATGGTGGGCCGCTTGGTGCGGAACATGTGCCGGATGGTGATCATCAGTCCACCCACGATGGCGGGCAGGTAGATGCGCTCCATCAACGTCATCCTCTTGTTGCTCACCACACGGGAGCGGCTTGTCAGGGGCTGCAGCGCGTTGGCCATCTCAAAAGCCGTTGATGAGGTAATACAAGCCACCGGTCACCACGATGTTGAGGATGCCCAACGGGATCAAGCGCTTCCAGCCGAGGTTCATCAACTGGTCGAAGCGGAAGCGGGGGATGGACCACCGCACCCACATGAAGAAGAAGATGAAGAAGAAGGTCTTCGCGAACATGGCCGCGGCGCCGATGACCGTCACCAGGTTCGGGTCGAGGCCCAACGAGGAGAGGCCCGGCACATGGCTTCCGCCGAAATAGAGCGTGGCGATCACGGCACTGCTCATGAACATGTTGATGTACTCGGCGAAGAGGTAGAACCCGAGCTTCATGCTGCTGAACTCGGTGTGGTAACCGCCCACCAGTTCGGTCTCGCACTCGGGCATGTCGAAGGGTGCCCGGTTGCACTCGGCGAAGGCGCACACGATGAAGATCAGGAAGCCCAAAGGCTGGTGGATGATGCCCCAGCCGTTCTCCACCTGGTAGGCCACGATGCCGCTCAGGCTCAGTGTGCCGGTCAGCATCACCAGCGCCACGATGCTAAGGCCCATCGCCAGTTCATAGCTCACCATCTGGCTGGCCGCGCGGATGGCCCCCAACAAAGCGAATTTGTTGTTGCTCGCCCAGCCCCCGAGCATGATGCCATAGACGCCGATGCTCACCATGGCGAACACGTACAGGATGCCGATCTCCGGGTCCGTGCCCTGCAGGTCGAAGCTCACATCGCCGAAGGTCAGCGTGCCGCCCCAGGGGATCACCACCCCCGTGAGCAGGGCCGTCATCATGGCGATGGCAGGGCCCAGCACGAAGAGCTTGCGGTTGGCCATGGCGGGGATGAAGTCCTCCTTCATGATCATCTTCAGCCCGTCGGCCACCGGTTGCAGAAGGCCGAAGGGACCTGCGCGGTTGGGGCCGATACGGTCCTGCATGAAGGCCGCCACCTTGCGCTCGCCGAAAGTGGAGTAGGCCGCCACGGTCAGTGTGACCACGAAAAGCACCAGCAGGAAGATCGCGGTGATGATCATCGGTCCTTGAGCTCCTTGCGTTTGGCGATCTCCGGAACGTTCGGGGCGGGGGCGTTCAACAGCTGCTGCTTGCGCTGCAGCATGTAATGCCCCTGGCCGATCACACTGTGCCGGTCGATCTTGCGGGGACCTTCCACTTTCCAGGCGTTCAGGTCCTTCTTGTCGAAACGACAGGTGTTGCAGATGAAGTCCTCCACCTCGCCCCATTGGTCCTTGCGACCGGTCACGCGCAACACCTCATTGCCTTTCAGCCACAGCACGGCCTTGCCCGCACAGGTGCCGCACTCACGGTGGGCGTCAACGGGATTGGTGAACCACACGCGGCTGGAGAAACGGAAGGTGCGGTCGGTGAGCGCTCCCACGGGGCACACATCGATCATGTTCCCGCTCATGTCGTTCTCCACCGCCTGGCTGATGTAGGTGCTGATCTCGCTGACATCGCCCCGGTTGATCACACCGTGCACGCGGCCATCGGTCAACTGGTCCGCCACCTTCACGCAGCGGTAGCAGAGGATGCACCGGTTCATGTGCAGCTTGATGCTGTCCCCGATGTCGACGGGTTCGAAGGTGCGCCGCTCGAACTCATATCGGCTGGCGGCCTTGCCGTTCTCATAGCTCAGGTCCTGCAAGTGGCATTCGCCGGCCTGGTCGCAGACCGGGCAATCCAGCGGATGGTTGATGAGCAGGAACTCCACCACGCCCTTACGGGCCTCCAGCAGTTCCGGGTCGGTGGTGTTCGCCACCTCCATGCCGTCCATCACCGCGGTGCGGCAGCTCGCCACCGGCTTCGGCATGGGACGTGGGTCCTTGTCGCTGCCCTTGGTCACCTTCACGATGCAGGTGCGGCAGTAGCCCCCGCTGGTCTCGAGCTTGGTGTAGTAGCACATGGCCGGCGGTACCACGTGCCGGTGGGCCTTGTCCCGCTCACCGATCATGCGGGCGGCCTGCAGGATGGTGGTCCCTTCCGGGACTTCGATGGGGATACCGTCGATGGTGACCTTGGGCATGGCTAAGCGGTCGCGAAGTTGGCATTCCGCACGAAAGGTTCCTTCGCGAAGTGCTTGGGGTCCTTCACTTTCTGCGGGAAACGCACGTGATACTCGAATTCCTCCCTGAAATGCCGGATGGCCGAGGCCACCGGCCAAGCGGCGGCATCGCCCAGCGGGCAGATGGTGTTGCCCTCGATCTTGCGCTGGATGTCCCACAGCAGGTCGATGTCCTCCGTGCGACCTTCGCCATGTTCCAGGCGCTCCAGCACCTTCTCCATCCATCCGGTGCCTTCGCGGCAGGGGCTGCATTGGCCGCAGCTCTCGTGGTGGTAGAAGCGCGTGTGGTTCCAGGTGCTGCGCACGATGCATTGCGCATCGTTGTAGGCATAGAAACCGCCGGAACCGAGCATGGTGCCACTGACGAAACCGCCGTCGGCCAGGCTCTCATAGGACATCAGTCGCGGTTCTCCGGCAGCGGTGCGCAGGAACAGTTCGTAGGGCACGATGGGCACGCTGCTGCCACCCGGCACCACGGCCTTGAAGGCACGCCCGTCCACACCGCCACAGTATTCGTCGCTGTTGATGAACTCATCACAGCTCAGGCCCAGTTCGATCTCGTACACGCCGGGCCGCTTGATGTTCCCCCCGGCACTGATCAGTTTGGTGCCGGTGCTCCTGCCCACACCGATCTTGGCATATTCGGCACCACCATCGTTCACGATGGGCACCACCGCCGCGATGGTCTCCACGTTGTTCACCACCGTGGGGCAGCCGTAAAGGCCTTTCACCGCTGGGAAGGGAGGCTTGATGCGCGGATTTCCCCGTTTGCCTTCGAGGCTTTCGAGCAGCGCGGTCTCCTCTCCACAGATGTAGGCACCGGCGCCCACCTGCACATGGATCTCGTGGTCGAAGCCGCTGCCGAGGATGTTCCTGCCCAGCCAACCAGCGGCACGCGCTTCCGCGATGGCCTGTTCCAGGATGCGTGCGACGTAGAAGTACTCCCCGCGGATGTAGATGTAACTGGTGTTCGCACCCAACGCGAAGCTCGAGGTGATCATGCCTTCGATCAGGATGTGCGGGATCCGCTCCATGAGGTAGCGGTCCTTGAAGGTGCCGGGTTCGCTCTCGTCGGCGTTCACCACCAGGTAGCGCGGCACTCCGGGAGGCTTCGCCAGGAAGCTCCATTTCATGCCGGTGGGAAAGCCTGCACCACCGCGACCGCGGAGGCCACTGGCCTTCACCTCTTCCACCACGGCCTCGGGGCTCATGGTGCGCAGGGCCTTTTCCACGCTGCGGTAGCCGCCGTTCGCCCGGTAGCCCTCCAGCCCACGGATCCCGGGGGTGTTGATGTGCTCGAAAAGGAGTTGGCGGCCCATCAGCGATCCGTGTAGTTGGTCCGTGAATTCCGGGCGCGCAGCTCATCGATCAGGGCATCGGCGCGTTCGATGGTGAGGTCCTCGTGATAGTGCGCACCGCACTGCAGCATCGGCGCCGTGCCGCAGCTGCCCAGGCATTCCACGCCCTTCAGGGTGAACATGCCGTCGGCGGTGGTCCCGCCGCAATGCACGCCGAGCTTCCGCTCGAGGTGCGCGATCACGTCGTCGCTGCCCCGAAGCATGCAGGGGGTGGTCCGGCACACGTCAAGCACATAGGTGCCCACCGGGTGCAGGTTGAACATGCTGTAGAAGCTGGCCACCTCGTACACCTCGATGCGTTGCAGCCCGAGCACTCCGGCCACGGCATCCATGGCGTTCACGCTCAGCCAGCCGTCGTTCTCCGCCTGCGCGATGTGCAGGATGGGGATCAGGGCACTCTTACTGCGGCCCTCGGGATACCGGGCCATCAGGGCCCTGCATTCGGCCAGTGCCGCTTCGCTGAACGCGAAGGGGCGGGTGCCCTCGGTGGTGGTGATGGGTCTCGTGCGCGCGCTCATGCGTCCAGCTCTCCTGCGATCACGTTCATGCTGCTCATGGTGAGGATCGCATCGCTCAACATGCTGCCTTTGATCATTTCGGGGAAGGCCTGATAGTAGATGAAGCACGGCCTCCGCAGATGCAGGCGGAACGGGGTCCTTCCCCCGTCGCTCACCAGATAGAAGCCCAGTTCACCGTTGCCACCCTCCACGCAGTGGTAGACCTCGCCCACCGGCACCTCCGATTCACCCATCACGATCTTGAAGTGCCAGATCAGGGGTTCCATGGCGCTGTACACTTCCTCCTTCGGGGGAAGGGCCCATTCGGGGACGTCAGCCCGGAAGGTGGTCTTGTCCTTCATGCCATCCAGCTTGTCCATCGCCTGCCTGATGATGGAGAGGCTTTCCCACATCTCCTGTTGGCGCACCATGAAGCGGTCGTAGGTATCGCCGCTCTGGCCCACGGGAATGATGAAATCGAAGTCCTCGTAGCTGCTGTACGGGTCCGCCACACGCACGTCGTGGTCCACCCCGCAGGCGCGCAGGTTGGGACCGGTGAAGCCATAGGCCAGCGCACGATCGGCGCTGAGGGGGCCGCAGTTCACCGTCCGGTCCATGAAGATCCGGTTGCGCACCAGCATCCGTTCAAATTCCTTCAACACGGCGGGGAGGTCGCGCTGGATGACGCGGACGCGCTCCCAGACCAAGGGGCTGAAGTCGCGTTCCCAGCCGCCCACGCGACCCATGTTGGTGGTGAGCCGTGCGCCACAGATCTCCTCATACACCTCGTAGATCTTCTCGCGCCACTGGTACACGTACAGGAAGGGCGTGGTGGCCCCGGCATCCTGCCCCACGATGGTGTTGCAGATGATGTGGTCCGCGATGCGCGCCAGTTCCATCACCACCACGCGCATGTACTCCACCCGCTTGGGCAGTTCGATGCCCAGCAGCTTCTCCATCGTCATGTGCCAACCCATGTTGTTGATGGGTGCACTGCAGTAGTTCATCCGGTCCGTCAGCGTGGTGATCTGGTAGAACGGACGGCGTTCGGCGATCTTCTCGAAGGCCCGGTGGATGTACCCGATGGTCTGCTCGGTATCCAGGATGATCTCCCCGTCCAGGGTGAGCACGTTCTGGAAGATGCCGTGCGTGGCCGGGTGCGTGGGGCCGAGGTTCAGCGTGGTGAGCTCGCGGAGGTCCTTGCCCTCCACCAGGTCCTTCTTCCAGAAATCAGGTCTGCGGGTCTTCTTCATCGGCCAAAGAAGGCATCGTTCTTGTCCTGGCGTGTGGGGTCCTCCAAGGGATAGTCCTTGCGCAACGGGAAGGCCGGGAAGTCCTCCATGTTCAGGATGCGCTTCAGGTTCGGGTGCCCCTCGAAGCGGATGCCGAAGAAGTCCCAGGTCTCGCGCTCCATCCAGTTCGCCGCCGGCCACAGGTCCACCGCGCTGCGGAATACGGGGTCGGCCATGGTGGTGCGGCTCTTCACCCGCAGCCGGTGCCCTTCCCGCATGTTGTTCAGGTGGTACACCACGCCCAGTTCCTGCTCGGTATCGGGGAAGTGCATGCCGCACAGCGTGGTCAGGAAACCGAACCCGAGCTCGTTCCGCAGGTGCTCCAGCACGCTCAGGAGGCCATCCTTGTGCACGGTGATGCACAACAGGTCCGACTCCATGGCGATGGTCGTCACCGAGTCCTTGAAGGCGACCATGTGGTCCCGCACCAGCTGATCACGCTCTGGCCGCGCAACGAAGCGGGATGCCATCTCAGTCGATCGCGTATTTGTTCAACAGGTCCTCGTACTCCTTGCTGTACCGGCGCCGCAGGCTTTCGTTCGCGGCCAGTTCCTGGATCTTCAGGATGCCATCGATGATCTGCTCGGGGCGTGGAGGGCAGCCGGGGATGTAGACGTCCACCGGGATCACCCGGTCGATGCCCTGCAGCACGCTGTAGGTGTCGAATATGCCTCCGCTGCTGGCGCAGGCACCCATGCTCAACACCCACTTGGGTTCGGCCATCTGGGTGTACACCTCGCGCAGCACGGGCGCCATCTTCTTGGCGATGGTGCCCATCACCATCAGCAGGTCGCTCTGGCGCGGGCTGAAGCTCAAGCGCTCCATGCCGAAGCGGCTCAGGTCGTAATGCGAGCTCATGGCGCTCATGAACTCGATGCCACAGCAGGAGGTGGCGAAGGGCAAGGGCCAAAGGCTGTTCTTCCGCGCCAGGCCCACCGCCTGGTCCATGGTGGTGGCGAAGAAACCCGTGCCCACGTGGCCGTCAGGTGGGGTCACGATGGTCGGCTTGGTCCGTTCGATGGATCGCTCCTGGCTCATTCGAATTTCATTACCCCCTTGCGCAACACGTAGTACAGGCCTGCGAGGACGAAGGTCACGAAGACCAGCATCTCCACGAAGCCCAACACCCCCAGCGCCTTGAAGTTCACGGCCCAGGGGTAGAGGAAGATGATCTCCACGTCGAACAGCACGAACAGGATGGCGATCAGGAGGTATTTCACCGAGAACGGCATCCGGGCATTCCCCTGCTGGTCGATGCCGCACTCGAAACTATCGTCCTTGCGTGTGCCCCTCACCTTGGGCCCGACCCATGCGGCCAGGGCCAGCACAAAGCCCACAAAGCCCATGGCAATGAGCGTCTGGAGCAGGATGGGTATATAGTCCACAGGTGAAGGGATGCTCTCGGAAACCATGTTCACTCGGTGTGATGCGCCAAAATTAGGCCACCCTAGGTGCCAATGGACTGATACGGTCAGCAGAAGTTGCCACCAATGTGTGGTGATGAAATGAGCGATCACGCCGAACCGATCAAGCGCCTATCATTGTCCTATGTCTAACGTGGCTTGGATGTCAGCAGAGGAGGCGGTGCGCTCGGTGAATTCCGGGGATCGGGTCTTCATCCATGGAAGTGCCGCCACCCCGGTGCGACTGGTGCGCGCCCTGCTTGACCGCCACGAGGAACTGCACGATGTGGAACTGGTGAGCATCAGCACCTTCGGCGAACTCGGCTTCGAACGGCCCGAGGTGCAACGCGCCTTCTTCCTCAACGCCCTTTTCGTGTCGGCCAACATGCGCGCCACCGTCGATGGTCCTAGGGGCGACTACATACCGGTGTTCCTGAGCGAGATCCCCCGCCTCTTCGAGCAGGGCGTCCTTTCGGTGGATGTGGCCCTGGTGCATGTTTCCCCGCCGGACCGTCATGGTTATTGCTCCTTGGGGGTATCCGTTGATGTGGCCCGCTCGGCGGTGCGCAACGCCCGGACGGTGATCGCCCAGGTGAACCCCAACATGCCGCGTACACTGGGCGACGGGCAGGTGCACGTCTCCCGCTTTGCGGCCATGGTGCAGGTGGATGATGCCCTGCCCGAGGTGGACTACGCGGGCGCCATCGGACCCACCGAGGAGCGCATTGCCCGCTACATCAGTGAGATGGTGGACGATGGCGCCACCCTGCAGATGGGTATCGGTGCGATCCCGGATGCCATCCTGCGCGGGCTGGGCGGTCACAAGGACCTCGGGGTGCATACCGAGATGTGTTCCAACGGCATCATCGACCTGGTGGAAAAGGGCGTCGTGACCAATAAGTTCAAGAAGAAACAGCGGGGCAAGATCGCCACGGCCTTCGCCTTCGGCACCCGGCGTCTCTACGACCTGGTGGACGACAACCCCTTCTTCGCCTTTCTGGACGCCCAGTATGTGAACGATACGAAGGTGATCCGCGAGAATCCCAAGGTGGTGGCCGTGAACAGCGCCATCGAGGTGGACCTCACCGGCCAGGTGTGCGCGGACAGCATCGGCACCTACCAGTTCAGCGGCGTGGGCGGGCAGATGGACTTCATCCGGGGTGCCGCCCTCAGCGAAGGGGGCAAGCCGATCATCGCCCTGTGCTCCACCACCAACAAGGGCCAGAGCAAGATCGTGCCCTTCCTGAAGGAGGGCGCCGGTGTGGTGACCACCCGTGCCCACGTGCACTACGTGGTGACCGAGCACGGGGTGGCCTATCTCTATGGCAAGAACCTGCAGCAGCGCGCCCGGGACCTGATCGCCATTGCACACCCCGACCATCGCGAGGCCTTGGAACGGGCCTATCACGAGCGTTTCAGCAGGCACCTGCGCTGAATGTCCTTGGGGCGTTGTACAACAAGCCCCCGCTGCCCAGCGTTCCCGCGTCCCGAGCGAACCTTTCGCCGCTTACTTTTGTTTTTCCCCTCGTTCTGAACCCTTTCACCGATGAACGGCACCGTGCCCACCTATCCGCTGCTCGAGCAGGTCCAGCTGCCGGCCGACCTCCGCAAGCTCAACGAGGAACAGCTCCAGCAGGTCTGCACGGAACTACGCGACTTCATCATCGATGTGGTGAGCGTGAAAGGGGGGCATTTCGGTGCCAGCCTAGGCGTGGTGGAGCTCACCGTGGCACTGCATTACGTGTTCAACACGCCCTACGACCAGCTGGTTTGGGACGTGGGGCACCAGGCTTATGGGCATAAGATCCTCACGGGTCGGCGCGAGATCTTCCACACCAACCGCATCCACAAGGGCATCAGCGGGTTCCCCAAGCGCAGCGAGAGCGAGTTCGACACCTTCGGCGTGGGGCACAGCAGCACCAGCATCGGAGGCGCGCTGGGCATGGCCGTGGCCAGCAAGCTGAAGGGGGAGGCCAAGCGCCAATGTGTGGCGATCATCGGGGATGGCGCAATGACGGCCGGACAGGCCTTCGAAGCCCTCAACCATGCGGGCGGCTCGGGTACCGATATGCTGGTGATCCTGAACGACAATTGCATGAGCATCGACCCGAACGTCGGTGCACTCAAGGAATACCTCACGGACATCACCACCAGCCACACCTACAACAAGGTGAAGGACGATGTGTGGAAGCTGCTGGGCAAGATCAGCAAGTTCGGGCCCAATGCGCAGGCCATCGCCCAGAAAGTGGAGAACGCAGTGAAGAGCGCCCTGCTCAAGCAGAGCAACCTCTTCGAAAGCCTGCAGTTCCGCTACTTCGGCCCGGTGGACGGCCACGATGTGGACCATCTGGTGAAGGTGTTGCGCGACCTGCGAGACATCCCTGGTCCCAAGATCCTGCATACCATTACCACCAAGGGCAAGGGCTACGCACCTGCCGAGGCGGGAAGCCCCACCGTGTGGCACGCGCCCGGGCTCTTCAACAAGGAGACCGGCGAGATCATCAAGGTGGTGCCCAAGAGCCCGCAGCCGCCCAAGTACCAGGACGTGTTCGGCCACAGCATCGTGGAGCTTGCCGAGAAGAACCCGAAGATCGTGGGCGTGACGCCCGCCATGCCCTCGGGCTGCTCGCTCAACATCATGATGAAGGCCATGCCCGACCGTGCCTTCGACGTGGGCATCGCCGAGCAGCACGCGGTGACCTTCAGCGCTGGCATGGCCACGCAAGGGATGGTGCCCTTCTGCAACATCTACAGCTCGTTCATGCAGCGGGCCTATGACCAGGTGGTGCATGATGTGGCA
The DNA here is from genome assembly GCA_016718655.1 of Flavobacteriales bacterium. Lineage (GTDB taxonomy): Bacteria > Bacteroidota > Bacteroidia > Flavobacteriales_F > PHOS-HE28 > PHOS-HE28. The sequence continues at coordinate 70,360 of JADKCV010000003.1, read as the reverse complement.
CTCCAGAACCTCAACGTGGTGTTCTGCCTGGACCGTGGCGGACTGGCCGGGGCCGACGGCCCCACACACCACGGCAACTTCGACTTCGCCTACTTCCGTTGCATTCCCAACATGGTGGTGAGCGCGCCGATGAACGAGGAGGAACTGCGCGACCTCATGTACACCGCCCAGCTGCCGGATCAGGGCCCCTTCAGCATCCGCTACCCGCGCGGCGAAGGCGTGATGACCGAGTGGAAGACGCCCTTCAAGGCCATCAAGGTGGGCACAGGCCGCAAGGTGCGTTCAGGCACCGACATCGCCGTGCTGAGCATCGGCCACATCGGCAACCTGGCCGCCAAGGGCATCGACCAACTGGTGGCCGACGGATACAGCGTGGCGCACTACGACATGCGATTCGTGAAGCCGATCGATGAACTGCTGCTGCACGAGGTGTTCGGCAAGTTCAAGCACGTGATCACCATCGAGGACCATGCCATCCAGGGCGGCATGGGCAGTGCGGTGCTGGAGTTCATGGGCGATCACGGCTACGCCGCTAATATCAAACGCCTGGGCATTCCCGACCGCTGGATCGAGCACGGTACCCAGCCCGAGCTCTACGCGGAATGCGGTATCGACGACAAGGCCTTGGTCGCAGCGGTGAAGGAGATGTTGGGGGAGCAGAAGAGGGCGAAAGGAGTGCGGTTCAGCGCATAACCGGCTTGCATGGCCAAGAGTCACAAGGCCCGGCCCCGATGCATCATTATCGCCGGTCCGAACGGGGTTGGAAGACCACGTTCTCCCGCAAGATCTTGACGGATCAGCAAGGCATCCTTCATTTCGTGAATGTCGACCTTATCGCAGCCGGGCTTTCCCCGTTGCATCCTCAATTTGCTGCACGAGCGGCTGGGCGTTTACTTCTTTCTGAACTGGATCGGCTGACGTCGGCCAGAACTTCCCTTTGCGCTGGGATCGACCCTGAGCGGAATGACCTATTTGGAGCGCGTGCGCCGCATGAAGGAACTTGGGTATTCCGTTGAGATCATCTTCCTCGGACCGAGGAGTCCGGGGCTGGCCATCAAGCGTGTGGCCCACCGGGTAAAGCAAGGTGGCCACCATGTGCCCACCGAAGATGTGCGTCGACGCTTTGAACGCGGATGGTCTGATCTTTAACGGCATTACCGCCCCTTGGCAGATGTTTGGGCAGTATACGAGACCTCCGGTCCAATTCCTGTTCTTCAGGAACAATACCCATGACCAAAGCGCAGAAGAAAGCCGAAGCCCAGGCCTTCTTGGATGCTGTTGGCAAGGCCATGAAAGCCGACGCCAAGGAAGCCCGCCGGGTTGCCAAGATCCATGGCACCAAGGTGTGGGTGATGAAGGACGGCAAGATCGTGGGGCTGGAACCCTGATCAACGCACTGGCTGAGCCATTTCCAAGAAGGCTGTCCCATTCCACGTGATCGCACGGTCACCCTTCCGGAAGTGGATCGTGTCCGTCGGTGATCCATGCTTGAACGCAATGGACCTATGGACATCCTGCGGGTCGATGCGCACGCTATCAACCCATACCAGTCCTGTGGTATCTCGCCCAGCGAAGAGCAATGCTTCCGCGTATCCATGGCGAAGGATGTATGCTCCGTGGTGATCGCTCGGTAGACCCGATACGAGGATCCGTGTGCCTGGCATAGCCGTGGGTGTGGCCGCGATGATCCGCTCCAAGGTTCGGGAAGCGATCATCCAGTGGGTATGGCCTTGCCATTGTGCCAGCAAGCACCACATGGTCATGACGACCAGGGTAGTGATACGCCATCGCTCTAAGGCGGAAAGGCCGACCGCCACCGCTGCGCACAGGAATACGGCAGGCAGGTATAGGAACCGGTCGCTTTCGCTGGTGCGTGTGCTCACCCCACCCACCACGGCGATGGACGCGCTCACTGCCGTAAGGGCCATCAACACCATCACCGCCCTCCATGTGGATGCGCTCAAGCTTCGTCTGGCCAGTACCAGTGCGGTCATCAACACCGCTCCCACCATTGCAGAACGCCACAACTGTACCTGGGGATCGGGGTGTGGCGGCAGGAATAAGCGTCCTGTGACCTTCGCGGCGGCTTCAATGTATCCGGTCAAGGACCGTTGGAAGAACCCGGAACCGTAGGCGTTGGCCAATTCTCCGCTGGTCCACGTGCGAAGCATGAGGTTGATCGCTACCACCACCATCGACACGATGACCACCGGCCACCACTGTGCGTGCTCACGCCGACCAAACGCCAACCCAAGCATGATCAGCAAGGCGGGAATGAGGAGTGCATATTCGTAACACAGGGTCCCGATGAAGGTCCAGAGCGCCACACCCGCCATCCTTGCGCCCAAGGGGCCTTTGCCCAACGCAGCAGATAGGGCGAGGAGGACGGTAGTGGTGGCCATGGCCGTACTTCTTCCCACGATCCACACTTGCGGTTCTTGGTGAAAGGGATACACCACGAAGAGCACCGCGGCCCACCAAGCGGCATGGGAAGGCAAGGGGAGATGCCCCGAAAGGCGTTCCACGACCCGCGCCAAGAGCCAGGCATTCAACCCCAACAAAAGCACGTTCACCGCCCGGAAAGCCCATGGGCGAGGTCCTGCCAGTTGGTAGTTGAGCCAGTGCGTCCAGTCCGGCAGCGGGCGGAAGAAGGAACCGGTACCCAACTGGTGATGTTCCCCGATCCGATGGATGATGGTAAGGTCATCCGATAGGAAGGAGAGCCCCACTACCCGCGCATGCACGAGCAAGGCGGTGGCCATGAGCGCAAGTAAGGCGATCAGGTTCCGCTTTGTTCCGTGGTTCTTCATCGCAGGCGACCAAAGCTAGGCGTGTCCGGTGGCGTATGTTCGTGCCTGTGTCCCGTAGCACACTGTTCCTCCTGTTCCTGGCCTTTGGCGTCTCTGTGCTGTTGCGTGCGCCAATGCTCAACAGGCCACTGAGCGGCCATCATGAATTCTGCACCGCCTTCTCGTTGATCATTCTTGAGAACTGGCAACGGGACGGCCTGTTGACCCACTCGGGAGCGCCACCCCTCACGTCCAACGCACCCGGTGACCGAGGGGCGACCTGGATGGGCGCGGGGTCCGCACTGAACAACGGTCGCTACTATTACCTGTCCCATCCTCCGCTGGGCCTTTACCTGCCTCACCTCTGGTTCCGGATCTGGAACACTTCGCCTTCAGCGTGGGGCCTTCAAGTGTTCGGTCTATTGTTGCATGGGCTTTTCGCAGTCGGGGTCATGCGTATGATGGCCTGGTTCGCGAAGGGCGACGCGCCACTGATCGCTGGGGTGCTCGTACTGTTCATGCCTGCTCCACTCTGGTTCCTCGGCAACGTGTACATGTCGGACATCATGGTGGTGGTGCCTTGGGTGTGGCACGTGGTTGCCGCTCAGCGCTTGTTCGGCGACGTCGGAAACAGACCCCGGGGTATGGTCGCGTTCGCACTTGGTTTGGGTATTGTGGTATACACCGGTTGGTTGGGCATTCTTGCAGCCGTAGTGGACCTTGGACTTACGCTATATCGTTGGAAGCGCTGGTCGGGAAGGGATCGGACCCGTTTGGTGATGGGCATTGCGCTGGCCGTGTTCATCCCTATGGTCCTTACAGCGTGGGCCTATTCGGACGCCGTGGGACAGGTTGGTCTGGTGGACTACCTCCAAGGGCGCTTCCGTCAGCGATCAACAGCGTTAGGGGTGGGTGAGGAGGGGGCGTTGTATCACTTGGGGCATCTGCTGATGAACTACCGGACCGGTTTTCTTCCGGTGTTGCTAGTGCTCATCGCAGCGGTGCCTTTTGCATTGCGCGCACTTCGGTCCGGAACGCCTCGAATTCCACCGGGTGCTATGCTGTTCACCGTGCTCACCGCAGGACCTGTTGTATTGGAACATGCCCTGCTACTGGAGTATGCGGACCATGATTTCGTGGCATTGAAGGGGGCTCCCTTCCTCTGCGGGACGGCTGCGCTGGTGTTGGCGGCGGTGGGTAAGCAACCCTGGGCGCGGTGGTTCCCGGTATCCGGACTGCTCCTGATCTCCGCCTTGGGAGCGGGTTACTTCTGGCACCTCAACGCTGATGCGGGAACAAGCGTTCACAAGGACCGGGGACTTATCATCACGCGACAGATCCTGCCCGAGCAGGTCCTGTTTTGGACGGGCCCACCAGCAGAGCCCCAAATGGTCTGGTACGCCAAGCGCACACCCTGGAGCGTCTCCTCGGTGGATGAGGCCAGGGCCATACTGGTACGCACCGGACAGGCCCAAGGCGTGCTCTTCAGCCCCGACCCCGGAGGCCATGGGTTGCAGTGGACCGTGGTGGATGCCCTTCCTTAGGGCTTCTTGATCTCGAAGTCCTCCAAGAACTTCGTGGTGAAGTTGCCGGCGCGGAACTGCTCGTTCTGCATCAATTGCAGGTGGAAGGGGATCGTGGTGTGCACCCCTTCGATCACGTACTCGCTCAGCGCGCGCTCCATTTTGGTGATGGCCTCCTCCCGCGTTTGCGCGCTCACGATCAGTTTGCCGATCATGCTGTCGTAGTTCGGGGGGATGGTGTAGCCCGCGTACACGTGGGTATCCACCCGCACACCATGGCCGCCGGGGCTGTGGTAGCTGGTGATCTTGCCCGGCGTGGGGCGGAAGTTGTTGAAGGGGTCCTCCGCGTTGATGCGGCACTGGATGCTGTGGCGCGTGGGCTCGTAGTTGAGGCCGCTGATGGGGATGCCCGCTGCGATCTTGATCTGCTCACGGATCAGGTCGTAGTCGATGACCTCCTCGGTGATGGTGTGCTCCACCTGGATCCGCGTGTTCATCTCCATGAAGTAGAAGTTGCGGTCCTTGTCCACGAGGAACTCCACGGTGCCCACGCCTTCGTAGTTCACACTGGCAGCGGCTTTGATCGCCGCTTCGCCCATCTTCTTGCGCAGGGCCTTGGTCATGAAGGGCGAAGGTGTTTCCTCCACCAACTTCTGGTGGCGGCGTTGGATGGAGCAGTCACGCTCGCTCATATGGCAGAAGGTGCCGTACTGGTCACCCGCGATCTGGATCTCGATGTGCCGCGGTTCCAGGATGTACTTCTCCATGTACATGCCGGGGTTGCCGAAGGCCGCCCCGGCTTCCTGACTGGCCTTGTCGAAGGCCTCCTCGAACTCTTCCTCCTTCCACACCAGACGCATACCCTTGCCACCGCCACCGGCCGTCGCCTTCAGGATCACGGGGTAGCCGATGCGCTTGGCCTCTTTCTTCGCCAGGGCGATGTCCGTGACCAGCCCCTCGGTGCCCGGAACCACAGGCACGCCCGCAGCGATCATGGTGGCCTTGGCCGTGGCCTTGTCGCCCATGGCCTCGATCTGCTCGGGTAGCGCACCGATGAACTTGATGCCGTGCTGTTGGCACAGCTTGCTGAACTTGGCGTTCTCGCTCAGGAAGCCGTAGCCCGGGTGGATGGCGTCCGCATTGGTGATCTCGGCCGCAGCGATGATGCGCACCATGTTCAGGTAGCTGTCCTTGCTCGGCGGTGGGCCGATGCACACGGCCTCGTCGGCGAAGCGCACATGGAGGCTCTCGCGGTCGGCGGTGCTGTACACGGCCACGGTCTTGATGCCCATCTCACGACAGGTACGGATCACGCGTAGGGCGATCTCGCCGCGGTTGGCTATGAGGATCTTCTTGAACATGGACTGGTTGAGTTGTCCGACTGTGAGTGCTGGATCGCTACCATTGCAGGCGGTTGTCCGTAAGGTCGAAAAGGCACTTGCGCAGCGGTAGCGAGCAATTCTGCGCCATCTGCGGCCTGTACGCGCATACCCCGGTGGTCCGTTGGTACTACGAAGGATCGACCAGGAACAAGGGCTGGTCGTACTCCACGGGCTTGGCGTCGTCCACCAGCACCTTCACGATCTTGCCGCTCACTTCGCTCTCGATCTCGTTGAAGAGCTTCATGGCCTCGATGATGCAGATGGTCTTGCCGGGTTTCACCTCATCGCCCACGTTCACGAAGATGGGCTTGCCGGGTCCGCTGGCGCGGTAGAAGGTGCCGATCATCGGCGCCTTGATGGTGATGTACTTGGCGTCGGCGGCCGTAGCGGGTGCCGGGGCTGCAGCAGGAGCCGGTGCGGCTGGTGCCGGTGCTGCGACCGGAGCGGGCAAGGCTGCTGGTTGGGCCATGGGCATCGGCTGGGCGATCACCTGCACAGGAGCATCCTTGCGGCTGGTCGGCGTCTTGATGGTGATCTTGAAGTCCTTCTGCTCGATCTCCACTTCGCTCACGCCGCTCTTGGCGACGAACTTGATCAGGTCCTGGATCTGGGATAGGTTCATGAGTAGGCTCTTGGTGTGAGGCCGCCCGGGCAGCCCGAACGGACGGCCAAGATAGGCAGGTGGACGATCGCTGCGTCGGGGAGGGTCCAAGGCCAAAGCAAGTGCACTTCCGCTGCGTCCGGTTCGAATGTGCAAGCGGCTCGGAACGTCCGGGTTGCAAGGTTGGTACTGGTCACCCCCCGTAAGCCCACTTGATCCATATGGCGCCCCACGTAAAGCCACCGCCGAAGGCGCTGAGGATCAGGTTGTCGCCCTTCTTCAAGCGCGACTCCCACTCCCAGAGACACAGGGGTATGGTGCCGCTGGTGGTGTTGCCATATTTCTCGATGTTCACCATCACTTTGCTCTCGTCCAGCCCCATGCGGTTGGCCGTGGCGTCGATGATGCGTTTGTTGGCCTGATGCGGGACGAGCCAGGAGACGTCCTCCGCCGTGAGGCCGTTCTTCTCCATGATCTCCGCGCTCACGTCGGCCATGTTGGTCACCGCGAACTTGAAGACGGCCTTGCCTTCCTGGTAGACGTAATGGTCCTTGCGTTCCACGGTGCGCTCGGTGGCCGGGCGCATGCTGCCACCGGCCTTCTGGTGCAGGTATTGGCATCCGCTTCCATCGCTGCGCAGGATGGCATCCATCACGCCCACCCCTTCCGTGCTCGGCTCCAGCAGCACGGCTCCGCAGCCGTCGCCGAAGATGATGCAGGTGGTCCGGTCCTCGTAATCGATGATGCTGCTCATCTTATCGCCGCCCACCACCACCACCTTCTTGTGTTTGCCGCTCTCGATGAACTGGCTGCCGGTGGTGAGGGCATAGAGAAAGCCGCTGCAGGCCGCGCCGAGGTCGAAGCCCCAGGCGTTCTTCGCGCCGATGGCATCACAGATGATGTTGGCTGTGGCGGGGAACACCCTGTCCGGCGTCACCGTGGCCACGATCATCAGGTCGATCTCTTCGGGGCCGATCCCGCGTTTCTTCAACAGGCCGTTCACCGCCTCGATGGCCATGACGCTCAGCCCTTGTTCCTTACCCACCAGGATGCGGCGCTCCTTGATGCCGGTGCGTTCCGTGATCCAGGCATCGTTGGTCTCCACCATGGTCTCCAACACGTGGTTGGACAGCTTGAAATCGGGGACATACCCGTTGACGGCGGTGATGGCAGCGGTGGTCTTCATGTGTTCACGTGCGCTGGTGCTGAGGCCTCGCTTAAGGGGTCGTTAGGCGCTCCGGCGGGACCAAGGTATCGATGGGAGCGATGTGTCGTGGATCGGTGCGTTGACCGGGGGACAGTTGCTGCTCAGTGGAGCGTACAGGTGGATCATCGATCACACCAGCGCCTCCCGGATCCGCTCGTTCAGCTTGCTGGCCACCACCTCACGGGCAGCGAAGACCATACTCTTGATGGCCACTTCGTTGCTGATGCCATGGCCGATGATGACATTGCCATTCACCCCCAGAACGGGCAATCCACCGTAGTTCTCGTAGTTGAACCGGTGCAGGAACGGGTCGTTCACACCGTGCCCTTCGAGTAGATCGTGGAAACCCTCGATGACCTTGAGCACCACGTTGCCGGTGAAGCCGTCGCAGACCATCACATCGGCCTTCTCGTTGAAGAGGTCGCGGCCTTCGATGTTGCCGATGAAGCGATACTGGGTCTGATCCTTCATCAGTTCATGCGTGGCCTGCCGCAGCAGGTCGCCCTTCTTCTCCTCCTCCCCGATGTTCAGCAGGCCCACCTTGGGCTCATCAATGTGGTAGACGTGCTTGGCCAGCATGGCGCCGAGCAGACCGAACTGGGCGAGCACATCAGGCTTGCAATCGGCGTTGGCGCCCACGTCCAGCAGTACACCAAGACCGCCGCCCTCCTTGGGTACCAGGGTGGGGATGCAGGGGCGGATGACCCCTGGTATGGGTTTCACACTGAAGATGCTGCCCACCAGCATGGCCCCTGTGTTGCCAGTGCTGGCGAAGGCATCCAGCTTACCTTCCTTCAACAGGTGGAACCCGATGCTGATGCTGCTGCGGGGCTTGGCCTGCAGTGCTTTGGTGGGGTTGTCGTGCATGGTGATATCGTCCACGCTTGGAACGATATCGAAGGCGGACGCGTCCGCACCCTCGGACCGCAACCCCTTTTCAATGGTGGCGGCATCGCCGATCAGGACCAGGCGTGTATCGCTTGGCAGTTCACGGGAGGCAAGCACGGCGCCTCGGATGGGGACATCCGGTCCGTGATCGCTCCCCATGATGTCCAGTCCGATCCTCATTTGTGGATGCGGTTGGCCCGGGTTGTTGCCGATCACTCGGTGGCGTCGCCCGATACCACCAGGCGGCCGTTGTAGTAAAGATCCTCACCCACCTTGTAGGCGCGGTGGCGAAGGTGTGTGGTGCCCGTTATCGCGTCCACGGTGATCGTGGGGATGCCGGCCTTCTTGGTGCTGCGGCGGCTGGCGGTGCGGGTCTTGGAGAATCGGCGCTTCGGATTTGGCATGGTCGTAAGGCAATGCAGCTCAAGGCTGCTGGTTCTTCAATTGATCAAGTACGCCCCAACGCGGGTCGGGCACGGGTTCCTGTGATACGCGTAAGCGCTCGAGTACCTTTTCCACTTCCGGATCGCACTCACCAGGGGCGTGAACGTGACGGATGGGAAGGGCCAGACGTAGGCACTCGTAGATGTAATGGGTGAGGTTCACACTGTGGGCTCCGGTCTCCAAGCTCACCAGTTCGTCATCGTCATACTCCTCCTCCCCGGTCAGGCGGAAGATCTGCTTCTGGCTGCCTTCCAATGCGAAGGCCAACGGGGCATCGCAATGGTCGCAACGCAGGTCGACGGTGCCTTTGGCATGCAAGTCCACCACCAACAACGTGGGACCCTTATCAAGGCCCACGTCCACCAGTACATCACCGCCCTCCATCTCCTCCTCACCGGCCGCGGTGAAGAACGCCTCGCTCAGGTGGAACTGGTACACATGCGCACCGTCCTTCAGGCCGGAAAAGGCGATGGTATGTTCCTTCAGGGCGTCCATTGCGTAGAGGCGTTCCGTCAAGCGGACCGCAAATGTAGGGGTTTCATCGATCCCCGAAGCGTTGGGCCAATGGCTCAGGGAGGGGCGCGGACCTGAGCATGATGCCCGAAGCCACCTTACTGGTCCTTACGGTCCTTTTCGCGTTTCTGGGGTTGCAAGGGATTGGCTGTCAACAACTTGTAGGCCTCGCGGTGCCGGTGGATGTCCGCTGCGGCCCACACCGCTGCGCGGAAGCTACCCTCATCGGCAATGCCCTTGCCAGCGATGTCCATGCCCGTGCCGTGGTCGGGACTGGTGCGCACCACGGGTAGCCCCGATGTGAAGTTGACCCCATGTCCGAAGCTCAGCGCCTTGAAAGGTGCCAGCCCTTGGTCGTGGTACATGGCAAGCACGCCATCGAAGTGCTTATAGCTGCCATTGCCGAAGAAGCCATCGGCAGGGTAAGGCCCCATGGCCTGGATGCCTTCATCGTTCAAGCGGCGTACGGCCGGTGCGATGCGCTCCTTGTCCTCGCTGCCCAGCGCCCCACCATCACCCGCATGGGGATTGAGCCCCAGGATGGCGATGCGCGGGGTGGCGATCCCCACGTCGCGTAGCAGGCTCTGGTGCAGCAAACGGGCCTTGGTCATGATCAGATCGGTGGTGATGGTCTGTGCCACTTCCTTCAACGGGATATGACCCGTGACGGTACCGACACGCAGACCTTCGCCCATCAACAGCATCAGCACGCCACCTTCCACACCGGCCATGTGTTGCAGGTACTCCGTATGACCTGGATAAGCGAAGCCCGCCTGCTGCATGGCATGCTTGTCGATCGGAGCGGTCACCAGTACATCGACCTTGCCGCTGGCCAGATCCTGAACGGCGGCCTCCAAGCTCTTTATCGCATAGGCCGCAACGGACCCACTGGGGGTGCCCAGTTCCAAGGAGAGGTCCTCCTGCCAAACGTTCACGACATTGAACTTACGTGGTAAGGCGTCACGCGCATCGTCCACTCGGTGGAACTGCACTTCTTCCAGCTTGAGCACCTTGCGGTGGTGGCTCACGGCTTGGGACGATGCATAAAGGATGGGCGTGATGTCCGCTAGCATGCGGGCATCCTCGAAGCACTTGAGCACCACTTCGATACCTACACCGTGAAGGTCGCCGCAGGAGATGCCGACGCGAAGTGGGACTTGGTCCGTGTGTTGGGTCATTACCGGGATCGGGCGCGAGATCACGCGCTAACGAGCATTCGCCCGTTGTTTGATGAATTCATAGAAGAGACGTACCCCCACGCCGGTGCCTCCTTTGGTGCGGTAGGCGTCCTTGCGGGTGAGGAATGCAGGACCAGCGATGTCGAGGTGCACGTACGGGTGGGTGGTGAAACGTGCCAGGAATTTGCCGGCTGTCTGGGCTCCGCCAAGGTCGCTTCCCAGGTTCTTGATGTCGGCCACGTCGCTCTTGATCTCCTCGTCGTACTCGTCCCAGAATGGTAAGCGCGCCAAGCGCTCGAATACGGCGTTCCCGGCCTGTTCCAGTTGGTTGAACACGGCATCCGGTGCGGTACCCATGGTCACGGTGCCGTAGGTGCCAATGGCGCGCATCGCCGCACCGGTGAGGGTGGCGATGGTGATCACGAGCTCGGGCTTGAACCGCTCGGCATAACTGAGCGCATCGGCCAGGATCATGCGACCTTCCGCGTCGGTGTTGAGTACTTCCACGGTGAGGCCACTGTGCATACGTACCACGTCCCCGGGCGCGTAGGCATTACCCCCCGGCCGGTTGTCCGTCGCCGGGACCACGGCGATCACATGCACGGGAAGTTGTTGGCGTGCGACCGCGGCCATGGCACAGGCCACCGCTGCGGCACCGGCCATGTCGCACTTCATCTGGTCCATGCTGTTGGGCGTGGGTTTCAGGCTGAGGCCTCCCGTGTCGTAAACGACACCTTTTCCCACCAGTACCAAGGGCCGCTTGTTCACGGCATTCTTCGGCTTCCACTCCAACACACTGAACGTGGGTGGGTCCACACTGCCCTTGTTGACGGCCAGCAATCCACCTAGGCCCAACGCTTCGATGCGGGAACGCTCCATCACTTCGGCCTTGAATCCAGCACTCTTGGCCAAGGTGCGGATCTCGGCACCAAGCTGCACGGCGTTCAGGAAGCTCACCGGTTCGTTCACCAGGTCACGAGCGGTCCACGTAGCATCACACACATCATAGAGTTCATCGATCTCCTTGGCCGAGACCTCGGTCGCAATGATGCTTATCTTGTTCAAGGTGGGAGCACCTTTCGCATCGCTCTTGTACTTGCGGAACGCGTAGCTGCCCAAGGAGGCGCCCTCGGCCAAGGCCAATGTGAGCACCCCATTCGCACACAGCCCGATGATCTGCGCCTCGGCACGTTTGGCACTGTTCAGCCGTCCAGCCATGGCATCGCCAGCCTTGCGAGCTTTTTCCCGCTGCGCAGGCTCATTCCCTTCTTTCACCAAGTGCACCATGACCAGGCGTCCGCTGATATCGCATACGGCCAGACCTGGATCGGTCTCCAACTGTTCCACCAGGTATTGACGGTCGTTCCGCGTGAGGTCCAATTGGCGTAAGCGGGCGGTGTCATCCACGATCACCAGGGTGTCGCGGGCGGCGGCTGGGCGAGAGGTCTTTACAAGCTCGATCATGGTGGGGGTGTGCGAAGATACTGGCTGACCCCAGTTCGGGCGCTTCGGTGGCCAGAAGCGAACATGATGTGCGCGTTCGATCCGTACATCGCCGCTGGCTGTTCAAGGTGGGCCGGTGGTCCAATTTCCGGACGGGTGCGTCGCTGGAGCATGGGGATCGCCGAACTTTGTTCTCCTTCCGTGCCAAAGTCACTTCGATACCTCGTTGTCGCCCTGCTCCTGTTCGTGGGTATGTCGCGCGCTTGGGCCACCCACAACAGGGCTGGCGAGATCATCATCTGCAAGTTGGTCGAGAACCCGAGGGATTTCCGATATGAGGTCACCATCATCACCTATACCAAGCTGAGCGCACCGGCCGATCGCCCTGAGCTGGTCCTGGATTGGGGGGATGGGTCACCGTTGGATACCATACCCCGCGATGTGACCTTGGACACCCCATCCCGTGATCTGAGGGAGAACCGGTATTCAGCGATCCATACCTACACCGGACCGGGTGTGTTCACCTTACGAATGGACGACCCCAACAGGAACGGGGGGGTCATCAATGTGCCGAACTCCATCGCTCAATCCTTCAGCATCGAGACGGAATTGGTGATCTCCGCAGCGACCGGTCATAATTGTTCGGTCCGGTTCCTGAACCCACCCATTCAGGATGCGTGCATCAACCAGCCTTGGATCCATAATCCCGCTGCCTATGACCCTGACGGGGATAGCCTCTCCTATGAACCGACCATCTGTCTGGGCGCGGGTGGTATACCCATTCCAGGCTATTCCTATCCCGGTCCGAACTACAGCATCAACCCAACGACCGGCACGATCATCTGGAACGCTCCACAGGAACAAGGGGAGTTCAACATCGCCTTCATCGTCCGCGAGTGGCGCAGCGTGAATGGGGTGTGGGTGAACGTAGGATGGGTGCTGCGGGATATGCAGATCACGGTGATCGCGTGTTCGAACCAGCCGCCGCGGATCACCCAACTACCCGACACCTGTGTGTTGGCCAATACGTTCCTGAACTTCAATGTGCAGGCGAACGACCCCGATCAACTGCAGACGATCGTTCTGGAGGCGTTGGGCCAGCCGTTCATCGTTCCGGTGTCGCCCGCCATCTTCAATGAACCCCAGGCGGGCAACCCGGTGACCGGGGAGTTCCTTTGGAGCACCGTGTGTGATCATGTACGGCTGCAACCCTACCAGGTGGTGTTCACCGCGATCGACAATGACCAGCCTGTGGCACTTCAGGATTTCAGCACGATGAACATCCGGGTGGTGGCGCCGGCACCGCAGGATCCGTTGGCACAACCGAACGGAGCGGCCATCGATCTGAGCTGGTCCACCAGTCCCTGCCCCAATGCTGAAGGCTATCGGATCTACCGGCGAAGCGGCCTGTATGGATTCACCCCGGACCACTGTGAGACCGGTGTCCCGGCCTACACCGGTTACTCCTTCCTTGCCGAGGTGGACGGAGTGGACAACACCACCTACAGGGATGAGGATGGACTGATCATCGGTAACCAATACTGCTATATGGTCATCGCCTTCTTCGAAGATGGAGCGGAGAGTTTGGCGAGCGTGGAGTTCTGCACCATCCTGGATCGTCAAGTACCGGTGATCACCCATGTGAGCGTGCAGGTGACCGATCCCGACAGCGGCATCGATACCGTGCGTTGGAGCAATGCCTACGACCTTGACATCATGGCCCGCCCTGGTCCTTACCAGTTCAGGTTATACCGTGGAACAGGGCTGACCACTGCGAACACGCTCATCTGGAGCAGCGCGATCCATCCCTTCCTGGCCCACCCGGACACCCAGTTCATCGATACCGGTCTGAACACACGCGATCAACCCCATGTGTACCGTGTGGAGTTCCTGGGCAGGGCCGATCAAGGAGAACCGGATGTGATCGGCTCCAGTAATGTGGCGAGTTCGGTATTCATCAGCACCATACCCAATGACGAACAGATCACCGTGCAGTGGTCCTCGAACACGCCATGGACCAATTCGCTCCACGAGGTTTACCGGGTGAACGGCAATGACGTCGTGTTCCTGGGCACGAGCAACACGGGCAGCTACGTGGATACCGGCCTGGAGAACGGCAGCACGTATTGTTATGTGGTGCGTAGTAGCGGTGCGTACAGTGATCCGGAGATCGTCTCCCCCTTGCTCAACTGGAGCCAGGAGGTGTGCGGCATCCCTGTGGACCTCACCCCCCCATGTGCGCCGAATGTGGTGTTGGAGAATGACTGTGAGCGACCGTTGAACACACTTACTTGGAACAACCCCAACTTGAGTTGTGCGGACGATACGTACCGCTACCTGGTCTATTTCAAGGATAGCCTCACGGGTACCTACGCGGTCATCGCTGAATTGATCGGTGCGGAGAGCACTTACTTCGAACACAGCATCGGCTCATCGGTGGCAGGCTGTTATCAGGTCACGGCGATCGACACCTTGGGCAATGAGAGCATCTTCACCACCGAACAGTGTGGCGACAATTGTCCGCTCTACACGTTGCCGAACGTGTATACGCCGAACGGGGATGATGTGAATGATGTGTTCGGCCCCTTCCCCTATCGTGGGGTGCAGCGCATCGACTTGCAAGTGTTCAACCGCTGGGGCCAAGTGGTCTTCGCCACCACCGACCCGAACATTGATTGGAAGGGTACTTATCAGGACACGAACGAACGGCTGGCCGATGGTGTGTACTACTACCTATGCACCGTGTATTTCACCCGATTGACCGGCACGGAGATGGTCCAACTCAATGGCTATGTACACCTGTTGGATGGTGGCGTGCTTCCTCAAGGAAACTGATGTTCACCGGTATCATCGAAGCACTGGGGGAGGTGGTCGCTGCGAAGGACCAGGGGACCAACCGTGACCTGTTCATCCGTGCGGCGATGGCACCCGAGCTACGTGTGGACCAAAGCCTTGCGCACAACGGGGTTTGCCTGACCGTGGTGGGGGTCGAACCCGCTACGGATGGATCGTCCGGCACATATCGTGTCACTGCGGTGCAGGAGACCTTGCAACGCAGCACCCTGGGTGCCTTGCGGCCTGGCGATGTGGTGAACCTGGAACGTTGTCTTCGGGTTGGGGACAGGCTGGATGGCCACATGGTGCAAGGCCATGTCGATACAGTGACCGCTTGCGTCCGTATCGATGAACTTGCTGGCAGCTGGACCTTCACGTTCCGGACCCCTGAGCCTGCCGAGTTGCTCGTGCAGAAGGGTAGTGTGTGTATCAACGGGGTCAGCCTCACCATCGCTTCGTTGAACGAGCAGGAAATGAGTGTGGCCATCATCCCCTACACGTTCGCCCATACCACCTTCCATCGCCTTCGCCCCGGGGATGCGGTGAACATCGAGTTCGATGTGCTCGGGAAATATGTTCAGCGCATGATGGTGCGTTGAGCGAGGGTCCCGCGCCCCGATCACAACGGAATGTTCCCGTGCTTCTTTCGCGGAAGCTTCTCCACCTTGTTGCGCAACATGTCCAGGGCAGCGATGATCTTTGAACGTGTCTGGGAAGGACGGATGACCTCATCCACATAGCCACGGGCGGCAGCTTCGTAGGGGTTGGCGAACTGCTCCTTGTACTGCGCCTCCTTTTCCTGCCATTTGGCAGCAGGGTCATCTGCTTTTGCGATCTCGCCTTTGAAGATGATCTCCGCTGCTCCCCTTCGCACCCATCACCGCGATCTCAGCACTAGGCCAGGCATAGTTCATGTCGCAGCCGATATGCTTGCTGTTCATCACATCGTAGGCGCCGCCATACGCCTTGCGGGTGATGACCGTGATGCGTGGGACCGTGGCCTCGCTGAACGCATACAACAACTTGGCCCCGTGGTTGATGATCCCTCTCCACTCCTGGTCCGTACCCGGGAGGAACCCGGGAACGTCCACGAATACGAGCAAGGGGATGTTGAATGCATCGCAGAACCGAACGAAACGAGCGGCCTTCGTACTCGCATCGATGTCGAGCACCCCGGCAAGGGTGGCGGGTTGGTTGGCTACGCATCCCACGGTACGGCCGGCCACACGCGCGAAACCGACCACCATGTTGCGTGCATATTCCGCATGGACCTCCATACTGCTGTCCGGGTCGATCACCGCGTTGAGCACCTCGCGGATGTCATACGGTTGATTGGGATTGTCGGGGATGATCGTGTCCAGCGCAGGACGCGATTCATTGCCCGGAGTGTAAGGCAGTGCGGGAGGTTCTTCTTCACAATTGCCGGGTATGTATCCGATCAATTGCCGAAGTTGCCGGATTGCGTCGATCTCATTGGGCGCCGTGAAGTGAGCGACTCCGCTCTTGCTCGCGTGTGTGCTGGCCCCACCCAGTTCTTCGCTGGTCACCTCCTCATGGGTCACGGTCTTCACCACGTTCGGGCCGGTGACGAACATGTAGCTCGTTCCTTCGGCCATCAGCACGAAGTCGGTGAGCGCCGGGCTGTACACCGCTCCACCCGCGCACGGTCCGAGGATGGCGCTGATCTGGGGGATCACGCCACTGGCCCTTACGTTGCGGTAGAAGATATCCGCATACCCGCCCAGGCTGACCACCCCTTCCTGGATGCGCGCACCACCACTGTCGTTCAATCCGATCACGGGTGCCCCATTCTGCATGGCCAGGTCCATGACGCGGCAGATCTTCTGGGCATGTGCCTCGGCCAGTGATCCTCCGAGCACCGTGAAATCCTGCGAGAATACATAGACGGGTCGGCCATCCACCGTGCCATAGCCGGTCACCACTCCGTCGCCCAGGAACTTCTGCTTGTCAAGTCCGAAGTTGGTGCTGCGGTGTGAGACCAACTGCCCCAGCTCTTGGAAACTACCCTCGTCCAACAACAGAGCCAACCGTTCACGGGCGGTCAGCTTGCCTTTCTTATGCTGTGCGGCGTTCCGCTCGGGGCCCCCTCCTTCCAAGGCCTGTGCGATACGGGAGTCGAGCGCGTCGAAATGCTCTTTCATGGTTGTGCGTTGCGGGTGGCATTCCCGATAAAGGTGGCCAAAGGTAGCCCCTGTTCCTGCCGACCTTCGAATGGCGCTCCGGGCTTGTGTACTTTGGCGGTCCATGCAGTGGCGTTTCGCCGATCTCCCCATTCGCACCAAGTTCATGGTGACCCTTGGCATCCCCGTGCTGGGCATGGTGTTGCTCATCGGCAAACAGGTGGATGGTAGCATCAAGCGCAGGAATGTGATGGGCTATATCCAGTTGCAATCCGAGCGTACCGGTCTCTTCGCCAATGTGCTCCATGAACTGCAGAAGGAATGCGCGTTGAGCGTTGGTCGATTGACCGGGCAGGCCATCACACCACTCAAGCTCACGGTACAACACTCCCGGACCGACGAACGCATTGCCGACCTGCGCGACCCTGCGCGTGTATTGGACCCCTATCTGGATGCGAACCGGGCGTTCGACGGTCTCAACCTGCTACGTACACGGGTCACCGATGGGCGCATCCTTGCACTGGATGCGGCACGTGCCTATAACGCCATGGATAGGGCCTTGCTCGATGAGCTCGGACGATTGGGAAAACTTGCCTTGGACCCCGAGACAAAGGACCGGATCTACGCCCATTTACGACTGTTGAGCGCCAAGCAAGCCCTCAGCTCGGTGAGGGACCGGTTGGGCATCGGGCTGACCGATGCACTGATCTCCGACGTGGAGCTCTCGGAATTGGCCGAACAGGTGGCCCAGTATGAGACCAACATGCTGCTCTTCGAGCGCGATGCGCCACCCGAGGTCATCGCATTCTACAACTCCGTTTTCCAAGGTCCGGACATCACGTTGGTTCGTTCGCTCATCGGCATTGTGAAGGAGCGTAGTTCGGTGAACGCAGGGGTGCTTTCCCGGGAATGGTGGGACCTGTCCATGCGTTCGATGGACAAGATGAAGCAGGTGGAGGACCACTCCTTGGGCCTGATCATGGAGAATACCAAAGCGAATGCCCGTGACGCTGAGTGGCGCTTACTGCTGGTGATCCTCGCATTGATCGGAGTGGTTGGTGCTGTCACCGTCATGGGCTACGTGATCCTCCGCGGATTGCGAAATACCGTGAACGAGGTGACGCTCGCGGCGCGGTCTCTGGCAACGGGCGACATCAGCGCAACCGTACCGGTGAACACGAATGACGAGATCGGACAGATGGCCTTCTCGTTCAATGGTATGATCGAGAACATCCGGTCGCTGGCAAATAGTGCTGAGGCCATTGGAAAAGGCAATTACGATACCCCGGTGAACGTGCGGGGAGCCCAGGATACACTGGGTGTGGCGCTATCCCGAATGCGCGAGAACCTGAAGGCCGCTCGGATGCGGGACGATGAGCAGACCCAGGCCTTGCAAGCCGAAAAGGCCAAATTGGAACAGGCCAATGAGCGGATCCAGATACTCATCAAGGAGATGCATCACCGCGTGAAGAACAACCTGCAGGTGGTCGCCAGTCTACTTCGCTTACAGGCTGGAACGTTCACCGATGAAGCGTTGCAGCAAGCGTTCGAACAGAGCCAGAACCGGGTGAACGCCATGGCGCTCATCCACGAGAAACTCTATAAAGGGGATGAACTATCCACCATTGACGTGGCGGTGTACATCCATGACCTGTTCAGTGAACTGGTGCGATTGAACGACGTGAGCGACCGGATAACCTACGACACGGATATCGCTCCGGGCCTCGCCTTCGACCTGAACACCATGGTGCCGCTCGGTCTTCTGTTGAACGAGTTGATCACCAACTCCTTCAAGCATGCGTTCAAAGGCCGGAACGAGGGCCACATCAATCTATCCATTCGGAACGCTGCCGCAGGCGCCTATGATCTCCATTATTCCGATGACGGCGTGGGGATCCCGTTGGAGAAGATGCAAGTGGATTCCGGGACGTTGGGAGTGTCGCTCATCGAAAGCCTCGTGGACCAGTTGAACGGCCGCATGACCGTGGATGGACAGGTAGGCGCCAACTACCACATCCGTTTTTGCGATCGCTGATCCGCGGGAGGTCAACCCTTTTCCAACTCCGCCTCCACCTCTTCCGTGAGGTCCATATTGTGGTAGACGGCATTCACATCCTCGTCCTCCTCCAACATGTCGACCAGCTTCAGTACGGCGCGAGCGGTATCGATATCGGCAGGGGTGGTCACCAGGGGGAATCGCTTGAGTTCCGCGCTCTTCACCTCCACGCCCAAGGCCTCCAGCTTCTGATGCATCTGTCCGAAGCCCTGGAAGGGCACGTACACGATCAATCCTTCCTCATCGCGTAGCACATCATCGGCACCGCCATCGATCAGCTCCATCTCCAACTCGTCCAGGTCGCGGCCTTTGAGGGCCGCGGCCTCCAGAACGAACTCCGCCTTCCGCTCGAACATGTGGCTGAGCGAACCGCTGGTGCCCATGTTACCACCGCACTTGCTGAAGAAGCTGCGGACATTGCCGACCGTGCGGTTCACGTTGTTGGTGGCGGCATCCACGAAGATGGCCACGCCACCGGGTGCATACCCTTCGTAAGTGATCTCGTGGTAATCGGCTTCCTCACCCCCGGCGGCCTTCTTGATCGCGCGGTCCACATTGTCCTTGGGCATGTTCATACCACGGGCATTCTGGATCGCCATTTTCAGGCGCGAATTGGAATCCGGATTGGGTCCCCCACTCTTCACAGCCATGGCGATCTCCTTGCCGATGCGGGTGAAGAGCTTGCTCAACTTGGCGTTGCGTGCGAAGATCTTGTGCTTGCGTTTCTCGAAGACTCGGCCCATGGTACAGTGGTTCGAAAGGTGACCGCCGGCGATGACGGGGCTGTAAAAATAGGGCGCCGGGTGCGAACCGCCCCAAACGTGAAGCCGCAGGTGGCTGACATCCGAAGATGCGCTCCTGCGGCTTCCAGGTCCAACCCCTCGTAGCGCTTGGCCGGTTCCCGGGAGGTCCGGTGAAGGCCGTGTGCTAGTTGAACCCGATGAGGGTGAGTCCCACGGTGAGCGGGGTGAGCTCGGGGCCCTTGTCGTCGTTGAACAACGGTGTCAGTGAATATTCGGCGAAGAGGTTCAACGAGCCGTAACCGATACGGGCGGAAGCGGCCAAGCGATAGGGGCGAAGCAGGTAGTCGCCCTTATCCCGCTCTTTTCGGGTATTGCCGTTATCACTGAACTTCTGCTTGTACATGGTGTCGAAGTACCAGCTACCCACCACACCGGCGGCCAAGTGGACGTTCCTTTTCTGACTGAATCCCTTGAACGCCTTGGCGGCCAGTTCCTCCGGTGTTGGCAGCTTCGCCCGCTTGGTATTGAACTCGAGCATCAAGGGTACTCGGAAACCCATTTGCCGAAGTTTGTTCTTGCGGAATTCCGGACTCTCCACGGGAAGTGCGAAGACCGAATCGGCATTGTAGGCCAACAGGTTGTTGTTCTTCAGATGGTAATTGGCGAACTCCAACCCCAGACCGGTGAGGAGACCGACATGGTGCGTGCCGAACTCGATCTTCTGTTCGATGAAGTTGATGCTGATGAAGCGGGACCGGCGATGGTCCACCTGCATGAAGTCCGCCGCGGCATCCAGATCGGTGTCGCCATCGGCACCCATGAACGCGTTCACGCCCACGTCGATACCTGCCCAATAGGTGAACAGATCGCGCCGTTCAGTGCGGATCTCCTTCAGCCGGTCCTCCAGGCTATCGGTGACGGATCCCCATTCCTTGTCCTCGACATTGATGGTGATCCGTTTCCGCTTGGTCTCGATGATCGTGGGCTGCTTACCATTCTTCGTGGTATCGGACCCTTGGACGATCTTGGCATAGGCTCCTTCATCATTGTTCACACCCAAGTGGAGCGAAGTGGCGTTGCGAGCAGGGGATGCTGTGGTATCGGCTTGGGCGAAGGCCGCCGGTTGCATCAACGAAAGACCGAGTAGTACGGCGAGGGTTCTCATGGCTGTCAGTTCTTATCCGTAGGACGGATGAGCGCACCACTTGTTACAGGCGGGGGTGGAAATGTGCGAAGCCCCGTTCCACAGCGGGAACAGGGCTTCGTTTACAAGCTGTTGGGCTCACTCCGGACGGAAGGTGAACTTGATGTGGGAAGTGCGCCAGATGCCTTCCGGATTGTCGCCGATGTCGATGCGTGCCAGCTTGCGCAACACATAGTCCTTCAAGCGTTCGTTCGGCGAGCTGCAATGCAACACCTCCAGTTTGCCCTCCTTGTCGATGACGAAACTCACCATCACCTCTCCGTTCATGTCCGCCCGCTCGAGCAGTGGGTAGGCGAGGTGCTTGTTCAGTGCGCGGTCCAGGTTGCGTTCCAGCGTGCTTCGATGGGTGGATGGGGCGCTCGGAAGGGCTGGTTCTGCGGCACGGGAATACCCCATGGTGATCACGGTGGCGAGCAGGAGGGAGGTGCGGAGGATGAGGTTCTTCATGACTGTGCGGTGTTGGTGGTTCACAGCCATAGGACGGCGAAGGCTCACCCTACGTTACGATCGGAATACCTGATCGTGATGAGCGGTATGCCCTCAGGGACGGGCGGTTCCGAGGGGATGGAACGTTCGGTCACCGCCCGGATCGGATGCTCAGCCCTGGGCCCAGACGCAGATCGAACGAGCGCACAACTCCGTTGTCGTTGCGTTCCACGGCAATACTGGCCCTATCGCTCGATACCGCACGCAGTCCCACATCCGCCGCCGCCAGCGCATCATCGCTATCCAAGGGGCGGTCATCCGGAGAGGACCGGCGCAATACGCGGGAACGCAAGGTGCGCGTGAGGGCACCGACCACGGAGGTGTGCGTGGCAGGCATATTGGCCGTGTTCACAGGTGTCGGATCCGGGATGGCTGCCAGCGCCAAGTTCGGCTCAGGCATTGCTTGCATCAACGGCACGGGGTTCACTTCGTCGGGTCCAGGTTCGAGGGCCAGGTCGGGTGCGGGAGGTTGCGGCAACTCGATAGGCAATGGCGAGGGTTGCTCCACAGGGGTGGTAGGGGAGACGGGTCGTGTGCTGCGAGGTTCCGGTGTGACCACTTGCTGTGGCACGGTTCGATCGACAGTTCCGGTCATCGGCACCGAGCTGATCGGTTGATGCGTATGCTGCTCAGGTACGGTCACAGGTGGCGCCGGCACGGGAGAAGGCACCACCGCAACGTTCACCGGGGCAGTACTTGACGGATCCCACAGCGTCCAGGACGCCACGCCAAGCACCATGGCCACCGAGGCTGCTGCGGCAATACGCACCACCCACCGCGGGAACAACGGCACCACGCGGCCACCCTGTTTCAAGGTATCGCGTTCGGGGTAGGCATCTTCCGTGCAGCTCACCCGGGTGTGTTGCATCAATTCCCACTGCCGTTGGGCTTCCGGATGGTGTGCCAAGTAGTTGGTCAATGCCTCTTCCTTGCTGGCATCCAGGTCACCCTCCAGTCTGGCCACCAACTGGTCATCGAGCGTCCATGCGCTCACCGCAGCGACCGGAGGGAACGACCGTACAAGCTGGCTCCGTTCTGCGAAGGGGATGGCTTCCGGGGTGATCCGCGCCAAAGCGATCGAACGCGCCTCACGGGCATGTTCGGGATGTGCGCTGAGGAAGGACTCCAGCGCATGCTGTTGTTCTGCGGATAGATCGCCTTCCTGCGCTGCGATGAGGAAGTCCTCCAAATGGGCGCCGCCTGGAAGGCCAAGAGGGGGCAGGCTGCGCTTGAGCGAATCACGCAAGTTCGCATCCAGCTTGGTCCTGGAGGACGTCAACTCGGGAAGTTCCTCGATCCCCGGATCCAATTCGGGATGTAGCGCAAGGAAGGCGGTGAGCATGCGGTCCTGCTCGGGGTCCAGGTTCCCCTCCAGCCTGTCCAACAGCCACGCCTCATAGTTGCTATGGTCGATGCGCTCGCTCACAGTATTAGGTCGAGTTGGCCGATGTAGTCCTTCAGTGCGGTGCGACCACGGTAGATGTACACCTTCACCTGTGCCAGGTTCAACCCGGTGAGTTCAGCGATCTCATCGTAGCTGTATCCTTCCAGATCACGCAAGAGGACAACGCTGCGTTGGATAGCAGGCAGCGTCGCCAGAGCCGCGTCCAACACCTCTTTCAGGTCCGGGGCCGCTTGGTCAACGGACCTCAGGTTGGTGTGATGCTCTTCCATACGAGTGCTTCGCCCATCCTTGCGCACGGCATCCACCATGGCATGGTGGGCGGTGGTGAACAGGTAGCTCTTGGCCTTGGCGGCATCCACCTCAGTGACCTTCGCCCACAGCCGCGCGAAGCTCTCTTGTACGATGTCCTTGGCGCTGTCACGGTCGCGCAAGTGCTTCAAGGCGAAGCGGTACAGGCCATCGGCATGCAGGTCCACGGCTTGGTTGTAATCAGCGAGGGTCATCGGGAGGGATCCGCTGTCCTTGATGATGGGACGGGCCTGCGGATGGAAAGTTACAGCCTCTCGAACGGGGCGCTTCGTTCCTTTGTCCTGACCAGGGATCCTTTCCAGGCCCATTCCCGTACAAAGGGACCTTGTCACCGATGAACAGCACCGAACAACCGCTCCGTGGTGGACGCCGCACCCAGGGGGAGCTCCGCTCCGGTACTCCCGACCGACCATTGGTGAGCATCGTCACCGTGGTCTACAACGGCGCGGCCACGCTTGAGCGTACCATCGAGAGCGTGCTGGGACAGACCTACACCAACATCGAGTACATCCTCGTCGACGGGGGAAGCAAGGACGGTACCTTGGATCTCATCCGCCGCTATGAGGACCGCTTGGACCTCTGGCAGAGCGCCAAGGACAAAGGGATCTACGATGCCATGAACAAAGGTGTCGCGCTGGCCACCGGTGATTGGGTCGCGCTGATCAATGCCGACGACTGGTATGAACCAGATAGCGTGGCGCGTGTGGTGGAAGCGGTGAGGGATCGACCGGCCACCAACATCGTGCATGGCGACATCTGGATACACTACCCCAACGGCCACCGCAAGGTGAAGCATGCCCGTCAGAGCGGATTCCTGTTGAAATACTGGGAAATGGTGCTGAACCATCCCACCTTCTTCGTGCGACGCAGCTATTACCAGGGCAGGCCATTCGATGCCACCCTACGCGTGAGCGGTGATCACAAGTGGACCTTGGCGGCGTGGCTGCACGATCCCAAGCAATTCCTCTACTTGCCGGTGGTACTGTCCAATTTCACCGCCGGAGGGGCCAGCATGACCATCCCCTTGAAGCGTGTCCTGAGCGAGGGCCGCCGCGTAAGCAATGACCTCGGTCTGGGCACCTTCGGCACCTTCATCGGCCAGCTCACCCGCACCGCCCTCTATGTGCCACAGTTCCTGAAGCTGCAATTCAACCAGTTCGTAGCACCTTTGACCAGCGGAAAACGATGACGGCGAGCGTATGGAACATCTTCCAGGACTGGCGGGCCAACCGGTCCAACCCCAAGGGGAAGTTGGTGATGTTGCTCTTTCGCATCGCACACCTGCTGCGGCAGAACAAGCTGGTATTCCTGCTATTCGTGTGGTACTTCGTGTGGTACCGCATCACGGTGGAGTGGTTCCTCTGCATCGAGCTGCCGTGGAAGACACACCTCGGACCGGGCTTTCGCATCGATCACGGTCAAGCCTTGATCATCAACGATGGCACGGTGTTCGGCGCGTACTGTACCGTACGCAACAGCACCACCATCGGGAACAAGCGCCTGAGGGACGGCAGCTACAGCCGCGCCCCCATATTCGGTGATCGGGTGGACATCGGTGCCAATGCCGTCATCATCGGGCCCATCACCATCGGCAATGATGTGCTCATCGGAGCTGGTGCGGTGGTCTTCAAGGATGTGGCCGCCAACAGCGTGGTGGTTGGCAACCCGGGTAGGGTGATCCCGCGGAGCTGAATACGGCGAGGCCCACGGGAAGTCTCTTCCGGATCCCGGAACACCGAACGCGCTTTTTCCTTGCCGCAACCTTTCGGAAAGGCTGCGTCTTAGCTTCACACCAACTGAAGCCCTTCGGACATGCGCGTGATAGTCGCCCCTTTATTGCTCCTTGCCGCGCAGGTTTGGGCGCAGCCCAGCTTCCTGGTCACACACACCTTGCCTCCGGGGACCGTCATCCGATCCACCGCACTGGCGGATGATGGAGGTGTGGTCTTGGGGGGTGGGGTCGACGATGATCTGAATTTTGCGTGTCGCTTGGATCCTGCGGGAAACGTCCTCTGGTCCTCGTCAATGGACATCGGTTGGGAGTTTATCGGAGACCCTTTGATCTTTCATCAACCTGCATTCGTGAGGGGTCTTGCCTGTCTGCCGAACGGAAACATCATGCTGGTCGGGCAAGCCGGCTCAACGGAGTGGGACTGCGTCACCTGCGCAACCCGGCACTTCATAATACTGGATGGCGACGGAGAGGTGCTCAATGACCAACTGGAATACCAACCCATTAGGTCACAGGCATGGCAGGGTGTGCTACCGCTGGAGAATGGAACGGTATTGCTCTATGGGACACACAATAGCTTGAGCTACAATCCCGGGTATATCTGCATGTACGATCCTTCTTCAGACCAATTGTTTGATGCCCACCTGTCGTCGCGACAGTTTGACGATTTTTATCCGCCGGATGGAATTCTCGGAATGGCGGTCTTAACAGACGGCTCCTATGCTGCTTTCGGCACGGATCATATTGCTCGCCTGACGAACGACCTGGGTTCCATCTGGCACCTTTACTTCGATGCAAATGGGCTGCTGGATATCCAAGAAACAAGCGATGGGTCATTGGTCCTTGCATGGCCGGACAAATTGATGCGCCTGACCTCGACCGGTGAACTGGTATGGACCAAGATGATACCGGAGGAATTGGGCGTTGTTTCGGGTCTTGAATCCTCGACCAACGGGTTTGTAACTGTGGCTGGAACAACTGCTGAAGGCGTCATCTGGTGGGGACATGTGGACCTTCTGGGCAACATCCCTTGGCTGGAACAGTGGAATGAAACGGGGTCCTCTTTCAGCCTGAAAGGTCTCCATCGCCACGCCGATGAACGCCTCAGCATCGTGGCACAAACGCTTGATGCGCAACCCCGAGTAGCTGTGATCACCACCGATGTGGCTGGTCGCCTTGATGCTTGCTCCGTATCGGGATCCACCTACGAATTGGCGACGAGTTCTATTGACACATTGCTGCTGACCTATAACATTGGACCTTCATCCATACTGGGATCTGGCGTAAACAGTGTTGTGGTTCTCATCCCGAACTACCCCTTGTCGACGGAACAATGCGGACCAGGATTTCTTGGCAGTGTGTCGGGGTCCGTCTACCACGACCTCAACTTCAATGGTAACCAGGACCCCGAGGATTCCGCCTTGGCCTGGCAGCCGGTGCTGGTGACCCCAAATCAATCCTATGCCTACAGCACGCTTCAAGGCTATGAAGTGGACTATTTGACCCCGGGCACACGCACCCTTTCCCTGGTGCATAACGAAGCGATCTGGGGCCTCTCCTCCGGAGCGGGCGGCCATGTGGTGGAGATCACGCAGGAGGACACCACCATTACCGGGATCGACTTCGGTCTGTACGCACTGCTGGACACCGCGATCGTACAGTGCGCACTGACCTCCGCGCCAACGCGCTGTTCGATGCTCATCCCGCAGACCATCAACGTGCTGAACCAAGGCACTACTGCACCTGATTTGGTGGTCGCGCTTACCATGGACCCGCTCATAACGTTCGTGAGCTCAGTTCCTGCACCCGACAGCATCGCCGGTGACACCATCTACTGGCACATCGACGATCTACCGCTGTTCCAGCAGGCGTCCATCACACTACAGGTGCTCATGCCTGACTTCAACTCCATCGGTTTGGAACTGCAGGGAAATGTGCGCTGCTACCAAGTGCCGGATGGTGGAGGGCTCATAGGCCTGACCGAGAACGCATGGAGCAGCACGATCATCTGCTCCTACGACCCCAATGACAAGGGTGTGGAGCCCGCTGGTGACGGTCCGGCAGGCCACATACCACCGGATACCGATTGGCTGACCTACACGGTGCGCTTCCAGAACACCGGCAACGATACGGCCTTCGCCGTGGTGATCCGGGATCAGCTAAGCCCCCTGCTGCAGCGCGGCACGTTGGAGGTGCTAGCCACCTCACATACGTTGACACAGATGACCCTCACCAGTGGCGGTCTGGCCGCTTTCCATTTCGACAATATCCTGCTTCCCGATAGTGGCACGAACGAGCAGGCCAGCCACGGCTATGTGCGCTTTCGTATTCGGCCCCTTCAAGACCTTGCTGTGGGTTCGATCATCCAGAACACGGCGGGGATCTACTTCGATCTGAATCCACCGGTGGTAACGAACACCGTATTGAACACGGTACAATTCTGTGCGGATACCTTCGCGTTGGAACTGACCTTGGTTGATGGGCTGTTCAACATCACGGGAAATTTTGGACCCTGGGCGTCCTCGGCTTGGGACCTCTTTTATGTTGACTGGTATCTCAACGGTGAACCGCTTAGTGTGGAATGGGAAGGGATACCGGAGCTACCCGGCAGCTACACAGCCATTCTGACCCGATACACCACCGGATGCATCTACGAAACAGGCCCATATGTGTTCCTTTCCACGGGCCTGCACGAAGAAGAAGCATCGGAGATGCAGATCGCTCCGAACCCTTTCAATGCCCAGTTGCAGGTCCGTTATCCAGGCACCCATGACCACCTCGAGCTCGTGGATGTGAACGGGCGTGTCGTCCTGAGCCGGTCAACGGGGAGTGCTAGCACAGTGAACGTCGACCGGGACGGGTTGGCCTCGGGTATCTACCTGCTGCGGATGATGCATGGCACGACGGTGCTGGCCACGGCCCGGGTGGTGGCGGAGTGAGCGTTGCCCGCTCATGCATCTCAGGCATAGGGCCTGGTCGATCTGCTATCCAACGGAGCGATCCCACTACGCATCACCGCATGGCAAATACCGTCCTTGGGAATCGCAAGGTGAATGTGGTGCCTTCACCCTCGGTGCTATTCACTTCCAGTTTGATGTGGTGGCCGTTGAGAATGCTGCGGGTTGTTGTAAGGCCCAAACCCAGGCCACCTGGTCGCGCCGTGTAAAAGGGCTCGAACAATCTGCCAAGCTGTTCCTTCGGAATGCCCTTCCCGGTGTCACTGATCTCCAGTAGGACCTCTTCACCTACCCTATGAGCCATCATGCACAACACCCCTCCATCGTCGCCCATGGACTCCACCGCGTTCACGGTGATGTTGGAGATCGCTAGGTTCAACAGGTCAGGGTCGGCCATTACTTCAGGGAGGTGGTCCGCTATTTTCAGAACGCCTTCGATACGCTTCAGCTCCATGCGGTCCTTGACCTGTTTCATGGCGAGGTGAACGACTTCTTCCAAGCGACAGGGCACGAGGTCAATTGCCTTTTTCGACTTGATTCGAGCATGCCGTTCACCAACCCTGCGATACGCTTCACGTTCCGATCGATGATCTCGAAATACATCCGCAATAGATCTTCTCGATCCACTACTTCTTCGTGCAATTGCTCGGTGGCGAGCTGGATATTCGTGAGGGGGTTGCGCACTTCGTGGGCCACGGTACGGGTGATCTGGCCCGTGAGCGCGATCCGCTCGGCCTCTGAATTCACCTCTTGTGCTCGGCGTTGTTCGGTGATGTCCGCCAAAGTGACCATGAACCCATCACCCAACCTGACGGCATGGACGGAGAACCAATTGGTAGGCCCGGTGCTCTTTGCAGGAACCTCCTTCTGGAACGGGTTGCCTGACTCGATCACCTCCACATAGTCGTCGAAAAGTTCCGAGGCCCAGCATTGAGGAAGCTCCTGCCTCATGCGCTGACCGATGAGATCATCACGTCCCACCATTTCGTTGGCTTGTCGATTGGAGGACAGGACGGTAAGGTCCATGATCCGACCCTGATCGTCGCGCAGGGCGCGATAGGTCATGATGCCATTGGGCGAAGTATCAAGCACCCGCTGCAGCGTCTTTTGTACCGAAGCTCTACTCACCACCTCGGAGTCCAATTCGTTGACCTTCAGGTGCAGGTCGCGTTTGGCGCGCTCCGTGTTCGACAATGCATGAGACACCCGCCAGAAGAGCAAGCCTGTCGCAGCCAACGTCAGTGTAGCATAGAGGACGAGCATGACGGGTGTACCGGAACCTTGGTCCTTCTGTTCATCCACCATCGGACGGCGAGAACCGCGAATGGTACTTGCCACGTTACCATGGTTGGTCTTGAAACTTTCCATGGCCGTCTGAACGCGGACCAATGCGGTTGTGAGCTCGTCCGTGCTCCCATTGCTTCCGCGTTGCACTTCGAGCAGGTCCGAAAGGCATTGTCGCACACGGTCCTCACTGTGGTACAATACGTTGAGTTGTGGGCGCCACGATGCTTCCGACAACAGATCGTCCAATCCGATACGGTGAGCGCTGACCCGTTGCGGGTCCAGGGTCAAGGCATGAACGGTCATCGTGTCGCCTGAAAGAAGTGAACGATAGGCGGCACTTTCTTCTTCGGAAAGGCGCACGAACAGATCACCCAATTCGACCAAGGCCATGTTGAAGCGCCGGACCTGACGGGTGGTCTCAGTGGAGCGCTGCAAGCTCACATACGTTGTATACAACAGGAATGACATGATCACCAATGCACCGAAGTACAGGATGATGATGACCCTTCGTTCATCGCGTTCCCTGGAATAGATGCGCATGGGCATGGGCGATGAGGTTGATGTTTTCCGTCCCTAGGCCAGGCTGGCGAGCAGTTCCATAAGAGCGCCGACCGATGCCGGTGCTAAACCGTAAGCCCGAATGCCCTTAGCTTATTGTACAACGTCTTGCGGTCGATGTTCAATTGTTCAGCGGTCCGGGACTTGTTGAAGCCGTTCCTTTCAAGCGCGTTCAGAATGGCGTCACGCTCCGCCTGATGCGCAACTCCTCGAAGACCCTCACCCGTCCGAGAGCCGGGTTCGATCGGACTGGAGGAACGAGCGATCGGCATCGAGCCTGACAATACACTAGCCGGTAGGCATTCCGAATTGATGAGAGGACCCGTGCTTAGCAGAACCGCTCGCTTCACCACGTTACCAAGCTCACGTAGATTGCCGCTCCAAACATGTTCGACCATTTGTTGCATGGCCACGTCCTCGAACCCGGTGACTTGTCGATCGAGGCGGATGTTGGCAAGCTCCACGAAGTGTTGGGCGAACAACGGGATGTCCTCCTTTCGCTCGCGCAACGGGAGCAGATGAATACTGAACTCCTGCACGCGATGTAGCAGGTCCTCTCGGAAGCGACCCTCGGCTACGGCTCTGCCAAGATCCTCGTTGGTAGCCACAAGGATCCGGACGTCCACATCGATATCCTTGCTTCCGCCGATCCGCCTGATCTTCCGCTCCTGTAGTACACGCAGTAGTTTCAGCTGGTTGTCGTAGGTGAGGTTCCCGATCTCGTCCAGGAACAACGTGCCGCCTTGGGCTTGTTCGAAACTTCCAACCCTGTCAGTGACCGCTCCGGTGAACGATCCTTTCGTATGGCCGAAGAGCTCGCTACCGGCGATCTCCTTGGGCAACGCACCGCAATCCAATGCAACGAAAGGGCCTTCGGATCGCTTGCTATGTTGGTGGATGCGTTTGGCCACGTACTCCTTGCCGGTTCCGGTCTCACCAGTGAGCAATACGGACATATCGGTCGGTGCCACCAAGGCAATGTGCTTGCTGATCGTCCTGGAAGAAGGCCCCGTGCCCTCGATGAAAACAGGACCTTCCTGTTTGCGTACCGCGCCTTTTGTGCGGTCACCGACCTGACGCTCCTCATTTGTTCCATCACCGGCAAGTGCATCCTGCACGCGCATCAACAGTTCATCCGGATAGAGCGGCTTGCCGATATAATCGAATGCCCCTTGGCGCATGAGCTCCACGGCGATGCGGACATCGGAGTATCCTGTGATGATGATGACCTGTGTGGTGGGAGACGTACTGCGGATATGTTGCAGCATCTTCAGCGCGTCCGTATCCGGCAATCGATGATCGCAGAGGACCAGATCGAAATGACGCCCGGCGAGCAGTTCACGTGCAACGGAACCGCGACCAGCGGTGGCTACGGCATAGCCGCTCTTTGTGAGGAACCGCGAGAGGAGATGACAGATATCCTGATCATCATCCACAACTAGTATGTGTGCGTGTGCCATGGGTATGCGGTATTCAGACCCGGAGATCCAGGTCGCGGATGGACGATAATATGGTGGCCCCGTCGAAAGGCTTCGGTATGAACAGGTCGGCACCCGCATCCAGGGCTCGGGGACCTTCGGTATCCAAGGCACTGATCGCTATGGCACGGGTACCGGGTGAAATGGATTTGATGAACGGGACCAGCTCATAACCCAGTCCATCAGGGAGATGGACATCAAGGAAGACCACGTCGAAATGGCTCTTCGTCAATGCATCCCGTCCCTCTTTCACACTGTGAGCGAGTACACATTCCGCACCGGCGCGACGCAACATGTTGCTCAACAACAAGCAGATCTCCGGTTCATCATCGATCAACAGTGCGTGTTTCATGTTCCATTCACCAATGTCATGTCCGTTGTGTTTGCTTTTCCGTTTTGTCAGATACGAGGGCAAGTCACGTACTGCCAGGTCACACAAGCAAGGAAGCACATCCCATGCCCCGGGCAGGTAGTAGAGGTATTCCGCTGTGAAAGCGGTACGCGTATACCGTGAAGGTAGCACAATGTGGAGATCATTCCCCGATCAATGTGGAACTATTTGCCCGGAGTGGCCCATTGGGAGTATACGCTGGAGTGTAGTGAGCCGTCGAGTGAAAAAGTGATGAGGAGAGCTGGCTTGTGCTATTCGGGTTCTGTGTGTGCTTTTCTCAAGAGCGCTCGGTAATGGTCCCTATCAAGCGCTCAGGGCTTCACTCGGGATCACGCAATGGGGTATCCCATGCACATGGTTGGGTAGGATGGTCCCCGTTCCTCCTTCCGTGGGCATTGGTCGGAGCCCTACTTCTGTGGTCGGAATGTTTCAGATGGGATCCTCGAAAGCCACTGCCCAATGGGGTTCTGCCTGGTTCATGACCGATGCGGGTCAATTCCAGACGTGGGCAGCGACGAGTGGGTCGGATATTGAACATCCGGAATAGCGGAAGTAATTATTCCGCCCCTCAAACCCTTTGATCATGAAAAAGCTCAGTTCCCTATTGTCCATCGCAGTACTCGGTAGTGTGGCGCTCTCCTCTGTCCAGGCCCAAGAGCTCCGATTGGGAGGTGGGTACTCCGGTAGTATCGTCGATAAGTCCGGTACGGAGAATTGGCAGGGACGCGCTGGGTATCAGTTCGGGGTCGACGTATTGCTTGGCAACCGCTTCTTCCTCAAGCCCGGTATCCACATGCAGTTCCGGAACCTGAACTACACCACTGTCGGCGTTGGTCAGGATGGAGTACCCAATGGAATAACAACCGAGAATCGCTATACCAGCAAGGGCATCAAGATCCCCATCCTTGGGGGTATCCGGTTGATCGATCCCGGAACGGAGCGCGATTTCAACATGTATATCGTTGGTGGGCCTTCCGCGTTGATCGGACTCAGTACGGATCAGGATGACAACACCCTGAGCCTTACGACCCGCTCCACCCAATGGTATTTGGGTTTCGGTGCAGGATTGGAGTACAAGTTCATCTTTCTGGATGCAGGCTATGACGTGGGCATGAGCAATGTGTTCAAAGGAGATGGTGTGAACACCAACCCCAAGGTGAACAACGCATACGTGGCGGCGGGTTTCCGATTCCTGCTGAAGAAGTGATACCAACACCTATCCTGATACCATCACCATGCTATCGAACGCCAGCATAAAAGGACTCTTAGTGGCCGGTGCTTTCTTCATGAGCATGGCGAGTCACGCAGCCGAGCCGCCCAAACGGGAGGTCAGGATCAATGATGAGCATTTTTCTGCGCTGACCTTTGTGGAACAACAGCGCGTACTTGAGATCAAGTATCGGTTGGAGTCGATCATTGCTATCGATCGCACCTCAATGGAACCTGCTCAACGAGCTCAGTTGCGCAACGAATGGAGGATGTTGAAGGGTGAGATGAAGGAGTACGACAGGAATGGACGTGTGATCTACATCTCCACTGCTGGGATCGTCATCATCATCCTGGTATTGATCATCCTGCTTTGATGGCCGGGATGGTTCAGTTGGAGTTCGGTTCATCAGTTCCTGCCGAACCAGCGCTTCCTTGATCGAAGTGATCCTGGCCATCGAATGAGAACGTCTGCTCCAAGAGGCCGAATATGCTGGATGGTGAGCATCATTTCATTCGAAGTGGAATTCTGGTCGGGCCGAGCGTCCTTAGCCATGATGGGACCGGGAAGGAGAGGGTAGGTCGAGCGTGTTCGACGAGTTGAGTCACCTGGTGGACCGGGTCCCGGTCCACCGGAACCACTCCAGGCTCTTTATGTCGGGAACCATTCTTGGTCCGGTCGCAGTGTGTTGAACGTGTCCTTGGTGTGGTCTTGTTCCAGTGGTCCCAGGGTGATCAATGCCCACTGTACCGGTCCGAATACCGCTGGTGTTGGCACAAGCCCGCTGTGCAACGTACCCGGTTGGCCTCGAACGGGAGCATTCTTGGAAGCGTCGTTCGGATCGGCCCGCGATCTGGAATAGGATCATCAAACCCATAGCAATGGCACGCAAGAAGAAAACACTTATCCTGGCAGAACCTGTCCGCGATCGCTTGAGATCATACAAGGTCCGACTTGATGCACGCACGGTGATCACCTTGGGTAATTTGGACGCGTTGGCCTTCTGGAAGAAACGCTATCCCCTAGCGGTGATCATCCGATGAAGGTCATGTCGGGTCATGCGCCATCCGAGGACTTCATCATGGAGCTCGGTGTATCAGAGCGTGACCTGCTTCGACGACATCGTGTGCGATTGGTGGTCGAGAAGGTGACTCCGGATGGTCGAAATGCCCTGTGTGTGGCAGGCCAGTTCAGAAGCCGCTTCCTTCGCCAGGACCTGGATGTGGAAGAGGTTGTCGATATATGCCATACTGCATTATCCTCTTTGTATCGGGTAGGATTGAGCCCCCTTATAGGCGCCGTTGATCGTCAACTACTGGTCGGCCTTAAGAAAGTCGACCCGAATGATCCCTACCACCTGAGATCCGCGCTCATGGTCGCGGGCCTGACCATGGTTGTTCCAACGCACCACCATTAGCATGTGGGGGCCACGATGGTAACGAGAGCAATGAGCCAGGATGATCGTGGGAGTGCCACATGAGGAATGTTCGCCCAACTCGATGCGTTCGGCACTACCTTACAGCCATTCGCCCGAGCATTTCTGCATCATGGAGATGAACGTGCAGGCGATCAGGATCTGACGTGCCCCATCCAACGCTCCGATCCCAAGAACTCGCCAGCAGCTTGCTGGCCAACCCGAGCCATAACGTTGAAGATGACATGGGGCGGGTGCTCCAACGGCTTCATGTTGTCATAGGCAGGCTTGCCGGGGTGACGGGTTCATTCTCCCTTATGGCACGCGCGCTCCACTTGGCAAAGGTTGAAGTGCCTTGGCTGGGCACCTTTCAGATCACTGACGAGGGTCTTCTATCAGGATCGGAGGAAGGCGTTCTTCCACGTGATCCAGCCATGCGACGGCAAGGCGGCGTCATCCTGGTTGCGCATGTGATCGAGCTGCTTCATACGTTCATTGGTGAACGACTCACGCTCCAATTGATCAAGGAGGCATGGCCGGACCAGGCCATCTTCGACGATGACGACCTGAAGGACATCCAACCATGAAGAAACACAACAAGGTCATCATTGAACAGCTCCCCACAGGAGTTCCAGGGCTGGACCGGATCCTAGGGGGAGGCCTTCCCGAGTTCTCCTTCAACATCATTGCCGGAAGTCCTGGCTGCGGAAAGACAACGCTCGCGCATCAGATCGCCTTCGCCAATGCCACGGTGGAGCGACCGGCCTTGTATTTCACCATCCTCGGAGAACCGGCGTTGAAGATGCTGCGCTATCAACAGCAATATGACTTCTATGACCCGGGGAAGGTGGGCTCTGCCATTCGGTTCGTCAACTTGAGCAAGGTGGTGCTGGAGGGCGATTGGAATGCCGTGTTGGATACCATCGTAAAGGAAGTAGAGGCCGTCAACCCTGCCATCGTAGTGGTGGATTCGTTCCGGAGCATGGCCCGTAAATTCGATCAACGGACAGGCGAAACGGAGCTTCAGGATCTGGTACAACGCCTGGCCATGCATTTGACGAACTGGCAGGCCACCACCTTTCTGATCGGTGAATACGTGGAGGCCGAACTGCGCAGTGATCCCGTGTTCACCGTAGCGGATGGGCTCATTTGGCTCTACCAGAGCGTCAACCGGAACTCCATGGTGCGTAAGCTCCAGGTATTGAAATGCAGGGGAAGCGATCCCCTTCCGGGTATGCACATCTTCCGGATCAGTGATGCGGGCTTGCAGGCCTTTCCTCGAATGCTCGGGCTCGGTGCGATGAAGGACCAACAACGGAGTGGCCTTCGGCTCAGCACCGGCCTTCCCGAGTTGGACGAAATGATGGCCGGCGGGATCCCCGAAGGTGACAGCATCATGGTGGCCGGGGCTTCCGGCACTGGCAAGTCCATCCTGTGTACGCACTTCATCGCGGAAGGGCTCAGACAAGGCGAAGCGGCGATCATCGCCGTGTTCGAGGAACGACCTACTGAGTATGCTTCCCGTGCAGCCACCTTCGGACTCGACCTCAGTGTTTCGCAATATGGCAACAAGCTGGAGATCATCTACCTCCGCCCCCTCGACCTCACGGTGGATGAAGCCTTGCACGAGATCATGAGCGCCGTGCAGCGTGTGGGTGCGAAGCGCTTGGTGATCGATTCACTCGCCGGCTTCGAACGAGCGCTCGCACCGGACTTCCGGGAGGATTTCGAAGAATCGCTCTATCGCATGTTCGTCTCTCTCACCGGCCATGGCGTGACCATCCTTAGCACCCTCATGCTCGAAGAGTCCTTCGTCAAACCTCCGGCCAGCAATTACGCCATCTCATTCCTCACCGACGATATCATACGGTTGCGCTATGTGGAGATCGATGGACAACTGCGCAAGATCCTGATGGTGGTGAAGATGCGTGGTGGACAACACAGTAAGGAGATCAGGGAGTACGACATCACGCACAAGGGCATCGAACTGAGCAACACGCCACTGAAAGGCTACAAGGGTCTTACCACCGGGGTACCAGGCCGATCGTCCCACAGCGAGCCATTGGCCCCATAACGCATCAAGGCGATCATGGAACATCCCGGCATCATCGGCCTTTCGGCGAACAGGACCGTTGTTTCCGTGCACCAGGCCTTGATGGGCCAGAGCCATCTTCCCATGGCTCAAGTGGTCGGTAGTCAGCACGTGATCAGTTCCGTGAACGCGGCATTCTGCCATCTGCTCGGAAGCACGGCCACGGAACTTATCGGAAGGCCCTTTGCCGAATTGGTGCCATTGGGTGCGGAATGCCTCAACCTGGTGGATGATGTGTATCGAACGGGCGTGGCGCGATCCCATGTCAAGGCACGCGAGGATCAGATGGATCCTGTCTACTGGTCCTATACCTGCCTACCTGTCAAGGGCGCAGCCAATGAGCCATTGGGCGTCCTGGTCCAAGTGACCGAAACGTCCTTGTTCAATGCCAGGAACACAGAGATCAATGAGGCCCTGCTGATCAGTTCGGTGAAGCAGCATGAGTTGACCGAGAATGCGGAGCGGCTCAACAATGAACTGCAATTGGAGATCGCCAAGCATGAAGCGGCGGAAGCACTTCTTCGGAAGAACCGGGACACCTTCTTTGGTCTCATCGAGAAGGCCCCGTTCGGTCTTTATGTGGTGGACTCGCAATTCCGCCTCCAGCATGTGAGCTCCGGTGCGGAGCATGTGTTCAGTCACATCACCCCGCACATCGGTCGCGACTTCGCAGAGATCCTCGCATTGGTGTGGGAAGAGCCTTTCGTTGGCCAGGCCATTGCCCGCTTCCGTCACACCTTGGCAACGGGCGAACCCTATGCGGAGAAGGAACTCGCCGAACGCCGAAAGGACATTGCCGAAGTGGAGTCCTACGACTGGCGCATCGAGCGTATCACGCTGCCGGACGGACAGTTCGGTGTTGTCTGCTACTTCTATGACATCAGTGATCATACCAAAGCACAGGAACTGTTGCGGGTCGCGGATCGACGTAAGAGCGAATTCCTCGCAACACTTGCACATGAGCTACGCAACCCGCTCGCGCCGCTGAGGAACGGCCTCGAGCTGCTCGCACTGTCAGAAGGCGACCGGAGCACATGGGACAAAGCCCATGGTATGATGAAGCGTCAACTGGACCAAATGGTACGTCTGATCGATGAGCTGTTGGACCTCAGTCGGATCACACGAGGTGCAGTGGACCTTCAACGACTGAGGGTGGATCTTCATACGGTGCTGGACCAAGCCGTGGAGACCAGTCGGCCGGTGATCGAACAACAACAACATAGGCTTGTGCTCGATATCCCCACGACACCCATGTTCGTGGATGGAGATGGTATGCGACTCGCCCAGGTATTCAACAATTTGCTGAACAATGCAGCGAAGTATACCGACCGAGGCGGTCTGATACGATTGAAGGCAATGATCGAAGGGAATGATGTGGTAGTGAGTATCGCGGATAACGGCATCGGGATCTCCGCACAGGATCAGGGTCGCGTCTTCGACATGTTCGCACAGGTGGAGCGTGCTCAAGGCTACGCTCAGGGTGGTCTGGGTATCGGCTTGAATATCGTGAAGCATCTCGTGGAAATGCATGGTGGACGCATTGACGTTGCGTCCGGTGGACCGGAAAAGGGTAGTTGCTTCACCGTGCACCTCCCGGTCGCTACATCCACGGAATTGGCTCCGTCCGTTCCTGTCATGGTGGAAAGGCCTACCACTCCGACCCGCAAGCGAATACTCATCGTGGACGACAATGAAGATGCGGCGACCATGATGGCTTTTCTGCTGAAAAAGCTCGGGCATGAGGTCCATGTTGCTCACGATGGAGTGGAGGCGCTTACCCTAGGCCAACGTATTTGGCCCGAAGTGGTGCTGATGGATATAGGCATGCCTGTGATGGACGGGATCACCGCATGTGTTGAGATGCGCCGCCATGATTGGGGTAAGGCTGCTTACCTCGTTGCGCTCACCGGTTGGGGACAAGAGGAGGACAAGGTCAGGTCACGCAAAGCGGGTTTCGATGAGCACCTCGTGAAGCCCATCGGTAGCGAGGTGCTGAGGGTCATCCTGGCCAAGGCGAGTGGCACCAAGGCGCGAACTTCACCAGGAGCACCCTAGCGTACGTGTGTGTCCAGCCCCGCACAACGGCGCATGAAGGGGATGGCCGCCGAGGAGCAGAAGTATCATATCCAGGACTGTCGAGTTGGATCCACGGGTACGGAGGACATCATCCTGGTGCCAGGGTCATGAGGGTACAGTTCCGGGATCGTCATATGGGCTGATGGAATTTCATCCTATTCATTCAAGGGGAATGGCTTGTACAACTCAAAGCGATCGCTTCTATCATGCCAAATGAAGCACAATGCTCCGTGCTACGTTCAGATATCCCCTGCTCCCCGAACGCCTCCGCTGCCCCTCCATCGAGAATGGTCCAAGCCTTCGCCAGCCATGCATGTGGAATTCCTGCTCCTAATACCAGGCGAGCATGAGGGTGGCTGCATACCCGACGAACAGCATCAGCCAAATGCCTTGCCATGGGAATGGCACCAGACCCAATGCGGAACGAAGGGTGGCGATCATTTGTTGATCGACGGATATGGCGTCTCATCGGACTCGTAGCGACGGGAACGAATGCGCTCCAGCCGTATGCGGCGGTGGACCAGGATGTGATGTGGTTGGGAACAGTTGGGTGTGTAGGGTGCTGGGCTTCGAACCATCTGGAGTTGCTTCATGACCGTTATACGTTACCAGCTTCATGCCACGTAACGGAACAAGGGGCGCACACCTGTACTGCTGTACTGCACGGTTTCCTTGCTATCATGGTATCCGCCATGACCCCCATGACCGTAAGGAGCGACACGGCAATTGATCGAGATCCTGTCCTCAATGTTCGATACCAATGTTCGCGACCATTGTCATATGGATCGATGCATATGACCGATCAGCAATGGAACCACCCTTGTCGAGCAGCCGATCACCCGTTTTCGAGGCGCTCACACCCCATGGGTTCAGCTGTTGACACGTGTACCTGATCGCGGAAATGCAGTGGGATCGGAAAGACGATAGGTTCATTGCCTCAACGTGTATTGAAGTCGAAAGGCTCGTTGGAGGGTCCTTCAAATGCCCGTCCTAAGCGGTTCATGGGATAGGTGATAGCGGACGGGATCGCTCGGAACGATAGAGGAACGCTTTTTGCGAACCGTTGACACATGAAGGCTTTGCTTTTGCGCCTCGAGGACCTATCGCGTCGACACGACCAGTTCACCTTCGACCTGAGGTGCAATTGTCGAGTACTCCAAGGTGTCGTGGCCGGGTATCATCACCCTGTCGGCTCCACCATGCGCGGTCCTATGGAGGCCATAGAACAGGCACTGGCCCAAGATGGTATACTGCGTGTGGAACGTGAAGTCGGGGGGCGATTGGTTTATACCAGTTCCCGTTTGTTCACTGCTCTTGAACAGGCCATGACCTTTGCTCGTCAGCAGGGTGGTGATTCGGTCTTCAACCTTACCCGTGAGCAGCTCGTGCATCTTATGGAACCACCCGACCGTTCGGAACAGTTCATCCCCAGCCCTTTTCATTGAGATGCATTGGTGGACCTGTACGAACCATTATGATCCAGGCTTGTCGAGCCTAGCATGTTGCTTTCGTAACACATCCTGTCCCAAGGGGTCTCTGCAAGTACGTCCATCATTACGTCTCGATCCAGGTGGTGATCCGCCCAGACCCCTTGTTTCCTTGGTGGATCCCCTCCGCATTTGCAACGCACCGGGCACCGATCCACCTCGTTCGCGAGTTACTTGGAGCGTTTGGTGTGATGTGGTCGCTGCCATGCTGGGCGACGACATGAGGTTGTCCAGTGATGCGTCCTGCCTATAGGCCTTATTACTACCCAGAGGAGATGAACTGTGGAATGGGGAATGTTGATGGGCATTTCCTGCCACGACCATGGGGTCAAATCAAGTCTGTGGAAATGGAGCGCGTTATTCATTGGTGGGTGACTATGAGATCATGTTGATCACTCTTGGTGTGTTTGGCGGTGTCGGTGTTTGATGCTCGGGTGGGCTTAGAGGAGCGCGTTAACCTCGAAATGGCATCTGCCGGAAAGGGGAAGCGTTATGCGGCATTCAACTGTCCTTATGCCACGGGAAGGGGCAGGCGATCACGAGAAGATGGTATTGCATATTGAACGATCGGACCATTGGGGCGCAGCATTTGTTTGAACTGTGCCATGACAACAAAACCCCATTATCTGGCGACCCTTCTGCTTAGCGGAGGTTTGCTGGCCGCTTGTGGCACCGAAGCGGGAAAGGAAACGGAGCGCGTGAACGAACAAATGCAAGAGAACCGCGAGGAAGTGGCGAAGGCCGATGACACCAAGGAATGGATGAACGAACGGGAGGAGGCACGCAAAGAGATGGCCAACCTTCGCGAAACCCTGAGCGATCGCTTGGAACGTGAACGCAAGGACCTCGCGGGCGGTATCAAGAACGCTGAAAAGCGCGCTGAGACCGAACGTCATATCACCGAGCTGGAACAGAACCTTGCTCGTATCGACGCCAACGTGGTGAGAATGGACGGTAGCACGAACGAGACATGGTCCGACATCGAGATGGAAAGCCGCAAAGCCATGGACGATACCAAAAGCTGGTGGGACCGTCAGAAGGACTGGGTGGATAGCAAGACCGATGTCGATATGGATAACGACGGCAAATGACCCAATCGGTGAATGCTCTACCCACCAGGGTGCGGAGCCATCGCATAGCAAAGGGCCCCATGGGGCCCTTTGCTCATTCTGGATAGTAAGTGTCCGCTCCAATGGTCTCCCCGGATCACCGGGATAGGTGTGGACCAGGTGCCATGTCGCCACCCGATCATTGAACGGGAGGACCCAAGGAGGACAGCTGCGATGCGTCATTCCATGTCGAACGGTCTTGGTGGCTCGCATCTCCAAGGCGAGGACCCTTGTCCAGCTGGTTGCCGAACACACTGGCTGCATACGTGCGAACAACCAACCGCCAGGATGCACGGAACGCCCCGCTGGGCGGGGCGTTCAAAATGCGTAGGGGAGGGTCAGCGCTTACCGCTTTTCCCTGCAACGGCTTTCCCGGTGACCTTCGAAGAGCTTTT
Source organism: Flavobacteriales bacterium (assembly GCA_016718655.1). GTDB lineage: Bacteria > Bacteroidota > Bacteroidia > Flavobacteriales_F > PHOS-HE28 > PHOS-HE28. The sequence goes on along the minus strand of JADKCV010000003.1, from coordinate 29,030 downwards.
TCCATTCGTGCTCTTGGTCTTACCGGCCCGGCTCGATCCACCTCCCACCTCAGCCACTTCTCCTTCCTCCTCCTCGTCCTCTCCTTCGGCTTCGATATTCACCACGGTTTCTGCGATGACGGTCAGTTTTTCATCCGTTGCCTTTTCTTCTTCCAGGGTTTCGTTGAGCAAGCCTACTGCCTCCTCCAAACCCAACTGCTCAGCCCAGGCACACATGCTGCCATAGGAGGCGATCTCATAATGCTCGGCTTTTTGTGCGGATGCGATCAGACCGGCGTCCAAGGCCGCATCATCCGAGTATTCCTCCATGATCTCCTTACCCTCTTCGAGTATGCCATCGATCGCAGGGCATTTCTTGGCTTTGACCGGTAGGTCCATGCTGGCGAATACCTGTTCCAACCGCTCGATCTGCAAGCGGGTCTCATCGGCATGATCGGTGAATGCGGAGCGGAGTTCATCGTTGCTGGCGGTCTTCGCCATCTTCGGAAGTGCCTTCAACAGTTGTTTCTCCGCGTAATAAGTGTCTGCAAGTTGGTCCTCCAGTAGTTTAAGAAGACCTGTGCTCGTTACGTTCTTGGTTGCCATGGTGTTTCGATCGGTTTGTCCTTGTTTTTGTCGTGATGAGGGTCCTCGGGCGGATATCCGTTGCGCCTATGGGAAGCCCTCCCTTTGAACTCAATTCTTGTCGGTTGTCATGCCGCTGGTCATGGGCTCCGCTGGTGCTTTGCCCTCGTTGCGGATCTCCTTTCCTTCTGCAACGGTCCGCTTCACATCCCCGGCTTCGTTGTTCCGCTCCTTGTTCGGTTGTTGAACGTCTTCACCATCGCTGGTCCGTGTTCGTTCGTGCGTGGATGTATGATCGGTATCGGTCCCTTTCTTCGTGGACACTACGCTCGGTGTGTGCTCCCGTCCGTGCTCGTGGTCCGGTTTCCTCGGAGCCTCCTGCTTGTTCGTCCCCGTATTGTGCTTCCCATCCGCGCCGATCGCGCTGGTAGAGGCAGGACTGCCTTTCGCGGGTGCGTTGTTATTCTTGTTGTGTTCAGACATGATGTAGGGGTTTTAGCTCCGACGGGATCGCCGTAGCGGTTCATAGGTTCGGTCCGTCCGTAGTCGGAACAGCAACCGATCACGTACGTTCCAACAGATCCGCGACCACATTCGTGACCGGCTCAACGTGAGCGTTCCGAGCTTGGGTTGTCCGCTCCTAGCGTGGCTTTCGGAATGATATGGCACGACCACTCGTTTTCACGTGTCATGCAGGTTGAGGAATGGTCTCCCCGATGAAGCACTGATCATCCGATCTGTCGGGGAGGTATGTGCACGATGCGCAAGTGGCATTCGGATAGCGCGGTGAAGTGTTTGCTGCGCCGCCATGGAATTCCGCCGAGTGTTGATCGTGCACCACGGTTTCTTGGAAATGCAGAACACCCCGACCGCCTGTACATCCAGGGATCGGGGTGTTCCTTTCGTCTAGTTCGGACTAGCCCTTGTACCCTCCATTGGCGCCGGAACGAGCCGCACCAGCCGCTTCTTGAGCAGTGTCCTTCACTCGGTCCTTCATCGTGTTCGCGGCGTCCTTGCCCTTGCTGACCAGGTCGCCTGCTTCGCCTTTCAACTTCTCGATGAGCTCACCACCTTCAGCGAGCATATCATTCAGACTATCACGGAGGTCGCTTCCTTTGCGAGCGATCCTGCCGCGTGTTTCCTTGCCAGAGGCGGGTGCGAAGAGGATACCAATGGCTGCACCGGCCGCGAGGGCTGCTAATGCGATCGCTACGTTGCTTTTGTTCGACATGTTATTGATGTGTTTGGAGTGGATCAGTTCAACATCCTCATTTACGATCGCGTGCCAATTAGCTGCCGGGGATGGATGTTGCGGTGGATCCTATGTTCCCGATGGGTATGACCGTTCACCGCTCCTATTCGGATAGGGACGTTACCTTCCCGTGATGGGGAGGGCGTTCCCCGTTCTGTTCGCTACGTAGGTCAAGGATCCGATCGCTAGACAATGGTCAAGTACGTCCATGGAATGAGCGGACGGCTCGGTCCTGAATGGCCGGTGGCAACTACTACTCGGGTGGTCATCGACCATGTGAGCTGTGGATCGACAAGACGGATCGCGCGTCCATAATGATTGTTCCTTCGACCGATCCGCAACCGATCGCCCCCGCTACGTTCATCTGTGCGTGCGAGGTGGATCGGACATCGTGGCCGGTGAATTGCGCTTGATCGGGAAAACCCGGGCCATGAATACAACCGATGAACACTACGTATCACCCGCTGATCCGAACCCTGTGGACCCAGATCCGGTCGACTTCAGCAGTTTCGTGGACGGCTTTGTACATGAAGTGAAGGGATACCTCAGCGCTCAGCGCGAGCATGTGATGCTCAAGGGTTCGCACATATTCGCCGTGCTCATGGCCAATGCGTTCCAACAGGTGGCCACGTTCTCCGGGTTCGTCATCGCAGGCCTCTTCTCCGGTGTTTCATTAGCGTTGTATCTGGGAGACATGCTTGCATCCTATCCGCTCGGATTCCTGATCACAGCCGCCGTAGTACTCCTCCTTTCAAGTGGGTTCCATCTATGGTGGACACATGGTGGACGTGATCGGTTCATCCTATCACGTATCAATGACCTGAACGATGCAGAAGAGAATGTATGATTCACTGAGCGGGTTCCGTGCGGAACAAGAACGGGTGCGCATCTTACGGGATGGACACGAAGTCGCGTTGGCCAAACGCTGGGAACAATTGAAGGATCCATCGATCCGTGGGATCCTTTTCAAGGATGCTGCCGTTGATGTACTTCGTAGCAGCAATGCTGGGCGTCGGATCCATGACATCATGCAGGGCCGTTATTCCGCATCGCTGATATCCACCTTGGGTATGGCATACGCTAGCACCCGGCAAGGTCTCGTAAAGCGATTGGCTTACACTGGTGCCGGCATGCTTCTGGACCGGTTGCTCCGTTCGGACCCTGCCCAAAGCACCAATACCCTTTCGCAACTCGTAGGAGGTATTGGCGATATCATACGGAGAGCACGCGAACGAAGTGCGGAACGGATGAAGGTGCGCACTGAAGAGGATGTGTTCCATCGACAGTAGTGGCGTTCCAGGTCCAGTTCCTGGTCGTGTTCGGTGAACGGGATCAGGGTACTGGCAGAACGGTCCTCTTCTTCAACCAGCGTAATCCTCGATCCACTTGTTCCGGCCGTTCCTTGAGTCGCATGGCAACCATCACGCGGAAGTTGCCGACGGTCCACCCGTAGCGTTCCTGTCCTTCCGTCAGGTAGGCTACGCGTTCTTGATTGAACAGGACCCCTGCATAGTAGTACCGACTATTGTATCCCGAACCGGCACGGAACTGAGTGTGCCAACCTGGACCGATGTGTGAACGGGTCTCATGAAGGTCGACACCTGACCGGTCAACGCGCTGAAAACCCAGGCCAGCGCCCACTGCGGCGCTAAGGGTGAGGAACCAGTGCTTCCTGTGAACGAACGTATGCGCATATCCGCCCATCGGTCCAAGATCAATAAGCAACCCCCGGGTCAGTCCGTAGGCATCCCCGAACCCATCCTCCAATGCAGTAGGTATCACCGAAGAATCCGATCTCAATACGTAGCATGTGGCGTAACCGCCGTAGAGCCAACTTCCCTTTGTGCGCTGCTGCCAGGCATCCTGGTTGAAGGTGGCCCTGTAACTGAAGTGCTCATCATCTGCGACCCTCAGTGTGCTCAGGCCGATGTTGAACTGTGAGAGGTCTGCTCGATAAGGATACCTGGTTGTCTGTGACCATCCTAGCTGCTGTAGGTCGTGGGAAATGATGTGATACCCTTTGAACACCTGAAGAAAAAGGTTGCTCGACTGTTTGTTGGTGTGCAGTGTCGCTTGTGCATCGAGGAAACGGGTGCGACCCCGCTCTTCCACATCGCTGGGGATGAATGGGATGGGAAACCCGATGTTGAGTGTCAACCGCTTATAACTCGCTCCGAATCCGATGTTGAAATGACCGTTGGGCTCATATCGAAGGTCCGTCAAGGATCCATCAGCACGGAGTGTCAAGCTGTTGAACTTGTTGCTCAGGTAGGCTCGAACGGTCGGCCTGTTCGAGAAGTCCCTTACGAACATCGTATCCAGCGCACGCTGTGATCGGGATGTGGACTGGGCCAGGAGCACGGGCTTACTTAGCAGGGCCACAAACAGAATGATCAGGTTGTGTTTGGAGAACATGAGGAGTGACGTGTACTGAGCTGACGGACAATACCGCAACGCAGTGCTACAGCAAGTTAGGTCGATAGTTTGTTCTAGAACTTGATCCGGACCGCGCCGGTCGTATGCACTGCGGTCATGAATGTGGAAGATCTTCCCCGACCAGGAACAAGGGTAAGTTGTTGTTCATTGAAGGTCCTTGCGTGATGGAGCCGGAACCACGGATCATGGACCGATCTGGAACGCGATCGGCGGAACCCTTGAGCATAACCGTGTTGTTGCATCATCCACACCCCATGCTCAGAACCCCTTCCATGTTGAAGCGATGGTCCACCACGGCGATCCAAGCCGCGAGGGAGTTCGCCGCGTCGGAGCCCATGGGCCACGCCGCTGCGATCGCGTATTACACCATATTCTCCCTACCAGCCGTACTCATCATTACCGTAATGGCAGCGGCCACCCTGTTCAATGAAGCGGAAGTGCGCTCTGCACTCCTTTCCCAAGCTGGTAGGCTCATTGGCACAGGAACGGCAGCTGCTCTACAGGATATGTTGGACAACGCGCGCATCACAGAGACCAGGTTCTTGGCCAAGGTTATCGGTGTCGGTGCATTGATGATAAGTGCAGGGTCGGTGTTCGCGAGTCTGCAGTCAACACTGAACCAGGTTTGGCAGGTCCAGGCTGTACCTGGCCGTGCGATCTTGAAGTACCTGACGACCAGGCTGATCTCCCTTGCTCTGGTTGGGAGTTTCGGGTTTCTGATGTTGGTCTCCCTGGTACTTGACGCGGCATTGGTGGCATTCGGTGAACGTCTGATGATATGGCTTTCGGGCATTACGACCATCATGGTCTCAGCACTCAACATTGCCGTTTCCTTTGCTATCATCACGGTCATCTTCGCGCTGATCTTCAAGGTGCTTCCCGATGTGCGGATCAAATGGAGCGATGTATGGAGCGGTGCGGTGTTGACCGCGCTATTGTTCACGCTGGGTAAGTACCTGATCGGACTCTATATCGGACTTGCCGGTGTGGGCGACACCTATGGTGCGGCTGGGGCTGTGGTGATCATTCTTGTGTGGGTTCATTACTCTGCGGTGATCCTTATCTACGGTGCGCATTTCACCCATGTGTATACCCGTGATCGTGGGAGCGTGGTCCGTCCTTCAGCCCATGCTACGGTGGCACTTGCCAAGTAGGCATTGCCTTCCGTCACGAATTGATACATGTCCCGCGTTTTCAACGAGTGAAGGACTTGGGTAGTAGGATCTCCTTGGTGCCTTCCCTCAATCCGGACCACATGTAGTTGAAGACCCCACGGTCCCTTCGACGATCGAACGCGAAGAAGCCCTTACGAGGCCCTCCGCTATTGCGGTTGTTCTTCTTCACAAGGGTGTTCAGGATGAGCGTTGAGATACGGTTCCTGGTCTCCTTACGCTTTCTGCCCCCTGTCGATAGGTCCAGGTCGTGGTAGGCCAATTCCACAAGACCATGGGCACGGCGGTTATCCGCTTCCATATGCAATAGCACGGAGTCAATGCGTCCATTCACGGCGCGTATGTCCAGCAATGGGCCGGTGACCTTGTTCAATGAGGCGAAAGGCATGGAACCGATCACCGCATCGAGCTCGAAGCGATCGGTGGTATCCTGGACCCACGAGCGAAGCTCCATGGAAACGGGCACATCGGTGAAAGCGTTGCATTGTGCCTCGATGATGAAGGCAATGCTGTCCTGGCGATCGTTCCGAGCCCCGGTGATCGTGGCGTGGATACGATCGAACGGCACCTCGGCATATCCGCGCGAATGATCGACCCGTTCGCGATACAATACATCCAGGGCATCCACTCGAATGGTATCTGCCCCGACACCCACTGGTAAACGACGTATCACCTCCGCGAGCAATGGTACTTCCTCCGACGGGCCATCGGGAAGGGTCTTGTCCCTGAGGATAACGACCCGGCCTGAAACAAGATGGACGAACGTTGCGGAAACTCCTCCATGTGCCAAGGTCCTGTTCAAGTCGAAACCATCCATGGCAAGGGTATCAACATGTGCTTCCACCACATCGGTCTCGTGGCGCAGCGCTGCGCTGTAGGTTTCAAGCCCACCACGAGGACTTATCCTTACCCCCCCGAGTACCATCGTGCCAAGTCGCTGGTCCATCGCACTATGATCGATCGATAGGTCGTAACCACCGATCATGCGGGCCGTCAGGCTGTCGGCGAACAGCTCCACGTTCTTCACACGATGGAAGGCTGCTCGGCCTTGCCAGTGTGCACCGGAGACATATTCTTGTCCCACCGCGCGGATGCCTTTACCACGACTCGTCATGGTATCTCCGGTGGACGTTATGTACGTGGTCGATCTTAGGTGAACGTGCAGGTTGCCGATCTCCATGGACCAGGGCTCATCAACGTTCGAATGCTCAGCCGACAAGTCCTGTTCGGTCGATCCGTCCAGGCCCCGCATGATCAATCCGGTGGTGGCAAGGCGGAAGTCTTCCACAACCACTTGCCGACGGAAGAAGAGCCCGGTCAAGGATATGCCCCGGAGTTCGACCGTATCTACAGCACCGCTGAAGTTCATCGACGCTGCGTGACAAGCGTCATTGGGTACGAAGTTCAACCCTGTGATCAACACGCGCCGTTCGAACCACTCGATACAGATGACGGGCGAGGGATGCTCTTGAATGATGGAACAGCCTTGCTTTGCGAACCGCTCCAATCGATCCCTGATCAAATTCCCGGCAAGCACGCTGCTTGACCAATGGAGCACTATGAATGATATGACGATACTTCCCGACCAGATGACCGTTCGCCGCCAGGACGAACGGTCATTCCGGTCAGAAGGATACGGTCCGGTCATAGAACGCTTTTCGGCCACCGAAGATCCGGAACAGGATAGCGACCACTGCGACGATGAGGAGAATGTGGATGAGACTACCGACCATGGCACCGAATCCGATGTAGCCGATGAGCCATCCCACGATGAGCAGGACGATGATGATGTTGAGCAGGTTGTTCATGGTGTTCCGGTTTTGATGATCATGGACAGCCTTCATGCCAGAAGCCTTTCCTTCAGAGGAAGCTGCACGAACGTGCAGGGTAGGACCCAGGAGTGGGGCAATTTCGCCCCAACGGGTGAGTCCTTATTTGCCCAAGATCGGGAAACGTGTCCCTCCTTTATTCCGGGGGCAGGTGCTGCTGCTCAAGAGCAGATCGGTACCGGGATCACTATGACCGGAACCAGCCCATTGACGGTAGAGGTCGCTACTATTGTGCTATCCAACTTCATCAATGCAGAACAGCGCTCGGATCCCTCCGAACGCTGTCCTTGCTGGCAATATGGCAGTTACTTCACTTCCACCACCATGTACTTGCTCAGACGCCAGAACGCGGACGGATCCTTGATCTCCAAGTAGGCAAGTTGTTCTCCTTCCTCCACGATAGCGAAGGAGTTCGCTGGGTGTTCCGTGATCAATTTGGCTTTCTTTCCGGTCAACGGGATCCTGTTGGCCAGGCGCACATCCACCTGGTTGAACTGGTTCACGGTCGCCTCCTCGCTGAGTGTACTGTGCTTGCCGATACCGATGAATCCACCGGACTTGGTCACCAATCCCCGCTCTTCCAGGTCCTTGGAGGTACCGATGGCATACCAGGCCGAATTCATCTGTGTGGTCTGCTGCTCGATCATGGCCTCGCGCTTGGCCATTTCCAGTTCAATGGCGCTCAACTGTTCGTTCACCTGGCCGATCTGGAAATCCCGCGCAAGCAACTCCTCCTTCATGTTGGTGATGGAGGAATCACGGGTTGCGAGCATGAGGTCCAATTCCTTCAGCTTCTTACGGAGACCCCCCGTTTCGACCTTGCTCTTGTCCAAACGCTTGGTCAGGTCGGCGATGCGTTCCCGACTTTCCTTCAGCAAGCCATTCATCAACTGTACGTCGCGAACGATCTTCTGGCGCTGGTCCATGTTAAGTTCGCCCTCGGCGCTCTCGCCCAACATCCGCTCACGATCGTCCATCAAGGCGATGTTCTTCTCGATGTCGTCGAATGACAACGCCATCTCGCCGATGAGCGAGTCACGCGAAGCCAGTTCGTTCTTGAGCTGGTCCGCTTCGCTGCGGGCGGCCATCTCGCCTTCGGTCGGTCCGCTTTGGCAGGCGCCCAGAAAGGCCAGTGCGAACACTGATGGTAGCAGCTTGGCAGCGCTGTGCGCTGCGTTCCATTTCATGCGCAAATTCATGGTGGTCGGTTTTTAGGTGGTGACCACACATGCCGATCCGATGCCAATGGTGCGAGTTGGCTGTAACGAGGTGAAAGGTCAGGAGAGGCGTGGCAAACGCACTTCCTTGAATGATCGGTTCAAGGGCGGGTATGCCACAGTTCGGGGCGTGATCTCCACAGCTTGGAGCTCAGAATGCGGCACAACAACGACCGTGAGCTGGATACGTCGATAAGGCAAGTACGGCAGATGTACCTCCGATGGAGGAGGCAGCGATCCACCCACATTGACCTCAATCCAACTTCAACACCGCCAGGAACGCATCCTGCGGCACTTCCACGCTACCCACCTGGCGCATGCGTTTCTTCCCTTCCTTCTGCTTCTCCAACAGCTTGCGTTTGCGCGAAATGTCGCCACCGTAGCACTTCGCTGTAACGTCCTTTCGCAGGGCCTTCACCGTTTCGCGGGCCACGATCTTGGCGCCGATAGCAGCCTGGATGGGGATGTCGAACTGCTGGCGCGGAAGGAGTTCCTTCAGCTTGCTGCACATCTTCTTGCCCAGCTCGTGCGCATGGTCGCGGTGGATGAGGGCGCTCAAGGCATCCACCTTTTCGGCGTTCAGCAGGATGTCCAGCTTGATCAGGTCGCTCTCCTTGAAACCGATGGGGTGGTAGTCGAAGCTTGCATAACCGCGGCTGATGGACTTCAGCTTGTCGTAAAAGTCGAACACCACTTCACCGAGGGGAAGTTCGAAGGTGAGCTCCACGCGGTCGGTGGTGAGGTAGGTCTGGCCCACCAGCATGCCGCGCTTCTCGATGCACAAGGTCATGATGGCACCGGTATATTCCGCCTTGGTGATCACCTGGGCCTTGATGTAGGGCTCTTGGATGGTGTCGATGTGCATCACCTCGGGCAGCTCGCTCGGATTGTGCACGTTCACCACATCGCCGTTGGTCTTGGTGACGATGTAGCCCACGTTGGGCACCGTGGTGATCACCGTCATGTTGAACTCCCGCTCCAGCCGCTCCTGGATGATCTCCATGTGCAGCAGGCCCAGGAATCCGCAGCGGAAACCGAAGCCCAGTGCCGCGCTGCTCTCTGGTGTCCAGGTCAGGCTGGCGTCGTTCAGCTGGAGCTTCTCCATCGCATCACGCAGCTCTTCGTACTCGTCGGTATCCACCGGGAAGATGCCCGCCCAGACCATGGGCTTCACATCCTCGAAACCGTGGATGGACTCCGCGCACATACGGTCCTTGTGGGTGATGGTATCACCTACCTTCACCTCACTGGCCGTCTTGATACCACTGATGATGTAGCCCACATCGCCGGCGCGCACTTCTGGCCTCGGGCTGATCTCCATCTTCAGGCAGCCTACCTCATCAGCATTATACTCCACGCCGGTGTTGAAGAACTTCACCTTGTCGCCCTTCTTCAGCACGCCGTTCATCACCCGGAAGTAGGCGATGATCCCGCGGAAGGGGTTGAACACACTGTCGAAGATCAAGGCTTGTAGGGGTGCGGCAGGGTCGCCCTTGGGTGCCGGTACACGCTCCACGATCGCTTCCAACACCTTGTCCACCCCCAGCCCGGTCTTGCCGCTGGCGCTGAGGATGTCCTCCAGCTTGCAACCGAGCAGGTCCACGATCTGGTCCTTCACCTCCTCCGGGTTGGCGCTGGGAAGGTCCATCTTGTTGAGCACCGGGATGATCTCCAGGTCGTGCTCCAAGGCCAGGTAGAGGTTGCTGATGGTCTGCGCCTGAATGCCCTGGGTGGCGTCCACGATGAGCAAGGCTCCTTCGCAGGCGGCGATGGAGCGGCTCACTTCGTAGCTGAAGTCCACGTGGCCAGGCGTATCGATCAGATTCAGGATGTACTTCTGCCCGTTCAGGGTGTAGTCCATCTGGATGGCCTTGCTCTTGATGGTGATGCCCCGTTCACGCTCCAGGTCCATGTCGTCCAGGTTCTGGGCCTGCATGTCACGATCGGCGATGGTGCCGGTCATGTGCAGGAGGCGATCGGCCAAGGTGCTCTTTCCGTGGTCGATGTGGGCGATGATGCAGAAGTTGCGGATGTGCTCCATGGGTGCAGTGCGGGAAGGACCATGCCCGTGATGGGGCGTTGGAAGGGGCGCAAAGGTAGCCGATCGCACCCGGCCTGCGGGACGTCGTAACTTGTGCTTCCCTGCGCCGGATCGGCACTTCAGGCAACTTTTCCCCCTCGGCACGCATCATCCCCTTGAACGCCATGACGGATGAACAATTGGTACTCGGCTGTGTAAAGGGCGACCCTGTTGCACAAAAGGCTCTGTATCAGCAGTTCAGCCGTAAGATGATGAGCGTCTGCATGCGTTACGCCAACAACCGCGATCAAGCCCAGGACATGCTCCAGGACGGCTTTGTGAAGATCTTCCAGAAGATCGATCACTACCGCGGTGATGGTCCGTTGGGGGGGTGGATATCACGCACCATGGTGAACACCGCCTTGGACCACATCCGCCGCAATAAGCCTTATGATCACAGCCTTGATCTTACCGAGGCCGAACACCTGCACCAAGAGGACGAGCAGGTGCTGACCAGCATGAGCACCGACGAGCTGATGGACCTGATCCAGGCCTTACCAGCGGGTTATCGCACGGTGTTCAACCTGTTCGCCATCGAAGGGTATGCACACAAGGAGATCGCTGATCGATTGGGGATCTCCGAGAACACTTCCAAATCGCAATTCATGAAGGCGCGGGCCTACCTGCGCAAGCTGCTGCCCAAAGAGGCCGCCGCATCATACGGACTTGAACATGAAGGGTAATCTAGAACACCTCCTACGCGAGCGCTTCCTGGGCCATGAGGCTCCGGTGGATCCCGGCGTATGGGATGCCATCCAAGGTCAGCTGACCCAGGCCGCGCCCACTACCGATGCGGTGAACGACCTGTTCCGTGAGCGTTTCACAGGGCATGAGTCCCCGGTCGATCCCTCCGTTTGGAATGGGGTCAGCAAACAATTGGGTCATGCCCCGGCCGGTATCGGCACGTGGGGATGGGTCGCTGCTACAGCCGGTGTATTGATCGTCGGTTCATCGCTCTGGTTCTCGGCCACGCCCGTATCCGCTCCTCCTTCCGTGGCGGAGTTGAACGTGACGCCTACCACTCCACAAGTCAACTTGGAGGTTGCTCAGGCCGAAGATCCATCGACTACACCTGAGATGAACACCGAGTTCACCGCGAACCGATCGAAGCAGAGCAACGTACCCCCATCTGTCGTTCGGCCGGCGGCCCCAGTGACCTCGGTGGTGCCTTCTACGCCCGGTCATGAAGCCGTAACGAGTGCCATGGTCCCCGATGAACAGATCCGTTCCACGGTCACTACCCCTGCTCCTGAACCGCTGCTCGTGGAGGAGATCATCCAGCAGATCACGGAGCGAACAGTGAACGAAGTACGTGCGCAGCCTGAAGGTAACATGGAAGATCCTGATATGCAGGTGGTTACTGATCCGGATCCGATACCGGCGACAGCTCCACCGGAGATCTTCCTGCCCAATACATTCACCCCCAACGGTGATCAGGTGAACGACACCTATGTGGTGGACCAGGAAGGCTTCCGTAGCATGGTGATCCGGGTGTTGGCACTGAAGAACGACAAATTGGTGTTCAGCTCCAACACAGGTGAACCATGGACCGGGGAGGGTTGCGAGGATGGCATGTACGTGGTGGTGGTGGAGGCCATCAGCACCGATGGTAGACCCGTGTCCAAGGCCAAAGTGGTCTGGTTGAACAGGGACCGTATGAACTGATGATCCCGTGTACCGTGGATAGGTCTTATGTTTGGCATCCTTTCGGAAGCGGGCCGCAACGGCCAATACCGACCACGGTCTTGGAAACCGTGGTCATTTGAAGCGAACAACGAACCATGAGAAGTACAGCGATCATCGCTTTGGCGCTACTTGCCCCGGGGATCCTCCTAGGTCAGGATTCGTACACCATCGCGGAACCGGAGATCAACACGTGCCAAGCCTCTTTGCAGGATACCGGAGGCGAACCCGGCGGTGGTTACCAGAACAACGAGGATCTGACCACGGTGGTCTGCCCGGATTCCCCAGGCCAGGGTATTTCGTTGAATTTCGGTGCCACTCCATTCAACTTGTCCACCGCGGGTACTGCCCCGTTGGATCAATTGTCCATCTGGGATGGTCCGGATGATACCTATCCGCTGATCGGGACCTGGGCGGGTAGTGATTCCCCTGGCATCATCACGGCCAGCTTCCAGAATGTGCAGAACACCGGAGGCTGTCTCACGGTGCGTTTCACCAGTAATGAGACCGGCACTGGCCGCTTCGCTGCGTTCATCAGTTGCTCGGTGCCCTGCGAGCCCCCATCGGCCATTGCTAGCATACTCGGAGCGCCCCAGCTGCCCTTGTTGGCCTGCCAGAACGAGGTCATCACCTTCGATGCATCCGCTTCGACCGCGGCAGAGGGATTCACCATTGCGGAATACAAATGGGATTTTGATGACGGCGTGGTCGATAGTCTCACCGGAGACGTGGTGGAGCATGCTTTCCCGGAGCCAGGCGAATACGTGATCCAGGTATATCTCACCGACGACAATGATTGCGCGAGCACGAACCTCATCGACCTCCAGGTATTGGTGAGCACCACACCCATCTTTGCCGGTTCGACCATGGCAGACACCACGGTGTGCCAAGGCCAAACGGTGGTATTGGATGCCACAGGCATTGTTCCCGTGACCTGGTCGGCAATTCCGGAAGCGAACTTCGGCGACGGCATCTACCTACCCGATGACCAAAGCCAGCCATTCAACTCCACGCTCACCTTCGGCGGGTTCGCTCCCAACGCCACGTTGCAGGATATCGCCGACCTGGAGTCGATCTGCGTGAGCATGGAGCACTCCTACATGGGTGATCTGGTGATCTTCGTGACCTGCCCCAACGGCCAGAACGTATACTTCCATCAGCAAGGCGGGGGAGGGACCTTCATCGGGAATGCGTTGGATGGGGAGACGGACCCACCGACCCCTGGTGAATGCTTGGATTACTGCTGGGACCCCAACGCTACGAACGGCACATGGGCGGATAATACCGGAGTATCCCCGATCCCCTCGGGCTCTTACGAAAGTGTGCAACCCATGACCCAGTTGATCGGTTGCCCGCTCAATGGCACATGGACGTTCACGGTCAACGACCTATTTGGTGCGGATGACGGATTCCTGTGTTCCTGGGAGATCAATTTCGATCCCTCGCTGTATCCTGACCTGACAGAGTTCACTCCGGATCTCGGCCTGAGCACGTTGGATTCCTCCAATTGGAGCGGTCCGAACGTGGTGACTGACGCCAATGCCCCTTTGGTGGGCGTGATCAATACCCCGAACGCAGGGGTGTTCGACTACGTCTTCTCTGTTACCGATAACTTCGGTTGCACCTACGACACCACGATCACGGTAACGGTGACACCGAGCCCCCAAGCACCCTTGGTCATCACCGGCGACAACCAGATCTGCGCGGATGGCATCGCCTACCTGTCCGCTCCGGGTGGCTTCGATACCTATTTGTGGAACCCTAGTGGAGCGACCGGCCCCAACGTGAACGTACAGCAGGGCACGTACACGGTCACTGTGGCCTTTGGCGATTGCCCATTGACGTCCGATCCATTCGAAGTGAGGTTGGTCCCGAACCCGGTGCCGATCATCCAAGGCACCCCGTTCAGTTGCGGGGGAGAGCCGGTTACCCTGAGCACCACCGAGGAGTACGCATCCTATCAGTGGTCGAACAGCAGTCAAGCCGCCACAGTGCAGGTGGGAACAGGCAACTGGTTCGTGACCGTTACCAATGCCGAGGGATGTATCGGAACGGCGGATCCCTATTCCGTGACCATTGCCGAGGATCCTGTGGCGTCATTCGTGTTCACTCCCTTACCCCCCGTGCCCGTGGAGACCACCGTCCAGTTCACCGATCTTTCCAGCGCTGGAGCTGGCGGTGTGATCACCGACTGGCAGTGGGATTTCGGACTTGGTTCGGGTACCAGCAACGAACCTTCGCCTGCGTTCACCTACAATGGTCCCGGTGATTATATCGTGAGCTTGATCATCACCACGGCCGATGGATGCGTGGATACCACAACGGCACTTTATGTGGTCTATCCTCCCGAGATCATCATTCCGAACGTCTTCACGCCCAACGGCGACAACCTGAACGATGTGTTCTCCATTGAGAACCTGCGCTACTACGGCCACGAACTTCGCATCTACAGCCGTTGGGGGACCTTGGTGTATGAGAGCTCCGATGCCGCCCGTGAATGGCGGGCCAGTGACCAGCCCGACGGTACCTATTACTACGTATTGGTCCTCAACGATGGCCGTGAGCTTGCCGGGCACGTGACGGTGCTCCGATGATCATCGCCTGAACTCCGAACACAACGCCCCGGTGGTCCTCCACCGGGGCGTTCTACTTTTGTCGCCTTCATGAAGGTCATCGATCACCTCCGCCAAGCGGACCGCACGCTTTTCTCCTTTGAGATCCTGCCACCGCTCAAAGGGAAGGACATCCGCTCCATCTACGAGGGCATCGA
Source organism: Flavobacteriales bacterium (assembly GCA_016718655.1). Classification (GTDB taxonomy): domain Bacteria; phylum Bacteroidota; class Bacteroidia; order Flavobacteriales_F; family PHOS-HE28; genus PHOS-HE28. The sequence goes on along the minus strand of JADKCV010000003.1, from coordinate 14,027 downwards.
CCCGCTGTTGGAGCATCGGCCCAGCTTCATCAATGTCACCTACCACCGTGAAGAGGTGATCTACAAGGACCGCGGCCATGGGTTGTTGCAGAAGGTGCGGCTCCGCAAGCGTCCGGGTACGATCGGCATTTGTGCCACCATCAAAGCCAAGTACAACATCGATACCGTACCGCACCTGATCTGTGGGGGCTTCAGCCGGGAGGATACCGAGGATGCGCTGATCGAGATCAACTTCCTGGGTCTGGACAACGTGCTGGCCCTGCGCGGCGATGCCATCAAGAACGAGCCCCATTTCATCCCCGAACGTGATGGTCATCCGCACGCCGTGGACCTCATCCGCCAGATCGGAGCGCTCAACAAGGGAAAGTACCTGCACGATGAGGAGCAGGAAGCCGCCCCCACAGACCTGTGTATCGGCGCCGCATGCTACCCGGAGAAGCACCCCGAGGCCCTCAATCTCAACGTGGACATCGCCTACTTGAAGCAGAAGGTGGAGGCTGGAGCCGAATACCTCGTCACCCAGATGTTCTTCGACAATTCGAAGTACTTCGCCTTCGTGGAACAGTGTCGTGTTGCCGGCATAACCGTGCCCATCATCCCCGGCCTCAAGCCCATTACCACACGCAACCATATCGCCTTCCTGCCCAAGACCTTTCGCGTGGACCTCCCCGATGACCTTGCCAACGCCTTGGTGCAATGCCGCACCGATGCCGAGGTGAAGCAGGTGGGTGTGGAGTGGTGCGTGGCCCAAAGCCGGGAGCTCATCGCCGCGAAGGTGCCCTGTCTGCATTATTACACCATGGGCCGCAGCGATGCCGTACGCAGCATAATCGGCCAGTTGTTCTGATTGGTACGGTACTCCAAGGGTCTGGAAGCATCCCAATAGGTGCGCGGAACGTGTACGCTTCTCGTGAACGTACGACATGCCTGAGGTGTTAACTTTCCGTCATGCGCCCGCTTTCCCTCCTGATCCTCGGGTTGACCACTGCTGTACAAGCACAGATCGACTTCGACGGAAAGACCCTGTTCCAGATCGTGGAGAGCGAATCCCGCGGTCATTCCCATCATCATGCTCACGCTAGGTCCAACGGGGATCCCACCCGGGGCTACGACCTCTCGTACCACCGTTTGGAACTGGACGTCGATCCTGCGGTACGTGCTATCAATGGTACGGTCACGCATAATTTCGCCGCATTGACGGAGTTGACCGAGGTGGTCTTCGATCTGAGCACCTCACTTACCGTGACCCAGGTGCTCCATCACGGTGACGCTTTGCCCTTCGTGCACGAGAGCGACCTGCTCACCGTTGGCCTGCCCTCCGCCCTTGCCGCCGGTCAACAAGACTCGCTTTCCATCAGCTATGGTGGCATACCTCCTGAGACGGGCTTCGGGAGCTTCGTGCAGACGACGCATGCCGGTGCCCCGATCATTTGGACCCTGAGCGAACCCTATGGCGCGCGCGATTGGTGGCCTTGTAAGCAAGACCTCAACGACAAGGTCGATTCCTTGGACGTGGTCGTGTTCGCTCCTGAAGGACAACGCGTGGCCAGTAATGGTATGCTCATAGCGGAGGAGCCAGCAGGAGTGGGTCTCCTGCGGTCACACTGGCGCCACCGCTATCCCATCAATTATTACCTGATCGCGTTCGCCGTTACCAACTACGCGGTCTACAGCGACATCGTTCCCACGGACCAGGGTGATATCGAAGTGCTCAACTATGTGTTCCCCGAACAGTTGGCCAGCTCACAACAGGGTTCGCAAGAGATCACCGCCCAGATGCTGCTCTTCAACGAGCTTTTCGGCCATTACCCGTTCGCTGAGGAACGCTATGGCCATGCGCAGTTCGGTTGGGGAGGGGGCATGGAGCACCAGACCATGAGCTTCATGGGGAATTTCAGCTACGAGCTGATGGCGCACGAACTGGCGCACCAATGGTTCGGCAATGCGGTCACGTGTGGTAGTTGGGAGGACATCTGGCTCAATGAAGGCTTCGCGACCTACATGAGCGGGCTTTGTTACGATTTCCTCGGACCTCAATATTGGATGCCCTTCAAGCGGGGACGACGTGACTTCGTTACCAGCCAGCCCGACGGAAGCGTGAAGTGTACCGACACAACATCGGTGAACCGCATCTTCAGTGGACGGCTCACCTATGGCAAGGGCATGTTCGTTCTGCATATGCTCCGTTGGGTCATGGGCGATAGTGCGTTCTTCACGGGTTGCCGGAACTACTTGAACGACCCCGAATTGCGTTATGCCAGTGCTCGAACACCACAGTTACAAGCCCATCTGGAGGCTTCCAGTGGTATGGACCTGGATGAGTTCATGGCCGATTGGTACGTGGGTGAAGGGCACCCCAGCTACACCCTCGGTTGGGGACAGAGCGAGCTGGGCCAGTTGGATATCCTCTTGGAGCAGACACAGTCCCACCCAAGCGTGGACTTCTTCGAGATGCCCGTGCCGGTGCGTTTGTGGAATGCTACGGATGACACGACCGTGGTCCTGGACCACACCTTCAGCGGACAGTCCTTTGATATCCTACCTGGCTTTCTGGTGGACAGCGTGGCGCTTGATCCGGAGATCTGGCTGCTGAGCGCACAGAACCTCGTCACCCAAGTGCCCGAGCTCGCATTGGGCCACGGGTCCGTGCGCGTCTACCCGAACCCTGCGTACGATCACTTGAACGTATTGCTCCCATCGTCCACGCATCGTGTGGATTGGCTGGTGAGGGACCAGTTGGGCCGTATCGTTGAACAAGGTACTTGGGGTGCAGCCGCCATCCATCGATTGGGTACGTTACGATACACGAACGGGAGGTATCTGCTGGAGACCCGGCAAGGGTCAGAGGTCTTGCGCACGGGATTCGCGGTTCTGAAATAGGAGTACTGCCGTTATTCCCGGTTCACGTGGGCGAGGTGGAATGGAGCCGAAGACCATGGCGAAAGCGACCCACGATCGATCGTTAAGGATCGTCAATAGCGTGACCTGCCATGGAACACCCCGTGGCCACCGACGTTACCTTGGTACCATTCAACCTCAGCACTTACGCACATGACCTTCACCTCCGCCCTCATCGCCACGTTGGCTCTCTTCACCACTCCTCCCCACGATCCCTTGCCCGACCTCACCATCGGTACAGCACTACCCGCTGCTGATGCCATGATGAAGGACGTGAGCGGCAAGGACCTCAGTCTGAAAGCGGTGGCTGGTAAGAACGGTCTGCTCGTGGTCTTTTCCTGCAATACCTGTCCCTTCGTGGTGGGCACCGATGATAGCGAAGGTTGGGAAGGGCGTTACCCTGAACTCGCCGCGTACGCTTCACGTCACGGCGTGGGTGTTGCTTTCGTGAACAGCAATGAGGCCAAGCGTGATGCTGGCGATTCGTTCGCAGACATGCAGAAGCGCTATACCGACAAGAACTACAGCGGCCACTACCTGTTGGACGCCGGCCATGTTGTGGCCGATGCCTTCGGTGCACGAACCACGCCCCATGTGTTCCTCTTCAATAAGGAAATGAAGTTGGCCTACAAGGGTGCGATCGATGACAATGTGGGCAGCGCCGCTGCTGTGAAGGAGAAGTGGCTGCACAATGCGATCGATAAGCTGTCCTCCGGAGGCGCCATCGAGCCTGCGGTGACGCGTAACGTCGGATGCAGCATCAAACGCATCGCGAAGGAGCACAAACATTGAACCTGGACCCATTGACAAGGCCGCGTTCCCAGCAGGAGCGCGGCCTTGTTCATTTGTTGAAAACAACTTTTCGGCACGCCTGAGGAGCGCTGTTCCTTTGTGGAAAGGCATCTGGCATGAACGTTCTGTTGATCGGTGGGGGAGGTAGGGAGCACGCAATGGCGTGGAAACTGGCCCAAAGCTCCTTGTTGGACGAGCTGTACGTTTGCCCCGGCAACCCCGGCACGGTGCGCCATGGCCGCAATGTGGAGTTGGACCTGAAGGACCAGAAGAAACTGCGGGCCTTTCTGGTGGAGAAGAACATCCGAGTGGTGGTGGTGGGACCCGAGGGTCCGTTGGTGGACGGCCTGCACGACCGCATTGCCGATGACCCCCAATTGCAAGGCAAGGTCACGGTCATCGGCCCACGCAAAGAAGCCGCACAACTCGAAGGCAGCAAGGACTTCGCCAAGGAGTTCATGTTCCGCCACAACATCCCTACGGCAGCTCACCGGACCTTCGTGAAAGGACAGCTGGCAGAAGCCAGCGAGCATCTGGATCGCATGGCCGCACCTTATGTGATCAAGGCCGACGGACTGGCCAGTGGCAAGGGCGTGGTGATCACCAGCGACAAGAAGGAAGCGCTGTCCGTGATCAAGGGCATGTTGGATGGAAGCAGCTTCGGTGCCGCCGGTGAACGTGTGGTGGTCGAGCAGCACCTCAACGGGATGGAGCTGAGCGCTTTCCTCATCACCGATGGCGATTCTTTCAAGATGCTGCCCTCCGCCAAGGACTACAAGCGGATCGGTGACGGGGATACCGGCCCGAATACGGGCGGCATGGGTGCCGTGAGCCCAGTGCCTTTCGCCGACAAGGACTTCATGCAGAAGGTGCACGACCGTATCGCTGCACCTACGATCAGGGGCCTGAAGAAGGACGGTATCGCCTACAGCGGCTTCCTCTTCATGGGCCTGATGAACGTGAATGGAGAACCGTACGTGATCGAATACAACGTACGCTTGGGTGACCCGGAGACCCAAGCCATTTTGCCCCGATTACGAAGCGATCTCTTGGATCTGTTCGAGGGGATCGCCAGCGGTACACTGAGCGAGCGACATGTGGATGTGGACGATCGAACGGCGGTGACCATCGTCCTCGCCTCGGAAGGCTACCCCGGGGAAGTGAGCGACGGCCGTCCCATAGTGGGCTTGGAATTGGTAAGGGACGCTTACGTGTTCCAAGCAGGAACCACGGATGCCAAGGGTCTGTTGACCAAGGGTGGTCGAGTGCTGGCGGTGACGGCCTTCGGCAAGGACCTGGAACAGGCCATCGCTGCTGCGTACAGGAGTGCTGCGCTCATCAGTTTCGAGGGGCGGATCATGCGGAGTGACATCGGACACGACCTGGTACGCATGCGCGGGACCAGGACCACCGCCCAACAACCCGTGTGAGCCCTTGGACGGCGCTCAGGCCATGGTGCCGTCCTTCTCGGCCTTGCGGTCGTACCGGCGCTGCAAATTGAGCCAGTAGACGATGCCGGAGAACAACACCACCGATATGCCGATGGAAGGCAACCACCCCAACCCGGTGATGATCGTGAAGGTCCATTCCATGAAATGGCCGAGGGCGAAAGCGATCTGTTGCATCGTTCGTAAGCTTGAAGCTCGGCAAAGATAGGTCCCCGCCCGATCCACCTCCGCCTAATGCTCGCAGGCCTATTCCGCAGTAATCGCCCTGCCATCCTCCTGGGTTTGGTGGTGATCATTCCTTTGCTCTACGCGCGTGACCTGTTCGCGGGTATGGGACCCATGCCAGGCCAGGTGATGCCGTTGTATGCGATGGTCCGCGGAGCCATCGGGCACTACCCTTGGTTCGTGGGCCTGATTCATGTGGTCCTCGTAGGTGGACTAGCGGTACAACTCAATGGGTTGGCCAACAATACCGACCTGGTTGACCGCCGCAACCACCTCACCGCCCTGCTCTTCACGCTGTTGCTTGCTGCTTTCGACCGTACCACCCTGCTCGATCCCGCCCTCCTGGGGATGCCCTTGGTGTTGTGGGCCTTACAACGCACTTGGTCCATGAACAACCGCAGCGGTGCACGGGCAGAGCTCTTCGATGCCGGGGTCCTCATCGGGCTGGCAGGCCTGTTCTATTTGCCTTACCTGTTCCTGATGGTGGTGGTCTGGGCCTCCGTGTCGGTCATCCGTCCTTTCGAATGGCGCGAATACATGCTGCCCCTGGTAGGTGGTGCTGCGGTACTCTACCTGTGCTGGGGGGTGCTCCACCTGTTCGGTCGTACACCTTGGACCCCGCTTTTGACGATCGCCGACATGGGTCGTGTGGTGGATACCGCCCCCGCTCCCCGAGGCCAACGTTGGTTGCTGAATGCGCTGCTACTCCCTGTGCTTATCGTGGCCTTTTACCGGTTCGCAGGTAGTTACCAGAGAAGCATCATGCGGGTGAGGAACGTGCGTGCGTCGTTACTGGCTTTCTGTGCCGCCATCGCAGTGCTCATGGGCGGGGTGTGGGTCTTGAACGAAGCTTTTCCCCCTGTGCTATTGGCCGTGCCGCTGGCGGTCGTGGGGTCCTATGCGTTCATGGGTGATAGGCATCATTGGCTGAGCGGCTCTTCCATGCTCGCGCTGTTCGCACTGGCCTGTTGGGTACAGTGGGGATGATGGCTGGAATGTTGTCGATCGCATGGCGCTTACCTTCGCGCCACTGTTCACTTAGCTACTCAGCCCCATGAAATTCGGTGTGGTCACCTTCCCTGGATCGAATTGTGACGAGGACATGATCCATGTGCTGGAGACCACGCTGGGCCAGCCCGTGGAGCGTCTGTGGCACAAGGACCACGATCTACAAGGTGGACATGGTCGTGCTCCCAGGCGGGTTCTCCTTCGGAGATTACCTGCGCAGCGGTGCCATTGCGCGTTTCTCGCCCATCATGCAGGAGGTGGCCGCGCACGCCAAGAAAGGCGGCTTGGTCCTCGGCGTCTGCAACGGTTTCCAGGTGCTGTGCGAGGCCGGCCTGGTGCCCGGTGCGCTGTTGCACAACGAGGGGCAGAAGTTCATCGCAAAGAACGTGTTCATCCGTCCCGCCACGCGCAAGACCCTGCTCACCAGCGCGGTGCCGGACAAGGCCCTGAAGATCCCCATCGCCCATGGCGAAGGCCGCTACCACGCCGACTCCGCCACGCTGAAGATGCTCCAGGAGGGCGATCAGGTGCTGTTCCGCTACTGCGATGCCGACGGCAAGATCCATGACGGTGCGAACCCCAACGGGAGCAAGGAGAACATCGCCGGGGTGTGCAACAGCGCCCGCAACGTCTTCGGCATGATGCCGCACCCCGAACGGGCCTGCGATGAGCGTCTGGGCAACACCGATGGCCGCTCGCTCTTCGATTCGTTGTTGAAGACGGTGCTGGCCTGAGCCCGCACACACGCTCAAGGGGCCAGCAGTACGAACTTCACCCGGATCGGTCCCGAACGCGACAGGTCCTCCAGGTGGAAGGGGCCGTCGCCTTTCAAACCGCGTCCCTTGCCGAGTTCATAGCCCGCTGCGGGGCGTAGTTCCAGCGTGGCCGGAATGCCTGACAGGCAGCGGATATCCTGGCGTCCCTCGGGCAGCGGAAGTCCATCCAGCAGCACCTGGCCCTGGTGGGCTGGAGGAACTTCAACCCGAACGTGCTGCACACTGCGGCCGGTGCGCGAGGCGAGGTCTTGCATGAGGTGCTCGGGCCGCGCGTTCAGGTGCGTGGTCAGTGCTTCCCGGCTCTCGGCGGGTAGGGGCAGTTCCATCTCATTGGTCCAGCGCACGTGGTCGGCGTTCATCACTGCGGCGTGGGTGCGGTACAGGCTGTCCAGCACCGCCCCGGCCACCGTCGGATGCAGCACCGTGGCCTGCAGCGCGGTAAGACGGGCCAGCAGTAGCTGCTGTAGTTCGGGGTGGTCCAGCAGTTGCGGCAGATAGGGGGTCTCCACTTGGGACGAGGCGCAGAGGCGTTCCACCGTGTTCTCCTCCGCCGGTGCCCACAGGTCCATGTCGAAGAGCACCCAGCGCCAACGGCCACCGGTCTGGCGCGGTCGGTAGCAGCGCACGTTCAGGTCGTGGTCAGCGCGGCCGGTGAAGAGGTCCAGGCTCGCCAGGTCGATCAGGCTTTCCACGTGCATCAGGCCGGCCAGGCTGTCCACCGGGGCACCGGCGAACAGGGCCTCCCGGGCCTGCAGGAAATGCGTGTTGTGCCCGGCCAGTGGCGTGGCCGCCGGACCTTCCAACACCTCCACGGCCTCCACACCGGCACGCTGGCGCAGCCACTGCGCGTCCTTCGGGGGCATCAGGCGGTAAAGGCCCCAGGGCTCGGCGTTCAGGCTCAGGGAGAGCACCTCGGAGGGCTGCGTCTCCACGTTCAGTGCGAAGCGCTCCACCAGGGTGCTCATCAGCAGGTTGCGCAGAAAGGCGTGCGGCGTGGCATCGGCGCGCAGCATCACCTCATCGCAGTGCGTGCCATCGGCAAAGGCCCAGCCACTGTCCGGACTGGCGTAACGATCGCGGAGGTAGAGCTTGAAGGAGCGTTTCGGCTGGCCGCGCGAACCGCTCCCGCTGATGCGCAGGCCCACGGGCAGCGCGCTGGTACCGGGCCGCTGTACATGCGCGGAGCGTTCCCATGCCTCGCCTCCGCGACTGAAGTTCGCGAAGGCACCGTCCACGTTGATCCCCGTGCTGTCCGCCCACAGATCGGCCGGGTCCAGCGAGAGGGCCAGGGCAGGACCCGTGGCCATGCCGATAAGGTAGGTGTGGTTCGTCTCGGCGCTGGCGAGCTGTCCGGGTGCCGTGGTGATCGCGCGCAGCACGCTGGAACGCGCAATGGTGATCGGCCCATCGACCGGGGTGCCGCCCTTTCGCGGGTCACTACCATCCGTGGTGCAGCGGATGCTGCTGCCCGCGGGGGCGCTCAGCACCACTGTGATCGGTGCGCTGTAGAGACCTCCCGTGCGGTCGGCCTCCGGGGCTGGCGCGATGCTGCGGGAGATCCCGCTGCTCGGCGTCCTGTTCGTCTGGCCCGGTGTCGGCTCTTCCAGCAGGCTCCAGCTTTGCGAGCCATCGGGCACGCGACCCAGGGCTACGTCCGATGGCATGGCGGGGTATGTGAACACGTCCAGGATCGTCACCCGGTCAGCCGCGATCAGCAGCAGCGTGCCGCCTTCGCGGTCCAGCGGGAACCCCACGTGCTCGGGACCCGCGCTCAGGCGTCCATCGCAGAACAGCAGTACGCGACCCTTGGGCGCCACGCGCAACGACCCGGTGAACACATGCCGTTGATCGCGCAGGCTCAGTTGCATACCCTGCAGCTCCACCATCTTGCGACCGGGGTTGTACAATTCGATCCAGTCCGGCGAATCGCCATCAGCCATCACCAGCGTGCGGTGGTTGGCCGCCTGCAGCTCATTGATCACCAACGGGGTCTGCGCTGGGAGCAACCCAACGACGAACAGCGCACAGAGAATAGCCAAGGCTCTCACCGGCCGAAATTAGAGGGATCGGCCTTTCCCTCCTCAGAGGCGTTCTTTGTCACCCAATACCGCCACGCCACCATCAGCTTCTGACCCTTGCTCAGGCGCAGCAGGTCCTTGTCCCACAGCCGCGGCAGCACGGCCTTGTTCACGCGGGCCAATAGTTGGAAGAGGCGCTTTCTCATGGCTCAGTGGTGTTCCAGGCCGCAGTGCTCATCGGCCCATTCCAGTTCGATGGTCGCATGGTGGATCCCCAGCGCCTTCAGTTCCGCCCGTGCCTGGGCCTTGATCGCCCTGGCCTGAAGCAGGTCCACATCGGCCACCACCACGTGCACCGTGTGCACCACCAGGTTGCCGTCCAGTGTCCACGTGTGCTGGTCGTGCAGGTCCCTCACGTGGGGGATGGTCATCAGCCGGGTTCGGATGGCCTGCATGTCGATGCCCGCGGGGATCTCCTGCATCAGGATGCCCGTGCTCTTGCGCAGGGTGCCCACGGCGTTCGAGAGGATGAACACGCTGATCCCCACGCTCATCAAGGGGTCCACGATGGCCCATCCGGTGAGGTACATGACGACCGCGCCCACCAGCACCGCCGCCCAGCCCAGCACATCCTCCAGCAGGTGCAGGTAGGCGCCGCGCTCGTTCAGGCTGGCCCCCCCGTGCAGCTGCCACGCCGCCAACCCGTTCATCAGCAGCCCGAAGACAGCGATCCCCATCATGCCCGTGGTATGCGGCAGCTCCGGCGCCCACAGCTTGGGCACGCTCAGCACCAGCATCGCCCCTGCGCCCACCATCAGCACCACGCTCGTGAGCCAGCCGCCCAACATGCTGTACCGCCCGTATCCGTAGCTGTACTGCGCGTCGCGCCCCTTCATCGCCACCCGTTGCAGCCACCACGCGGTGCCCAGCACCAGGCAGTCGCCGGCATCGTGCAGGGCATCCGTCAGCACCGCGATGCTGCCCGTCCACCAGCCGCCCACGGCCTCCACCACCGTGAAGGCGAGGTTGATGAAGAAGGCCACCCGCAGCGAGGCCGCCCCGGCCGCGTGACCGTGGCCATGATCATGACCGTGGTGGTCATGTCCGGCATGGGCATGCGCGTGGTCGTGGGGCATGGGGCGAAGGTAGGAGAGGCGATCGCCGACGAAGGCCCATGCCTGGACCAAGGGGGCAGGAATGCCCCTCGCAGCAGCGTACTCCTCAGAAAGAGCTCAGGAACATCAACGGAACCGATCATCCAAAGGTCGGCGCAGAGTGGCATGGGTCGCAGGCAGATCATTGTACCGGATGACCCCGCTTTCGACCCGGATGGAGCCCAGATGGAAGCACCCTCGTAATCTCCCTTGAGAAGCAAAGCCTTGGAAGTTGGCGAACCCGTTCGGTGAGACATCCAGTAGTTCGACAAGCACCTTGCCATTCACTTCATCGGGCACCCGAAGGCAAAAACAATGCACGTTCAAAGGCGGTAGTACAGATGCCGTGCGGGTATGTTCCAGCACAATGGGAATACTGTCATGCAGGACCGTGTAGTTCCGGATGAACCGCTGTCCGAATGCAGTTTCGGGGCCGAGTGCGATGCACAGTAGTACAAAAGAAGTCCATCGGGTTCCACGTTGGAATCCTGTATTCCACCCAACTCCCGTGCACAAGGGGAGGTGACCTGTTCGTGACCGACGAGGTGGGTCGTTCATGCCCCTGTATCAAAGGCGCTCCAAAGCGTCCATGAGCTCTTGTTTCTTTCGTCGGGACACAGCGATGTTCATTCCGTTGGACATGATCACCTCTCCGCCTTCGCCCTTGATGTACTTCTTGATGTGCTTCTTTGTTGATCAGGAACGAATTGTGGACCCGGATGAACTCCTGTTCACCCAACAGGTCCTCGAACTCCTTCAGCGTCCTGGAGATCAGTAGTCGCTTTCCGTCGCGCATGTGCAACGTGGTATAGTTCGAATCCGATTCACACACCACGATCTCGTTCACGTGGATCAGTTCCAATCCATCGCTGACCGGGAGCGCAACGATCCGTTCCCCGGTGGACCGATCGATGTTCTTCAGCAGCATGTCCACCATGGCTGGCTTGTCCGAAGTGCGGACCATTTGCCAGGCTTTGATGATCGCTTCGCTCAGTTCCTGCGCATCGATGGGCTTCAACAGATAATCCAAGGCGCTGAACCGGATGGCTTTCACCGCGTAGCTCTCATGGGCCGTGGTGAAGATGACGTGCGGCTTGGTCTCGCCAAGGGAACGTAGCAGATCGAATCCTGTGCGGTCCTTCAGTTCAATGTCCAGGAACAAGATCTGCGGTGAAGAGCGACGTATCAGGTCGATGCCGGCAGGAACGTCCTCCGCGACACCCAGCAGATGGATGTCCGGATGGTTGCGTTTCAGCATGCCGGTGAGCATCGTCCGTGGAGCTTCTTCATCGTCCACGATCACTGCGGTTAGGCCGTTTGCCATAGGATTCAGGGGTCAAGAGGTTCTTGCGGTCCGGTCATTGGACCACCAGCCGCTCACAGCGGCTCTTTCCACGCACAAGATAAACCCCTGGTCGATCCGGGGCCAGGAAGTGATCCACCGGTCCGCTCAGCTGCTTTCCGACCAGATCGAACAGGACCACGGACTCGAATGCATGCACCGGTTGCCCTGGCATTGTCGGATTTGGGAGGAACAGGGCAGCGTCATGGTCGATGGCCCATTCCACCGAATGCACCGTGGAGAAGGAGGCTCCCATCCTGGTCCACTTGTCGCAGGCGATAGTAGGCCGTGCCTTGGATCGGTTCGCGGTCGGTCCAGGTATAGTCCACCCGTGCTGCGCTGTTCCCGGCACTTGGAACCACTCCTATTCCATGCCAGCTTCCGCCATCAAAGCTGCGTTCGATGGCGTAGTGGTCATTGTTCCACTCCGACCCAGTGCTCCAGGAAAGTAGGATGCCATCTTCTGCGGCCAGCACCTCCCAGTCCAGCCATTCCACCGGAAGTGGGGTCTGAGGGCAGGAGCTGGTCATCAACGGGCGATCCTGTACCGTGATGCCATGGGTCACTTCGGGAACATGGATCCGGTTCGTGACCGTATGATCCATGACCGATATGGAGCCTTGGGTGACCACCACGTTCAGCGCGGGTGAAGGGTCGCATGGGTTACCACCCATATCAGTGCCTGTGGAGAGGTTCACGGAGAACAAATGCAATGGATAGGATCCATTTCCATTGAAGCCATTGGGATTGCACATGATCATGCTTGAGATCGACGAAGGGTTCGATGATATTGCCAGGGCAAAACTGGTTCCTGGATAGGAACGTTCCCACGTGACCGTATTATCCGCCAGCGAGACCTGTACGGACATGCCGAAGTAGTCCGTTGAATTGGCGGCCATTCCCGCCATCGTACAGGACTGAGTGGCGGTATTCCAAAGTGCACCGACACACCCCAGGTCATAACCCGACGAGAGAATACGTGGAGATCCAACGGGCTGAAAGGTGGGTCCAAGCCGAAGGACGCCGATACGGTCTATCCCGGAATGGTATGAGACCACATACCCACCCATACCATCGGCCAGCAGCGTAGTGGGCCACTCATTGTCACCGGTGCCCAGGGTTCTGAAGGTCAGAAGGGTGCCATCCGGGGCATAGCGGAACAGCGCCATATCCCCGACGCCCGAACCAAGGGTGGTGCTGCCCAAGACCACCAAGGTGTCCCCTTCCAGAATGGCATCCCGGCCGTGTTGGCTAGCGGGATAGTCGATGTCACGGAACCATAGCAGTTCACCGGTCGAGGCGAACCGGGCCACGCATTCATTCCACTGGCCGGATGTGCCGGTATCACCGCTCACGTAAAGCGACCCATCCGCTGCTTGCAGCACTGACATGAAACGGGTGGCTTCCATACCGGGACGCACCGAGGTGCTCCATAGCAGAACACCATCTTGATCCAGTCGAGCGATGAAGCCGTAGTGCAGACCGAAGCGGGACTCCTCTCCCGTCACGATGATGTCGCCATTGCTGGCGAGCGCAACAGCATGGAAGTGGGCTTCATTGTAGTACACCGTGGTATCCAGCAGGACCTTGCTCCACAGTACGTTGCCGTTGCTGATGCGGAAAACTGAAGCTCTGCCCACGAAAACGGCGTCATCCTCGCTGATCATGGTGCACGCGGTGACGACCATGAATCCGCCGGCAGCCTGCGTCTCGATGTCCAGCCGTTGGGCGAGGATCGAAAAGCCGGTCGTCGTTAGCAACAATAGCAGACCGATGATGCGAGGGATGGACATGGTGCGGTCAAGTTGAGGAAGGCTCTGTGCTGGAGTGTGACCGAAGGTCATGCCGATCGGCGCCCTGAGCCAGACTCCCTGAACCAATGGTCGGAATGATCGAGCAACTGGCGGTCAAAAGGGACCTGGCGAACACGGGCCGTTCCGGAGGTGATGGCCACCGTGCATCCGGAACGGTAGAACAGTTGGCACTGACCCTGTTGCACCTCCTGCGCGTTCAGCAGGATATCCCCGAGGTCAAGTACCGTGCGACTTTGGCAATTCCCTGAACGGTGGGTCGCAAACGGCTGTATGCTGATGGTACGCAAGATCTGCCGGTGTTGAGTGATCACGATGGTCGCCCGGCAATGGGTGGACAGTGCCACACGGAACCGACCGGAGGAGGACAAACGGATCCGGGACCTTCCCCCTTGGGCGGTCCTCAATGTGGCCCGTATCGGCACGTCCGTACGGACCCTTCCCGCGATGCGGCCGCTCAGGGTGAAGGTGGACCGTAAGGAGAGCAGCGCGAAAAAGACCCCGGCGCAGGAGAGGGTCAGGATGAAGAGGTGGATGGCGATATCACTGGACATG
>JADKCV010000002.1 GCA_016718655.1 Flavobacteriales bacterium | reverse complement strand
TTTGATGAAGTACTGAGGGATATAGTGATGACGCCATGAACCGTCATCAAAGACTGAACTCGATTCCATGCTGGGCTGGGGATGGACGCCAAAATGCCCGAAACCCGACACCGGCAATTCCGGGCATCGGGTTCGGGAACGGGGCAAAGCTACGGAGGGGAGCACATGGACCCCGTGCGCCAGGATGTCGGTCACGAGGCTTGCGTTCGCCATTCCGAAAGGTTCTGCCATTGGGTCAAGGGACAGTTCTACATTCACAGCGAACTGGTCGTTCATCCACGATCCCCGCATCGCTAGAACATGGAAGTATCCGCTGCACACCCAAGCACCGCTGAAGGGGCCAAGATCAATGGTGCGCGGATCCTGCTCTTCTACGCCATCGCTATCACGATCTCCAATCTGTTCCGCTTCGATCTGTTCGAGCTGAATGCACGACTCGGTGAATGGTCCGGTTTGGGCTATGTGGTCATCCGGAATGTGCTTGAAGGCAGCGGTGTGTTCCTCGGTGCGTTGTGCGGGTTTTACCTACTGAGAAAGGTAAGGCCATTGACGATCTCGTTCTGGGGCACCTCGCAGAAATTCGTGCTACTGATGGCGGTGGTGCCTTTTGTTCTCATCACTGTCATCGGCCTGCGGAACAAGTTCGGCGTCAATGAGCATCTGTTCGGTGCAGTGGCGACCATTGCCGTGCTCATCTACTGCGTGATGGAGGAATACGGTTGGCGCGGCTACCTGCAACAGGAATTGAGCGGACTTCAGCAACTCACGAAGTACTTGGTGATCGGACTGCTGTGGTACCTGTGGCACCTTCCCTTTTTGGAGAACCCGAGCGTGTTGGCCAACGTGCTGTTCCTTGGCACACTCGTTCTGGGCAGTTGGGGCATCGGTCAGGTGGCGGTGCTCACGCGGTCCATCGGCGCAAGCGCGTGCGTCCACTTCGTGGTCAACATCACCTTCTTCAATGTGTTCTTCCACCAGGCGCTTGATCCGATGATGCTCGGGGTGGTGATCGCAGTTTGTGTCGTTGCTTGGGTGCTCTTCCTAAGGAAATGGAAAGGTGCGGGCCTGGCTGCTCAAGAGCGATCACAGTGATGTCTCTTTATGTTAGACGGCTGAACTGTCAAAAGGGTCCGTGAACAAGATCCACCACGATGCACGCGATCGTTCCCTCAAAGCTCTCGCTCCTCCAACATCCTCTTGAAACGCTGCGCCACTACGAACCCTTCCTTCCGATAAGGCGCAAGCATCCCCGCATCAGCCTTGAAGCTCATCTTCCTTTCCCAAATGCCGAAGAGCAGGAGTGGGCAATAGCCGGAGTACTGCACCTTGTCATGCTTCGTTGTTACCTCGAACACGATCAGCGAACCGCCGGCTGCTTCCTTGTAGAAGGTGAGATGATCCGGCCGTTGCCGGAGCTTGAACACCAGTGTGTGGCCCATGTTGAACGTGGTGATGTGTTCGGTCGGGCCCGCGAAGCGAACGCTCGTGAAGCCTTGACCTTGGAACCAATCTTCCACAGGACCGGGTAACGCGGGTCGGTTGCTCATGATCACAATACGGTTGCTTGGGTCCTGAACAAGGATAGAGCTACTTTGTGTCCATCGCAAGCGCCAATTCGTTCAATTTCATCACCGAATTCCAGTTGCGTGCGGTGTTGACCACGCCAAGCCCCTTGTCGAATTTGGCGGCCAGCTTGGAGGTTCCGAAGCCGGACGGCGTGTGGATGTAGGCCACGTCGTATCCACCGGAACGATCGGAAGGACCGCCTCTTACCACCTTCAATTGCTCACCTTCCACAGCGACCGCAAGCAGTGCTTTCATGGCCGCCGGTGTCGGAGTTCCCTCCAGGAGCGCGGCATGCAACAGGGACGGTGTTGCGGTTGCATTTTGGAATGGATTGCTGTCCATCACCGCCTTCCATTCCGCTGCGGTAGGCGCGAAGATGGCCTTGTCGAATGCGAACTTCTTTTTGCAGAGGGCGGCCACCTTGGCGATCGTCTCCTCCCGCGACAGAGCACTCCGCACCAACGCATTCCCGCTGTTGATGTACGTGGTGGCGTTCTTGAAGCCCGCATTGGTCAAGGCTTCCTTCAATGGGCCAACGGGCAGTTTGGTAGCGCCGCCGACGCCGCGGAAAAGGAGGATGTACGTGGTGAGGCCTGGCATGATCACTCCTTCATGAAACGTGCGCTCTGCACTCTGTTCCCCGTACGGATCCGTATCACGTACATGCCCGGTTTCAGCGCACGGACATCGAGGTTGTACGAGGTGTCGCTCGTGCGGTCGATCATCACGGAACGACCTTGTGTGTCGTATACCGAGATATCTGCTACTGTGCCTTGGCTGCGCGCGATGCGCAGGACTTCCTTTGCCGGGTTCGGTGCAATGCGCAGGTCTTCGATCGTGTTGGTTCCGACCTCTGTGCCGATCACCTGCACGGTGGCCGATGGCGCCGAAACACAACCGGGCCCTTCGGTAACGACCACGTTGTAGTTGCCCGCTTCGGTGGCCTCCACGCACAGGTCGTTGCCATCCGGAATGGGCTCACCGTTCAGGAACCACTGCACCGTGCCGAAGGTGTAAGTGCAGAGGTAGGAGCCGACCTGCTGGATCGCTGGCACGAACGCGGTCTCCGGGCAGCCGATCTGCGCCCGGAAGATGTCGCCGCCGTTCGCGACACCGATCAATGTGCCATCCACAAAGGCCGCATCGCTGAAGGACGCATTCGGAACTTCGGAGATGTAGTTGTTCTCCCAGGTTATTC
This sequence comes from Flavobacteriales bacterium, assembly GCA_016718655.1. Lineage (GTDB taxonomy): Bacteria > Bacteroidota > Bacteroidia > Flavobacteriales_F > PHOS-HE28 > PHOS-HE28. The sequence continues at coordinate 306,925 of JADKCV010000002.1, read as the reverse complement.
CACCATCCACGCTTCGCACGGTCTGCCCGGATGACGCGACCGCATAGCCCGTATCGGCATCGGTGAAAATAATGGCCACTGTGGATTGTGGCGTACCGCTCATGAGGGTCCATGTTTGCCCGCCATCCGTGGTTCTATGAAGTCCGGTCCACCCGCGCTGTTCATCCAGGAAGAAGAGCGTGACCTGTCCTGCACTCACCAGTGGCCCAAGATCGGTCCAGGTGATCCCTGCATCGGTTGTTTTGTACACACTGGTTCCTTCGCCGACGGCGTATCCGGTGGTTTCGGTTGGGAAGTACATGTCATATGGGTTGCCAGCGGGTGTGTAGGTCCAGCTGCTGCCACCGTTCGTGGTCCGGTAGAACCCGCCATTCAAATTGCCACCGGCAACGATGTAGGTGGTGGGCGAGAAGGACTGCGTGCAGCGTATCACCACTTGAGGTCGCGATCCTGAAGGTCCGTTCTGGACCGTTGCGTAGAAATCGCTGGTATGCGTATTCACGCCGAGACCACCGCCCGAGGAACCCGCGCCATCAGGCCTTAGATGTACTCCAAGGCCGATGACATCGGATGCGACCCAGTGCCTTCCGCCATCGATCGTTCGCACGCCTTCCGTGCTGCCGGCGACCACCCCGATCTGGTCATTCGCGAAGCTCATTCTGGTCAAGCTGTTCGGTGTGCCCACGTGTACGATGTTCCACGTTGCACCCATGTCCAGCGAACGGTATATGTACCCAGAAGCTCCCATCAGGCCGACACCTGCCGGTGTGAAACTGAGTGAATGCCGTTCGCGGTTGTCGGAGGTTTGCACCGTCCAAGTGGCTCCTGCATCGGTACTGCGGATGACGCGGCTCAATGCACCACAGGCGACCAACGTGTTGCCTTGCACCTCGAGATCGTTCATGGTATACGTGGTCGGGGAGGTGATCGAAGACCAGGTATCGCCACCATCCACGGTGCGCAGGATCACGCCTACTGCGCCTACGCCGATCCCGTTCAGGGCATCCCAGAAGTGAAGGTCCTTGATGTTCACCAACTCGGGCGTGGGCAATTGCTCCCACGTGCTTCCACCATCGGTACTGCGGAGGATGTACTGCGCGGCCACGGCGAAACCGAGTTGATCATCCACGAAGAAGAAGCGTTCGAGTTGGGCGGTGATGCCGCTGTTCTGCAGGGTCCAGGTCAAGCCCGCATCCTCGGTGCGAAAGATCTTGCCGGTGGAGGTCCCGACGAATCCAAGCGTATCGTTCACGAAATGGATCGCCGTGCAATTGCCGATGGTCACACCGATGATCGTCACAAGGGGCAGGAAACTATCAAAGCCATCGCTGGTGCGATAGATCTTGCCGTTGTTCGCAGCGATCACCCCGCGTTGTGCGTCCCACATCCACAAGGCACGTGGCATGCCACCGGCGCCCAGGTTGTTCGCCTTGCGGTCCCAATGCATACCGCCGTCACGCGTGGAAAAGATGCCGCCGTGTTGGTCATCGATCATGAAGCCTGTTACCGGGTCGATCATCTTCATGTCTCCCATGCGGTCATCGTCCCTGATGGGCGCGACCAACTGCCATTGCTGGGCCTGAACGGGCAGTGCGATCGCACCGAGAAGGATGCCGAGAAGTTTGGATCGAAGGGTCATGGGTGTAAAGTTCACGCTTTCGTGTCGGCTGTTTGAAGGTTGACGGCCTTTCCGAACAGTTCGTTCACCATTTGTATTCCGGAGGTCCCACTTCGGTTCTTGATCGACGTTCAAGGTTCCCATTGGGCTGTGGAACTGGTCACTAGGGAACGGGCAACAAGAGTGAGTTTCAAGGCTGTAGTAAGCGAGTTCGTGTTCTGTACACGGCTCTGCATCCGTGGTTCGATCCTTGGGGTCAACGCGTTTTATTGGCGTGTACCAGCGCTGTGCAGAACGCTCACCGGTGGTGACGTCGTACCTGCCTGCCGTCAGGCAGGCTCTTCGCTGTACTCCGCGTCCAGCTGGTGGCAGCCTAGCGGGTACCATTGCGATCGCGCACGCGGCCGCTGCCTGACCGAACGGGTTACTCCGTTCCATGCGATCGATCGCTTGGGCCTTCACATTCGTGCTGAGCCGCGCGCTTTCCGCTCAGCACAAGGGCAGCAGCCAAGTGCACGAACGCGTGCCTGCCGTTCCCTACGCCTTGGCCAAAGCAAATGCCTCGGCGTGGCAGCTGCATGTACAAGAGGCTCCGCACCTTGAAAGGCTCCGGATCGGATGCGGTGCGCGACGCTTTGGCCGAACAACTTCAACAATGGCATACCTACGGCGCAATGCCTGGGTTTTCCGAAGTGGCCATGGCCTTTTCCGGAGCAAGGCCTGTTGCATCCGGCGTCACGGACGACCTGGGCCGCATGATCGACCCCACGGCGTGCAAAGTCTTCCGGATCTCCACTTGTGTTGAATACCTTGCGCTACGCGCCTTGTTGAGCCAGCTCTTGGTGGAGTTGCATGCCCTGGAGCCGACAGTTACTGCACCGGCCCAGCGGGTGGTATCGGCGCGGGCACCACGTTGGCCACGGGCTTGGTGCTCTTGAGGAATGCGAACACAGCGCTGAGGTCCTCTTGGCTCATGTTCACGTAGTTCTGCCATGGCATCGTAGGCAGCAGGGGGCGCGAGCCTTCGAGCCCTTTGTACAAACCCTTCGTCAGGGCACGCGCGAATTGTTCTTCGGTCCAGTTGCCGATGCCGCTTTCGTCGCTGGTGATGTTCGCTGCGAAGGTCGTGCCCCAGGGACCGACGGCTGCGGTGAGGTCCATCGTCAACAAGGCCCAGCCCTCATGAGAGACCGGCTGCGGTGGTAGCGGGCGATCAGCAGGATAACCGCTCAGGATACGCTCCGGATCCAAATAAGGGCCGTTCGGTCCCATCTGTTTCGGTGAATGGCAATCGTGGCAACCCATGATCTCCACCAAATACTTGCCCCGTCCCACCAAAGCAGCCTCACTTGGTCCGGTCAGGACAGCAGTATCAGCCTCCGTGGCCACTGGGCCATGATCGGAACAGGAACTGGATGCGATAACGATGCCGGCCACGAGCAGGGCCGATGCGACGAGGAATTCCGGTCGACGGTTCATGGGAGAGTGGAGTATGACACGAAGAAAAGGGATCCAACTGGAAACTTGGATCCAAGAGCGAGCCAGGTGCATCACCTGCACCTACGTGGCATCGACCTCAGCCTTTCATCGCCTCCTCGACCATCGCTCTGCTGCCGATGTACAGCGGGCAGCGCTGGTGGAGCTCGGTGGGCTTCAGGTCCAGGATGCGTGCAGCGCCGTCGGTGGCCATCCCTCCGGCTTGTTCCACGATGTAGGCGAGCGGGTTCGCTTCGTACAAGAGGCGTAGCTTGCCCTTGGGTGCCTTGGTGGTCCCTGGGTACAGGTAGATACCGCCCTTCAGCAAGTTGCGGTGGAAGTCGGCCACCAAGCTACCGATGTAGCGCGCGCTCATCTTCTGCCTCTTGCACGAATCGATATAGGTGCGCACGCCTTCACTGAACTCGAACCAGTTGCCCTCGTTGATGGAGTAGATCTTCCCGTTGGCCGGGGTGGTCATGTTGGGATGGCTCAGGCAGAAGGTGCCGATGCTGGGGTCCAGCGTGAATCCGTTGACACCGTGACCCGTGGTGTACACGAGCATGGTGCTGCTACCATAGATGATGTAGCCAGCAGCCACCTGTGCGCTGCCCGGTTGCATGAAGTCCTCCATCGTGGCCTTGGCCCCCTCGCTCACCCGCCGGTAGATGCTGAAGATGGTGCCGATGCTCACGTTCACATCGATGTTGCTGCTGCCATCGAGCGGGTCCATGGTCACCACGTACTTGCCCCCGTTGTCGAAGTGAACGATGTCGTCGTTCTCCTCACTGGCCACCGCACACACCATGCCTTGGCTTTTCAGCAGGCGGATGAACAGGTCGTTGGCGTAGACGTCGAGCTTCTGCTGCTGTTCGCCCTGCACGTTCTCGGTCCCTTGCGCGCCCAGGATATCCTCGGCCAGTCCGGCCTTGTTCACCTCGCGGTTCACCATTTTGCCGGCCAGTCGGAAACTCGTGAGCAATTGGCTGAGTTCACCCGTGGCATAGGTGAACTCATGTTGGCGTTCGGTGATGAACTCGGCGAGGGTCTTGATGGAGGCCATGGCGATCGATGGTCCAGACGATCGGAAGGCCGGACAATGACCCGCCGTCGACTGTTGTGCTACAAAGATGCGAAGAGCATGTATCGGCGACCGGTCGGCCCATCCTTTCTTTGCAGGCATGGACGTGAAGATCCGACGGGCCGAGGCCCATGATGTGCCGCGCATGTTGGAACTGGTGCGGGAACTGGCCTTGTTCGAACGGGCTCCGGAAGAGGTGACCGTGAACCTGGAGCATATGCGTGATGCCGGCTTCGGACCGGCTCCCGTTTGGGTAGGGTGGGTGGCGGAGTTGGAGGGGGCCATCGTAGGCATGGCCGTGTGCTACGAACGCTATTCCACGTGGAAGGGACGTCGGCTGTATTTGGAGGATATCGTGGTCACCGAGGCCGCTCGGGGCCACCGTGTCGGGGATAAGCTCTTTCGCCAATGCGCCGCCTACGCCGTTGAGCGGGACTACTCGGGAATGCTCTGGCAGGTGTTGGATTGGAACGTGGATGCGCATCGGTTCTATGATCGCTACGGGGCCAACTATTCCAAGGAGTGGTGGAACGGGTCGTTGGAACTGGAGCAGCTGAAGGGGCTCGTAGGCTCATGAACCACGGTCGGCTCCCTGTCGCCCCGAACTATCTTCGGAACATGGCGCGATCGCTGTCCCTGCTGGTCCTGTTCACGATGACCTTGGCGTCCATGGCCCAGGATGCATCCTTGGACCGTGCAGCGTTGCCCATGGGGTCGCGCACCATCCAGGCCAGGATGCTGAAGGAGAAGGTCCCCATGGAGGCGGCGTGGGCGGACACCCTGCTTTCTCGGGCTGAAGGTGCGCGACCGATGGATGCGGTCCGGATGCTGGAACACGCCGTGGTCATTCTTGATTCATTGCAGGAGCGCGCGTTGGAACGGGATGCGCTCTTCGCGCTGTCCAAGGCGCAGGAGCGCGTAGGCAGGTCCAAGGATGCGTTGATAAGCCTGCACGCTGCGCACTTCCTGAAGGACTCCCTGGCCGCCATGGATAGGGCCGATTCCGCAGCCACTGTGGAAAAGCGCATCGCGGCAATGCAAGCGACGTGGGAGCGAACGTTGGCGCAACAGGCCGAGAACCTCAGGTCCGAACAGGAGCAGCACCAAGCGAACCTTCGAAGATCGGAACGTTGGCTCATAGCGGCGGTGATCCTCATCGCAGTGCTTGTGGTCGTCCTGATAGGGTCGTGGCTCCGTTCGGCGGCCCATCGCCGCGCTCGTGGTCACGCGGTGTCTCAGCACAAGGCGACCATCGCACCGGAGCTACCCAAGCCCAATGTGCTTCGGCCGGCTCCGGTGGTAAAGGATGAAGTGCTTGCACCTCCGGTCCTTGCTGCTGAGTTGGATCCTGAAGCAGCGATGCTGCTGGCGCTCTTCCACAAGCACATGCCGGAACGTTTCCGCACTTTGCAGGAAGCCCGGAGCAGGGGTGATCACGAGAAGGTGGTACGTGTTCTTGCCTCGATGCGGCCACAGCTCGCGAGCCATGATGCCCCTCGGTTCGCCGCACGCTGCGCGGGGTTGATCGCCGCACGGGAGACCGTGTTGGAAGCGGTGCATGCACCGGATCTCGATCGCCTGATCGCCGATGTGGAGCTGGCCTTGCGCGCGGGCGACCAGGCGGGTTGAACACGTGGTGTCAGGAAGTCCTTCGAGCGGATCAACGCACTTCCGCATCTTCGTGGCTCCAACTCGATCATAGGCATGAAGGTCTTCAAGTTCGGTGGTGCCAGTGTGAAGGACGCGGCCGGTGTACGAAATGTAGCGAGGGTGCTCGGTCATTTCCGGACGGATGATCTGTTGATCGTCGTGAGTGCCATGGGCAAGACCACCAATGCGCTGGAGGATGTGGTATGGGCGTATAGCGAAGGAAGGGATACCCGCGGGTTGGTGGACGTCCTTCGGGAACAGCATCACACCATCCTGGGTGAGGTGGCACCTTCCGACGACCAAGCGCGCTTCCAGTTGGATAATATGTTCAGGGCGTTGCAGCAGGTCCTGGCCCAACGTTCTTCAGGTCTGGTGGATGAGGACTATGACCATATCGTGGCCTTCGGTGAGTTATGGTCCACCATCATCGTATCGGCATTCCTGAATACTTCGGGCTTCGCGAACAAGTGGTTGGATGCCCGCCGGATCATCCGCACCGACAGTCGTTTCCGTGATGCACGCGTACAGTGGGAGGCCCTGTCCGACACCTGTGCCGCGCATCTGCCCACCTTCGATCCGGGGCCGAAACGCATGGTCACACAGGGTTTCATTGGCGCAACGGACAAAGGAGTGACGACCACTCTGGGGCGCGAGGGATCGGACTTCAGCGCGGCCATTTTCGCTTACGCATTGGAATGCGAGAGTGTGACCATCTGGAAGGATGTGCCGGGTATGTTCAGTGCGGACCCCAAGCGTTTTCCGGACACCACATTGCTTCGACACATCAGTTACCGCGAAGCCATCGAGCTGAGCTATTTCGGGGCGAGTGTCATCCATCCGCGTACGCTCCAGCCGCTTCAGCGCAAGAGCATCCCACTCTACGTGCGCTCGTTCATCGATATCGATGCGCCAGGCACCACGGTGGACCACAACAGTGACAACGACTCGTTGATCCCTTCATTCATCGTGAAGCCCGCGCAGCTGCTCATAAGTATCACCCCGAGGGACCTCAGTTTCGTAGTGGAGGAGAACCTGAGCGGTATCTTCTGGATGTTCGCTCAGCGCAACGTACGTATCGACCTGATGCAGAACAGTGCACTGGCCTTCAGCGTGGTCGTGGATGACAGCCCGCGTAGCCGAGGGTTGATCGAGGATCTCCGTAAGGGATACGAGGTGCGCTACAACGATGGCTGCGAGTTGGTCACTGTCCGGCACTACGATGAGGCCACCCTCGCGCGCCTCACAGAAGGCAAGGAGGTGCTCATCGAACAGCGCTCCCGCAGTACCGCTCGCTTCGTTCTGAAGTAAAGCTCACCTGGCTTCCAACGCTGTTATCACGCGGTCCGGATAGTCACTGATGATGCCGTCCACACCAAGCTGGATCATCCGCTGGATGTCCTGTACCTCGTTCACTGTCCATACCACCAGTTCGATGTCCTTGGCGCGTAGCTCTGATAGCAGTTCCGGAGTGGCCAGTTCGAAGGAGGGACTGTAGGCCTGAGGGGTGAATGACAAGCGGCCCAGGTTGGTGGCAAGGTCATCGGCGTTCTCCACGAGCAATGCGACACGCAGATCGGGTCGTTCGCTATGTACCGCCTCGAGGATCGCAGGGTCGAAGGATTGCAATTGGCACCGTTCGGAGATGCCCAGTGAGTCGATGGTGGCGATGACCGCGGCAACGAATGCGGCTGGGCGGGGCTGATGGGTGTCGTACAGGGACGGGTCGCTTTTGATCTCGATGTTGTATCCAGGACTGACGTTACCACTGAGCAGGGCGTGCTCATCCGATGCCTCCACCACCTGCATCAAGGTGGGCTTCACGGATCGGCGTTGATCCTGGTCGGGGAAGCCCGGATGTGGAAGGCTACCACAGTCATAGCGCTGGATCTCGGCCACGGTCATGCGGTAGAGGTTCAGGTCCATGGCTCGTTCGGCATCGATTGTCCTACCGTCAGGTAGTTGGCAGATGGTGGGGTGCATCCACGGTTCATGGCTCACCACCACCTGGCCGTCGGCGCTGAGCACCACGTCCAGTTCCAATTGATCACAGCCCAGCTCCACGGCCTTCTTGAAGCCGTCGATGGTGTTCTCTGGTAGGATCCCACGGCAGCCACGGTGGCCGTGCACCTCAGGTTGGTCGTTGCGTTGGGGAGGCATGCAGGCGATGAGCAATGCGGCGGTCAGTGTGAGGAGGAGCGGAGTGCGGTAGGTCATGGAAAGGCGGCGAGGATCTTGTCGGCGAGGACGGCGGCCATCTTCCACTTGCCCTCGTGGGTGACCCCGGCGATGTGGGGAGTGAGTAGCACGCGGTCATGGGCATACAGGCGTCGTTGGGTGGTGGGGTCGATGGCCGGGTCCAGCCCGTCCAGGTCGGCACGTTCGTACTCCAGCACATCCAGCGCTGCACCGATGATGGTGCCCCGGTCCAACGCATCCAGTAGCGCCTTGGTATCGGTGATCGGTCCACGTGAGGTATTGAGGAACCATGCACGTTGGCCCAATTTGTTGAAGAACTCCGCATCGGCGTAGTGGCGGGTGTCCTCGCTGAGTGGCAAGTGAAGACTGATGATGCGGCTCAAGGCAAGAAGTTGGTCCAATGTACTCTCCTCCACACGGTCCGTTCCGAAGTCCGAGCGGTACTTGTCATGTGCCAGGATACGCACGCCGAATCCGCTTAGCTTCTCGGCGAAGGCACTACCCATATGGCCATAACCGATGATGCCCACGGTCATTCCACACAGGTCGGTGCCACGATTCTCCTCGCGCAGCCAGAGACCCTCGTGTACTTGCCTGTTGGCGCGAGGCAGGTGTTTGAGCAAAGCCAAGGTCTGTGCCACGCACAACTCGCCAACACCATCCCGATTACCCTCCGGGGAGTTCAGAACAACGATATCCTTCGTCCTACAGTAGGTGCGATCCACGTTCTCCAGCCCGCTCCCGACCCTTGCCACGAACTGCAACGACCGAGCATGTCGCATGAGGTCGGCGGACAATCGCCGACTGCGCACCACGATGCCTTCCACCGGCCCGAGTTCCTTGGCCAGTTCCGCATCTGCCAGATGATGACCTGCGATGACCTCATGACCCGCTGCGGACAGCCGCTCGGCCAGCAAGGGATGCACGCTATCCACGAGGATGATCCGCATGCTCAGGGGAACAGGTCGTACATGAGATGGCCCACTGTGAAATACGTGAGCAGGCCGAAGATGTCGTTCAGGGTGGTGACGAAGGGGCCGGTGGCCAATGCCGGGTCCACTTTCAGACGGTCCATGGCCAGCGGGATCACGGTTCCGAACATGGCAGCCGTGAGGATCACACTGAACAGGGCGATGCTGACCGTGTAGGTAAGGGCCTGTGTTTCATGTAGGGCAAGGTTCACTCCGTAGATCAGGAGTCCACACACCAGCGCGGTTATGACGGCTACGCGGAGCTCCTTCCACAGACGCGATGCGATGTTCACACCATCCAACGTGCCGGCAGCCAAGCCTTGTACGACGATGGCGCTCGATTGTACCCCGACATTGCCGGCCGTGGCCGCGATCAAGGGCATGAAGAAGGCCATCTTGGGGTCGATGCGCAATTGGCCCTCGTATTGGGCGATGATCTGCGAACTGAGGATCCCCCCGGCCAGTCCGATCAGCAGCCAGGGAAGTCGAGCGCGCATCTGGACCAATGCGGTATCCGATGCATCCACGTCCTCACTGATACCACTTGCGAGCTGGTAGTCCTCGGTGGCTTCCTCGCTCATCACGTCCATCACATCATCGAATGTGATGCGTCCTTCCAGTCGCCCTTCATTGTCCACCACGGGAAGCACCACCACGTCATACTTCTTCATCAGGTTCACCACCTCCTCCACGTCGGTGTCGACCTTCACGGAAACGACGTCCTCTTCACAGATGTGCTTGATGAGCGTGCGGGTGCTCTCCGCGCTGAATAGCAGTTGTTTCAGGGGAAGGATGCCGAACAAGCGGTCATCCTTGTCCACCACATAGACGGTGTAGACATGTTCCACTTCCTGGGCTTGGCGGCGCATCTCCACGATCGCCCGGGCAACGGTCCAATCGGTCCTGACAAGAACGAGCTCCTTGGCCATCAGCGCTCCCGCAGTTCCCTCGGCATACGTGAGCAGTTCCTGGATATCCTCGCGTTGCTCCTGGTCATCGAGCAGGGCGATCACCTCCCGTTGCTTCTCCTGGGAAAGTTCGGAGACCACGTCGGCGGCATCATCACTATCGATGTGCTCCAGGACATCCTCTGCGATCTCACGGCTGGTGAGGGATCCCAGTAGGTTCTCACGGCTGTCGTCATCCAGTTCCAGCAGCACCTCGGCTGCTTCCTCGGATTCCAGTAGGCGGTACACATATACCGCTTCATCAAGATCGAGCCGGTTGATGATACTGCCGATATCGGCAGGGTGTAATTCGCTCAGGAGCGCCTGCACGGCGCTGTCACGTCCATCGGCCACATCGGTGCGGATGCGGTCCAGTATCGGCTTGGTGAGCTCGAAGGACATGATCGGTCTTCCATTGCACCCTGGTGGGAACGGTCGCGAAGGTACGAAGCACGAGGGGCAGGAGGAGTGGTCGGATCAGGCCATGGCCACTTGGGTGAGCGCGATGAAATCCGCCACGGATAATTGTTCCGCTCGCTTCCCAGCGAATTCAGCAGGCACTTTCCCGGCCAGTTCAGGCAGGGGTTTCAACGCGTTGTGCAAGGTCTTGCGGCGCTGGTTGAAGGCGGTCTTCACCACACGGAAGAACAAGGCTTCATCACAGGGTAGCCGTTCCACCGCGTTCCGTTTCATGCGGATGACAGCACTGCGGACCTTGGGTGGTGGGTCGAAGGAGATCGGCTCCACGTTCATCAGATGCTCCACCGTGTACCACGCCTGGGCCAGCACACTGGTGATGCCATAGACCTTGCTCCCTGGCGGCGCTGCGATCCGGTCGGCCACCTCCTTCTGGAACATGCCCACCACCTCGGTGCAGCGATCACGGTGATCCAGCACTTGGAAGACGATCTGTGTACTGATGTTGTACGGGAAGTTGCCGATGATGGCAAAGGCGTCCGGGAATCGCTTGTGCAGGTCGAGCCGAAGCACATCGCCAAGGATGAGACGTTCACGCAGCGCGGGGAATCGCTCCAACACATGGGCGGCAGCCTCGCGGTCCACCTCCACGCACCACAGGTCGATGTCGGTGCGATCGATCAGGTGGACGGTGAGCGCACCTGTTCCCGGTCCGATCTCGACCACCGATCGGTAGCCACCATGGTGCGTCAGTGCATCGGCGATGGCCTTGGCGATACCGCGATCGTTCAGGAAGTGTTGCCCGAACTGTTTCTTGGCGCGGACCGGGTTCATCGCGGGTGGATGACCTCCAGCAGGGTGCGGAAGGCGGCGAACTTGCCGTCGAAGTGTTTCATCATCTCCACCTGAAGCCGTGGAGCATGTTCGGCGCGGTAGCGCTCATAATGGTCCATTTCCGCAGCGGTGTATTGGATGGCGTATGTGATCCCGCCCTCATCATCCGCCAGCACACGCAACATCCGGCTTTCCAGGAAGAGCCCCGTGGCCATCACATCGGGGATGTGGACCTCCTTCATCCATTCGATCCACCGCTCCTGGACATCGGCATCGATGTTGACGGTCACGTTGTAGACGATCATGGGTTCGGCTGGGGTTTCAATTCATCCGGTAGGTCGGACCCATCGCCTCGCAACGCGCGGAATCGAGCACGGGCTTCCGGAACGAAGATGCTCCCCGTCTGTTCGAACATCAATTTTTCATAGTAGCCTTTGGCCTTTTCCGGATCAGCGATCAGGTCCTCGTAGAGTTTCCCAAGGTCCAAAAGTGCATTGTCCACCAGGATATCCAATGGATACAGTTCAATGATGCGATCCAAGTATGCAGCTGCCTCGGGATAGAGTTTACGCGCCCGGGCGATACGGAACCGTTCGTAGAGAACGTCATCGCCCAAGCTGTGCATCGGGAAAGCGATATCCAACGAGTCGAACACGAGCAGTGCTTCGTCATAACGGTGTTGGATCCGCAGCAACTCCGCGCGGGCGAAGTAGCTCAGCGGAACGGAGTTGCTGTCGACCCCCAGGTTATCGGTGATGCGCAGGCTGAGCTCCATGGCATCGTTGGCGATGAGTTTGCTCGTACTCGCCTTCAGTACGTCCAGCTGCGCTTGTGCCCACAGGAAGTCACCGGTGTAGAAGGAGACCTTGGCGTTCCGCAATCGTGCTTCGTGGCCCAACAGATCGTACTTCTGGTCCAGATCCACTTGCGAATAGAGCAAGGAGGCCTCCCAGATGTCGCCGTGGATCAGGTGGACATCGCCAAGATCGAGCTTCATTTGGGCGCGGTACTTGGCGTCCACCATGGGCAGGTCGATGGCCGAATTGAGCAGGTCGATGGCCCCTGGCCCGTCATTCAGGTGGAATGCACGCAAATGCGCGCGATCCCGGATCAGGTCCAAGGTGGTCCGATTGGTGCCAAGTTCCTCCACGGTGGCGGCCATTCGTTGGTCCAGGTCGACCAGCTCGGCCCGAGGGGGCTCGGCCTGATCGGTCAGTTGTTGGTATCGGGCACTGATCGAACCGATACGTGCTTGCAGGTAAAGCGCGTCATTGCGCCCGAGACCGATCACATATTCGTAGCATTTGAACGCTATCGCATGGTCATCATTGGCCACTGCGATCGCCGCAAGTTCCATCACACGCTGGCCCCCTTCGTCCAGCCGTTTGTCCAAGGCCTTGGTCTGAACCAATGCGGCGTTCATGTCCTTCAGTTGGACATACATCCAGATGAGCAGTTCGGTGAAGATGGTACGTTGCGGGTCCCGCTGGATACGTCGAAGTAGTTCGGTGCGAAGGGCATCGCTCCGTTGGTCCTGTTGATCCAGGTCCACATAACGCGAGAGCGCGTTCTGTACCGATTGCAAGTAGCCCTCATTGGCCGCAAGAAGGTCCATGTAGGACGTCATCATTCGCGGTATGTCGCCCTTCAGGGCATGTACATTGGCGATCTCGTAATGGTAATTGATCCCTTCAGGGGCTGCCCGTTGTCCGCGTTCGTATGCTTCCAGTGCCAGGTCCGGTTTGTTCGCCTCGATGAAGGCGTTCGCCATGAGCCGTACGTTGTTCGGGTCGGTGGTCATCGCGCGCAGGGCCTTCTCATACTCCTTGTCGGCCTTCTCCGGTTCTCCCGACTGCTCGTACACCGTGCCCAGATCGATCAAGAAGGCCGCATCACCGTTGCGTTTTCGAAGCTGGTCCTTCACCAACTTCGTCGCATTGTCCATGTCCTTCAAACCGAGGTAACATTTCAACAACTGTTCGTAGTAGTGGTCCGTGGGCTGTTTCCGGTGCAACTTCTCGTAATAGAGCAACGCGCGTTCCAGGTCGCCTTGCTGGAAATACTGAGCTGCGAGTTGTTCGTCCGTTCCGGGTTGGGCCATGAGCATTGCGGGCGCCAGGAACGACACCATGAGCAGGACGATAAGTGCCCTCATGGACGTGCGGTGGTTGGTCGGGTTTCGGACAGAAGTGCGGTCAGGGAATCACGCATGTCCCATGCTTGTTGGGCTGTGCGGTAGTTCTGTATGACGCTCAGGACCTGCTCATGTTCGAACCGGGCAAGACCCAATTCGGTTCGTATCGCTTCCCGAACCTGTCCGTCCGGCAAGGCGCCGATCGCAAGGTCCCCTCGAAGGGTATCCAAGCGTGCGTAACGGATGGCAAGGCGTTCTTCGAGCATGCGTTGGTCCTCACCCATTCGTTCCGCGGAGCGGAACACCAGGAACCGGTCCACCAATTGGTCGGCCTGTTCCGGGCGCAGGGTATCATCAAGGCGTTCCAGAAAGGATGGGAGCAGGGCGTGATATGCCGAATCCAACAGGTCGTATCGGGAAGGATCGAGCTCACGGAGGGTGAGCAGTGCACCGTTCGTGCTGGTGAGCAGGCTGTCCAGGGTGGTCACGTGCTGTGGGGCGGTGGTTCGCTGGCAGCCCGTTGCCAGGACCCCGTAGGTCAACGCAGTAAGTGCCGTGAACAGTGTGCTCCGGTTCATTTGGTGATCATCGCCATGCCCATGTAGGGTTGCAGCACCTTCGGTATCCGGATCCCATCCGGTGTCTGGTTGTTCTCCAAGAGTGCGGCCACGATACGTGCCAAGGCCAGGGCACTTCCGTTCAAGGTGTGTGCCAAACGGGGCTTCTTGTCCTCGCCCCGGTAACGCAGCTTCATCCGGTTGCTCTGGAAGGTCTCGAAGTTGCTGATGGAGCTCACCTCCAGCCACCGGTGTTGGGCCGCGCTGTACACTTCCATGTCATAGGTCATGGCACTGGCGAAGCCCATGTCCCCGCCGCAGAGCAGCAACTGACGGTAGGGTAGTTCGAGGGCTCGGAGCAATCCTTTCACATGCTCCACCATCTCCTCCAGAACGGCATAGCTGTTCTCCGGCTTCTCGATGCGCACGATCTCCACCTTGTCGAACTGGTGTACGCGGTTCAAACCGCGCACATGTGCACCGTAGCTGCCGGCCTCGCGGCGGAAGCAAGGGGTGTAGCCCACCATTTTGATCGGCAGCTGTTCTGCGTTGAGGATCTCGTCGCGATACAGGTTCGTGATGGGAACCTCGGCCGTGGGGATCAGATAGAGGTCGTCCACCGTGGCGTGGTACATCTGGCCTTCCTTGTCGGGTAATTGGCCCGTAGCGAAGGCACTGGCTGCGTTCACCAAATGGGGAGGGATGATCTCGCGGTATCCGGCATCGGTGGCCTTGTCCAGGAAGAACGTGATCAACGCGCGTTGGAGCTTGGCCCCCGGACCACTGTATACCGGGAATCCTGCGCCCGTCACCTTCACGCCTAGTTCCATATGCAGGAATCCATACTCCTCGCCCAGTTCCCAGTGGGGTTTGGCGGATGGGCCAAGGTCCGGGATAGCCCCTTCCTGCAGCACCACGGTGTTCTCCTCGGGTGAGCGGCCGTGAGGCACCTTTTGGCTGGGTGCGTTGGGTATGGTGCACAGGTGGTCCTGCTGCTCGCGCTCCAGCACCGCCAGTCGCTCCGCCAGTCCTTGAACCGCGGACTTGATCTCCACCGTCGTGCCCTTGGCGGTTTCCGCCTCGTTGCGTTGCCCGGCCTTCATCAAGTCGCCGATGGCCTTGCTGAGCGTGTTCAATTCGGCCTGTTTGGCATCCAGTTCGGCTTGCGTCGAGCGCCGTTGTTCATCGATCTCCAATGCCCGAGCCACCAAGGTCTTGGCATCGATGTTCCGTTTGGAAAGGCGTTGTTCGATCTCGTCGCGGTTATTCCGCAGGAAAGGCAGTTCGAGCATGGTCGGTAGTGCGATATTCTAGGTGGGCAAAGGTAGCCAATGCGGTCCGGGCCATCAGGAGCCTTTGCGCCACGAAAAAGCCCTCCACGTGGGAGGGCTCTTCAACGCAACTACTTGGGATCGCGGACCAAGGGATCCGACCGCTGGTCCCAAGCGGGGATCACTCTTGCTCGGGTGCGGGCTTGCTGGCCTTCTTGGAGACGGCCTTGGCTGGGGCTCCGGTCACGGAACCAGCGGGCAGCACGCTCACAAAGCTGCGCTCTCCGCGCTTCTTGCGATAGGAAACGATGCCATCGGCGGTGGCATACAGGGTATGGTCCACACCGATGCCGACGTTCTTGCCGGGGTGGTGCTTGGTACCGCGCTGGCGCACGATGATGTTGCCAGCCACGGCGGTCTGACCACCGAAGAGTTTCACGCCGAGTCGCTTCGAGTGCGATTCGCGGCCGTTCTGGGTACTGCCTTCACCTTTCTTGTGTGCCATGGCTTATGGGGTCTTTGACTGGAGTGCCGGGGTGCGGACCTGGGCCTGCCGAACAATTACTTCTTGTCGTCCTTCTTAGGAGCTGCTTTCTTGGCGGCAGCCTTCTTGGGTGCGGCTGCTTTCTTGGGAGCGGCCTTCTTGGCAGCGGCCTTGGCGGGTGCCTCGGTCTTCGTTGCCACGGTGCGCTTCACCTTGGGTTCCGCCACTTTCACCACTTTCGGAGCAGGTGCGGTGCTCTTGCTGGCGTCGAACTTCTCGCCCTTGCCCAGGATGGCTTCCACCCAGAGTTCGGTGAGGTACTGACGGTGGCCGTTCATCTTCTGATAGCCTTTGCGGCGCTTCTTCTTGAAGACGAGGACCTTGTCCCCTTTGCCATGGTTGAGGACCTTCACGGCCACACGGGCACCTTCCACGCGGGGGGTACCCACACTGATGGTCTTGCCGTCGCTCAGCAGCAGCACGTTATCCAGCTCTACGTGCTTGCCTTCCTCTGCCTCGAGGCGGTGCACTTTCAGCTTTTGGGCCTGCTTCACTTTGTATTGCTGGCCGGCGATATCGACAATGGCGTACATGGTCTTTCCAGGAAATGGGCTGCAAATGTAAGGGATCGTGTCGATCCAACAAACTACTGTGAAAACTCTTCTTTCACGTTGGTCACGAACGACTTAGGACCCTCGTAGCGTGATCCCGTATGCGGTCACACACATGGACGGGGCACATGGCCGGCCGATATGTCCGGATCACTTGAGCTTGAACGCCTTCCGGACCACGTCCAAGGCATTGAGCTCCTCCCAAGGGAAAAGCTTCACCGTGATCGTTGCGCGCTGTCCGGCATTGTTGAAGGTCTTCGTCACCACCTTGCTCTCCCTCCCCATATGGCCGTAGCTCGCGGTCTCACTGTAGATGGGTGTGCGTAGTTTGAAACGCTGCTCGATGAAATAGGGACGCATATCGAACTCCTTGAGGCTGGCGATGGTGTTCGCGATCTGTCCGTCGGTCAGCTTCACCTTGGCGGTGCCATGGGTGTTCACGTAGAATCCGACCGGCTTGGCCACACCGATGGCGTAGGCCACCTGCACCAGGACCTCATCGCACACACCGGCAGCCACCAGATGCTTGGCCACGTGCCGCGCAGCATACGCCGCACTGCGGTCCACCTTGCTGGGGTCCTTGCCACTGAACGCCCCTCCCCCGTGTGCTCCCTTGCCTCCGTATGTGTCCACGATGATCTTGCGACCGGTGAGCCCGGTATCACCATGCGGACCACCGATGACGAATTTGCCGGTCGGGTTGATGTGGTATACGATGTCCTTGCCGAACAGGGCCTGGACGCGCTTGGGCAGCTGCTTCTTCACCCGGGGGATGAGGATATCGATGACGTCCTGTTTGATCTTGGCCAGCATCTTCGCCTCCTTATCGAAGTCGTCGTGCTGCGTGCTCACCACGATGGCGTCGATACGCTTGGGGGTGTGGTCATCGTTGTATTCGATGGTCACCTGGCTCTTCGCGTCGGGCCTTAGGTAGGGCATCTTGCTGTTCTTCTCGCGACGGATGACGGCCAGTTCACGCAGGAGCATGTGGCTGATCTCCAGCGCCAAAGGCATGTAGTTGTCGGTGTCGCGGCACGCATAGCCGAACATCATGCCTTGGTCTCCAGCACCTTGCTCTTCAGGCTTCTTACGTTCCACGCCCTGGTTGATGTCCGGACTCTGCTCGTGGATGGCACTGAGCACCCCGCAGCTATGCGCCTCGAACATGTATTCGCTCTTGGTGTAGCCGATCCGTTCGATCACATCACGTGCGATCTGTTGCACATCCAGGTAGGCCTTGCTCTTCACCTCACCCGCAAGGATCACTTGACCCGTGGTGACCAGCGTTTCGCAGGCCACCTTGCTCGAGGCGTCGAACGCCAGGAAATGGTCGATGAGGGCATCGCTGATCTGATCGGCGACCTTGTCCGGGTGGCCTTCGCTAACGGATTCGGACGTGAAGAGGTAGGGCATTCGCTGGTCTGTTTGAAGGCTGCAAAGGAAACCATTCCTCCCGTTCCACGGCATGTGGGATCGGTCCGGATGATCCGGAGGTGCTCGATCGGATTCAGTTCCCCGTGAGTTCCTTGAACACCTCCTCCAGACCGCGCTCGCTTCGTTGCAGGCCTAGTACGGTGAGGCCTTTATCCACTGCGAACTGGAATACGGCGGGCCGGATATCGGTGCCGGCATCATGAGCCAGGAACCAGAGCCGGTCACTGGATCGTTTGGTCTGTAGGACCCCGGGTATGTTGAGCAGGAGGTTCGCCGCCACGGCGCGATCGAACTCCACTTCGATCACGGCACGTTGCTGGGATCCGCTTCGCAATGTACTTGCGCTATCGTCGGCTACGATCCGCCCCTTATCGAGGATGATCACGCGATCACAAATGGCTTCCACCTCTTGCATGATGTGGGTGCTCAGCAATACCGTCTTGCTGCGCCCCACCTCTTTGATGAGGCTTCGGATCTCCACGAGTTGATTCGGGTCGAGTCCACTGGTGGGCTCATCCAGGATGAGCACCTTGGGATCATGGATCATGGCTTGAGCCAATCCGACACGCTGCCGGTAGCCTTTGCTCAACTGGCCGATACGCTTGTGCTGTTCACGTCCCAACCCGACCAGGTCGATCATCTCCTTCACACGCTCCTCCTTCCGGGCCATGCCATGGATACCAGCTACGAACACCAGGTACTCCCTTACGTACAGGTCGACATAGAGCGGATTGTGCTCGGGCAGGTAGCCCACGTTGCGCCTGACCTCCAAGCTGGCCGAGCCGACGTCATGTCCGCAGACTACCGCGGTGCCATTGGTCGGTGGCAGGTAGCAGGTCAGGATCTTCATCATGGTGCTCTTGCCTGCTCCATTGGGGCCTAGGAAGCCCACGACCTCACTTCCCCCTACGCTGAAGGAGACATCATCCAGGGCTTTCTGGGACCCGTACAGCTTGGTGATATGATCGACCTGGATGGACATGGAAGCACAACGCCATGATGATCGGCGCAGGGCGAAGGTAGAACGTGCGATGTCTAACGACCTTTGTACACTGCCGCGTTCCAACCAGCGGCATGCAAGGAATGTTGAACGGGGTCGTGATGCGAAGTACCGGCAGCCAGTATGTCGTGCGTGGCGATGATGCCACATTGCACACTTGTGTGGCCCGTGGGAACCTGCGCATCAAAGGATGGAAGAGCACCAATCCGGTAGCGGTCGGCGATCGGGTCTCCTTCCTTCCCCAGGAGCGCACCGATGAGGTGGGTTCCATCATGGAACTACACGAGCGTCGGAACTACATCGTTCGGCGTAGCGTGAATCTCAGCCATCACAAGCACGTCATTGCCGCGAACCTGGACCAAGCGCTCTTGATGGTGACGGTGGCTCGACCACGAACCTCCTATGGGTTCATCGATCGGTTCCTGATCACGGCCGAGACCTATCAGGTACCGGCCATCATCGTGTTCAACAAAGTGGATGATCTGACCGAGGAGGACCTGGATCGGTTGGCCGAGTACCAGGAGGTGTACGAAGAGGCCGGGTATCGCACGTTCATCACTGCGGCACTCAGCGGCGTAGGCGTGGAAGCAGTGCGAACCTTGCTTGCTGGGAAGGTCACTTTGGTGGCCGGTCACAGCGGGGTGGGCAAGAGTACGCTGATCAACGCCATCGATCCGGACCTTGACCTCTGGACCTTGGAGATCAGCGAAGCCAGCGGCAAAGGACAGCATACCACCACCAATGCCGAGATGTATGAATTGAAGGTCGATGGCGATGCCCCGGCCCCTACGTTCATCATCGACACCCCGGGCATCAAGGGCTTCGGTCTTGTCGATCTCGAGCCGGAGCACATCGGGGACCAATTCCCTGAGATGTTCCGGTTGAAAGCCGATTGCCGCTTCAACAATTGCCTGCATAAGGAGGAACCCGGCTGCGCCGTGCGCAAGGCGGTGGAGGAGGGCCGTGTGGCTGAAAGCCGGTATGCCAGCTACCTGGATATCTTGCAAGGCCTCGACGAAGAGAGCCCCTATCGACTGGACTGATCATGATGCCTACCAGGAATACGACATGGATCGCGACCATCGCCTTGGTCAGTGTGTTGGGTTGCCGGAACGCCCGTCCGCTCCCGGTCGACCCTCTGCCTGTTGCACAAGCTCCCGATCCTACGACCGATCACGCCGTACAGCTTGCCCACATGGGGGCGGATGCCGTGCTCTGGCAGCATGCTTCGGCGGAATACCACCGTATCGCCCAACAGGGGTACGAGTTGGCCCGACTTCGCCTTGCCGAGAACCTTCGTGTTACCGATGCACGACCGTCCGCGGTGATCGTGGACATCGATGAGACCGTGCTCGACAACAGTCCGTACCAATTGGAGGCCGTTGCCCAAGGCAAGCCCTTCGATCAAGCCACTTGGTTGGAATGGACCACCAAGGCGAGCGCAAAGGCCACTCCCGGTGCATTGGAGTTCCTCAAGTACGCTGATGAACAGGGCTGCATCATCTTCTACATCACCAATCGCGATGTCCGGGAGCGCGCCGCCACCTTGAAGAACTTGCAGGACCTGGGGTTCCCGGATGCCGACGTCGACCACTTGCTGTTGATGGAAGGTACCAGCGATAAGACCGAACGACGCGCGCGGGTGGCATCCGACCACCGTATCGTATTGCTCGTTGGCGACCAACTACGTGACTTCGATGAACGCTTCAAGGACCGCACGGTGGACCACGGTCGTCCGTTGGTTGATACCATGACCGATACGCTATCCAGGTACTTCGTACTGCTGCCCAACCCCATGTACGGTACCTACCGCGACGCTGTCCAAGGCAAGGGTACCGATGCGGAGAAGCTGGCCCGCATGAAGGCCTGGTTCGAACAGGGGCACTGATCATGCGCGCCGTGGTGCAACGGGTGAGCGAGGCGGCCGTCCACATCGGTGGAGCGGAGCATGCCCGCATTGGTCCTGGGGCACTGGTGTTGTTGGGCGTGGCCGTGGGCGATACACACGCGGACCTGGAATGGTTATGCGGCAAGATCGCGCGGCTTCGGATCTTCCCCGATGTGGCCGGCGTGATGAACCTGGACTTGACCCAAGTGGACGGCGAACTCTTATTGGTGAGCCAATTCACGTTGCATGCCAGCACGGTCAAGGGTAACCGCCCCAGCTACCTTCGGGCTGCCCGACCAGTGGATGCCATCCCGCTCTACCGACGCGCCGAACAACTCCTTGCCGAGTTGGTGGGTCGTCCGGTGCGGACCGGTGAATTCGGGGCGGATATGCAGGTCTCCTTGGTCAACGACGGACCGGTCACCATCATCATCGACAGTGAACTACGCGAATGAACGAGCCATCCATCACCGGACTGCAACACGAAGTGGATCAGTGGATCACCACCACGGGGGTCCGGTACTTCGAGCCGCTCACCAACATGGCGATGCTCTCCGAGGAGGTTGGGGAAGTGGCCCGGATCATGGCGAGGCGCTATGGCGAGCAAAGTGAGAAGGAGAGCGATAGGGCCAAGGACCTCGGCGAGGAACTGGCCGATGTGCTCTTCGTGGTGATCTGTTTGGCCAATCAAACGGGGACCGATCTGCAGCTCGCTTGGGAGAAGCGCATGGCGGACAAGACCGAACGTGATCAGGAGCGCCATCGGAACAATCCGAAGCTCGGCAGGTAGTCCGATCCACAAGGGGTGCCCATGCGGTGCGCCAGGAGCGGAGCACGTTCCTAACGGTGGAGCGCAATGCTTTCGAGCACCGCAGGGGTGATGCGTGCGGTGGCGCCGGCATGCGAGCGGACGTACCGCTCAGCGGCAAGACCCGCCAACGCACGGGCTTGGGGATCGCGCATCCATCGGGTCACGACAGACGTCAGTTCCTCTGCGTTGTTCACTTGGATACCGCCATCCGCGTCGATCAAACCCTGCGCCTCGGCGAACTTGGTATGCCGGGGGCCGAAGATCACTGGTATACCCCATGCTGCGGCTTCCAACAGACTGTGGATGCCATCCCCGAAACCACCTCCCACATAGGCCATGTCCGCGTGCTGGTAGGTGCGCGCGAGAAGTCCGGTCCTATCCATGACCAAGGTGCGAGCGAACAGGGGGTCACCTTCATTGGGTATTGGATCACCATCACTGGTTGGCGGTCGGCTGGTTTCCAGCAAGCGTTCCAATTCGGTCCACCGTTCAACCGGGGGAGGCATTGTGCCGATCAGCCGGTTCACTGCTTGTGCTGAGGGTTCATGCGGTACCACGAGCAACCTTGGTGGTGTGCGCATGCAGCGGAATGCCGTTGCGAGCAGGTCCTCATCCGCGGACCAGGTACTTCCAGCGATAAGCACCGGGGTGTCGTTCGCTCGTTGGAAGGCCTTGGCCAAGGGAACGGTCCGACCGTCGGCCACGATCCGCATGACGCGATCGAAACGCGTATCGCCAGCAACGGTCACGTTCCGGATGCCGAGACCGTCAAGTAACGCACGCGAGCGCTCATCCTGGACGAACAACCAGGTGAATTGATCGAGCATCTGGCGCCATGCAGTGCCATACCACCGGAAGAAGGGTTGGTCAGGGCGGAAGATGGCACTGACCAGGTAGGTGGGCACGTTATGACGCTTGAGCGCGGCGAGGTGGTGCCTCCAGAATTCGTACTTCACCCAAAGCACGGTGGAGGGCCGGATCAGGCTCAACAGGCGTTCCGCGTTCCGCGCTGAATCGTTCGGGAGGTATTCCACATGCGTTGCGAGCGGGTGGTCCTTGCGCGCTTCGTACCCGCTCGGGCTGAAGAACGTGAGCAGTACCGGAAGTTCAGGATGCTCGGCCTTGATGGCCTCCAGAATAGGCAGACCCTGCTCGAACTCACCTACGCTGGCGCTGTGCATCCACAGGCACCCTTGAAGTCGATCGGCCTTGTGTGTCAACCGCTCCCAAAGACCTCGTCTACCGTTGACCCATGCTCGGGCCTTGGGATGGAAGGGTGCGGCAGTATGCACCGCCAAGCTCCAGAGGATCGTGCCCAGGTTGGTGAGCAGGTGCATCAATAGTAGTGGAATCGGTCGTCGTCACTGCGGTCGATAGGCAGTATCCATCCCAAGCGGATCCCGGAGAGCAGGTCGAGACGATCGGTGATATTGTACGTCTCGGTATCGAAGTTGAATGCGCGAAGGGGTTGGGTGACGCCGGCCATGATCTCAAGACCGATATGGAAGTTCACCCGACGACGCGTCCCCAGGTATTGGTAACCGATATAGCCCATGGCTGCAGGACCGGCGGTCAGGCGGTCGTACCCCTTCAACATGTCCTCCTCCAACTGGGGAACGATGTTCTGTTGGGTCTGCACACGCACCTTGTGGCGCATATAGCCCCCGCCAACCTTCAGCACGACCCCTGATCGCGTGTTCGGACCGAGCCAGTGCATCACCTTGCCTACCGTGGCAAAAGCGGTCCAACCGCGTTGGAGCAGGAACACATCGGCCATCACGCCTTCCTGATCGACCACTTGGCCGGCTCCATTCAGGACATTGGATATCACACCGGGTTCGGTGACCTTATTGCCGAAGAGGAAGCTGCCCTCCACGCCAAAGAGGAGTTCGTGGACGGTCCTACGCTGTATGGATAGTCCGACATTGCTGTTGTGGCCGTAGCGGTCGGCAAGGTCGCCACCCGGTAACTGGTGGGCATAACTGGCGCTGATGAGCACCATGCGATGTGTCGCTGTATCCCGGACGGCACTTTGTGCGTAGCAAGGCGCCGAACACACCAGCACCATCAGCATCGCGAACGATGAAAGGGTATGCATCACCGGCCAAAGGTAGCCGCATCGCTACGATCGGTGCTGCCATTCCCTGGGTCAACGGTGCGTTCCTGCAGCAGGTCGCCGAGCACGCACATTATCTTCGCCGCGCCTCCAACGCTCCGACCCAACGAACAAGGCACGCGAGGTACACCAGCATGAAGCCCATTCAAATGGTCGACCTCGTCGGCCAATATCAGCGCATCAAGGCGGAGGTCGATCAAGCGATGCTGAACGTTATTCAGAGCGCGGCGTTCATCAACGGTCCGGAGGTGAAGTCCTTCGAACAGGAACTGGGAGCCTACTTGCACGTGCGACACACCATCGGGTGCGCCAACGGCACGGATGCCCTACAGATCGCCATGATGGCTCTGGACCTGAAGCCGGGTGATGAGGTCATCACCCCGTCATTCACCTTCGTGGCCACCGTGGAGGTCGTCGCCCTGCTGGGCCTGAAGCCGGTCTTCGCCGAAGTGTTGCCGGGCACCTACAACATCGATCCGGCCGACGTGCGCCGCAAGATCACCCCACGCACCAAGGCCATCGTTCCGGTGCACTTGTTCGGCCAGACCGCCGACATGGCGCCCATCATGGAACTGGCCCGTGAGCATGACCTGTACGTCATCGAGGACAACTGCCAGGCTGTTGGTAGCGACTACACCTTCCCGGATGGCATGGTCCGTAAGGCCGGCACCATCGGCACGGTGGGTACCACCAGCTTCTTCCCGAGCAAGAACCTCGGTTGCTATGGTGATGGTGGGGCCATCTTCACCGATGATGACGCCTTGGCGAAGCGCATCCGCCAGGTGTGCAACCATGGCAGCGAGGTACGCTACTACCACGATGTGGTGGGTGTGAACAGCCGGCTCGATAGTATTCAAGCCGCGGTGCTGCGCATCAAGCTGCGCCAGCTTGATGCCTACGGTGCCGCTCGCCAGGCCGCTGCAGCCTTCTACGACCAGGCCTTTGCGGGTATGGAGCATGTACATGTGCCCGAGCGCAGCCCGAACAGCACCCACGTCTTCCACCAGTACACCCTGCGCATCACCGGTGGTCATCGCGATGCCCTACGCGCACACTTGGAGAAGAACGGTGTGCCGGCCATGATCTACTACCCGGTGCCCCTGCATCTGCAGAAGGCTTACGAAGGCTATGGCATACGCCGTGGTGACCTCCCCATCACGGAGCGTCTGATGGAGGAGGTGCTGAGCCTGCCCATGAGCACGGAGCTGGACAACGAACAACTCACGCACATCACCGCAACGGTGAAGGCTTTTTTCAATTGATCGTACGGGCCGGAGATCCCCGACCCCAACACCCTTTAAGAATGAACATCGCAGTAGTAGGAACAGGATACGTAGGTCTCGTCACGGGTACCTGCTTCGCCGAGACGGGCAACCACGTGATCTGCGTGGACATCGATGCCAACAAGGTGCAGATGATGAAGGATGGGAAGGTGCCCATCTATGAACCGCATCTGGACGTCCTGTTCGAGCGCAACATCCGTCAGGGTCGCCTCAGTTTCACCACCGACCTGGTCAGCGCCATCAAGGATGCACAGATCATCTTCCTGGCCCTGCCCACGCCTCCGGGTGAGGACGGCAGTGCCGACCTGAAGTACGTGCTGGGCGTGGCCGATGACCTGGGCAAGATCATCACGGACTACAAGGTGATCGTGGACAAGAGCACGGTTCCCGTGGGAACGGCCGAGAAGGTGCATGCTGCCGTGGCCAAGCATGCCAAGGTCGATTTCGACATCGTGAGCAACCCTGAGTTCCTGCGTGAAGGTTTCGCTGTGGACGACTTCCTGAAACCCGATCGCGTGGTGGTGGGCACCAGCAGCCCCCGCGCCCAGAAGGTGATGGAGGACCTCTACAAGCCCTTCGTGCGCCAGGGCAACCCCATCATCTTCATGGATGAGCGCAGCGCCGAACTGACCAAATACGCCGCTAACGCCTTCCTCGCCACCAAGATCACGTTCATGAACGAGATCGCGAACTTCTGCGAGAAAGTGGGTGCCGATGTGGACAAGGTGCGCATCGGAATGGGTACTGATACCCGTATCGGAAAGCGCTTCCTGTTCCCTGGGATCGGCTACGGTGGTAGCTGTTTCCCCAAGGATGTACAGGCCCTGGCCAAAAGCGGCGGTGATGCCGGCTATGACTTCCAGATCATCAAGAGCGTGATGGAGGTGAACGAGCGCCAGAAGACCACCCTGACGGATAAGATCAAGGCCCATTACGGTGACCTCCGCGGCAAGCACTTCGCCATGTGGGGCCTCGCTTTCAAGCCCGATACCGATGACATCCGCGAGGCACCAGCCCTGTACATGATAGACGCCCTCGTGAACGCCGGTGCCACGGTCACTGCCTTTGATCCGGAAGGCATGGAGAACGTGAAGAAGCTGAAGGGCGACAAGATGTCCTTCGCCAAGGACGAGTACGAAGCGCTGAAAGGTGCCGATGCCTTGATCATCGCCACCGAGTGGGCCTTGTTCCGCACCCCTGATTTCGCCAAGGTGGGCGAACTGTTGAAGGAGAAGATCGTGTTCGACGGTCGGAACCTCTATGACCTGGACGAGATGGAGCGCATCGGCTTCACGTACGTCAGCGTGGGTCGCAATGCGGTGAACCTTCCAGTGTCGGCCAAAGCCTGATCCATGGCACAACAGAAAGAACGCGTCCTTATCACCGGTGCCGCTGGTTTCCTGGGATCACACTTGTGCGATCGGTTCCTGAAGGAGGGGTACCACGTGATCGCCATGGACAACCTGATCACGGGCCGCCTGAAGAACATCGAGCATCTCTTCAAGCGTGATGACTTCGAGTTCTACCACCACGACGTCTCCAAGTTCGTCCACGTTCCGGGTGAACTGAAGTACATCCTGCACTTCGCCAGTCCGGCCAGCCCGATCGACTACCTGAAGATCCCGATCCAGACCCTGAAGGTGAGCTCCCTGGGGACCCATAACCTGCTGGGTCTGGCCAAGGCCAAGGGCGCACGGATCCTGGTGGCCAGCACCAGCGAGGTCTATGGTGACCCTCAGGTGCATCCACAAACGGAGGACTACTGGGGTCATGTGAACACCGTGGGTCCGCGGGGCGTGTACGATGAGGCCAAACGGTTCCAAGAGGCCATCACCATGGCCTACCACACCTACCATGGGCTGGAGACGCGCATCGTACGCATCTTCAACACCTATGGCCCACGCATGCGGTTGAACGACGGACGGGTGCTTCCCGCTTTCATCGGTCAGGCGCTGCGCGGCGAGGACCTGTCAGTGTTCGGTGACGGTCGCCAGACCCGCAGCTTCTGCTACGTGGACGACCTGGTGGAAGGCATCTATCGCCTGCTGCTCAGCGACTACGCGGGACCTGTGAACGTGGGCAATCCCAGCGAGATCACCATCGGTCAGTTCGCCGAGGAGATCATCAAGCTCACGGGCACCACACAGAAGGTCATCTACAAGCCGCTTCCGCAGGACGATCCCATGCAGCGCCAACCGGATATCACTTTGGCCCGCAAGCTGTTGAACTGGGAGCCCAAGGTGGACCGTGCCACGGGGCTGAAGATCACCCTGACTACTTCAAGAGCTTGAGTGCAGAGGAGTTGCACGAAAGGAACACAACACGTTCGAAGGGTACGTACGCAAGTAGTCGTCGGTCGTTCATACGATCATACTCGGCCCGGGAGTAAGCGTAGGCGCTGCTTCCGGGCTGTTGCTTTTCAACGTAGGGTGTGGACAGGAGGATCAAGGTCGAGTTGAAGGGTTCGTCGATGATCAGGGTACACGAACGACCTTTGTATCCAGTTCAAGCCGATTGAAGATCCCCAAGAAGACCGTTGAAGAAGCTGCTGCGCAAGCAGCCAAGCTTGTCCCCCTGCGCATAGCCGGGGTTCCTGAGCATTTCAATCTACCCTTCATGCTCGGATTGGAGCGGCGTGCATTCGTCCGTGCTGGGGTGGACCTGAAGTGGCGCACCGTGCCGGAAGGCACCGGTGCCATGTGCGAACTATTGCGCGCCGGTGAGTTGGACCTGGCCATTCTGGTCACTGAAGGTGTGGTCAGGGATATCGTCAATGGGGCGCCGGTACGTATCGTATCCCCCTACGTGGATACGCCGGTGACCTGGGGCGTACATGTGGCTTCAGCGACTTCGATCCAACGCGTGGAGGACATCAAGGGCCTGCCCTTCCTCATCAGTCGGCCCAATTCCGGAAGCCATTTGGCAGCCATGGCGTATGCCAGGGACCAAGGTTGGGGGATCAGGAATTGCAGTTCGGAAGTGGTCAATGACCTGAAGGGCGCGGGAGCGGCTGGAGAATGGCCTCCCAGCTGTATTCCTTTGGGAGCGGTCCACCACGAAACCCTTGGTGGATGCCTGGGTGTTGCGGTGTTTCGACGAATATCGTGCTCAATGGCCCGCATTCGTCATCGCAGCCCGCATAGCGGTGCTTGAGGAGCATGGGCCGCAGATCGGTCGGTTGCTGAAGGTGGTGCGTGACCAAGCAAGTGGATTGATGTCCAAACGTTCAGCACCGGAAATGATCGCTCAGCGGTATGCCATGCCGGTGGAGGATGCGAAGACCTGGTTCACCGCAACAAGGTGGAACGTGGATGGCCGGATGGACCCGCTCGTGATCGCTTCCGTGACCGAAGCCCTGCATCGATGCGGACTTCTCGACGCAGCCTTGGATGCAGGGACCTGCAGCACGCGACTGCTGCACGCCTGGTGAGCCGCAGGCAGGGAACAGTGGCCAATTCCCCCGGTTCAGATACCTTCGCGGTCCCAACGCATGAGCTACACGGCGCACCCCACTGCGGTCATCGATGAAGGCTGCACGATCGGCGAAGGCACCCGGATCTGGCACTTCAGCCACATCATGCCCGGATGTTCCATCGGGGCTGGCTGCAACATCGGACAGAACGTGGTGATCAGCCCACAAGTGAAGTTGGGCAACAACGTGAAGGTGCAGAACAACGTGAGCATCTACACCGGTGTGGAATGCGCCGATGATGTGTTCCTGGGGCCGTCGATGGTGTTCACGAACGTGATCAATCCACGAAGCGCTGTGAACCGCAGGGAACAGTATGCGCGCACCCATGTCGGCAGGGGCGCCAGCATCGGTGCCAATGCGACCATCGTTTGCGGTCATGATATCGGTGAATTCGCCTTCATTGGCGCGGGTGCCGTGGTCACTCGCACGATCCCTGCCTTCGCACTTGTGGTGGGCAACCCGGCCCGTCAGACCGGTTGGATGAGTGAATTCGGCCATAAACTGAAGTTCAGCGACAACGGAGAGGCCACGTGTCCTGAAAGTGGACAGACCTATCGGCTGATGAACGGAACAGTAACCCGTACCTCTTGAACCATGACCCGATCCAGTGATCGTAAAGTACGGTTCGCCGTGGTGGGCTGCGGGCACATCGGCAAGCGACACGCTGAGATGATCTCCAGGCACCCTGAAGCGGAACTGGTGGCACTTTGTGATATCCGGGAAGCCGATCAACTGGGCCTGGCCCATCTGAATGTACCCTTGTTCAAGGATATGGACGCCTTGCTGGACGGTACGGCCGATCTGGATGTGGTGAACATCTGCACGCCGAACGGTCTGCACGCGCAGCAATGTGTGAGGGCATTGGAGAATCGTAGCAATGTGGTCTGTGAGAAGCCCATGGGCCTCACCAAGGCCAGTTGCGAACAGGTCATCTACAAGGCGCTCCAGATGCATCGGACCGTATTCGGTGTGATGCAGAACCGGTACAGCCCACCGAGCCAATGGATCAAGGGGGTGGTGGATCAGCGGCTCCTGGGCAACGTGTACATGGTGCAGCTCAATTGCTATTGGAACCGGGACGAACGCTATTACAAGCAGGGTGGTTGGAAGGGAACGGCCGACCGGACGGAGGGCACGCTCTTCACGCAATTCAGCCACTTCATCGACATCATGTATTGGCTGTTCGGCGATATCTCCGACATCCAGGGGAAGTTCGCCGACTTCAACCATCAGGGATTGACGGACTTCGAGGACAGTGGGTTCGTGAACTTCCGTTTCCTGGAAGGTGGTATGGGTTCCCTGAACTACAGTACGGCCGTGTGGGATCGTAACCTGGAAAGCAGCATGACCATCATCGGCAGCAAGGGTAGCGTGAAGATCGGCGGGCAGTACATGGATCAGGTGGAATACTGCCACATCAACGGATACACCATGCCGGAGTTGGCTCCCACCAACCCGGCGAACGATTATGGTGCATACAAGGGAAGCGCCAACAATCACGGGTACATCATCGACAATGTGGTCGATACCCTGAAGGGCAGGAACATCATCACGACCAACGCCCTGGAGGGTTTGAAGGTGGTGGAGATCATTGAACGCATTTACAAGGAACGCGATGAGCAACGTTTACGAGAAACTCGTTAGGAAGGAGGCCAAATTGGCCGTGATCGGACTGGGCTATGTGGGTCTTCCCATCGCCTTGGAGTTCGCTCGCCGGATCAAGGTGGTGGGCTTCGATATCAATGAGAAACGGGTGGAGATGATGCGCCGGAAGGAGGATCCGAGCAACGAGCTCGAACCTTCGGAGTTCGACGGTTGCGACATCCACTTCACGGCCGATCTGGAAGACCTCCGCGATGTGGAGTTCTTCATCGTGGCGGTACCCACCCCGATCGATCAGCAGAACATACCGGACCTCACTCCGTTACTGGGTGCCACGCGCACGGTAGGACAGGTCCTGAAGAAGAATGATTACGTGGTGTATGAGAGCACGGTCTATCCCGGCTGCACGGAGGAGGACTGCGTACCCTTGCTCGAACGCCTCAGCAACCTCAAGTTCGTGGAGGACTTCAAGGTGGGCTACAGCCCGGAGCGGATCAATCCAGGGGATAAGGAGCACACCCTGTCCAGCATCGTGAAGGTGAGCAGTGGTTGTGATCCGGAGAGCTCCGAGATCATCGCCAAGGTGTATGAACTTGTGGTCAAGGCCGGTGTGCACCGCGCCGCAAGCATCAAGGTGGCCGAGGCCGCCAAGATCATCGAGAACACCCAGCGGGATGTGAACATCGCACTGATCAACGAACTCTCGATCATCTTCAACCGCATGGGCATCAACACCTATGATGTGTTGGAGGCGGCTGGCACCAAATGGAACTTCCTCAAGTTCCAGCCAGGCCTTGTTGGCGGCCATTGCATCGGTGTGGATCCCTATTACCTCGTCTACAAGGCGAAGGAATTGGGTTACCACGCGCAGATCATCGACAGCGGCCGCTACGTGAACGACAGCATGGGCGGATACGTGGCCAAGCAGACCGTGAAGAAGGTGATCGCCAGTGGGACCAATCCCGCCGATGCGCGTATCCTGGTGATGGGCGCCACGTTCAAGGAGAACGTCACCGATATCCGTAACAGTAAGGTGGCCGATGTGGTCAACGAGCTGAAGAGCTTCAGTTGCCATGTGGATGTGACCGATCCGCACGCCGATGCCGCCGAGGTGAAGCATGAGTACGGCTACGAACTTTCCCACGAAATGAAGGGGCCTTACGACGCCATCATCGTGGCGGTGAACCATAGCGATTACGCGAACAAGGACGAGGCTTGGTTCAAGGGTATGTTGAAGCCCAAAGGCGTTCTGGTGGACCTGAAAGGGATCTACCGGACGAGGATCAAGGACCTGACCTATTGGAGCCTGTGAGCGAAGGCCCATTCGGCGATCGCGGTCGACGCGTCCTCATCACCGGCGGCGCTGGCCATCGGAAGCCATGTGGTGCGCCGCTTGTTGCCGGTCACCCGCTGTACCGCATCGTCAACCTGACGCCCTTACCTACGCGGGCAATCTGGAGAACCTGCGCGACGTCGAGAACGCCCCGAACTACACCTTCGTGAAGGCCGACATCTGTGATACGGAAGCGGTCGCCAAGGTGTTCAAGGACCACGCTATCGATGGTGTTATCCACCTCGCGGCTGAGAGCCATGTGGACCGCAGCATCACCGACCCGCTGGCCTTCGTGAGAACCAACGTGATCGGCACCGTCACACCTGCTGAACGCGGCCAAGGAGGCATGGAAGGGCGACCGAGGGCAAGCGCTTCTATCACGTTTCCACCGACGAGGTGTACGGATCGCTTCACGACGACAGCCTTTCCTGGAGGACACACCCTACGACCCACAAAGCCCCTACAGCGCGAGCAAAGCAGCCAGCGACCACTTCGTGCGGGCCTACGGCAACACCTACAAGTTGCCCTTTGTGGTGAGCAACTGCAGCAACAACTACGGCAGCCACCACTTCCCGGAGAAGTTGATCCTGGCCGTCATCAACATAACATCCGCACGGACAAACCGCTGCCCGTTACGGCAAGGGCGAGAACGTGCGTGACTGGCTGTGGGTGGAGGACCACGCCGCGGCCATCGACACCATCTTCCACACGGGCAGGAACGGTGAGACCTACAACATCGGAGGTCACAACGAGTGGAGGAACATCGACCTCGTCCACCTGCTGTGCGCATCATGGATACAAGCTGGGCCGGGCGGAAGGGAGAGTGCCAGTTGATCACGTATGTCACCGACCGCGCGATACGCCCTGGCTATGCCATCGACGCGGGCAAATCGAACGGGGTCTCGGATGGAAACCGAGCATCACCTAGAAGTGGGCTGGAGCGGACCGTGGAATGGTACCTGGCCAACACCGAATGGCTGGACCATGTGACCAGCAGTGCTTACCGCAGCACACTATTATGACGGGCAATACGGCAGTTGATGGTGTGTCGACCACCGTCGTGGCTGGACGTTGACCACCAACCTTGTACTTGTAGTGGACGATGGGACTCTTCAGCAATCTCTTCAGGAAGAAGGAAATGGTGATGCCCCGGCAGACCTTTCCAAACTCGGAGTTGACGTGCACTCGCACTTCATCCCGGGCATCGACGATGGGGCCCAGACCTTGGCCAAACGATGGAGCCTGCGTCAGCGCGGTGGAACTGGGTTATCGCAAGGCGATCACTACTCCGCATAGCATGGCGGATGGCTATCGCAATCCTTCGGAGGTCATCCTGGGCGGATTGGAGAAGGATGCGTCGAGGTGAAAAGGACGGGCATCACGGTCGAGGTGGACGCGGCCGCCGAGTATTACCTGGACCATGAATTGAGCCCAAGGTGGCGCGGAAGGATGTGTCACCTTCGGGAAAATTTCGTCCTGTTCGAGCTGCCCTTCATCGGTGAGCCGGCCATGGTGAGGCAGTTGGTGTTCCAGATGCAGACGCAAGGCTACCGGCCGGTCCTGGCCCATCCAGAGCGTTATACGTTCTGGCACAACGATCTCACCAAGATACAAAAGTTCCCAAGGACCGGGGTGTGCTCTTCCAGTTGAACCTGGTGGCGCTCTCAGGTGCGCTATGGGCCCGGCGTAAAACAGGTCGCGGAGCAACCCATCGACAAAGGCGTACGAGTTCCTCGGCACGGATTGCCACAACATGAACCACATCGAGGCCATTCGCACACGCTGACACGGCCTTACCTGCATAAGACCTTGGCAGCGGCAAGTTGCTCAACGCGGGCCTGTGAGGTTCAGTGGAACTTGGCTCTGGTCGGGCAGGTACCAACACAGCAGGCCCATCAAGGGCAGGTAGGAGACACACACGAACACCGTGTTGATATCCGTGGCGTCGGCCAAACGGCCGAGCAGTGCGCTCCCCAGGCCGGCATGCCAAAGGCGAAGCCGAAGAACAACCCGGACACGAGGCCCACTCGGCCGGGGATCAGGAGCTGCGCATAGACCAGGATCGCGGAGAAGGCGGAGGCGAGGATCAGCCCCGCGAGAAAGGCCAGCACACCGGTCCAGAAGAGGTTTGCATAGGGAAGGGCCAGCGTGAACGGTGCCGCGCCCAGTATGGAAGCCCACACGATCCTCTGGTATCCGACCCGATCACCCAGGAAGCCACCGAGCAGCGTGCCGATGGCGGCCGCGAGCAGGAAGAGGAAGAGCATGCACCTGCGCCTGTTGCACGCCGAGGCCGAATCGGCCGATGAGGTAGAAGGTGTAGTAGCTGGTCATGCTGGCCAGTAGAACTGCTTGGAGAAGATCAGTAGCATCAACGTGGCATATCGATGACCACCACTTTGTGCGTGGGCAGTTTACTGCGCCGGGGTGACGTTGCCTGCCTTGCGCGCTGGACCGCCATCACGCGCACGTACCACCGCCCCACGCGCCAGAGCACCCACCATGGTATCAGCGGAAGTACCACGAACCAGCCCACGGTGGCTTGTCCCAAGGGTACGATGATGAGTGCGGCCAGGAGCGGACCTATTGCTGAGCCCATGTTGCCTCCCAGTTGGAATACGGATTGTGATAGTGAACGTTTCCACCAGAGGCCAGGAAGGCCATGCGCGATGCTTCCGGGTGGAAGATGGAAGAACCCACGCCGACCAGCGCCACGGCCACCAGGAGCAAGGCGTAGGTGCGGCTTGGGAGAGCACGATGAGACCGATGAGCGTGGCCCCATGCCACCCACCAACGCGAAGGGGCGAGGGTGTTTGTCCGTCGAGTGACCCACCAGCGGCTGCAAGATGGAGGCCGTGGTCTGGAAGGTGAGTGTGATGAGGCCGATCTGCGCGTAGCTGAGCTGGTAGGATGCTTTCACCAGCGGGTATAGCGCAGGGATCAGCGCTTGCACCGTGTCGTTCAACAGGTGCGAGAACGCGATGGCGAACAGGACGGGATAGGCCGTACGCTGCGCGGCGAAGGACGATGGGCCGCTTAGGGACATGAGCGGCGCGAAGGTACCGCGCGACTATGCCGCCGCCGTCTCCAACTCCTTGCTCACCTTCTTGAACAAGCCTTGCAGCACGTTGCCTGGGCCCACCTCCACCACCTTGGTGGCTCCGCCAGCCAGCATGTGCTGCATGGTCTGTGTCCAGCGTACAGGTGCGGTGAGCTGCGCGATGAGGTTGGCCTTGATGCGGGCGGGATCGGTATGCGGGCGGGCATCCACGTTCTGGTAGATGGGGCAGCGCGGGTTCACGATGGGCGTGTAGGCGATGGCTGTTTCCAGTTCCACGCGGGCTGGTTCCATCAACGGGCTGTGGAAGGCACCGCCCACCTGCAATACCAAGGCACGTTTGGCACCAGCGGCCTTCAGGGCCTCGCAAGCGGCGTTCACGGCTTCCACACTGCCACTGATCACCAGTTGGCCAGGGCAGTTGTAGTTGGCAGGCACCACCACACCGGGAATGGTCTTGCAGACCTCCTCCACCTTGCCATCCTCCAGACCGAGGATCGCGGCCATGGTGCTGGGCTGCAGTTCACAGGCTTTCTGCATCGCATTGGCACGCGCGGCCACCAACTTCAGTCCATCGGCGAACTCCATGGCCCCGGCGGCCACCAGTGCACTGAACTCACCCAAGCTATGCCCCGCCACCATGCTCGGCTGGAACGCATCGCCCAGGACCTTCGCCTTCACCACGCTGTGCAGGAAGATCGCAGGCTGCGTCACGTTGGTCTGTTTCAGGTCGGCCTCGCTGCCGCTGAACATCACGTTCGTTAGGTTGAAACCCAGCAGGTCGTTCGCGTGTTCGAACCAGATCCGGGCATTGTTGTCGGCATCATAGAGCTCCTTGCCCATGCCGGTGAATTGGCTGCCTTGGCCGGGGAATACGTAAGCCGTCATGCGGTTGGAATGGTTGAGGTTGGATGTTGCCGAACGGTGGGTGTTGGTCACGACCTGCGACCAGCCCCGAGCAACCAGCAAGGGTCCTAGTCCCTACGACCGAACAGGCGCAGCAGCATCAGGAACAGGTTGATGAAGTCCAGGTACAGGCTCAATGCGCCCATGAGCGCCATCTTTTGAGCGGTCTCGGTACCACTCGCCACCACCTCGCCCATGCGCTTGAGCTTCTGCACATCATAGGCGGTGAGTCCGGTGAATACCACCACACCGATGATGCTCACCACGTAACTCATGGTATCGCTCTTCAAGAACAGGTTCACCAAGGATGCGATCACGATGCCGAACAGACCGATCATGAGGATGCTGCCCAGCTTGGTGAGATCGGTCTTCGTGGTGTACCCTGCAACAGCCATGGTCCCGAACACCACCGCAGTGATGAAGAACACGTTGGTGATGGAGCCGATGGAATAGATCAGGAAGATGTAGCTGAGGCTGATGCCCATGATGGTGGCGAATACCAGGAAGGTGGCGAGCAGCGCTGTGCCGCTCATCTTCTCCACCATGCCGCCCATCAGGAACACCAGGCCGAGCGGTGCGAACATCACCACCCAGCCCAGGATGGTGTGACTTCCCGTCTCCAGGTCGATCAAGTAGGACAGTTTGGACATGTCACTGCCGAACCACCAGGCCATGACGCCACTGATCACCAGCGCAAGTGCCATATAGCTGAACACCTGGGCCAGGAAGGTGCGCACATTGGCGGCGGCGAACGCATCCGGTCCATGGATCACCTGGCCGGACTGTTGAGGGGTGTAGTTGGTCTGTTCCATGTTGGGTTGTACGGGATGAAGTTAATGCCTCTGCAATGATCAGTGCAGGGTGGCGCTGATGAGTTTGATGAATTCCTCGCGTGTCCGGTGGTCATCCAGGAAGATGCCGGTGAACGCACTGGTGGTGGTGACCGAGTTCTGCTTCTGGATACCGCGCATTTGCATGCACAGGTGGCTGCACTCCATTACCACGGCCACACCGAGGGGTTCCAAGGTCTCTTGGATGCAGTCGCGGATCTCGTTGGTAAGGCGTTCCTGTACTTGCAGTCGGCGAGCGTAGGCATCCACTACACGAGGGATCTTGCTGAGGCCGACGATACGACCGTTCGGGATGTAGGCCACATGAGCCTTGCCGAAGAAGGGCAGCATGTGGTGCTCGCACATGGAGTAGACCTCGATGTCCTTCACCACCACCATCTGGCTGTAGGCCTCGGTGAACATGGCGCTCCGCAGGATGGCTGCCGGGTCCAGGTCGTACCCATGGGTGAGGTATTGCAACGCCTTGGCCACCCGTTCGGGCGTTTTCAATAGGCCTTCCCGCGTAGGGTCTTCACCGATGGCTTCCAGGATGGGCCGGTAGTGACCGCTGATCTCGTCAATGCGGGCGGGATCGTACTGGTCGATGCGTTCGTAGCCTTCGCCGCTGGCTTCGTGCTCACTGGAGGTCATCTCGAGATCGCTTTTGGATGGTGGGCCGGAATTCTTTCGCGTGCATGTGAGGCGCGGAACCCGTGCAGAGCTGGATGCTCTGTAAGGGTGTAGCAACGAAGCAGGCGCGTGAATGGAACCGGCGCAACCCGAAGGGTGGTCTCGAGTGGACTTCTATTCGCCATGGTACTCCACGTAATTGTTCTCGGTCTCCTCCACCTTCACGGTCTTGAGGACCACTCCCAAACCCTTCACCGGGGCTTCCAACTGCTCCCAGATGGCCACGGCCAAGTTCTCCGTGCTACTATAACGACCCTTCATGAACGGGACATCAAGATCGAGGTTCTTATGGTCCAGATGATCGATGACGTGGACCTTGATCAAGCGGCTGAGTTCGCTGAGGTCGGTGACAAAGCTGGTCTCCGGGTCGGGCGCGCCGGCAACCGTGACCCACAGCACATAGTTGTGTCCATGCCAATTAGGGTTGCTGCACTTTCCGAAAGTGGCGTAGTTCTTTTCCAGGCTCCACTCAGGGCGGCTCAACTTATGCGCCGCGCTGAAGCGTTCGCGGCGGGTGATGTGTACGATCGGCATGCGGGTACAAAGGTAGGGGCGGGTGTCACCCCGGCCATGGTGCCGGGGCACACCCCTACCTTCGCGCCATGATCATCGTGACCGGAGCGGCAGGCTTCATCGGCAGTGCCTTGGTGGGCGAACTGCTGCGCCAAGGGTGGCAGGATATCGTGGCCGTGGATGACTTCTCCCGGGTGGACAAGGAGCTCAACTTGGCGGGTAAGACCCTCAGCGCCAAGGTCGATCGCAAGGACTTCTTCGCCTGGCTCGATGCCAATGAGAAGCTCGTCCAATTCATTTTCCACCTCGGTGCCCGCACGGACACGACCGAGTTCAACACGGCCATATTCGATGAGTTGAACCTGCACTATAGCCAACGCATGTGGGAGGCCTGTGTCAAGTACGGGATCCCGCTGGTCTATGCATCCAGTGCGGCCACTTACGGCGGTGGGGAGCATGGTTATAGCGATCAGGACGACTCGCTCTCGTATGTGCTGAAGCCCCTCAATCCCTATGGCGACAGCAAGAATGACTTCGACAAGTGGGCCTTGGCCCAAGAGCGGAAGCCCTACTTCTGGGCCGGCCTGAAGTTCTTCAACGTTTATGGCCCCAACGAATACCACAAAGGGCGCATGGCCAGCGTGGTGTTCCACGCCTTCAACCAGATCAATGCCACGGGGGAGATGAAGTTGTTCCGCAGCCATCATCCGGACTATAAGGACGGCGCGCAGCTACGCGACTTCGTCTACGTGAAGGATGTGTGCTCCATCTGCCTGTTCCTCATGGAACATCGGAAACACAGTGGGTTGTACAATCTGGGAAGTGGTGAAGCGCGCACCTTCCTGGACCTGGTCCGTGCCACGTTCACCGCCATGGGTAAGGAGGAACACATCGCCTTTGTCGACACGCCTGCCGATATTCGGGACAAGTACCAATACTTCACGGAAGCGGACATGTCCAAGATGAGGGCCATTGGCTATTCTGTGCCATTCACCACCTTGGAAGAAGGCGTGGCCGACTATGTGGGCAACTACCTCACTTCGGGAGGTCGTCTGTGATCGCGAGCGCTGGCTCCGTCGGTACAGCCAACGCCAATAGCTGCGAACGGATCCGCAGGAGGCGTTGACGGACTTCTTCATGCGGCGCTGACGGTGCAACTTCCGCAGCAGGTTCGCGCCGCATCTGTTCACGTGCGCCTTGAAGGGTGAAGCCTTGTTCCTTCACCAGCAACTTGATCCGTTTGAGCAGGTCGATGTCCTTGCTCGTGTACATGCGATCGCCACGGCCTGTCCGCTTTGGGCGGATCATGCCGAACTCCTTCTCCCAGTATCGGATAAGGGACGTGTTCACGCCCATTTGCTCGGCCACCTCGCCGATGGACCAATACAAACGCTCCACGGTCTTTTCCTTGTACGGCATGCAGGGCGCCAAATGTACCGATCAGTCCAACGATTGACCCGCGTTCCGTGAAAGGTCGAGCATCCGCGCATATTCCTCCGCGTTCAGATCGTTGAAGTAATAGTTGGCAGGGTCCACGGCCTCTCCGTTCTTGCGCACTTCGTAGTGCAGGTGTGGTCCGGCGCTGAGACCGGTATTGCCGACCAGGCCGATCACATCCCCCCGCTTCACGCGCTGACCGTTGCGCACCTTCAATTCGCTCAGGTGCGCATACAGCGTTTCATACTCGAAACCGTGGTCGACCACGACGTGGGTCCCATAGCCGTTGGTCGCATAGTCGGCGAAGGTCACACGTCCATCGCCCGTGGCATGGATGGGAGTACCGGTCTTGGCTGTGAAGTCCATGCCCGCATGGAACTTGGGGATCTTG
Organism: Flavobacteriales bacterium; assembly: GCA_016718655.1. GTDB lineage: Bacteria > Bacteroidota > Bacteroidia > Flavobacteriales_F > PHOS-HE28 > PHOS-HE28. Next base: position 267,914 of record JADKCV010000002.1, on the reverse strand, counting down.
TGGATCGGGTGGATGCGCATGCCGAAGCCCCCGGCCGTTTGGGTCAGGTCCTCGTTGGGGATGGGCTGGATGGCAGGGATGCTTGCGAGCATCTCCTTTTTTCTCAGGACCAACTGGGCTACCTCATCGAACGAACGGGATTGCACGACCAGTTGTCGCGTAAGCTGGTCCAAGCGCTTGCGCGTGCTGATCACCAGGTCGCTGCTGGCATAGCCATCCAGGTCACGGTAACGGTTCACCCCGCCTGAACCAGCCTGACGCATCGTGGCGGGGATGGGCTCCGCTTCGAAGATCACCCGGTAGATATTGTCATCGCGGCGGCGCAGATCGCCCAGTACCTGGTCCACCTCACCCAGTTGCTTGTTGAGCAGCTCGTATTGCAGGATCAACTGCTGGTTCTCGCGCCGCATGCTCGCCTCCTTGGGGCTATCCATGAACTGGTAAGCCAGGAAGATGCCCAATACGCCCACCACCAGACCGGGTGTCAACATCAGCATCACGCGCTTGACCTTCTGCCAGGCGGAGAGACTGATACGCTCGAAATTGAGCGTCTGTGGGTTGAATCGGTATTTATGCTCGGGCATGGGTCGGCCGAAGGATCGGCAAGGTAGCCAACACCGTGCAGCGCGCCGGGCGTCGACCTCATCCCGACCTGTTAAAGAATGTGGATCCTCAAGTGCCGCGGCGCTGGCGGACTGCCGACCGGCTCGGTACTTTTGCCGCCTCTTACGCCACCCATGCTCACCTCCCGCGAGATCCGCCAGAAGTTCCTCGACCATTTCGCCCAGCGCGGCCACACCATCGTGCCCAGCGCTCCCATGGTGGTGAAGGACGATCCCACGCTCATGTTCACCAATGCGGGCATGAACCAGTTCAAGGACCTGTTCCTGGGCAACCGCGAGGCCAAGCACAAGCGCATCGCCGACACGCAGAAGTGCCTGCGCGTTTCCGGCAAGCACAACGACCTGGAGGAGGTGGGCATCGACACGTACCACCATACGATGTTCGAGATGCTCGGCAACTGGAGCTTCGGCGACTACTTCAAGGCCGAGGCGATCCAGTGGGCGTGGGAACTGCTGGTGGACGAGTACAGGATCGACACGAACGACCTCTACGTCACCTACTTCGGTGGCGATGCCAAGGACGGCCTGGAGCCCGATGAGGAGACCCGCCAGCTCTGGCTGAAGTATTTGCCCTCCGAGCGCATCCTGCCCTTCAGCAAGAAGGACAACTTCTGGGAGATGGGTGACACCGGCCCCTGCGGCCCCTGCACCGAGATCCACGTGGATGTGCGCACGGCCGGGGAGAAGGCCGCCAAGGCCGGCAAGGGGCTCGTGAACAACGACCACCCACAGGTGATCGAGATCTGGAACAACGTGTTCATGCAGTTCGAGCGCAAGGCCGATGGTTCCCTGCACACCCTGCCCGCCCAGCATGTGGACACCGGCATGGGCTTCGAGCGCCTGTGCATGGTGCTGCAAGGGAAGCGCAGCAACTACGACACCGATGTGTTCCAGCCGCTGATCCAGGCCTTGGCGAAACAGTGCGGGAAGCCTTACGGTGCCGAAGAGAAGGCAGACATCGCCATGCGCGTGATCGCCGACCACCTGCGCGCCATCAGTTTCGCCATTGCCGACGGCCAATTGCCTAGCAATACCGGTGCGGGCTATGTGATCCGCCGCATCCTACGCCGTGCCGTGCGTTACGGATACAGCTTCCTCGGCTTCAACGAGCCTTTCATGCACGACCTGGTACCCGTGCTTGTGGGCCAGATGGGCGAGCAGTTCCCGGAACTGAGGAAGCAGCAGGACATCGTGAAGAACGTGATGCTGGAGGAAGAGAAGGCCTTTCTGCGCACGCTTGAACAAGGCACCAAACGCATCGAGCAGGCGCTTGTGGAAAGCAAGGGAGTGCTGCCCGGAGACAAGGCCTTCGAGCTCTTCGATACCTACGGATTCCCCATCGACCTCACGCAGCTCATGGCGCGCGAACAAGGGCGCGAGGTGGACATGTCCGGCTTTGAGTCAGAGCTGAAGAAGCAAAAGGACCGCAGCCGCGCCGCCACGGCCGTCACCACGGGCGATTGGGTCGAACTGGGCAAAGGCGAGACCGCCTTCATCGGCTACGATGAGCTCAGCACCACAGCCCACATCCTGCGCTACCGCAAGGTCAGCGGGAAAGGCGGCGACCAGTTCCAGATCGTGTTGGACCGCACGCCCTTTTACCCCGAAGGCGGTGGCCAGGTGGGCGACCAGGGCTGGCTCATCCACGGCGATGACCAGGTGGAAGTGATCGACACCAAGCGTGAGAACCAGCTCATCGTCCACTTCACGAAGGACCTGCCGAAGAACGTGGAATCGGCGCTCACAGCCCAGGTGGACACTTCGCGTCGGGCGCTCACCGCACGCAATCACACCGCCACGCACCTGTTGCACCACGTGCTACGCAAACACCTCGGCACGCATGTGGAACAGAAAGGCTCCCTCGTCGCTCCGGACCGCCTGCGCTTCGACATCAGCCACTTCGCCAAGGTGACGCCCGAGGAGCTGGCCACCATCGAGCGCGAGGTGAACGCCATGATCGCCGATGACATCGTCTTCGAGGACAAGCGCAACGTGCCCATCGCCGAGGCGAAGAACATGGGTGCCATGGCCCTTTTCGGCGAGAAGTACGGGGACAATGTGCGCGTGGTGAAGTTCGGTCCCAGCGTGGAACTGTGCGGTGGAACGCATGTGCCGCGCACCGGAACCATCGGGCCCTTCCGCATCGTCAGCGAGAGCGCGTTGGCAGCCGGCATCCGCCGCATCGAGGCCATCACCAGCGTGGAGGCCGAGCGCATGATCAACGAGAAGCTCGAGAAGCTCGATGCCCTCAACGCCTTGTTGAAGAATCCTTCGGACATCGTTCAAGCGGTGGAGAAGCTCATGGAGCAACACGCGTCCATGGGCAAGGAGCTGGAGAAATTCGCCAAGGAAAAAGTGAAGGGCCTCGCCGCTTCATTGCCCGCCAACGCGAAGGCCAACGGCAAGGGTGCCAAGTTCCTGGTGGAACGCCTGGACCTCGATGCACAAAGCCTGAAGGACCTGGGCTACCAGTTGCGCGAGCAGCAACCCGACCTGGCCTTCATCGCAGGGTCGGTCATTGATGGTAAGCCTTTGCTGGCCGTTTCGCTGGGCAAGGCCTTCATGGATGGAACGGGCCTGAAGGCCGGTGACCTCATCAAGCAGCTCGGACCGCTGATCAAAGGCGGTGGGGGAGGCCAACCCGACTTTGCCACTGCCGGTGGTAAGGAGCCCGGTGGCATGGCCGAAGCGCTGAAGAAGGCGGCGGAGTTGCTGGGATGACCGATCAGCGCTCGATATCCTTGTCCAGGCGAGCGATCAGCTGCTCCGTGGCGACCCTCTGTTTCTCCAGTACGGCAAGCGCGATCTCACTCAGCAAACGGCGTTGCGCGATGCTCTCGTAGAGCCGGAACCGTTCCTGGCCACTGAGCACCACGGTCTTATCCAGCCGCCCGGCAGCATCGCGTGAAAAGCTCGGGCCTTGGTTGGCCGGGTACAGGCTGAAAAGCTCATCGATCAGCCGGTTGTTCGTGTTCACCACCTGGGTGGTGTAGTCCAGTTGCTGGTGATAGCGCATCAGGTCGGTGCGCAACCGGGGGTCGCCGATCAGGTTCATGCCCCCGGTGGAAAGCAGCACCTTGAAGGTGGCATCGCTGGCCACGAAGGTCTTGCGCCAGCCCAGCTTGCGACTGCCGTAGAGCCTGCGTTCCAGTTCCTCCAGGCTGAGCGTGCCAGAGAAATAGCCCATCGCCGTATCCGACCGCAGGATCATGCTGGAGTCATGAACCATTTGGGTGCGGATCACTTCCAATTGCAGGTTCAGGTCCTCCTGAAGGTTCTCCAAGTGGACCTTTTCCGAGGCCCGGTCGCGTTGATCGGCTTTCCATGCGTTCAGCTGTAGCGCGATGAAGATGCCGATCACCACCAGGATGATCTCGCCGAAGGCATAGACCAGGTAGCGCTTCAGGCGGCCCTCATCGAGCAAGCGTTGCCGGACCTTGTTGAAGAGTTTCATGGGCTGGGCGAAAGTATGCCGACCGACCGGAACCGATGGTCCTTGGCGATGGAACTATTCCTCCCGGGTTCCTGGCCCGATGGCCTCGTTAAGCACCGCCAACACCTTGCCCGTGTGCGCTTTCAATGTCGTACAGCGCTCGCGATGCAGTTCGGAGATGCGCTTACGCATCCGGAGCAGCGTGCGCAAACGGTAGCGCTCTTCGCCGGTCAGGACTTTATTGGTGTCGACTTCATGACCGTCGTTCAAACTGAAGCCGATCACATTCTCAATGATGCTTTGGCCGAACTGTTGATCGATGATCAAGCGATTGTTCGTGTTTATCACCGTGGTCTGTAGCTCAAGGTCCTGGTGATAACGCATCAGTTCGGCTTTCACCTTCATGTCCCGTATCAATGCCATGTTCCCTGAGGAGACCAGATCGTTGAAGGTCGGCTCGTTCGCGAGGAAGGTTTTCCTTGAGGCCAATCGGCCAACATCGGCGAGCATGGGTTCCAACACGTCCAATGGGCAAGCGCTCAGGAAGCAGGTCATGGCAGAGTCTGCGAGCACCGACTTGCTTGCTTCGTAGGCGATCTGCTCGTCGATGATCTCTATTTGGAGGATCAGATCGTCTCGCAGGTTCCGGAGGTAGGTCCGTTCCAACTCCCGGTCCTTCACATCGGCCTTCCAGGCGTTCAACTGCAAGGCGATGAAGATACCGATCACTACGAGGATGATCTCGCCAGCCGCATAGACCAGGTAGCGCTTGAGGCGACCATCATCGAGCAGGCGCCTTCGGACCTTGGTGAAGAGCTTCATGACCTTGGCGAAAATAGGCGAAGCCGAGCACGATGTGCGGTTAGGTCCCACGAACAGCCACGAAACACAAAGGGCCGCCCGGAGACAGCCCTTTGATCATGAAGTCCAAGCTCTCAAGCCAGCGATGGCGAAGGGTCGTGAGAAAGCTTGCGGGGTGGGGGCGGTGCCTTTTGACCGTACAGGGGGCCCATGTATCGGGTATCCTCGTCCAATGCAAGGTTCAAGATGTACAAGCCATTCAGCACGATGACCAGCACGTAGTCCAAGGTGGATGTCTTGCCAAAGCTCTTGCAGACCTCGATCCAGACCTTGGGCAGGAAGTAGAACTGGCCCCAGACGGGGATCAGGAACTTCCATCCATCCTTGGCGGGCCGTCCCACGATCTTCAAGAACACGATCACGTTCAACACCGGTACCAAAGCGGTGTAACCCGGCTGACCGGCTTTGGTGTACAGACGGTATTGCGCCATGGCGCCAACCACCACCATCAGGAAGAGCACATAGTAAAGCACCACGCCCATCTTGGCGTAGAGCATATCGTGAATACCGATCAGGAAGTCCATAGGCGTGCAGGTTTTAGGGTTTCGTAACGATCGTTACCCAGCGGTTCCGAAGGAAAGACGCTTTCGGCGCGGGAGGGTTGCCTGACCAACGCCGGTTTTCCATGCTAGCGTGTGCGTTCCTCGACCAACGGACCTTCCCGGCCAACCAACGGCGGGAACGCATAGCCGACCGGACAACTATCGGTCACGATCGGTCAGGACGCACGGTCGTAGGGCCCAATCCGCAGTATGTCAGCCGAATAGGTCCAATGGACGCGCTCAGCCCCTGGGTATGGCATAGGCCTTCACGTCGGCCTCGGTGATCTCCTTGCCGCTCAGGATCACCAACCGTTCGATCACGTTGCGCAATTCGCGGATGTTCCCGGTCCAAGGCAGCTTCTGTAGCTCCTTGATGGTCTTGTCACTGATCTTCTTGGGAGCTATGCCCTGTTCGGTGCACACCAGTTGGATGAAGTGCTCGGCCAGCAACGGGATGTCATCCAAGCGCTCGCTCAGGCTGGGCACATGGATGGGGATCACGCTCAAGCGGTGGAAGAGGTCCTCCCGGAAATTTCCGGCCGCGATCTCCTTCTTCAGGTCCTTGTTGGTGGCCGCGATCACCCGCACGTTCACGCTGATGTCCTTATCCCCACCCACCGGGGTGATGCGCCCTTCCTGCAAGGCGCGCAACACCTTGGCCTGGGCAGCCAAAGCCATGTCACCGATCTCGTCCAGGAAGAGCGTGCCGCCGTCGGCCAGTTCGAATTTACCCTTGCGGTCCTTGATGGCACTCGTGAAGCTGCCCTTCACGTGCCCGAACAGCTCACTCTCGATCAGCTCGCCGGGGATCGCCGCGCAATTCACTTCGATATAGGGCCCTTGGGTCCGCTGGCTCTTCTCATGCAAGGTGCGCGCCACACCTTCCTTACCTGCGCCGTTCCCGCCGGTGATCAGCACGCGGGCATCGCTAGGGGCCACCTTGTCGATCATCGCCCGGATCTCCTGCAAGGCCTTGCTCTCGCCGATCATCTGCACACCGTTGGCCTTGGCCTTGCCCACCTTCGTGCGCAGCACCTTGGTCTCCTTCACCAGGTCACCACGATCAAGCGCGTTGCGCACGCTCACCAGGATCCGGTTGATGTCCGGTGGTTTTTGGATGAAGTCGAAGGCGCCCTTCTTCAGCGCGTCCACCGCGGTGTCGATGGTGCCGTGCCCGCTGATCATCACCACGGGCAGGTCGGCGTCGTGGGCCTGCAGCTTCTCCAGCACTTCGATGCCGTCCATCTTGGGCATCTTGATGTCGCAGAGCACCAGGTCGAACTTGCCCTTCTTCGCCTTGTCCAGGCCCATGGCTCCATCCTCGGCCTCTTCCACCTTGTGGCCTTCGTGCTCCAGGATCTCGCGCAGTGCGTAGCGGATGGCTTTTTCGTCGTCGATGAGCAGGATGTGGGCCATGGATTCTTCGGATGAGGCACAAAGATGGGACGGTCGGAATGAAGTACAGGCAACGCATCTGCTTCCCTACGTCTAACTTCGAGTAACGATGTTCACCACCTGCCAACTGCGAACACTCCAAGTTGCGCTTTCGGTCCTACTGACCGGAGGTACGCTGTTGGCCCAAACCCTGCTGCCCGACTGGCCCGAGCCCAATGGACCGGTCCACGCCATCGTGGAGGATACCGCGCAGGGCGTGGTGTTCGTCGGTGGGGGGTTCAGTGCGGTAGGCCCTTCACTACGCACCGGCTCTCCGGTGGATCGGACGACCGGTGCTCCGATCCCCGGTTTTCCGCAACCCAACGATGGCAGTGCGGTTTTTGCTGCGGACGGGAACGGTGGATGGTTCATGGCCGGTGCGTTCACTTCCGTTGATGGACAGCCAAGGAATCGGATCGCACATGTCCTCAGCGATGGAACACTTGGACCGCTGGGAGGGGTCCAGGGTTCAGGCTTTGACAACGGGGCGGTCACGGATCTGGAATATGTGGATAACGCACTCTATGTCATCCATGCTGGACGGCCCAATAGCGTATCAGGGACCGCCAGTTACACGGGACCGGTCGACCTGGTCACCGGGGAAGCGCTTTGGTCACAACTGCCTACGAACGGTGCGGTCAAGGCCGTTGTACCTGCGGGGGATGGTGGTTGGTACATCGGCGGGTCGTTCACCCATGTCGGTGGACTTCGTCGCGAAGGACTGGCGCGCGTTAGTGCGAATGGTGCTGTGCATCCTTGGGATGCTGGTTTGAACGGCCCTGTGCAAAGTTTGGCGCTGATCGATGGTCGCCTTTATGTGGGGGGGTGCTTCTCGCGTTTCATGGGGGCTGCGACGTCCACGTTCGCTGCATTCGACGTGGCCACGGAAGAGCTCTTACCCTTGTCGATGACCTTCGGGACTTGGAATGGTGTGTATTGCGGTGCGATCCCCGACCAGATCTTGGCTTTTGGTGAACGGCTGTACATCCGTGGCGGGTTCGAAATGCTGAATGGTGATTGTCCGCCTTTCGGTCGACGACATCGATGCGGATTCAGGGTATACGGTCGTGCCACCGATCGACCTGGATGGCAAGATCGATGGGGTCACTGAGGTCGGTGATCGGTATCACATCACTGGTACGTTCACAACCGTGAATGGTGAGCCGCGTGATGGATCAGCGGTCGTTGATCGTTCAAGTTGGCAGCTCTTGCCGGATCCCTGGTCCGTTCAAGGCGGCCAGGTGAAAGGGAGCGTCCAGGATCAAGGGGTGCTCTTTTTGCGCGGTACGTTCACCGAAGTGAACGGTGAAGCACGGTCCGGCCTGGCGGCGTGGGATATGCAGAACGGCATTCTTCTGCCGTGGGCTCCAATGGTCGATGGTCCTGTGCAATACATGACCTTGGTCGGGTCGACCGTTTATGCGTTGGGCACCTTCACCCAGGTGAATGGACAAGTACGCTCCGGATCGGCTGCTGTGGATGCAAGCAGTGGTTCACTAGTGTCCTGGACCTCGGGAAGGCCGAATCAGTCGATGCCATTTGCCGCTTCCTCATCAGGCCTCTTCCTTGGCTTCAGCATGCTTGGGTCAGGTCAGGGCAGTGCCTATCGCTTGTTCGCATTGGATCCGAACAGCGGTGAGCAGAGCGATTGGCCCGTCTCTTTTGAGAACCAAGCTTCGTCAGGTGGATTTGTCATCTACGATATCGAACCGATTGACGACAATCTGCTGGTCTCCGGGTCGTTCACGCACGTCAACGGTTTACCCCGGGGTTCCGTCGCGATGATCGATCTTGGCGATGGGTCCGTGGCGCCGTTCAGTGTAGAGGTCTCCGGTTCAGGACAAGTGCGAAGGATACGCGCGTTCGGGGAAGTGGTTGCCTTGTGCGGCACGTTCTCATCCGTTAATGCGGGATCACGGAGATCCGTTGCATTCGTCTCAGCGATCGACGGGTCGCTGCTTCCATTCACAGCGTCCTTCCAAGGTGTCTATTTCCCAGTGGTAAGGGATGTCCTGCTCGATGGTGATACGCTTTACATGGTAGGTGAGTTCGGAACCGTGAACGCGGAGATCCGTAGCGATATGGCTGTGTTCCGCTGGAGTACAGCTGAACTCCTACCGCTTGGGTTCGAGTTGAGCGGCTGGAGCGATTGGTTAACATGGCTCTCGCGCGGAGGCATCGAACGAGCCGGTGATACGATTACTGTATTCGGACCATTTTCCGGGGTATCGACCATCGGTTCAACAACGGGTTCTCAGGCTGCTTCCGGAGTTTTCTCCTTCTTGCGAAGTACGGGGCAGCTCCTGCCCGGTACTGCTCCATTCTCAGGCGAGGTCAGGGATCTGGAAGTGATCGGTGATAAAGTGCTCCTCGGAGGTCGTGTGAGCTGGCTGTATGGCCCCGTGCGAGCAGGGCTTGCGGCGCTCGATCTGGATGACGGCTCGGTGTTGCCCTTCGAGGTGGACATTCAAGGGGTTGTGCATGCGATGGCAGTCAGTGATGGACATCTGTACCTCGGGGGTGCGTTCACATCGGTGAACGGAGTGGCTGTTCCGGGCGTCGCACGCTTGAATGCTCTCACGGGTGAACTCGTGCCCTTCGTTCAACCGATCTCATGGGGCGGATATAGCTATGCCTTCGAGGTCCACCAAGGTCGCGTGTTCATGGGTTCTGCCCAGGGACTCTTGGTCCACGATGCCGTATCGGGTGCTCCTTTGCCATGGAACTGGACCACGAATGACGCGGTGAGCGCTTTGGACCTTTTAGGGGACCGCTTGTACATCGGAGGGTCGTTCACGGTGATCGGCGGTGTACCTCGTACACGCGCAGCAGCAGTGCATCTCCTGGCCGATGTGCTCCTGCCCTGGGTGCCGATTGCCGATGCGCCCGTTGTCTGTCTTTCCGCCGGAGACAAGGGTATCGCCATGGCGGGGCCTACGTACGGAGGCATGTTGGTCGTTGATGCCTTCACCGGCGAGCGGCTGCCTGTATATCGACCGTTCAGCGATACAGGGCTGATACCCCGTCATGTCCTGAGCACGCACGACGCATCTGCTCATCGCTGCCGATCCTGGAACATATACTGGGGCCTATTCAACCAGCTATTCGGAGAGTTATAATATGCCGAACGGTGGGCGCAGCTCATTTTCCTTGACATCTCCTGGGTGGTTGGCCGCAGTCACGCTGAACGCATACACTCCCATCGCGGCACTGCAAGCGATCACCTTGACCACCGATCGCATCTACATGGGTGGTTTGTTCCAACAGGCCGGTGCGCATTACCGCCACAACCTCGCCGTCTTCTCGCGCCCCGTGCAACCACTGGTCCAGCTCGATCTACGCGCATCCTTGGGCGGTGTGCAGCAAGAGGCCGGACTGTTGAGCGATGCGTTGCGCGCCCAGAACCTGCTGCCTAGGCAAGAGCCTTACACCGGGTTGGGCATCCCACAACACTTGTTCGGTGGTGGCGAAGAGGCGGATGTGCCGGTATTCGCGGTGGCCGATAGCACGGCCGTGGTGGACTGGGTGCTGGTTGAATTGCGCGCGGCGGACGATCCCGCGGAGGTATTGGCCACGCGGAACGGCCTCTTGCGCCGCGATGGTCGGGTGGTGGATGTGGATGGCCGTAGTGCACTCACCTTTCCCTTGATCGCAGGGGCTTACCACGTGGTGTTGCAGCACCGCAATCACCTCGGTGCGATGACCGCGGCACCGGTCGGTCTTAGCAGCGTCATCACCACGGTGGATCTGCGCGTGGATCCGGGCTACGGCACAGAAGGGCAGCAGTCGGTGTCGGGGACCAACGCTCTTTGGCCCGGCGACGCCACCGGCGACGGACTGGTGAAGTATGCAGGAGCGGGAAACGACCGGGACGCGGTACTTCTGCGGTTGGGTGGGGCATCGCCAACGAGCATCATCGGCGGGGTGTACGATGAACACGACATCAACCTCGACGGCACCATCCGCTACACAGGCGCCAACAACGATCGCGACATCATCCTGCAGACCATCGGTGGTGCTGTGCCTACGGCCGTGCGGGTGGGGCAGGTGCCCTGAATGGGCAGCAGAACACATTCACGCGGATAAGGAACCGATACACACAGACCCATGAATACCCGGACCACGCCACCTCTGGTTTTCAACGGAAGACTGCTGTTCGCAATGACCGCGATGGTCCTTCGCCTGGGGTCGATGGGGCAGTGCTCCATCGGTTCGTTCGGAGTGCTAGCCAGCTGTGCGTCTCAAACCCCGCAAGCGGACCTCGTTCTGAGCGGCGGTCAGCCTCCCTACCAATTGGTCTTCTCCGCATCCAATGGATCGGTCATGTCCGCTGAGGTCGCACAGTCGGGCACGGTCGGTCTGTCCTTGGACGGATCATTGGCTTGGCCTTCACCGGTGACGGTGACCTTGACCGACGCCTTGGGCTGCACAGCGTTCGCGGAGGCGCATTACACCATGTACCTCAGCCTGGAACCAGAGGTCTTCATCAACTACCCATGTGCGCCGGGTGCCCAGCTCCGATGGACAGGGATGTTCGTTCAAGAGTTCGTATCAGTCCCACCTCCTTGTCCGGATCAACTCTACTACGAGATCGTCGCGTTGCAAGGCGCAGGCATCTGGCAAGGCCTGGTGGCCGATGATTGGGTGCAGGACCTTCCGGACTCATGGCATTTCGAAAACCTGTTGCCATTGGGTGATACCTATTTGGTCAGGATCTTTCCCTTCGGCGGAGCGTGTGATGGCGGGAACGGGATCATCTATTGTCCTGCCGCTGCACAGTTCAGTGTGGAGCCTGAACCGGCCGAATGTGGAGCACAGGTACGTGTGCGTGCGGCATTGGCCGGTGCGCTATCGACCGGGGCCATCATGAGCGACATGTTGAGGACGTCCAACCTGCTCCCGACCACGGAACCCTACACGACAATGGGGTATGACCACGTAGGTGTGCCAACAGCGATGACCATCGCTCCGGGGTTGTTGTCCATCGCGGGGAACAATGCGGTCGTGGATTGGGTGGTGCTTGAATGGCGTGATGCCGACAACGCTGCTGTCGTGGTCCATTCCCAACCTGCGTTGATCCAACGGGATGGTGATGTGATGGACCTGAGCGGTGATATCGCCATTCGCACCCCGCTTTTACCAGGCCGCTATCACATCGCGTTGAGGCATCGTAATCACTTGCCGATCATGACGGCAGGCACTGTTGCCATGGACCTCTATCCCGTGATCACCACGATAGACCTGCGCCTGAACAGCACCCCGGTCCATGGTACCGGTGCCCGAACCCAGGTGAACGGTGTCATGTGCCTGTGGCCAGGGGATACCAACTTCGATGGTAGTGCACGCTACACCGGGCTGGGCAACGACCGTGACCCCATTCTCACTGGAATTGGTGGGAACGTGCCGACCAACGTGATCTCCGGCGTGTATGACGCACGGGACGTGAATCTCGATGGCAACCTCCGCTACTCCGGCGCCAACAACGATCGCGACATCATCCTGCAGACCATCGGCGGGTCGGTGCCTACCGCGGTAAGGGTGGGGCAGGTGCCGTGACAATTTGCATCATGACAGTCCCAACCCCTAACTTCAGAACCATGAATGCATCGAAGCCCATGTCATGGTGGATGTTCACGTCCGCCGTAATGCTCGTCCTACCCTATGGAGCAATGGCTCAATGCGAAGACTTCTTCATCTCCGATGTGAGCACATGGACCGAATGTCGGGGAAATTCGCAGAGCGGATACACAGTGGTGCAAGTGAACCACGTGAGTTGGTCCGGTGGTACCGCGCCCTTCTCTGGGGAGCACTATCCGGGTGGGTCTTTCGAAGGAAGCGGGAACGATGTGTTATGGGAGACGCAGGTTGTGACCAGCGACGGTCAGTCCTTGCAGATCACGCCTGATGCCTTCATCATGGATGCGAACGGTTGTCAGGTCGCTCAGCAGGGCGCGTCGGGCCTACAGTATTGGGTGGATCCCGTGGAGCAAGTCGTTGTATCCTCTTCGGTATGGGATCCAGGTACAGGGACCGCGACCGTCACTTTGGTGGATAACCCATCGGACCCTGGGGTGCAGCTTCCAAGCGACTATGGGGTGGACTATTGGCTGAGTTGTACCTCGGATGCGGCTCAAGACCGCGTTGGCCTGATCGCGGATCTGTTCACCACAGGTCCAGAGCGTTATGTATTCGTCGGGCTGTTACCCGGTGACTATGAGCTTTGGCTTCAGAACAATGGTGCTTGGGGCTCTCAGGTTCCTTGCGAAGGGATGGCGGTCGCCTTCAGCGTGGTTGCCAGCACGCAGGTGGTATCGGTAGCACCGCGGGTCTTCCTGGGCGGAGCGTGGCCATCGGGAGGGTCGGCCATGAACGATGGGTTGCGCAGCGGCGGACTCATTCCGTTGACAGCGCCCTATGCGGCCATGGGCTATTCCTACACCGGATCACACGGGCCGGCCACTACGACCGCCAATGTGCTGGTGGTCACCGGTCCGAACGCGATCGTGGATTGGGTGGTGGTGGAGTTGCGCAGCGCTTCGATCCCTGCCACGGTGGTGGCCAGCAGGCCAGCGCTCGTGCAACGCGATGGTGATGTGGTGGCTCCGGACGGCGTTTCAACGCTCACCTTCAGCAGCCCACCCGGGAACTACCACGTGGCGGTGCGGCACCGCAACCACCTGGGCGTGATGACCGCCGCTCCGCGCGCGCTGACCGGAACACCCACGAGCATTGACCTGACCCTTGCGGCCACAGCGGCTTTCGGTACGAACGCCAGGCAGAACGTGAGCGGTACCATGGTCCTATGGCCGGGTGATGTGAACTTCGACGGCACAGCCCGGTACACCGGCTCCGCTAACGACCGCGATCCTGTGCTGCAAGCCATCGGAGGCAGCACGCCCACCAATGTGGTCACTTCAACCTACAGCTCTCGGGACATCAACCTCGACGGCACCATCCGATACTCCGGCGCCAACAACGACCGCGACATCATCCTCCAGACGATCGGTGGGTCGGTGCCCACGTCGGTGCGGGTGGGGCAGGTGCCCTAGGAGCTTAGCGCGGTGGCAGCCGCCCCCTCTTTCAACGCATATCGGCTCCACGCCAATTCTCGGATGCCGCCCGCCAGCAGCACGCGTTCGATCTGCACCAAGGCGTAGAGGATGGTGTCCACACGGTGCTCCGGAAGGCCGGGCACACGCAGGCGTTCTGCGCGGTCCATCCGCAATAAGCGATCCTTCAAGGTGTCGAACTCCGCAGCGGTGAAGGCGAGTGTGGTGGCGTCGTCGGACAGGGCGGTATCCCGTTCGGCGCTCAACATGTGTGCGAGCGTATCGAAGCTGCCGGCGCTGCCAATGAGCTGGTGCGGTTCGTGCCGGTCGATGATGGCGTACAGGGCTTCGAGGCGGTCGTCCAGGTGCTGTGCGATGCGCGCTTCCTCCTCCACGTTGATGGGATCGCTCACGGGGATGCGTTCGCGCAGGCGTGTGACCCCGAGTTCGAAGCTTTGCTTCCACATCAACGCCTTGTCGGTGGCGAGGATGAACTCGGTGCTGCCGCCCCCGATGTCCATGACCAACGCAGGGCGTTTGCTGAACGACACGGCTTGACGGACCCCCGCCAGGATCAGTTCGGCCTCGCGCTCACCGGGGATCACCGCGATGTGGATGCCCAGTTCGTTCCACGCCTGCTCCACAAAGGCCGCGCCATTTGTGGCATTGCGCAACATGGAGGTGCCGAAGCCCCGCAGGTCCGTAACGCCGTGGGAGCGGGCTGTGGCCAAGTGTGTGCGCAGCGCCTCCATGCCGCGCGCAAAGGCCGTGTCGGTGATGCGTCCTTGTTCAATGCCGCCCTTGCCGAGGAACACCGGAAGTTCCACGCTGTGCAGCACCTGCATCCCTTGTTCACCAGTGCGGTACACCAGCAGGTTGAAGGTGTTGGTGCCAAGATCCACCACTGCTTCGCGGATTTCCAGGATGCTCATGTGCTCGTGTGAACATGTGGGCATGTGCCCATGGGGAGCGGGCCGCGGTCTCTATGCATCGCGCGGTATCGGTGGGTCAGTAGGGTCAGCAACAACATCACGAATGGTCAGGAGGACCGGTCAACGTGCAAGGTGCATTTCATGAGCACATGGGCACATGAGCACATGTTCACATGCCGTTCCCGTTCTCATCCCTTATAGAACAACCATTTCCCCATCTCCTTCCAGCTGATCTTCTTGCCGTACATGAGGATGCCGGTGCGGTAGATCTTGCCGGCCAGCCAGGTGGTGGCGATGAAGGTGCCCACGAGCAGCGCCATGCTCAGCAGCATCTGCCATACAGGGGCATTGCCCATGGCCACGCGCACCATCATAACAATAGGACTGGTGAAGGGGATGAGGCTGCACCACAACACCATCGGTGCGTTCGGATTGTACACTGCGGTCTGCGCAACGATGATGGCCAGGATCATGGGCAGGGTCACCGGGAACATGAACTGTTGGGTGTCCGCTTCACTGTCCACCGCGGAACCGATGGCGGCCAGCAAGGAGCTGTAGAGCAGGTAACCCCCGATGAAGTAGAACAGGAACATGGCGAGGGTGAGCGGCAGGTTGATCTTGCCCAATGCCGCGAGGAGCTTCACATCGTCCTTGTCGGCCATGGCCATGGCACCGCTCGCTTCCAGCTCGGCTTGGGCATCGGCAGGAAGTTGGGAGGTGGCGATGGCCTTGGGGTCCAATTTGTCCTTCAGCAGGATGGCCGATCCCACGCTGGCCAGGGTGGACGTGATGGCGATCCATAGCACGAACTGAACGAAGCCGACCATGGCTATGCCGATGATCTTGCCCATCATCAGCTGGAAGGGCTTCACACTGCTGATGAGGACCTCCACCACACGGTTCTGCTTCTCCTCCATCACGCCCCGCATCACCTGCACGCCGTACATGAAGATGAAGATGAACATGAAGTATCCGAAGAAGAAGCCGATGCCCGCGCGTTCCTGTTCGTACGATTCCTCACCGACCTTGTCGATATCGAAGAGCTTCATCACCAAGGGCTTCCGCACACGTCGGTACGCCTCTTCGTCGATGCCCTCGCCCTGCAACTTGGCCAGTTCCAGGTTCTTTTCCAGTTCGTTGCTGATGGTCCGTTGGATCCCCAGGCTGGGCAACTCCTTGTAGAAGAAGAGAACGGTATTGGTGTTGAGGATATCGGCGTTCACCTCCACCATCACCGTATAGGGGCTGGCTTTGAACGCACTGTCCGTCCACGTCGCGTTGTCCACGTAGTAGGTCAACTTCTCGCCGTCCTTCAGCTTGCCTTGCAGCAATCGGGCTTGGTCCACCACCAGTACGCGCTGATCATTGTTGTCCTGCAGGCTCAGGTATACCACCACCGTGATCCCGGCGGCCACCAGCACCGGAGCCAGCAGGGTCATGATCAGGAAGCTGGGCTTGCGCACTCGGGTGATGAACTCGCGCCAGATGATGAGCTTGATCTTGTTCATTGGGATGTTCGTTTCGGGCCGATGATCAGGGATCCGTGAAAGGTCATTCGGTCATGCCCGGGGTCACGTGATCCGGTGCCTTCTCGCTCACTACGCGAATGAAGATATCGTGCATGGAGGGGATCTCCTCATGCAGCCCGGTGATGGAAACGGCTGGCAGTAGCTGGCGCAGCAGGTCGTTCGGTGTGGAACCCTTGCTCAAGGTGATCAACGCTGTTCCGTGTCCATCCAGTTCATGTGCGTCCTTCAACTCACCGATGAAGGACAGGGAGTTGGCGAGGGCCACTTTGCTACCCGTGTAGTCGACCCGGAAGGTGTTGGTGGCATACCGCCGTCGGATCTCCTTGACGTTCCCGTGCAACATCAGTTCAGCCTTGTCGATCAAGCCGATGTTGTCGCACAGTTCCTCCACACTGGCCATACTATGGGTGCTGAGCATCACGGTGACACCGGCGTCGCGCAAACGCAGGATCTCGGCCCGGATCAGTTCCGCATTGATCGGATCGAAGCCGCTGAAGGGTTCGTCAAGGATGAGCAGCTGTGGTTCATGCAGCACCGTGATGATGAACTGCACCTTCTGGGCCATGCCCTTACTGAGCTCTTCGACCTTCTTGTTCCACCACCCGCCGATCTCCCAACGCTCGAACCAGGCCTTCAGGCGGGCCGTGGCATCGGCCTTGCTCATCCCCTTGAGCTGCGCGAGGTAGAGCGCCTGTTCGCCCACCTTCATCTTCTTGTACAAGCCGCGTTCCTCGGGCAGGTATCCCATACGTGCCACATCGTCGGGGCCCATCTCCTTACCGTTGAGCATCACACGGCCTTGGTCCGGACCGGTGATCCGGGTGATGATACGGATGAGGGTGGTCTTGCCCGCACCATTGGGTCCGAGCAGTCCGAACACTTGGCCTGGTGGCACCTGCATGGTGATGCCATTGAGTGCGGTGTAGCTGCCGTAGCGTTTGACGATGCCTTCGAGTTGCAACATAGGGGGAGCCTTGTCGGCGGGGACGAAGATAGCCGAGGCCCGTGCGCAGCACCGGCCGGACATGGATCCCTGGAGCCGGTCGTCCGACCCCGACCATCACTCGGATCCCACACTCGGACCAAGGAGGATGACCTTTCGGGCAGAGGCCACCAAGGTCACTTTCCGTCCTTCCGGTTGATGACCCAGGATGAAGCCGGATATACAATCACCGCAAAGGCGTCTCCCGGGGCGGGCCTGATGGCCTGCGACCGGATGTCTGCCACCTACTGGCGACCAACGCACCGGTGGGCTCTTACACTTGGAAAGGCACGCCCTTGTTCATGGCAGGAAACGCTCTGCTTCTTTGAAGGTTGGCATGCGGCATTGGTCGTGTTGTCCGAACCACGTGTACCTGTAGCGTGCCACCAAGCGGTACATCGCGTCACGAATGGACCGTGGCACGATCCGAAGCGCAGCCGCGCAGTGCCAAAGGCCGCCCAGGTGTTCCAGTGCCCTCACTACCGCATCGCTTCGGGTGTGGGCACCACGTTGGTCGACGAGCACGATGCTGTCCAGGTCCTGAACGGTGGATCCAGGCAGGTGCTCTGCAGCGTGCCTCCCTTGTAGGGGGGAGAACCGAAGTACTCCGCGCTTATCCCAACGTAGGAGCAGGTCCACGGACCGGTTGCACAGGCCACACACGCCATCGAAGTACACCACGGGGTGTTCTTCTTGATCGGTGATGGGCTCAGGTCGTTCCATTGCCTTCTGGAGGGAGTGCGTTCAGCACCCGGTCCTCCAACACGCGGCTGTCCGGAAGTGGTGTACGGCTATCCCGCTGCTCCAGCAAGCGCTCGATGGTGCGTTGTTGTGCCAGCGCTAGGCGACAGGCCTCACAGATCCTCAAGTGCATCCACAATTGCACACGACCACCCAAGGAAAGTGGATCGAGCGTGCGCTGTTCCATCAGTTCGGTCGCTTTCCGGCAGGAGATGAGCAGGTCCATTGGTGTTAGCGCTGATGGGTATCGTTCTTACGCTGGTGCTCCAGGCATTCTCGCATTCTCAATTTGGCGCGGTGCAGTTGTTGCCAGTAGTTGGTCGCAGTGATACCCAGTTCCTTACAAATGGCCGCTGCATCGCGGTCCAACAGGTACTTCATTTCCAAGGCAGCCCGCCAGTGGGTGGGCAGTCGATCAAGGCAATGCGTCAAGAACCGCTCCAAGGCATCGCCCTCATCCGTCCCATCGTCCGGTCCCCAAGGCTGTGGCTTATGTTCCGCAAGCCAATGCCCGCGCTCATCGAAACGGTCGTCCACGGTATCCAGGGATCGGCCGTTCGACGGGTCGCGATAGGCCTTTCGGTAGTGGTCGGCGATCTTGTGCTTCAGGATGGAGAACAACCAGGTCCGTGGACTGCTCTGGCCGGAGAACCGATCCCGGGCCTCCCATGCAGCGATCAGGGTGGTTTGCACCAGGTCCTCGGCTATTGCAGGGTCCTTGATGCGGTTGGTGGCGAAACGAAGGAGGGATGCGGTGTGGGTGCGCACCAACCGTTCGAATTCCCTGGGATCGGTTCCGAGCATCGGGTACTGCGTGCCGCTCGATGAACGATCATCCATGGCGCCAAGTTAGGAGGTGGTATTGGCGAGTTGGACATCCGGATCGTTGGTCCTGTCCCATGGATCGGAATTCGTGAACCTGGAATTCGTTCTTACAGTGTTTTGATTATCAGTTGGTTATGCGTTCATAAGTCGTATGTTCCAACAACCTGTCATGTCGAACACTCGAATTCCGGTCCCATTACCGTACTTTGCCCCCTCGCAATCGACCATCGTTCCCGTTCGAGCATGCCCGCACCTACCAAACCCGTATCGTTCCTGTCCTCCGGATTCATCAAGTTGAAGTTGAAGGGCATCACCAGTAAGCCGGAGCGCAAGAAGGCCTGTGAGGTCTACCTGAAGCGCATGGAGGTGCAACGCGAAGCCCAGAAGAAGTCGCGGACCAGCATCGAGGATACCGATGACACGATCCGGTTCCTCAAGGCCGAGATCGAGCACTTGAGCCGCTAGGCCCGTTCAGGTTCCAAGGCACTTGTTCACCTTCCGGCGTGGAGTGAACGCTGGAATGGTAACATCCACGTCATCTTCACCTTACGCGCCGTGCCGTCGTTTGGGGCATGAAGCGCAATGTGGAGATCCTGGTCTTGAGCGACCTGCACCTGGGTTCATACGGCTGTAGGGCGGAAGAACTGCTCACCTACCTGCGGAGCGTCTCGCCCGGCATGGTGGTGCTCAATGGTGACATCATCGACATCTGGGCCTTCAAGAAGGACTACTTCCCCAAGGCGCACATGCGTGTGGTGAAGAAGCTTCTCAAGTGGAGCGGGAAGATCCCTGTCTACTACATCACTGGAAACCACGACGAGGCCTTACGACGTTACACCGGTGCCCGGCTCGGCAAGCTCAGGTTGCTGGACCAACTGAGCCTGACCATTGATGGCCGCCGTCACTGGTTCCTTCATGGCGACATCTTCGATGCCACCATGAAGAACGCCAAATGGCTGGCAAAGCTCGGTGGGGTGGGTTATGACCTGCTCATCCGCATCAACCATGTATTGAACCGCACCTTGGTATTCTTCGGTCGTCCGCGCATGAGCCTATCTCGCAGGGTGAAGAACAGCGTGAAACGAGCGGTGAACTTCATCAGCGACTTCGAACGGACCATGGCCGAGATCGCGTGGAGCAAGGGGCATCACGTGGTGGTGTGTGGACACATCCATCAACCCCGGATCGGTACGATACCCTGTTCGGAGGGTGAGGTCGAATACCTCAATTCGGGCGATTGGATCGAGAATTTGAGCGCGTTGGAATACGCCCGTGGGCATTGGTCGCTGTATACACATCCCGCCGAAAGCACCATGCCCATGCCATCCATGAAGGCGGTCAAGGAACAGTTAGCCGTGAACGTATAGGAGCGCTTCCCTGGACCTGCGCATTCATGCTGGCTGGATGACCACGTGTTCGGTGTGGGTGACCGTTCCAGCGCTGATGAGGTCCCCGCAGCGATGTCGCTCGAATGGCTCATCAATGGATCATCCCGGTTGGCTCCAGGAACAGGTGCGGTTCGTTCGTGTACGTTGCTCCAGAATGACCATCGGACAACCGTTCGGTGGGGAGATCCGTTGATCGAGGTTCCAATAGCGAAGTGAGATACCCCACCTGCTCGGTTCCACTTCAGGCAAGGCCTGTCGCGATGGATCGGCAGAACGGATGAAGCCACCCCGCGAAGGTGGCTCCATTCGTTCCGATCGATGGGCTCGGATGTTCGTGCCGGGTAGCGGTCAATCGGCCTGCGCTGCGACTCGCACAGCAACGTGCAGGTTACCGTTCGCATCCGTCGCTGGTGCGACATCCACGCGTTCGAAGTGTGGCGTGCTTGGTACCGCACCATCCTTGTAAGGGCTGCTGGTGCCGTAGATGCCCATATCCGTTCCATCCGTGCCGGCATTGATACCCGGGCAGATCGACTGCAGGTGCAGGTCATCCGGGAATTGATAGTCCGTATCACCTTCGCTGACGAAAATGGTGCCCACGGGAACGGCGAGGATGTTCCCACTCTCGATGAAACCGCTCATGTTGCTCACCAGTGAAGAGCTCACCAGCAGGTTGTTGGTGAGCGTAGAGCCACCGCTTTGCCAGAATGGTGCTGAGGTGCGGGTGAAGACACAATTGGAGATCGTCGCCCCTCCGGCATTGCCGATCCGGGTGCCGAGTCCTACACAATTCAGCAGGACCAGTCCTCCGCCATCAAAGCCTGAGACCTCCGCTCCGGTCCCTGCTTGATAGTCCAGGATGCAACGGGTGAGTTGCGCCTCTGCTCCATCAGCACCGAGCAGTCTCCGGTTGAAGATGCATTCGGTGAACGCCACCGATGATCCCGAGGGATCGGCAACACCGACATAGACATCCTGTTGGAATGCACAACGGGAGAACTCGACGCTCACCACGGTCTGGTCCACCGTTGAGACGCCCAATCCTACAGCGGTATTCGCGCTCATGTTGAAGCGGATGCCCGTGAACGAGGATCCTGACGCAGCACTTGCCAAGCGCATGAAGCTGTTCCCGTCCACGGAGGTCATGATGGTCGCACCGGTCGCATTCGTGCTGTCCGTATGGATCCCCGCACCCACGAAGTGCAGGGTCTTGCTGAGCGCGAAGCCGGTGGGAAGTACGAACGAGCCACCGCTCAAATACAGATCGGCATTGTTCGGTGCGGCTGTGATCGCTGCGGTGAGGTCACTGAAGACCTGAACTGTTCCAGCGTGTTGTATGACGATACGGGAGTGCTGTGCCTGCACCATGAACACCGTGCCGAGCAGGGTGAGTAGGAAGAATGAGGATCTCATGTTCGGTAAGGATTCAGTGTTTCACGAAGGGCATATGGATGCTCTGCCCGGCGCTGGAAATGCGTAACAGGTAAGTGCCTTGAGCAAGCGCGGAGATGTCCCAGCTATGGTGTGCGATACCGGAAGCAATCCAGCGGTCGAGGTGTTGCACGGTGCGACCACCTGCGTCAGTGACTTGTATCCGGAGGTCGGTAGGTATGGTAGCATCCACACGTAACGACAACTGTTCATTCACAGGGTTGGGGAAGATCAGGTAGTTGCTCACTCCGGCGATCTCCTCCAAACCCACGAAGAAACTGAAGGTGCTGCTCAGCGGGACGCTCCAGCCACCCTCGGCATCTCGGAAACGGATGGTGATCAGGTGATCACCTTCTGTGGTGGGCACGGGCAGAGCTGCGATCAGGTCGAGGGTGCCCGTCGGACCGATATCCGCTCCGGTACGGTCCTCATAGGCGTCGTCCAACCAGTATTCATACCCGGCTATGGCGCCGCCGTTCCGGGTGAAACCAGTAGTGTAGGGGACGCTTCGTTCGCCGCGTGCATCCACTGTGCGTACCGTCACCGTATGGAAACCGATGGGAAGTGAATTGCTCGCCAAGGGCTCGGACATGACCGGGGCCTCACCGGGCGTCACACTCACTGATGTGCTGTTCGCCACGTCATCGTTGAACCAATATTCCAAGTGGTCCACCGTGGTGCCACGTTGCACGAAGTGGGTGGTCCAGGGGGCGCTCCAACGACCGTCCGCGTCGCGGAATTGAAGCGTTACGAGGTGATGCCCCAGGGGGAGTGTGACGCTGGTGAGCGTTGGTTCCTGGTCGATCGCAGGCATAGGCGCAAGATCGACCACGTTGACAGCAGCAACATCGTCATTGAACCAGTAGCGGTAACCGGTGATGTTCTGCGCTTCGGCATGTAACATGCCCAGCACGGACAATGCAACGGCCAAACTTCGGAAGAGCGAGTTGTTCAGCATGGCTCAGTGGCTTTGGGCAGCGGTGCGGATGGTCACAGGCAAAGCACCGTTCCAGTCCGTGGCAGGAGCGATATCGGCTTGTTGGAAGTGGGGATTGTAGGGTACCGCGCCGTACTTGAACGGTGAACTGGTGCCGTGGATCCCGATGTCGGTGCCATCGGCACCGGCGCCAATACCACCGCTGCCCGGGGCGAGTTCGAGGTCATCGCTGTACTCATAGGAATTGCTCGTTTCGTTCACAAACATGGCGGAGGGTGCTACGCCATAGATGGTGTTGGTCTCGGTATTCGCACTGGAGTTGCTGAACATGGATGTGCCGGTGATCAGGCTGTTGCTGATGTTCACCCCACTGACCTGCCATAGGGGCGCACCATTGTAAGTGAACACGCAATTCTGCACGTTGGCATTGCTGGAATTCTGCAGGCGGGAGTTGAACACGACACAGTTGCGCATGAACAGACCTGCTGGGCGGAAGAGGTTGATCACCGCCCCGTCGAAGATGCAACGCGTGAAGACAGCTTGACTGGCGCGCCCCGAGAGGTCTTCGCGGAACACGCACTCATCAAAGGTGCTGGATGATGCAGCACCCTCCGCGAAGCCGAGGTGGACGTATTTCTTGAACTCGCAGCGCTGGAACACCAAGCCTGTTGGATCATCGTCGTCCACGCTGGTACCGTGGACCAACCCACCGGTGCTGTTGAAGATGATGCCTGTGAACGTGCTTCCGGATGCAGCCGTGACGATGTTGAAATGCCCGGTACCGCCACTGGTGATGTTGATCGTGGTCGCCGCCGTCACACTTGAACTATCCGGGTGAATGCCCGCCCCGATGAAATGCAAGGGCTTGTCCAGGACGAACGGACCCGCGGCTGAGAACGTGCCACCGCTGAGGAAGAGCTTGTCACCGGCTTGCGCTGCTGTAAGGGCAGCAGCAAGGTCCGTATGTACCGTTGTGTTGTCAGCGCCTTGCAACACGATGCGTTGCAATTGAGCGTTCGTCGTTCCGGCCAGCAGGAAGCCTCCGGTGAAAAGGGTCAGTATCCGTGTTCGCATAGGGTTGATGGCTTGTGGTTTCAAGAGCACATCGGGCCGCACCCTGGTATGTGAACGATCGTTCGTTCCGAGGAAGGTCGTTGGTGGATCCATCCATGGCTCCGACCAAGCGATCATCGACTTCCAGTCGCCCATGCAATGAACATTAGGACCCCGGTCTGTTCACATTCCAGTCCCGTCCCCGATATCTCAGCAGACACCGGATCCGACCGGAGATCGAACCGAGACGATGGACAGTTACACCGGAATGCCGTATTATCGTGCACCGCTGTGCATGGGACCGACCGCCAGCGGTACAAACCACGCCTCTCTCCGTGGAACGGACCACAACACTCGTGACCGATACACTGCCAGAATGGGCAGCTGCGCTTTGCCGCAACGACACGGCGACCCTGCGTGCGTTGTACAAGATGCACTTCCCGGGCGTCAAGCAGTATGTGTTGCAGAACAGTGGTACTTCGGACGACGCCCAGGATGTGTTCCAAGAGGCGATATCCGTGCTTTGGTTGAGTGTGAAGGAAGGTCGCTTGGTGGCCGGAACCGACCCGGGTGGGTTCATCTACAAGGTGGCAAAGAACAAATGGCTGGATGTCGTGCGGTCAGCAGCTCACAAGCACATGAAGGTGGTACACGATGAGCGTAGCATGGATCGGCCGACCGATGTCAGTGATGACATCGAGGACCGCCTCGTGCGCCTGCGTGAGGTGTACGCGAAGCTTGATGACAAGTGCCGTACGGTGCTGGACAGGTTCTACTTCGAGCGTAAGGACCTCGCCGCCATTGCCGATGAGATGGGAGTGGAGGAGGAGAGCATCCGTACGATCAAATACCGGTGTATGATGAAGTTGCGCGCAGTCCGTAATGTCATCCGTGGTGAAGAGAATGAAGCATCATGAACAAGGGCAACTTGGATAGGGTGACGTTCGAGGCAATTGAAGCCTATGTGCTCGATCGTATGAGCACAGTGGAACGCACTGCGTTCGAGCAACGGTTGGCCAACGATACAGCGTTGCGCGCCGAACTTGAACTGGAACGGGAGAACATACATGCCGTGGAGCTTGGTGGGCTATCGAGCACCTTGCGAACGATCGCTTCGGATCTTCAGGCCACCGAAAGGGCCAAGGGCACAGGTTGGGGACGCTTCATGGCATATGCGGCCTCCATTGCTGTTCTGCTCATGGTCACCATCTGGTGGTTCGGACGGCCACCGATCAACGAGCGACTCTTCGCTGACCACTTCACGCGTGAACCCGGGCTGCCGGTGACCATGGGTGCGACCGATGATCCCGCTTTCGCCGATGCCATGGTCTACTACAAGGAGGGTCTATATGCGGAGGCTGCGGCACGCTGGATGCCGTTGCTGGAAAAGGAGCCGACCAATGACACGCTGCTGTTCTACACCGCCATGGTGGACATCGTCACCGACCATGGGACATCCGCTGTAACGAAGTTGAACACAGTGGCACAAGGAACGTCCATTTTCCAGAGCCGGGCGCGCTGGTACCTGTTCCTGCTGTTCGTTGAGCGTGGTGGTCTTGCTGAAGCCCGTGCGATGGGATTGGAGACGGATAGCGTATACGGTGAACGCGTGCGGCGCATCCTTTCCCAACTCGGTGAGTGATGCGCTCCATCCTACTGGTCGCAGCCTTCATGTGCGTCCCGGTCGCTGCATCGGCGCAGGCGGATGTCCGGTTGATCGCCAGACATGCCCGTATCGGTGAGCTGTATGAAGCGAAGGAATATGCCGCTATGGTCCGGGAGATCGACGCCCAGATCATCGCTTCGCCCGGTACCTCCTTTGCGGATTCCCTGCATCGCTACCTCTACAAGTACGGCCGAGCGTTCCGCAAGCTGAAGGATGCGAAGGCCAGTACGGAGGCTGCCGAAAGGATCTATCGATTGGTGAAGGCCAGAGGTGATGCGTCCATGGAACTGGAGGCGCTCTTCGACCTGAGCTGGGTCTACTACGATGCCGGGGACCTGAAGGAATGTGCGCGTGTGGATTCCATGGCTGTGAGCGTAGCGGATGGTGATATGAAGGTGCCCTTGTCACAGAAGGGCCGGGCACGCCAGTACCTGGCTTTCGATCATTCGGTGATGGGTGATCATCGTCGGTCCGGATTTTGGGCTCAGGAGGCCTTGGCGGTCTATGCCCGTGCGGATTCCATACCGGCGGTCCAATGGGCGGAATCGTACACGGCAGCAGGTGTGGCCGCTTGGCATCTAGGCCGCATTCGTGAGGCGGAGCAATACTACCTCAAGGCCTTGGAAGTGCTCGGTGAGCCAACCGATGAGGCTGGGTTGAACAGGAAAGTGGCCACCTATGGCAACCTTGGTGTGCTCTGGCAGAACGCTGGCGATCTCGCACGCTCCAGGACGTACTATCAGGAAAGCCTGCGTATTTGCGATCGACTGATCGCTATGACCACCGATCAATTCACCCGTGATGAGGCCGTCGTATCACGTTCACGCGGCTACGTGAACCTGGCCACCGTCTACTTCGATGGGGGGGATGTTGGACGCGCCCGTGAATTGTTGGACCTGGCTTGGAATGACCGCAGCAGTGTGCTGGAGGCCGACGACCCGCAGCTGCTCGCCATCCAAGAGCGGTACGGGGATCTCGAGCTATCCAAGGGTTCATTGGACAAGGCCAGACAGCTCATCACTGCATATCACGAGCAATGCCAGCGAAAGTGGGGATGGCGGAGCGAGGAGGTTCTGCGTTCCAACTCGAAATTGGCCGAGATCGAAATGCGTTCAGGCGATCATTCCAAAGCGGATTCATTGCTGGCATCGACCATTCAGTGGTGTGGGCAGGCACGCGACGGGAACACCGATGCCATTCTCGCGGTCACCTATCAACGACGTGCGCATCTCCATTCCATGCGCGGTAGGCATGAAGAAGCCATCGCTGACCTCGGTCGAGCACGTACAGTACTGGTGGCCGTGAACGATAGTGCGCATTTCAAGGTGGCGGCGATCGATGTGCAGCTCGCCGAAGCGGCATTTCAAGCAAAGGACCCCGAACGTGCACTTGGCCATGCCACCGCAGCGCTTGCCAAGCTGGATGACCGAGTTCGTGCCCTGCGGTCCGACCGCCTTCCACGCGCCTTTCCGGACCCTCATATCCTGCCCGACGCGTACTATTGGAAGGTCCGTTCTGAACGAGCCCTTGTCAGCAAGGGAGAGGTGTTGTCACAGTGGAAGAGCGACCTGGATCTGGCCATGGCCGCATTGGCCCGGAACAAGACCTCGGTGAGCGACGAGGGATCCAAGTTGTTGTTGATCGGAGCACAGAAGAGGCTCTACGACCTGGCCTTGGAGATCGCGTACGACGCCTATGTCACCTCCGGGTCCGAAGCGGATGCAGAGCGCTTTCTACACGTAACGGAGGCCGATCGATCCACCTTGTTGAAAGGCCGATTGAACGAATTTGCCGGACTGCGCTTCACCGGAGTGCCCGACACCATCATCGCTCGGGAACAGGAGCTGATCGCCGCATTGGAGATCGATGCGGATGACCGGCGTACGCTCACGGAAATGGCCGCACGGGAGCAGGAATATGCCGAATTCCTGAAGGTCTTGGAGATGAGCCATCCGGCCTATTTCACGTTGCGATATGGCGAACCGGTGATCTCATTGAAGGAACTACGGAAACGACTTCTTGCTCCGGATCGGCAGTTGATCAGTTACGCATTTGCCCAGGATCACCTCTATGTTCTGGTGGTGGGCCTGAACGGTGCGACACTACAGCGCGTTGAAGCGAAAGGGTTGAACGATGAGGTGGGTGCGTTGAATGCCGCGATCGTTTCCAGGGACGTCGATGCCTACACGAACCTGGCCAGCACGGTATACCAGCGGGTCTTGGCACCCGTATCAGCCAAGGTGAACGCGAAAGAGCTGTTGATCATTCCCGATGGTCCTCTGCACACCGTGAGCTTCGACGCCTTGCTGATGGGTCCGGCATCCCCTTCCACCTTTCCAAGTAAGCTCTTGATCCAGCGCCACGCCATTGCTTACCTGCTCTCTGCGACCACCGCGGTCCAGTTCGCACAACTCGCTAGGGAGAAAGCTGATGGAATGCTGGCATTGGCGCCGGGTTTCGACGATGATCTCAAACGGAGATACGCCCGTCAGGTCAATGACAGCATGCAAATGGACCGTGATTTCCTGCGGTTCGTGCGTCAACCCTTCGCGGTCAGTACGGCCAAGGATCTCGGGGACGTGATGCAGGCTCGGGTCCTCCTCGGTGGTTCGGCCAGTGAGCGTGGATTCCGGAACGAGGCAGCGGACCATGGCATCCTTCACTTGGGAACACATGCGTTGATGAACGCCACATCGCCCATGTATTCCCGCTTGGTACTGAGCAAGGATTCCGCCGGTGCCGATGCTGAGGGCGACGGTTACCTGCATGCCTATGAGATCTATGAGTTGGACCTGCGCGCACAGCTCGCGGTGCTCACGGCCTGTGAGACCGGAACCGGCAAGGACGATGGAGAGGGTGTGCGATCCTTGGGTTACGGCTTTGCTTATGCCGGTTGCCCCAGCCTGGTCACCTCGCTCTGGAGCATCGACGAGCAGATCTCCTCGGCCATCATCAAACGTTTCTACGAACTGCTGGCGGATGGCTTGCCCAAGCACCTGGCCATGCGCCAGGCCAAGCTTGATCACCTCGCATCCGTGGAAGGTGAACTGGCATTGCCATATTACTGGGCGGGCCTTGTGCTTGTCGGCGATGTGGAACCGGTGCGGATGCCATTCTCGTGGACCATGCCGCTTTTCTGGAGTGCGTTGGTGCTACTGGTCCTGGCACTTGGGGTTTGGTGGTACCGCCGCCCACGTAGCGCGCCCTGAAATGGCGAACGGCGCTGACCCATCGGGAAAGCGCCGCTCAGCTTGATTTGAAGGAGAGATCGCTACTCCGCCAGCACCAGAACCACATTGTTCATCACCTCCACCACTGGCGGTTGGGTCGTTAAGAAGGGGGCCTGGTTCCATGAAGGATCGCAATGGTTCTTATTCAATACTTCATGGACCATTCACCCCGCGTCCAACCTTCCAGTGGGCTCCATGCGTGGAATTCAGGGGAGTTGTTCGTGCCGAACGTTCGTCGGCGTGCTACCGCCGATGGTCAGTAGTATCGGGTCACGGTCGTTCTCCGCGCCAGCATACTTCACCTTCCCATCCAGGTTCACGTCTTCCACGGCGTATACGTTCTGTAGCACCTGCGTGGGGACACTACCCCCGACAGCAGAGAGGACCGGGTCCCGATCGTTCTCCGGACCGGTGTAGGAAACCACACCATTGCCATTCGTTTCTCCGGGCCACATCATGCAAACACCGGACCCACAGGCCTGGGCGTCCGTTCCGAAGGTCGGGGTGGATGGCAGTGTCAGATCGATCACGGCCGGAGTTCCATCCAAGCTGATCGGAACACTGCACGTGACGCTCAGGTGATTGCGATGCCGGATGCGCAGGAATCCTGTTGATCCGCCGCATCGAAGGTCCACGGGAGAAATCCCGTCCACGTCGACCACTTGGCCGTTGCGCAATACCAGAGCCGCCCGTGATGCTAGGATGGTCGAAGGCTCCGAGGTGGACAAGAACTCAAGCCAGATCCAATCCACCATGCCAGTTGCACTTGTATTGGTGTATGCCCCGATCGGGATCACCTGCTGCGGCACGGATCCCACAGACCGGAAGCTCGGTTCCATGTAGGGTTGCAGGTAGGGGAATACCTGCATGTTGGTGAAGAGTTGTCGCTTCATCAATGCCGTTCCATTGTCGTATGCTCCACCCAGGTTGACGCGGGCAGCGACATGACCAGGTGCTCCTGCAACAGCGTTGTACCGTGCGAACGCCCAACTCTGAACACCCGAGATGAACACCCTGCCCGCCACCACGATCCGACCGTCCTGTAGGACACATATGGAAGTGGGCTGCAAGGACTGAGCAGCAGGGAACACGGTTTCCACTTCTCCGGCCGTGCCGAAACCTTGGTCCCAAGTTGAACCATCGGCTATGGTCCGACCCAGGTACCACCGGTCGGTGCGATTGTCGTTGTGGCCAGCGAACAGGAAACGCCCACTGCCATCGCTGGTCGCGCGAGCCAATTTATTGCCTGAGGAGAATGGAACTCCGAATGGGCCCGGATGGCCCCAATACACCCCACCGGAGGAATTGCTCGTGCCGGAGGGAAGCGTTACTGTAAGCTGAGGGTTCAAGCCTGCGGGCGGAAGGTCCATGTAGCCGGCAAGTAATAGCGCTCCATTCGTGTTCGCAGCGGACCCTACGATGCTGTATGGACCGAAGCCACCACTGGTCAGTATGGACAGTGCCGCAACCGGGGTACCATCGGGCAACAGGGTGATCTGCCACCCATCCGATCCCGGCGCGGTGAGGTAATTCCGGGGACCTCGCAATACAATGTGCCCAGTGGGAAGTAGATGCACGTATTTGGCGGTGAACGTGCGCAAGGGGAGGGGTTCGCTAGCTTGGATCCACGCACCTGCACCATTGAACGAGAGGTCGATCATTCCGGAAGCATCCACGCGCAGCGCAACGGCATCCTTGTAAGCGGGCTGACCCGATGTCGGGTTCGGGCGAACTTTCACGCCACAGACCACCAGAGCGCCGCTGCTTTCCAAGGCGAGATCAAGAAGCTGTACATCGCCATCCGGAAAGCCTACACTGACCAGACCGTTCGTTCCGAAGCTCGTGTCGATCGTGCCATCCACCGATACCTGGATCACAAACCGAAGCCTGGCACCCTCCATCGGCCGCCTTAAGCCTGACAACCCCCACTGCCATCGGGACGTAGCGTGAACCCGGAAAGGTCCAAGGTGCCGACAGGGGTTGGAACGAGCACGATGCCGTTGGTCCCGAACGAGGGGTCAGGTGAACCATCCAGCAAGAGCCGCACTAGCTTGACGCTGCTCGCATCGTTCGTCGCCGCCACCATCAGTCGTCCGTCGGTCAATGCACATACCCGGGGTGTTCCAGTGCTATTCACGACCAGGAGCCCATCACCATCGAACGTTGGATCAAGGGTACCGGGTTGGGCCGATCCCAGGGTCCATGCAAGTAGGGTCGGGATCAGAAGTGATAGCCGCATGGTTTTCAGTGTTGTTGCCAACGACCGGAAATGGTCCTTGGCGTGTTGAGCTTTGCCGAAGCTTCATCCGTCCGACCAGTTAAATCGACTTTGGCCAAGATGAGGATGGACGCGATGAAGGTCAGGTCTACCAGTTGCACTCGAGAGATCGGTCTATCGACGAATCAATCTTTAGCATCGACAAACTTATCCCATTTTCCAACGAAAATCAACGCCTTGGTCCGCAAGCATCTTCCATTTCCGATTCCATCAAGCGCGAGGCAAGCTTCATGTGCTACCCCAAACGCGAACGGCGCCCCTGTCGGAGCGCCGTTCGCCACTTGTTCGATACGTTGTCCAGCTTACTCCGCCAGCACCAGGACCACATTGTTCATCACTTCCACCACGCCTCCTTTCACGGTGAAGGTCTCCTCACCGGAGTTCGTCGTCACCTTCACATCACCGGCTTTGAGAACCGTGATCAGTGGCGCGTGGTTGTTCAGGAAGCCCATGCTCCCATCCACACCAGGAACGACAACACTGGTAGCTTCGCCTTTGAAGAGGGCCTTGTCCGGGGTGATGATCTCTACTTGCATGGATCAGGCTTTTGCTGCGTCGGCCAGCATCTTCTTACCTGCAGTGATCACATCATCGATATTGCCCTTCAGGTTGAACGCCGCCTCGGGATACTCGTCCATTTGGCCATCCATGATCATGTTGAAGCCCTTGATCGTCTCCTCGATCGGAACCATCACACCGGGCAGGCCGGTGAACTGCTCGGCCACGAAGAATGGTTGGGAAAGGAAACGTTGCACGCGACGCGCGCGGCTCACGGCCAACTTGTCCTCCTCGCTCAATTCATCCATGCCCAGGATGGCGATGATGTCCTGTAGCTCCTTGTAGCGCTGAAGGATGGCCTTCACGCGTTGAGCGCAACGATAGTGCTCCTCGCCCACGATGGCGGGCGTCAGGATCCGACTGGTTGAATCCAGCGGATCCACGGAAGGATAGATCCCCAACTCGGCGATCTTACGGCTCAACACCGTGGTGGCATCAAGGTGCGCGAAGGTCGTTGCAGGTGCAGGGTCGGTCAAGTCATCCGCAGGCACGTAGACGGCCTGTACAGAGGTGATCGAACCGCGCTTGGTGGAGGTGATGCGCTCCGCATCGCGCCCATTTCACTGGCCAGTGTAGGCTGGTATCCACGGCACTCGGCATACGGCCCAGCAACGCGGACACTTCGGAACCGGCTTGGGTGAAGCGGAA
Source organism: Flavobacteriales bacterium (assembly GCA_016718655.1). Lineage (GTDB taxonomy): Bacteria > Bacteroidota > Bacteroidia > Flavobacteriales_F > PHOS-HE28 > PHOS-HE28. Next base: position 235,774 of record JADKCV010000002.1, on the reverse strand, counting down.
GATGTTGTCAACGAAGAAGAGGATGTCCCGACCACCGCTCTGCTCGTCACCATCACGGAAGTACTCAGCGAGGGTCAATCCGCTCAGGGCCACGCGTGCACGGGCTCCTGGGGGCTCGTTCATTTGGCCGAAGATGAAGGTGGCCTGGCTGGTGGCAAGCTGGTCATAATCCACCTTGCTCAGGTCCCAACCGCCCTTCTCCATGCTGTGTACGAACTCCTCACCATACTTGATGATGCCGCTCTCGATCATTTCGCGGAGCAGGTCGTTCCCTTCACGGGTCCGCTCACCCACGCCAGCGAAAACACTGTAGCCGCTGTAGCCCTTTGCGATGTTGTTGATCAATTCCTGGATCAATACGGTCTTGCCCACGCCGGCACCACCGAACAATCCGATCTTACCACCCTTGGCGTAGGGCTCGATCAGGTCGATCACCTTGATCCCGGTGAACAGGATCTCGGTGCTTGTGGTGAGGTCCTCGAACTTGGGAGCCTCGCGGTGGATAGGATAGCTCTTCCCGGTGTTCACCGGACGCATACCATCGATGGGACTTCCGGTCACATTGAACAAGCGGCCCTTCACAGCATCACCGACCGGCATACTGATAGGCTGGCCCATGCCATGTACCAAGGCTCCGCGCTGCAGGCCATCCGTGGTCTCCATGGATACCGCACGTACGGTATCCTCACCGGTAAGCTGTTGCACTTCCAACACCAACACCGAACCGTCGGGGCGGGTGATGTGCAATGCGTCATAGATGTTCGGCAGGTCCTTACCGGCCTCGAAGCGAACGTCGACCACGGGTCCAATGACCTGGACGACCTTTCCGATGTGCTTGGACATGAGCGGGTTGTGCTGTTCAGTGGGCAATGGGCCCAATTAGCGGCCGCGAAGGTATGGCTTCCTTTCCGATGGGCAAAGGATGTGGAAATGTTGTTCCTCAGGGCCTTCTCAACGAAGTAGCCTTTCCACCGCGATCACAGGCCGACCACGGCGGATCGGCGGGGTTCTTTGTCCTGCCTCGGTCCTTGGGTTATCCACCGGATCGGGAACGTCCGTTCCACCGCACCTTTGCATCCGGAATGAAGATCCATACGGACCTGGCCTCCTTTGTTGGTGTCAACCGCCCTGTGCTCACCACAGGCACGTTCGACGGGGTCCATCGTGGGCATCGGACGATCCTGCACCGTCTTTCCGAAGTGGCCCGCAGGGAGCACGGGGAAAGTGTGTTGTTCACCTTCCATCCCCATCCGCGGATGGTGCTCTTCCCTGGCGATGATGCGCTCAGGTTGTTGAGTACCCAAGAGGAGAAGATCGCCCTGCTGGAGGAAGCCGGGTTGGACCACCTGCTCGTGGTGCCATTCTCGCGCCAATTTTCTCGTATGCACGCTATCGAATACGTCCGGGATGTCCTAGTAGGCGCCATCGCGGTGCATGCCATCGTCATCGGTTATGACCACCGTTTCGGCCGGAACCGGGAAGGCGACCTGTCCCTTCTGCATCAACTGGGCGAAGCGTATGATTTCATGGTGGAGGAGATACCGGCCCAGGAGGTTGATAATGTGAAGGTGAGCAGTACCAAGATCAGACAGGCCCTTACCGATGGGGAAGTTCATCTGGCCAGGGAACTGCTGGGCTATCCGTATCGACTGAGCGGCGTGGTGGTGAAGGGTGAACAAGTGGGCCGTACGCTGGGTTTCCCTACCGCGAACCTGGGCGTCGTATCGGGCGACAAACTGGTACCGGGCGATGGGGTGTACGCTGTGAGGGTCACGCTTCGAGAAGGTGGGTTCGGGGGCATGCTCTACATCGGGGAACGGCCTACGTTGGGCGGGGGGCTACAACGGACCATCGAAGTGAACATCTTCGATATGGACCGTGATCTGTATGGGGAGCCGATGACCTTGACCTTTTTGGACCGCATACGTCCGGACATGCGATTCAGCGGATTGGAAGCGTTGAAGGAGCAATTGCATCTTGATCGGGCGAACGCCCTGGACATCCTCACACGAACCGCATGAGAGCATTCCTGTTGGTCCTTCTCCTGTTCGGCTGGACTTCGCTGTCGGCCCAATTGCTGGATGCCATCGCGCTCGACAGCGTGCGCACCTTCAGGAGCATCGAACAGGCGTTGAAAACACCTGCGTTGGTGCAACGTCTGGACCTCTCAGGGGCCAAGTTGAAGGTGATGCCGGAGGAGTTACGACAGTTCACGAACCTCAATGCACTTGACCTGAGCGGGAACAAGATCAAGGAATTCCCAGCGTGGTTCTCCGATCTTCAATACCTACAGGAGTTGAGGGTCTCGCGTAACAAGTTGGAGACCATTCCTGCCACCCTTTGCAGATTGAAACACCTGAAGCGATTGGACCTGAGCAGGAACGCCATCACGGGTCTTCCCGAGTGCGTGGGCAAGTGGAAGGAACTGGTGTCGCTAGACCTTTGGAGCAACGACATCGCGGAGGTACCCGAGGAGATCAAGGACTTGGATGCCCTGCGATTCCTTGATCTCCGGGCGATCATGTTCGAACAGCCGGAGATGGACCGCATCTCAGAGCTTGTCCCCAAGGCCAAGGTCTATTTCAGCCCTCCCTGCAATTGTGGGATGTGAACCCCGACCGGTCGATGAGGTTCATCGGTTTGTACAAAGGAGCTTGAACAAACCATCCATTCCTTAGCTCCATGTCGTGGGACTCCCTACCTCCGCTCTTTTTGCTCGTACTGGAATGGTCTGCGGTCGTGCTGAATATCGGCTTCACCGTGTTGATCGGTCGAGAACGCCGTTCAGGATGGGTGTTGGGGTTCGTGGCCTCATGGTTCGGGGTGGTTCTCTATGGAGCACAGGAGGCCTGGCTCATGTCGGCCCTCAACGGCTTTTACGCGGCGATGGCCGTGTACGGCTGGTGGAGTTGGGGTAATGATGCCGATGCCTCCCGCATCACCCGTTCACCTTGGCAACGCCATGTGCTACTTCTGCTCATCGGGGCCGCCGGAACGGGGATACTTGTGGTGCTCATGCACCAGTTGGGCCAGCCCGGTCGCTACCTCGGTATGGAAGCGTTCATCACCTCCTTCGCCATGGTGGCCACTTGGATGATGGGCCGAAAGGCGTTGGAGAACTGGCTCTACTGGACCATCGGCGACCTGGTGGCAGTGGTGTACAATCACCTCATCGGTTACGATGGCTATGCTTTGCTCAACGCGGTCTACATTGCCTTGGCCGTCGTGGGCTTCATTCGTTGGCGCCAGCAATGGCGCCTGCAACAGGGCGCGGGGTTCGCGTAGGTGCCGTTCTACACCGTCACCGGTGGAAGGTCCCCGTGCTCGCGCTTCAAGGGCCGCTCGTAGAAGGTGATGGTGAGCAGCAGGAAGAACAGCAGGTACATGCTGTCCTCCAAGGGGATGGTGTTCAAACGGACACCGAGGTTCTCGGTGTTGTTGTACCAGACGATGGGTTCGTCCAGCAGCCAACCGGTGAGGATGCCGTTCACCAGGAAGAAGGGAATGAGGCTGACGGCGTAACCCACATAGAACCGGCCCAGGTAGGTGCTTTTGAGCACGAACACATGAAGCGCCAGCATGGCGGCCGTGCAGAGGAAGGTGATGGCCGTGTAGATGTGGTCGATATACAGCACACCGACCACGGTCAACACCACGATCAACCCGATGCTGAGCGGGCGGGCAACGGACCCCAGTACATCACGCCGGATGAAGTAGCGCATCACTTCGTAGAGGAACACGCAGGAATAGGGCACCACCAGGAAGAAGAGCCACTCCTCGATGGGCAGGCCGGCGAAATGCGGGCCGGTGAGGTAGCGGGGATTGAAGCCCCACACGCCGTTGGCGGTGAAGATGGCATCCCAGATGAGGAATACCAGCGCCATGACCACGATGCCGGTGAACAGTCCCGGCCATTTGCGCCAGTACTGCACGCGGGGCTCGAAGCTCCGCAGCAGAGGAAAGGACAAGGTGAAAAGGTCCAGGCCCAGGTAATAGTACTTCTCCATTCAGATCACCGGCAGCAGCAGGTTGAGGCCTGCAAAGAAAATCACTTGTGCCACCAGTACATAGCGGGCCAAGGGATTTTCACGTCGCACCGGGGCTAGGAAGAACAGCGTGAAGAACACGGCGCTGACGGCTCCCCATGCGAGGTAGTTCTGAACGGGGATCGTACCCTGTGCCCAGGTCCAAAAGCCCAATCGCATGGCCACGGGTTCGATCAGTACGTCCAAGGCCACCATCATGGCGCTGCTCAGCATCACCTTGGCCCAGGTGGGCATGGACGACCGGGCCATGGGGACCCCGATCGCGAACACCAACATGCTCCAGTTCAGCCCGATGAGCAGCGGCACGTTCAGTACCTTCAGGCCGAGCACCTCACCATAACTGTAATCACCGAAGACGCGGCCGGTCCATACCCCGAGAACTTCCACGAAGTAGCCCAAGGTGCCCAGTACCAATGCCAGTGCCACGGTCCTGCGGTCCAGTCTACTGAACACCATCATGGCCCCAGCGGTGAGCAACAGGTTGATGGGCGTGAGCGGCAACACCCAGGGGGCGAGCGGCGTCAATAGCGCCACAAGGCCCACCGCATGCAGAATGATCACCAGTCCGGTGGCATAGCGCAGGTCAAGGCGTCGGAGCTGGGAGGTCATACGTGTTGGTATTGGTTGCGGGGGATGGCGGTGGGTACAAGGGAGGCCACGATGCGTGCGCTCAGGAGTGCCAGGGGAATGCCACCGCCGGGATGCACGCTTCCTCCGCAGAAGAACAACCCCTTGACGCTGTTGTGGAAATTCGGATGGCGCAGGAATGCGGCCCACGGTGAGTTGCTGCTGGTGCCGTAGAGCGAACCCTGGTGGCTGTGTGTCAGTTCCCCGATCGCGCGGGGGTCCAGCACGCGCTCCACCTCGATCAGGGGCTCCACATCGATGTGCAAGGTGCGCTTCACCTTGGCCACGATGGCCGCACGAGCCTTGGCGATGAGCGCATCACGGTCCTGCCCCATATCCCGCGGTGCATTGATCATGGTGAACCAGTTCTCGCAGTCGGCCGGAGCATCGCCGCGTGTGTGCTTACTGGTGATGTTGATGTACACCGTGGGGTCCTCGTACACCGTCAGCGTATCGAACAGGTGCTTGAACTCGGTGCGGTAGTCCTCGCTGAACAGGATGTTGTGAAGCCCCAGTTCCGGGAAGGTTCCGCGGATGCCCCAGTAGAACACGAGCGCGGAGCTGCTCCGTTCCTGCTTCAGGGTGCGCTCCGGAGCCTTCAGGTCGGGGAGCAGTTTGCGGTAGGTGGGCACCACATCCATGTTGCTCACCACCACATCGGCCGGATGGTCGACGCCCGCGGCCCGCACACCGCTTACCTGCTGCTGATCCGGGGAGAGCAGGATGCGCTCCACGGGTGTATTGAAACGGAAGCGCACACCCAGGTCAACGGCCAGTAGATGGAGGGCCTTGGTGATGGAATACATGCCGCCTAAGGGGTAGAACGCCCCCTGGCCGTGTTCCAGTCCGGGGATCATACGCATCAGGCCGGGCGTGCGGTAGGGGTCGCTGCCGTTGTAGGTGGCGTAACGGTTGAAGAGCTGCACCGCCTTGGGATGATCGCCCAGAGCGGAGCGGTTGACCCGGTCAAGGCTACCCAACAATTCGGAGGCTCGCGCGGTGGCCAGGGCTTTGGCCATGCCCCCCTTCCACAAGGTGTCCAGCCGATGGAGTGAATGCTCAAGGAAGGTGCGTCCCGTGGTGTTCAACAGGGTCTCCGCGCGCTCAAGGTGGCTCTTCACCCGCTCGCGAGGAACGCCCAATTTGTTCTCCAACTCGACAGCGAACAAAAGCGGATCGCACCAGCCGGTGACCCGGGTACCATCCTCCCAGAAGTAGCGGTTGGCCTCCTCCAGCTTCACATGGCTGAAACGGCCCTGCATGTCCACGCCGGCATCGTGGAAGAGCTCCTCCACCAGATGGGGCATGGTGAAGAGCGATGGACCTCGGTCAAAGCGGTATCCGGCCTCGCTGAACTCAGCCAGCTTGCCTCCTGGCGTGGGCGCTGCTTCGAAGACCTCCACCGCATGGCCCTGACGGGCGATGCGGATGGCACTCGCCAGACCGGCCACACCGGACCCCACGACGATCGTGCTGCTGCTCTTCATGCGGAGGAGAGAACAGTCCGCCCCCTATGATCGTTCGATGCCCGTGGAACATCCGGCCCCCTACGTCACCCTTTCGTTCTTTCAATATGAAGGCCGGGAACGCCTTTGGGGCATGCGTCAGATGGCGGAGATGCGCGCTCCACTCAAGCAGGTGGCAGGATTGCAGTTCCACAAACTGCTGGGCACCGGCGGTGGCACCGGCTACGACTTCTGGCCGGACTGGGGCACCTATGCCTTGCTCTGCGGATGGTCCGATGAACGCTCCGCGAAGGATTTCCATTCCGTTCATCCGGTCCATCAGTCCTTCCGCGCACATACCTCCGAGCTCTACACCCTTCACCTGGAACCCTACCTCAGCAGGGGGGCATGGTCTGGTGTCAACCCCTTCGCATCGGGGCGGAACCCATCAGCGGGTCCGCTGGCCGTGCTGACCCGGGCCACCATCAAGCCCTCGTACGTGATCCCCTTCTGGAAGCGGGTGGGGGCGGTCGCCCGGTCCCTGGAGGGGCGTGAGGGGCTGCTCTTTACCAAGGGCGTGGGTGAACTGCCTTGGGTAGTGCAGGCCACGTTCAGCGTGTGGCGCTCAGAGCAGGACATGCAGGCCTTCGCCTACGGTCGGTCCGCTCCGCACAGCGCAGCGGTGGCCCGCACCCGCAAGGCGCAGGGATTCAGCGAAGAGCTATACGCCCGCTTCACCGTGCTGCGCTCGGAAGGCACCTGGCGGAACAGCGATCCCGTGTCGGGGCTCATGCGCTGATCGGCGCGGACTATGGCCTGATGAAGCTGGCCGTGCGCGGTCCTGATGGGAGGTCCACTTGCACGTTGTAGGTGCCACTGCTCAGCGCGCTGACGTCGAGATCCATGGAGGATGTGCCAGAACGGATCGCTACAGGCACGATACGACCCTGGGTGTCGTACACGGTGACCCCGGACCGCGCTGCACCATCTGGAAGCAGGATGCGAAGCATATCGTCCGTGGGATTCGGGTACATCAAAAGGCTCAGTTCCTCTCCGTCCTCCCGGATCCCGGTGCTGAGGTCGGTGCTCGCTATATGCGGAAGCGGCGTCTGGAACGCACCACCCATCACGATGGCGCTGTCCTGGACATGCAGCGCCAGCACAGCGCCATCCAGGTACCCGGCCAAGGGTTCGATCTGGTCCGGACCTCCGTTCCAGCGGGCCACGTTGGTGCCGTAGACACCCACTACTTCCGCTACCACGAATTGACCACCAACGATGAGCCCGTTGCCCATGCGGGCCAGCGAGCCGATGTAGTTGGCACCCAGGCCGGGTACCATGTACGAGCCGTGGTCAGGGAGCAGTTCCTCCCAGGTCGATGTGCCTTCCGGAAGACGAGCCAGCCCGAAGGTGATCACGACGTTCACGAACAGTTCACCGCCGGCATGGAGCGTACCATCCACATCGAGCAAGGTGCGGACCGTCGCGTTCAATCCATTGCCCAGTGCCACCCAATTCATGTTTTCCAATATGGCCACGTAAGGGTACACGGGATCGGTCTGTCCATCAGGTCCGGTGAACGAACCGCCCGCGACGAGCGCGCCATCGTGTGAGCCCAGCGCGAGCACTTCGCCGTTGAACAGGGCACCGACCTGCTCCCAAGTACTGCCGAGCTTCCGCATCACTCCGTGGTCGGGACCCACGAAGCCAATGAGTTCTCCGGCCGCGAAAAGCTCACCTTCATGCACGTGAAGTGCAGTGATCCGCGCACTCTTACTTGCAAATACCGCCTCATAGGACCAGGTTGTTCCATTCCATGCTGCAAGGTCCTGGCTGCCGCCGTAGAACTGGCCACCGAGGTAAAGAAGCCCTCCGTGTTCGACCACGCAGCTGACATCGCCTGCCACCCCATCACCAAGCGTCGTGTATTGGCCATTCTCCCAGATGGCGACGGAAGATGCTGCGACCCCGCCGGCCTCGGTGAAGGAACCGGCGACGAGCAACGCACCCTCGCCCAGGTCATGGATCACGCGTACATCGCCGTTGGTGCCGCTGCCCAGTGGTGTCCATTCCACAGGCGGTGCATAGGCCGGCTGGATCCACGCTAGTTCAGCAGCTGTGAAGCCATGTTCCACCGCCCAGGTGCTCACCGCTGCGGTGAATCGCGGGTCTGATAGGATCTCGCGCACATAGCCGAGGTTGAGGTCGGCATGGATGCGTTCGGCGAGGTCCGCATGCCCGCTTTCGATCATCAATTGTCCCACCGCGCAAGCGGTGCCCAGGTTGTCGATGAATACGGGATTGCGCACCGGCAGCACACGGTTCTGGGGGAAGAGGCCGCGGTCAGCGTAGATCTCCAGGTCATTCAGGAGCTCCTGACGTGCGCTGAGCTGTTCGGCAGCAAGTCCTTCGGGCACATGCTTCGCCAGGTGAGCGCGCACCAGATGAAGATGATGGGCGATCCGTTCGGCATCCGACGCGAAGGTGACCGTTCGTGGGTCATTGGCGGTGGGTTCATCCATGACCCTCCATTCGGCGTTCACTTCCAGCAAATGCATCCCAAGCGGAGCTGGTTGTTCGGGGGAGAGTTGGGCGCTGGCGAACAGTACGGTTCCGATAAGGCTGAAGAGTAGGAGTGTGCGTTTCATGACAGGAGGTGTTGTTCGAGGGGAAGACACGATACACGCAGTGTCGCGCTGCCCGCGCTGTGACGGAAAGTTACATTGCGGCGGAAGCGAACATACATGCGCAAGATCATTGTCACCGGTCCGGAAAGCAGCGGGAAGACCACCCTGGCGCGCATGCTGGCAGCACATTACCAGGCGCCCTTGGTGGACGAGCAGGCCCGCGCATACCTCAACGCATTAAGCCGGCCCTATGTGGAGTTGGACCTCCTGGCCATCGCACAGCAGCAGTGGGCCGCGGAGGAGAATGGGGAAGGTATGGCACGGGAGACCGCATCACCGCTGGTCATTTGTGATACCGACCTGCTCACCATCCGGATCTGGGCCTTGGTCAAGTTCGGCCGCTGTGATCCCTGGATCACGAAGATCCTTGCCGATGATAAGCCGGACCACAGCATTCTGTGTTCACCGGACATTCCTTGGGAGCCCGATCCTCTGCGGGAGGATCCACATGGCCGGGACCAGCTCTTCGCCATCCATGAACAGGAGCTACACGCCCTGAACAGATCGTACACCGTGGTGCACGGTGATCCCGGACAGCGCCTGAGCATGACCATTGCTGCGGTGGATGCGATCCTCAACGCGTAGGGCGCACCGCTTTGCGACGGTATGATCGCGAGTGACGTACGGAGGATCACATAGGGGATGATGTTGTCCCTCGGTCCCGATGTCTACATTTGTACCGTCGTGCATCGGGGTGCCCCCAAGGGCTGAGATCATACCCGTAGAACCTGGGCAGGTAATGCTGCCAAGGGAACCGAACCCGGTAGTCCGGGGCTCCTCCGTGCAACGACATCACCCTTAACGGAGGAGAACATGAGAATTCGGATCGCGTCGATGTTCATCGTGCTGCTGGGCATTCCGCTGCAGGCACAGACACTGTTATCCGGCACGGTCACCAGCGGGGGCGGTACCAAGTTGGATGGCGCCAACATCAGTGTGGGCGACGAACAACGCTTCGGCACCTGGGCAGATCGGGAGGGGAAGTTCCTGCTGGCCGACCTGAGGCCCGGTCCACTGCGACTTCGTGTGTCGTACGTGGGTCATTGGCCACTGGATACCGTGGTGACACTGGAGGAAGGTGCCAACGGTGTGATGCTGCGTCTGGTCCCAACGGCGTTGATGATGCGGGAGGCCGAGATCACTGCCGTGCGAGCAGGGGAACGTTCGCCCTTTGCACAAACGAAGGTCACCCGGGAGGAGCTGGACCGCATCAACACGGGTGTGGACCTGCCGATCCTGCTGGATCAGCAACCCGGGGTGGTCACTTCCACGGATGCTGGAACCGGGATCGGGTACACCGGGATCCGGATCAGGGGGACGGATGCGACGCGGATCAATGTCACACTCAACGGCGTGCCCATCAACGATGCGGAAAGCCAGGCCGTTTTCTGGGTGAACATGCCCGACCTGGCCACCAGCTTGGAGGACGTACAAGTTCAACGTGGTGTGGGCACCAGCACCAATGGTCCTGGTGCCTTCGGGGCAAGCATCAACATGCGCAGTTCCACCGTGCGTCGTGAAGCCTTCGGCGAAGTGGACCTGTCCGGTGGCTCGTTCAACACCCAGCGTTATGGCGTTCGTTTCGGAACAGGACTGTTGAAAGCAGGTGAACGGGATGATCGATCGGGCTCCTTCAGCCTGGATGGTCGGCTGGGTGCCATCCGCAGTGCTGGTTATGTGGACCGCGCGACCGCCGATCTGCAGAGCTACTTCCTGCAAGGGGCGTGGATGAGTGAAGGTCGTTCCTTGCGCTTCATCACCTTCAGTGGTAAGGAGATCACCTACCAAGCTTGGGCAGGCGTTTCTCCCGATGTGCTGGACACCAACCGGACCTACAACCCGTACACGTACGAGAACGAGGTGGACAATTATCAGCAGACCCATTACCAGCTCTTGTTCGAGCAGCGGCTGGGTGAACGCGGAACACTGAACATCACCGGTTTTCGTGTGCTCGGCGAAGGTTACTTCGAGCAGTTCCGCGAGGAGGATGACCTGTCCACTTATGGTATTGAGCCCTTGGTCGCTGGGGCCGACACCTTCCTGACCAGTGATCTCATCCGTCGGCGATGGTTGGATAATGTGCTTACGGGCGTGAACATCAGTACCGACCTTTCGCTGGGCGCAAATCGGCTGGTGGTCGGCGGCAGCTACAGCGATTATCGGGGCGCCCATTTCGGGGAGCTCATCTGGTCGCGCTGGGCGGGCAGTACCGACATCCGGGATCGGTATTATGAGAACGATGCGGTGAAGACCGACGCCAATGTCTTTGCCAAGCTGCTCTGGCCGCTGAACGAACGGATCGACCTCTTCGGAGACCTTCAGGTGCGCCAGGTGAACTACTCCTTCCTAGGCTTCGACAACGACCTGGAGAACATCACACAGGAAGTGGAGTTCCTGTTCTTCAACCCCAAGCTCGGATTGAACGTGCGCGCCGGGGATGCCGGACGTGCCTATGCTTCCGTGGCCGCAGCCAACCGGGAACCCAATCGCGACGACCTCACGGAGACCACGCCGCAGAGCAGGCCCACCAATGAGCGGCTCACCGACCTGGAGATCGGGTACGACCACAGGGCGGGAAGGATGACCTTCGGTGCGAACGGCTATTGGATGGAGTACCAGGACCAGTTGGTGCTGACCGGTGCCATCAATGACGTGGGCGCTGCCCTGCGCACCAATGTGCCCAGCAGCTACCGTGCGGGTCTGGAGCTCATGTGGGCGGCCCAGCTTGATCGACGGATCACCTGGCGCGGCAACATCAGCTTCAGCAGGAACAAGGTCCGCGACCTCACCGAATATGTGGATGACTGGGACAACGGCGGGCAGCTGGCGACACCTTTGGGAGAGCGGGACCTGGCCTTCTCTCCGAACGTGGTGGCTGGCAGTGAATTGGGTTTCCGTTTCTGGAACAAGCCGGAGCGCGGTCATGCCGATGTCGCATTGGTCACGAAGTATGTGGGCCAGCAGTTCCTGGACAATACCTCCAGCACGGACCGGATGCTCGATCCCTTCCTCGTGAACGATGTGCGGGTCAACCTGGCCCTGGTCGGGCTGAAGGCAGGTCGTAGCATCGACCTGAACCTCACGGTGAGGAACGTGTTCAGTGAGCTGTACGAGAACAATGGGTGGGCCTACAGCTTCAGTTTCGAGGGCCGTCGTCAGGCCTTGATCGGCCTCTACCCACAGGCTCCCATTCATTTCATGGGTGGTGTGAAGTTCAGGTTCTGAGGCGTATAACCTTTGTTCTATTCCGTGGCCGGTCCAGCTCGGTTAGCTTGCGTCACTCACGAGTAGCCATGAACACCCGATCCACCGCACTGTGCTTCTTCGTTTCATCAGCGATCGCGGCTTCGGCACAGAACGCCTTCGATGCGCGCATCCTTTCCTATGAGGGATTGGACTTCGCATGCGAGGGGATGATCGAGCCCACATTGAAGATCCAGAACATGGGTACCAACACCATGAGCACCTGTGTGGTTGAGACATGGAAGAACGGGCTCCCGGTGAGCAGTTTCAATTGGATCCTCGCTGTACCAGCGCTCACCGGTGATGTGCGCCAGCCCACGCTGCCACCCGTTGGTGGGGTTTCACTGGGTGACGAGGTGGAGTTCCGCATCAAGACCGTGAACACCGTGCCGGATCAGGACCCCGTTGGGAACATCTTGAATGTTGCCATGGACCGCATACCCGAATTTGCTCAGGGCGGGAACCTGTCCATGGACGTGACGACCGGCTCAGTACCAGGTTCGGTGATGTGGGTGATCAAGAACAGCGGGGGTCAGGTCGTGGCAGAAGGTGGTCCGTATGAGGACGCGAACACCACCTTGCAGGTTCCGGTGTCACTGGACGATTCGGAATGCTACAAGATCGAGGCACTGGATGCTTCGCGTGGCTCAGCGCCTGATATCGTGCTCCAACTCGTGGATGCGCAAGGGGTCGTGCTCGGGATCGAGGGGGCCGATCTGTTGACCCCGTTCACGGACGGGCTGCGCACGGGCACAGGTTTGCCGTGTGATCAGGATGTGACCATCGAATTGAGCACTGATGAGCACGGAGAAGAGGTCTCCTGGGAGATCGTGGACGTTGGGGGCCAGGCGGTGGTATGCTCTGGTGGTGGACTTGCGAGCAACGCGGTCATCACGGGATCATGTTGTTTGCAAGTGGGTTGCTACACGTTGCGCGTCCTGGACGCTGGTGGCGACGGCATGACCACCGGAGGATACATCCTGCGCACCACAGGCACCAACGAACGCATCATCGACAACCGCAACAACTTCAGTACGGGAAGTGTGAGCGCCATCAGCGCGGGCCAAGGCTTCTGCCTGCCCATGAGCAACGACAAGCTCCTCTTCACCAGCTGCGACAAGTTGGATTGGATCAGCGGTCAGTATGTGGTAGCGGCCCCGAACGCAGCGGTCAGCGCCGAATGGATCCCCAACGGTGCGAACAGTGCACAGGATGCCAATAGCGGGTACGAGTTCTGGATCTTCGATCCGAACGGCAGCTACAGCTTCCGTCGTTTCCGCAGCCACCACCAGAGCGACGGTTTCGGCCCTGCCAGTGCTGCGCGTGCCTGCCACATGAAGTTGAACAATTGGGCGGCTGTGAGCCATGTGCCTGCCAACGTGCTGATGAACGTACGTGTGCGCGCCCGCATCAATGGTGTCAACGGTGCTTATGGTCCGGCCTGCCGCCTGGAGGTGAACCCCGTCCTCGCAGCCTGCCCACGCACCAACCTGATGGACGTACCGGGCAGCAGCCAATTCAGCTGTGGGGTCGCCCGTGAGTTCGGGCCGGGCAACTACCTGTATGCGCGTCCGGTGAGCGGTGCCAACCGCTACCAGTTCCGCTTCCGCATCGCAGCGGAGGGCTTCGAAGTGGTTCGTACTTCGAACACGTACCTCACGCAACTCAACTGGTCCACCTTGCCCTTGCAGAATGGCAAAACGTATGACGTGGATGTGCGCGTCAGCAAGAACGGTGGTGCCACGTGGTGTACCAATGATGCGGTATGGGGCCCGGTCTGCCAGGTCACCATCGGAACCATGAACGTGAATGCGAATTCCCTGATGGACGACGTCCATCAGGATGCACAGCTCACACATGAACTCCGCTTGTTCCCCAACCCGAACCGGGGTGATGTGCTGAACTGCAGCATCAGCGCCATCGAGGAAGGGGTGAACACGGTGAGCATGGACATCTACGATCTGACCGGCAAGCGCATGAGCGCTCGCATGATCGCAGTGGCAGACGGGAACGTGAACACGGTCATCGACCTGAACGGTGAACTCGCCGCAGGTATGTACTTGGTGAACATCACCGCTGGTGAACGCGTGTACACCGAGCGGTTGGTGATCCAGCCGTAAGGGAACCAGAACCAAAGGGTACGCTCTGTGTCCGCCAAACGGTGGATGCGTGGGCTTATGCAGTCAACATGGGATCGACCAACTTTCACCAACATACGACCCGTCCGCAGCAGGGATCTTTGCGGTGCGGAACGCGGTGCGCGCAGGTCGGGAGATGGTTGCCTGTTGTTCGCAACTTTATTTCTCTTGCGGCGGGCCATTAACAACGCTTAACGTTGCATCGCCTCGTATCGTCCATGAGATCCACTTCGCCGCGCGCACCAATGCCAACCTTCTCTTCCGATGGCTGGATGGACGTGTTCTCTGGCGATCTCAGCAGGGAGACCGATACGAATGCAAATGGGTCCGGTCTCCTTTACATGATAGGTTGACCTCCCATCGTCCAGACCCCTTACCACCAGCACGCACCAAAACCAGAACCAATGGATCATTTGAACTCATCGACAGTACCACTACGCCGAACTTGGGGTTGGTTGAAGAGCGCGCTGTTCGGTGCCGCGTTGATCCTGATCGGCAGCGTGCACGCACAGAACGTGAATGTGACCGCCACAGCGGGCACTCCAGCGGCAACTTATGCCACGCTCAACGCGGCATTTGGCGCGATCAATGCAGGAACGCACCAAGGCGCGATCACCTGTACGGTGGTGGCGAACACGACGGAGCCTGCGGTCTCCATACCCTTGCTTCCCAGCGGTGGTTCGTCGAGCTACTCCGGCATCCTTATCAATTGCGTGGGGAATGTTACGGTCAACTCTGCCGCGGCACCTACTGCATCTCGCGGGGTTATCGAGATCCAAGGTGATAACGTGACCATCGACGGTGATGATCCTGGTACGAGCGGGACGCGCAACCTCACTTTCGCCGCCGCTCCAGTGGCAACCGTCGGCGTGGCCACCATCCGATTCGCTTCTCCTTCGGCGGCAGATGGCGCCACATTGAACACGATCAAGAACTGTATCGTTATCGGTTCTAGGAATCTGATCACTTCCACAGTGGTGAATTTCGGGATCTATGCAGGTGTTAATGGAACCGGGACAACCTCTGCCACTGGCACCGGCGACAACCTGGACAACCTCACCATCGAGAACAATGAAGTGCGCCGGTGCTTCTGGGGCATTTACGTCTCTGGCACGGCAGCGAACAAGGCCGACAATCTCACCATCCGTAACAACCAGGTGGGTTCTTCAACCGCCGCCGACGCCGTCGTGAACCGGGGCATCTATATCCAGAACACCCAAAGCGCTTCAAGCGCTGCATCTGCGATCGTTGAAGGGAATGACGTGAGTATTCGGGCCGATGCTGGAGGAACTACCAATGACATTGCCAACATCGAAGTGGCTAACGGCAATGCAGGGGCTCGTATACGGAACAACAAGATCCATGATGGCCTGCAGGCGAGTACCGGAGGACAAGGTTGTTATGGCATCTTTGTGACCGGTGCAACCGATAACTCGAACATTGAGATCTCGAACAACTTCATCTGGGATCTGAATAACGACAATTGGTCAACATCCATTGCAGCCACGTCGCTGACATTCCTATCGGCATCAAGGTCAGCGTGGCTGTCACCGGCCTGAAGATCCTGCATAACAGCATCAGCTTAAACAAGGCAAACAACGACCCTGCCACGGCTGGCTATTCAGCCTGTCTTCAGCTTCATAGCACAGCAGCTACCGGATCCGATATCCGGAACAACATTTTCTCCAACACACAGGTCGCACAGCCCACAAGCGTTCACGTCTGTGTTCTCGTTCCGGCAGGCTTCCCATTCAACCTCATCAACAACAACGTCTACTACGATACGCAGTCGTACACCCACGTTGGTTGGAACGGCGCTGTCAGAAGCACCTTGGCTAATTGGCAAGCACAGACATTGCAGGATGCTGCTTCCACGGCAGCCGACCCCTCCTTCGTTTCAACCACCGACCTCCACATCGCTGGCACCCCCGCGTCGTTGAACAATGCAGGAGCACTGGCCGGGGTCGTTCTCGATATCGACAACGATTTCCGAAGCTCACCTCCGGATATCGGAGCTGATGAATTCACCACGAACCCGTGCGGGGCAGCGGTGGCCAGCGTGAACTACGTGCAGGACTGCGGGAACAACCAGTTCTTCCTGGATGTGACCGTGACCGCCTTGAACGGCTCCACCACCGTGAATGTGGGCAGCGACTTCGCTGGCAACCCTGGCGCGGACAACAACGTGGGCATCGGCACCTACCAGATCGGTCCCTTCGCGAGCAATAGCAACGTACAGGTGCTCATCACCAGCAACACCAGTGCGCTGTGCAATACCACGGTGGGCACGTTCAACTTCGACTGCGCGACCAACGGCCAGAACGCCCTGAGCTTTGATGGTGTGAACGACCGGGTGAACATCCCGAACTCGACCTCGGTGAACATCACCGGAACCCAGGTCACACTGGAGGCCTGGATCTATCCTACCGCGTTCCGGACGGGCACCTTTGAAGGCAGTATCATCAACAAGGAAGGTACCGGCAACTCGGGTTACATGCTACGCTGTGGCGGTAACGGTGTATTGAGCTTTGCCATTGGTACGGGTACGTCCTTCGTTGAAGTGACCAGCCCGGTAGCTACGCTGACCTTGAACACCTGGCAGCACGTGGCAGGCGTATATAACGGTGCCACCATGCGTATCTTCAAGGATGGTGTGCAGGTAGGCACCGTCGCACAGACCGCTTCGATCCCCTCTTCGGCCTCGGTACCCTTGGTCATCGGTAACTGGACGAATGACAACGGACGTGGCTTCCCGGGCCTGATCGATGAAGCGAGGATCTGGAACGTGGCCCGTACACCGACCCAGTTGACCTCGAACCTGGGACGCGTACTCTGCGGTACCGAGCCCGGTCTACAGGCCTACTACCAGTTCAACCAAGGCACGGCGGGTGGCAACAACGCTGCCGTGACCAGCTTGACCGACTTCACCGCGAACGCTAACACCGGTACCCTGGCGAACTTGGCCCTGAGCGGCCTTTCCAGCAACTGGGTGGTTGGCCGCACAGGTCTTAGTGCTTGTGCTTTGTGTGAACAGGCCACCGCCACGGCCGTAGTCACCCAGGACTGCGCGAACAACCAGTTCTTCATCAACGTGACGGTGAGCGCCTTGAACGGAAACACCAGCGTGGACGTACTGAGCAACTTCGGCGGCAACCCGGGTGGCCAGACCGGCGTGGGCGTGGGCAGCTACCAGCTCGGCCCCTTCCCGAGCAATACGAATGTGGTGGTGAACGTGAACCCCACGGGCGCCCCGGATTGCAATCTTGCCTTCAGCGGGCTCACCTACGATTGCAGCACCTTCGGTCAGAACGCACTGAGCTTCGACGGC
The DNA here is from genome assembly GCA_016718655.1 of Flavobacteriales bacterium. Taxonomy (GTDB): domain Bacteria; phylum Bacteroidota; class Bacteroidia; order Flavobacteriales_F; family PHOS-HE28; genus PHOS-HE28. The sequence goes on along the minus strand of JADKCV010000002.1, from coordinate 218,260 downwards.
ACCAACGACCGTGTGGATTGCGGCACGAGCCCCAGCGTGAGCATCACGGGCACGACCATCACGCTCGAGGCCTGGATCTTCCCCACCGCTTGGCAGGCCAGCTCGTTCCAAGGCAGCATCATCAACAAGGAAGGGCCGAACCAAGGCTATATGCTGCGTTGCGGTAATAATGGTCAGCTGAGCTTCGCCCTTGGAAATGGCACTAGTGTTCCTGAAGTACTGAGCGCCACGGGCACGCTGACCTTGAACACTTGGCAGCATGTGGCGGGTACCTATGATGGGACCACTTTGCGCATCTACCGCAACGGGGTCCAAGTTGGTTCCACCACTTCCACCTTCACCATCGCTAACAGCACCAACCAGCTTACCATTGGGGACTATGCGGTCACACCCGGCACCCGGGTGTTCATCGGTAAGATCGATGAAGCCCGCATTTGGAGCGTGGCACGGTCCGCTTCTGAACTGGCGGCGAACCAGTTGGTACAACCCTGCCCCGGCACGGATGGTCTCCGTGCCTACTATCAGTTCGACCAAGGTGTGGAGAGCGGCAACAATGCCGGCGTGACCACCCTGCCGGACATTTCGGGCAATGGCAACAACGGCACCCTGGTGAACTTCGCACTCACCGGCCCCACGTCGAACTGGGTCACTGGGAGAACAGGCTTCACCATCTGCCCCACCTGCACGGGTGTCCCTGTAGCAGGTACCATCGGCGGCACGGCCTCGGTTTGCGCAGGCGCAAGCAATGTGCTGTCGGTGACCGGCGCCACCATCGGCCTGGGCATCACCTACCAGTGGAAATACCGCGCCAACGGCAGCAGTGACCCGTACACCAACTTGGGTACCAGCACGTCGCAGAACACCAGCGGTTTGCCGATCGGCGTGTGGGAGGTGGTGTTCGATGTGACCTGCTCGGATGGTCCGAACACCACATCGAGCCTGCCCTTCGTGCTCACCGTGAACCAAGTGCCCACCGCTACCGCCAGCAGCAACAGCCCGGTATGCGCTGGCACCACCCTGAACCTGACGGGCACAACGGACATCGGAACCACCTTTAATTGGTCCGGTCCCGCCTCCTTTGCCAGCACGGACCAGAACGCGACCCGCGTTGCAATGATCGCTGCGTGGGCGGGCACTTACAGCTTCACAGCCACGGCGAACGGGTGCACCAGTTCACCGAGCACGGTGAGCGTTGTGGTCGACCCCAGCCCCGTGATCAACTCCACCACGGCCACGCCGAACCCGGTGTGCAACGGCAGCAATGCCCAGCTCCAGGTGAACACGGTCCCTCCCGGCTACTTGATCGGCTCAGGAGGAGCCTCCTTCATCGACATCAGCGGTACGGGTACATCAGTGGGCGTACTGGGCGATGATACCGAACACAACATCACCATCCCCAACTTCTCCTTCAACGGTGTGACCTACACCGCAGGACGCGTGGGCACGAACGGTGCGTTGGTCCTCGGTGCGACCACGGGTGATGTCAGCCTCACGAACGCTACCCTCCCATCTGCTGCCCATAGCGCTGGCAACGTGTTCCTAGCGCCCTGGTGGGATGATCTGGGATATCCAGACCGCTCCGTCGATCGTGACCCAAACGGTAGGCAGCAAGTTCATCTTGCAGTTCACCAACATGGACCACAATGACCTCGCTACGGGCACCAATGGAGTGACCTTCCAGATCCAAATGGACCTCACCACGGGTGTGATCCACTTCGTCTACACGGATGTGCTCTTCGGGAACGCAACCTATGATGCAGGAGCTTCTGCGACGGTCGGTATCCAGTGGGCCAACGCGGCTGGCGGCTTCGCTCAGTCCAGCTTCAACACGGCCAGTCTGACCAACGGACAGGTGATCAGCTTCACTCCGGGCTCGTTCACCTACCTCTGGTCGCCCAGCACATTCCTGAGCGCGAACAACATCGCCAACCCGGTGGCCACGGCCCCCAATACAAGCACGGCCTACAGTGTGCAAGTGACCGGATCGAACGGCTGCTTCAGCACCGGTAACGTGTCCCTCGGAGTGAACGAAGTACCTGATCTGGACCTGGCCGTAGTGGACGACTGCAATGCAGCAGAATTCAGCATCTCCGTGCTTGTGAACAGCACCGGCAACAGCCCCACGGTGAACCTGAGCTATACCGTGAACGGAGGTGCTCCGACCGTGGTGAGCGGCCTTGGGGTTGGCGCACAGGCCCCGCTGGGACCATTCCTGCAGTTGGATGAGGTGGTGGTGTCGATCGTGGACCCCGTGGGCGGCTGTAACAGCACGCTACCCGTGTTCCGCTCGGCCTGCCCGGAGATCGTGACCTGCCCGAACACCTTGGTGAAGAACTATTGCTACACCAACAACGATACGCGCACCTGGACCTTCACCTCGAGCAACCCGAACGAGACCTTGACCCTGACCTTCATCAGCGGTACGATCGATGCGGCGGGTGATGATGTGTTGCGCATCTACAGTGGCACGGACGATAGCGGCCCCTTGCTAGCCTCCTCCTCGGTCAGCAACCTGGCCGGCCTCACGGCTACGTCAGAGATCGGCACGTCATCCATCTACATGGAAGTGGTGTCCGACGCTAGCAACAGCTGCCAGGATGCCGGCCAAACGGCTTGGCTGTTCGAGGTGGAATGCACTCCAGGCTGCACCGATCCCGATGGCATCGTGAGCCTGACCACGGACTGCATCGCCTACACGTTCAGCTTGGACGTCGAGGTTACCGGTACTGGCGATGCGGTGACGACGGACCTGAGCTACACCGTGAACGGTGGACCTGCCACGGTCATTCCAGGGCTGATCGCCTTCGACATCGAGAACATCGGCCCCTTCGCGTTGGGCGACGTGGTGAATGTGTTCCTGCTCCATGAGAGCGACAACAGCTGCGACCGCAACCTGGGCAACTTCACGCAGAGCGTCAGCTTCTGTCCCAACAACGAACCCTGTGATGCACGCCCGGTAACGGTGAACGCGGACTATTCCTGCGCGGTCACGTCACCTGGCACCATGGTGGGCGCCACGCTCACCGCGGGCATCACCGGTGGATGCACGGGTGTGAACCAGGATGTCTGGTATCAGTTCGTGGCCTCCGCGCCCACGCACCGGATCACGCTGGGTGGTACCACCACGGGCCTGAGCTATTCGCTTTACACCGGTGCCACGTGCAGTGGTTTGACCCTGCACCCCGGATTCGCCTGCATTACCGGTGCAACGGTCACCAATTACAACGGCCTCACGGCGGGTACCACCTACTATCTGCGTGTTTCACGCACCACTGTGGGCACCAACGTGTTCACGGTCTGCGTGGGCGCTCCTCCTGCTGCGGATATCGGCCAGAACGCCCTGCACTTCGAGGGAACCACCACCGGCAGCAACGACCGGGTGAACTGCGGTACCGATGCCAGCATCGACATCACCGGCAACACCATCACGATGGAAGCCTGGATCTTCCCCACGGCATGGCGCGTGAGCTCCTTCCAAGGGAACATCATCAACAAGGAAGGTGGGAACACCGGCTACATGCTGCGTTGCGGTAACAACGGCCAGTTGAGCGCGAACATCGGTACGGGAACGGGCTTCGTGGAGCGCATCAGCGCTACCGCCGCCCTTACGCTGAACACCTGGCAGCACGTGGCAGCCACCTACGATGGCACCAACCTCCGGATCTACCGCGACGGTGTGGAACTCACCCCGGCAACCTCCACGGGAACGCTCGCTCCCATTGCCACCGCCGGTCCCTTGCAGCAACTCACCATCGGCAACTGGTCGCAGGACAACACCCGCGGATTCGTGGGCCGTATTGATGAGGTACGGATATGGAACACGGCACTCAGTGGTGCCACCATCGCGGCCAACCTGAACCAACAGCTCTGCGGCGGTGAGGCCGGCTTGCGCGCCTACTACGCCTTCGACCAAGGGGTTGATGGGGGCAACAACGTGGCGGTGACCACGTTGCTGGACCTCTCCGGCAATGGCAACAACGGCACCTTGGCGAACATGACCCTGACCGGCCCCACCTCCAACTGGGTGCAAGGCCGCACAGGTATGGTGGCCTGCCCGCCCTGCGCAACGGCTCCCACGGCCGGCACCGTCAATGGTGTCGCCACCGTGTGCGCTGGTGTTCCCCACAACCTGAACCTGATCGGCGCCACCACAGGTACCGGTATCTCATACCAGTGGTACTATGGTCCGGTGGGCAACCCCACGGCCAACCTGTTGGGCACGAGCCTGCTGCAGAGTACGGCCAGCATCCCGTCGGGTACCTGGGAACTGGTGGCCGATGTGACTTGTGCCGGGTTCGGCACCGCCACCACGGCACCCTTCACCTTCACGAAGAACCCCACGCCGACCGCCACGGTGCAGCTGAGCCCCGCCGGCGTGTGCATCGGGAACCAGTTCAGCGTGTTGGGCCTTACGGACATCGGCACCACCTTCGTGTGGACCGGTCCGAACGCCTTCACCAGCACGAGCCAGAATGCCATTGTGAACGCTACCGCCGCGCCGACGAACGCCGGCACGTACAGCTTCACAGCCACGGCCAACGGATGTACCAGCCCTACGGCAACCGCAGTGCTCACGGTGAATACGAATCCGGTGGTCACCAGCACCACGGCCACACCGAACCCCATCTGCGAGAACACGGGAACCAGCCAGCTGAGCGCCGTGGCCCCCATTGCCGGTTACACCATGGGTAGCAGCGGCACCACCTTCATCGACATCAGTGGCACTGGTACGGCCATCCCCGGCGTGGGTGATGATAGCGAGCACAACATCACCATCCCCGGCGGCTTCACCTTCAATGGTGTGAGCTTAACCGATGCACGCATCGGCGCGAACGGTGTCATCGTGTTCGGTGCCACCACTGGTGAGATCACGCTGGCAAACGCCGCACTTCCGACCGGAGCGGTGGCCGCTGGGAACGCCTTCCTCGCTCCGTGGTGGGACGATATCGATAATGACGCTGGCGGCGGCCAGATCTTCACAGGCCAGAGCGGCAACCTGTTCATCGCCCAGTGGAACAACTGGGGGCGTTCTGCAGCCGTGGCCGGCCAGGTCATCACCTTCCAGGTGCAACTCGACCTGGTGACCGGGCAGATCTTCTTCGTCTACCCCGATGTCCTCTTCGGTGGCACCCAGGCCGTTGCCAACGACAATGGCCTGAACGCCACGGTCGGCATCCAATGGGCAAATGCCGCAGGCAGCGCCATCCAATACAGTTTCAACACGGCCAGCCTGACCAATGGCCAGGTTATCAGCTTCACGCCGAACGGGTCCGCTATCACCTGGAGCCCGGCCACGAACCTGAGCGATGCGAACATCCCGAACCCCGTGTTCGGACCTGTGGCAGCCGGTAGCTACCTCTACACGGTGACGGCGACCAACACCGCCACGGGTTGCTTCGGCACAGCTACGCTCACGGTGAACGTGAACCCTGCGCTTACGGCCGGCCAAGCGAACATCACCCCGGCATCGCCCTTCTTCTGCGGCACCGGCACGGTGACCTTGACGGCGAATGCGACCGGCGGTGGTGCCCCTTACACGTATGCGTGGACCGATCCGAACAGCGCAGCGGCGGGTACGAACCAGACCGTGGCTGCGGGTATCGCGGGTACATGGAGCGTCACCATCACGGATGCGTGCGGTGGCACGGCCACGGCGACCATGAACGTCACGCAGAACCCTGTACCTACGGCATCAGCCACCGCAAGCCTCGGCTGCATCGGTCAGGACCTGAACCTGAACGGTACGACCGACATCGGGACCACCTACGCTTGGATGGGCCCGAACGGCTTCACGAGCAGCGTACAGAATCCGGTGATCAGCGCAGCCACACTGGCAGCGGGTGGTACCTACACCTTCACCACCACGGAAGCAGGTTGCACCTCGTTGCCTGCCACGGTGAGCGTGACCATGAATGCTACTCCGGTGTTGGCCGTGCCTGCCAGTGCCACGCCGGCCACGGTGTGCGAAGGCACCAACTCGCAATTGAACGTGACCGTTACCAGTGCTGGATACTTCTCCGGTAGCGGTGGTGCGAGCTTCATCGACATCAGCGGTACGGGTACGTCCGTTGGAACACTGGGCGATGATACCGAACACAACATCACCATCCCCAACTTCGTCTTCAACGGTGTGACCTACACTGCTGGGCGTGTTGGAACGAACGGTGCACTTGTTCTGGGGGCGACCACTGGTGAGGTGAGCCTCTCCAACGCTGCGCTCCCATCTGCCGCCCATAGCGCTGGTAACGTGTTCTTGGCGCCTTGGTGGGACGATCTGGACATCCAGACCGCACCGTCGATCCGGACCCAAACGGTGGGCAGCAAGTTCATTGTGCAGTTCACCAACTTGGACCACAACCTCGTGGCCCTGGGCACCAATGGCGTGACCTTCCAGATCCAGATGGACCTCGTCACGGGCGTGATCCACTTCGTGTACACGGATGTCATCTTCGGGAACGCGTCCTTCGATGCGGGTGCGTCTGCGACGGTCGGTATCCAGTGGGCCAACTCGGCGGGCAACTTCATCCAGTCCAGCTTCAACACGGCCAGCCTGACCAACGGCCAGGTGATCTCGTTCACCCCGAACTCGACCACCTATGCATGGACCGGTCCGAACAGCTTCAGTAGCAGCTTGCAGAACCCGGTGATCACGGGTGCTACCGCCGCGAATGCCGGTCTCTACACGGTAACCGGCACCAGTGCGTCCGGTTGTGCGGTGCAGAGCACGGTAACGCTGAACGTGCAAGCGGCACCCATCGCTGGCACGAACGGATCCACCACCCTCTGCATCAATGCGGCCGCAACGGACCTGTTCGACCTATTGGGCGGTACACCTGCAGCGACGGGAACGTGGAGCGGACCTTCCGTGTTGACCGGCGGTAACCTGGGCACCTTCACCCCGGGCACCAGCGCGGAAGGTGTCTACACCTACACGGTGGTGGGTACGGCGCCATGCGCCAATGCCACGGCCACGGTAACGGTCAGCTACGACAATACCGATTCGGATAACGATGGCGTCATCAACTGCTTGGACAACTGCCCGAACCTCTTCGGACAGATCGGCCAGGCTTGTAATGCCGGACCAGGCTTCGTACTCGGTGTCATCAACGCCAGCTGCGCCTGCGTGGGCGTGCAGTGCACCACGGATCTGACCCTGGAGTTCCAGACGGACAGCAAGCCCTTCGAGACCACTTGGGAGATCCGCACGCAAGGCACCAACCTACTGGCGCAGAGCGGTGGGCCGTTGAACGCTCCGAACGGGGTGGAGACGAGCCTGACCTGCCTGCCCGATGGTTGCTATGAACTGCGTGTGCTGGACAGTTTCGGCGATGGCATGACCACAGGTGGTTACATACTGCGTACTCAGGTCACGAACCTGCGCATCATCGATAACCGTAACAACTTCAGCACGGGCTTCAACAGCACCATCAGTGGTGGTCAGGGCTTCTGCCTGCCGATGAGCAACCAAACGCTCCTCTTCACCAGTTGCGACAAGTTGGATTGGGTGAACAACCAGTACGTGGTGGCAGCGCCGGATGCGGCTGTAAGCGCCGAATGGATCCCCAATGGTGCGAACACCGTGCAGGATGCGAACAGCGGTTACGAGTTCTGGATCTTCAACCCGAACGGTGGCTATAGCTTCCGTCGCTTCCGCAGCCATAACGTGAGCGACGGCTTCGGCCCCGCCAGCGCGACCCGTGCGTGCCACATGCGCCTGAACAACTGGGCGGTTGCGAGCCAGGTGCCTGCCAACGTGCTGATGAACGTTCGGGTGCGTTCCCGGATCGACGGTGTGAACGGTGAGTTCGGTCCTGCTTGCCGCTTGGCGATCAACCCGACCCTGGCTGCCTGCCCAGAGACCCAGTTGATGAATATCCCGGGTGATCCGAATTTCAGCTGCGGTGCTATCCGCCAATGGGGTACCGGCAACTTCGTACATGCACGCCCAGTGGCTGGCGCCAACCGTTACCAGTTCCGATTCCGGATCGCTGCGGAAGGCTTCTCCGTGACGCGTACGGTCACGACCTACTTCACACAGCTGAACTGGACCGTGTTGCCCCTGCAGGACGGCAAGACCTACGATGTGGACGTGCGTGTGAGCAAGGATGCTGGCGCGACCTGGTGTTCCGTGAGCGACCCATGGGGTCCTGTCTGCCAGTTGACGATCGATAACACGCCTGCCGGAAACGGCAACCAGAACTTCGCTGGCATCAGCGAGGCGGCTGAGTTGCGTATGTTCCCGAACCCGAACCGCGGTGATCTGCTGAACTTCAGCCTCAGCGCCATCGAGGAAGGTGTGAATACCGTGAGCGTCGACATCTACGACCTGAGCGGTGCCCGCGTAACCGCCCGCACGATCGCAGTGGCCGGTGGCAACGTGAACACCGTGCTTGACCTCAACGGTGAGCTCGCCGCAGGCATGTACCTGGTGAACATCACCGCCGGTGACAAGTCCTATACCGAGCGTCTGGTGATCCAGCCGTAGTCAGGCGAACGATGAATGGATGAAGCCCCGGGCCGATCGGTCCGGGGCTTCGTGCATCGCACCGATCCGGAACCAATGTTCTATTGATACAGCAGGACAACACACCTAGCTTGCGCCCAAATACGTCGCGTATGGTCCGTCGTCCTGCTCTTCTACTCGCGCTCAACATGGTCCTATGCACCGCGGTCGCGCAGAACAGCCATGACGCACGTATACTCGCATACGAGGGTATCGGCTTCGTCTGTGATGGTGAGGTCATCCCTCGATTGAAGATCGTGAACGACGGTTCCACCACCATGTTCACCTGTGTGGTGGAGACCTGGAAGAACGGCTTGCAATTGAACAGCTTCGATTGGGTGTTGGCGGTAGCGGCGCTCCAAGGTGACGTGCGCGAGCCGGTGCTACCACCGGTGGAGGCACTGGCTGGTGATGTAGTGGAGTTCCGCATCATTTCGGTGAACGAAGTGCCTGACCAAGGAGCCGAGGGCAATCTGTTCTCCACGGTGATGGCCGATGTGATCGCTTCCGCTGAGAACGTCGTGGTCCTGGTTGAGGCGCTGACCGACGCAACGCCTGAAGAGACCACATGGTCCATCCATGATGGAACAGGTGCCATGTTGGCGCACGGAGGGCCTTACGATCAAGCGGACACCGTGTACGAACACTGGCTGACGCTGACCGCCTCATCCTGCTACGAACTAAGGGTCCAGGATGCTGGCGGTAATGGTTCTGCCACGGGTCATGTGCAACTCAAAAGCGCGGGCCAGACCGTTCTTGACCTGGGTGGGAACGGTCCGATAGGTGAGGTTCGTGCGGGCTTCGTGACCGGCACCGCGGTCGGTATTCCGGAGAACAAGAGCGTAACCTTGCTCGTGCATCCCAATCCAACGTCAGGCTTGCTCCATGTGGCGGTCCTGCCCGGAGGTGATCAAGGTTCCCCGGTTCAGCTGGTGGATGATGCAGGTCGCCTTGTGATGACGACGACCATTGCGGTTGGCGCTGGTACTGTGGTGCTCGATCTGAGCGGTCTGCCCTCGGGTCGGTACACGTTATCGACCGGATCGGAGAATGGACCACGGTCGTGCGCCTCGGTGATCCGCCAATGAGGGGTCATACCTCCCGCTCAAGCGCGTCGTACGAAGAACATCTCCATCTCGCCCTTACCCTTCGCATGCACTTTGCCGCGCGGTGTGAATACGAACCCCTTTCCTGCTTCCTGTCCGACGGTCTCATCGGCTAACAAGCTGTGCGTGCTCTCACTGATGTTCACGTGACCGACTTCGCCACTGCTCTCCATGCGACTTGCCGTGTTCACAGTATCGCCCCAGACATCGTAGGCGAACTTGCGAAGCCCGACCACACCTGCGACCACCGGGCCGGTATGCAGCCCAACACGCATCTGGAAGGCCGGTAGGCCCTGACCGGTCCGTTCCGTATGGCGAGCTTGGATGAACGCCTGCATATCCAGCGCGGCTGATACGGCCCTTCGCGCTGGATCGGGTCGCTTGTCCGGGATACCGCTGGCCGCCATATATGCATCACCAATGGTCTTGATCTTCTCCACACCGTACCGATCGACGATGCCATCAAAGGCCTTGAAACAGTGATTCAATTCCGCGACAAGCTCAGCAGGAGAGAGGCGTTCGCTTACAGCAGTGAACCCCTTGAAGTCCGTGAACAGGATGGTGACCTCATCGAAGTGCTGTGCTTCGGTATGTCCCTTCGCCTTCAATTCGGCCGCCACCTGCTCAGGCAGGATGTTGTGCAACAGCTCATCGCTACGGTCGCGCTCCTTTTGGATGGCGGCACGCGAGCGTCGGGTATACCGCAAGCGGCTCCACAGAGCGCCGGCGATGACCAGTACCCCGATCCCGGAGAACAGGATGACGTTCCGTTGCTCGCGTTGCTTGCCGAGCTCTTGTTGATAGGCAAGGTCCCGCTCGAAGCGCTGCCGCACATGATCGAGGCTATCTGCGATCTGGCGCTCCTGGAATTGGCGTTGCATGTCCAAGCGTAGGACCTCCTTGCCATTGTTCAGCGTCTCCAGCGAATCGCTCACTTGCATGAATTCCTTCTGAGCGTAGAACGCGCTTCGCAGGTCACCCAATGCTTCGAAGGCGTTCATGAGGCATTCACTGCACTCCTTGCGCTGTTGGGGTAGATCGATGGAGCGCGCGAGCTGTAGTCCCTTGGTGCAGGCCTCCTTTGCAGCGCGCGCATTGCCCTGGTCCAGGAACAGGAGCCCCCGGTAATACTGGTTGCGTGCCAACTGGCGCTTGGTCCCCAAGGCTTCGAACAGGACATGGGCGGAATCCAGTGCTGCGGATGCTTCGATCCCCCTGCCCAGTTCGCTGTAGGTGCGGCCCAGGTTGTTGAAGGCCATGCCCGTTTCCAACTTGCGACCCATGGACCGGTACAGTGCCAGGCTTCCAAGGAATTCCTCCAAGGCCATGGTCCTGTCACCCATGGCCAAGTGAGTGGCACCAAGGTTCATCAAGGCCTGCGCACGGCCCTTTTCATTGTCGAGGTCCTCGGCCAACTGCGCGCTGCGCTGGTACTGCTCCAATGCCTTGGGTAGGTCGCCCAGTTCCGTATGGATATTGCCGATGTTGTTGTAGGTGCCTGCGAGTCCTTCGGTGTTCCCCAGTTCGGTGTCGATCCGAAGGCTCTTCTGTAGGTGTTCAAGAGCCAGTGGCAGGTCGCCCAGGTTCTTGTACACGTTGCTCATGTTGCTGAACGTGTTGGCCTCCCGCTTGCGGTCCTTCATCGCCTGGGCGGTGAGCAGGCATTGTTGGAAGTAGTTCAGCGAGGCCGCGTAGTCGCTTTTCATGCTGCTGCCCACGGCCATGGTGGTATACGCCTCGTACCGCGCCTTGTCGTCACCGGCCTCCACGGCCAGTGCCAGTTGCCGGTGTGCCAATGCCAGCCCACTGTCCGGCTGCTCGAACACCGTCTTCCAGGCCAGGACCTGTATGGCTTTCAATCGGGCGCTGTCTGCCTGGGCCAGGTCGTTCCACACGCTCCACAAGGAATCGTTCTGTGCCCGTGCCGGTGCGAGCAGGAGCAGACAAAGCACAAAGGGTAGGAGGCGGTCCATGCGAACCGCGTGAAGATAGGAGCAGGGTAGGCAAGGCGCTATCCGTGCACCGCCTCGCTCATGGCGAAGATGAGCTCAGGGTCCTGTTCGAAGGCGGTACCAACCACCAGCACATCCGCCCCCGCCTCACACAATGCGCGGGCTGTGGCCGCATCACGGACCCCACCCCCCACGATCACGGGGATGTTCACGGCGCCCCGGACCGCTGCGATCATGGTGGGGCTCACGGTGCGCAAGGCACCGCTGCCCGTGTCGAGGTAGATGGTCCGCAGTCCGAGCAGTTCGCCTGCAAACGCCGTGGCCACAGCTATCCCCGGTTTATCATGTGGGATGGGCAGCGTCTGGCTCACATAGCTCACGGTCGTTGGCCTGCCTCCATCGACCAGCATATAACCGGTGGGGATGGCTTCAAGCCCAAGTGCCTTGATAGTGGGCGCGGCCGTGACATGATGCCCGATCAGCAGTTCCGCATTTCGACCGCTGATCAACGACAGGAACAGCACGGCATCGGCATGTTGGCTCAACTGGGTAGGGCTTCCGGGGAACAGCACCACCGGGCGGTCCGAAAGTTCCCTCACCTGCTGCACACATTCGTCGAAGCGGGTGGAGGTGAGCAGACTTCCTCCCACGAAGATCAGGTCGGCCTTGGCCATACATGCGTTCTGGACCGTCCTCTCCAGGAGCCTTTCATCCTCGCCGAGGTCCGGATCGATGAGCACGGCAAGGAGCTTTTGCCCTGAACTCTTTGCCTTCTTCAACTGTTCCAACACGCCGCCCATGCCTGCGAACTTAGAAAACCCGCTGCGATAGAGCACCAAAGCTTAAATTTGCCGACCTATGAACACGACCATGCCACAGACCAAGGAGCAGCTCAAGTACAAGGTGAAGGACATGTCCCTCGCCAGCTGGGGCCGAAAGGAGATCGAACTCGCAGAGGCGGAAATGCCCGGCCTCATGGCTCTTGCGCGAACAGTACGGCCAGGAGAAGCCGCTGAAGGGTGCGCGCATCGCCGGATGCCTGCACATGACCATCCAGACCGCCGTGCTCATCGAGACCCTTCAGGAGCTTGGAGCTGAAGTAAGCTGGAGCAGCTGCAACATCTTCAGTACCCAGGATCATGCTGCTGCGGCCATTGCTGAAGCGGGCATCCCTGTCTACGCATGGAAGGGCATGAACAACGAGGAGTTCGACTGGTGCATCGAGCAGACCATCTTCGCATTCGAAGGGGGAAAGCCGTTGAACATGATCCTCGACGACGGCGGTGACCTCACGAACATGGTGTTCGACAAGTTCCCCGAGCTTGTGGCCGGCATCAAGGGCCTCAGCGAGGAGACCACCACCGGCGTGCTACGCCTGAAGGAACGTGAGCGCAACGGCACCCTGGTGATGCCCGCCATCAACGTGAACGACAGCGTCACCAAGAGCAAGTTCGACAACAAGTACGGCTGCAAGGAAAGCGCCGTGGACGCCATCCGCCGCGCCACCGACATCATGATGGCCGGCAAGGTCGCCATCGTGTGCGGCTACGGCGACGTGGGCAAGGGTACCGCAGCATCGCTCCGTGGAGCCGGTGCGCGCGTGATCGTCACGGAGATCGACCCGATCTGCGCGCTGCAGGCGGCGATGGACGGTTTCGAGGTGAAGAAGCTCGTGCCCAATGTGCACCGTGCGGACATCATCATCACCACCACAGGCAACTTCAACATCGTTACGGAGGCCGCCTTCCGCAAGATGAAGGACAAGGCCATCGTGTGCAACATCGGCCACTTCGACAACGAGATCGATATGGCGTGGCTGAACAAGGCTTACGGGTAATCCAAGGTGGAGATCAAGCCGCAAGTGGACAAGTACACGATCGATGGCAAGGATGTGATCATCCTGGCGGAAGGCCGCCTGGTGAACCTGGGCTGCGCCACCGGCCACCCCAGCTTCGTGATGAGCAACAGCTTCACCAACCAGACGCTGGCCCAGCTGGAGCTCTGGCAGAACCACGGCAACTACGAGAACAAGGTGTATGTGCTGCCCAAGCACCTCGACGAGATGGTGGCCAGCCTGCACCTCGCCAAGATCGGTGTGGAGCTGGAGGAGCTCACCGACGCCCAGGCCAAGTACATCGGCGTGCCGAAGAACGGTCCGTTCAAGAGCGACGCCTACCGGTACTGAGGATCAACACCACAACAGAAGCCCCGGCTCCGCGAAGGACGCCGGGGCTTCTTCATTCCGAGTGTACAGCATTCAAACGCGTGAGCCGTGAGGGGAAGGAGGACCTAGCGGGTCAGCGCTTCACGTTGCTTTTCAATTGAAGATGCGCAGGGTCGTGCCATTGAACGTGGTGTTGTAGCGCTGCAGGTTCAACGCGGCCGGTCCCTGTACCACACTTCCATCGTTGATCAAGAAAGCGGATCCGCAACACAGTGTGTCGCGAGCGATGAGTTCGCTTTCGTCCACGAACACGCGACACAGGTCGGCGGTCTGGTATGGACAGTGGCGGTCGAACGCCGCGAACGTCTCCGTGCTGGACCTGTAGACGATGATACCCAATGAGCCACCGGATGGGTAAAGCCAACCTCCTGGCACAGCGGGTCCGCATAGGATGGATTGTTCACGTTCAGACTGATGTCCACCGGGGACAGTGGCACACCGCCACGTTCCTCGCGTTTACATCCGGGAAGCAAGGCCAAACAAACGAGGACGAGCAGGGCAGAGGACATGACCATTACGGGAACGCATCGGTCTTCCGGTAGGCGCAACAGTGCCGTCAGGAAGTAGTGTCCGGCGCCCGGAACGGTTGTCGGGGTGGTATCCGAATGCGGCCGTGCGTACCCGTTGGGGAGGTCCAATTTCTCCCGGTGCTGGTCTTCATGCTGCCTGGCGCCTTGGTCCACCACGCCCAGGAAGGCATCAGCCAGAAGAAGCAGGAGAAAAGACCCTGGCACGCAAGGCGCAAGGAGGAGAAGAAGGCCAAGAAGAGAAGGAAAGGACCAGCAAGCGCCATCTTGTCCATCCAGGACAAGGAGACCCGTAAACGGATGAAGCGCAACACCAAGCGGGCAGACCGCAGCGGCAGTGGGCCAGCATCGGGATGGTTGCTTCGAAGGGCCTGTTCGGCGCAGGATGACGATGCTCGGACCTGTATACGACGAACATGATGCACGGACCGTCGATTTGTTGATGTATTGTTAGCCCTACCTTTCCGCCAAGCAACCGGCAACATGCACCTTCCGACCCAACGTCCGGCACCCCTGCACGGGCCGATCGCAGGAAAGGTTCGCCGTTACTGGGAAAAGGAAAATTTTGTCGATCGGGGATCTTCCTATATTTACGCCCCCTCGTTGCGCAGTAAAGCTGAACGTAAAACCTACCGTTGATGGTGAGAAGGTTATTCTCCTCCGTTGCCCTGTCCGTACTTAGTGTGTTGGCACTGCACGCCCAGGTGGGCACAGGCAGTCTCAAGGGCAAGATCACTGACAAGAAGTCCAGTGAGCCGCTTCCATTCGTGAACGTGGTCATTGAGAACCGGGGTACCCAGGTGTCCGGTGGTGCCACCGATTTCGATGGGAACTACTTCATCAAACCGATCGATCCCGGTACGTACGACGTGGTGGTCAGCTATGTGGGATACCAGCCGTACAAGCAGACCGGTGTGGTGGTCAGCAGTAACAAGATCACCTTCTTGGATATCGCACTGAACGCCGGTGTGGAGTTGAAGGAGTTCGAGGTGGTGCAGTACACCGTGCCGCTGATCGATCGCGACGGTGGTGCTTCGGGTGGAACGGTAACGCGTGAGGATATCGCAAGGATGCCTGGTCGTTCAGCCAACTCCATCGCCACCACGGTGGCCGGTGCCAGCGACGCGGGTACGGGAGGTGGGATCAGCATTCGTGGATCGCGCTCGGAGAACACCTATTATTACATTGATGGGGTGAAGGTGCCGGCTGGTGCCGGTACCGGGCTGCCCAAGAGCTCCATCGAGGAAGTGCAGGTGATCACTGGTGGTGTTCCGGCCAACTACGGTGACGTTACCGGTGGTCTGATCAACATCACCACCCGTGGTCCCAGCCGCCAGTTCTTCGGCGGGCTGGAATACCTTACCTCCGGCTACAAGAGTGGGATCGGACATCACGGATATCGTCGGCTTGGACAAGTTCGCGTTCAACCAGATCGAGGCCAGCCTGTCCGGTCCGCTGTTGTTCAAGAAGGACAGCGTGGGTAATAAGGTGAAGCCACTGATCGGCTTCTTCTTGAGCGGACAGTATACCAATGTGGTGGATGGTTGCCCGCTCTACATCGGTGATCTGCGGGTGAGGCCGAGGTACGGGAGGACCTCCTGCAGGACCCGGCCCGCCTTGCCCCGAACAACAACGGCTCTTCGCACTGGCCTACGCCAGCGATTTCCTGCGCCGTCCGACCTGGAAACGATCAAGACCCGCCAGAACGCTGGTCAGACCGCTTACACCGCTTCCGGTAAGATCGATATCACCACCACCCCGACCATCAACTTCACCGTGGGTGGCTCGTTGGATTACAGCAACCGCCAGGATTACAACCGCAACAACGCGCTGTTGAACGCTGAGAACAACATCCGTATCAAAGCCACTACCTGGAGGGCTTTCGTGAAGTTCACGCAGCGCTTCACCAACCGTTCGGAAGAGGATGAGAAGAAGGCCACCATCAAGAACGCCTTCTACACCTTGCAGTTGGACTACAGCCAGTTCGCTCAGAATGTGGAGGATCAGGTCCATGGTGATCGGTTCTTCGACTACGGCTATGTGGGCAAGTTCAATACGTTCCGTGCTCCTCAGTTCGAATTCAGCGGACCTGCGTGTGCCGTGGCGCAGATCGGTGAGCGGATACGTTGGTGACCTTCACCCCGGTGAGCAGAACCCCGATCTGGCGTCGGTCAACTTCTATTTCAACGCGCTCGCCCCTGGCACGTACCCCAGTGGAATTCCTGTTCGGCGCTCCCGAGGGCTCTCCAGCCCAGCTACATGGATTTTACGAGAATTTCCAGCAGACCAGGCACGCGGGGTACTGTGGAACGGACTCCGTCCACGTACGATCTACGGTTTGTGGAACAACATCGGATTCATCGACAACCCGGATGGTTCGGAATACACGAAGCGCCAGAACGACCAGGTGCGTTTCACGGCCTCGGGTAGTGCGGACATCGGTTCGCATGCCGTATCCGTGGGTGTGGAATATGAACAGCTGACCCAACGTCGCTATGACCTGGCGCCCATGGGCCTCTGGACCCGTGCCCGTCCCTGGCCAATTTCCATATCCGTGAGTGGCAGGACACTGCGCCACCAACATTGTGCAGTCCTCGCAGCACCTTGCCCTTGTATTACTTCAGCCGCAACGTGGGTGGTGACCAGACCTTCTTCGATCGCAGCCTGCGCCTCGTTGGGGTTGGATCCGGATGGCAATGACCTGATCGAAGTGGATGCCTTGGATCCTTCCGCCTTCGCGTTGGACATGTTCTCTCCCGAAGAATTGATCAACAACGGGAACAGTTCCATCGCCTTTGTGGGCTATGATTACTTGGGCAATCGCACCAAGGGACGCGCCAGTTTCGATGATTTCTTCGATGAGCGGGACGAGGATGGCAACTATACCCGCGCTCAAGCGCCCTTCCAGCCGATCTACATGGCCGGTTACGTGATGGATAAGTTCGCTTTTGACGATATCATCTTCAACGTGGGTGTCCGAGTGGACCGCTACGATGCGAACCAGGTGGTGCTGAAGGATAAGTATCTGTGCGGGAGGCGTATACCGCCGGAAGCGCAGTGCCCAACTCGGAGATCGCTGCCCAGCTGGCCAACCGTCCCTCGAACATCGGGGATGATTTCGTGGTCTACGTGGACAGCATCGATCAGCCAACCGTGATCAAGGGTTATCGCGATGGCGATACGTGGTACAATGCCCAAGGGGTGGAACTGGCCGATGGTAACTCCCTGCGGGAGTCCGGTTCGATTCGTCCTTACCTCGTGGGTGGTGAGCAGGACGGACCTGCCAGGGCCTCGCCCCTGCGCAAGAGCGCGTTGCAGGACTACACCCCCGTGGTGAACGTGATGCCCCGTGTGGCCTTCTCGTTCCCCATCTCCGATGAGGCCGTGTTCTTTGCCCACTACGATGTGCTGACCCAGCGCCCCAATGCTGGCCAGAGCCGCCTGAACCTGGTGGACTACGCCTACATCGAGAACACGGGTGACATCCTGAACAACCCGGCCCTGAAGCCGACCAAGACGATCGACTACGAACTGGGCTTCCAGCAGGTGTTGAGCAAGTCCTCTTCGCTGAAGATCTCCGCCTTCTACCGCGAACTGCGCGACCAGATCCAGATCCGCAACGTGGTGAACGCTTGGCCCCGTGACTACCGCACCTACGACAACTTCGACTTCGGTACGGTGAAGGGTTTCACCAGCACCTTCGACTTGCGCAGGACGGGTAACGTGTCCATGCGCGCCAGCTACACCTTGCAGTTCGCTGATGGTACCGGTTCGGGTCCCGAATCAGGCCTCAGCTTGGTGAACAGTGGTCAGCCGAACCTGCGGAACATCGCCCCGCTGGATTTCGATCAGCGCCACCGGTTCCAGTTGACCTTGGATTTCCGCTATGGCGGTGGTTCGGACTACAACGGTCCGGTGTTGTTCGGCAAGAACATCCTGGAACGTACGGGTATGAACATCGTGAGCATCCTGGGCAGCGGTACGCCTTACAGCCGCAGCAGCCAGGTGGTGAGCGAGGCCACCGGCGCCAGCAACTACCTGCTCGATGGTACCCTTAACGGTGCACGTCTTCCTTGGCAGTTCACCACCGACGTTCAGTTGGATCGGCGATATCCCCTTACCTTCGGTGGCGAGGGGGACAAGGCCAAGAGGGCTAACCTGAACGTGTACCTGCTGGTGACCAACATGTTCAACACGGAGAACATCACCGGCGTCTACCGGTTCACAGGTTCGCCTACCAACGACGGATACTTGGCCCAGTTGACGGACCGCAACCAGATCGATCCGGATTCCTTCCGTGACCTGTACAACATCGGATCAATAACCCCCTCAATTTTGGCGCACCCCGGACCATTCGTCTGGGTGTCAGTTTCGATTTCTGATGAACGCACAAATGTTGACCATGAAAGGCAACCCACGAGAGCACTCCTTACCAGAACCTTCGCTCTGAGCCTCGCGCATGGTCTGGTCCTGAATGCCCGTGGCCATGGCCCACCTTGACCGGCAGGGCATGGGTCAGGCAGCGGTGGCCGCCACCCAAAGCCGCCGGCTGTTCACCGGCCACGCAGGCGACCCAGTTGGAGTTCAACAACGTTCGCGCGGTCATGGAGAACGGGGTAACATGTGGCAGGTGCGTGGCGGTCGGCCGCTCCGGCTATGAGGTGCCCAAGACCGATGACTTCAGCGAGCCGACGCCATCTTCGCGGGTGGGCTTTGGATGGGCGGTTTCGGCCGGATGGTCAGTTGAAGATCGCTGCGGTGCTCTTACCGCAGGGACGGTAACGATTTCTGGCCCGGTCCCCTGACCAATACCGGTGATGCCAGTGTGGACCCCGGAAGTGTGTCAGCGTACGACAAATTCTGGACCACCACGCGGGCCGAAGCAGAGGCGCATGTGCAATGGAAGAACTGGCAGTGGACCCGGATTGCCTGGCGGAGACCTTCCCCGAACGGCTATTCGGTTCCGACCTCATTCACCAATTGGCCCGCGGAGGGTAATCGAGGCGGGTCAGGACCTTTACCTGGCACCGTTCTTCGATTACGATGGAGATGGTGCGTATATTCCTGAGGAGGGTGACTACCCGGATTATGGGTTCGAGATCACGGTGGAAGAGTGTAAGACCAAGGATTCGAACGACCCCGTTCCTCTTTTTGGTGACCAGAACATCTACTGGATCTTCAACGACAAGGGCGAGGCGCACACGGAGACCAACGGTTTCCCGATCGGTCTCGAGGTACGGGCACAGGCCTTCGCCTTCAGCTCGAACGACGAGATCAACAACATGACCTTCTACAACTACACGGTCATCAACCAAGGTTCGCAAACACTGACCAACACCTACTTCGGGCACTTCGTGGATCCCGACCTGGGGAATGCTGATGATGACTTCACGGGTTGCGATGTGGAGCGCGGTATGGGTTATGCCTACAACTGGGATGATAACGATGAATCCACCGATGCCGGTGTGGGTTATGGCAACCAGCCCCCTGCGATCGGAGTGGATTTCTTCGAGGGACCCTATCAGGATGCTGATACCTTGGACAACCCTGGACCAGAAGCAGGTCTGAGCTGCCAGGACTACGCAAATCAGGATATCGCAGGTATACCATATGCTGGATTGGGTATCGGATACGGCGATGGGATCCTGGACAATGAGCGTTTCGGTATGCGCGCGTTCATCTACTTCAACCGTTCATCAACGAACGCCAACCTGACCGATCCGGACAACGCGATCCAGTTCTACAATTACCTCCGTTCCATTTGGAAGAACAATCGGGAACAATCCTATGGTGGTACCGGTTACACGGAGGCGTCCACCTATACCCGGGCGTTCTACATGTTCCCGGATGAGAGCGATCCGCTCGGTTGGGGTACCAATTGTGTGCCCCAGGCACCATGGCGCGAAGAGACCCCGACACTCGCTCAGCCCGATCGACGGTTCGTGCAGAGTGCCGGCCCGTTCAAACTGTTGCCGGGTGCCTACAACAACGTAACGGTCGGTGTGGTGTGGGCGCGAGCCCCATCAGGCGGTGCGCGTGAAAGCCTTCGGCCCTTGCGCGTGGCGGATGACAAGGCCCAGAACCTGTTCGACAACTGCTTCAAGATCCTCGATGGTCCCGATGCACCCGATCTGGAGGTGACCGAACTGGATCAAGAGTTGATCCTCTTCATCAAGAATCCGGAGGGTAGCAACAACTTCGGAGAGACCTATGAGGAGGTGGATCCGGTGATCCCGAGCGAAGGTCCCAATGGTGAGGTGTACGACCGTAGGTACCGCTTCCAAGGGTACAAGGTGTACCAGTTGCGCGATGCAGAGGTGAGCGTGGCGGACCTCAACGACATCAACCTGGCCCGTTTGATCTACCAGGGTGATGTGCAGGATGGTGTCGGCCAGATCGTGAACTATCCCCGCAATGAGGTCATCGACCAACCGGTACCGACCGAAATGGTGAACGGCGCGGATGAGGGTGTACGCCATTCGTTGCGCGTGACCGAGGACAAGTTCGCCTTGGGCAATCCCAAATTGGTGAACTTCAAGACCTACTACTTCCTGGCGGTCGCGTACGGCTACAACAATTATGAGCCATACAACATCGGTCAGCGTACGGGTCAGCCCTTCCCCTATGTGGCCGGTCGTAAGGCAGCGTTCGGTTCGATACGTTCGAAGTCCGCGATACCGCACAAGCCAGCTCCTCAGTCAGGCGGCACCGTGCTGAACTCCTACTTCAACCAGCGCCTTGCGGTGACACGTTACGAAGGTCAAGGCAATGGTCGTCTGCCGTTGGAGGTCACCAAGGAGACCGAGGATGCCATCGTGGCCGGTTACCCCTGGCGGAAGGATATGCTGAAGTACAAGTCCGGCAAGGCTCCGATCGATGTGAAGGTCGTGGACCCCTTGAAAGTACCGGCTGCCAACTTCGAGGTCTGGTTCCAGGATTCCATCACCCCGGGTGATCTGACCGACGCATACTGGAAGTTGGTGAACACCACCGAGAACGTTTCGATCAATTCCGACCGCTCCATCGCAGTGAACTACGAGCAATTGTTCACGGACTACGGCATCTCGGTCACGTTGGGCCAGTATGCCTACAAGAGCGACCAGGCCGGTACGCTGAACGCGTTCACCGATGTGGTCGCCGGTAGTTCGCTCACCTTCGATGACCCGAACAAGGCGTGGTTCTTCGGCATCCCGGATGTGGATGGGAACGAACAACCCTTGAACTGGATCCGTTCTGGATCGCTTCCTCCGTTCGAGGAAGAAGGTGCACCACCCAGCCTCTACAATGACCGAGTGGGCAAGGATGACGATCAGGTCTACGAGCAGATCCTGGGCGGAACATGGGCCCCATGGCCATTGATCGGTCAGGCTCCATTCCAGCCGGGTTCGCCTGTGGATGTGAACCAGTCGATGAGCGACGCACTGATCAGCGAGATCCCCAGTGTACAGATCGTGTTCACGAAGGACCGCAACAAGTGGACGCGTTCACCGGTTCTCGAACAGGAGGCAAGCACTGTGTTGTCCGAAGGAGCGGCTCCGCGCCTCTCCCTGCGCCGTGCGGCCAGCATCGATAAGGAAGGTCGTAAAACGGGAACGCCGGGCTGCAATGAGGCCGAAGCCACCTTGGTCAATGCCGCCGGTATGGGCTGGTTCCCAGGCTTCGCGATCGATCTGGAGACCGGTGAACGGTTGAACATCGCCTACGGTGAGAACAGTTTCTGGGGCGGTGGTATCGGACGCGATATGAAGTGGAACCCGAGTTCCCAACTCTTCACCGATTCCGGCGAACCGGTCTTCGGAGGGTCGCACTGGATCTACGTGTTCAAGAACCAGCGCCGCGTGCAGAACGCTGCCAACTGGGTGCCGATGTACGACCAGGCGGAACACATCATGGCCCGCTTGACAAGTGGTTCCGGTTCCCAACGTGCGGCCATCTTCGAATCCATCGCGTGGGTGGGAGGTGTTGTCACCATCGAGGGCCGGGAATTCCTGGGCACCGATGCACGCGTGGTGCTGAACGTGGCCAAGCCCTACCTGCCTTACACGAACTACACCGGGGTCATCGACTCCATCCGACCCGAGCGCAACGGTGGTCTTCCGTTGTACGGATTCTCCACCGCGGGCTTCGAAACGCTCAACGAGGTGCAGGAAGTGGCCGAGGAGTTCCTGGACAATATCGGTATCGTACCGAACCCCTATTACGCCTTCAGCGGCTACGAGACGAGCCGCTTGGACAACCGGGTTAAGTTCATCAACCTCCCGCAGACATGTACGGTCTCCATCTACAACACCGGAGGCACGTTGGTACGGAAGTTCCGGAAGGACAACGCCCTGACGTACCTGGATTGGGACTTGAAGAACGCGAACAATATCCCGATCGCAGGTGGTGTGTACATCTGTCACGTGGACGTGCCCGGTGTGGGTGAGAAAGTGATCAAATGGTTCGGAGCGCTCAGGCCGCTGGACCTGCAGAACTTCTAAGTATCGAGACGGATCCATAGCGAAGCTTGCAGATGATGCGAACGATGAAACGAACACTGGCGATACTTGCGGTCCTCCCCTTGTGGGCCGGCGCCTCGGTGATGGCTGGTAACCCCGATCGCGCTGGTTCCGCCGGTGCGACGCAATTGCTCATCAACCCATGGTCCCGTTCCGCAGGTTGGGGCATGGCCAATTCCGCCTCGCTCCGCGGGGTGGAGTCCATGTACGGGAACGTGGCGGGTCTGTCGCGGGTGAACCGCACGGAACTGATGTTCTCCAGTACCCAATGGCTCTCCGGCAGTGGGGTGAACATCAACAGCATCGGGGTGGGTCAGAAGTTGGGCTCCTCCGGTGTGTTGGGTATCAGCGCCACCACGCTCAGTTTCGGGGACATCGACGTGAGGACCTATGACAACCCCGAGGGTGGGCGTGGGACCTATCGTCCCAGCATGTCCAACATCGGACTGGCCTACTCGAAGAGCTTCTCCACCAGTATCCACGGCGGCATCCTCTTGCGTGTGATCTCGGAGTCCATCGCGAACGTGCGCACCTCCGGGGTCTGCTTCGACGCTGGGATCCAGTACGTGACCGGTGAGAAGGAGAACCTTCACTTCGGCATCGCACTGAAGAACGTAGGACCTGCCATGGCGTTCAGTGGTGACGGTCTCTCCGTGCAAGGCCTGCTCATCAACGGAAGCGATCAACTCTCGCTGGAGCAACGGTCACAGGCATTCGAGGTGCCCTCGCTGTTGAATATCGGACTGGCCTACGATTGGCACATCAGCGAGATGCATCGTCTGAGTTTCGCGGGTACGTTCATCTCCAACTCCTTCACCAAGGATCAGGGGATCATCGGTGTGGAATATGCCTTCCGGAAGATGTTGCACCTGCGTGGCGGGTTCCTGTACGAGGATGGTATCACCTCGGATACGGAGCGTACCACAGTGCTGACGGGGCCATCCGCAGGCATCAGCGTCGATCTTCCTTTCGGAGCGGAGAAGAAGAGCGCCTTCGCAGTGGATTACAGCTATCGGAGCACCAATCCGTTCGCTGGCATACATAGCGTCGGCGTTCGTATCAGCTTCTGATCCAACCTGCTTATCTTTGGAAGAGGACCTCTCGGGGTCCTTTTCCATTCTCTCACCCCCAAGCAACACGGCCATGAGCACTACGGCCTATTACACCGAAGAGGGCTTCAAGAAACTCCAGGATGAACTCCATCACCTGCGCACGGTGGAGCGTCCCCACCTCAGTCAACAGATCGCCGATGCCCGCGATAAAGGCGATCTGAGCGAGAACGCTGAGTACCACGCCGCCAAGGAGGAACAAGGCCTATTGGAGGCACGCATTGCCAAGATGGAGGAGATGATGGCGAGCGCCCGCATCGTGGACACCTCACAGATGGACAATTCGCGCGTGTACATCCATTCCAAGGTGGTGGTACGGCATGTGGGCAATGGCAGTGAACGCGAGTTCACGCTTGTGGCCGAAAGCGAGGTGGACATCAAGACCGGTCGGATCAGCGTCAGTTCACCCATCGGCAAAGGGCTGTTGGGCAAGGCCAAGGGGGATATCGCCGAGGTGGTGACCCCCACGGGCAGTACGCAGTTCGAAGTGCTCGACATCTCGCGCTGACATGGCGAGCATCTTCACCCGGATCATCCGTGGCGAGATCCCGTGTCACAAAGTGGCGGAGGATGATCGATTCCTGGCCTTTCTGGATATCGCTCCCTTGCGAATGGGCCACACCTTGGTGATCCCCAAGGTGGAGGTCGATCGGTTCTTCGACCTTCCGAAGGATATCCTGCGGGACATCATGCCTTTCGCGCAAGGGGTGGCTCAGCGCATCGGCGCGGTCATTCCCTGTGATCGCGTGGGTGTGGCCGTCATCGGGCTGGAGGTCCCCCATGCGCACGTCCACCTGATCCCCATCGATGGCATGTCCGATATGGACTTCGGACGTCCCAAGTTGAGCCCTTCCCGGGAGGAACTGGTCGCCTTGTCGGCCTTGCTCCGCGCGGTGGAGCAACCTTAGCTCCCTTTCACGCGATCCGGGTTGTTCCGGATGAAACTGCCCCAGTCGCTGGTCCCCTTTGCCGTGTTGCGGCCCGCGGGTCGGGGTACGGAGCCAGCGGCGAAGTAGTGGCACAGTGCGACCGCGACCGCATCGGTGGCATCGGTGCTTGTCGGCAGGTCCTTCACCCCGAGGATCGTGGCCAGCATGGCAGCGACCTGTTGTTTGCTCGCACTACCGCTGCCCGTGATGCTCTGCTTCACACGCATGGGTGCGTACTCCACCACCGAAAGGCCACCTTGTAACGCTGCTGCGATCGCCACCCCTTGCGCACGACCCAGCTTCAGCATGCTCTGCACGTTCTTGCCGAAGAACTGCGCTTCGATCGCGAGCTCGCGCGGGGCATAGCGTCCGATGATCTCCGCCGTACTGTCGAATATGGCCTTCAGCTTATGGGTATGGTCGTCGGTTGATACGAAGCGGATGGCGCCCGCTTCAGTTAGACGTACCCGGCCTTCAACCACGTGAAGTATGCCGTAACCCATCACGGTCGTGCCGGGATCGATGCCGAGGATGATGCGGTCCGAGGCCACCGGGCTACTTTTGGTCGTCTTCATCGCACTTGCACCAACTACCGTGACACGCCGGACCTTGTTGTTCTTCCGTTGGGGGGTGTTCGCGGCTGCCTGTGCGCTGCTCTACCTCCGCCTCTCGGGGCACCAAGGTAATGTGCCTCGCTGGGAGGGGTTCATCACGGCGCTCAGTCCGTTCCCCTATGGCATCGTGGTTGTTGTGCTCGGTATGATGGTGCTGAACTGGTCCTTGGAGGCGCGGAAGTGGCAGTTGCTCGTACGTCCACTACAGCCACTCGGTTTTGTGAGAGCCTTTGCAGGCACCATTGCCGGAACTGCCATAGGACTCATCACCCCGAACCGGGTGGGGGAGTTCGCAGGCCGTGTACTGTTCCTGGAACCCGAGCATCGGGTACAAGGCAGTTTCGCGACGGTCCTTGGAAGTTTGGCCCAATTCGTTGTTACGTTGCTGATGGGGGGAGTGGCTGTGTTGGTTGGTCGGTACGTGCATCAGAGCCATCACCTGCTCACCCACGCGTGGGATGTGCTCGTGTGGTCGACCCTGCTTATGGCGGGAGCCGCGGTGTTGCTCTTCTTCAGTCCGGGTGTCTTCGGTAGGATCCTGCTCGTGATCCCCTGGCTGCGTCGCTTCGAGCGGCAGGCTCTGGCGTTGGAGCGATCGGACGGAAGCATGTTGTGGAGGGTGTTCGGATGGAGTGCTGTACGGTATGCCGTCTTCACGCTCCAGTTCGCGTTGCTCCTGCATGCATTGGCAGGCGTGCCCCTCGCCGATGCAATGACCGCCGTGCCCGTGATCTTCCTCGTGACCACGCTCGTACCTACCACCGCCCTTACGGAACTTGGCGTGCGCAGTTCAGTCGCGGCCACCTTCGTGAACGGTGATGCGAGTGCTGTGGTGCTGGCCACGGCACTGGTCTGGATGATCAACATCGTGGTGCCCGCTTTGGCCGGTAGTGTCGTGCTCCTGGTGGCGCGCATCCGCACAACGCCCGAGGGAACATGACCAGTTGGGGCATGCTTGCGTTGATGGCTTTTGCCGCTGCCGCGTTCCATGCGTTGCGCACCAATGCCTGGCGCGCTGCGCTGGTCCCGGATCCCGCCACCGATGTGCCTTCGCAGGACCGGGTTCCCATCACGCTCGTGGTGCCCGCACGGAACGCTGCGGATACGTTACCCGCCTTGTTGCAGGACCTGCACGCGCAGAACTACCCAGCGGAGCTATTGGAAGTGCTTGTGGTGGACGATCACAGCGAGGACAATACCTCAGGGATCACCGGATCCATGGCCCGGACCTGGTCATCGCTTCGGGTGCTGTCCATGGGTACTGCACAAGGCAAGAAGGCGGCCATTACCGCTGGAGTGATGGCCGCGAAAGGACGGATCGTGGTGGTGACCGATGCGGATGCCCGTTGCGGTCCCCGCCGTATCGCACGCATTGCGGACCATGCGGCCAAGCACCCGTGGGACCTGTTGGTACTGCCGGTCCTCACGGAAGGTGATGGACTACTGGGTAGGCTGCAACAAGAGGAACAGGCGGCCTTGTTGGGTGCCTTGGTGGGTGGGGTCGACGAGGGTAGGCCGGTGCTGGCCAACGGGGCCAACCTGGCGTTCCGTCGCGAGGCGTTCCTGGCAGTGGGCGGATACACGGGGGATGTCTTTGCCAGTGGCGACGATGTCTTCCTGCTCCAACGCATGCGCATGGCCGGAAAGGACATCGCAGTGCTCATGGACCGGGATGCCTTGGTCACTGTTGCCGCCGCACGCACGTGGTCGGAATGGGCTGCACAGCGACTGCGTTGGGCGGGTAAGATGAGGGGAGTGCGGGATCCGGTGGGTGGGGCGCTCGCTGTGTTCGGGTTGCTACTGCCGTGGGGCCTGGCCGCGCTTACCAGTGCAGTGGTACTGCACCTGCGACCGGGTCAGGGGCTGTTGTTCGCTTGGACCTTGCTCGTTGCGGCTTGGGGCCTGTGGTGTATTCCACTCGTCCAGCTGACCGGGGACGTGCATCGTTTCCTCGGAACGGAGCGGTCCCACCCACTACGTACCTGCTGGGCATTGGTGGCATTCACGTTGTACGCCCCGATGATCGCCCTTGCCGCGTTGTTCATTCGGCCACACTGGAAAGGACGGCCCACCTGAACGGGAACAGCCGCCCAGTGGGAACCGAGCGGCTGTCCAAGTAGGCCCTGAGGCCGTTCTTCCGTGTTCAGAACGGGAGGTCGTCGTCGTCGCCACCGATGGGGGGCATATCCGCTGCGGAAGGTGGCGGAGCAGCCTGATAGCCACCACCACCTACCGGGGCTGCCGCACCCGAGCGTTCGATGCGGTTGCCGCTCAGACTGAGAAAGTACTTCGTGACACCGTCGCGTCCCGTCCATTCCCGGCCGTTCACGTAACAGATCACATTCACCTCATCGCCGGGGTTGTACCCGTCCAACAGACCACAACGGTCCTGGGTGAATTCAACAGGGATGTGTTGCGGGCGTTGGCCGCTGGGTTCGGTGACCACGAGCTCGCGCTTGCGGAACTTGTCGGAGACGTCCTGCGTCTTGCCGACCATCTTGATGGTGCCGGAAATGGTGACTTGTGCCATGGCTTGTTGGCCCTTACGGGCGTTGGTTGGTTAGCGATCATTGAAGGCGAGCAAGGTCATCCATGCCTCCTCCACATGGGAATTGGCCAGGAGTTCCTGCGCGCGACGGTGTAAGGCCTCCTCCAGTGCAGGGGGGTGGTCCTGTAGCGTGATGAAGAGCTCGCTCAGCTCGGTGAGTTTGTACTCGTTCACACGAGTCTCATCGGGAACACGAAGGATCCCTCCCAATTGCCCGAGTTCATTTCCGGTGAGGATGTGGCTTTCTCGGACACTGCGTGGTAAGGTGTCCACCCCGACACCGAGCTGGGTGGAAGGCTGTGCCAGTTCGAAGAGCGCATCGCCATGAGCGCGGCAGTAGAAGTGACCGCCCATGCGACCGACCAGGTCGATCCTGCGTTGATCGATCTTCCCGCGCTCGTCCAGCACGCCTTCATCCACATGGATCCGGACCACTTCACAGAGCACGAGGTTGCCCGCGCCACCACCGGCACCGGTCTCGATCACCTGCTGTACGATGCACTCGAACTGCACGGGACTTTCCTTCACCCGGAATGGGCGGACCACCTCGGAAGCGATGGGGGTGAACCCCGCCTTCACGAACTCGTTGACCCCTTCAGGATATTCGGTGCTGGCCAAGGAGGTCTGTTGCACCATGGCATAGGTCACCACATTGATCACCACTTCGGGCACGGCTTTCACATTGTGGTAGCTGTGCTTGGTGGTGTTGTCGCGGCCTCGGCGGGCCGGACTGAAGATCAGCAGCGGCGGGTTCGCACCGAACACATTGAAGAAGCTGAAGGGGCTCAGGTTGGGCCGACCTTCGGCATCGATGGTGCTGGCGAATGCCACTGGACGCGGACCGACGGCACCCACCAGGTAGCTGTGCAGCTCCGGTATGCTCAGGTCCTTGGGGTCCAAGTGCTTCATGACTGCTCCGTTGCAGGGGAGGGCGAAGGTAAGAACGTGCTCATACACCACCGGGGCGAGCGTTCTTCCCGGTTATCTTTGCAGCCCTTTGCCCGGAATACCTCAACATAGGGTGTTCCGAGCGAAACACGGACGTGGCGGAATTGGTAGACGCGCCAGACTTAGGATCTGGTACCGCAAGGTGTGGGGGTTCGAGTCCCCCCGTCCGTACGAACAAGTGAATGAGCAAGGGTGTCCGTTGGCCGCCCGATAGATCACGAACCATGCACATCGAACGCGAAGAGACCGGAACGCTCACCGCCACCCTGAAGGTGAAGTTGATGCCCGAGGATTATAACCCTGGCGTGGAGAAGGCCCTGAAGGAGCAGCGCAAGAACGCCGTGCTTCCCGGGTTCCGTCCGGGCCAAGTGCCCATGCACCTGATCAAGAAGCGGGTGGGTCGTACCCTACTGGTGACCGAGGTGGAACGATTGATCGACCAGAACCTGCGGAACTACCTGCAGGAGAATGCCATCCGGGTACTTGGACAGCCCTTGCCCAAACGGGAAGCGAACGATGCCAACAATTGGGATGAGCCCGGTGAGTTGAGCTTCGCCTATGAATTGGGCCTTGCCCCGAGCGTCGAGGTGGAGTTGAACGAGAAGCTGGGTGTCACGTATCCCGTGGTGGACGTGAATGACGGACTGGTCCAACGCGAGATCGATGATATGCGCCGTCGCTTCGGCCGTCTGGAGGATGCCACCACCAGCGAGGCCAACGACATGCTGCTCGGTGACATGATCGAGTTGGAGGCCGATGGCACCATCAAGGCCGGGGGCATCATGAATCGCTCTACGATCAGCCTTGAATACTTGGCGGATGATACCGTACGGAACAGCCTTGTCGGAAAAGCAGCAGGTGAGGAGATCGCTGTGGACCCGCACAAGGTGGCGCGTGATCACGACGATCTGGCCCGCATGCTCGGGGTCGACCATGACCGGGTGCACGGTATCGGTGACACCTTCCTGTTCCGCATCGCCGAAGTGAAGCGGATGGTCCAAGTGGATGTGGACCAGGCCCTGTTCGATCGGGTCTATGGAAAGGATGCGGTCACCGATGAGGCCTCGTTCCGAGCGCGGGTGAAGGAAGGCTTGGAGAACATGTTCCGCAGGGACAGCGATCGACTGTTCAAACGGGAAGTGATGAAGGCCTTGCAACAACGCACATCCATGGCCTTGCCCGATCCCTTCCTGAAGCGGTGGATCCAGGAGACCAGCGAGAAACCCATCACCGCGCAAGAGGTCGAGGATGGCTATTCCGGTTACAGTGAAGGCCTGAAGCGCCAGTTGTTGGAGGAGAAGGTGGTGGAGAAGTATGGGCTCGAGGCCAAGGGGGAGGAGATGGATGCGTTCGCCCGCCGTTACGTCACCGATCAGTTCATGCAATATGGATTGCCAGCACCGGAAGGCGAACAGCTGCAGCAAATGGCCGGGCGTATGCTCGGTGATCGTGAGCAGATCGGACGCATCCGGAACAGCATCGTGGAGCAGAAGCTCATGACCCACTTCAAAGCACTGCTCAGCCCAAAGGAGCATCGGCTAGGCTACGATGAATTCGTAAACTTGGCCCGTACGGCCTGAACATCCCACCCGTATCCACGTTCAGGATAGCAACGGACCGCAACCACACCCCATGTTCCCCAAGGACGAATTCCAGAAATATGCCGTGAAGCATCGCGGCATCAGCAGCAACACGCTGCACAGTTACACCAGTAGTGCCATCACCTCATCGATGACCCCGTACATCATCGAGGAACGCCAGCTGAATGTGGCGCAGATGGACGTGTTCAGCCGATTGATGATGGACCGCATCATCTTCCTGGGCACCGGCATCAACGATCAGGTGGCCAACATCATCCAGGCCCAGTTGTTGTTCCTGGAGAGCGTGGATGCAAAGAAGGACATCCAGATCTACCTCAACAGTCCGGGTGGTGGCGTGTATGCCGGTCTGGGTATCTACGACACCATGCAGTACATCAACTGCGACGTGGCCACCATCTGCACCGGTATGGCCGCGAGCATGGGGGCCGTTCTGCTCTGCGCCGGCGCCAAAGGCAAGCGCAGCGCGTTGAAGCATAGTCGTGTGATGATCCACCAACCGCTCGGCGGTGCGGAAGGACAGGCCGTGGACATGGAGATCACGGTACGGGAGATCCTGAAGCTCAAGAAGGAGTTGTACGATATCATCAGCACGCATAGTGGTCAGCCGTTCGAAAAGGTGGAGAAGGACAGCGATCGTGACTATTGGATGATCGCCGAGGAAGCCAAGGCCTATGGCATGATCGATGAGCTGCTGCTGAAGCACAAATAGGTTGAAGGATGTTACCCGCGGGCTGTGTTCGCGGGGATGGAACTGATGAAGGCCGGGTGGAGGGATCCCCCGGCCTTCGTCGTATCTTGCAACCCTTTCCCGACCGGCTACGTATAGGGAACAGCGCCTTCTTCCATGGATAAGAAAGAGATCAAGTGCTCGTTCTGCGGACGGGACAAACAGGATACCAACGTGCTCATCGCCGGTATCACGGGGCACATCTGCGATAGCTGCATAGCCCAGGCACAGAACATCATCAGTGAAGAGCTGAGCCAGCGTTCCCGCAGTGAGATGGAAGGCAACCTCATCCTGCAACGCCCTTCGGACATCAAGCGTTTCCTCGACGAGTACGTCATCGGCCAGGACGATGCCAAGAAGGTGCTGAGCGTGGCGGTCTACAACCACTACAAGCGTCTTTTACAACGACCGGCCACTTCCTTGGACGAAGTGGAGATCGAGAAGAGCAACATCATCCTGGTCGGTGAGACCGGCAGTGGCAAGACCTTGCTGGCCAAGACCATCGCCCGCATGCTCAACGTGCCCTTCGCCATCGCCGACGCCACGGTGCTCACCGAGGCCGGATATGTGGGAGAGGACGTGGAGAGTATCCTCAGTCGCTTACTACAAGCTGCCGACTACGATGTCAGCAAGGCGGAACGTGGGATCGTCTTCATCGATGAGATCGATAAGATCAGCCGTAAGAGCGACACCCCGAGCATCACGCGTGACGTGAGCGGAGAAGGGGTGCAACAAGCGCTCCTGAAGTTGTTGGAGGGCAGCACGGTGAGCGTTCCCCCACAAGGTGGTCGCAAGCACCCCGAACAGAAGCTCATCCAAGTGGATACCCGCAACATCCTCTTCGTGTGCGGCGGTGCCTTCGATGGCATCCAGAAGATCATCGCACGCCGCGTGAAGAGCAGCGCGGTCGGTTACAGTGCGAGCAAGGAGGGCCGCATCAACGATGAGCACCTCCTTCAGTACGTGAGCCCCACGGATCTCCGTAGTTACGGGCTCATCCCGGAGCTCATCGGTCGTTTCCCGGTGCTCACCTATTTGGATCCGTTGGACAAGGAAAGCCTGCGCCGCATCCTCACCGAACCCAAGAACGCCTTGGTGAAGCAGTATGTCAAGCTCTTCGAGATGGACAGGGTCAAGCTCACGTTCGATAAGAAGGTGCTCGACTTCATCGTGGAGAAGGCGTTGGACTACAAGTTGGGCGCGCGGGGCTTGCGCAGTATCTGCGAGGCCATCATGACGGATGCGATGTACGAGATCCCCGGTGCACCCGAGCGTCCCACGGAATTGCGTGTGACACTGAGCTATGCCCGTGAGAAGTTCGACCGATCCCGGTTGAGCAACCTCAAAGTAGCCTGAGTCGGGCCTTCGGCTGACCTCATCCTCGTTAACTTCGCCCCTCCTGCTGAACAACGGGTCGAGAGCCCCTGTTCCTTGGGTCGACGAAACAACCCCTAACGAAGATGAGAAAGAGCTTATTGAGCCTGGCCGTATTGGCCTCCCTGTCCGTAGCCGCACAAGATCTGCCACAACCGAGCCCCAAGAGCACGGTGCAACAAGTGGTCGGTCTTACCAATGTCACGGTCGAATACTCGCGCCCGAGTGCAAAAGGACGCAAGGTGTTCGGCGAATTGGTGCCCTTTGGTCAGGTGTGGCGCACCGGTGCGAATGGCTGCACCATCATTGAAGTGGACAGCGAGATCATGGTGGAGGGCAACCCATTGCCAGCTGGAAAGTATTCGGTGTTCACCATGCCGAACGAGGAGGTCTGGGTGGTCTACTTCAACAAGAACGTGGAGGCTTGGGGCGAAGGTGATCGCAAGCCGGAGGAGGATGTGTTGAGCGTGAAGGTCGCTCCATCACGTGGCGAGACCACCGAGACCTTCACCATCGACTTCGCGGATGTGAAGGATGATAAGGCGATGTTGGAGCTCCGTTGGGAGAACACCAAGGTGCGTATCGCGCTGCACGCCGATGCCACCAAGCAAGCGCTCAAGAACATCGAAGCTGCAGTAGCCAAACCGGATGCCGATTTTCGCGTATTCGCGGGCTGCGCTCGTTTCCTTGTGGATCGGAACCTGCAGCCCGAGCTCGCCATGAAATACGCCAAGCTGAGCACCGAGAAGGACCCCAAGTTCTGGAACATGCACACCCTGGCGCTCGCACAGGCTCAGAACGGTCTCTATACCGAGGCCATCGCCACGGCCGAGAAGAGCATGCGCTTGGCGCAGGAGGCCAAGTACGATGCCTACGTGAAGATGAACAAGGAGAAGATCGAGGAGTGGGCCACCAAGAAGGGCAAGTGACCTTTCGATGAAAGTTGGTGGAAGCCCCCGGGAGACCGGGGGCTTCTTGCTTCAGTGAACATCCGTACCGTCGAACCAGACTTCAGTGATCACCGTGTCGTCGTAGCGCTCGCCACGGTACACATCGAGTATGGTGAAGGATAGACGCATCGGCTGGTGATCGACGCGTTGTCCGAAAAGGCGCGGAAGCGTGAAGGTCTGATCGGCCATGGTGTCCTCAAGCAACAACACGGCCACAGGCACCCCGTTCTCATCCATGCGCAATCGCTTCACGCGGTTGTTGGCCCGCCAAGCGGGTTCGTTGGTCACGAGACCATTCGAGATGTTCACCGTATGCAACCGCGGGCTGTCGTTCGTAAACCGGTAGGTGAGTGATTCGCCGATGCCTGGACCGGGAACGCCTTCTGCCCACGCATGGCAGTGGTCCAGATCGTGCGCCTGCAGGGCATCGTACCGGTGTGATCCAACGGGCTTCAAGGTGGAACTGGCCCACACCGTATCCGGACCGCCGCCGCAATACCAGCTGCATTCCATGCCGATGATGGCGCATGGGCCCATGTAAGTCTCGCCCCACGCGTAGAAGAGCCTGTCGAACGGGGCCTGTTCCGATGGAGCGATGTCCCTTTTTGCGGTAAGAAGGCTGTCGTACCAGGCATGCAGCCGATGGGCCTCTGCGGACAGGTCGGGTGTTCCTCCCAGTTGGGGCCGGAGCACAGGTGCATGCCCTTGTCCGGCAGCTGTGCCGATGATCCCTCCGGCAAGCAGGAAGCACACCGATCCCTTGTTCATGCAGCCACGTTCTTGGGTGTGATCACGGCCTGCAATACGATCGCCAGCCCCACCACTATGGCCGGCGCGATCAGGTTGTACCAGAGGAAGGCGATCTCGATGTGCGAGAAGTGAATGAATAGGATCGCCGCCTGCGCCACCAGCGCTGCGATGAACACGGCCGTGCCCTGCACCCGCTTCAGGAAGAAGGCCACCAGGAAGATGCCGAGAATGGTCCCATAGAATAGCGAGCCCAGTATGTTCACCGCCTGGATCAGGTTCTCGAAGAGCGAGAAGATCGCCGCAAAGCCCAGTGCCAACATCCCGAAGAGCACCGTGGCCCACTTGGTGGCACGCACCTGCTCACCGTCCGTTCTTTCCTTCCGTACCACGTCCACCACGCTGGTGGTGGCCAATGCGCTCAGTTCAGCGCTGGTGCTGCTCATGCCCGCGCTGAAGATCATGGCCAGCAACAGCCCGATGATCCCGATGGGCATGTGGTCCATGATGAAGGTGATGAATATGTAGTCCTTGTCGTTGGATTCGGCGGTGGGCAGGGTAGCCTTCACCTCGGCGCGGTAGGCCTCGCGGAGACGGGTGTCCTCGGCCAGAGCAGTGGTTAGTTGTTGGTTGTCTGTGGACTGCCCGGCGCGGAGGGCGGTCACCCAGGCTTGGGCCGCGGTGGTGATGGTGGCGGCGTTGGTGGCGTATTGTTCCAGCACCCCGTTAGGTCGACCCAATGGGTCGACGCTACGGGTGCTTTGATCGAGGTCGGCGCGTTGATCCGCGACCTCCTGCCTATCCATTTCCGCCACATTCGCACTGTTCCAATGCACCGGCGCGCCATTGAACAGGTAGAACACGAACACCAACACCCCGGTGAGCAGGATGAAGAACTGCATGGGGATCTTCAGCAACGCGTTCATCCACAGTCCGCGCTTGGCCTGGTCAGCGTTCTGACCGCTGAGGTAGCGTTGCACCTGGCTTTGATCCGTACCGAAGTAGGCCAGCTGCAGGAAGAAGCCGCCGAGCAGCCCGCTCCACAGCGTGTACTTGTTGCCCGGATCGAAGCTGGTGTTGATCACTTCGGTCTTGCCTAGGGCGCTGGCCAGTTGCAGGCTCTCCACGAAGCCGATGTGCTCGCGCAGGTACCACACCACCAGTCCGAAGGCCACGAAGAGCCCGCCGAACATCACGGCCATCTGCTGCTTGTGCGTTACGCCCACGGCCTTGGCGCCGCCGGTGGTGGTGTAGATGATCACCAGCGTCCCGATGAACACGCAGGTCCAGCTGAGCGGCCAGTGCAGCACCTTGCTGAGGATGATGCTGGGCGCGTAGATGGTGATGCCCGCCGCCAGTCCGCGCTGGATGAGGAAGAGCCCCGCCGTGAGCAGCCGCGTGCGCGCATCGAAGCGCTTGCCGATGAACTCGTAGGCCGTGTACACCTTCCACTTGTAGTAGAGCGGGATGAACACGCGGTTGATCACCAGCATGGCCAGCGGCAGCCCGAAGTAGAACTGCACGAAGCCCAGCCCGTCAAGGTAGCCTTGTCCCGGTGTGCTGAGGAAGGTGATCGCGCTGGCCTGCGTGGCCATCACGCTGAGCCCCACGGCCCACCAGCGTTCATCGCCGCCGCCGCGCAAATAGCTTTCGCTGCTGTTGTCCCGCCGCGTTCTCCACACGCCATAGCCCACGATGAAGCCGAGAGTGCCCAAAAGGATCGTCCAGTCTAGCCAGTGCATGTCAGCGGGAATGTAGAATGTAGAATGTAGAATGATCAATGGACTTTACCTACAAAAGTCAATGGTTACAGGAGTGAGGTATTTTTCATTCTCCATTCTGAATTCTTCATTATCCATTCTTCATTTCTTGTCCTTCGCTTTGTTCCGTTCAGCGGTCTTCACACTTGCGGCGAATATTGCCACCAGCTCAATGCACTCTTTCAGCAAGGCCGAGTTCTCTTCCTTGTCGCCATCCATCAACTTCGCCTGGAACTGTACCCGCAGGTTGTTCCGCGATTCCCGCAGCTCCTTCAGTGCCACACGCATCTTGTGAATGAAGTCGGCCTGCGACTCCGCACCTTGGACCTCGCCGTAGTGCAACGCTGGTGCTGTTCCACTGCGCAGCAACTGACGCCCCATGTGTCTCCCCGCTTCATCCTTCGGCATCCGGTTCACATACACCAACACCGCCGCACTGAAGTTCACACACCGCTCATCCAGATCGTACTTCCGTTCCATTCCGTATGCAGTTCTTCATTCTTCATTCTTCATTCATCATTCATCATTCTGAATTCTCCATTCAGCATCTTTCATTCCCTCCTCGGGCTGATAAGATTCGCGAATAATCGATACGCTCCCGGCACTCCCGCCGGCAACTGCCGGAAGAAGCTGATCCCCGTATAGATGAAGCGTCCTTTGCCATGATCGGCCACGATCAGCGCGCCGTTCAGCGGGTCTTCTCCGGGATCGTTCCACGCGATCAGCGGTGTGTAGTTAGTGCCGAAGTCGCTGGCGAAGTAGAGGCCGCGTTCCTGCACCCAGCCTTCGAAGTCGGCGGCGGTGATGGTGTTCGGTGTGTTGAGCAGTGGGTGTTTGGGATCAAGGAAGGTGGGCGGCGCTTCTTCCACCGTGACACGACCACGACCGATGGTGAACGGATGCGGGCCCAACGTGGAGGGATCGATCTGGAAATCGCTCGCGCCGGAGAAGAAGCGCGGCGTGGTGTTGTACTGCACCACCAGGGTGCCACCTTGCTCCACGTAGCGCAGCAGCAGCGGGTGCAGCTCCTTCATGCCCTTGTTGCTGTTGTAGGCGCGGATGCCGACCACGATGGCGTCGTACTTCAGCAGCTCTTCCAGCTTGGCCGCTTCAGGCTCAACGAATTCCACCGTCACGCCCAGTTGTTCCATGGCCTGCGGCACATCATCGCCCGCGCCTTTCACGTAGCCCACGCGTTTGGCGGTGGTCTTCACATCCAGCGGCACCAGCTTCACCTCGGCGGGCGTGTAGTACACCTGCGGCATGATGTGCGGGTAGTCGATCTCGTGCAGCGTGCGGTCGGCCTTTCCCTTGGGACCACTGAACTCGAACCTGACCGGACCACCTTTTGCATTCTCTGAAGGCATCAATTGAAAAGTGAAACTCTGTCGCTCGTTGCGCATGGCGATGTTCACCAGCTTCAGGTCCTTGGTAGTGCCCCAGCCTTCGGGCAACGTCACGTTCAACTGACCGGTAAGGCTGTCGGTGAGCGCCTCCACTTCCACGGTGATGTGTTGCGTGCCACCTGTGGCGATGAGCACATCGGTCTTCGGGATCACCGAGGCTACGGGCGTGACGTACACCGGGCGGATGCGTTCGCCGGCCACGCGGTCGACCCATTTGTGCAGGATTCCACTGCTAGCATAGAAGTGCTCGTAATCAGTTGTATCTAGTTCTGGGTTGAATGCTAGTGCTACATAAGGTTCCGGGATCATAACGGGAATGATGTTGGCGTGTCCTGAAGGAGTTTGATAAAGGTTCCCATGAGGACGCTCCAACCAGAAGGGTTCTATAACGGTCTGATGAACCACACGGAGAGTAGTGTCGATCCGATCAGTGAGACGTGTGTCTTTCGAACCGAAAGAATGTCGATCCCAATCAACTCCGGAACTCCAGCCATAAGTGCTAAGGAAGAGCTCTCTTCTGATGCGTGGAAAGCCGGTGACCTTTACTTCGATGGTATCAAAGGTGCTCGAGTAACTCCGGTTACTCAATGCTTCAAAGGACACTCCTGAACATGCTGATGCAAGATCATTTAACGCCTCTGATTTGATCTGGCCCCATCGCCATCCGTCATGTGTTGGCTTGTTTTCATTCACCCATGAGGCTATGATGCTTTTAAGAGAGTGAATTTTATCGAAGCTCTTTTCCGGGCGACTGACATCAAAGCTTGTGACCAGTTCTGCGCTCTTGATACCTATGCTACTCGGAGCCTTCACTCGCCCCCACGTCATATCGATCCCCTCGAAAATGTCCGTAGACCCCGATTGGGCGGTCGGTCGCCTTTGATCAGCTTGAGGTACTCCAACGATTCCCCCCGCGTTTCCGCCGCGCCAAAGCCCTGGCTCTTGTGCATGCTGCGGCTGCGCCCGGCGATCTCCGTGTAGCTCAGGCCCAGCAGCGGGTCGTAGCCGCCCACGTCCACGCTGAACC
Source organism: Flavobacteriales bacterium (assembly GCA_016718655.1). Taxonomy (GTDB): domain Bacteria; phylum Bacteroidota; class Bacteroidia; order Flavobacteriales_F; family PHOS-HE28; genus PHOS-HE28. The sequence continues at coordinate 179,710 of JADKCV010000002.1, read as the reverse complement.
AGTCGGGGTCGCTCTTCGCGATGTCGGCCAGGTCCTTCTTCCACCAGGTGCTGCCGTTGAAGAAGAGGCGGCGCGGCTGCCATACTTCGAGACCTTGTTCCAGTTGCTCCGGAAAGGCCTTGGGGTCACCGGCCAGGTCGAAAGCTTCTTCGGCAAGGATGGCGCTGGCCTCGTGGTGGCCGTGGCCAGCGCTGCGGTCGGGCGCGAAGCGGGTGATGATCACATCGGGCCGGAAGGTGCGGATCACGCGCACCACATCGCTCAGCACTTCCTGCTTGCCCCATTTCTCGAAGCTCTCGGCGGCGTTCTTGCTGTAGCCGAAGTCCACCGCGCGGGTGAAGAACTGCTCGCCGCCATCGATGCGCCGCGCTTCCATCAACTCCTGCGTGCGGATGATGCCGAGCGCATCGCCCAGCTCGGGACCGATCAGGTTCTGTCCGCCATCGCCGCGCGTGAGGCTGAGGTTGCCGGTGCGCACCTTCTTGCCGTTGGCCAGCCAGGCGATCAGCTTGGTGTTCTCGTCATCGGGATGCGCCACGATGTAGAGCACGCTGCCCAGCACGTTGAGCTTCTGCATCTTGTGCAGGATCTCGGCGGCGTTGGGTTGTGCGGGAGGGCGCTGGGCCGAAGTGGTGGTCAGGAACTGGAGAGTGGCGAGTGCTAGCGCGGCGAGGCGCAGTGCCTGGGAAAGGCGGTGGTGCATGGGGCTAAGGTAAAAGCTACTGGCCGTTGGCTGCTGGCTACTGGCTGCTCACCTTCGGCCGATAACGCGCCAGTAGCCGTAGCGGCCCGCGCGGACTACCGGATAAAAACACGACATGAGGGATTTCACCAAACTGGAGATATGGCAGCTGGGAATGAACATTGCCGTTGAGGTGACGGATATCCTTGAAACGATACCGACGACGAAAGCCGGGTTCAAGATCCGTGATCAAGCGGACGATGCTGCATGCTCGATCCCATCCAACATTGCGGAAGGAACCTCGCGTCGAAGTGAAAAGGAGAAATTCCGCTATTTCGAATTCGCACTGGGATCCGCGTTCGAACTACAAACGCGCATGCTGATCCTTCAACGTCGCAAGTATGCGGATGAAGCAGTGGTCAACAAGTTCCTAGAGAAGGTCGTCACCGTTCAGAAGAAGATCGGGGCTTTCATGGGGGTGTTGAATGCTTGAGCAAGAACGGAGCTGCTGGCCTTTGGCTGCTGCCGGTGGCTCATTCTTCTTGGCCGTTGTGCTGGTATCCACCCCCAGCTTTTTCAAACAGGCGATGGAGTTGGCACGTACCCCTTCGGGCGGGTCCATGCTCAGGCTTTTCTTGAAGGCCTTGATCGCGGCGTTCGTGTTGCCTACGGTCATGTAGCCTTCGCCAAGACTGTCGAACACGTTCGGGTCCTTTGGGTGGCGTTTGGCGTTGAGTTCGAAGGCCTGCACGGCTTCGGCATGTTTGCCCGACTGCAACAAGGTGTAGCCATGGCGGTTCAATTCACCATTGGTCGCAACCTCCAACATGTTCCTGCGCAGTGTTGCCGCCTCGGTGGATCCGCCTGCGGCATCGAGCAGATCGGCCTTCAGCGCTTGGTTCTCGAAGTTGGGTCGCAGAGCGATGCTTCGATCGATCCACGCCATCACCTTGTCGGCACCGATGCCTTCATCGTGGCAGTAGCGCGCCGCTTCATACCACGGTTCCCAACTGAACGCGCTCAGTCCTTTCAACTGGTCCTCCATGCGGGCTAGCACCACGGCATGGACGTCCACACCGATGCGTACCGGGATCTCCAACGTTTCCCAACGCAGCCGCATTTCAGCGCTAGAGCTGGTGAGCGCGTCGAACGTATAGCTGAGGTGCTCCGTCATCGGGCAAGGTCGCGGAGTGACGGTGATGCGCAAGGCATCGTTCTCCGGCTTGTGGAAGAAGGATCCCCAGGAGTGGTGGTCGGTGCTGAAGATGATGGTCCACGTCGACGTGGTGGGTATCATATGCAGGCCATAGGTCCCGGCCTTCAGTGTTTGTCCTTCCACGGTCACATCGCTGCTCAGTGTGATCACGGTGTTCTCGTTCGCGCCGGCGCGCCAGATCCTGTCATAGGGTACCGTGGTGCCCCAGATCGTGCGTCCTTTCACTGCAGGACGGCTGTAGGTAACGGAGATGTCCGTGGTGCCGACACGCTGCATCACCTGGGCCTGCTGGCTTTCCACCGGCAGATCGAGGAAGGTCCATTGCGCCGGTACGCGGCATGGAATGACCAGGAGGAGCATGGACGATAGGAGGAGGGTACGCATGTGCGATGTGGATAGGCTGCACAAGCTAACGCACCCCGAGTTCCGTAGGTGTTGCCGGTGTACGGACCGTGCGGTCGGGGACCGGCCGTTCCTATGACACCTGCTCTTGCAACGCCTTCGCGATCTGGTCCTTGTAGCTGCGGCCGCTCACGATGCGTTCGCCGTTGGCCATGCTGAAGATGAACTCGTTGTTGCCGCTGTAGCGCGCATTGCGCACGTGGGCGGTGTTCACGATGTAGCTGCGGTGGATGCGCAGGAAGCGGGCGGGGTCCAGTTCGGTCTCCACGGCGTTCATGGTCATGCGGTACAGGTGGTGCCGATCCTTCAGTTGCAGGCTCAGGTAGTTGCCCTCGGCACGCAGGTAGAGCAGGTCCTCCACCTTCACCCGATGCTCGCGGCCCTTGTCCTTGATCACGAAGGTCTCGGTGTAGCTGCTGTTGGCATGCAGGTGTTCGCGCACCAGGTCCATCAACTTGCCGGTCAGGCGATCGTTCTGGCGCATGTCGATGAAGCGCTTGGCCTTTTCCAACGAAGCGAAGAACCGGTCGTCATCGTACGGCTTCAACAGGTAGTCCACCGCGTTCACATCGAAGGCCTTCAACGCATATTGATCATAGGCGGTGACGAAGACCACGAAGGGTACGTGGGCCGCGCTGTGTTGTGTGCGCAATTGTTCCATCACCTCGAAGCCGCTCATACCGGGCATCTGCACATCCAGGAACAGGAGATCGGGCTTGCACTTGGCCACACAGGCCAGCGCTTCCTGCCCGTTGCGGCACTCGCTCACTACTTCAATGCCGGGTTCCTGTTCAAGCAGCCGGGCGATGCGCGCGCGTGCTGCGGGTTCGTCATCCACGATGATGGTCCGTATCTGTTTCATGCGCGTTCCAGGGGTATGGAGAGTGTGACCTCGAAGCCGAGGCCGTTGGGAGAGGCGATGTGGAAGGTGGCCCGATCGCCGTAAAGCAGCCGCAGCCGCTCACGCACGTTCCGCAGACCGATGCCGCCGTTCTCCATCGCCAAGGAGACATCGCGACAACCCTTTCCGTTGTCCAGCACCTGTACATGGAGGTTCCGATCGTCGGCAGTGACCCGTACCCGAACCTCCACGCGCTCGGTGGTGGCGTCGGGACCATGCTTGATACTGTTCTCCACGAGCGGTTGGAGCAACAGGTTCGGCACCAACACATCCTGCAATGCGGCGGGGACCTCATAGTGCACGAGCAAGCGGTCGCGGAAGCGGATGCTCTCGATGTCGAGGTAGTTGGCGACATGCTGCATCTCGTTCTCCAAGCGCACCTTGTCGCGTTGGGTGGTGTCCAAGGTGTTGCGTAGCAGGTGACCCAGGCGACTGAGCACCTTGCGCGCGTCGCCGATGTTGTCGTCCATGAGCGCGCTCACCGTGTTCAATGTGTTGAAGAGGAAGTGCGGCTGCAACTGCTTCTTCAGCGCGTTCATCCGCGTAACTTGAAGTTCGTGTTGCAGTTGGAGCATCTGTTCACGCTCCTCACGCCGCATGCGGGCGTTGTCCAAGGCCACCAGCAGGCCCATGAGCACCCCGTACTCGAGCGTGCGGGTGAAGATCGCGGGCCCCAAGGCCTGCAGTGCCCATTCCTGGTACCGCTCGTCCTGGATGTCGATCTCGCCCACCCCGTGCAGGATGGCGTAATAGATGGTGGAGGTCACCACCTCATGCAGCGTGGCGATGAGCAGTGCCGCTCCGATGTGCAGGATCACGGTCCGTGCCAAGGGCCGCGCATCCAATGGCCAACGGCGCAGGATGCTGTAGACCAGCGGACAGAGCAAGGCCCAGAACAGGAAGTTCAGGTACGGTACGGGGCCTTCGCGCCACCAATTGAACGCGCTCAATTCCTGGAGTTCCTGGAACAGGCTGTGACGCATGTAGGCCTGGAACAGGAAGAGCGTGGCCAGCACCAGTGCGGATACCGCGATGGTCCGGAAGCGGATGGGGGTGCGGCTGAAGTAGGGTGCCATGGATGCGCCTGGGCACCGAAGCTAGTGGCCCCCCCACGGCCATTCCTATGGGGGCGTGATGAGCGGTCATGGGTGGGACGAACGGTTCGTCACAGGGACGACGGAGCCCGGTCCTGCTTGGAGGTTCCAACTGTGTGGGGGCCGAAGGTGACCCCCAGGGCCGAGGATGAGTGGTCGACATGGAAAAGGCCTCCCGTAGGAGGCCTTTTCGATTAGCTGAGCAGGACCTGTGCTAGCCGCCGATGGTGAAGGTGATACCGTTCACGGTGACCGTGGCCTGGTCGTCGCACGCGCCACTCCCGAAGTCCACGGTGCGCACGGCCAGCGAGCCGGGTGTGATCTGCATGACGCCGCTCACGATGTGCGGGCAGCCGATCTCCACGCGCAACGGGGTGGTGATCAGCATGGAGAAGGGTATCCCGTTGCGGTTCACACCACTTCCGCCACCGCTGATGAGGTACACGTCATCCAGCAGGGCGAGCGTACTGCTGCCCGCGATCCAGGTGCGGGTGCGCTGGTAGCTGTGTGTGCTGGTCCAGCTGCCGTCCGGGGCGGTCACGGTGCCGTTCACGGTCACGGTGAAGTAGGGTTGGCCATCGCCATTGGTGCCCACATTGGTCACCACCTTGCTGCCTTGCACATGGTGATCGTTCACGTAGTAGTCCTGGGGGGTGATGGTGATGACGGTGCCCGGCGCGCGGTAAGGGCCGGTGTAGGTGACCAACAGGCGACCACGCCGATTGCGGCCATCGTTGCTCAGGCAGTTGCTGGTGCCGAAGTCGATGAGCATGGTGCGTGGGGTGGCCGTGGTATCGAAGGTGATGGAGACCGCACAGGGCAGTTCACCGTCCTTGTTGGCCGCATCGCTCTGGGCGAGGGCATCGTTGAAGTAGGCTTCCGCGCGGTTGTTGTCCACGGCAGCCGTATAGTCGCGGTCCACTGGCGAGTCGGCTTTGTCCTTCCGACAAGCAACCAGTGCAAGGGCGATCAGGGAGAGGTAGGCGAGCTGTTTCATGGTTTGCATGGGTTGCGGGATCATCGTTCCGCACACCTAGGACGCAAGGACCAGGCCAAAGGTTCAGATCGTGCGGTGGAACACTACGAAGCTGAAGGCATGGGCGTGGCGCTCGTCGGCCGCGTGCGGGGTACGTTCCACCTCCTTCCAGGCGCGCGTATCCACAGTGGGGAAGTGCGTATCACCGGGCACGTTGGCGTGCACCTGGGTCAGGTACAATCGGTCCACTAGGCCCTTGCGGAGGGCTTCGGCGTAGATCTGCCCACCGCCGATGATGAAGACCTCGGGCTCACCCGCTTCGCGCGCCACGTACAAGGCGGCCTCCAGTGAGGCGACCACCACCGCACCCGGCGCCTGATAGTCCGGATTGCGCGTCACCACGATGTTCACCCGGTCCTTCAGCGGCCGGTACTTTGCCGGGATGGTCTCGTAGTTCTTGCGTCCTGTGATCACGTGGTGCCCCCGCGTGGTGCGCTGGAAGTACTTCAGGTCGTCGGGCAAGCTCCAGGGCAGGTCGCTGTCGCGACCGATGGTGCCGTTGTCCGCCACGGCGGCGATGGCGCTGATGATCATCGGGGAATGCTCAGTTCAATGCGACCGGACGCGAGGATCGAAAAGTCTTTTGACCGGGAATGAACGGGAGTGGACGCCCATGCCGGTCCATGGAACAATGGAAGGCGTTCATTCACGTTCATCAACGTCCATTCACGGTCGTATAGGATGCCACCGTTCATACGGCGACGTCGGCCTTGATGTGCGGGTGCGGATCGTAGTCCTTCAGCGTGAAGTGCTCGTAGCGGAAGGCGAAGAGGTCGGTCACCGTGGGGTCGATCTCCATCCTCGGCAGGGGGCGCGGTTCACGGGAAAGTTGCAGTCGGGCCTGCTCCAGGTGGTTGTTGTACACGTGCACATCGCCGAAGCTGTGGACGAACTCGCCGGGCTTCAAGCCGCAAACCTGCGCCATCATCAGCGTGAGGAGCGCATAGCTGGCGATGTTGAAGGGCACCCCGAGGAAGGTATCGGCGCTGCGCTGGTAGAGCTGGCAGCTGAGCTTGCCTTCGGCCACATAGAACTGGAACATAGTGTGGCAGGGCGGCAGGGCCATGCGGTCCACGTCGGCGGGGTTCCACGCGGTCACGATCAAGCGCCGACTGTCCGGGTTCTTCTTGATCATCTCCACCACGTTGGCGATCTGGTCGATCACGCGGCCGTCCGGGGTGTGCCAGCTGCGCCACTGGTAACCGTAAACGGGACCCAAGTCGCCATTCGCATCGGCCCATTCGTCCCAGATCTTCACGCCGTTGTCCTGCAGGTACTTGATGTTGGTATCACCCGCCAGGAACCAAAGCAGTTCGTGGATGATGCTCTTCACGTGGAGCTTCTTGGTGGTCACCAAGGGGAAGCCCTCGCTGAGGTCGAAGCGCATCTGGTGGCCGAAACAGCTGATGGTGCCGGTGCCGGTGCGGTCGTGCTTCTGCACCCCTTCATCCAGGATGCGTTTGAGGAGGTCGTGGTATTGCTGCATGACGATCCAGGTGCCCTGCGGCACGCTGGGACGAAGGTACCGCCGCGCATGTGGCATGGGATGGGGGAGTTGCTAACGGGTGTTAGCAGCACCCGATCGATGGACTGGAAGCACCATCTGCACGGTTGTCAGAACCCCGCCCCCGGCTCCGGCGCGTTCGGTCCCGGCTCCACACCCCGCACCCCGTTCCGCTGCGGTTTCTCCGGCGGCGGCGGCCAACCCGGCAGGGCCTTCAGAAGGCGCTCCTTCATGCGCTCGTAGTAGCTCTTGCGGTCGATGGCGAAGGAGATGAGGAAGCCCACCATGGCCGCGTACATCAGTTGGAAGATGGCGCTGTGGCGGTCGGTCATCTCCAGCACGAGGATGGCGCTAGTGAAGGGCGAGCGGGTGACGCCGGTGAGGAAGGCGGTCATACCGGCGAGCACCAGCAGGTTGAACTGGCCGCGGCTGGGTTCGAAGAGCGGCGCGATCCACCCGCCGATGGCGGCGCCAGCGGAGAGCGCAGGGGCGAAGATGCCCCCCGCACCACCGGCACTGAAGGAGAACATCGGACCAAGGATGCGTGCGCCCACGTTACCAGCGGTGCCGTCCACCTCTGCAGCGAACAGATACTCTTCCAACAATGCGTTGCCGGAGCCGATGGCGTGCGGTCCGAGGAACCAGACCGTGAGCGCGAACAGGAACGCACAACCCAGCGCGAAGGCGGCTTGGGGCCACCAGCCCGCGAGGGAGCGCCGGAACTTGTCGAAGGCCAGCAGGATGCGGCAGAAGATCGCCCCGGTGGCGCCGGAGATCACGGCGATGAAGAGGATCTTGTACATGAAGGAGAAGGTGGCCGGTTCCAGCTTGGGGTAGCCCAACATCAGGTAGGGGCCCAGCAGCCACTGGGCCGTCATCCCGCTGAGGATCACCGCGGTGAGCACGGCGGTGCGGAACTGGGCCATGTGGGTCTTGGTGAGCTCCTCCACGGCGAAGACGATACCACCGAGCGGGGTGTTGAAGGCCGCGCTGAGGCCCGCAGCTCCCCCGGTCACCATCATGATCTGCCGGCTCACGCGGGGCCAGAACGGGGGCAGCAGCTTGTGGACGGTGCGGTAGATGCTGCCGGCGATCTGCAGCGTGGGTCCTTCGCGCCCAATGGCCCCACCGCCCAGGACCATGGTGAGGCTGCTGGCGATCTTCACCAGGATGATGCGCACGTTGAGGAAGCGCCAAGAAGCATCGCGCTTCTTCTCGGTGGCCACTTCGATGGCGGCCATCAGTTGGGGGATGCCGCTACCACCGGCGAGCGGTGCAAGGCGGCGCACCAATCCCCACGCGACCAGGAAGCTGATGGGTGCGGTGAGGAAGATGAGCCTACGGTCGTAGCTGAGGATGGCGAGGTTGGCATCCTCCATCAGGTGGAAGAGCTTGGCGTACCCCACGGCCACCAGCGCGGTGAGGATGGCCGAGATCTGGTAGGGCAGCGCCAGCAGCACCAACTCCTTGGCTCGGCTCTGCAGCAGCGACTGGCGCAACCGTTCGAGCAGCCCTGACAGGAAGACCCGGACCTTGGATGTGATGATATCGTAACGGGACGAGGACATGCGCGGCCAAATGTAGCCGCAGGGGCAGGGCCGCTTCCTCCGGCCCCGGCGAAGTGATCAACACCCGCTATTGACCAAGGGCCTTCAGGTCCACGAGGGAGAACCGGTAACCGGTGCCGCGGTCGTGGCTTTTCACCAGCGCGCGGGTACCACCGGGCTCAGTGAGTACGCCCATGGCACAGGGCACGAAGGCATCCTCCATCAGCAACAGGGTGCCTTCCTGACGCACCTCGCCGGCCGCGCTGACCACGGCGGCCTTCAGCACGAAGGGTTCGGCGGGCTTCATCTCCTTCGTCCCACCCGCTTCGGTCCCGGCCTTCATGATCGCCTCCAGCCCGCGCGGGGTGTGTGCGAAGAGCACCAGGTGGTCCATGTTCAGGGCCATTCGCGCTACGCCGTCATAGGATTGCCCGGCGGTGGTCATGAGCGCGCGGTCCAGCACACGCTGCCAACCGATGCTGTCGTTGGCGAGCACCTGGCTCACACGCACGCCGCCGCTCAGGCGGCGCATGGCGATGGCCTCGCCCATGGAGAGTTGGAAGTTGGGCTCCAGGTAGGTCTCCACCACCACCAGTTCGTTGTTCGGGGCGGCGATGAGGTCCACCACCTCGTCGGGCAGTTTCGCGGTGCGCGACACGGGTTTGCGGGGGTCCGCGGCCGGGTCTCCGTAGGGCATCAGTTTGGCGCGCCGGATGGAGGGCAGGCGTTGCGCCAGGACGGGCGTGGGCTTCAGCTTCGGGTCCTTGGGGTTGAAGGTGATCACCTGGCCGGGTTGACCGGTGAGCGCGCCGTAGCGCACCGCGATGGAGACCCGGCCATCGTTCCGGTCCAGCATGCGCGCACTGCTCACGAAGTTCTTGTCCAGGAGCACATCGTGTACCGTACTGCCACCATCGCTCACCGTGGTCAGGTGCAACTCGTGGCAGGCCTTGTCACCCAGCTGCTCATCGCTCTTGCACTGGAACACGTAGGTGAGCAGCCGCACGGTACCGTCGTTGGCCACACTGATCTGGTGGATGCTGCTCTTGGCATCCTCGTAGGGAAGTTCCACGGTGTTCGTGCTCCGGACGGTGCCATCACCGTTCAACAGCGCCATTCCGAAGCGTTTGTTGCCTTTGCCGTTGTGCGTGTAGTGGTTCAGGAGCCAGGTGGTGCCATCGGCCGAGCGTACGAGTCGTTCGTGCTGGGCATAGGCCAGGCCACGGGTGAAGAGGATGGGGTCCGGCAAGGGGCGGTCCACCAGGGTGAAGGCGGGGTCGTTCACATAGGCGATGTCGAAGCTCGCTAGTTGTTGGGGGCTACCCAAGCTGAGCGTACCGCTGGTGTTCACCGGGCAGAGCGCGAAGGAGCTGCCCTTCTTGGTGGAGGAGACGAGCAGGACCTGCAACCGGTCCTGTTGAACGAGCGGCCGCACGCCGGTCCATTTCTGACCATCGATGAGCACATCCTTCAACAGGAGCTCCTCGCTGGGTAGGAGCTGGGCATCGAGGCGGACCACCTTGGGGGTAAGGCCTTCCTCCGCGTAAAGCACATGGCGGCCATCGGCAGCGAACAGGCCATCGACCACGGTGAAGAGGTCGCCCGTGGAGCCCTTCAACTCCTTGGTGAACGGTTTGCCGTGCTGCACCAGCGTGGATTGTGCTACGGCCGACGCTGTGGCCAGGAGGAGCAGGAGCGGTAGGATGCGGGAACGCATGGGGTGGGGGATGGGAGCGTGAAGGTAGGGGAGCCGGTCCCTGACCTGCATGTCCTGGAACGCAGCGCTCAGATCAACATGCCCACGATGGTGGCACTCAGCAGGGATGCGAACGTGCCACCCAGCAGCGCCCGGAAGCCGAACTCGCTGAGCCATGCCCGGCGGCTGGGCGCCAGCGATCCGATGCCGCCGAGCTGGATGCCGATGCTGGCGAAGTTGGCGAAGCCGCAGAGCATGTAGGTGGCCATGACGATGCTGCGTTGGTAGGTGAACAGGCCCTCGCTCTTCATGCGCGCCAGGCTCTCGTAGCCCACGAACTCACTGGCGATGATCTTCTCGCCCACCAGTCGACCGGTGAGGGTGATGTCCTCGGTGGCCACACCGATGAGCCACATCAATGGCGAGAACAGGTAGCCCAGGAGGAACTCGAGGGAAAGTCCCTTGAAGTTGCCATTCGACACCGAGGCCACCCAGCCATTGATGCCAAGCGCATCGCCCAACTTCAGGAATCCGTAGTTGGCCATGGCGATGAACGCGAAGAACACCAAGAGCATGGCGCCCACGTTGGCGGCCAGCTTCAGGCCTTCGGTGGTGCCGTTGCTCATGGCATCGAGGAAGTTGCTTCCCACCTGCTCCATGCTCACCTCCATCTTCTGCTCGATGGGTTCGGTCTGTGGGAACAGGATCTTGGCCACCACCACGGCCCCCGGTGCCGCCATGACGCTGGCAGTGAGCAGGTGCTTGGCGAAGAACAGGCGGAGCACGGGATCATCGCCGCCTAGAAAGCCCACGTAAGCCGCGAGCACCCCGCCCGCCACGGTGGCCATGCCCGCGGTCATCACCAGGAAGATCTCCGAACGGTTCATCTTGTCCAGGTAGGCCTTCACCATCAGCGGTGCTTCGGTCTGGCCCAGGAAGATGTTACCTGCCGTACTGAGGCTCTCGGCACCGCTCAGCTTCATGGTCTTGTTGAGCGCCCAGGCCAAGGCATACACCACCTTCTGGATCACGCCGAGGTAGAAGAGCACGCTGGTGAGCGCACTGAAGAAGATGATGGTGGGCAGGATCTGCAAGGCGAAGATGAAGCCCGCGCTCTGCACGTTCATCAGGTCGCGGAACAGGAACTCACTGCCGATGCGGGTGAAGTCGAGCACCTTCACGAAAAGCTTGCCCACCACCTCGAAGGCGAACTGAACGGGCGGTACGTACAGGATCAGCAGCGCCATGACCAATTGGAACGCGAGCCCGATGCCCACCACCTTCCAGTCCACCTGTTTGCGTTTGGCACTGAACGCCCAAGCGATACCGATGATCACCAGCATGCCCAGGATGCCGCGCCCGATGGTCATAGCGGAGGCGCCGGTGAGCGGTGCCGGTGTGCCTTGGGCCAGCACCGGGAGCGGAAGCAACAGCAGCAGAGTGAGCAGGGCTCGGACGGTCGCATCAGGTTCGGGGGATGAGGAATGGCGAAGATGCTGTTTGCACATGAACCGCGCAACATCCTTCCGCTCAAGGGTCAGTTCGAACCCTCGCGCTTCTTGATCTCGTCGCGCAGTTTGGAGGCCCGCTCGTAATCCTCATCGTTGAGCGCCTCCTCCAGCAGTTCCCGGAGTTCCTCCACGGTGGCGGCCCGCTTATCCCCCTTGGTCGAGGACTTCTTCTCGGAGGCCTCCGCGGCCTCCTCCTCCTCTTCACCTTCCTCCACCTTCAGGCCGGCAGCGCTCAGGATGAACTCATAGGTGTGGATGGGGCAATCGAAGCGCAACGCCAAGGCGATGGCATCGCTGCTCCGCGCATCGATGGCCACTTCCAGGCCATTCTGCTCCACCACCAACTGCGCATGGAAGATCCCTTCCACGAGGTCGTTGATGATGACCTCCTTCAACGTGAACCCGAGGGTGTCACTTACGTTCTTGAACAGGTCGTGGGTAAGGGGACGCGCCGGCTTGATGTTCTCCACCTGGATGGCGATGGCCTGGGCCTCGACACCACCGATGATGATCGGCAGGCGACGGTCGCCATGCACCTCGGAGAGTATGAGCGCGTAAGCCCCCGCGTGGGTGTGGCTGTAAGTGATCCTGAGGAAGCGCAGCTCGACCTTCTCCATGCAACTCGCGAACGGGCCGTGAAGATAGGGGTTCGCGGAGGAGTTGTCCGAGGAGGAGTTGCGTTGTGACAGCCTCTTGGAGCCGCCCACCGCTCCGCGTTCAGTTTCTTGGCGGCTTCGATCAGTTTGGGCAGCACCTCGAAGGCATCGCCCACGATCCCGTAGTCGGCTGCTTTGAAGAAGGGCGCTTCGGGGTCCTTGTTGATCACACAGATGACCTTGCTCTGGTTCACACCGGCCAGGTGCTGGATGGCACCACTGATGCCGATGGCGATGTACAGGTTGGGTCGGATGGCCACGCCGGTCTGTCCCACATGCTCGTGGTGTGGGCGCCAGTGCATGTCGGCCACCGGGCGGCTACAGGCGGTGGCGGCTCCCAAGAGGGTGGCCAGCTCCTCCACCGGACCCCAATGTTCCGGTCCTTTCATGCCCCGGCCAGCGCTCACCACCAGTTCCGCTTCGGGCAGGGGGATGCCGGTACCGGCCTTCCGCACTTCCTTCAACGTGATACGTACGGGACCCAGGTCGCCTTGGAATTCCTCCACAACAGCGCTGCCGCCGGTGTTGGCGATGGGCACCGAGTTGGGCATAAGGCTGATGACCCGTGCAGCACTGGTCACCTCCACGGCTGCCTTGGCCTTACCGCTGAACACGTTGCGCAGGAACTTGCCGTCCACGGGCAGTCCCAAGGCGCCGGCCACATGACCCGCCTTCAAGCGCGCGGCCACACGGGGGGCTACGGCCTTGCCGGTGGCATCGCTCACACTGACGATGGTGGTGGCACCCTCCTTGGTGGCCACATCGACCACCAGACGGGTCAGTTGCTGGCTATCCAGGGTGGTCACCTGGCGTGCTACGATCACCTTGCCGGCACCATTGGCGCCCAAGGTCTCCAGGTCCTTGCCGTCACCGAAGGTCACGGCGGTCACGGGTCCACCCGCCAATTGGCTGGCGTAGGTCACGGCCTCTTGCGCGGCCTTGGGGATCTTGTTGCCCCGGGTATCGATGAATACGATCGTGCTCATTTGGAAAGGTTGTCGGGGCGGGAAATTTCCCGCCCGTAGCGATGGTTCTTGTTCAGATCACCTTGGCTTCGGTGTGCAACAGCTCGATCAGCTTGCCCGCCTCTTCTGCGGGGATCATCTTCACTGCGCCCTTGGCCGGCGGCAGTTCGAAGCGGATCGTTCCACCCACGTTGTCCACGGCGGTGGCCGGCACCACGGTGAGGGGTTTGGTGCGTGCGGCCATGATGCCGCGCATGTTGGGGATGCGTTGCTCTGCCATGCCTTTGGCGGCACTCAATACCAGTGGTAGCGGGGCGTTCAGCACTTCCACTCCGCCGGGTATGTCACGCTCCAGCGTAGCGACCCCACCGGCCACCTCAAGCTTGCTGGCCATGGGCACATAGGGCAGGTCGAGCAATTCGGCCACCATGGCACCCACCTGGCCACCGTTGTGGTCGATGGTCTCCTTGCCAGCGATGATCAGGTCGAAGCCCTTGTCGGTGGCATAGGCGGCGATCAGTTCCGCCACTTGTAGCGCTTCCGTGGGCTGGGCGTCCACCCGAACGGCATCGTCCGCACCGATGGCCAGACCCTTGCGGATGGTGGCATCGGTATCCGCACCGCCCACGGTGATGGTGGTGACCGAACCGGCCCCTGCTGCCTCCTTCAGTTCAAGGGCGCGCACCAAGGCATACCATTCATCGTAGGGGTTCACGATGAAGGTGACGCCATTGCCGTCGTACTGGGTGTTGTTGTTCGTGAAGGCGATCCGGGCCGTGGTATCGGGCACCTGGCTGAGAAGGACGAGGATCTTCATGGTATCGGATGAACGGGGAAGGCGACCACTTGTTCACGCGTGGATCGCATCACCGGGCCGCGAATTTAGGTCGTGTGGAGCGAACGGTACCGCTCGCGGCCGGATCGGTGGTGTTCCCGTCACCGGTCGCCGCTAACTTCGCCCCCCCAAGCAAACGACCATGCGTACCGTCCAGTTCCGCGAAGCCATCAACGAGGCCATGAGCGAAGAGATGCGCCGTGACCCGAACGTCCTCCTCATGGGCGAGGAGGTGGCCGAGTACGACGGTGCCTACAAGGTGAGCAAGGGCATGCTGGCCGAATTCGGCCCCAAACGGATCATCGATACGCCCATCGCTGAACTGGGCTTCACCGCCATCGCCGTGGGTGCGGCCATGAACGGCCTTCGCCCCATCGTGGAGTTCATGACCTGGAATTTCGCGGTGCTCGCCAGCGATCAGATCATCAACCACGCGGCCAAGATGCTGCAGATGAGCGGTGGCCAGTTCCATGTGCCCATCGTGTTCCGGGGCGGCAACGGCAGCGCCGGACAGTTGGCCGCCACCCACAGCCAGAGCTTCGAGGCGATGTACGCGAACGTGCCCGGCCTGAAGGTCATCACGCCGTACACCCCTTATGATGCCAAGGGTCTTCTGAAGGCCGCGATCCGCGATAACGATCCGGTGCTCTTCATGGAGAGCGAGCGGATGTACGGGGACAAGGGCGAGATCCCCGATGGCGAATACCTGTTGCCCATCGGCAAGGCCGACATCAAGCGCACCGGTAAGGATGTCACCATCGTCAGCTTCGGTAAGATGATGAAGGTGGCCTTGGGCGCTGCGGAGGAACTGGCCAAGGAAGGCATCGATGCCGAGGTCATCGACCTGCGGACCATCCGCCCGATGGACCATGCCACCATCCTGTCCAGTGTGCGCAAGACCAACCGCTTGGTGGTGGTGGACGAGAACTGGCCTGTGGCCAGCATCAGCAGCGAAGTGGCCTATCGGGTGCAGAAGGATGCGTTCGATGCCTTGGATGCACCGGTGCTGCGCGTGTGCCAGGCCGACACGCCGTTGCCCTTCACCCCCACGCTCATCGACGCCAGCCTGCCCAGTGTGGAGCGCACGGTGCGTGCGGTGAAGGAGGTGATGTACTTGGTGAAGTAGGCGGCGAGCCCGAGCTACAAGACTCCGGTACAGCTGGGGCCCGGCGCGGACGAGGCACCATATTCCAAGCATTCCCCTATTTTTGCGCCCCTGCACTGCAAAGGGTAGTGCTTTTCCGCTGAATAACAGGATGTTAACGAACGATTCAACCGAACATGGGAAGTGAACTGATGTACTACATCCCCCTGATGGGTGTGGTGGGCCTGGTGGTGATGATCGCCAAGGCCATGTGGGTGAACAAGCAGGATGCTGGCGATGCCAACATGCAGGAGCTGGCGGGCTACATCGCCCGCGGTGCAAGCGCCTTCCTGAAGGCGGAGTGGAAGGTGCTTGGCGTGTTCGCAGCGATCGCAGCCGTGTTGCTCGCCTGGAGCGGTACCCTGCACCCCAATAGCGACTGGGTCATCGCCATCGCCTTCGTGATCGGTGCCTTCTTCAGCGCCTTCGCCGGTTGGATCGGCATGAGCATCGCCACCAAGGCCAACGTGCGCACCACGCAGGCCGCGCGCACCAGCCTCGCGCAAGGATTGAAAGTGAGCTTCAACGGGGGTACCGTCATGGGCCTTGGTGTGGCAGGTCTCGCTGTGGTGGGCCTCAGCACCTTGTTCATCGTGTTCCTGAAGATGTACGTGGGCGATGCGGGTGCCAATGGCTTGGAGATGATGAAGTGCCTGGAGGTGCTCGCAGGCTTCAGCCTCGGTGCCGAGTCCATCGCGCTCTTCGCCCGTGTGGGTGGTGGTATCTACACCAAGGCTGCCGATGTGGGCGCCGACCTTGTGGGAAAGGTGGAAGCCGGCATCCCAGAGGATGACGCACGCAACCCCGCCACCATCGCCGACAACGTGGGCGACAACGTGGGCGATGTGGCCGGTATGGGCGCCGACCTCTTCGGTAGCTATGTGGCCACCATGTTGGCCACGATGGTGCTGGGCCGTGAAGTGGTGAGCGCCGACAACTTCGGCGGCATGGCCCCGATCCTGCTTCCGATGGTGATCGCAGGTCTCGGTGTGCTCTTCAGCATCATCGGCACCTTCTTCGTGAAGATCAACAAGGACAGCGACAGCGTGATGAACGCGCTCAACCTGGGCAACTGGAGCTCCATGCTGTTGGTGGCGATCAGCAGTTATTTCGTCGTGGACTGGATGTTGCCCGAGACCATGCAGTTCGTGCGCAACGGTATCTCCGTGGAAGTGACGAGCATCCGGGTGTTCTATGCCATCATCCTCGGCCTGGTGGTGGGTACGTTGATGAGCATGGTGACCGAGTACTACACCAGCATGGGCCGTCGTCCGGTGGACAGCATCGTGCAGAAGAGCGGTACGGGACACGGCACCAACGTGATCGGTGGACTGGCCATGGGTATGGAGAGCACCGTGCTCCCCATTCTGATCCTCGCGGCCGGTATCTGGGGTTCGTTCACCTTGGCTGGCATGTACGGTGTGGCGATCGCCGCGGCCGGCATGATGGCCACCACGGCCATGCAGTTGGCCATCGACGCTTTCGGCCCCATCGCCGACAACGCGGGCGGTATCGCCGAGATGAGCGGTCTGCCGAAGGAAGTGCGTGAGCGTACGGACAACCTGGACGCTGTGGGTAATACCACCGCTGCTACCGGCAAGGGCTTCGCGATCGCTTCTGCAGCGCTTACCGCGCTCGCCTTGTTCGCAGCGTACGTAGGTATGTCCGGCATCACCGGTATCGACATCTACAAGGCCGATGTGTTGGCCATGCTGTTCGTCGGTGGAATGATCCCCTTCTTCTTCAGTTCATTGGCCATCAGCGCCGTGGGCAAGGCCGCCATGGATATGGTGTACGAGGTGCGTCGCCAGTTCCGCGAGATCCCCGGGATCATGGAGGGTAAGGCCAAGCCGGAGTATGAGAAGTGCGTGGCCATCAGCACCAAGGCCTCCATCCGCGAGATGATCGCACCGGGTGCCCTCGCATTGTTGTCGCCGATCATCGTGGGTTTCCTGGCAGGCCCTGAAGCATTGGGGGGATTGCTGGCCGGTATCACGGTGAGTGGTGTGCTCATGGGTATGTTCCAGAACAACGCAGGTGGTGCATGGGACAATGCCAAGAAGAGCTTCGAGAAAGGGGTGATCATCGATGGCAAGGAGTTCAAGAAGGGCAGTGAGCCCCACAAGGCCGCGGTGACCGGTGATACCGTAGGTGATCCGTTCAAGGACACGTCGGGTCCCTCGATGAACATCCTGATCAAGTTGACCTCCATCGTGGCCTTGGTGATCGCACCGCACATCAATGAAGGTGGGCATACGGTTCCTACCATGGATACCGATGCCACCGAGCAAGGCGTGGACGCCACCGGCCATGGTGACGGACATGGACATGGTCACGGCGATCATTCCGGACCTGGGACCGGCACCGGTTCCACCGGAGATGGTGCTGCGGAGCGCGACAGCCTTGACCAGCTGAACGTCCGCAAAGGCTTCACCACCAAGCTGATCACCGGATTCGAAGTTGTGGGTGATAGCCTGGGATTGGAACATGACCTCATGCTCTTCATCCAGCGCGCCATTCCGACCGATAAGACCACGTGGATGGCATTCGATCAGGTGGCCTTCGCTGATGGTGCTGCCGCGCTCAACACAGGTTCGAAGCAACAGATCGTGAACATCGCCGAGATCCTCCGTGCGTTCCCCACGCTGGAGTTGGAGATCGGTGCACAGGCCGATGTGCTCGGCCAGCAGCGCGCCGATGCGATCATGGCCGGATTGGTCGCCAAGGGCGTGGCTCCTGCGCGCCTTGTGGCAAAAGGCTATGGCGCTGACGCTCCGTTCGCGAGCAAGCCGCTCTACCTCGGACGCCCGGCCACCAAGGGGGCTGCGCTGCGGGTGAGCCGCCGTTGAACCGTTGTGGATCCTCACCGAAGGGGCTGGCCGAAAGGACGGCCCCTTCGTCATTTCATACACGGACCGCAAGGGTGGGACCGGCACCGGTCATGGACACCGAACTGCAATGAGCATGGTGGTGAGGGACGGCAAGACGAGGAACGTGCCGAAGGAATGATCGGATCGTCAGGGAGCGGAGGCCGCCACACGCTTTTGGATGCTTCGCATCCACGAACTGCTCAGCGCTTCTTCGTCACACCCTTCCCGGTCGTCTTGGCTGCGGACTTGGCGGGTGGCAGTGCAGTGGCCTTGGCCTTCAGCACTTTCACAGGCGTTGTTTCCATCGGGAACAGACCGTGGATCTCCGCGTCGATGCGTGAAATGATCTTGCCGAGGTCCTCCTGGTCGGTATGGAACCGGTTGTCCTCCACATCGATCACGAGCAGCTTGCCTTTGTCATAGGTCTGGATCCAGGCCTCGTAACGCTCGTTCAAGCGCATCAGGTAGTCGATGCTGATGCTGTTCTCATAATCGCGTCCACGCTCGGCGATCTGCTTCACCAACTTGTCCACTGGTGCCTGCAGGTAGATCAACAGGTCGGGCGGGGTGATCGCGTTGTCCATGTTCTGGAACAGCCGGAAGTAGTTCTCGAAGTCGCGCGTGGTCATCAGTCCCATGGCATGCAGGTTGGGGGCGAAGATGAACGCGTCCTCGTAGATGGTACGGTCCTGGATCACGTTGCGGCCACTCCGACGGATCTCCATCAACTGTTCGTAGCGCGAGTTGAGGAAGAAGATCTGCAGGTTGAAGCTCCACCGCTGCATGTCCTTGTAGAAATCGAAGAGGTAGGGATTGTTGTCCACGGCCTCTTGCAATTGGTCCCATTTGTAGTGCTTGGCCAACAACTGGGTGAGGGTGGTCTTGCCTGAACCGATGTTGCCTGCGATCGCGATATGCATGGAGTGGGACGTTGACTGTGAGCGGACCGCGAAGATATCCGCCACGTGACGCGCGGGCCATGATGTGGAAAAGTCGTTGACCTCAACGCTGGAGGACCGCGATGCGATCATCAAGCAGGACATAGGTCCGGCCCCGTTCCACCCGCACGTCACGCAACGTGGTAAGCGTGCCTTCGATATCCACGTTGTGGATATCGAAGGACCTTCGGTCATAGGTACGGTGCATTCCTGCCACAAGGTGATGGATGGATCCTCCGCGTACCTCGAAACTGCTCACCTCCTTCAATGGAATGGTACGGTCATAGGTGCCGAAGAGGTCGAAGACCAGGATGCCTTCCGAGGGTACGTTCACATACAGTCGGTTATCGTGTTCCTGCATGCCGGTGGGTCGCACCGCGAATCCCAACAATTGGTCAAGACGACCCGTGTTGGCGAGCGGGCGTAGCTGGGCATCCACCCGCACCAGTTCCATCTCACGGTCATTGAAGAACCAGAACGCGTTCTGAACGCTCATGCAAGCCAACGAGACTTGCTGAAAACCACTCCGGGCCAGGTTCAGCACGGTCTGCACGCTGAGCGTATTGTCCAGCACCGCCAGCTGTCCTTGCTCCGCAGAGAAGAGCATGGGCTTCAAGGAGTAGAACGCATCCATCTGGGTGATGCGACCCATCGTCTTGACACTGTTCCGAGCCACCTCATGGCCTTGGGTGTCATACAACGTGAGCACATCCCCGGAGATGGCATAGACGTTACCCAGTTCATCCGTCGTGAAGGTATCGAAGGTGCCGGGGATGGAATGGAGTTCCTGTGACCGGACGCCCTGTCCACCGAGTACCAATGCCAGGAGGGATATGCCGTACCGTATGGTCATACGGCCTCCAGCTTCAGAATGGATTCCACGATGACCCGATCGTTGCTCAGCCGGGGCACCTTGTTCTGTCCGCCGAGCTTCCCCCGTTGTTTCAGCCAGACATGGAACGTTCCGGGTGCCACATGATGCACCACGGGGGGCCTCAAAGCCATGTCGCCCTTGCGCTTGGCGTCGTAGTCGGAGTTGTGGGCACGCATGGTGGCATCCATCACGTGCACGAACCGCGCCAGATCATCGGGTGGCGTTGCGAACTCCACGACCCATTCATGTCCGCCTCGCGCCGCTTCATCCATGTACACGGGACCGGCAGTGTACTCACTGATGACCGCCCCCGTGGCTGCGCAAGCGGCTTCCATGCCACGGTCCGCATTATCCACGATCAATTCCTCGCCGAACGCATTGATGAAGCTCTTCGTGCGACCGCTGACCTGGATGCGATAGGGCTTCACACTGGTGAACCGTACGGTATCCCCGGGCATATAGCGCCACAGGCCACTGTTGGTGCTGATCACCAACGCGTACTGGACACCGACCTCCACCTCATGGAGAAGCAGGGTGCTGGGTGATGGGGACCCCATTCGGTCGAGCGGAAGGAATTCGTAGAAGATGCCGTAGTCCAGCATCAGGAGCATATCATCGGCGCCACGCCGGTCCTGCACGGCAAAATGCCCTTCGGAGGCATTGTAGCTCTCCAGGTAGTTCATACTCGCCGAAGGGATGAGTTGCTCGAACTGGGCACGATACGGACGGAAGCTGACGCCGCCATGCATGAACAGCTCCAGCCCGGGCCATACCTCCAGGATGTTACGTTTACCAGTGATCTCCAAGATGCGCTTGAGCAACACCAAGGTCCAACTGGGCACACCCGCGATGCACCTGACATCCTCGCGCATGGTCTCCCGTGCCATCTTCTCGATCTTCACCTCCCAGTTGTCCAACAGCGCCGTTTCGATCACCGGGGTCCGTCGCACCTCCACCCACAAGGGCAGGTTCCGGATGATGATGGCGGAAAGGTCACCGCTGTAGGCATCGGTGCGCAGTTGCTCGATGTTGCTGCTGCCACCCACCACCAGGCTCATTCCTTGGTACAGCTTGCTCTCCGGGAATTGCTGATAGTGCAATGCGATCAGGTCCTTGCCGCCCTTGTAGTGACAGTCCTCCAACGCTTCACGGCTCACCGGGATGAACTTGCTACGATCGCTCGTGGTGCCGCTGCTCTTGGCGAACCAACGGATGTCCGTGGGCCAGATGAGGTTCTGTTCCCCTTTCCGCATGCGCTGTACATAGGGCTTCACCCCTTCATAGTCCTGCAGCGGTAGTCGCTCCCGATACTGATCGGGATCGCTGATCGTGCTGTAATCGTACTTGCGCCCCCACTCGGTGTACTTCGCCTGTTGGATCAGTGAGTGGAACATCTCCAATTGCGTCAATCGCGGATGGTCGCGAAACAGCTCGATCTGCTGGAGCCGTTTCTTGATCAGGAAGGAGAACAGGGCGTTGACGGGCATGGGAGGTTGCGAAGATGGGGCCGCGGTTACCTTCAGCCCAAAATATAAGCACACTTCGGTATGAACGACGGAACGGCCCTGAACAAGATGCCTGTGGAGGTGGAGGATGATCGGGTGCGATACACCCTCGTCGTGGAGGGTGAGCGGATAGCGATGAACGAACTGGTGGGCATGCCGTTCGGTTTGCGTGCCACCGGAGTATTGAGCTGTATCGTGTGTGGGCGCCGCGTGAAGAAGCACTATGGCCAAGGGTTCTGCTTCCCCTGTTTGCAGAGCGCGCCCGAGGCTTCCGAGTGCATCGTGCGCCCGGAACTCTGTCAAGCACATCTGGGCGGTGGTCGTGATCCGGAGTGGGAGCGTGCGCACCATGCCACCGAACATGTGGTCTACCTGAGCTACACGGGGGATGTGAAGGTCGGGGTCACCCGCAGCACCCAGGTGCCCACCCGATGGGTCGATCAAGGTGCCGTCGCGGCGCTGATCATTGCACGCGTGCCCTACCGGCAATTGGCCGGTGCGTTGGAAGTGGCCATCAAGAACGTCATGGCCGACCGGACCAATTGGCGCGCCATGTTGAAGAAGGTCGATCCGTCGGATGAACTGTTGCTACTTGCGCGCGATCGGGCCTTCGAGCAGGTGTCCGGTGACCTGCGGGAACACCTGGTGACCGACGCCACAGCGCAACACCTGCACTATCCGGTAGTGGATCATCCGGCCAAGGTCACCAGTGTGAACTTGACGAAGGACCCCTTACTCACCGGAAGATTGGTCGGGCTGAAAGGGCAGTACCTCATGTGGGAGGATGGGCGCGTGCTGAACGTTCGATCGCACAGTGGTGTGCACGTGGTTCGCGAAAATGTCGCTCGTGTGTAACCTATCCGGAACAACTGCCGTTGTACAGGTAGGTTTTGGTCAGTGAAATGATCGTTAGGGCAACGGAACGCCCCGATCCCGGCAACGGGTATCGGGGCGTTCTGCATATACAATGTACCCTCAGTGGATGACGATGTCGTATGGCATTCGGGCCTGTATGCCAAAGTGCTCCTTGGCGTCCTTGGCACGTTTGAACTGCTTGAGCAGCTCGACATCCTCGCCCATCCAAGTGCTGGCCACCCACATGCTGGCCTGCATGTTCAAGTCCTCCAGCAACTGCTCGATCAGCTCCTTCTGCTTCGGTAGTTCCACCACGCGATAGTCGCTCATACCAGCAAGTTCTGCCGCACTGGTCTTGGCCGCTTCCAACCCTCCCAGTTCATCCACAAGGCCCAGGCGCAAGGCATCCCCTCCGGTCCAGACCCGACCCTGCCCGATACTGTCCACTTGGGCCACGGTCATTTTTCGTCCCTCGGCCACGCGCTCCTTGAACCCGTCGTAGAACTCATCCACATAGTCCTGGACGATCGCCAGTTCCTCCTCGGAAAGGGGGCGTGACACGGTCATCATATCAGCGTACTTATGGGTCTTCTCGCCATCGAACGTGATGCCGAGCTTGTTATTGAAGAACCCCTTCATGTTGGGTATCATACCGAATACGCCGATGGAGCCGGTGATGGTGGTGGGTTCTGCGAAGATGCGCGTGGCCGGGGCGCTGATGTAGTAGCCGCCGCTGGCTGCCACGTCACCCATGCTCACCACCACGGGCTTCACACGCTTGGCCAGGTCCACCTCCCTCCAGATCACATCGCTGGCCAATCCACTTCCACCCGGGCTGTTCACCCTGAGCACGATCGCCTTGATGGAGGAGTCCTCACGTGCTTCACGGATGGTGGCGGCCAAGGAGGTGCTCCCGATGGTGCCATCCTCGCTCTTGCCGGTCATGATACTGCCTTCGGCATAGATCACGGCCAACTTGGAGTTCAATTTGCCAGTGCGTTCATCCGGGACCGTCCGGGCATACTTCTGCAATTCGGCTACTTCCACATCCTCGTCGGTGGGCATGTCCATACTGCGCTTCAGCACGTCCAGCACCTCATCACGGTATTTCAGCCCGGTCACGAGGCCACGCTCCGCGGCATCTTCCGCATTGCGGACATCCAATTGTTCAGCCATCCGGTCCAGATCGGCGTGGCTCAGGCCCGTGTGTTGGCCGATGGCGTCCAGATGTTCCTTCCAAAGACCGGCCAGGATCATCCGGTTCTGCTCCCGGTTCGCAGGGCTCATATGGTCTTCGGTGTACATCTCCCCGAAGCTCTTGAACTTGTTGTTGCGCCCCCGGATGAACTGCACATCGATGTCGAGCTTCTCGAACATGCCCTTGAAGAACATGTATTCGCTGCGGAGCCCACGGTGGTCCAGGTCGCCCTTGGGTTGCAAGTAGATGGAGTCCGCGGCAGTTGCCAGGTAATACGTGCCTTGTGTATACGTGTCGCTGAACGCGATCACGGGTTTGCCGCTCTCCTTCTTGAATTCGACAAGCTTCTCCCGGATCTCGCGCATCGTGGCATATCCCGCATCCACATAGGTGAGGTCAAGGAAGATGCCCGCTATGCGATCATCGGTCTTGGCGTGCTCCAAACTCGCCAGGATCTGGTTCAGCCCCAGTTGGCTGACGGAACTGAAGGGACCCATGTCCAGGTCGAACTGGTCCTTGCTACCACGGTCCACCACGGGCTTGTCCAATTTGATGTGGAGCACGGAACGTTCGGAGATGGGTGCGGGCTTGCCTTGCATGGCCACGCTAGCACCCAATGCGGCGATCATGCCGATGAACAGGAAGATGAGCACGACCCCGACCAGCAACGTGCCGAGCATGGAGGCGAGCATGAATTTCAGGAACTGACGCATGTGTGGTGCCCATGGTAGGGCAGCGTCAAAACTAGAGGCTGAGCAAGTTGTATGGTCGTTGCGATCACATGAGCGGGTCGGGAGCAGGAAGAAAGGTCTTCAACGATAGCTTTGGCCACCATGAGCGAGGGTCGTTGGGTGTTGTTCCTACTGGGTGGCGATCTGGAGGATCCTCGCTGGTTCGTGGACCGGGCCACCCAGCGATTGGGTGAAGCATTCGGTCAGACCCCTCGGGCCAGTCGTGATCATTGGACCGAACCGTGGGGCTTCCAGGACCACCGCTTGTTCCTGAACCGGGCCGTGCTCATCAGGACGAACAACACCCCTGATGGGATCATGGCCACTGCCTTGGCCATTGAACGGGAACTGGGTCGGGTGCGAGCCGGAGCTGATCGTTACGCTCCACGGACCATTGACATCGACGTGCTCATGGTGGAGGGCCTGGTGCTGCGTAGTGAACACATCGACCTGCCTCATCCGCGCATGCACGAACGGGCGTTCGCCCTCGCTCCAGCGGCCGACCTATGTCCTGATCAGTTGCACCCGGTCCTGGGCCTGACCGTGTTGCAGCTCTTGAACGAACTTCAAGGTCGAACATGAACATCCCCGCATCGGTCCCGGAGCGGCCCTTTCGTTACGATTACATCGCTGTGGAGGGCCTCATAGGGGCTGGAAAGACCACGCTTTGCAAGCGGTTGGCCAACGAACGTGGCGCACGTCAGGTATTGGAGGAGTTCGAGGAGAACCCGTTCCTACCCCGCTTCTATGCGGAGCCGGAGCGATACGGGTTCTCGGTGGAGCTATCCTTCCTTGCCCAGCGATACCACCAACTCAAGCGTATCACGGAGCAGGACCTGTTCGTGCCCCGCACTGTCGCCGATTATTCCCTCGGGAAATCCTTGGTCTTCGCAAGCGTCACGCTCAACGCGGACGAGTACGCTCTTTTCCTGGACCTGTACCGGATCATGTATGCCGACCTGCCCCGTCCAGAGCTCATCGTCTACCTCCACCTTCCCATGGAGCGCGTATTACAACGGATCGCCCAGCGCGGCCGGAGTTATGAAAGCGCGATCCAGACCGACTACTTGGAGCAGTTGCAAGAACGTTATTTGGACCATTTGCAGAAGACCTCGGGTTCTCGGGTGTTGGTCGTGGATATCGGACTACACGACCTGTTGCAGGATAAGCGGTCATACCAGGCGATCCTTGACCTGATCGACGAACCGATGGAGCCGGGATACCGGTCCGTCGTACTGTGATGCGCACCGGTCCGTGTGGAGAACTAACCCGACGATGGATGGCCAATGCATCCGTGGTAGTGATTATACTTGCAGCCGAAATCACGAAACACGCCAGCATTCATGGAAACGCGTCACCTCAAGGGAATGACACTGACCATCGGCACCGCGCTCCTGTTGAGCGCATGCGGAGGTCTGGGAAAGATGAACAAGTACGTTGAGAACATCAAGTACACGGTCGATCCCAATCCCCTGATCGTTCAAGGTGACTCCGTCGCCGTTAGCATCAACGGTAACTTCCCTGGGAAGTATTTCTATCGCAAGGCCTTGGTCGAGTTGACCCCAACGTTGACCTACACGGGCGGCGAGACCCCATACAAGATGGTGGGTTTCCAAGGTGATAAGGCGGTCGGCAACTACACCGTGATCCCATACGAGAGCGGCAAGTCGTTCTCCTACACCGGTAAGGTGGCCTACACACCGTCCATGTCCGAGAGTGAATTGATGGTGAAGATCCTCGGCAAACAAGGCAAGAAGGAAATGCCATTCGATGCCATCAAGATCGCCGATGGCGTCATTACGACGCCCTATTTGATGGTCAGCGATGACAAGGTGTTGATGAGCAAGGACGCGTTCGTACGGGTGACCAACCATAGCCAGGACGCTGTCATGAACTACGCAGTGAACTCGAGCAGCGTGCGTCCAGGCGAGATGAAGGAGCAGGATATCAAGGACATGGCGGCCTTCATCAAGGGTTTCGTGAAGAAAGGGAACATCAACCTCAAAGGGTTGGCCATCGATGCATGGGCAAGTCCGGAAGGGGAGCTCACCTTGAACGAGAACCTTGCCGATGACCGCGCCAAGAGTGCCATGGGCTGGGCCAAGGGCGAACTCGGTCGCGCGAAGAGTGAAGCAGCCAAGGCGGAAGGTTTCTACACCCTCACCGCTCGCGGCGAGGATTGGGAAGGGTTCAAGAAGGCGATGCAGTCCAGTAGCGTAGGCGACAAGGAGCTGGTGCTCCGTGTGCTGGAGATGTACCCTGACGTGAGCAAGCGCGAGGCCGAGATCAAGAACATGGCGGCCACCTACACGGAGATCCGTGAGAGCATCCTTCCCCAGTTGCGTCGCAGCGAGATGCGCATGAATTATGAGATCGTGGGCAAGACCGATGAGCAGTTGACGGCGATGAGCCGCACCATGCCGGACTCGTTGAACGTGGAGGAGTTGATGTTCGCGGCCACCCTCACGAACGATATGAACGAGCAGTTGCGTATCTATAAGGAAGTGGAACGCATCTTCCCGAACGACCACCGTGGTGCGAACAATGTGGGTTACATCCACATGATGCAGAACAAGATGGCTGAAGCCGAAGCGCAATTCCAGAAGGCCATCACCATCAAGGACAACGCTGAAAGCACCAACAACCTGGGTGTCATCGCTCGACTGAAAGGTGACCGTAAGAAGGCTGCTGAGCATTTTGCCAAGGCGATGAGCGCTGGCCCGGAAGTGAAGTACAACATGGGTCTGGTGAACATCCAGAATGGTGACTATGCGAGTGCCAGCAGCAACATGGCGGGTATGAACACGGTGAATGCAGCCCTCGCCAAGATGCTTGGCGGTGATGTGAGCGGTGCTCAAGCCATTCTGGACAAGGCGAGCGACAAGGACAGTGCGACGGGGGCCTACCTGGCTGCTGTGATCGCGGCCCGTGCGAATAATGTGGACGGCGTACGTAACAACCTCGCGCTCGCCGTGCAAAAGGACGCAAGTCTGCGTGATAAGGCCATGAAGGACCTGGAGTTCCGTAACTTCAAGGGCCAACTCGGTCAGTGATCGAAAAGTGATCCCTTGGAAGCCCCGGCCGACCGCCGGGGCTTCTTCTTTCCCACCCCCACGTATCGGTCCAGTGGGATATCGATCACTGGCATCCCATCGGGATGGACCTAAGGTTGTTCTCGCGCCATCGCATCCAGGACGCATCCATGGAGATGGATGACTGGCATCGCCTGTCACGCTTCGGCCATGCCCGATAGCCATGGTCGGGTTGTGGTGCATCGATCCTCCGAGCGGTGTTCCGATCCTCGAGACCACCATCACATCCGTCCTGCCGAGGTGGCTAAGGTCGTCCCCACAGTAGTCCTACCACAACCACGGGATCTTGTTCTTAGGAGACTATGCGGACCATCGCTTCGCCCTATTCGAATGCGCACGAATGGTCCATTTGCATTGGCCCGGATCACGTGACCTAGAGATGCCTTGAACCTGGTCCAGGGGACAAGCCCAGCGCGTATCGAAGAACAACAAAGGAAAATGCAACCGCCCCGCAACTACCGATGTCGAGCGATCAGAAGATGATCTTCTGGCGGCGGATACGTGAGCGGTACTTCTTGGAACCGCTGCGGTACTTGACGATCTTGTAGTGCAACTGGGCTTTGAGGAACAAGTACGCATCCAGATCGTCCGGATCACCACGCTGTTGGCCTGCTGAACCGAATTCGGGGAATCGAGCGTCGTAAACACTGGGATCGGCCAAGAACGCTCCCTGTGCGCCACTGCGATCGGCGATGGCATCGTTATCAAAGTAGTTCGTGCTGACGTCGTCGATATAGTCCGTGAACGTCTTGGTGTACTGCAATTCCAATCCGACACTCCATTGCTTGTTCAAGGCCTTGCGCAAGCCTAGACCCATGGGGATACAGATCTGGGTGAGCGAATAGGGCTCGGGGCCACCTTCCAGACCTTGTCCTTCCGTGCCCAAGGGTTGAAGTTCCACCCATGCATTGTTCAACTGGGCCTTGGGGTTGAAATTGAACGCACCTACACCTCCGAAGAAGTACAATCCAACCCGTGACGATTTCGTGCCCTTCACACCCCGTAGGTCATACACGTGGCCCAACTCCTCCTTGTACAAATGGAACTCGAACACCATTTGGAGTTCATACACATCCGATTTGAAGCTGAGGTTGCGCAGCTTGCGATAAGTCTCGGTGGTCAGGTTGTCGTTACCGGCCAACACGCCATAGGTCAGACCCAACCGCAATGCCACGTTCTTGGCCACGTGGTACCGGTACGAAAAGCTGGCCGCGGGGCGGGTCTGGCTGAACTCAAGGTCCCAAACGAAAGGAGCACCGATCTGGTTCCGCCCGCCGAGTTCCCCCAAAAAGTTGGAGATCCCGAAACCGAAGGAGAGTTCGTTCCGTTGGGTCTTCCAATACGATGATTGCCGGAAATACTGTGCTGACAGGTCAGTGACGGTCAGTGCCGTCAACGTGCCGAGCAGTACTACACAGCGGGTAAGGGTTCTATGCATCTTCACCGAATCCGGTCGCAGCCAAATATAGACGGTTTCCAGTTGTCAACCATACCGGTCGCATCGAGTAACCTTCAACGGTGCGCTGAAAGATCGATCCGTGGGCCCGACGCACAGGGTACGGACCCGCAACATGCCCACAATACGATGCCTGCACAGACCGACACGTTCAGCGAGTGCTTGCTCCCGCGTTGTGGTATCACGACGCAGGCATCACATTCTGCAATGACCGGGTCCGAAACGCCGTTCAATTCATTACCCAGCACAATCGCAAGACGTTCAGGCAAAGGATGACGTAGGGCATCCAGTGGAATGGCGTTCACGGTTTGTTCCACGGCCCAGACGGTATATCCAGCGGCCTTCAACGATCTGATGGAGCTCACAACATCAGGTGCATGCTCCCAAGGCACCGAGCGGGTCGCTCCCAACGCGGTCTTTTCGATCTCCCGATGTGGTGGTAGGGGAGTGAACCCGCCGAGTATGATCCCCTCGATGCCGAACGCATCAGCCGAACGGAACACCGAACCCACATTGTGTCTGCTCCGGACATCGTCCAGCACCACACGGACGGGCAACTTTGGCGCGAGCAGGTGGTCCTCGGCGGTCACACGCCCCAGCTCCTCGATGGTCGATCTTCGGTCTATCATGAACGTGTGTGGGGTCGTCCGGCGATGGTTCAAGGTTCGGTTCTCGATCGGTGTGGTGTACCTTTCGGGCTTCCCTCGCGCAGCGCCTCACCGCTGTAAAAGTAGCAGGGGAGCACTCGGAAATGGCCAAGTCCTCATCGCCCGAAACACCGTTGATGCAACAGTACGGTCGCATCAAGGCCCAGTATCCCGACGCCATCCTGCTGTTCCGAGTGGGCGATTTCTATGAGACGTTCAGTACCGATGCAATTACGGCCTCCAAGGTGCTCGGGATCACGTTGACCCGAAGGAACAACGGAGGTCAGGATACCGAATTGGCAGGTTTCCCTTACCACGCGCTGGACAACTACCTGCCCAAGTTGGTGCGTGCTGGCCACCGGGTGGCCATTTGCGACCAGTTGGAGGACCCCAAGAGCACCAGGACGGTGGTGAAACGAGGGGTGACCGAAGTGGTGACCCCAGGGGTCAATTTCAGTGATCACGTTCTGGACCAGCGCGAGAACAATTGGCTGGCCGCTATCTGTGGCCAGGGTGGGCGCTATGGCATTGCTTTCCTCGATGTGACCACGGGTGACCTCCTAGTGGCGGAGGACGACCAGGAACAAGTGGTCAAGTTGATGGATGGCCATGGGCCGAAGGAGGTCCTATTGCCCAGAGGTTCCAAGGATGTGTTCCTGGCAGAGCAATTGGCCCGTTCAACAGCCTTCGCACTCGAGGAGTGGGCCTTCACCGAGGAGTTCGCTCGGGAGCGTCTGCTTCGCCAGTTCGGCACGTTGTCCATGAAAGGGTTCGGTGTGGAGGACCTGAAGCTTGGTCAACGCGCAGCTGGCGCGGTATTGCACTATTTGGGAGAGACCTGCCACGACCGCATCGCCCACATTCGCTCGATCGCCTTGATCCGACCCGCCGATCATGTCGGCCTGGACAGGTTCACCATACGCAACCTGGAATTGGTGCAACCCGTGAACGAGGGAGGTCGCACGCTCTTGGGCGCGATGGACCGCTGTGTAACGCCCATGGGTTCGCGCATGCTCAGAAGGTGGCTACTGATGCCGCTGCTCGACATCCAGCGCATCGCGCTGCGCGCGGACCGGGTCCAAGCTTTGTTATTGAACGATGCGATGACCGCACTTCTCGGTGAGGAGCTTCAGGGTATTCACGACCTGGAACGGGTATCCGCGAAGGCGGCCGCCGGACGGATCTCGCCGCGTGAAATGGTGCACGTCCAACGAGCGTTGGAAGCCGCGCAGCGGGTGAAGGATGCGTTGTCCGCATGCCCTGGAGTGCTCGCCTCGGTGGCCCTTGAGCTCTCACCACCCATGGACCTGGCGGCCCGGATCGCCACCACCATCGAGCCAGCGCCGCCGGTTTCCGTGCAGAAGGGAGGCGTCATTCGCCCCGGCGTCATCCCGGAATTGGATGAGGTCCGGCACGTTTCCGCCAATGCCAAGGAGCTTCTGCTCGACATTCAACAGCGCGAAAGCGTACGAACAGGCATCACTTCGCTCAAGGTGGGGTTCAATAACGTGTTCGGCTACTACTTGGAGGTGCGCAATACCCACAAGGAACGGGTACCGGCCGAGTGGGTGCGCAAGCAGACGTTGGTGAACGCTGAACGCTATGTGACCGATGAACTGAAGCATCTGGAGGAACGCATCATCGGCGCTGAGGAACGCATCCAGACCTTGGAAGCAGCCTGCTTCGGAGACCTGGTGGAGGAAGTGGTGCGCCATATCGCAGCGATCGGCACCACAGCGCAGGCATTGGCGGCAGTGGATGTACTGCAGGGCTTCGCGCTCAACGCGCGGGCCTGGAACTATTGCAGGCCCATCATCGGAGATCACCACAGCCTTTCCATAGAGGATGGTCGTCATCCCGTGATCGAACAGCAGCTTCCACCAGGAGTGCCCTACGTGGCCAACGACCTCCTGCTCGACCCCGATGACCGGCAGGTGGTGATGGTCACCGGGCCGAACATGAGCGGGAAATCCGCGCTGCTTCGCCAAACGGCGCTCATCGCAGTGATGGCCCAGGTCGGCAGCTTCGTGCCTGCGCGAGCGGCGCGGCTGGGTATCGTCGACCGGATCTTCACCCGTGTGGGAGCATCCGATAACCTTTCCACCGGGGAGAGCACCTTCATGGTGGAGATGAACGAGACGGCAAGCATCCTCAACAACCTGAGTGATCGCAGCCTGGTGCTGCTCGATGAGATCGGCCGGGGTACCAGCACGTACGATGGTATCTCCATTGCATGGGCGATCGCGGAATTCCTGCATGAACATCCCACGCGCCCGCGAACCCTTTTCGCCACCCATTACCATGAACTGAACGAGATGGCCGCCACCTTCCCGCGGATCCGTAACGCGAATGTGGCCGTACGCGAGGTGGACGGCCGCATCCACTTCCTTCGGAAGCTGGTACCCGGCGGTAGCGACCGTAGCTTCGGTATCCATGTGGCACAAATGGCCGGCATGCCGCCAGCAGTGTTGTCCCGAGCCCGAAAGGTGCTTTCGCATTTGGAACAGAGCCACGGCGGCGACCTGGGTGCTCCGGTCACAGGCCTTCCGGGCGTTGTGAACAACGGTAACCGAATGGGTAGCTTATCGCAAGACCTTCAACTCAGCTTTTTTCAGCTCGATGATCCTGCTTTGGAGCGTATCCGACAGGAGATCGAGGCCATTGATATCGATACCCTGACGCCCGTTGAGGCCTTGTTCAAGTTGAACGAGATCAAGCGACTGACGAAAGGGACCAAGGCCCACTTGAACAAGGCCTGATGGCGAAGCAGTGGCACGTTCCGGTGCGGAGCTGGCTCTCGGCACATGTAGGGGATGTGCTCATCGGTATGGCCGTACTGGTGGCCTATTGGCCGTTGGTGACCCTTCAGGCCACGCTTCCCTTGGGGGATACCATGGACTGTTGGCTTCCTTGGCGGTGGTTCATCGCCTCTTCCATCCAGGATGGCGCCCTTCCATGGTGGAACTCCCTGCAACAGATGGGCTATCCCGTCCATGCCGATCTCCAAGGACCGGCTTGGTACGTGGAGGCGATCGCCTTGGCCGGAACGGTCGGTCACGGACCCATCGTACTGCAATACCTGTTCCTGGCCTATGTGATGATCGGAGGTTGGGGTATGCGACGCATGGTGACGCATCTTGGGGTTGGATCGAGTGGAAGCATCATGGCAGGCCTGTGTTATGCGCTTTCCGGTTATTTCACCGGGCACGCCATGCACTTCTACGCGGTCATCAGCGCGGCATGGACGCCTTGGGCCTTTGCTGCATTGCTCGCCTTGCTCGATCGACCGGGTTGGCGGACGGCGCTACGCACCTCGCTTTTCTTGGCCTTGATGGTCACTGGTGGCAACCACGGTTCATCGATACTCAGCGCCTATCCGATGACCTTCTTGGTGTTGTTGGCCATCTGGAGGATCCGTGATGATCGATGGAGGTTGTTCCAGCTGCTTGGCTATGGAGGTGGCGCGATCCTGATGACCGCTCTTATGACGGCAGGCACGCTGCACGCCGTCTGGGAAGTGAAGGACCAAGTGACCCGTTTAGGGGGGCTTAGCCTCGAACAAGCCCAGGTGAACCCATTGACCGTACGAGCCATGGCGTCACTCTTACAACCTGCTACGGCATCCCTCGGGGCTGAGGTATTGGGGACCGACCCCACGATGGCGAACACCTACATGGGAGTGATCGCTTTGGTATTCAGCGTACTGGGCGCCGGGGTGGCCTTTCGCGGTAGGACCGGGATACTGGCTGGTGTGGGCGTGTTGGCCGCCCTGGCCGCTCTGGGACCGGTCACTCCCGTGCACCGCTGGTGTTGGGCCTACTTGCCCGGTATGGACCTGTTCCGATTCCCGGGTTACTTCTGGTTCCTCACGATGATCGGATTGTTACCACTTGCAGCGTGGGGATGGCAGCGGATGGAGGGCATCGGTGCACGTCGGATCGCCATGGGGCTGTTCGTGCTGTTGGGTTCAGGCATGATGCTCCAAGGAATGACGACCCCGTTCGGCCGGGATCCGATGACCCGGTTGCTGCTCTCGGGTTCGATCCCGTACGCACCTGTTCTGGATGGCGGACTACCCATGGTTCTGGGAGGGGCGCTGGTGTTGGCCATGGCCGTGGTACTGGCACTTGTAGACCTACGTGGTGATCGGATGCTCATCCTGGTGGCGTTGGAGGGCATGGTTGCCGTGCATACCTCCCGACCATCCACGGCGCTCCACCCCATGGATCCCCGTGTGCTCATTGCCAGGTTGGCTGAATATCCTCCCGGGCCGGTCGTGCCCGAGTTGGTAGCCATGGGGGCCAATAAGGACGGACAAGGGCCGGTGCAACCACTTTGGCGGAACACCCGCGTGTTCCAAGGCGGCCCCTCGCACGATGGGTTCAACTCCTTCTGGTTGGCCCATCACCAGCGGCTCACTGCGGAATGGCCACGCCTCCATGCAACGATGTTGGAACGGCCACTGATGTCGCTGAGCACACACGTGAAGGCGATGGGCACCATCCCGGACGGGCGGATCGACCTCATTGCGGACAAGGACCTCGTACTCGTCCACCCAGCGACGATCGGCGAGCGGGCGCTGGGGCCGTGTGCCGCGCGTGTGGAATTGCTGAACGGTGATCACCAAGGTTGGACCCTGCGTACCAGAAGTACTGCTGAGACCTTTCTGTTGGTCCAACAAAGCCGGTATCCTGGTTGGTGCATCACCGTGGATGGGGACGATGGTCCGGTCATTCCAGCGAACCTAGCCGCCTTCGGCACCTGGGTCCCGGCTGGCGAACACCTGGTGGAGGTGGTATATGCCAGGCCATTCCTCACAGGGCTGTTCGCGCTGTCCCAAGGCACGTGGTTCTTGGCGCTGTTCGCCCTTAGCATGACCAGTGATCGGCGGTTAGTGCACCTCATGTTCTCGGGCGTGCTGTTCGGAGCATGGTGCTGGTCCGTATTTGGACAGGTTCCCAAGGCTGAACGATTGGTCACCGAGTGGTCCCATGTGACGGATCGGGTCGTGAATTGGTCGAACGTGCGTACCGTGGTGAACACCGATCGCCCGGTGAACGGGCTTGGTCCGGACCAGCGAAACATCCGGATCGATGCTCCCGATCGTGTCAACGCACTTGCTGGAGCAGTGGGTGAAACGTTGCCGGACAGTTTGATCGTGGCATGGCATGGCGTACCGATGACCACTTCGATGCGAGCCTGGTTGGCAGGTACGTATGGCCCGCCCCAGGTGTGCTGGGAAGGTGAACATGCCGGTGTTTGGGCCCTTGTGCGGCCTCCGCGGTCCCCTGGATCGGATACGTTGCACCGTTCTTCGGGATCAAGCGCGCTCCATTCCAGATCCCCGTTCACGCCCGCGTTCCGCTTCGTGCCTGATACACTATCCCGGATCCGAGGTTCCGAACTGGTCATCAACGCCGGTTTCCGATCGGACGGGCCCTTCCAATGCCGAATGGTGATCGAACAACGGAGCGGAGAGGAGGTGCTCACCTATGAGGCAGTGCCACTGGAACCACCTGCACCTGGTCTCACGTGGAACAGTTCGACCGTGGTGCGCCCCCTGGCCGGAACGGTGCCAGGGGCGGAATGGGGGGTGTATTTCTGGCATTCATCCGGCGATACGGTACAACTGCGGGATTGGTCGGTGATCGTGACCGATGCGATGGAATGATGGAAGATCTGTTTGCGGATCGCAACCACTTTCTATATTTGCACCCCCTACGCGAGAGTAGCTCAGTTGGTAGAGCACGACCTTGCCAAGGTCGGGGTCGCGGGTTCGAGTCCCGTTTCTCGCTCAGATGCCTCCCCCGGGAGGCATCGCTATTTTCGGCCGTGCTGGTGGCGGTGACGAAACCGTTCATGGGGACGGGCCCGGGTGGTGAAATGGTAGACACGAGGGACTTAAAATCCCTTGGTCCGTAAGGGCTGTGCGGGTTCGAGTCCCGCCCCGGGCACACCGCTTCGACATCGACCGATCTCGACCACCATGGTCCAAACCCACACTGGAAAAGGTCCGGCCACGCGATTGGCCCCCACTCCCAGTGGGTTCCTTCATGCCGGGAATGCGATCTCCTTCCTGCTCACCCATTTCCTTGCATCACGGATCGGGGCCACCATGGTCCTCCGGATCGATGACCTGGACCAGGAACGAACGCGGCCAGCCTTTGTGGAGGACATCTTCGAGGGACTCCATTGGCTGGGCATCGACTGGCAACGAGGGCCGACCTGTGCTTCGGACCATTTTCTGAATTTCAGCCAGTCCCTTCGGCTGGCGCGCTACAACGCTGTGGTGGAGGACCTGATCCGGCATCAGGCGGTGTTCGCTTGCACCTGCTCCCGCCCGCAAACCCGACCGATGGGAACGGGTTCGATCTGCATAAGGGGGTGCGAAGCCAACGAGCTGGAAGGTGTTCGGCTGTCTGCCAGCTTACGCCTTCGCGTTCCTCCGGCATGCATGGTCCGCATTCCAACATGGAGGGGGGAGGATAGGGTGGTTGACCTCCATGCTGCCATGGGTGAACCCGTTATCCGTCAACGGCCTGGACCATCGGTCCTTGGCAGACCATCCTACCAGATCGCGTCATTGGCGGACGATATCGACATGGGCATCACACATATCGTTAGAGGGGTGGACCTGCTGCCTTCCACAGCATGTCAACTGCATATCGCCGGGATGTTGGGAATGGGTGGGTTCCTTGGTATACGCTTCGTGCACCACGAGTTGATCCTCGACCCCCAAGGTGGGAAGTTGTCGAAGTCGGCCGGCTCGGCCTCGTTGAAAGCCGTTCGCGAACGGAACGAGGGACCGGAAGCACTCTTTCTGGAAGCGGAAAGGCTTAGTGCGAGCGTCCTTTGAATGCCAATATGGGTGCCTTGCGGACTTGGACACCTGAGGTATTGCGCCAAAGGATCCCGGTTGCGGCCAGGGCCTCAAGGTCTCGTTGTAACGTCTTGGCGGACACCTCTGCATACGCCTTCGCCAACTCGGGGCTCGACGACGGAATTGCCGAAGGCGATACCGGTTCGGAAAGTTCGCCCAAACGAATGAGCAATAGCGCTTGGCGCTCCGCTTGGGCACCGGGTACCCCATCCAAGGCGCTTCGTACATGATCGCGCCAAAGACCGGATAATTGTGCGACCCTCATGCGATCGAGAAGCTGGTCCAAGGCGTTGCGCAGGCCACGCAGCCCGTAGGCCATGAACGGGATCGGGTCACCTTGACCTTGTGCACCGTGCTTGACCTGCCGCAGGTATTCGGGTCGTGTGCGATGGAAATGGGTGGCGAGTAAATGGGCCAGTAGGTCATCGCCGCCTGCGGCAAGCAACAACCGTTGCATCGCCACACCGGCCAAGCGCGCATTGGCACTTTCGAACGGTACGATCCAAGCGACATGAAGTTCAAGGAGCAGGCCCTTGAGCAAGGCATGGTGCAGTTCTTCATCCCCAGCAGGTGCGAGCAACTCCGATCCGTTCAACCAGTCGCAGAGGTCGTCCATGAAGGTCGCGATCAGCGTGCAAGGCACACCTTGATCACGTTGTCCGGGATCCGAAGTGCGCCATCGGCCGGCCATATGGATCGGATCGGCGTGTTCCGCGATGGCCCGATGGAGGGTCAAGAGGAGTTCCGGGGAAAGCGCGGCCAATGTCGTTGGGTCCTCCGCTTGCAAGGTCTGTCCAAGAAGGAAAAGGTCATCCACTTCGTGTACCAACGGCTCTTCGTTCGGGTCGATCCTATGTCCTTCCAGGTGCGAACGAACATGATCGGTGGTCAGGGCGTGGCCATCCAGCGCCAATCGTGCGGCCAGTCCTTCGATCACCACGGAACGTTCCAATGCACGGGCTTCATTCCGGGGTACAGGGGCATTGCGTAGCTGCCGATACAAGGCGACCACCTCACCCACCAAGAGCCAGAAGGAAGGAGGCGCCTGCCTCAATTCCGACCTGAACCTTAGCCAGGTGTGTGTCTCGTCATACGTCCTCATGGATGTCCAAAGGTCCGTCGTTACGGATCGCCCATCGTTATTGAAGAACAAGAGGATGTGAACAGGAGGATGTCGACCGTGGTGTCCACCGATCTGTTCAGAAGCGTGTCATTCATCGTGTCCGTATTTCCGTCCACTGTCTTTGCCTTCAAACAAGCCCGTAAACGGCGATGGCCACACCTGTCAATAACAAGGCGATGATACCCACCACCAATGCGATCAGGGCGAACCCTTTCCCGGCTTGCTCGCGTTTCCGGATACGTTTCAAGGAGATGCCCGCCACGATCAGGGTCGATCCGGCCAACAGGAGGACCAATGCGGTTTGTACGGTGGTCAGTGCAATGAACAGGGTGGCACCTGCCAGCAGAAAGGCGGGTATGGCGAGCCAATTCCATCGCTTGCGTGGCATCAGGTTCTCCGGTTCGTCCCGTGGTTGTGCCGTGATAGGGGAAGCAATGGAGCACTCGACCGGGATGGAGCGTTGGCGCGTGACAGGGGAAGGAAGGACTGGCGTCGTGCGTGAGAACGATGCCGTTCCGAGCGGGATGCTGGACAGGCTGGGTTCCACGGACGACCGCTGGGCACTTGGAATGTGACCGGCAGAGGCGTTCACTTCCCGCCGTTCGTTTTGCGGTGGAGCGGGGTCTTGGAGGTCGCGCGTCATCCATCGACCATGGGCCAATGAAGCACCAGGGCCTTTGCAACCGCCCACGATGAGCGCAATGACAACGATGGTCGAGAAGCGGATCACGTTATGCTACTTCTTGCACAAGGTAGACCCCGAAGGGTCATACGCCTTGTCCCGGCCCGGAACGGCCCATTGAAAGGTCCATCAATCGACCCTCATCTCCATCGAACAAGCCAAGATCGCTCATTTTAAGATGAGGGATGACCAAGAGTGCCATGAAGCTGAGAGTCATGAACGGGGCGCGCAAGGGACTTCCCAATGCTTTGGCTGCGCGGTCGAGTTCCGCATATGCCCCAGCAACTTCGTATGCGTCCCTGTCGGACATGATCCCGGCCACAGGTAGGGGGAGGATCTCCTCCTTGGACCCCTCCACCACACTGATCCCACCCGAATGGGCGATGATGAGGTTGATGGCCCTGCAAAGGTCGGTGTCGTTCGTGCCTACGGCAACGATGTTATGGCTGTCGTGGGCAACACAACTGGCAATTGCACCACGTACCAACCCGATGTTCCGGATCCAGCCAACCGCTACCGGGGCATCCCGATAGCGGTTCACCACGGCGATCTTCAGGATGTCCTGCTCGATATCGGGCACAAGGTGGTCGCCTTCCACCTTTCCAAGCATCCAGCGTTTGTGCGTGATCAATTGACCGTCGATGGCTTCGATGACCGCGATCAGGTCGGAAGAGGCCATCACCTGGAACTGGTCGGGGGTCTTCGAGGTACATGCAAAGTGGTTGGGCCTGGCTGAGGTCACGCTGGGAAAGCACGCACGGCCGTGTTCCGCCACCAATTCTCCCCCTATCCAGGTCCGGGTCACCTCAAAACCGCGCAGGTCCTTCACCTGGATCAGGTCCGCAGGGTCTCCAACATGGAGTCGGCCAACTGGAAGCCGGTAGTGTCGGATCGGGTTCAGACAGGCGGCTTGTAACACATCAAAGAGTTCTGCCCCGGAAGATACCGCCCTGGCGCACAGGAGGTTGATGTGGCCATTCACCAAGCTGTCCGGGTGGGTGTCATCGCAACACAGCATCACGCGATCAGGATGGGAGCTCAGCAAGGGCATCAAGGCATCCAGATTTCGCGCAGCACTGCCTTCACGGATGCTGATCATCATGCCTGCCTGGAGTTTGTCCAACGCTTCGTCCAACGTGAAGCACTCATGGTCTGTGGAGATCACCACCGGCCCCTCGGATATCCCACCCCGGATGTATCGCGTTGCGGCTTCCCCGCGCAGCCCCGGAGCATGTCCATCGATGACCTTGCCCAACCGCTGTGCGTGGGCGAGCTTGGCCATCAATCCCGGGTCGCGATTGATCACGCCGGGGAAGTCCATCACTTCGCTCAAGTACACGATCTCAGGGCGTTCCAATAGTCGACCGACGGCCTCATCATCGATCCTGGCCCCTGCCGTTTCGAAGAGCGTGGCAGGTACGCAACTGGGTGCACCGAAAAAGAAGTGGAAGGGAACTTGCCGCCCGTTGGCGATCATGAATTCCACCCCTTCAACACCCAGCACATTGGCGATCTCGTGGGGGTCACTGATGGTGGCCACGGTACCATGGGTCACTGCCAAGCGGGCGAACTCGCTCGGAATGAGCATGGAGCTCTCTACGTGAACGTGAGCGTCGATGAATCCTGGTAACAGGAACCCATCCACGGCATGGTCGATTTCACGTATGGACGTGATCCGACCTTCCTGGATCGTCACTTCCGCAGGAAGGATGCGGCGCGCATCGATATCGACCAGGTTCCCGACGATGTGCTGTTCCGACATGCGGGCCGAAGGTAGCCGGGCTCGGGACAACGCAGAAGGACGGGGCTGACCACTGTCAGTTCGGATCCCGGGCGCTCATTGCATCTTCACGTCCCGATACGGGATGATGGCCATGGCGAACTTCCACATCAAGATCGACAAGGCCGGGGAATTCCGGTTCAACCTCGTAGCCTCCAATGGACAGGTGATCCTGAGCAGCGAGGGTTATGTACGCCGGGACAATTGCCTCAAGGGCATCGCGAGTGTGCAGCGTCACTGTGCGGAGGACCGCTTCTTCGAGCGCACCATTGCTGCGGATGGCCGATACCACTTCAACCTGAAGGCCGCCAACGGCGAGGTGATCGGTACCAGCCAGATGTACGCCGATGCCCGGTCCATGGAGAATGGTATCCTTTCGGTGCGCTTGAACGCTGCCGACGCAGGGGTGCTGAACGAATGAGAACGGACCGACCTAGTGCCCGAACATGTCCTTGACACGCTCGAAGAACCCCTTGTCCTTGGCGGTCGGGCGAGGATGGAAGCCAGGGCTTTCGCGCAGGCGTTCCAATGTGGTGCGTTCCTCCTTGCTGAGGTCGGTGGGGGTCCAAACGGCAACGTGCACGAAAAGGTCGCCATGGCCGTGGTGATTGAGGCTGGGTAATCCCTTCCCCTTGAGGCGCAGCACGTGGTTGCTCTGGGTGCCGGGCTCCACCTTCACCTTGGCCTTACCACCTACAATGGGCACCTCCACCTGGGCACCGAGCGCCGCATCCACCATGCTGATGAACACCTCGTGGTGCAGGTTCTGTCCGTCACGGCGCAGTTCAGGATGCTGCTCTTCTTCGATCACCACAAGCAAGTCCCCAGGGACACCTCCGGCAGGAGCCTCGTTGCCCATGCCACTGATATTCAATTGCATACCCTCTTCCACGCCTGCCGGGATCCGGATCGGCACCACGACCTCTTCGCGCGTTAGTCCGTTCTCATCGCTACCCGCTCCGCGCTTGCTCACGGTCTGGCCCACACCGCTACACGTGGGGCACGTGGTCACCGTTTGCATTTGGCCCAGGAATGTGCTCTGCACCCTGCGCACTTGACCGTTGCCGCCGCAGGTGCCACAGGTCCCGTATTCGCTGCCTTTGGCACGCACCAGCTTGGTCACCTTGATCTTGCGCTCGACCCCTTGGGCGATCTCCTCAAGGGTCAGCTTGAGCCGCACGCGCAGGTTGCTTCCTTTGACGTTCCGTCCACCGCGTTGGCTGCCGAAGCCGCCACCGAAGGCCCCCCCGAAGCCCCCCCCGCCGAAAATGTCGCCGAATTGGGAGAAGATGTCCTCCATGTTCATGCCTCCACCCTGGAATCCTCCACCTCCCCCCATGCCTTGTCCGGCATGGCCGAAGCGGTCGTATCGGGCCTTCTTGTCAGTATCGCTCAGGATCTCATAAGCACTGGCCGCTTCCTTGAATTTCTCCTCGGCCGCTTTGTCCCCGGGGTTCTTGTCCGGGTGGAACTTGATGGCCAATTTGCGGTAGGCCTTCTTGATCTCCTCGGGCGACGCGTTGCGGGCCACTCCCAGAACCTCGTATGGATCTCGTTTGCTCATAAGGGCTGATCTACTGCCAAGAAGCGTTCGGTGCGGACATGGTGCTTATTCGCCCACCACCACCTTGGCGTAGCGGATGACCTTGTCGTGCAGGGTGTAGCCGTTCTCGATCACGTCGATCACCTTTCCTTTCAGGTCCGGGCTTGGCGCAGGGGCTTTGGTGATCGCTTCGTGGCGGTCCGTGTCGAAGGCCTTGCCCATTGCATGTTCCATGGGTTTCACACCTTGGCTGCCCAGGATATGCATCAACTTGGTATGGATCAGGTGGAAGCCCTCCTTCACCACGGCAAGGTCATCGGTGTTGGCGTTATTGACGATCGCGCGCTCCATATCGTCCACCACGGGGATGAAGTTCTTCAAGCTGTTCTCCCCAGCGAAATGGAGCAATTCCAACTTCTCCTTGGCAGTGCGTTTGCGGAAATTGTCGAAGTCGGCATTCAAGCGAAGCCAGCGGTCATGCAATTCGGCAACTTCCGCTTTGGCAGCCATCAATTGAGCGTCCAGGTCGCTCACATCCTCCCGGCCATCGGACTCGGCATCGTGCATCACATGCTCAGCGGCAGCCTCACTTGCAGCTGCCAATGGGTTCGCGTCACTGGCTGAAGTGGCATTTTCGGTCGCTTTGTCAGCGGCGGCTGTCTCCGTACTGACGTTGGGTCGCTCGGACATGGTCTTTGGTCGCTTTTTGAAGAACATGGGGTATAGGTCAAGTAGGGTGCCAAGCCATTTCCTCGGACGGCGGCGCGAAGGTCGGGGACTTTTTGGCAGTGGATGGCCGATGATGGACATGAAAAAAGCCCTCGGGCTCCGAGGGCTTTTTTCGATGCGGTGCAGTGGGTCAGGGTTCGATAACGAAGCGCTGTTGGTACTGTTGGTCACCGTCGACCAGGTTCAACACGTACACGCCTTTGGAAAGGCCTGCGAGCGGTAGTCCTAAAGTCGTGGCGCCCGGGCTCACGGCAAGTTGGGTGCGTAGCACAGCACGGCCCATACCATCGAAAACGGTCACTTCCACCTGCCCGGCTTGTGTGGCCAG
The DNA here is from genome assembly GCA_016718655.1 of Flavobacteriales bacterium. Lineage (GTDB taxonomy): Bacteria > Bacteroidota > Bacteroidia > Flavobacteriales_F > PHOS-HE28 > PHOS-HE28. The sequence continues at coordinate 137,290 of JADKCV010000002.1, read as the reverse complement.
GTAGTCGAGCATCACCTTGTCGTTGGCGGGATTGGGGTAGAGGTTCATGAGCCCTGTGGCAGGTTCCAATGTGATCTCCTCCTCCACGGCACTGCCATCCTCACGGAAGTTGGTTCCGCTGATGCTTGCACGCAAGGTGTAGCAACTGCTGGCATTGAACGCGCCATTGTAGCCGTAGACACGGATGTAATAGGTGGCGACGGTGGTCGTGTTCAGGATGATGGCCTCACTGGTCGTACCCCCGTTCTGGCCGATGCCTACCTGCGTGCTGGTACCTCGGTAGAGTCGTACATCATAGTCGGCAGGAAGGTTGGTGAGGTCGATGCGGATGCGCCGTGCCGAGGTGGTATTGCTGAAGCGGTACCAATCACTGTCCGTGCTCGTGCCGATAGTTCCTTGGATGTTGGTGTTGACCGCAATGAGCTTGGCAGTTCCGCTTGTGTTGTTGCTCTCCCAGGTATCGGTGCATCCTCCGCCGGTCGAGGTGGTGGTGAAGGTGATGGCGCCGCTGTACGCCGAGCTGCCACTGGCACAAACGGCCTGCACTTGTGCGTTGTATGCACTACCGGCAGCCAGGCCACTGAGCACTTGGCTCGTTGCGGTCCCGCTCACGGTGGTCCACGTGGTGGCGGTGGCCAGCTTGTACTGAAAGTTGTAGGTGGTGGCACCGCTCACAGCGCCCCAGCTGAGGGTGGAACCGCTGGTGGTGATCGCCGATGCCGCGAGGCCAGTGGGCACGCCGCAAGTGGCAACCGTTGCAGCCGAGGCGGTGAGCGCGTAGCACTGGGTAGCACTGAAGGCACCGTTGTAGCCGAACACGTGGATCAAGTACGTGCCTGCAGCGGCGTTGGCATAAAAGATGTTCTCCGCCGTGGTGCTTCCGTTCTCGCTGATGGCCAACTGGGTGCCGGTACTATTCAGCAGGCGCAGGTCGTAGTCACCGGCCAGGTTGCTCAATCCGATGCTCAGGTTACTGGTGGTTCCCAACGTGAAACGGTAGTAGTCCGCATCCGTACCGCTCGCGATCAATGCGTTCAAGTTGATCGGAAGGGTCACATCACCCGGAGCGCTCGTGCTGTTGTTGGGTTCCAGCACATCCGGACAGCCTCCCACTGCCTGTGTGGTGAAGGTGATCGCCGCAGCGTAAGCAGAAGAGGCTCCGCTGCAATTGGTGCGCACCTGTGCGTTGTAAGCGGTATTGGCGGACAGTCCACTGATCGCAGTGCTGGTCGCAGTGGTGTTCACGGTCGTCCAAGTGCTTGCGCTGGCCAACTTGTACTGCACATCGTAGCTCAGGGCGCCGCTTGCGGTTGCCCAACTGATGGTGGCGCCACTGGTGGTGATGGAGCCGGCCGCGGTACCCAGGGGGGCAGTGCAGGTTCCTCCACCGCTGGGTGGGGTGCATCCCAAGCTGTTCAACAGCGCCACGCGAGAGCCCCCCGTTCCGAACAGGGCTTGCATGCGGGTCTTTTGCCCGAGGGTGAAGATGTTCATGCAGTTGTCATCGGTGTAGTCCATGTAGTTCATGGTCATCTCCACCGGTGTGCCGGAGCAGGTGCTGAGATGAGGATAACTGGGGCAGCCACCGTTGGAGGTGTTGTGTGTCGGCGTGTCGCTGACCAGGTCGCTTCCGCAGTTGGCATCGCCCCAGATGTGGCGCAGGTTGAGCCAGTGGCCCACTTCGTGGGTGGCGGTGCGGCCCAGATTGAACGGCGAACCCGTTCCCGGAGAGGCGATGCTTCCCACGGAACTGGAAAGGACGACGACCCCGTCCGTGGCAGCTGCACCACCGGGGAACTGGGCGTATCCGAGCAGACCGCCGCTCAGGTTGGCCACCCAGATGTTCAGGTAACTGTCACGTGGCCAGGCATCACTTCCTCCCTGGGCCGTGAACTTCACCGCATCGTTGCTGCTGAAGCTGGCCACGGTGGTCTGGCGACGAACGATACCCGTGGTGGCATTGCCGCTGGGGTCGCGCTGGGCCAGACAGAACTGCACTTCGGTGTTCGCAGCCAGGCCCGTGAATACACTTGGGGTTTGACCGGCATCGCTGTTCAAGCGGGCGAAGTCATCGTTCAACTGCTGGAGTTGTGCCAGCAGTTTGGCATCGCTGATGTTCTGGGCGGTCGAGTTATAGATCACATGGAACACGACCGGGATGGTCACCACGGCGCGTTCCTCATCACCATGGAGGTGTTCGAACAGGGCGGTATGCGAGTCGATCTGGTCGAGTCGCGTGCCACGGGTGGGGTCGGCCATCACTTGCTGCTGCAGGTATTCCATCGATCCGCAGTTGCGCTGGCCTTGGGCCACGAGGGCGCCGGGCAGCGTAAGCATCAATGAGCCCCAGCGGAGCATCTTCCAAAAGCGTGAACGTTCGGTCATGGGTTGGTTGGTGTTGGTGGTTCCGGCAATGCCGGGGTGATCGTCACGGTGAAAGTAGCCGACGGACCGATCGAGGATCCATTTCACACCGTGAAGCCAAGCGCCATTTTTCAACACCTTGTCCACCATCCCCTGAAATGCAAAGAGCCCTCGGGGTTTCCGAGGGCTCTTCCGGTAGACTTGCGAAGGTCAAAGGCTCTTCACGTGCTTGTCCAGCTCCTGGTGCAGGGCCATACCCCGCAGGTTCTTGGCGATGATGACACCTTCGGGGTTGATCAAGAAGCTCATGGGAATGCTATTGACACCATACAACTGCGCCCCTTTGGAATTCCAGAATGCGAGGTCGCTCACGTGCCATTTCCACTTCAGACCATCCTGAGCAATGGCCTTCTGCCAGGCATCGCGGCTCTTGTCCAAGCTTACGCTGTACACCTCGAACCCTTTGCCGCTCTTGAATTTGGCTTGGCTGTATTTGTCATATGCGGCCACCACATTGGGGTTCTCCTTGCGGCAAGGACCGCACCAACTGGCCCAGAAGTCGATGAGCACGAATTTGCCACGCAATTCGGATAGTTTCAACACCTTGGAGCTATCGGCATTCATGAAGGCCAGTTCGGGTGCCTTGTCGCCGATGCCCGTGCCCACCTTCGTGTCGCCTTCAGCGACGGTGACATCCGCTGCCGATCTTTCCAAGCGGGAGGTGAAGCCGTAGATGGCGAGCAGAGCGACAGCGGCCACGGTCAGGATGCGCATTTTGGACATGAGGGTGCGGAGGGTCATGGTGCAAAAGTAGGGTGAAGGTGTGGAGGGCTCTTGCCAAATGCGTGCCGCGCTCGTGATCCCGTCAGGCGATCTTCTCGATCCGGGCCCCCAAGGCGTTCAAGCGGGTGTCGATGTGCTGGTATCCGCGCTGGATCTGTTCGATGTTCTCGATGGTGCTCGTTCCCTCCGCACTGAGCGCTGCGATCAGTAGTGCAACCCCCGCACGGATATCCGGGCTCGTCATGCGGATCGCCCGAAGTGGTTGCTGGAAATCGTGGCCGTTCACCACCACCCGGTGCGGGTCGCACAGGATGATCTGCGCGCCCATGTCGATCAATTTGTCCGTGAAGAACAGGCGGCTCTCGAACATCTTCTGGTGGATGAGCACGCTGCCTTTGGCCTGGGTGGCCACCACCAATACGATGCTCAGCAGGTCGGGAGTGAGACCCGGCCATGGATGATCGCTGATGGTCATGATGCTACCATCGATGAAGGTCTTGATCTTGTAGTGATCGTGGGCTGGCACCAGGATATCGTCGCCCTGTCGGATCACCGTGATACCCAAGCGGCGGAAGACATCGGGTATGCAGCCGAGGTGGTCGTAGCCGGTGTCCTTGATCAGGATCTCGCTCCGCGTCATAGCGGCCAGCCCGATGAAACTGCCGATCTCGATCATGTCCGGCAGCATGCGGTGCTCCGTACCTCCGAGCTCCTGGACCCCGTCGATGAGGAGCAGATTACTGCCGATGCCGGTGATCTTGGCGCCCATGCGATTGAGCATGTGGCAGAGCTGCTGGAGGTAGGGTTCGCAGGCCGCGTTGTAGATGGTGGTGCGCCCTTCGGCCATCACGGCGGCCATCACGATGTTGGCCGTGCCGGTCACGCTGGGTTCATCGAGCAACATGTAGGCGCCTTTGAGCTTGGGCGCCTCCACACGGTAGAATCCCTCCTTGCTATCGTAGTTGAACTCGGCACCCAGGTGTTGGAAACCGATGAAGTGGGTGTCCAGGCGACGCCGTCCGATCTTGTCGCCGCCCGGGGTGGGGATGTATCCGCGACCGAAACGCGCCAACAGTGGGCCTACGATCATCACGCTTCCGCGCAAGCCGCCACCCATCTGTTTGAACTCGGGACGTAGGAAGAACTCGATGTCGATGTCCTTGGCCTCGAACCGGTAATCGTTGTCATTGAGCCGTTCCACGGCCACGCCCATGTGCCGGAGCAGGTCGATGAGCTTGTTCACATCCACGATGTCCGGCACATTGCGGATCACCACCGGTTCGCTGGTGAGCAGCACGGCACATAGGATCTGCAAGGCCTCGTTCTTGGCGCCCTGCGGGGTGAGGGTGCCTTTCAGGCGACGACCTCCTTCAATGCGGAAACTTCCCATGCTTGTTCGTTGGTCCGGAACGCTTGGTCGGACCTTCCAAAGCAACGAAGTGCGGGGGAGTATGAACGCGTGTCGCGCAGCGGACTATGCACGGTCGCCTGTGAACGGGCGCGGCGCCGGTCAGTAACGCTTCTTGCGGTTACGATTGCGCTTCTTGCCGCCACCACCACCCCCATTGTTGGGACGGCGGCGTAGGTCCACTTCGTTGCGTGGGCCGTTCTGTTGGGCCCGCAGGAGATCGGCCGTGGAGGCCAACTGGGCGTCCGGCTTCATCCGGAGCTTACCCTTGCTCAGGTCCGCCAGGTCCTTCAGGATCACCGGGTCGGGCACCGTGTCGCGGTTCCAAGTGAGGAACTGCTTCTTCATGTGGTTGGCAATGACCGCGGTATAGGCCTCCCTCTGTTCGCCATCAGCCATCGTGGCGCATTGGTCGATCATGCGCTGTACCATCTTGCCATAGTGGCCATACTTGATCGTGGTCTGCGGGTAGGGTACCCGTTCGGGCTTGCTCTCCAGCTCGGCTGCGGTGGGCATGGGGTAGGGCGCATCCACATCCAGCTTCATGTTGCTCATGATCCAGAGGTGGTCCCACAGGGTGCGCTCGAAATTATCGCTGTTGCGCAATTGCGGGTTCAGCCTACCGATGACCTGGATGATGGCCTTGGCGGCACGCGTGCGCTGTTCACGGTCCTCCATCTCCATACAATGGTCCACCATGCGCTGCACGTTCCGACCGTATTCAGGAATGGGCAGTTGGCTGCGCTGCGTATTGTACTCGAGACCGGGAAGGCTCATTGCATCGAAGGGCTGGGGGACGCGGGTGGCGATCCAAAGGACCGTTCCAAGCCGGGTGAACAGGCATCGTCCGGTGCGAATGTAGGACGAAAGCACGAAGCACCCATCAGCCACCGTGTCTGTAGCTGTCCACCCAGGCCGGGTCCTGCATATCGCGCAGCAGGCGGAAGGCATCGGTTCCGAAGTAGGGCCCATGCCAATGCGTGTAATGGGCTTCGCGGTAGTGTTGAAGGATGATCTGTTGGCGCTCCGAGAAACAATAAAGTTCTGCGGCCCACCCCAGGCCCGGCTGGATACCCATGCCATCCTGATAGCGCAACTTCCACAGGTCCAACAAGGGCGAACAGTCGAAGTTGGCCATCAGGCCTTGGGTACTTGCCATGGGGCCACAATCCTTGATCTCGAATTCCGCGAACAGGTCCAGTGCTTCCAGATTGGCCCTGCTCTCCTCCAACCCCGACGCTTGTAGGATGAAGGGATGCAGCCGCATGGGGGTGCTACCCACCACCTGACCATCAACGACGGTATAGATGAACAGAGCGTAGAGCCCGCCTTGTGCAGTGGGGTTCAAGCTGAAGCCGAAGACATGCCGTGATTGGGACCGGACCTCCGGACACCAGCATAGAACGGACACCAGCAGCAACAGGGGAAGTCGGTTGCGCACAAGGGGTTTGTACGCGGTCCATTCGGGAAGGGTTCCGTCCTCGGTATGTCGCAGGAGCCATCCAGCTGTTCATCGGAAGGGACTTGGATCGCTCCAAGGCAGGCATCCTCGTCCCACTGGTTCCGTCATGGGGCGCACTTAGAGACGCGCGATACGCGGATAACTGAACATGCTGTCTGTGATCAGTTCCACACCTGCCGGGATATTGGTAAGGTCAACGCCATCCTGAAGAACGAAGACGCGATATCCTTTGGCACGCAGCCTTTCGATGACCGCACCATCGGGGATACCTCGCATGCATTGGATCCCGTTGCGAAACATGAACTGTACGTCGTATACGAATGGTACGTTGAACAGGACCGTGGGGGTTCCGACCGGCATCAGGTTCGCCAAGCGTGGCTCTTGTTCCAGAACGGCGAACTGTTGTGCACGGTGAGCGTCAATGCCGACCGTGCCGACCCGGGGATGGCGCGCCGAAGTGGTCCAAGGCTGCCAAAGGAGCACGGCGAGGCCGGTGCAGGCGACCATTGGGAGGATCAAGATCGGTCGTGCGAGGCGAACGCGTGCGAGGCTCCACGTGATCCCTGCAGCGATAGCGATGAGGTAAAGGGGCAAGAGGAAGAGCGTGTAGCTGACCATTTTCGTTGCGGCCAAGGCGAAGAACACATGCGTCGGGACAATGGTCAGTACCAGGAAGCGCCTGACCGACGGTGCACGAACCAAGGCGAGTATGACCAACAAAGCGATAGCGACGACCCACCAAGTGAGTGGGGCCAGGTAGGTGCCGATCACGGTCAGATGATACGTCGGGCCACCCTCATGACCATCCACAGCCACTTGGAAGTGCATGGCCTTGAACCATCGTTCATAGGCCGTTTCCGCTGGGAATCGGAGATGGATGTAAAGCAGCCATGAACCAGCGAGGATCAGAACCATGGCCACCGCACCGAGATAGGCCTTGATCGCGCTCCGCGATCGGTCCATCACGACCTCCAAGGTCCAGGGGAGGAATACGATGAGACCGAAGTACCACTTGCAAAGGACGGCCGCAGCACTCGCAAGACCTGCGAGCAATGCCCAATGGAACGAGTGCTTGGAACGATGCTCCCAGTACGCCCACCAGCTCACCGCCACCAGGGAGAAGAAGATGGCGTCGTTATGGTCGGTGCTGATCGCACCGGCCACGAGTTCTTGAAGGTAGGAATTGAATGCCGTGAACAGTGCCGCACCGAAGGCTACGGCTCGGGAGGTGGCGGAAGGCAGCTCGTGTGTGAGTAGACGTGCAAGGCGGTAGGTCACTGGTACCAACGCCGTGGTCCACAACGCGCTCGGTATGCGTACGGCCCAAGGTTCTGGACCGAATGTCCAAAGGGACAGGGCGATCTGCCAGAGGAAGAAGGGGGGCTTGTGCAACCAGATGTGCATACGGCTCCAGTTCTCGGTCACGGGCATGGCCGGTTCGGTGTAGAGCATCGGAGTGAACGGATGGTCGATCAGGTTGCGCGCGACCGTGGCATGGAACACCTCATCCCAGTAGTTCAGGAAGGGGTCCATCGTGGTGGCCAGGAGCCGCATCATCAATGCAGCACAGGTCAGTAGTCCTAACGCGAGTCGATGCTTCGTCCTGTATTCGGCGCGGATACCGGCTAGCAATAGACCCGAGATGATGATCATCCACAGGGTATTGGATATGCTTGGATCGACGGAGTTCATCAACCACAAAGATGACTCCTTCAGGATCTTTCATCGGAGCGGTCGTATCGAACGACCACTACCGAGCGACCTCTTGTCAAAATGGTCCTGACCGGGTCTTGGGTCGCGGAACTGATCGTGTTCGTTGAGGTTCGTCTTAAGTTCGAACCCGAACATTGGATACGGTGACCATCGGCGGACCAAGTGAGCGCAACCTTTCCGTACGTACGTGGGTATGGTTGATCGCCCTCGTGGTATTGGCCACGGCCATCAATATCACCAAGGCCTTTCATGTCGACGACCCGTTCCATATGAAGGTCGCACAATGGATCGCCACGCATCCTTTTCACCCGATGAGCGGGTCCATCAATTGGAGTGGCAGCGTCCAGTATTTCCATGAGGGCAATCAACCGCCGCTCTTTTTCTATGGCATGGCTGCCTGGGCATGGGTGTTCGGATGGGGCGAGATCGCCATGCATGCCTATGAAGCGTTGTTCACTGTGCTGGCCATTGTCATGTTCCATCGCCTCGCATTGATGGTGGTGCCCCGTGGAGCATGGTTGCTCACCGGTTTGTTGGCGGCCGGTCCGGCCTTCATCGTCAACCAGAATGTGATGCTGGATGTGCCGCTATTGGCACTTGAGGTCACCTTTCTTCATGCGGTCATGTGTGCGATCAGGGAACGACGTGAACGCCCCGTGGTGTTCGCAGGACTTCTATTGGGTGCTGCCTGTTTGATGAAGTACACGGCCTTGGCATACTTGCCCGCTCTGGTATTTGCAGCCTGGCAGGTCCGTGGTCGTGCTTGGTGGGGGTGCATCATCCTCGTGCTGATCCTGGGCTGCTGGTCGGCTTGGAACGTATGGGAGTTCGGTTCGATGCACTTGGTCGCACGTTCAGGAGCGGGTTTGCCGATCGATGATGTTCCTGTGCGATCACTGACCTGGGTGCTTGTCACCGGTGCGATAGCGCCGTGGTCCATATTCACGCTCTTACCCGGGTCACGCCTGCGCTTGTTGGGTGTATCCGTGGCTTTGGTGCTCTACTTGGTGGCGATGATCGCCGTGTTCTTGGCTTACTCGGGTATGCTCGAGCCCATTGAACCGGTGCTTCGTTTTCTGTTCATTGGTAATGGTCTGGTCGGAATACTGGGCGTGTTGCAAGCGTTGAGGAAGGGTCCCATGGCTCCACGAGTGAAAGCACTGTTGCTCCTCATGCTTGTTCCGCCGGTTCTACTCATCATCACCTACGCTCCATGGATGGCCACACGTCATGTGCTCTTGACCTTACCCGTACTCCTGCTTCTTGGCGGTAATGCGTTGTGTCATGTTACAAAGCCGATCGATGTGGTGCTGATCGCATCCACTGCCCTATTGGTGGTCGGTCTCGGTATTTCGGACGTGCGCCTCGCTGAGTTCTATCGCAGAACGCCTGGGGAGATCGCATTGATGTATCCGGAACATACCCGCTGGTATACGGGCAGCATGGGGTGGGGTTGGTATGCGGAAGCCGCCGGCTTCAAGGATGCGGCTTCGGAGCACAGGGGTTTCACAGCAAAGGACCTGGTGGCAGTACCCTGGGATTTCAGTGTTCCGGATCCGATGACAGGCCCCGAGTTCATGACGGACACCGTGCTCGTTCAGCCGATCGGACCCTGGGACCGATTAGCGACCCGCCATTGGCTGCGGTTCTATTCGGTACGTTTCCCTGATCTGCCTTGGACGGTGGCCCGCGGTCGACCGGAGCGTGTTGAGATCAAGGTCCGAAAAGTACCCTGAACCCTCATCCCACCACGGTCAACTTCGCGAACCGCAGCAGCAGTTGCTTCTGACCCGCGCTGGGGAAGAACACGGTGGCCTTGAGGTCCGGTGCCTGTCCTTCGATCTTGAGCACCTTGCCCTTGCCGAAGCGTTCGTGTTCCACGGTCATGCCCTCGGCCAGATCGGGAACCACGCCACCCAGTGTCGTCGTGGCTTGTGCCGGTGTGCCCGTGCTGGTGATGCGCTTCAGGTTGCGTTGCGGTTGAACAGGTACCTGCGAAGGCGCACGTTGTCCTTCGCCGGGCTGCGGCGCTCGCTTCTCCCGGCCATATACCGGCTTGCTGTTGCTGCGTTCGTCGGCCGGTCGGTCCACCGTGCGTTGCGGTCTGGCCCAAGGGGGGAGTGGTCCGCTGGGTGCAGTGCTGGTGCTCCTTGCGTCGCCGAACCGGTTGGTGGAAGGCATCTCCAAGTACTGCGGGTCGATCTCGTCGATGAAGCGGCTGGGCTCGCTGGCCGTGAGGTTGCCCCACTTGTACCGGCTCATGGCATAGCTCAGCGTGCAGCGCTTCTCGGCGCGGGTAAGTGCCACATAGAACAGGCGACGCTCCTCCTCCAGGTCGGCCCGGCTCTGCACCGCCATGAGGTTGGGGAAAAGATCCTCCTCCAAGCCCACGATGTGTACGTGGGGGAACTCCAATCCCTTCGCGCTGTGGATGGTCATCAGACTCACCCGGTCGTTGTCGTTCGGGTCGTCGTTGTCCGCATCCGTCAGCAAGGCCACATCGATGAGGAAGTCGCTCAGGGTCTTCGGAACATCACTTCCTTCGGCATCGCGTTCGCTGAATTCCTTCATGCCGGCCAGTAGTTCCTGGATGTTCTCATACCGGCTCACACCCTCGGGTGTCTTGTCGGAAAAGAGGTCCTTGAGGATACCGGTGCGGCGCGCGATCTCCTCACCCAATACCGCCGCGCTCTGGTTGGGCAGCATGGTCTGGAATCCCTGTATCATCAGCACGAAGTCGGCCAAGGCCTTCCGCGTTCCACCATGTACGTCCACCAGGTCCGCATGTTCGGTCAGCAGGTCCCAGATGGAGGTGCGCTGCGCAGCGCTGGTCACCAACAGCTTGTCCACCGTGGTCTGCCCGATGCCGCGGGTAGGGAAGTTGATCACGCGCTTCAGCGCTTCCTCATCGCGCGGGTTGCAGACCAAGCGGAAGTAGCTGATCAGGTCCTTGATCTCCTTGCGCTGGTAGAAGCTCATGCCCCCGTAGATACGGTACGGCACGTTCAGTTTGCGCAAGGCTTCCTCCATGCTCCGGCTCTGGGCATTGGTGCGGTAGAGGATGGCGAAGCCCTTGTTCGGCACCTGTTCCCGCATCTTGGTCTCGAATATGCTGTGCGCCACATAGCCGCCTTCCTCGTTGTCGCTGAGTGCGCGGTGCACGCGGATGCGTTCGCCTTCGGCATTGTCGGTCCAGATGGTCTTCTTGATCTGGTCCTTGTTCTTGTCGATGAGTGAATTGGCGGCACCCACGATCACCTTGGTGCTCCGGTAGTTCTGCTCCAGCTTGAAGAGCTTGTGGTCCGGGTAGTCGCTGCGGAAGTTGAGGATGTTCTGGATGTTCGCTCCGCGGAACGCGTAGATGCTCTGGCTGTCATCACCCACCACGGTGATGTTCTCATGCCGGGCGGCCAGGGTCTTCACGATGTTGTACTGCACCAGGTTGGTGTCCTGGTACTCGTCCACCAGCAAGTACTGGAAGCGCTGTTGGTACTTCAGCATCGCCTCCGGGTGGTCGCGGAAGAGCAGGGCGGTGTTGAAGAGCAGGTCGTCGAAGTCCATGGCACCCGCGCGGAAGCATTTCTCCGCGTAGGCCTTGTAGAGTTCGCCCATGCGCTCACGCCCCACGCTGGCGTCGCCCGCCATCAGCTCGGTATTGGCCAGGTATTCCAAGGGTCCGATGAGGTTGTTCTTGGCGATACTGATGCGCCCGTGCACCTGGTTGGGCTTGTACAACTTGTCATCCAGTTGCCACTCCTTCACGATACCCTTGATCACACTGCGGCTATCGTCGGTATCGTAGATGGTGAAGTCCTTGGGGTAGCCCAGTTTGTCCGCTTCGGCACGTAGGATGCGGCTGAATATGCTGTGGAAGGTACCCATCCACAGGCCGGCTGCCTCACTGCGCCCAACAATGCCAGCGATACGCTCCTTCATCTCCTTGGCCGCCTTGTTGGTGAAGGTGAGGGCGAGGATACGATAGGGGTCCACTCCCTTGGCGGCCATCAGATGCGCGATGCGGACGGTGAGCACCTTGGTCTTGCCGCTGCCCGCACCCGCGATGACCATGATGGGCCCCTCGGTATGTTCGGAGGCCGCGCGCTGCGCAGGGTTCAGGCCTTTCAGGTAGTCCATGGAAAGGGTGCAAAGGTAACCGTGCAGGAAAGGCCTCGCTTCCACTGATATCAACAGTGGGACCCCTCGGGCCATCATCGCCCGGAAGCGCGCTTCGAAGGATCACGGTTGTCGGCAAGCGATGGATGTGACCGACCAACAACCCGCAACCGGGTCACTCCGGGATCACGAAGCGTTCACTTTGAACGAGCTGAGGACCGCTCACCTGCAAAACATAGCAGCCTGCGGCCCAGCCGGCGGTAGGAACACTGACGCGACCTGTGGAGGGTCGCACATCCAACGAGGCTACGATGCGACCATCGGAGGTGAGCAGGTCCAAGCGATCCGGATCCGCACCATCAGGCCACATGACCTCCAAACATCCCGCTCCAGGTATCAAGGTGAGCTTGGTGGGCGAGGGTGGCGTTTGGATACCGGTCGGGAGGTCATTTCCGCACGTTCCGCCGGTCTCGTAGAGGCTGTTCAGGCTCCAACTTCCCTGTTGGCCGTTCAAGAACACGCCATTGTGTACATAGCTGCACGCCGCGCCAGCCAGTTCAGGCCGGATGATCATTCCCAAGTATTCATCGCCCAATGGGCTGAGGTCCTGGCTGGCGCGCGCCACATAGATGCGTTGGTCGGGACCCAAGCGCATGGTGGCGAACCCACCCACGTTCGGTGAGAAGACCGGAAATCGCGAAGCCTGTATGGCCCCAGGGTCACCTGCGTTCAAGTCGAATTGCAGCAGGTCAGCATCGAAGAAGATGCCGTATTGCGCGCTATCCCTCGCGGTGATGTATAGCTTGCTCCCACCGGGCGAGAAGCAAACGCCATAGCCCCCCTTGCCGATCAGCAAGGGGATGGGGTTGCTGATGATCCCTGTGTTGGGGTCGAAGTCGAACAGTGCGGTGGTGCCGTTGTAAAAGGTGGTGAAGGCCAGTCGGTCACCTTGAGGGGAGGCTTTGAGGTGGCCGATGGCGTCGAAGTTGGACCCGTCGGGGGTACCGGGTTGTGGTGTGTCGATCACTGGGCCGATGGCCTGTAGCAACGGTTCCTCGGACAGCCCATCCTCGGTGATGGCATACACGAAGAATTCATTCGTCCCATACACGTGTCCGATCAACCAGAAGTCCACACCGTTGCTATGACGTACTGCGGTCAGGAGTTCGCAATTGGGGGGTGGCCTCACGGGGATGAACTTGTCCACCACGGCACCCCGACCGAAGTCGAGCGACATGTCCACGATGGCCATGTTCAACCCGTAGGCATCGGGATAGAGCGTATTGAGGACCAGACCGCCCTGCACATCCGGAGTGAACACGTAGTAGATGGTGTTCGACCCCGGTTTGGGGATGATCGTGTTCTGGGACATGGTGTTGGTCAAACCGGACGGTTCGCCGTTCACCATCACCTCGTGCTCCGCGTTGATGATCACATTTCCGGTGGTGTAGAACAACAGGTCCCCGGTCACAGGGTCACTGATGGTGGCGGCACCTTCGAAGGTGCCCGCACCTAGGCCGTCCTGGACAACGGTGGGCGGGCAGGTAGTGAAGTCCAGACCGACACCTTCTCCGCCGAAGTACCAACGATGGGCCTCCCGTTGGGCGTGTGTGCCCATCGCGATGAGTATGAGCAAAAGGGCAAGACAGGGGCGGTACATGACAATTAGACACCGCAAGGAACGATTCTGTTCCCGGCCCGTGATGTACGGTGACCGAAGGGCGTTGAACCATTGATGACCCGCGTGGTGCGTATCACGTGCTGCGGTACGCTGCGGTCCTTACTGCCCCGAACTTCTGGATGCGTCCGTCGGCCGTGGCTTCCATCAGGTCGCGGGTGGCTGTGGCTGTGCTGAGCTCCGGGAAGAAGATGAGGTAGTCCTTGCGGCGGAACAGACGATCCCCCCACTGCTGGAGGAAGAGGTGGAGGCGGTCCTGCGGCTTGCGGACCGGGTCCGGGGCGTCCAATACTTCAGCCAAGGCCTCGTCCAAGCGTTCCAGGAGGTATACGATGAAGCCTCCGCAGTCGCCACGACGGTCGGCATACTCCAGGGCGGCATGGTAGGCAGGCTCGGCACGGTGGATGAAAGCCTCATAGGGAAGGTAGCCGAACACCGACCAGTGCCGCATGAGTATGCGTCGCTGCCATAAGCGGGCCAAGCGGCCGTTCCCGGCAGTGAAGGGTCGCAAGTAGATCAGTCCGAAATGGACCACACAGCTTGTGATGATCGGTGGGAAATCGTCCTCTTCTGCATACCGCAGCAGGTCCTGTACCACCGCGGGAAGGTCATGGGCACTAGCGGTGCGAAGGGGCTCCGGGTCGCCGTACAGGACATCCATGGGTCCGGTGCGGAAATGGCCAGCATCGGTGGCCAGGCCATGCATCAATAGGGTGTGGGCCTGGCGGAGGTCGTTGGCCAGGAAGGGGTCCATCTCGGGCAGGTGTTCCAGCGTGCGGTGGGTGTTCACCACTTCCAGGTCGGCAGGACCGATGGCGCCGGAAGGTCGGTTCACCAGCTCTGCCACGGGCAGGTGATCGAGCATACCGCCTTCTATCGCCACATTGGCGTGGACGGCGCTAACGCGGTAGGCACGGGCCAGGTCGGGCGGGCTGTGCTGCAGGTGCCGAGCATGGACCTCACCGAGCCGGTGGTGGATGTTGGCCACCAGGTTCAGCATGCGTGGATCGATGGAGTAATAGGTGATGGTGCCTAGGTCCATTGTAGATCGTTAACAGATCATTTGATCTGATCAAATATAGACATATTCAGCATGTGGACCTTGCAAGGTTGTGGGTCGGAGCGCTGTTCGTTACCTGGTGTGGTGCGTGAGTAGTGTTTGTCAATCACTTGAATATCAAACAGATGGATATAAGTTCTGCAGTGGGTATGATCGGATCCCCGGTTGATCGGAGCGTGGGGTGCAGCGATTTTTCATCACCCAGGGATCGTTCATAAGATGGATCTCCCTACCTTCGCAGCCCGTTTTCGCCAAGGAGTGCGCGGAAACGCCTGAAAGCCAAGACGAAAGGACCTCATGCCAACGATCCAACAGCTCATCCGTAAGGGCCGCGAGAACCCTGAGTACAAGAGCAAGTCAGTTGCCTTGACCCGCTGCCCGCAGCGCCGTGGCGTGTGTACCAAAGTGTACACCACCACCCCCAAGAAGCCGAACTCGGCCCTCCGTAAGGTGGCCAAGGTTCGTTTGGTGAACGGGTACGAGGTGATCGCTTACATCGGCGGTGAAGGACACAACCTGCAGGAGCACAGCATCGTGCTTGTCCGCGGCGGTCGTGTGAAGGACCTTCCCGGTGTGAAGTACCACATCGTACGAGGCGTGCTCGACACCTCGGGTGTGGAGGGCCGTAATCAGCGTCGTAGCAAGTATGGCACCAAGCGTCCGAAGCCCGGAGCAGCCCCTGCCAAGAAGAAGTAACCTGTCAGCACGAAGCAGCCATGCGCAAGAAGACAGTCAAGCACACCACGCTCCCCGATCCCAAGTTCGGTGACGTGCAAGTGACCAAGTTCGTGAACAACCTCATGTACGACGGCAAGAAGAGCAAGTCGTTCGATATCTTCTATTCCGCTATGGACATCGTGTCCGAGAAGAGCGGCGAGGAAGGTCTGGAGGTGTTCCGCAAAGCACTTACCAACGTGACCCCCCAAGTGGAGGTTCGTAGTCGCCGGGTGGGCGGTGCCAACTTCCAGATCCCACAGTCGGTCCGTGAGGACCGCAAGAAGAGCTTGGCCATGAAATGGCTCATCGGTTACGCACGTAACCGCAACGAGCGGAGCATGGCCATGAAGCTGGCGAACGAGATCCTGGCCGCTTCCAAGGAAGAGGGTGGGGCGTTCAAGAAGAAGGAGGAGATCCACAAGATGGCCGAGGCCAACAAGGCATTCAGCCACTTCCGTTTCTGATAACGACGGTAGAGCGAGCACGATCATGGCCAAGAGGGACCTAACATTCACGCGCAACATCGGCATCATGGCGCACATCGATGCCGGGAAGACCACCACTTCCGAGCGCATCCTGTACTACACGGGTCTTGTTCACAAGATCGGTGAGGTGCATGACGGTGCGGCCACCATGGATTGGATGGCGCAGGAGCAGGAGCGTGGTATCACCATCACCAGCGCCGCCACCACCACCAGTTGGGATTATCGTGGTGACAAGTACAAGATCAACCTGATCGATACGCCGGGTCACGTGGACTTCACCGTTGAGGTGGAGCGCAGCCTGCGCGTGCTTGACGGTGCCGTGGCCCTGTTCTGTGCCGTGGGCGGTGTAGAGCCACAGAGCGAGACCGTATGGCGCCAGGCCAACAAGTACAAGGTGCCCCGCATCGGCTTCGTCAACAAGATGGACCGCAGCGGTGCCGACTTCTTCAACGTGGTGAAGCAGATCCGCGAGCGCCTCGGCGCCAACCCGGTTCCCCTGCAGGTGCCCATCGGTGCCGAAGCGGACTTCAAAGGCGTTGTGGACCTGATCAACAACCGCGGCATGGTATGGAACGAAGCCGACCAGGGCATGACCTGGAGCGAGGTTCCCATCCCCGAGGACCTGAAGGAGACCGTGAAGGAGTGGCGCGACAAGCTCATCGAAGCCGTTGCTGAGAGCGACGACAAGTTGATGGAGAAGTACTTCGCCGATCCCGATAGCTTGACCGAAGCCGAGGTGATGGCCGCGATCCGTAAGAGCGCGATCAACATGAGCATCACCCCGATCCTGTGCGGTAGCGCCTTCAAGAACAAGGGTGTGCAGACCATGCTCGATGCTGTGATGGCCTATTTGCCCAGCCCAATGGATATCGAGGCGGTCACGGGTATCGATCCCCGCACCGATACCGAGATCCTGCGTCGTCCCGATCCCGATGAGCCTTTCGCTGGTCTTGCCTTCAAGATCGCGACCGATCCGTTCGTGGGTCGCCTGGCATTCTTCCGCGCCTACAGCGGCGTGTTGGAGGCCGGTAGCTACGTACTGAACACGCGTAGTGACAAGAAGGAGCGTATCAGCCGCATCTTCCAGATGCACTCCAACAAGCAGAACCCTGTGGAGCGTATCGTTGCCGGTGACATCGGCGCGGCAGTAGGTTTCAAGGACATTCGTACCGGTGACACGCTATGTGCCGAGGAGCATCCGATCATTCTGGAGAGCATGAGCTTCCCGGAGCCGGTGATCGGTATCGCTGTGGAGCCGAAGACCCAGGCCGATCTGGACAAGATGGGTGCGGCATTGGCCAAGTTGGCCGAGGAGGATCCGACCTTCAAGGTGCACACCGACGAAGAGACCGGTCAGACCGTGATCAGCGGAATGGGCGAACTGCATTTGGAGATCCTCGTGGACCGCATGAAGCGCGAGTTCAAGGTGGAGTGCAACCAAGGCGCGCCCCAGGTGAAGTACAAGGAGGCCATCACGGGCTCCGTGGAACACCGCGAGTTGTACAAGAAGCAGACGGGTGGTCGCGGTAAGTTCGCGGACATCCATGTACGCATCGAACCACAGACCGATCCCGAGAAGACAGGCTTGGTGTTCGTGGACGAGATCAAGGGTGGTAGCATCCCGAAGGAATTCATCGCACCGGTGCAGAAAGGCTTCGAGGCTTCCTTGAAGAACGGTGTGCTCGCCGGGTTCCCGATCGAGACCTTGAAAGTGACCTTGTACGATGGAAGTTTCCACAACGTGGACTCCGACGCACTGAGCTTCGAGATCTGCGCGAAGAGCGCCTTCCGTACGGCCCTGCCCAAGTGCAAGCCGGTGCTGTTGGAGCCCATCATGAAGATCGAGGTGATCACGCCTGAGGAGAACATGGGTGATATCGTGGGCGACCTCAACCGTCGCCGCGGAACCATCCAAGGCATGGAGGACCGTTCCGGCGCTAAGGCGATCAAAGGCACCGTGCCTTTGAGCGAGATGTTCGGCTACGTGACCTCCCTGCGCACCATGAGTTCCGGCCGTGCAAGCAGCACCATGGAGTTCAGCCACTACGATCCAGCACCCAATAACGTGACCGAAGCCGTCCTGGCCAAGGTGCGCGGTAAAGTTTCAGCCTAACGCAAACAGCGATGACCCAGAAGATCCGCATAAAGCTGCGGTCCTACGATCACAATCTCGTCGACAAGAGCGCCGAGAAGATCGTAAAGACGGTGAAGAGCACGGGCGCCGTGGTCAGTGGTCCTATTCCACTGCCTACACACAAGCGCATATTCACCGTGCTCCGCTCCCCGCACGTGAACAAGAAGGCCCGCGAGCAATTCCAGCTCTGCAGCTACAAACGCATGATGGACATCTACAGCTCGTCCTCCAAGACGATCGATGCCCTGATGAAGCTGGAACTCCCCAGCGGCGTGGACGTGGAGATCAAGGTCTGACCGATAACACGACACAGCCATGAGCGGATTGATCGGAAAGAAGATCGGAATGACCAGCCTGTTCGATACGGACGGGTCCTTGGTGGCCTGCACGGTGATCGAAGCAGCCCCCAATGTGGTCAGCCATGTGAAGACCCTCGAGAAGGACGGGTACACTGCGGTGCAGTTGTCCTCCGGCGAGCGTCGGGTGAAGAACACGCCTGCGGCAGCGCTGGGCCATTACAAGAAGGCCGGAACCACCCCCAAGGTGAAGGCTCACGAGTTCAAGGAATTCGAGGAGACCATGACCTTGGGCCAGACGGTTAGCGTTGAACTGTTCGAAGAAGGCAGCTTTGTCACCGTTACTGGCAACAGCAAGGGTAAGGGCTTTCAAGGTGTGGTGAAGCGTCACGGCTTCAGTGGTGTCGGTGAGGCTACGCACGGTCAGCATGACCGTAGCCGTGCCCCCGGTTCACTGGGTGGTTCATCCTATCCCAGCCGTGTGTTCAAGGGCCTCCGTATGGCCGGTCGCACGGGCGGCAATAAAGTGACCACCGAGAACCTCAAGGTGGTGAAGGTGGACGCTGGTAAGAACCTGTTGCTGTTGCGCGGTACCGTTCCTGGTGCCAAAGGCAGCTTCGTGATCATCTGGAAGTAAGATGGAACTCGAGATCTTCGGCAAGGACGGCAAGTCCACCGGCAAGAAAGCCAAGCTGAGCGATGCGGTGTTCGGGATCGAACCGAACGACCACGCCATCTGGTTGGATGTGAAACAACACTTGGCGAACAAGCGCCAGGGGACCTCCAAGACGCTCGAGAAGAGCGAGGTTTCAGGTTCCACCAAGAAACTGCACCGTCAAAAGGGCACGGGTGGAAGCCGGAAGGGTTCCATCAAGAGCCCCCTGTTCAAGGGTGGTGCGCGCGTGTTCGGCCCCAAGCCCCGCGACTACCACTTCAAACTGAACAAGAAGGTGAAGGACCTGGCCCGTCGCAGTGCCCTGACCTACAAGGTGAAGGACGGCTCGGTGAAGGTGTTGGATTCGGTGGCCATGTCGGCTCCCCGCACCCGCGAGTTCGCTGCCATCCTGAAGGCCTTCGAACTCGGTGAGCGTAAGAGCATCCTGGTGGTTCCGTCCAAGGATGACAACGTGATCCTGAGCGCACGCAACCTGCAGGGTGCGCGTGTGGTGGTGGCCAGTGAGCTGAGCACCTATGATATCATGAACGCCAACGGGGTATTGATCGTGAAGGAAGCGATCACCTCATTGGAGAACACCCTCACCAAGTAAGCCATGAGCCAGATCATCATCCGACCGATCGTCACTGAGAAGATGACGGCACAGGGCGAGAAGGAAGGCCGTTACGGCTTCGTTGTCGCCAAGACCAGCAACAAGGTGCAGATCAAACAGGCAGTGGAGAAGGAGTACAACGTCACGGTGACGGGCGTTCGCACCATGATCTGCCGCGGCAAGAACCGCACGCGTTACACCAAGAGCCTCATCCTGAAAGGGCGTACGAACAGCTTCAAGAAAGCCATCGTGAGCCTGAAGAGCGGCGAGGTCATCGATCTCTACAGCAGCATCTGATCCCGGTATCCACCTGAGCCATGGGCATTCGCAAACTCAACCCGGTCACTCCCGGCACCCGTCACAAGGTGATCACCGACTTCGAAGGCATCACCACGCGTGTTCCGCTGAAGTCGTTGACCAGCGGCACCAACAAGAGCGGTGGCCGTAACAACCAAGGCAAGATGACCATGCGCTACATCGGCGGTGGTCACAAGCAGCGCTACCGCGAGGTGGACATGAAGCGTGACAAGTTCGGTATCCCTGCGGTGGTGAAGACCATCGAGTACGATCCGAACCGCAGTGCACGTATCGCGCTGTTGTTCTACGCGGATGGCGAGAAGCGTTATATCCTGGCACCGAACGGTCTCCAGGTGGGACAAACGATCGTGAGCGGTCGTACGGGTGTTGCCCCCGAAGTAGGGAACACGCTTCCGCTGAGCGAGATCCCAGTGGGTACCATCATCCACAACATCGAGCTTCAGCCGGGTCAAGGTGGAACGATCGCACGCAGCGCCGGCACCTTCGCCCAATTGAGCGCCCGTGAAGGACGCTACGCCACGCTGAAGATGCCGAGCGGTGAGGTCCGTATGATCCTGGTGAGCTGTTTGGCCACCGTGGGTACCGTGGGCAATAGCGAGCACATGCTGCAGAAGAGCGGTAAGGCCGGTCGCAGCCGCTGGCAGGGTCGTCGTCCCCGCACCCGTGCGGTGGCCATGAACCCGGTCGATCACCCGATGGGTGGTGGTGAGGGCCGTGCATCCGGTGGTCACCCACGGAGCCGCAAGGGTCTGCTGGCGAAGGGTAAGAAGACCCGCGCCCGAAGAACCCGTCGAACAAGTTCATCGTCGAACGCATCAACGCCAAGAAGGGCGCCTGAACCTAGCCGGACCGGTGTACGCCGGTCCCAACTGAAGAACCAATGAGCCGTTCACTCAAGAAACCGCCGTTCATCCACTACAAGCTTTCGAAGCGTGTGGATGAGGCCCAGACCTCGGGCAAGAAGACCGTGATCAAGACCTGGTCACGTGCCTCCACCATCAGCCCCGAGTTCGTAGGCCTGACGATCGCCGTACACAATGGCAACAAGTTCATCCCGGTCTACGTGACCGAGAACATGGTGGGCCACAAGCTGGGCGAGTTCGCGCCCACCCGCACCTACCGCGGTCACTCTGGTAACAAGAAGAACTAAGCAGCACCATGGGAGCCCGTAAGAAACTAGCAGCCGATGCGCGTAAGGAGGCCATGAAGACCGTGGCCATCGCACAGCTCCGCAATGTGCCCACCTCACCGCGCCGCATGCGCCAGGTGGCCGACAACATCCGTGGTCTGGGCGTTGACAAGGCCTTGGGCATCCTGGAGTTCAGTACACGTCACGCCAGCGAGCCGCTGTACAAGCTGTTGCGCAGTGCGATCGCGAACTGGGAGGCCAAGAACGAGGGTCGCAAGGCCGACGAGGCCGGCCTGATCGTGAAAAGCGTGCAGGTGAACGAGGCGCGTGGTCTGAAGCGTATGCTTCCCGCTCCACAGGGCCGTGCTTACCGCATGAAGAAGCGCAGCAACCACGTGAGCCTGATCGTCGATACCGCCAACTAAGAGCCGAGAGACACTACCATGGGACAGAAAGTACATCCGATCGGTTACCGCCTTGGCTTCATCAAGGGCTGGGACAGCAACTGGTACGGCGGTAATGACTACACCGACAAACTGGTGGAGGACGAGCAGATCCGTCAGTACCTGATGGCCCGCCTGAAGAAGGCGAGCGTGAGCCGGATCATCATCGAGCGCACCCTGAAGCTGGTGACCGTGACCATCAATACCGCACGCCCCGGTGTGATCATCGGTAAAGGTGGCGCCGAGGTCGACAAGCTGCGCGAGGAGCTGAAGAAGCTCACCGGCAAGGACGTTCAGATCAACATCTTCGAGATCAAGCGGCCCGAGTTGGACGCCCGCCTCGTGGCTGACAGCATCGCCCGTCAGTTGGAAGGTCGTATCAGCTTCCGCCGAGCCATGAAGATGGCCGTGGCCAGCAGCATGCGCATGGGTGCTGAAGGGATCAAGTTGACCGTCAGCGGTCGCTTGAACGGTGCCGAGATCGCACGTACGGAAAGCTATCGCGAAGGACGCGTGCCACTGCACACCCTGCGCGCCGATATCGACTTCGCCATCACCGAGGCACACACCAAGATGGGACGCATCGGCATCAAGTGCTGGATCATGCGCGGTGAAGTGTATGGCAAGAAGGACCTGAGCCCGAACCAGGGACAGGTGAAGGGTCAGGGCGGTCCTGGTGGACGTGGTCCTGGCGATCGTCCGGAGCGTCGTGGCGGCAATGACCGTCGTGGCCCTGGAGGTGATCGTGGCGAGCGTCGTGGCCCAGGTGGCCCAGGCGGTGACCGTCGTGGTCCCGGAGGCCCCGGAGGGGATCGCCGTGGTGGAGGAGGTGGTAATCGTGGAGGAAACCGCAGTAACAACTAAGAGCCATGTTGCAACCGAAGCGTAGCAAGCGCCGCAATATGCACAAGGGCCGCATGAAAGGGCAGGCCCAGCGCGGACATCGAGTAACGTTGGGTTCCTTCGGCCTCAAGGCGATGGACAGCGTGTGGCTCACCGGTCGCCAGATCGAGGCGGCCCGTATCGCCCTCACCCGCTTCATGAAGCGTGAAGGTCAGGTGTGGATCAAGGTGTTCCCGGACAAGCCCGTGACCAGCAAGCCTGCAGAGGTGCGTATGGGTAAGGGTAAGGGTTCGCTGGACCATTGGGTGGCCGTGTGCCATGCAGGCCGCATCATCTTCGAAGTGGATGGTGTACCCACCGCAACGGCGAGGAAGCACTGCGCCTGGCTGCACAGAAACTGCCGATCAAGACCAAGTTCGTGACCCGCGAGGACTACGACGGCCAATAATTGGAGCCATGAAAAAGAAAGGATTGGAATTGAAGGACCTCTCGGTGGTGGAGCTGAACGATAAGCTTCAGGAAGAGCGCTCGGCGTTGACCAAGCTGCGCTTCAACCATACGGTGAGCCCGATCGAAAGCCCGATGCAATTGCGTGCCAAGCGTAAGGACGTGGCCCGCATCCTCACTGAGCTCCGCAAGCGCGAGCTCGCCAATACGACCAGCAAATGAGCACCAATGCGACCCCGGTGGAACGTAACCTGCGCAAGGAGCGCGTGGGCATCGTGACCAGCGACAAGATGAACAAGAGCGTGGTGGTCCTGGTGGAGCGCCGCGTGATGCACCCGAAGTACGGGAAGTTCGTGAAGATGTCCAGCAAGTTCATGGCGCACGATGAGAAAGGAGGAAGCCCACATCGGCGACACGGTCCGCATCAGCGAGACCCGTCCGTTGAGCAAGCAGAAACGCTGGCGTGTGGTGGAAGTGGTGGAACGTGCCAAGTAATCAGACAGAGCGATGATCCAACAGGAATCCCGGCTCAATGTGGCCGACAACAGTGGCGCCAAGGAGGTGCTTTGCATCCGGGTGCTGGGCGGGACCGCCCGTCGTTATGCCCGCATCGGAGATACGATCGTGGTCACGGTGAAGGACGCCATGCCGAACGGAAGTGCCAAGAAGGGCACGGTCCACAAGGCCGTGGTGGTGCGCACCAAGAAGGAGACCCGTCGCAAGGACGGCAGTTATATCCGCTTCGACGATAACGCGGTGGTGATCCTGGATGCCGCTGGCGAGATGAAGGGTACCCGCATCTTCGGACCCGTTGCCAAGGAGTTGCGCGAGAAGAAGTTCATGAAGATCATCTCCCTGGCACCCGAGGTGCTCTAATGCCGACGATCATGCAGAAGAAGACGCACATCAAGAAGGGCGACATGGTGAAAGTGCTCGCCGGCGAGGACCGCTCCAAGCAGGGGCGTGTGCTCGAGGTGGACCGTGACCGGATGGTCGCGATCGTGGAAGGCCTCAACATCAACAAGAAGCATAGCAAGCCCACCACGGCCAACCCACAGGGTGGTATCGTGGAGAAGGAGGGCCCCATCCATGTCAGCAACCTGATGCTGATCGACGCGAAGACCGGAACGCCGGGCCGTGTGGGTCGTACAGTGGGCAAGGAGGGTCGTCTGGAGCGTGTTGTGAAGACCAAGAAAACGGCTGCCAAGTAATGAGCTACGTACCAAGGCTTCGTGCCAAATACCACAATGAGGTGGTGCCCGCGCTCCAGAAGGAGTTCGGCTACAGCAGTCCCATGGAGGTTCCCCGCCTGTTGAAGATCAGCCTGAACCAAGGCCTCGGAAGCGCGGTGGGCGATAAGAAGGTGGTGGAGAATGCCGTGACGGAGATGTCCGCCATCGCCGGCCAGAAAGCGGTCCCCACCGTCTCCAAGAAGGACATCAGCAACTTCAAGCTCAGGAAGGGCATGCCCATCGGAGCGCGCGTGACGTTGCGCAGCGATCGCATGTTCGAATTCCTGGATCGGCTGATCGCCGTTTCGCTGCCCCGGACACGTGACTTCCGCGGGGTGAAAGCCGCCGGCTTCGATGGCCGCGGGAACTTCACCTTCGGTGTGAAGGAGCAGATCATCTTCCCGGAGATCGACATCGACAAGGTGACGAAGCTCCAAGGGATGGACATCACCTTCGTGACCACGGCCAGGACGGATGCTGAGGCGAAAGCCTTGCTCACCGCCTTCGGCTTCCCGTTCTCAGACAAGAAATAACGACCAGACCAGAAGTTACCATGGCCAAGGAATCCATGAAAGCGCGTGAGCGCAAACGTGCCAAGATGGTGGAGAAGTACGCTGCCAAGCGTGCTACCCTGAAAGCCGCTGGCGATTGGGAAGGGCTGCAGAAGCTCCCCGCCAACAGCAGCTATGTGCGCAAGCACAACCGCTGTCAGCTCACGGGTCGCCCCCGCGGCTACATGCGCATCTTCGGCATCTCTCGCAACGTGTTCCGCTTGATGGCGCTGGAGGGTAAGATCCCTGGTGTGACCAAGAGCAGCTGGTAAGTAACGACGATACGACCATGACGACCGATCCCATAGCCGATTACCTGACCCGCTTGCGCAACGCCATCCAGGCGCGCAAGAAGGTCGTGGAGGTGCCCGCGAGCAACCTGAAGAAGGACATCACGCGCATCCTGTACGACAAGGGCTACATCCTGTCCTGGAAATCCGAGGACGACGGCAAGCAAGGCCTGATCAAGATCGCCTTGAAGTACAACACGCAAACCCGTCAGAGCGCGATCAAGGAGTTGGTGCGTGTGAGCTCGCCGGGCCTGCGCAAATACGCCCATGTGGAGGATCTGCCCCGCGTGCTCAACGGCCTTGGCGTGGCCATCATCTCCACCAGCAAGGGTGTGGTCACCGACAAGGAGGCCCGCACGCTGAACGTGGGAGGTGAGGTATTGTGCTATGTGAGCTAAGCCCCAGGACCATGTCACGCATAGGAAAAGCACCGATCAGTCTGCCCAAAGGGGTGGAGATCACCATCAGCGACAAGAACCTGGTGACCGTGAAGGGCCCCAAGGGGACCTTGGTCCAGCCGGTCGACCCGGACATGACCGTGAAACAGGATGCCGGAGTGGTGAGCTTGGAACGCCCAAGTGATGCCAAGCCGCACCGCGCCAAGCACGGCCTCTACCGTTCACTCATCGCCAACATGGTGAAGGGTGTGAGCGAAGGCTTCGTCATCGAGCAGGAGTTGGTCGGCGTGGGTTACCGCGCCACCGCGAAGGGCCAGCAACTTCAATTGGCGCTCGGCTTCTCGCACACTGTGACCTTGGAGCTTCCCGCCCAGATCAAGGTGAGCGCTGCTCAGGAAAAAGGAAAGAACCCCATCGTTCGCCTGGAATCGGCGGACAAACAACTGATCGGTCAAGTGGCCGCCAAGTTGCGCTCGTTGCGCAAGCCTGAGCCTTACAAAGGCAAGGGTGTTCGCTTCGTGGGTGAGGAGGTGCGTCGTAAGGCAGGTAAAGCAGCCGGTAAATAAGCAACGACCATGGCATTCGATAGGATCGCACGCCGACTGAAGATCAAGCAACGGGTACGCAAGAACGTGCACGGCACGCCTGAGCGCCCCCGTCTTTCAGTCTACCGCAGCAACACGGGCATGTATGCCCAGATCATTGATGACGAGGCTGGCCGCACGCTGGTGAGCGTCTCATCGCTGAAGGACAAGAAGGCCAATGGTGTTCCAAAGTTGGAACAGGCCAAGCAGGTGGGTCGTGCCATCGCCGAGAAGGCGAAGGCCGCGGGCATCGAGCTGGTGGTGTTCGACCGCAATGGTTACCTGTACCATGGCCGGGTGAAAGCCCTGGCCGAAGCCGCCCGTGAAGCCGGCCTCAATTTCTGATCACACCGAACACATGTCTGAGACGAACACGAAGAAGGTCAAGAGCAGCGATCTCGAGCTGAAGGATAAGCTCGTGGCGTTGAACCGCGTGACCAAAGTGACCAAGGGAGGTCGCACCTTCACCTTCGCCGCCATCGTGGTGGTGGGGAACGAGAACGGTGTGGTGGGCCATGGCCTGGGCAAGGCCAAGGAAGTGCAGGAGGCCATTGCCAAGGGCATCGATGATGCCAAGAAGAACCTGGTGAAGGTCCCTGTGCTGAAGGGTACGATCCCCCACTCGCAGGAAGGCAAGTTCGCCGGTGCTCAGGTGTTCCTGAAACCCGCTGCACATGGAACCGGTGTGATCGCCGGTGGTGCCATGCGCGCTGTGCTGGAGAGCGTGGGGATCACCGATGTGTTGGCCAAGAGCAAGGGTAGCAGTAACCCGCACAACGTGGTGAAGGCCACGATCGAGGCACTGGTCAACCTGCGCGATGCCAACCAGGTGTCACGCCAGCGTGGTGTGAGAGCGAAGAAATGGACCTGAGTAAATTGAAACCGGCCGAAGGGGCCACCAAGAAGGAGAAACGCATCGGTCGCGGCCAAGGCAGCGGTCGTGGTGGTACCTCCACCAAGGGCCACAAGGGCCAGAAGGCACAGGCCGGCTACAACCACAAACGTGGTTTCGAAGGCGGACAGATGCCCTTGGTGCGTCGCCTTCCCAAGTTCGGCTTCACCAACCCCACCCGGGTGGAGTACAAGGGGATCAACCTGGACGCCATCCAGGCCCTTGCCGAGAAGCGCAGGGCCTGAAGGCCATCGATCCCGAGGTGCTGTACGCCAACGGCCTGATCGCGAAGAACGACAAGCTGAAGGTGCTTGGCCGTGGCGAATTGAAAGGAGCGATCAACGTCACCGCGCATGCGTTCAGCGCCACCGCCAAAGCGGCCATCGAGGCCAAAGGCGGTTCCGCTACGACCATCGCCAGCGTACAAGAGAAGGCATGAAGAACCTGATCGACACGGTCAAGAACATCTGGCGGATCGAGGAACTGCGTAACCGCATCCTCATCACGCTGGGTCTGTTGCTGGTGTACCGCATCGGCAGCTTCATCGTACTGCCCGGTGTTGACAGTGCGCAGATGGCGGCCAATGCAACCGGCGGAGGCGGTATCGTGGAGATCCTTTCGATCTTCACCGGTGGGGCCTTCACCCGTGCATCGATCTTCGCTTTGGGCATCATGCCCTACATCTCGGCCTCCATCATCATGCAGCTGGCCGGTATCGCGGTCCCGGCCGTACAGAAGATGCAGAAGGAGGAGAGCGGTCGCCGCAAGATCAACCAGTACACCCGCTACCTCACCATCCTGATCTGTGTGTTCCAGGCGCCGGGTTACATCTATGCCACGATCGAACCGGAGGCTCGCCCGGACAGCCAGTTCTGGCTCTTCACGAGCATCGTGATCCTCACCGCGTCCACGCTCTTCGTGATGTGGTTGGGTGAACGCATCACCGAACGCGGCCTGGGCAATGGGATCTCGCTGATCATCATGATCGGTATCCTCGCGCAACTCCCGCAAGCCTTCGCACAGGAGGTGGTGGGTCGCATGGGACCTGGTGGCGGTGGCCTCGTGCTGCTGCTGGTCGAGGTGGTCCTGTGGGTGCTCATCATAGCAGGATGCATCCTGCTGGTGCAGGGTACACGACGCATACCGGTGCAGTTCGCCAAGCGTGTGCAGGGCAACAAGCAGTATGGAGGCGTGCGTAACTACATCCCGCTGAAGGTGAATGCTGCGGGTGTGATGCCGATCATCTTCGCTCAGGCCATCGTGCTCGTGCCGATGTACTTGGCGCAGGCGTTCGATGAACCACCCACCTGGTTGGTGAGCATCGCCAACAGCCAGGGCTTCTTCTACAACTTCACGTTGTTCCTGATGGTGGTGGCCTTCACGTACTTCTATACGGCCATCACGGTCAATCCGAACCAGTTGGCCGATGACATGAAGCGCAACGGTGGGTTCATCCCTGGTGTGAAGCCCGGCAAGCAGACCGCTGGTCACATCGATGATCTCCTGTCGCGCATCACGTTGCCCGGGGCCATCTTCCTGGGGATCGTGGCGATCCTGCCCGCCTTTGCCGGCATGATGGGGATCAAACAGGGCTTCGCCCAGTTCTTCGGAGGTACATCGTTGTTGATCATGGTGGGTGTGTTGTTGGACACGCTGCAGCAGATCGAAAGTCATCTCTTGATGCGTCATTACGACGGATTGATGAAGTCAGGACGGATCAAGGGGCGTAGTGCAGGAGCGGCGTACGGCATGGCTGGATAGGACATGGGTCGCACCGTGGACCATCTCAGCGATGACGACATCGCGTTGTTGAAGGAGAGTTCTTTGCTTGTTGGAAGGACCTTGGCCGAAGTGGCAAGGCATATCGCACCGGGGGTGACCACGGGAGCGCTGGACGAGATGGCGGAAACGTTCATCAGGGACAGTGGCGGTGTGCCCGGCTTCAAAGGCTTGTATGGGTGCCCCAGCACCTTGCTGATCAGCGTGAACGAGGAAGTGGTCCATGGCCTGCCTGGTAAGCGCGTGTTGAAGGAGGGTGATGTGGCCAGCGTGGATTGCGGCGTGCTGATGAACGGTTTCTACGGCGACAGTGCATACACCTTCATGGTGGGCGAAGTGGCCGAGCCGGTGAAGCAGTTGCTGCGTGTCACGCTCGAGTGCCTGGACAAAGGCATGGCCCAAGCGGTGGAGAACAACCGCACGGGAGATATCGGACACGCGATCCAGCAGCATGCCGAAGCCCACGGATACGGCGTAGTACGTGAACTGGTCGGGCACGGTGTGGGGCGCAAGCTTCACGAGCCACCCGAAGTACCGAACTACGGACGACGCGGGCACGGCGCCAAGCTCAGCACCGGCATGGTGCTCGCCATCGAACCCATGATCAACATGGGGGTGAAGGAGGTGAAGCAGATGGGTGATGGCTGGACCGTGGTGACACGCGACGGCAAACCCAGCGCCCATTTCGAGCATAACGTGGCGGTTCGCCCCGGTAGAACAGAGGTCCTTTCCACGTTCAGCTACATCGAGGATGTGCTGAAGGCAACGGGAATGCTATTGGACAAGGGGAGCGCGATACGCTCCATGAACGGATAGGAAGGTCGAACGAACAGAACAGGAAACGGCAGGCATGAGCAAAACGGGGACCATAGAGCAGGATGGCGTCATCAAAGAGGCGCTCAGCAATGCCATGTTCCGCGTTGAGCTGGAGAACGGTCACGTGATCGTTGCCCACATCTCGGGTAAGATGCGGATGCACTACATCCGGATCCTGCCAGGTGACAAGGTGAAGGTGGAGATGAGCCCGTACGACCTGAGCAAAGGACGCATCACCTTCCGATACAAAAGCTAAGAACCCAGGAAACCATGAAGGTCAGGGCCTCCCTCAAACCACGCTCAGCGGACTGCAAGATCGTCCGTCGCAAAGGGCGTTTGTACATCATCAACAAGAAGAACCCGAAGTTCAAGCAGCGTCAGGGCTGATAAACGAACGAGCATGGCACGTATCGCAGGCATCGACCTACCCAAAAGCAAGAGGGGCTGCATTGGCCTCACGTACATCTACGGCATCGGCCGCAGCACCGCCCTGGAGATCCTGGAGGCTGTGGAAGTGGACCCCGATACCAAGGTGGAGGACTGGACCGATGATGAGCAGGCGCGGATACGCCAGCACATCAACGAACAGATCAAGACCGAAGGTGCACTGCGCAGCGAAGTGCAGTTGAGCATCAAGCGTTTGATGGACATCGGCAGCTACCGTGGCCTACGCCACCGTGCTGGTCTGCCGGTCCGTGGACAGCGCACGCGCACCAATAGCCGCACCCGCAAGGGCAAGCGGAAGACGGTGGCCAACAAGAAGAAGGCGACCAAGTAAGCCCTGACCAAGATGGCAAAGCAAGATCAGAAAGGAGGCGGCAAGAAGAAGAAGAAGAACGTGGTGGTGGAGGCCTACGGTCAGGCCCACATCCGTGCCACGTTCAACAACCTCATCGTTTCGCTGACCAACAACAAGGGAGAGGTGATCTCCTGGTCCTCCTCCGGCAAGCAAGGCTTCCGCGGCAGCAAGAAGAACACCCCCTATGCTGGCCAGGTGAGCGCCGAAGAGGCCGCACGCGAGGCGCACGAGTTGGGCCTGCGCAAGGTGAAGGTGTTCGTGAAAGGCCCCGGTTCGGGCCGCGAGAGCGCCATCCGTGCCCTGCACAACAGCGGCGTGGAGGTGACCGAGATCGTCGATATCACCCCGATGCCCCACAACGGCTGCCGTCCACCCAAGAAGCGCCGCGTTTAATAACCCGTAGGAGCGCGTGGACGCGCGCTCCGTTGTTGGTACGGATGCCGTACCCAAAAGAAAAGAAGAATGGCACGTTACACAGGACCCAAGACCCGGATCGCACGGAAGTTCCAGGAAGCGATCTACGGACCGGACAAATGGATGGAGCGCAAGCCCCATGCCCCCGGTCAGCATGGCCCCACCAAGCGCCGCAAGAAGGAAAGCGAATACGCTGTCCAGTTGCGCGAAAAGCAGAAGGCGAAGTACACCTATGGTGTGCTGGAGCGCCAGTTCGAGAAGATGTACCATACCGCATCCAGCAAGCGGGGTATCACCGGTGAGGTGCTGCTCCAACTCTGTGAGGCCCGGTTGGACAACACGGTGTTCCGCCTCGGCGTGGCCCCTACCCGACGTGCCGCACGTCAGCTGGTGAGCCATGGCCACATCACCGTGGACGGTTCCGTGGTGAACGTGCCGAGCTACTCCCTCCGTCCCGGTCAATCGGTGGCCGTTCGTGAGAAGAGCCGTTCGCTGGAGGCCATCACCAACAGTGTTTCGGTGAATAGCAAGCGTTTCGATTGGTTGGAGTGGAACCCCACGCAGATGAGCGGCAAGTTCATCACCATGCCCGAGCGCGCCCAGATCCCGGAGAACATCCGCGAGCAGCTGATCGTGGAATTGTACTCCAAGTAAGAACCTAAACTCAGCCGACGATCCATGCCAATCCCATTCTCGAATTCCAGCGGCCCGACAAGGTCACGATGATCGAATCCGACGACAAGCGGGGCACCTTCGAGTTCCGTCCGCTTGAGCCCGGTTACGGCATCACCATCGGCAATGCGCTCCGCCGGATCCTCCTGTCCTCCCTCGAAGGCCATGCCATCACGCAGGTCCGTATCGATGGTGTGGACCATGAGTTCAGCACCGTCAAGGGTGTGATCGAGGACATGACCGAGATCGTGCTCAACCTGAAGCAGGTGCGCTTCCGCCGTCAGTTGGATGATGTGAGCACCGAGAAGGTCTCCTTCACCATCACCGGCAAGGACACCTTCACCGCCGGTGATATCGGAAAGCACACCACCGGTTTCCAGGTGCTGAACCCCGAACTGGTGATCGCACACATGGAGTCCAGCGTGAAACTGCACGTGGAACTGATCATCGGCAAGGGCCGTGGTTACGTGCCTGCCGACGAGAACAAGGTGGAAGGCGCAGCCTTCGGTACCATCTTCATCGACAGCATCTTCACGCCGATCAAGAACGTGAAGTACACGGTGGAGAACACCCGTGTGGAGGAGAAGACCGATTACGAGAAGCTCACCATCGAGGTGGTCTCCGACGGCAGCATC
Source organism: Flavobacteriales bacterium (assembly GCA_016718655.1). GTDB lineage: Bacteria > Bacteroidota > Bacteroidia > Flavobacteriales_F > PHOS-HE28 > PHOS-HE28. Next base: position 105,567 of record JADKCV010000002.1, on the reverse strand, counting down.
TCCCCCAAGAACGCCCTGCAGGAAGCTGCCAAGATCCTCATCCACCATTTCATGTTGTTCAGCGATGAACGCATCAGCCTGGAGGTGGAGGAGCGCAGCACCGGCATGAGCAGCGGCAGCAACGACTCCGAGGAGTTCGATGAGACCAGCCTGCACATGCGCCAGCTCCTGAAGACCAAGTTGGTCGACATGGACCTGAGCGTGCGCGCCCTGAACTGCTTGAAGGCCGCCGACATCGAGACCCTCGGTGACCTGGTGTCCTTCAACAAGAACGACCTCTTGAAGTTCCGCAACTTCGGGAAGAAGAGCCTGACCGAGTTGGAGGACCTGGTGGAGAACAAGGGCCTGAGCTTCGGGATGAACGTGAGCAAGTACAAACTGGACAAAGAGTGATGTCCTGGCGATGATCCATCGCCCGAAGCACCACGATCGTCAACGACGAAGAAGTCATGAGACACGGAAACAAGAACAACGCCCTCGGCCGCAAGAAGGCCCACCGGGACGCGCTGATGAGCAACATGGCGATCTCCTTGATCGAGCACAAGCGCATTGAGACCACGCTGGCCAAGGCGCGTGCCCTGCGCATCTACGTGGAGCCGCTGATCACCAAGAGCAAGGAGGACAGCACCCACAGCCGCCGTACGGTGTTCAGCCTGCTGCAGAACAAGGAGGCCACCGCCGCCCTGTTCCGCGATGTGGCGCCGAAGGTGGCTACCCGTCCCGGAGGCTACACGCGCATCATCAAGCTGGGCAACCGCACCGGTGATGCCGCTGAGATGGCCATGATCGAACTGGTGGACTTCAACACCACCTACACCAAGGAGAAGACCGCCGGTACCGAGGTGAAGAAGACCCGCCGCAGCCGCCGCCCCGCTGGCGAGAAGGCCGCTGCCCCCAAGGCTCCCAAGGCCGAAGGAGGCGAAGCCGCTGCCGAGTAAGACCGCAGACGAGCACATTACGAAAGGGCGCCGCGAGGCGCCCTTTTGGCGTTATAGGGCAATTCGATCAGTTGGGGAACAAACATGGTGAACGGCGAGCGATGGAACGGTACGCGAAAGCCCGCAATGCCCTCCGGAAAGCGGCGAAGGATGCCGAACGCCTCCCTAGCCCTATCTGACCCTCATGGCCTCAGGTACCACATCACGCATATTAAGCATTGAACCACAGGCTGATGTAGAGCTGCGGCACGCGGAGGTGATGGATTGGAACATGACCGATCGGACTATTGACCTTTTCGCATAGATTGGAAGAACTCCCTGTACAGCTGAGCTGTCGAGAGGCGCCAGATCCGGCCTTCCGATTTCTGGTCAGCGATGAGGAAGATCCGGAAAGCCTCAGCCTTATCGTCCCGCTCAAATAAGACCCTTCCCAAGTGGAACTCCCGCTCGCCGATATCCTGGCGTTGTAGGTCGCAATTCTGAAGGCGATCGGCCATCACATAAGCTTGTTCAAGATCCTTGTGTTTCAGAAAGAGTGAGACCAGGTACTGCGTGATGGTGAACGACTCCGCTTGATCGGTCCTAGGCTCTGGGAGAAGAAGCCAGGCTTCGTTCAACGTGTCAATGGCCAGTTGCATATTCCCCTCTTTACTTGCTTCCACGGCTTTTTTCCTGAGGTGTTCGACCTCCAAGGCGATCTTTTCGGGCAACATTTGCGTGTTAGCGGATGTTTTTTTTCGATGGAAATCAGGTACTTCGGGTCTTCAGACATGAAGACCCTGTTACCGACTACAAGGTCCCACCGCTACGCGTGGTTTGGTACTCGATGGGCCGCACGGAAGAAGTAGGCCCAGGCGATAGGTGGGGCAACGACTCTATCGAGAATCTATGAAACGATGTCCGGCTTTTTCTTCGCAGAATGCCACAATATCCGCATGAAGGAGATTTAGAAATCCTGCATAATTGCGCGAGATAATACGAATAGGTGATGCTGTCGAAGAAAAATAAAGACCATTCTCAATTCGATTGTTTGGTAGTAAATAGGTCGAATTCGTGGTCTGTTCGATCGCAATCAAATTTCCACCACCGGTTGAGCCAACTACGAAGAATTCGCTGATTTTCGTGTTATCCTCGTTCAGGGCGATCAAATGAGATTGGGCCATTGTGAACTTCTTCAATGGATGAATGAAATAGCCATTGTGGACGTCAGGTAAATTTATTCCGTCGCATATGCTGTAAAATGCGATCACCTCTGCTTCTGGGAAGAAGGGGGAAAAGTCCTTTTCTGTTAGTGATCTGCTGCAAAAATTCACAGCGTTGTCGCTGATCGGATAAGGAAAATCAAGAGTTCGGAGCACTCCAATGGCTGCGTCAATGGAACTGAGGATCGCCCCAACGCTGTGAGTCTTACTACCTGAACCAATGTGCGGCATATTTCGCGTCAATTGTGTTCTTGAATTTGATGATCTCATCTCCAGTGGCGGTTGGATGTAGTTTAAACCTCCGCAGGGTCTCCCGAGGAACGAGGGGCCCCTGCGGCCTCGTAGCCGCGCACACCCACCCCTATCCGAGGTCATCCCCATTGCGCCCACAAATTACACATCCGCCCTATCACCACGGTGCTCCTTTGCCATCTAGGAAACCGAACTCCTGGTAAGGTTATAGCGGTGCTCCACGATCCTCTCCACGCACATAGAAGGCGAAGCTGGAGTGCGGGTACTCCACCGCATCATCGGCCAGCCGCCACTTCTTGCTCACCGGGTTGGCGTGGATGTATTGTAATTTCTGCTCGATCATCGTCCCACTGAAGAGCTCCACCAGATCCGTTGAGGGCTGGAACACGCGGTGCTTCTGCCCACGTGCAGCGTCTGATGGCCGGATACCTGCTTGCAAGCGGTGCAGTAGGTCTGATCTGCCTGCCATGTTGAGCCGTTCGATCAGTTCGTAGGCCATGAACCGCTTGCCGTTGCTCAGGATCGTGTTGATGGCCCCATCATCGGGTACGCGGATGACGAAGTGCGCGTGGTTGGGCATGATGGCATAGCCGAAGAAACGATACCCCTTTCCATGCGCGATCCGCATCCAGTTGTACACGAGATCGCACTTTTGTAATTCGGAGAACAGCGGCACCCATTCGTGGCAACTGAAGGTGGCGAAGTACAAGGCACCATCTTTCTGGCGCAGCTTTCGGGTGGACATCACCACAAGGTAACGGTCGCGGCTTCTGGGCCGCAGGGTCGTCCGCCAAATGCGCGGACAGACCCGGCGGAGGCTTGCCTTGGGGGGCGATCGCGGAGGACACCCTGCGCAGGTTAAGAGGTGTTGCATTGGAACACGAAGCTCGCAATGACCTCCGGAAAACGGCGTAGGACGAGGAACGGCCCTCTCAACCCACCTGGTCATCGCGCAATGCAGAACGGTACGCACTACCCTGGCGCCTGATAAACAGGCTGTTGTGGAGCGGCAGTGGAGCTAGGTGATGGATTGGAACATTACCACTATCCCCTCTGATAGCCGCCAAGAATTGTATCGTCATCGGGAGGTAGGACGCTCCAACTTTCCTCTCGGAGTTCCTCATTGAACTTCAGCGCTCGCGGGCCGTCGGCTAGTCTGAAGAACGATCCGAACAGCCAGCCAATCGGGAAGTCTGCGAAGACATCTTTCCAGAACAGTTCCACCTTGTTGTTCGACTGGACGATGAGAACCTCTTCAGAAGTGAACCCCAGTTTGTTCTGGATATTCTTGGTCGGGGTGGCATAGGTCAAGTCCATTGGGTTAGCCACGGCGACCAGTTCGTCCGCCAAATAGTAGAGCGCGAAGCGTCGATCGATCAGGAAGACGTTCTCCACACACCTTCCTCCTTTCAGGTAGAGGCGCACCCGCTCGATCTTTCCCATAGTGACCTCTGGTGGGATGCGCCATTCCACGCGGAGTGCTTCCATATTGGAGGGGATGCCGAATTGTCCCGCGCTGTTCATCGCGTATGAATCCCGCGCACCTCTGTAACCAACGGTTCTCATGGGATTACCTAATGACCGGCCATCATCGAGATGAACCTGTTGTAGTGCTCCGTGCATGCTAGACATTGGGGCGTGCTGCCCACCACACTCCGTGATCGGCCGAAGAATGTCAATCCCCTAAATCCTACGGACTGTTGCGCCCCACCAAGCGTAAGGCCCTGCCTGCCCACTTTACCTGTGAGATAGAAGCCCCTTAACGTGAGCTGGTGCTGTGTGTATGATGCAGGCATTGTGTTCACCTGAGCCCCTCGCATGAAACCCAAGCCAAGTCGGCTGTAAGCCGCTGGCGTACTTGAGAAGGTGCTAGTCGTTGTAAATGACAAGCCTTGTGGAGTATAGCGTGCAACACGACCTGACCATACGATCTCTTCAAATACCGGTATCATCAATTGCCGAGATGAGTTCCTCAAGATCATCCCGTATATCAATTGGGAGCCTTTCTCCAGCATTGATTTCTTTCGCTTCATAGCGCAGACGCATCAATAACTCCCCGCTGGTGGAAGATCCTAAACGAGCATCTTCAATCCTATTGGCCAAATTGGAAAAACCCTGTTGTCTGAGTTTGTGCTCTATTCGCTTTGCGTGTTCGATGAAATCGTATGCCATGGTTATGGGATTAACAAGTTGGGAATGTAGCTGAAGCTGTTCAGGTGAACACCACCCGAAGGAAGAACCACCTCAATCGCGCCACCAAGATTTCCCCCCGCTACCGCGGATCTGCGATCCGTGGTCTCCAGTCATTCATCGGCATCTAAGTTATCGCAGTGATCTGTGATCACCTCACCCCAGAGCGTCTGCAATTTCAGCATCCCTGGTAGGCCCGCTTCATCGCGCGCGCTGGAGTACAGGTAGTGATGCGGCTCTTCCACCAAGCCTTCCTCCACCGGGTTCCGATGAATGTAACGCAGCTTCTGCTGGATAATGTCTGCACGTCGTAACCAGATCGGGTGCAGATCATGCTGCCACACTTGGTTTCCACCATCCGCCCTCTTGAAATGATCCATCAACCATTCGCGTCGGCTCTCCTGCGGGTTCCCTTCCACCGCTTTGAGCAGTGCTTTCGACGTGAACTTCTTGTGGTCGCGCAGGATTTCCTGCAGCTGATATCCTGCTTTCGCACGGGCGATCAAGTGAACGTGGTTGGTCATGATGCACCACGCGAAGAGCTCAAAACCTTTCTCGCGTTGGCAATGGCGCAAACTCTCTACGATGATGTCCTTATAGTCGGGCCGTGTCAATACATCCACCCAGCCGACCGTGGCATAGGTCAGGTAGTGCAGGTCCGTTTGGTCGTAGATCTTGTAGTTACGGCTCACCAAGCCGAAGTTAGGGATGGCCGATCACAGATCGGCGGGGGCATTCCGGCTCAGGTCAACTATGAAGGAACCACGGATCACAGATCCGCGGGAGCGGGGTTTGTGGAGCGACGAGGCAACGAGGTGATGGATTGGAACATGACCTCGTTGATCGATGTTGAAAAGCGTGAAAATGGCCGAGGTGATGCTTTGGAACACGAAGCCCGGAATGACCTCCGGGAAACTCCGCAGGACGACGAACGCCCCCCTCGCCCCAACTGTCCATCATCAAGCCTGTCACTGCAGCAGCTTTTGTAATCATTGATCCACAGGCGGTTGTTGAGCTACGGGTGGCCGAGGTGATGGATTGGAACATGACCGTTGCGAGGGACGTTGCTGGATTGCTTCGTGGAAGTTGCAGGGGTTATTCCGGTTGTTTCGTGGAAGTTGCACTGCTACCCTACATCACCGTAAAGAACCGGATAACACCAGTCTTTGCTTCAACCAAAACAATTTTCGAGGAAGGGTCAGTAGTCAAGCTTCGCGCATTCAAACCTCTATGTGCGAACTCAATCTCCCATACTTCATCAGCATAGGTACTCATCTCTGCTGACAAGAAAGCACCATGCTCCACGCGTTGAACTGCCAGCCATTCTACTGCAAGTCCGATTGCTTCTTCTCTTTTCATGATCTATCCCCCGCTACCGCGGATCTGCGATCCGTGGTCTCCAGTCATTCATCGGCATCTAAGTTATCGCAGTGATCTGTGATCACCTCACCCCAGATCGTTTCCAATTTTAGCATCCCTCGTAGGCCCGCTTCATCGCGCGCGCTGGAGTACAGGTAGTGATGCGGCTCTTCCACCAAGCCTTCCTCCACCGGGTTCCGATGGATGTAACGCAGCTTCTGCTGGATAATGTCTGCACGTCGTAACCAGATCGGGTGCAGGTCATGCTGCCACACTTGGTTTCCACCATCCGCCCTCTTGAAATGATCCATCAACCATTCGCGCCGGCTCTCCTGCGGGTTCTCTTCCACCGCTTTGAGCAGTGCTTTCGACGTGAACTTCTTGTGGTCGCGCAGGATGTCCTGCAGCTGATATCCTGCTTTCGCACGGGCGATCAAGTGAACGTGGTTGGTCATGATGCACCACGCGAAGAGTTCAAGACCTTTTTCGCGTTGGCAATGGCGCAAACTCTCTACGATGATGTCCTTATAGTCGGGCCGTGTCAATACATCCACCCAGCCGACCGTGGCATAGGTCAGGTAGTGCAGGTCCGTTTGGTCGTAGATCTTGTAGTTGCGGCTCACCAAGCCGAAGGTAGGGATGGCCGATCACAGATCGGCGGGAGCATTCCGGCACAGGTCAACTATGAAGGAACCACGGATCGCAGATCCGCGGGAGCGGGGGATTGATTGGTACTTGACCCCCAGGCAGGAGCCGAAGCAATTTGCATAAGCCTTGATCCATTGGCGTTCGCTGAGCGGCAAGATGACGAGGTGATGGATTGGAACATGACCTCCAGTCAGGGCTCTTTCGGGAGACGAACTGAATACGTGCTGTCGCGGGTCTGTTTGAAGCGACGTTCGAGGACAATTCGATGCAGGATGTGCTTGTGAAGGAGCTTGTTCCTTGTCGCACCATGCGCTACATCAGCCATCGAATCCAGCACCAGCGTTCTATTCGCATCTAAGAACGAAGTCCCGATCTCCACTAGTGTTCGCATGACAAGATCGTCAACGGGTTCTTTGTAGGTAACGACAACTACGGTGCTCCACCCTAGTCGGAGGTAGAGGCGCTCCTTAAAGCTAGTTGCACAACTCTTCGCGAAGTCCAAGATCAAAGAAGTGTCGTGGTCTTCCGGTATCAGGTACCAATTGGGTTCATACAATGGCCGCTGCAAAAGCTCCCCAATGGAAAAGCGCTTGGGGCAACATTGCAGATCACTTTCAATGTGGAAGTATCCGTCTAGGATGTGGATGTAGAAACGCATGTAGGAGCTGGAGCTACCAGAATTTCAGACCACTGATATCCAACGTGGGTAGTTTGAACGAATCAATTGACTCGGCAATTTTCCCAGTCAGGCTCTTGCCGAAGAAGTACTCCCCAATCACATCGGCGGCACCAAGCGCCAATCCGAACACCGGAACGGCAACACCAACTGCGAATAGACCAACACGTACTACGTCACCAGCAGATACCTTCCCATCCTTCAAAGAATCGTATAGGGTGGCGACACCACCGATCACTGGCGCAACCTTGTTGATCAGGCGTGCAGCAGGCGCGAGTGCCTTAGCCCATGACTGCTTTAGCTTGCCTAGCGTGATTAACCTATTGTTCTGAGGGTTGGCCTTGCGGACGTACTCTTCATTGAACTTGTTAATGTTCCATGGAACCTTGTTGTCCGGTGGATGTGGCAATCGGTCAGCAGCCTCCTTCAATCCATCAGAAAGCGCCTCAGAAATGAGTGCGACTGGGGCGGCGTATTTCTCATTCTCGGCGACCGCCTTGGCGACTGCCTCACTCGCACTGGCAACCTTTTCTAACGCACTCGAACTAGTCGTGTCGCCCCCTCCTTCTACGTGTGTCCCATCACGCTGCGCAGCGCTGGGCGTGTGTTCTGCTTGGATACTCGGAGGCATCACGGTGTTGGTCCCGGCCATGTCCCATCCGTAGTGATATGTAGCGCCCCACTTGTCTGCCTCTTGGTCATAGACCCAATCCACTTGGTGGATACCAGAGTCCCCCTTTTCCGTATAGTGGTAAGACGCTACCTGACCTGGTGCTGGATCACTGGGAAGATTTGAGATCTCGTACTTGGCATCTTTGATACCGGCCCTCGGCGCATTCATTACATCCTTCCCGTCCGCCTGAACCCTCGAATCCTCTTTCACGGGCGGGTCTCCCGTCCCCTGCATCCCATCTATATCCAGATCCCCTATCGGCTTGTTGCCCGCGTAGTTATATGGGGTGAGATATGGGTAGTCATGCGCCAACGGATCCACGCTCACGAACCGGCACGTCCACGGCGCATAGTACCGCGCGCCGTAGTAGTACAGCCCGCTCTCGCCGTCCTTCTCCTTGCCCACATAGCGGTATCGCTTCTTCGCAAATGCACCGAAGCTGGTGTCGCCGAAGGGATAATACTCCTCCCGGTTGATGAGCGATCCGTCGCCCTCCAGTTCGACGCTTGAGGTGCCCAGGTGGTCCTCCAGGTTGTAGCGGATGGCGGGGTAGTTGGTCGGCTCATCGGCATCGGTGCCGACCTGTGCACTTGCGACGCGACTACGCCCATCCATCACATGCAGCGTGTTGTAGTTGCGTGTGGTATCGAGTGTGCCACTGTCCTTGGTGTAGCTGTGCTCGAAGACCCCGTCGATGTAGATGGTCACTTCCTGCTTGCCGAAGGGCTTGTTCACCACTTTCTTGATGCGGGAGCCTGCTGCATCGTAGAGATAGTGGGCGATCTTACTACTACTGGGGCCGGGAATAAGGGAGAAAAAGCGCAGCTTGTCTTCGTAGCCCCAGGCATACACGCGACTGGTATCGTCGCCGATGAGGTTGCCATTGGCGTCGTAGGTCTGTTCGTAGGTGGTACCACCCACCGTGAAGCTCAAGAGCTTGTTGTGCTCCTGCGTGGCGTGGTAAGCGAAGGTCTTGGTGAAGCTGTTGCTGGGGTTGCCATCGGCGGTGTGCTGTTCTTGCTGCACATTCCCGAGCTTATCGAACTGGTAAGCGCGCGTGTAAGTGTTGGTGGCGGTGTGGTCGTGGTTGCGGATGCTCGTATCCCATTCAGGCAACACGGGGGCTTGGGTGCTTTCGCGTCCGGTGGCCGTGAGCAGGCGGTTCAACGGATCATAGGCGAACTGCTTCAGCAGATCGCCAGGGCCTTTCGCGCTGCCGGTCGCAGGGGCCTTGTCCCGCATGCCGATGATGTTGCCCACCAGATCATAAAGGTAGCCCAGGTCCTGTTGCACATGGCCGTCCGGCGTGTAGGTCTCGCCACTCTGGGTGTACTTCTCGGACTTGATCCGCTGCAGCCGATAGGTTACGGGGTCATACGCATACCGTGTCATCATCCCATTGCCTACCTGTCCGGCAGGCAGGCCCATGGCCAGCAGCACCCGCTGTCCTTTGGCGTTGTAGGCGATGTGCCGTACGTAGTCCGTGCCATCGAAGGTGATGGCCTGCAAGGCACCCGCCCGGTTGTAGGTCGGGATCAGTTCCTTGCGGGCGCTATCCACATCTTCCGGGTAGACGCTCTTACGCACGCGGTTGAGGCCATCGTACAACAAGCCGGTCACGTACTCCTTCGCATCCAGCGGCACGGCCATTCCGGTCCATTCCACCACGTACTTATTGGCGCCGGTGAGTTCACTATCGGCAACCACCTGCCGCACTTTCTCCAATGGGTTGCCTTTGAAGTCGTACGCGGTGATGGTGGCCAGGCCCGCCTCGTCGTAGTGCTTCCACAGCTTGCCCTGGTGGTTGCCGGGCAGCGGGTCGGGGTGGGCCGCATCGCCAAACACCATGTGCTGCCGCAGGGTGATGTCCTCACCGCCCTTGTCCCGCGCCCAGATGTCCGTTGGGCGGTTCAGGGTATCGTATGCCGTGTACACCGCTGCGTCCTTCGCATCGCTGCTGTAGATCGGCTTGCCCTGCGCATCCACCACCAGGGTCTTCGCGCCACTGTCCAGGTGCTCGGTCCAGAGGTTATTCCCGGCGGTGTCGTATTTATGGGTGAAGCACGCGCGGTCAAGCGGGTCGCGCACTTCCAGCAGCTGGCCTTTGATGTCGTAGCGGTACGTCATCACCACGTCATCAGCGCGCACCTGGGTGTCATCAGCGCCGGCCGGGCTGAGCTGCGTGATGTGCTCCACCGTCCGCACGGTCCTTCCCAAAGCATCGATCAGTTCGCTCTTGGGCGTCCAGTGGTGGGAGGCGGAGAGCGTATTGCCGGGATGGGTGATCGGCGCCAGGTCGTTGGCATCGTAGGTGAAGCGCTCCCACGGCGAAGGGGAGAAACTTCCGGGCGTGTTCAGGAGGTTCGGTACGCCGTACACCACCTGCTGTTCGGTGTTGTCCGGGTTCACGGTGCGCTGCGGGCGGCCGAGGGCGTCGTAGTAGATGCGCACGCGTTGCCCCGGCGCTTCGAGCCCTTCGAGCCCTTCGAGAACCTCAGGGCTCGAGAGCGCGAAACCGCTTCCGAAGTAGGGCTCCAACTGCTCCACCACCTTGCCCTTGTTGTTGTAGCGCTTGGCGCCGCTCACCACCACGTTCAGGGGGGCGTTGGCATCGCGCATCACGCCTATGGCGGGGGCGTTGTTTGCCGTTTGGTCCGCAGGGAGGCCACCGTCACCGAGCACAGCACCGTTGGCGAAGTCCACGCCGAACAACAGGTCCTCCGCCTGTGTGCGGGTCTGCAACTGCCTTCCGAAACCATCGCTGTATTCCACCGCGATGATGGTTTCCGCAGCAGCCACCTGGCCGATCTCTTCTAGGTAGTCGGCATTGATGTGGTGCACGCGTTGTGTGGTCTTCACCCACACGGGTGTGCCGCTGTTCTTGAAGGCGAAGAGGTCGTATTCGAGCAGCACGCCGGGATCGTCGAGCGTATCGCCTTCGGTCCCCTGGTCCTTCCCGAGCAGGGCGGTCCTGTGCATCAGGCCGAGGGGCGTGAAGGCGAAGGCGCTGCTATTCTCGTTCGGGTCGGTGACGCGTGATGGTTGCAGCACGCGGTAGTCATACTCCGAAGTGGTCTCCATGCCCACCGGGTCGGTCACCTTCACGGGCAGCAACTGGTAGTCGTCGTATTCGATGCTGGCTTCGTGATCGAACACATCGCGCATGGCCACGGGCAGGCCCTTCGCGGTGCCGGGGTCATCGTGGAAATCGAAGCGGGTCCGCTGGGCGCTGGTGTAATAACCTGCCACGTAGTCTTCGCCGAACGCGCCACCTGCGCCGTGGTACATGTATCCGCAGTGTTCATGCTGCAAGGCGCTCACGAAGTCGGCGGGCAGCGTGCTCCAGTCCGGCGCGGTGCCGGTGTTGTAGAAGGGCGCAGGGTGGTCGCCCAGACCGTCGCCGTACACCGCATCCAGTTCTTCCGGCTGCACCATGAGCGCTTCGGTGCGCACCGGCACGCCGTAGGCGCCCAGCTTGCCGAAGTCGTCCCCGTCGAATGCGACGCCATCGTAGTACGTATTGCCCAAGGCGAGCAGGCACGGCGTGGCGATGCTCCATTCATCGCGCGGCCGCAGCAGCTCATCGCGCAAGGCGAATACGCTCATACTCCCGTCGTTCACCGCCTCATAGCTCCGCGCTTGTTTGGCGCGGTCCACCACGTATTGCCCCGGAAAGGTCGGAGCGATGGCCCCTTCCACCGCGCTGATCGGATCGATGCGAGGATCGACGTAGATGTACGTGGTGTACTGGATCGTAGCATCGTAGCCGCGCGCGGGATCGTAGTCACCCGAATGCCCCTGTAGTTCCCCGCCCGTGCGCGGATCCTTGCCCCTTGGCACGGCGATGCTGATCTGGCTCAGCGGCTGTCCGTACGCATCGATCCCTCCGGTGAAGGAGAACTTGGTCATGGGGTCGGTGCCGCGTTCCCACGTGGTGCTGCGGCTGCTGAGCCCGAAGCTGAAGAAGATGTGGTTGCTGTGCGTCTGTACGGCGAGGGCCTTGATGGTGGCGTTGGTGTTCGGACCGTCCACCAGGCGCAGGCCCGTCTGGGTTTCGCTCACCGTGTAGGGGCGACTGGCCAGCGGGGTGCCATCCATGGCGTACAGCTCGCTGCGCAGGGCGGTGCCGCGCAGGGTGCGGAAGGCATCGCGCCGCGCACGGCGGGGCAGCCCGGCGATCATCTGCAGCATGGCCGGATCGCGCTCCAGTATGTTCGTATCGCCGCTCCAGTATTCGTTGGCGAAGTCCACCTCCTTCCAATCGCCCTTCTCCGCACCCACGGGCCCCAAGTGGAACCAGTTCTTGGCCAGAACGGGCGGTGCGTAGTGCTCGGCGCTCACCCCCAGCGGTACGGGTGAGCCGAGCGGATCGGCCTCCAGGATCAGGCTGTCGGTGTTGTAGGCCTCGAAGGTCTCAGTATCGAACTGGTCCACGCGCCCAAAACCGCGGAACTCGCGCTCGCCACCGTCCCAATAGCCGTGGTGGTAGAAGTAGCGCGTGGTAAGCTTGCCCTTGCTGATCTCGTCGATCACCTCCACGCGGTCCACCACCTGGGTGGGGAAGGGCAACGTGGTCTTCCATTTGCCCGCGTAACCCACGAACTCGCCCAGTTGGTCGTAGGCCTCATCGCGCATGGGGCGGCGGTAGGTGTCCCGCAGATAGTGCGCGGTGGACGTGCCGTACTGCACCCGGGTACGGGCGCCCAGGTTGTTGCGCATGCCCACCATCACGTAGGGCTTCACGCCGCCGGTCAGGTCCAGGTACATCATGCGTGCCCCGAGCGGAGCGCCGGGAGCGCCGAGTTCGTAGCTCCACAGGATGCCCGGCGTGCCCGTGCCGAACAGATCCACCATGCGCACACTGTCGCGGTTGGTGAACGAAGGTGTGCCTTGGATGGTCACCGGATCGCTGAAGCCGTTGCCGCTCTGGTTGAACCAGATGGTGATCTGGTTGCGTTCCACGTAGATCACATCGGTCTGACCATCGCCATCGGCATCGCCCAGGATCAGTTGCGCGGGGTTGAAGCCGTAGCCCAGGCGTGGACTGTTGCGCATCAGCCTGCGCTTGCCGAAGCGCCCATAGCCGAGGTTGGGCCAGTAGCTGATGCCGCCGTCGTGGATCTGCACGATGTCCGCCAGCCCATCGCCGCTCATGTCCGCCGTGCGGATGCGCGGATCCCCGAAGTTCACGTTGGGGAAGTCGTCGAGCCCGGCTTTGTTCACGAAACGCGCTTCGCTCCAGCCGATGGCCCGGCTCTCGAACTGCAGTCCGTCGAAGTTGCGGTTGGTGTCCAGCAACGGCGAGTTCTGGAAATAGCAGATGAAACGGTCCGCGTTGATCAGCACATCGGTACGCCCATCGCCGCTGAGGTCCATGAACTGGGCCTGCGTGCTTTGCAGGTTCACCGGAGGACGCGTGTCGTACTTGCGGAAACTGTCCTTATCCCACTCGCCGTCGTGGTTCAGGCTGTAGTACCCGGCGAAGTTGGCGGCGTTCATCACCAGGTCCACCCGGCCATCGCCGTCGGCGTCCATCAGTTGCACAGCCTCGCTGCCCAGGGCCAGTCCGGTGGGGGCATTGCGCATGGTGCGCGGTAGTGCGAACGCGCCATCGCCCTTGTTGCTCCAGTAGCGGATGGGCTGCCCGGCGCTCATCTGCACGAAGTCTGGCAGGCCGTTGCCGTCCAGGTCCACCAGGTCCATGTCCGGGTGGTTCAGCCCCAGCGCGGGCAGGTGCTCACCCTTGATGGGCCGCAGGTCGCGCTTGGTGATGTCAAAGTCTTGGTACTCGAACTCAACAGGCGGCAGGCTCTCGGTGATGGGCGTGCCATCACTGGCGCGGTCATGCCCGGTGGCCTGCACCTGGGCCAGCTGGCTCACCTTGTTGTGGGCCTCGTGGCCCAACTCGTCACGGTAGGTGAGCACATAGCTCTTCACCGCCACGGTGTTGTCATCGTTCCCGCTCGGCGCATGTCCGGCGGGCATGTCGCCATCCAGCGGATGCGTGAAGGTGCGCACCGCAGTACACCGCCGCGTGGTGCGTATCTCGAACCCTTGCCGGTACTCGCTGTGTGGATCGGGCCGCTCGCTGTAGTCCAGTTCCACCGAGCAGAAGTGGCGCTTGATGTCGTTGTGCGTGTAGTCCGCGTAGGTGATGCGCTTCAGGTAGAGCTGCGCGAAGGGGTAGGGGCTGAGCTGCACCTCCCGCTCGTACGAGTACACCACCTCGTTGCCAAAAGGATCCACCGTGCGGAAGATGCTCCACTGCGCGATGTGGCGCTGGTTCTCGGGGTCGAAGAGCGTGGTGTTGTTGGCGCCGATGGCATCGGGGTTGCCGTACCAAGTGACCATGCCATCCTTGGTGCGCACCTCCCAGAAATCGCGTCCGTCGCTGTAGGTGTGGTGGATGATGCGTGCGAAGAGGCCTTCAGTGCGCGGCTGGTAGCGCATCCATATGTGTGCGACACCTTCCACCACCTCCTGCCCGCGCTCCACCGGGATCAGGTCCTCGGCACCGCTGAGCACGAACACGTCCTTGGTATCGTCGTAGCGCGGTATGCCCAGGTTGGTCTTGCGTGCCACGCCCGGCAGGCTCATGTTCCACCCCAGTCCGAAAGGCCCATTGCCACTGCCGGTGCTGTAACCCACCGTTAGGCTCGGCTGCAGTCCGTTGCGCCCCGGCGGCACAGCGATGGGCACACTGAAGTTGCCTGTGCCCGTGAACAGGTCCGGCGAGAAGCTCTCGCCCATGCCCGCCACCGCGCCGCCTCCTTTGGGAAGGGAGATGACGTTGGAGCCGAGGGCGGATTTCTGTTCTTGGGACATCTATCGGGGGTAGCGCTTCAGAATGTAGATCGTCCGGTTGCCGACAGAGTAATCCTGCTCGCTTTCGATGGTCCAACCGTCATTGTAAAGCCTCTGGAACAGATCCCTCATGGCCTTGTCCATGGCAATATGAGCATCCCACACAGGCAAACCTTTTTGCGGGATGATCACCTCCTCGGTCGTTCCACTTGGCGGTATGACAAGGATTTTACTCGCGCCGATCAATACATCGACGAGCATTACTTCAGCGCTCCCCGCAGGATGCGCTGAAGTTTGACCATGTACACGAAGCAGGCCTATACTGCACAACCAGGCAACAAGTAGCAATGTTCTGTGAGTGATGCGCATGGCGTGCTCAGTTGGAGTAAGGTGCCGTTTCACCACCATAGTTGATCACCAACAGGATGTCCTCTACCAGGTCCTCCGCCATCAATGCACGTGTGCGTGCGGTGTCCTGTAACCGCAGGGTCCAGGGTCCTTCAGGTCCGGCCAGACCTTGCAGGCTCACAAAGCCTTGTGCGTTCAAGCGTGTGGAGATGAGGTTCTCGTTCGGTAACGCCTCGTAGCCCGGCGCACCGTTGAACCCGAGCGCGACCACCTGATCGAAGAGTTCCCCGTTCTTCATCAGGAAGTAGATGGCGACGTGTTGGATGGTCTTGGGCCCATTGATGTTGGGGGCGAGGTCGCGGGCGTTCACACTGAGATCCACTGTGAACGGCAGTGCCACCTGTGCCGGACTATGCAGGTCGAACCACTGGTCCGGCAGGTTGTTCTTGAAGCTGATGGCCAAGTTGGCGCTCAATGGCTCGCTGTTCAGGCGCTGCACCACACTTTGCCGATAGGTGAAACTGCTGAGCGCTTCGTACTCGATCGAGAGCAGTACATCAGCGATGCTGCCATAGTCGAAGGGATTGGCGGCTTTCTCCATACGGAACTCCCACAGTGTATCCACACCGGTTCCCTCGAAGGGGTCGAGGAATTCGCCTTCTCCGCGCAATTGGAACGCGCCTTGGTCGTTGACACCACCGCTCAACGCGATCTGTTCGGGAAGCCGGTTGATGATGCGCTCCTGGAATATCGTTCCCCCGGTGATCACGCGGGACACACCGCCATTGGTCAGCGTGGCTTTGATCCCTTTGGTGGGCGGGTTGAGCGCGATCACGGTCACGTTGACCTTTTTGATCAGGCGCAGGTACTGGCCCGGATAGTCGCGGTCGAACAGGTCCTGCGTGGTTCGGAAGTTGGCCACCCCACGGTCACGCAACGCCATCAACTCTTCAGGTGCGATCTCATTGAGGGAGAGGGTTTTACTCATTTGCAACTTCGGCGTGTTGGTGCTGAAGGCGTACTGGTCGAGCTCGTACAGGTCCTTCAACAGCCGGGTGCTGCCAGTGATGCCCCGCCGGTCCACTGCACCTTCTCCGGTCAGGCTCACACCACCCATGCTGCCGGCGTCCACCACCCAATAATCGGTGCGGATGAAGGGTGGCAGGTCGAGTTGGCGCTCGAAGGAGAGTTGCCGTTGCGCGAGCAGGGCCATGGCCGTGGCCTCCTGAAGGAAGTAGGCATAGACATCCTCGAGCACTCCGCTCATCCATTCGTACAGTTCGGCGCTGGTGAATTTGTTCTTCAGGAAATCCATGGTGGCCCTGGCGTGGTCGCCTTGCAACACGGCTATGGTACGCTCCTGGCCAACGATGCGCACGCGATCCTGGGCGAGCACGATGCCTTGTTGGCCGATCTTAAGGTCCTGGTTGGCCAACGATTTTTGGAACTCCCAGTCCTCTCTTCGGCGCTCGAAGGAGGCGAAGAGCTGCAACAAATTCGATGAGGACGAGAATGAACCCGCCAAGGAATCGAGTGCCTTAGCAAATTCACTTTGAGCGTCCATTGCGGATATAAGCGAGGTAGCTTTGAGTGCCCCCGATGCTACATACGCTATTGATGTGGCTATTTGGATGGCCACGGACGTCGATAGTGCCGAAAACGCCGCGATCTCTAGTGCACTGTTCCCCCGCTCCAGCAGCTCATCGAAGTGATCGAACTGGATCTGCGCCCGCTCCTTTTGCAGCTCGGCCAGTTTCACTCCATTGTTCGCCTCATTGATCTTCAGGTCCTGCAATTTCACATTGGCCTTGGTGCTTTCGATGTCCTGCTCCGCGCGCAATTGCGAGTAGCGTTCGGCGTCCAGTTTCTCCAAGGTTGCCAGGAAGGCGGCCTCCACCTGCTGGGCCATCCCGACCAGTTGTTTGGCCCGGTCCACGATCACGCGGTAGCGATAGGAGCTCGGTGGCAGTTGCCGGCCGGTGGGGATGCTGAGCGTGCCGCCCGGTCCGATCACCGGTATACCTGTGGTGCTGTCGGTGGGTGCGGCGAAGGGGTCCAACTCGCGCACCATACCGGCGATGTTCATGCAGTTATGGATCTTCCACAATTGCACTTCAGCGGTCATACGCAGGGCTTTGACGATCGGGTTCGGCACCACGCAAAAGGTGAAGGGCAGGCCCGAAAGGCGGATATCGGGGAACGGGCTATTGATCAGGAATCCATCCGCCGGTCGGGATTCATATTGTCTGATCAAGGTGCCCGTGCGGCCCGGGTTATAGGGATCCACTTCAGTCGCGCGGGAGTTGGCCAGCGTTTCGTTCGGGTCGGTGAACCACGGGAAGGACCCTGCTGTGAGATCCGCTTCACGCAAGCCGGTCACGGTCTCCATCACCTGGGTGAAGGTCCGGCGTCCGGTATCGCTCAAGCGCGCAGCTGTGGCTTGTGCCTCGCGTGTGCCGAGCGCAGCAGCGGTCAAGGCATCCAGTTGTGTTCTTCCGGTGCTCATCACCGTGGTGAACGTTCGGGTGGCCACATTCCCTTGAGCGGTATCGATCAAGGCACGAACAGAGACGAGGCGTTCCTCCATCGGTATGCTATCCACCAGGACCTCATTGATGTCCTCCACGAGTCCTGGGAACCCGGTGGTGGTGGAAAGTGGTTCCAGCTCTTGGAAGGTATCCCGGAAGGTGGATCCCCACGTGCCGAGTTCCGCAGCGTTCTCGAATTCCTGCACAGCCTCATCATACGGGCAAGGCTCGACCGTGACGATCATGTTCAACAGAGCGATCGCATCCTCATAGAGTTCACGAGCGCGTGGTACCGTCTCGGAGGTGTCCACGGTGAATTGCGAATCGGCGTAGTCCAATAAGCATTGCGCGATGGCCAGGACCGTGTAGCGCGTGTAGGTGTGCGGTCGCATACCCGCGATGGCATGCGGGTTCAGGGGGTCCGTGTACCAATCGGTAGCGCGTGAGGAGGGAACCACACCTTGTGCATCGAGCACCAGGCCGTAATAGATCTTACGAGCGTCGAGTGGTCGGTTGATGTCATAGATGGTGCGGAACCAGTCCAACGCTTCCTGGTAGTAGCCGTTCGTGGAAAGTTGGAGCGCGATCTGCAGCGGGACGAAGTAGTAGGCCTCATGCACGTACTCCACCAATCTGAAATTGGGATCGACGTTCTGTGCAAGGTCGTACTGCGAGGTATTCCTGCGTAGATCGAGCTCAGCTGCCGTGAACTCGCTCTGGATCACAGGCACCGAGTCGATGCGTGGGGTGAGCCTCGTGGCCTCCGCGGTCACGTGCATCGTGCTTTGCACCGTGTCCGGTTCGTACGACTTGGCGTACCACGAGAGCGCGATGCGCCCACCGTTCAAGGTCGCTTGATGGACGAGGAACCCGCCGGTATCGAAAGCTCCATCTGAAGGGTCGAAGAAGCGTGCTGCACGCAACGGTGAGATGAGGCGCGTGCCCTCCGGGAACGCCGAAGCGGGAGGTGTGGTCCTTGAAACGATGGGTATGGCCGGATCGACGGAAGAGTAGGCTACGATGTCCTGCTTGCGTTCACCGTTCTGTGTATATTCCAAGTGGATCGTCCTCCGATCGTAGAAGGGTACCAGTTCTCGGATCTCCTTTGCAACGGATGTACTGTACGCCGCCGGAATGAAGATCGTGTCCGCATAGTTCGCACCTCCGAAGATCTGGACGTAGGCCAGGTAGTCGGTTGCAGAGTGCTCCACCGGGATCGTGGGTGGTGGCTGTTGATTGATATGGTTCTGCCTAATGACGGGATATGAGAACCGATTGAATACTTCGCCTGCAATGGTGCATGTGGTCACGAACCAAGGTACGCTGCTGAAGTAGACAAAAACAGCTTGCAAAACCTGCATCCTTGCATTCCACGTCACCCATGCGGGGTTGGTCGCCATGGTGGTGCCGGAACGCAGAACGAAGAGGCTATGATCGAGCGTGGTATAGTTCTCATCCACCCAGATACCTACGAACGAACGCACGAGACCCTTGAGCACCTTGTTCCCTACAATGCTCAGACGCCAACCATCCCCGTTCCATCGGGGTTTGAATTCCTTCCCGGCTTCGTGCATGGGCCAGTAGAAGGTGTATACGTCTTGTGACAATCCTCCGGTCTTTTGCAACGAGACGGCGACAACAGGAGGAACCCCGGTATCGTTCATCTGACGCACGGCGATGGCCTTTATCTCCGGCGAGAAATCCTCCTTCCGGAACCCGACATACTCCGAAGCGGGGGATGAACTGGAGATGGACAGGTCGTCCAGCTCTACTTGGAATTCCAATGGTTCCTCTTCCCACAAGCCGTTGAGCAGGTTGAAGCGCAAGGCGAAGAACTTGGGCTTGTTCTCCAAACCGGTACTCGTGAAGAAAAGATAGATGAATTCTTCAACCTGCTCCGGGAAGAAGACGGAGCATCCAACGATACGCACGGTTTCATCGAGCCCGGGTATCGGTTGCCAATAGCTGTTCTGGTCGATCGCCTCAGGGTCCCTGGTATCCACGGTGGAATAATAGGACATGTGGGTGATGCGACTTTGGGCGAACACGAACGTGTAGCGCGGCTTTGTGGTGCTTTGAACACCACAGCCTGTTGTGCGAACGAACACCTCCGCCTCCGCCGCACACTTCACGTCAAGCGCTGCCACATCCACGATATGGTCACGGTACTTCCGTGCCACTTGGCAGGCTTCTTTGGGTCCGAATCGACGGTTGTTCCGTGTAGCCTCCACCAATTCCTTGAACGCAGGGGTTTGTTCCTTGCGCAAGCTGGGAATGAGCACGTTCTCCGGATAAAGGAAAACGAACATCGCAGCGCGCCAGTTCGCGTAGCTCCCCATCCAGGTCCATGCTCCGTCGAAGTCCTCGCCGGTGAAGCGCATCGCAGGGTAGTCGGCAAGGATGTCCCCCGTTCGGTTCTTCCACAGCAGTTGCTGCAGGGTTTCGATGGCAGCGGCGACCCGGTTGGTCTTGTAGCAGCAATTGTTCTCCAGGTCGATGAGCAACCTATCGCCTAGCGCACGAGCATTTTGCAAGAGTTCCGTGTTCGGTTCGCCGCAGGCTTGTGTAAGCACATCACGCAGATGGACCACCATGGCCTCGTCCACCTCGTAGAGCATTTCCTCCAAGGCACTGATCACGCTCTTCTCTTGTTCGATACGACCCGTGAGTTCGCGACGCCAAGCGATCAGGTCACGCTCGTGGGCCAGCCAAGGTGTGAGTGGATGTTCGGCTTGCGGAGGGAATCGGTCCAAGTTCTGTTCGGGGATCTTGAACCAGTCCTGTGAAAGGGTGATCACCTCTTCCGGGTCCATCCTGTCAGCCTCTTGGGCGCGATAGGTGAACGCATTGCGCCGCTTCTTCACCTGGGCCAGGATCCGCTTGATCATCACTTTCTCTTCAGCGGTCAGGAGGTCCTGTGGAGGCAATGGGGCCAGGGGTAATATGTCACGCAATGCCAACAACTGCTCGAATTCCGCGGCTGACAGTTGCAACTGAGCGAGTCGCGGCCGGATGTCCACACCATCCTCCCGTTGCATGCGGATCACCTCAAGACTACTTTCCGCATGGTCCAAGTGGGTCCTGATCAAGGCGTCAAGGGCTGTTGGACTGGTCAATCCCGTCGTACTCACATCATTGAGCCAACCTGCGTTCCCGTCGTTCGGATAGCCGGCGTAGGGGCCATGTATCTCCACCCAACGCTGTTTCCATAGGGAGAAAGCACGATCGGTGGGCACCGGGTCAAGCAGGTCCCCGGGACCGATCAGGTCAGCATCGATGATCGGGGCAACACTATTCTCGGCTAGGGCGGACAGCCATTCCCTTCGCCGTTCAGCGGTAGCTCGCCATAGGGGTAGTTGGGCCTTATGGAACTTCCATTGCGCCACGCTGGACTCTTCGTTCTTCCATGTGCTGGTGAACCGGTTGTTGCGGATCGCTTCACCGAGGATTGACCAAAGACGCGAAAGATCCCCGTCGGTCACCGTGCTTCCAGCGTAACGCTTGAGGCCGATGTCCATGACGAACTTGAAATCGTCCACCGTCAGTTGCAAACGTTGTGTCACAATCTGTACCGCGCAATCGGATAGGATGGGATCCCCCAATTCGTAGAGGAGGGTGATGTAGTCGGTGGATGGATCGGTATCCCAGGTGGCACTTTCGAGGAACACATAGTTCAGAACTGCAAGGAACGTCCCGGACGTATAGAGCTGTTTGGCCGCGACGATCCTATCGTTGAGCTCTTGGCGCCGTATTGCCAGAACATCCCATCCGGTCGTATCGGTCATTGATCCCATGTTGAACCGGTTCGATGGCCGCTCCCTAGCGGTCACCTCCACGAGCGCGTTCAAGGCCGTGTTCACCGGGTCGAGAAGAGCATTGTCGCCTTCAAGTATCGGCCAAGCTCCGACCTTCGGTTCGTTCAAGGATGCCCAGAAGCTATGTGGACCGAGGTCGATCGCTGCTTCCTCGTCCTTCCAAGTATCAGTGGTGGACGTCAGGTGGAATTTCAGCGAGGCGACAAGGATATCCTGGAACTCGCGCCATTCCGAAGTGGTCAATGCCCCGGTGGCATGATGACCCAATGGGTCAAGTTGGTGCTTGTCATAGAGTTCCAGAAGGCGACCTGTAGCGGATACGGATAAGCCCAGGCCCATGAGGTCCGTTTGTTCATCCAGGTCTCCTGCCGCTGCTGCTGCATGCTGCAGTCTAAGTGTTTGTATGAAGTCAGCACTGGTTCCGGACCCCCATACCGCAGGAAGGTTGGTGCTTTCATAGGCGAAGACCGCATTGGATCGCATCAGAGCGATCATGCTGTCGGCGTTGAGCACTTTCACCGCGAGATTCGTGTGGGACTGCAATGGAGTGACCGTGGTGAACGTACCGGAGTGATCATCGCTCACGATCGGTTCGGCGACCTTGAAATACGTGTTCCCATCGATCACGTATTTCTTCAGGACGGTGAAGTCCTGATCGATCTCGCTCCCGGTGTAGTGGATCATGTTGTTCGCTGGAACCGTGAACACCCCGGTGCCGAACGCAACAAGCAATTGTTCATCAGCGAACGCATCGGTCGGAAGCACGTTCACGCGGGTATCCGTTCCGTCCAGTCGTTCGATCACGGTATCGATCCATTCCCTACGCCGTTTCCAGATGATATAGGCGGGGTCGTTGTCCGTTGGCGAACGCAGGTCATCAACGGTGACAACGTCAGGGTCGATGATGAGACCACGCTCGCCCGATCTCCAGTAGCTGTTCCTTGGAACATCCTGTTCTCTCCAGATCTCACGTAGCCGTGCCTTTTTCCATTTGGATAAGTTGGACTCGGGTGGGAGGGCCAGCGAGAATGGTGTGGTCTTGCGGTGTCCGAATAGTTGCTCCAGCGCTTGTTCGGTCGGGGCTGTAGGGCTCGAGAGGTCGATGAAGAGTTGTTGGATCGTATCCGATGGCGTGCCATCATCGAGTACGATACCGAGCCGGTCGCTCAGTCGTTTCCTTTCCTTCTCATCGGAAACACTGCGCATCCGACGGATCTCAGTGTAACCCGTACCCAGCTTGGAAAGGAGGTATTCGTACGTCTCGGCAAGGTAGGTGTGCTCCCCGGCCTCCAGTGCATCGATCTGTTGTGCGGTACGGGTGCTCGAGATCGCTGAAGTCGCATAGTATTGACGAAGGACCTCCGCAGCGATCCTGTTCTGGCACATGGTGGTCTTGAGCGACGAACAATTGGCGGGTAGTGCACCTAGCTCGTGAAAGAAATGATCCTTCAAGTACGCCAGTGTGATGTCGGTATCCGGGGCCGAGTCCACATTATCCAAGGTGAAGCTCAAGAGGTCCGCCAAATAGGCCAACGGGCTGACGGCGGAAGCGCAATCCGAACAGCCGCATCCCGTTGCGGCCGCGATAGGTGCTGTACTCGGCACCTCCCCGGTTGGCTGTGGGGCAAGCCCTCCGGCCAATGTATTCAGCGCATAGAGGTGAACGGCACGAGCCCGATAGTGCACCTGTGCGGCACCAAATTCACCGAGAATAGACGTGTTCGCGCGTACGAATTGTTCACGCGTTGTGTTCGCAATGCGCGAAACCGAGGTGTATCCTCGTTGGAATAGTGTGCCGTTCTTCGAATGGTCCGGGTTGATGAGTTCCAAACTTGCTAGGCCATCCAGCTTCAGAAGAGCCAGGTCGCTCTTGTTGACCGCGCTACTTGGCAAGTTGATGAGTCCTCCCAGTTGGCGGATATCCTCCAACCGATTCAAAACGATCCCTTGTGAGGAGAGGTACGACGCTACGTCCACAGGCACATTTATTCCAGTGGACGTGATCGATACGGAATTGGATGTGACTGTTGTGAAGTTCGCTTCGACCACGTACACCTTTCCAGGTTCTTCGGCTTTGAAGCTGAGGGACCTTATCACCTCTCCGGTAAGGTGGATGTGACTAAGGCCAAGGTCCAACGCGTGTTTGGTCCTATCAAGCTCGATCGCAGAGAAGGTTAGGCGAAAGTGCCCTTCATTATTGCTGAAAGTCGTGCCATGAGTGCGCTCAGGAGAAAATGATTTTTCAAAGACCCGAACTCGCACGCCTGCTTTCGGCTCCCTGCTTGCACTGTCCAGCACAATGCCGGTAACAGTGTATTGTTTCAATGCTTGCGCAATGTAGCGCCCTGCCATGGCAATGTAATAGCGTGCTAGTGCATCGAAAAAATCCTTTTCCAGCCATGGAACAACCTCAACGTCACTCAATTTCAACGCCTCTTCTAATGCTGCGTATGAACCATCGACCCTGGTCTTTGATCCTATCTGGTCCAACAACCACTTGAGGGACATGGCTTTCGTATCCGGCCAATGGTCCAAGAACGCAGTTGCTGCGGAAAGTAGATGTACTTCTTCCTGGGGCGTGGGATTTGAGGGGTCCAACGGCCGGTAGGCATCAACGATCACGGTCGCCGTATCCTTGAACGTGCCCCAGAAAGCTTTGAAGAGATCTTCGGATCTCTTCAGTTCATCCGACAGGTCTACGACTTCACATTGTGAGAGTTGATATATGTCCCTCGTACCATCCTTCAGCTTGATAAGGGGTATCAGGACGCCGACCTCTGTGCTATCGATGGTCGGAAAATAGGCGCTGAAGCCGTAGTAGGGTGGTGGGGCAGGCATGGCGTCTGAGGGTTTCGATCGGGCCGATATGTTAAGTAAACGGATGATCGAAGGAAAGGCCGTTGATCTTGGCTCTTCAAGACATGGATATCGGATACCCTTGATATGACTGAGTATTCTGTTTGCTAACATGGGTTTGGGTTTTCATCATCTTATACTGGGAATTCATGGCTCAGGGGGTCACGAAATATCTTGGTACACTGATCGTTCCATGCTGCGGAGCGATACATTCGTTGGTGGTCGAACGATCCAGAATGATGTCAATACGAGAGGATGAGGCAGTGCATGTCGTCCTGGTGGACGATCACCCTGTTGTGCGGACCGGTCTGGCCAGGATCATAGGTTCATGGTCTCGGTCCTCGGGTGTTTCGGAATTCGCTCATGGCGCGGACCTCGTGTCGAGATGGATTCCTGCGGCGGACCATGTTGTCGCGATCGTTGATCTCTGTATGCCGGTAATGGATGGTTATGAGACACTCCAATGGTTGAAACACAACAAGCCTACTGTTCCGGCATTGGCGCTAACGTTCGACCCTTCGGTCGAGGCGGTCGCTCGGGCCATGTCCTGTGGGGCGCGTGGTATATTGGATAAGGTATCCTCCGAACGTGAATACCATGCCGCGTTGAACGATGTGGTCCTAACGGGATTCCACTATAACGCGTTGGTGGCGTCCTATTTGGAACGTAGAGAGCAATTACGTGCAGCACGAGAAGCGAACCCTGGGCTCTTGGAAAAGTTGACGGACCGGGAGTTGGAGTTCTGTGACCAGGTATGTTCGCTTGATGACCCCAGCTATGCCGTCATTGCGGAACGCATGGGTATCAGTGTGAACACGGTGGAGGTGCATCGACGGAACTTGTTCAAGAAGTTCGGTGTGCGAACGAGGCAGAGCCTGTTCCGAGCGCTCCAGCGCTGGAAGGTGATACGAGGAGGTGACAGAGGCGCTACGATGCCTTGATTGTCAAGGGTGGTATTCCAAGAGGGCCATAGTGGAGCATATGGACAGAGTGGTCATTAAGAAGGTTGCTCGAATGGGTGTTTGGTCGCCCGGTCCCTAGTGATGAAGAGATCGGATAGACCCACCCCCCCCAACACCAATACCATCGGAAGCAGCGGCGCCAGGAAACGACCGGCCCATTCATCGTAGGTGAGGGCCACGAGAAGGACGTTGAGCAGCAGCACAAGGATGATGCTGCGTACTGTGTCGGTGGAGGCGCGTAAGGCCCCCCAGAACGCCAGCGGGAGTAGCAGCACGAAGGGCAGGTTGAGCGCGTTGTGCAGGGGTGAGAAATAGGGCCGCAGGGGCAGCAGCAGCGATGCGGTGCGGCGCGCGAGCAGACCGGCCCAATAGCTCAGACCATGGGCGTCGATGAGGTGCAACTGGGCGCCCAGCAGGTGAGTGCCGGTGTAGGTTCCTTCTATTTCAGGGTGTTCGGGAAAGCCGCAGACCACGGGCGCGCCCACCACCACTTGCAATTGCTCGCGATTGAGGATGGGCAGCAGCAGCATGGCCAGCAGCATCGCGAACATTCCGGCAGTGCGCAGTGCGGTGCGCTGGGGAAGTTGGGCAGTGAAGCGCAGTAGCAACAGCGGAGCGATGAAGAGGGCGCCGGTGGGCCGCGCGAACAGCAACAGCAGGGCGAGCAACCAGGTGTAGCGGTCCCAAGTGGTGGGGCGCAGGGCGCGCTCCAGGAAGAGCACCGAGAGCGGTATGAAGAGCCCTTCGCTGTAGGCGCTGAGGGTCCATGTGTGGAGGGGTTGTGCGAGCAGGTAAGCGGCCGTGACGCCTGTGGCGATGAGTGGTGGAACAGCGATACGGACGATCAGCCGGTGCAGTGCCCGGGCGCTGATAAGCACCAGCACCACCTGGGCAACGATCGCCAGCGCGGGCATGCCGAGGGCCACGAAGGGCGTGAGGAAGAGGATGTGGGTGGCGAAGAGCCGGTAGCGCCCCAACAGGTCGGTGGTGTCCCCATTGAGCAGGTCCTGCGCCGCGCCGAGGTACTTGAGCGCTTCCTTGTCGAACAGCAGCCCTTGCTGGCGGAAGAGCAGGGCGAGGAAGAGCAGGTGAGCGGCTACGCCGAGCGCGGGCAGGGCAAAGCGTCGTAGGCCGGGGGGCATGGGGGAAAGGTAGGGGTTGGTTGGGGCTGTGCTGTTCGCTACCACCTACGGCCAGCGTGCTGCCCCCCGTTATCAACACCTGTGGATGATCCACGGCAGGGGGTGCGGGGAGGTCGGGGTATCTTTGCGCCGCATTCAATCCCCCCACCGAAGCATGCTCGTCAGCCAGCGCCCCGAAGCCGTCCTGTTGCTCGCCGATGGAACGTTGTTCAGGGGGCGCGCGATCGGCGCTGCGGGGGTGACGGTGGGCGAGATCTGCTTCAACACCGGCATGACCGGCTACCAGGAGATCTTCAGCGACCCCAGCTACACCGGGCAGATCATGACCATGGCCTCGCCGCATATCGGCAACTATGGCGTGAAAGTGGGCGAGGAGGAGAGTGGCTCGGTGACCATCGCAGGCCTGGTGGTGAAGAAGTTCAGCGAGGTATGGAGCAGGCCCGGTGGCAGCGGTTCCCTCAATGACCATTTGAAGGCCTCTGGCGTGGTGGGCATCAGCGATGTGGACACGCGTAGACTGGTGCGCCACATCCGCGACCACGGTGCACAGAACGCCTTGGTCAGTTCCAGCGAAATGGACCTGGAGGTGCTGCGGACAAGGCTAGCCGAGGCACCCGACATGGCCGGACTGGAACTCAGCAGTCGCGTGAGCACCCGCGTTGCCTATGAGGTGGGCGCGGCGGAGGCGCAACATCGGGTGGCGCTGATCGATTTCGGCGTGAAGCGTAACATCGAGCGCTGCCTGGTGGAGCGTGACTGCCGGGTGAAGGTGTTCCCGATGAACACCCCGCTTAGCGAGGTGCTCGCGTGGAACCCGGACGGCATCCTGCTGAGCAACGGTCCGGGCGATCCCGGTGCCATGCCGGCGAGCGTGGCGTTGGTGAAAGAGGTCGTGGGCACGGGTCTGCCGGTGTTCGGCATCTGTTTGGGGCACCAGTTACTGGCCGAGAGTCTGGGGATGGCCACGGAGAAGATGCACCACGGCCACCGCGGGATCAACCACCCGATCAAGGACCTGACCACGGGCCGCGACGAGATCACCTCGCAGAACCATGGCTTCGTGGTGAAGCGTACGGATGCCGAGGCGAACAAAGCGGTGGAGATCACCCACGTACACCTGAACGACGGTAGCGTGGCGGGCATTCGCCTGAAGGACCGTCCTGTGTTCAGCGTGCAGTACCACCCCGAGGCCGGGCCGGGCCCATACGACAGCCGCTATCTTTTCGATCGGTTCGTGGAGAACATCCGGCAGGCGCACCGCGTAGAACGCGCCTCAACGCAGAACGTTTAACCCGATAGCAATGAGTTTGATCGCCAAGATCCAGGCACGCGAGGTGCTCGATTCACGTGGTAATCCCACCGTGGAGGTGGACGTATGGACCGACACCGGCCACATGGGCCGCGCGGCTGTTCCCAGCGGTGCCAGCACCGGCGCCCATGAAGCCATGGAACTGCGCGATGGCGACAAGAAGCGTTACCTGGGCAAGGGGGTGCGCAAGGCCGTGGAGAACGTGAACACCACGCTGAACACCGAATTACAAGGGGCCCTGGTGACCGAGCAGGCCATGATCGACAAGGCCATGCTGGCGCTTGACGGCACCGCGAACAAGGGCAACCTGGGTGCCAACGCCATTCTGGGTGTCAGCCTGGCCGTGGCCAAGGCAGCAGCAAGTGAGGCCGGTCTGCCGCTGTACCGCTATGTGGGAGGGGTGAACGCCAGCGTATTACCGGTGCCCTTGATGAACATCCTCAATGGCGGTGCACACGCTGACAACAAGGTGGACGTGCAGGAGTTCATGATCATGCCTGTGGGCGCGAAGCACTTCGCCGAAGGTCTTCGCATGGGCACCGAGGTGTTCCACCAGTTGAAGGCCGTGCTTAAGAAGAAAGGCCTGAGCACCAATGTGGGGGATGAAGGCGGTTTCGCACCGGACCTGCCCAGCAATGAGGAGGCTTTGAAGTTGGTGATGCAGGCCATCGAAGCAGCCGGCTACAAGCCCGGCGAGGACATCGTGCTGGCGCTTGACTGCGCGAGCACCGAGTTCTACAGCGCGGAGAAGCAGCGGTACACCCTGGAGAGCACCGGCGATGTGCTGACCAGCGCGGAGATGGTGGCCATGTGGGCCGACTGGGC
Organism: Flavobacteriales bacterium; assembly: GCA_016718655.1. Taxonomy (GTDB): domain Bacteria; phylum Bacteroidota; class Bacteroidia; order Flavobacteriales_F; family PHOS-HE28; genus PHOS-HE28. The sequence goes on along the minus strand of JADKCV010000002.1, from coordinate 77,040 downwards.
CAAGCGTTACCCCATCGTCAGTATCGAGGACGGAATGAGCGAAGATGATTGGGAGGGTTGGAAGCTGCTGACCGAGACCGTCGGGGACCGTGTGCAACTGGTGGGTGACGACCTGTTCGTGACCAACGTGAAACGCCTGCAGAGGGCATCGACAAGGGCATCGCCAACAGCATCCTGGTGAAGGTGAACCAGATCGGCACCCTCACCGAGACCATCGAGGCAGTGCGCATGGCCCACCGGGCGGGCTACACGAGCATCATGAGCCACCGCAGCGGCGAGACCGAGGACACCACCATCGCCGACCTGGCCGTGGCGGTGAACTGTGGCATGATCAAGACCGGAAGTGCCAGCCGCAGCGACCGCATCGCGAAGTACAACCAACTCCTGCGTATCGAGGAGCAATTGGGTGCTGGAGCCTATTATCCGGGCCGTGGACTTCGCTACGTGCGATAACGGAACGCTATCGGAAGCATGATCGGGGCCGTTCCAGTAGGGGCGGCCTCGCTTGTGTTGGTAGGGTGCTCAACGACCGTGCACGAAGCTGCCCGCCAAGCGCCAATCCGTGTTGCCTGAACGCAATTGAACACGGTAGGCACCTGCCGCACAGCCGGATACATCCACCGGGCCCGTAGCATACTTGCTGAGCACGATGCGTCCATTCGCATCCAGCAGACGCAGCATACTGCCCGACCCGGCACCGATCACTTCCACCGTGGCCAAGGCTGCGTTGTAGCGGAACTGGAACGTGTTCAATTCGGCTATCCGGGGAGTGTCGGTCGCGCTCTGTTTCCATCCCAGTGTATAATCACCGGCTTCCAGTCCGTTGAAGTCGATGCGACCTTGGCGGTCGGTGGGATTACTGACCACATTCACGGTGTGGTCGGGATGCTCCGTCCATGGCCATGAGGCATCTGGGCGATACAGGAGGACGAGGCTGTCCTCGCGGAAGCTGAGCGTGCCGCCATCCTGCATCAGCTCCACATCGGCGGAGGTGGCAAGGCCAGGGCGCCCGTCGTACAGGATGCGCCCATTGAGCGCCGTGCCTTCGGGCAGTGCGGCATGGATGCGCCACCAGCGGTCCGGCGACACCACGCAGGCGTAGGGTACATCCGCTTCGGTATCGGCTGCCACCCAGTATTCTTCGATCCGGATGGGCGTGGGTGTGGGCATGCTGTTCACGGTGATGCGCAGGTCGGCGTTGGGGTAGAAGGTGTTACCTGTGCCGGTGAGCGTGTCGCTGTCCACGGTCACCGCCTGCGCGATGCGTTCATCCACATTGAGTGCCACCGATATGGCAGCGAACGGCGCTTGGACAGTGACCGTGGTGAAAGGGCCACCCACGAGTACCGGTTCCGGAGCCGTCCAGACTTCGCCGTTGGCACTGTGACAGGTCAAGTACAGGGGCACGTTATTGTACGGTTGGCTGGGGCCGCGCTGCTTCTGTTGGACGTGGGTGGTGATGGTGAACTCGTTCCCGGTGGGTTGTACGGTGAAGGAATCCACCTCGAACGCGGCCCAGCCGGGTTGTAGGACATGGTCATCGAAGAAGTCCGTGAGTGCAATTCCGGTGACCTGGGCGAGGTGGTCGCGGAGCAAGGTGGTGTTCACCGGTTGGTAGGCATAGGCATCCAGGAAGGAGGTCAGTCCTTGGAAGAAGAGCGTATCGCCGAGGTAACCGCGCAGGGTGTGCCAGATGTCGGCGCCTTTGTTGTACGTGTGCTCACCGTAGGTCCATGCCTGGGGCATGTCCGCAAGCGCCCACCAGCCTTCATCGAGGATGTGCGCGCGTTGCACCATGGCGCGATGGTTCTCCCGCACGGTCCGTAGATAGCGCTCCCTCCCGTACACATCTTCCAGGAACAGGAAGCTGAGGTATTCCGCGCCCCCTTCGTTGATGTACATTTCTTCTGCGCGTTCGCAGGTGACCAGGTCGCCGAACCACTGGTGGGCAAGCTCGTGGGCCATGATCGTTTCGTACGCCAGCGTTCCGTCGGCGATGGATGCCGGGTAATGGATGCTGGTGGAGTGCTCCATGGCGCCTTGTGTGGTCAGCACGTATCCCACCTTGTCCCAACGGTAGGGTCCGAACCGCCGCTCGAAGCCGTCGAAGGCCTGGTGCAGATTAAGGAAGGAGTTCTTCATGGCGGTCGTGTCCTGTGGGCGCGCTACCAACGCCACTGGAACACGTGTATCTGTGATGCTGGTGAACGTATCCCGGGCAGCCACATAGTTCGATGCCGCCACCGATGCGAGGTATGCAGGAATGGTCTCGGAATGCAGCCAGTGGAACACGGTGGTATCACCCCCTAGCGGAATGGTGGCCATGAGTTCCCCGTTGCACCAAGCGGTCCGGCCACCGTTGGTCTTGACCAGGAATTCGTAGCTGTTCCGTTCGGTGAAGTTGTCCACACAGGGGAACCATGCGCGTCCAAAGGAGTGGGGAACTCGTTGGAAGGCCACGCCCAAGTTGTACGTATAGGGCGAGGTGGTATAGAAGCCACCGAAACCACTTGGGTCGGTCACCGGGTCACCGTGATAATGGACCGTCAACAACAGGGTGTCATCCGTATCGAACGGGACATCGGTCGTGATGGTGAGTAGTTCATCGTCGTGTGTGAAGGATAGCGGGCCATGTCCCGTGGTCACGGAATCGACGGTGAGTTCGAGGAGGTGCAATGGCAGCTCCGTGGCATTGGCGGTGCGGGGAACAGCAGTGATGGTGCAGGCGCCTCCGATCACATTGCCCTGCGTGAGGTCCAGGTCGATGCGTTGGTGTAGCAGGTCCCAAGGCCATGTTGCCAGCTCGCCTTCGTCGGAGCGTGTTCCACCCGGCATGGACGAGTGGCGATGCTTGGTGGTCTGGCAACCATGCTGTGCAGCAACGTACTGGATAGCCGATTGCGCCAACAGGCCGACGAACATAAGCGTGCGTAACATGTTCCAAAGGTATCGGCGGTCGAGTTCCAAGGAACGGTCAAGGGCACACCTTCGGGATCCCTACCTTTGAGAAGGTCCTTGGGATCCCATCGTCAATTCGCATCATTGCTCATGAAGCCTAGTACCGAGTTACACGACCTGATCCGTTCCTTGTCCAAATCGGAGAAGCGCTTCTTCAAGCTGCATTCCTCCCTCCAATCGGGGGACAAGAACTACCTGCGGATCTTCGATGCGGTCGACAAACAGAAGGCGTACGATGAGGAGGCGATCAAGAAGTTGTTCGCGAAGGAGACCTTCATCAAACACCTGCCATCGGAGAAGAACCACCTGTACAAATTGATCCTGAAAGCCTTGCGGGCCTATCATGCCGAGGCCAGTGTGAGCGGTATCCTGAAACAGGAGATCAAGAACATCGAGATCCTGTATCAAAAGGCGCTGTACGTGGAATGCAACAAGCTGCTCCACAGGGCCAAGAAGATCGCACGGGACAACGAACGCTTCTACTATTGGTTCGAGTTGCTCAATTGGGAGAAGATGCTCTTGGAGGAGGCCTATGAGTCAGGCGAATTCACCAAGGACCTGGACGCGCTGATCGAGGAGGAGCGCGATGTCATCGAGAAACTCAGGAACCTCGCGGCTTATCATATCCTGTATTCCAAGATCAACTATGTGTTCAGGAGCGGTGGGTATGTGCGGACCGAAGAGGAACATGCGATGGTGGAGGAGATCAGCGAGCATCCGCTGATCAAAGGGAAGAACACGGCTCTTTCCCGTCGAGCTGCCACCATCTGTTATTACACACAGGGTTTCTGCCAATGGGCCAAGCGCGATTGGCGGACTTCACTGGAGAAGTTCCAGCGAGTCCATCAAATACTGGACGACAATCCGTTGATCAAAGCGGACCTCCCGAAGCGTTATATCCGAACATTGCATTACATCATAAACGCCCAGATCGAACTGCGGGACCTTGAGAGCGCCCGAAAGAACATCGCGGTGATGCGGTCATTGCCCGGGACCGAGGGATTCATGGGTCAGAACATCGCATCCCAGGTGTTCGTGGCCAGTTACCTGAGTGAATTACGCTTACTGGACCGCTCCGGCGAGCATGTGCGTTCCATCACCCTGGTCGATACGATCATCGAAGGAATGGAATCCATGGGGGACCGGCTGCATAAGGAACATGAGCTGGAGTTCTACTTCGCTTTGGCGTGTGCCTACTTCGGGGCAGGCGAGATGAACAAGGCGCTATTTTGGTTGAACAAGGTGTTGAACGACAATGAGCCCACGTTGCGCCAGGATATCTTCACCTATGCTCGCTTGTTCAACCTGGTCGTTCACTATGAACTCGGCAACTACGACCTCTTGGAGTATATCGTTCGCTCCACCCAACGGTTCCTGAGCAAGCGTCACCGGGCACATCAGGTCGAGGTCCTATTGATCGACAACATCAAACGCCTTGCCCGGACGGGTGACCCACAGGCCAAGCGGGAGATGTTCCGGACGATGGAGCTGCCGATGAAGGACCTGTTCAAGGACCCCAACGAAAGCCTGGTGTTGAAGTACTTTGATGTGCGCTCATGGGTATCGGCGCATGCCGAGGGGATCTCGTTCAGCGAGATGGTCAAGCGCTCGGAGCCAATGGGTCAATGACCTGGAGTGGAGGCCAGGTCCAGGCTTCCGGTGAGCTTGAACTCGGTGCGACGATTGGCTTGGTGGGCCTCTTCGGTGCAACGAACAGCGTTTCCACATTGGTTCACCAATTGGTCTTCACCATACCCTTTGGCGCTGATCTGTTCAGGGGCGACACCATTGCGGATGAGGTAGTTCACCGCTGCTTGCGCGCGGGCATCGGAGAGAACAAGGTTGTACAGATCCCCTCCACGACTGTCGGTATGTGAACCTAGTTCGAAGATCAACTTGGGGTTATCCTGAAAGATGCTCACGAGCTTGTCCAATTCCTTGGCCGCATCCGGTCGGATGTCCCACTTGTCGTAATCGTAGTAGATGTTGTTGATGGCGATGGACTGCCCCACTTGGATCGGGGTCATGCGCACCTCCAAGGAGATCGTGTCGCTACGTGTGAGTCCCTTGGTACTGATCCGGTTCGTACTGGTCAGCATACCTTCCCGTTCGCAGCGTACAACGTATTCACTGTTGGGTTCGATGGCCAAGTTGAATCGACCATCAGCGCTGGTGAAAGCGGAAAGGTCCTCGCCGGTCTCCATGTTGGTCAATTCCACTGCGGTGTTCGATAGGAATCCACCCTCCTGGTCCAGGGTGATGCCATCCAAGTAGAACAAGGGTTCATACACCGTGAACGCATAGACCTGATCCAGGCCGGAACGGTCGCTGCTCAGGTATCCTGAGAGCCCGGTACCATCGAGGACGAAATGCATGTCGTCATGCTCGGTATTGATCGGATAGAGCAGGTTCTTGGGCATCGCCCAATGACCATCCTGTTCGTGGGTCTCCAGAATATCCAGACCACCCATGTTGAAATGACCGGTGCTGGAGAAATGTAGCGCATCGCCGTTGATGGTCGGGAAGAGCTCATTGCCAGGTGTGTTGATCGTGTACCCCAGGTTCTCCGGTTCCCCCCATCCTGTTCCACTGTCCCGGCAGCGCCAAAGGTCCATTCCCCCGTAACCGCCCGGACGATCGCTGGCGAAGTAGAGCGTGCGCCCATCTCGTGAAAGGGCAGGGTGACCCGTGGACCAATCATCACTATTGTGTGCGAACGCTCTCAGGTCCGACCAATTCCCTGTACTGTCAAGCGTTGCGCGGAACAGCTTCAGGTGGCTGGTATTCCCTTCGTCCTTCAGCAGCTTGCGCTCCACGTAATTGCTCCGTGTGAAGTAGAGGGTTCTTCCATCGGCGCTGAGCACCGCTGGTCCTTCGTGGTATGCGCCGTTCACCTCCCCTGGCAATGGCTTGGCATCGGTCCAGGTAACGATGGTGCGTGACGTGGTTTGGTACAGGTCGAGGAACGATCGTTCGTTCCACGGGTTAGCCTGTTTGTCATCGACCATGCGCTCACCGGCAACGATCAATCCGCCTTGGTAAGGAATGGGTGAGAATGCGGTGGCGATCCCGGGCAATGTAAGACGTGTGAGGATGTAACGGCCCGTATCGGCAAAGAAGGAATGGTATCCTTGAGCGGATTCATATAAGTCAAGCGCACGTCGGTTCTCCGGTGATCCTTGGAGTACGCGGAAGAACAGGTCGGCTGCGGCTTCGCGTTCGGTCAGACCCATGAGCACCTCGGCGTAGTCCAGCGCTGTGTCACCGGTCAATGGACGTGCGGAATCGAGGCGTGCGTAATGTGATCGGGCCTGCTCGAGCGCGTTGTGCTTCCTGTAAGCGTTGGCCACGTGCACCCGTGCGAGGCGGTCGTCGGTCCGGGCCAGGGCTTTTTCATACAGGCGTTCGGCCTTGGGGAAGTGCATCAGGTCGTAGGCCTTATCGGCCTGATGGAGCCGAACGGTCGTGCAAGCTTGCAGCAGGACGGCCGCGAGCCACAACGCCAGGGGAGATAGCCGGTGCGTGCTCATTAGAAATAGCGAGGGGATTTGATCCGGATGGGTTCCTTTCCAAGGTCCAGGCCGAGCATCACTTCATGGCTTCCGCCGTTATAGTGGCGCAGACCGCTGGTGTTCATATCGTAGGCATACCCGACACGGATCATGGACGTTGCCTGGTATTCCAGCATCGCCACCATGGCATCACCGGTCCGATAACCCGCTCCCAGCCAGAATCGTTCGCGGAACAACACATTACAGTTCAGGTCCACTTCAGGTGGCGCTTCCTGTTGGTACTTCACCATCACCGATGGCTTCAGGTCGAAGTCCTCGCTCAACTCGAACACATGTCCGGCGTTGAGGTAGATATGTTTGGTGAAGTAGTTCCGTAGGATACTGCGCGATGCCTCGGCCACCTTTTCGTCCATGGCATGAAGCGTAGGAATGGAGATGCCCGCGTAAGAGGTGCGTGAGTGCCAATAGAGCCCAGCGCCGAACCGTCCGACAGGTGTGTTGCGGATGTCCTGCACATAAACCGCATCGTTCTGGTCCCAGTAGACGAGATCGCTGACGTTGGCCGAATAGATGGAGACCCCTGCGCGAAGACCGAACGCCAATCGAGAACCCTCACTCACGCTTATGCTGTATGCGAAGTGCGTACTCATGTCCAGGTCTCGGCTCACGCCGATCTGATCGTGCACCATGCTCACACCCAATCCGAACTTGTTCTTCCATACCGGGGTATCGAAGGCGAGCATGCTGGTGGACGGGGCGCCGGGCATGCCGGTCCATTGTTCGCGGTGCAGAATGCTGGCGCTGGCGTAGGGATGACTACCCGCATATGCCGGGTTGACGAATAGCCCGTTGAACATGTATTGCGAGATCATGGCCTCTTGCTGGGCACGGGCGTTTTGAACGCACAGTAGCGCCAGAGCAATGATCCCCGAATACTGCAGCCTGTTCATGGTCGGCATCAGCCTTGAACGGGAAGTACCCATGCAAGGTTCCTTAGCGGCGGAGGTCCACATAGTTCTGGAGTGTTTGGCCTGCATCAGGGATGGTGATGATGACGAAGTAGGTCCCATTGGGAAGTGGCTCACCGGTCATGTTCTCGCCGGTCCAGTCATTGCGGTAGTTCACGCGCTCATACACAACGTTGCCCCAGCGGTTGAACACGACCATCTGGTTGGTGTCGAAGGCGTCGAGCCCGCGTACCACATAGCGGTCGTTCTGACCATCGCCGTTGGGGGTGAAGCCGGTCGGTTGTTCCAGGTCGTTGGGCTCGTCGAGCACGAACTCCAACTGGATCGAGCATCCATTCACATCGGTGATGGTGACCACATAGGTGCCGGCAGAGAGGCCGTTGACATCCGCGGTGGAGGGGCCATGCGCCCAAGCGTATTCGTACGGACCACTGCCGCCGCTCACCGCCGTGGTTATGGATCCGTCCGTGCCGAGGTAAGTGCTTACGGAGTAACCGTTGTCATACGTGCTCACCTCACCCTCCGCATCGATGGCGGTAGGCTCTGCGATGGATGCCGAGGTGCTCAGGCTGCAGCCATTGGCATCGGTGATGAGGACGGTGTAACTGCCCGGGGCGAGGTCCGATACGCTGGCGGTGTTCGGACCGTGATCCCAGTCATATGAGTACGGAGCCTCTCCAGTGATCGGGGTCACCACGATAGTGCCGTCGTTGGCCTGGTTACAGCGAACGTCATTGGCCGAGATCACCGCTTCCAGTGCCGCTGTCCCGATCACGGTCACCGTGGTGTTGGCCGTGCAACCGTTCGCATCGGTGACATCCACTGAGTAGGTGCCGGGTGCGATGGAGGACAGGTCTTCGTCGGTGGCTCCATTGTTCCAGACCAGGTCGTAGGGTCCAGTGCCACCGGTGATGGACGCATCAACAGCTCCATTGGCCAGGCCACAAGCGGCCGGCGTGGCCGTTCCACCGACCACGAGCGTGCTAGGTGCGATCAGCATCTGGCACGCAACGGTCGAACAGCCATTGGCATCCGTGAGCGTTACACAGTAGTTCCCTGCTGATAGATCCGTAAGGGTGTCCTGCGCGCTGGAGAATCCATCGGGGCCTTCCCACATCACTGAAACCTGACCTGTTCCGCCGGAGATGACCTGGGCGATGGAACCGTCCTCCGCGCCCTCACAGCTCACGTTCGTTCCTCCGTTGAAGATGCCAACATTCAGTTCGGTCTCGAGTACAGTTGGAGCGGTGAGCGTTACAGGAAGCGAAAGGCTGCATCCATTGATATCCGTTACCAACACTGTGTAGGTGCCTGCCTCAAGACCGAAGAGGCTGTCCGCCGTGCTGGTGAAACCGGACGGTCCGCTCCATGAGAACGTCATGTCGGGTGACCCGCCCGTGACGGTTGTTCCGATACTGCCGTCGCTACTGCCGGAGCAGGAGATGCCCGCGCCGTTGTAGTTGGATAGTGTTGCATCGATCGTGATCGGGGCCGCGGGCTCGGTCAATGTGATGTTCACGGTGCTGATGCACGCGTTGGTATCGGTCACCACCAGCTCATATTCCCCAGCAGGCAGGTCGGTGATGGTCGATGTTGTGAACGTGATCTCGTTCGGTCCACGCCAGAGGTAGGTGTAGGGCGCATTGCCACCTTGCACACTGGCTTCTATACTGCCATCGGAACCTCCGTGACAGGAGATGTTGGTTCCTGATGCTTGGAGCGTGGCGGTCAGCGCTGTCCCCAGTTCCTCTTGGGGTGCGGTGAGCACGATCGTGCTGTCCAACGTACAACCATTGTCATCGGTGATGGTGAACGCATACGTGCCTTCAGGAAGGCCGCTGAGGTCCGGACCCGTGCTGGTGAAACCGTTCGGACCGGTCCACGTGATGTCGAGTGGTGCGGTACCACCCGTGATGCTCAGTTCGATCACGCCTGAACTGTCGCCGTGACAGGGAATGTTCACCGCGCCATAGGTACTGCGGTACACCTCTGCGCTCATGGCACCGCTTACGATGATGTCCGTGCTGAACGTGGCAGTGCAATTGCCATCATCGTTCACGACCACGGTGTAGGAGCCACCTTCCAGATCGGAGAGGTCCTGCGTTGAACCACTTGCTCCGTTCGGTCCGGTCCACGCATAGGTGTAGATCCCGGAACCACCTGTTACTTCGAGATCGATGGTGCCATCGTTGTTACCGTTGCAGATAACGGTCGAAGGGGTGATGCTTCCGCCGATGGGTGCCGGACCTGTGAGCACGAAACCGATGCTCGTGGCGCATCCGTTGTCATCCTCGACGATGAGATCGTAGCTACCTGCCCCGACTCCGCTCAAGTCTTCGAGGGAGGATGCAAAGCCGTCGGGTCCGGTCCATTCGAACTGGTAGGGCAGTGTGCCTCCCGACATGGAAATGGATATCGTTCCATCGTTGCCCAAGCAACTCACCTCGAAGCCATTGCCCGTGGTGCCGGCCGTGCCTGAAGCAGCAAGGACGTTCGGTTGCAACAACGTGATACTCGCCGTTGCATCGCATCCATTGGCATCGGTTACCGTGAGGGTGTAGTTCCCAGCGGCTACGTCATTGAGTGACGCATCCGTGCTGGTGAAGCCATTCGGACCGGTCCAGGAGTAGGAATAGTCGGCGGTGCCACCACTCACAGTGGATTGCACGATAGCCACGCTGGAACCGGAACAAGGGACATGGAAGCCGCCACTGAATTCCGTCGCGGACAGAACGATCTGGATCGCGTTCGGTGCCGTGATGGTGGCACTTGCCGTGGAGGTGCATCCATTGATATCGCTGATCGTCGCGGTGTAGGTACCGGCGCCAAGACCCGTAAGGTCGTTGTTGGTGCTGCCGAACCCATCCGGCCCGGACCAGATGATCTGATATGGAGCCGTTCCTCCGATGATGGTCAGGTCGATGGTGCCATCCATTGCACCGTTGCAATTGAGCCCGTTGCCACCCGATGTGCTCCCTGTCACTGCGGAGCTGCTGAGCGGCTCGGGTTCGTTGAGGGTGATGCTGGCAGCACCAGTACATCCTACCAGATCGGTCACGAGCAGGGCATAGCCGCCTGCCCCAAGGTTGGTCAGGTCTTCTTGTGATGAGGAGAACCCGCCTGGTCCTTGCCAATCCAGCGTGTATGGTCCTACACCGCCAACGATGGTGGCATCGATGCTACCGGTCAAGGTCGCATTGCAAGTGGTATTCGCGCCAGCGGGATATTGGTAGGGAACAAGGCCGATCGCAATGGGGTCGGCTTCCACGAGCTCGAACGTGGACAATCCACTGCAGCCGTTCTGATCGGTCAGGATCAATTCATAAGTGCCTGCGGGTAGTTCACTGATGCTCGATGCTGTGCCTACGATGCCCTGGCTACCGAGCCGTGTATACTGATAAGGCAGGGTTCCGCCTGTCACAATGGACACGATCCGGCCATCCTCGGAACCTGGGCAACTGACATTATAGCCGCCAGGATATTGTGAAATGAGGCCGGTCATGGAGAACTGATCGGGTTCATCCACATTGAAGGAACGCTGCAAGAAGCACCCGTTCGCATCCGTGATGATCACCGTGTATACGGCAGCGGGTATACCGATCAGGTCCTCGTCGGTGCTGCTGTAAAGGCCGAACCCACTGGACCATTGGTAGGTGTACGGTGAAGTACCACCGTTGGCCACAAGGTCGACGGCACCGTCCGCGTTGCCTTGGCACCGGGTATTGATGATGGAGGCGTTTGCGGTCAACGCTTGAGGTTCGTCAAGAGTGAAGGTGGATTGCGCAGTGCATCCATTCAGGTCGGTGACCGATACGGTATACGACCCAGCGCCAAGTCCGTTCACATCTTCGGTGATCGCCGCGAATGCGTTCGTCCCCGTCCATGCGTACAAGAAGGAACCAGCTCCACCGGTCACGGTGAGGTCGATGCTGCCGTTGGTGCTTCCTGGGCAGGATATGGCAGTGCCACCACCGGCTGTCGGTATCATGGCACCCAATGTGAAAGGAGCAGGTTCCGTCAAGGTTATGGCACCATTCGCCGTGCAACCCTGTGCGTCGGTGATGGTGACCGTGTAGGTGCCGGCGGCCAAGCCACTGAGGTCTTGGTCCATGCTGGAAAAACCGTTCGGTCCTGTCCAGAGCACGAGGTAAGGCCCTTGACCTCCGGTGATGCCCAAGTTGATACCTCCGTCATTACTTCCATTACAGCTGATGGCATCACCATTGGCTTGAAGTTGCGAGGTGATGGTAGCGTTGATCGGGTCTGGCTGTTGCAGCGTGATGTTAGCGGATGAGTTGCACCCGTTCACATCGGTCACGCTGAGGTCATACGTTCCTGCCAGGAGTCCGGAGATGGTGGAAGTGCTTGCGCTGAACCCGTTCGGGCCGCTCCACATCAAGGAATATGGACCCACCCCGCCAACGATCGTGGCAGTGATACTCCCGTTCGATCCACCGTTGCATCCAATTGCATACTGGCCGGATAGCGAAGCACTCAGAGCGGTGTTGAGGGGTGCTGGTGCGACGAGGTCATAGGTGGCAGAACTGCTGCATCCATTGGCATCGGTCAGGGTCAGCTGGTAGGAACCAGGGGCCAGTGCATCAAGGTCCTCGTTGTTCGCGATCATTCCACCAGGCCCACTCCAAGCGTAGGTGTAGCCTGGCGTGCCACCGCTCACCGTGACGTCGATGGAGCCGTCGCTGGCATCGTGGCATGAGACCTCCACATCGCCGTTGAAGCTGCTCAGCACTGCGCCGATGGTGAATATCCCGGGCTGGTTGACGTCGACAGCGAATGAGGCCGGGCATCCGTTCGCATCGGAGAGGCCCAGCTGATAGACACCTGCGGACAAACCCGAGATAGAGGCGGTGTTCGCACTGAACCCGTTCGGTCCATTCCAATCATAGAGATAAGGCGAAACTCCCCCGGAAGCACTGAGGTCCACTGCTCCGGTCGCGGCCCCTTGGCATGCTGCCGGAGTTACCTGGGTGGTAATGTTCAGGGGCACAGGGGAGGTCAGGGTGACAGTGGCATTGGCGACGCAACCCTGCTCATCGGTCACGTTCACGGCATACGTTCCTGCGCTCAGTCCGAAGATGTCCTCGGTGCTCGGACTGGCACCCAATGGGGTGATCCAGGTGACCGAATAAGGTGCCGACCCACCGGTGATGGTGGCGTTGATACTTCCATCCGCGGAATTCGAACACGTGGTGTTGAAGCCACCGCCAAAGACCTGAGGTACGAGACTGATGGCCAAGGGTGCGGCGGGCTGGGTGATGGTGATGGGGAAGAACTTCGGTTCGGAACAACCGTTCTGATCCGTCACTTGTGCCAGGTAGGTTCCCGCTGGTAATCCGGAGATCGCGGTTCCGAATTGGGGTGGTACGGTGTTCCATACCACGTCATAATTGCCGCTGCCTCCAACGATCCCTATCGTGGCATAGCCATCTGCACCGCCAAAGCAGCTGACCATGCTGATGGATTCCAAGGAACCGGAAATGCCAATAACGGGCTGTCCGATCGTCGCTGTCGTTGCGCCAGTGCACCCATTGGCATCGGTCACGTTGAACACATAGGTCCCTGCCAATTGACCATTGATAGTGGTCGTGGTGGAGGCTGGGTCACTGTTCCAGAGATAAGCGTACGGGGGCGTTCCGCCAATAGCCACACCTGTTGCCGAACCGGTGTTCCCGCCGAAGCAGAGCACATCCACCACAGAGGTGATACTTGCGCTCAGAGGTGCAGCAGGACCAGCGATGGTCGCATTCACCGTCGTGGTACAGAGGCGGGAATCCGTGATGATGACGGTGTAGCTTCCTGCTTGAAGTCCCACGGCGGTGGAGCTTGTCTGCACAGGAGTTGTACTCCATGCGTAGGTGTAAGGCGCACTGCCACCAACGGCAGCTACGCTCGCCTGACCCGTGGGGCTTGCGAAACAGGTCTGGTCCACTGTGTTGATCAGGGAGGCGCTCAACGCCGCGTTCGGCTCACTGATCGTGAGGTCGAGTGAGGTGCTGCAACCGTTCTCATCGGAGACCGAAACGGTGTAGTTACCGGCGACGACCTGGTCCAAGGTGGGACCTGTACGCGGAGGCACGGTATTCCAGACATAGCTGTGGTTGCCAGTGCCTCCTGATGCCACCACAGTGGCCGCACCGCTTGAACCGCCATGGCATCGAACCGGAGTGATGGTCAGCACACTGAGGCTCAACGGTTCGGCCGGACCGCTGACACTCGCCGTTACCGAGGTGGTGCATCCCCGAGCATCGGTGATGGTGCATGTGTAGTTCCCAGCTGCGAGCCCCGTGGCGGTTGCACTGGTTTGGGGAGGTGTGGTATCCCAAGCGAACGCATAAGGTGAGGTGCCTCCGGTCGCTGATACCGCAGCTGATCCTGTCGCTTGGCCGTGACAGTTCACGTTCACGACTGAAGCGATGGTCGCACTGAGGGCCAACGCGGGTTCGTTGATCGTAACGGATGCATTGTTCAAACAGCCGTTCGCATCGTTCACGGACACGGTGTAGGTGCCGGCGCCCAGTCCAGTGGCCAAGGGGCCGTTCTGGGTCGGCGTCGTGCTCCATATGATCGTATAGGGCGCTACGCCTTGGGATACGGATGCCTGTGCCGACCCGTCGAAGCCTCCGTTACACGAAACAGTGGCACTGACAGATGCGGTGACTTGCAGGGCATCGGGTTGTGTCAAGAGAATGGTCTGGTCGGCTTGGCAGCTGTTCGCATCGGTGACCGTGAGCGTATAGTTCCCTGCTATCAAGGAGTTGATGTCCTCTGCAGTGGCCACGAACGCCGCTGGTCCGGTCCATGCAAGACCGATCGGAGCGGTACCGCCCTGAACGGTGGCATCGATCGAACCGGAAGCGGCACCGAAGCAGCCGATATTGAAGCCGCCGACCATGGTGGCTGAGGTCAACCCGATGGAGTACGGTAGTGGCGCTGACAGGGTGAGGGTCTCCGAGGTACTGCATCCATTATCATCCGTGATGATCACGGTATATGTACCTGCTTCAAGCCCGGAGACATCCTGGCTTGAAGCGGTGTATCCATCGGGTCCGTTCCAATCATATTGATATGGCGGCGTCGCTCCGGACACGGTCAGGTCGATGCTCCCATCGGAAGCACCTGCGCAGCTCACATTCACACCGCCAACGTATGTGGCTATCGAGGTACTCACGGTGAACAGGCCGGGTTGGTTCACATTCCAGCTGGTGGAATTGGCGCAGCCGTTACCATCCGTGATCACGAGATCGTACACGCCGGCCTCCAACGATGCGATATCCTGGGATGCCGAAAAGAATCCGTTCGGGCCGGTCCAGTTCGATGCGTAGGGAGTTGTTCCCCCGGAGATGGTGATGTCCACCGCCCCGTTCGCAGCGCCCTGACATACGGCAGCAACGGTGCTCCCGCTCACGGTCAGGGAGGCTGCTGGTTGAGTGATGACAACAACACGTGATGACGTACAGCCCTGAGCATCGGTGATCGTGCACGTGAAGCTTCCTGCGGGAAGGTTCGTGGCGGATGGTCCGCTTTGCGGAGGTACGCTGTTCCATGCATAGGTATAGGGTGCTGTTCCGCCAGCCGCTGCGATCGCAGCACTACCGGTGCTCAGTCCATGGCACAGTACATCGATGATGGAGGTCACCGAGGAGGAAAGGGCTGCAGCCGGGCTATTCACCACAGCATCCTGTGTGATGCTGCATCCTTGTTGATCGGTGACCGTACAGGTCCAGGTGCCGGCAGTGAGGCCACTGGCGGTGGCTGTGTTCTGAACAGGCGTCGTGTTCCAAGCATAAGTGTAGGGTACGGTACCGCCGCTCACTGCGACACTGGCCTCACCCGAGGCGTTCCCGAAGCAGAGTACCGGTGTGAGAGATGCGAGTGATGCGCTCAACGGGCCGGAAGGCTCGGTGATGGTGAACGCGCGTTGGGTGGTGCATCCTTGCGCATCGCTGACAACGCAGGTCCATGTACCGGCAGGGAGTCCGGTTGCAGTAGCATTTGTTTGGGCCGGTGTGGTGTTCCAAGCGTAGGTGTACGGTGCTGTTCCTCCAGAGACCCCGATACCGGCGGATCCACTTGCGTTGCCATGACAAGCCACCATGGTGGCGGACGAAGCAGTGGTCTGAAGGGCTGCTGTAGGTTGTGTGATGGTTACGCTTTGGAACGTCGAGCATCCTTGTGCATCCGTCACTGTGCAGGTCCAAGTACCGGCTATCAGAGTGGTGGCGGTGGTACCGATTTGTGCTGGAGTGGTGTTCCAGATCACTGTATAGGGTGCGCTGCCACCGGCAACTTGCACCGTGGCGCTGCCGCTGTTGTCAGCGAAACATGCCACGTTCGTTTGTGCGGAGATGGACGCGGACAGGGGGGCTGCAGGCTGCGTGATGGTAACGACATGCACGGCGGTGCATCCACGTGCATCGGTGACCGTGCAGGACCAACTTCCTGCTCCAAGGTTGCTGGCCGTGGCAGTGGTTTGCGTAGGGGGGGTGTTCCAGTTGTAGCTGTAAGGCGCTGTGCCCCCACTAGCGACCACCGTGGCTTGTCCGATGTTCTGACCATGACAGGCGATGTTGGTCTGCGAGACCGGATCGAGCGTAAGCGGCGCGAGTGGCTGACCGATGGTCACGTCATGCGACCGGCTGCATCCATTCGCATCGGTCACCGAACAGGTCCATGTTCCAGCGGTGAGGTTGGTGGCTGATGGACCGTTCTGAGCGGGTGAGGTGTTCCAGGTGTAGGTGTAAGGAGCTGTGCCCCCTGTTGCTGTGATGACGGCCGACCCCGAATTCCCGCCGGAACACGATACCGGGACAAGGCTTGTGGTGTTCGTGACAAGTGGTGCGGTGGGTCCTCCAACTGAGGCCTGTGCCTGGGTATGGCATCCATATGCGTCCGTGACGGTGACCGTCCACGTGCCCGACGGTAATGAGGTCGCAGAGGCGGTGGATTGGGGCGGCACGCTATTCCAGGAATAGGAATAGGGTGGTCTTCCACCGGTGGCGTTCACGACGGCTGTACCGAGTCCATCACCATGACAGACGACATTCTGTATACCACTGATCGACGGGATCAGCGCATCGGGTTGAGTCATATTGAAACTCCCGATGAATTGGCATCCATTGGCATCCGTCACCGTCGCTTCATAATTCCCGGCACCGATGCCGACCAGATCGAAATTGTTGGAGGTGAAGGAAGCGGGTCCGACCCAACTGACCCCATATGGGACCGTTCCGCCGGTAACGTTCAAGCCCAAGGAGCCCGATCCATCGCCGTTACAGGAGATGTTCTCGCCGAAGGGCTGGATGGATGGTGTGAGCGTACCACTCAGTATCGTAGGTTCATTGACCACGAACGTGCGCGTGCGGTCACATCCGTTTCCGTCGGTCACTGAAACGGTGTAAGTGCCTGCGCCGATGTTCACCAGGTCCTCACTACTGGACGTGAAGCCACCCGGTCCGGTCCAAGCGAACAGATAGGGAGCTACGCCTCCTGTCGTGGTCAGGTTGATGGCGCCATTCTGTGCTCCGGCGCATAGTGGGGTTGTGACCACACCGGACAATGCAATATCGCTCACGCGCACAGTGGTCCGTATGTTCCGAAGACAGGTCCCCTCGGTCACAGCCACTTGGTACAGGGTGTTCACTGTTGGCGACGCCCAAGGGTCAGCGATGTTGCTGGCACTGAGCGTACCTGCAGGGCTCCATGCGTAGTTCGCGCCACCCGTCACAACCAACTGGACCGAGTCGCCTCGACAGATGGTGGGGTTCAACGGGGATAGTGTCGCGATAAGGGTGTCGGTCACGTTGAAGATCAGCGTGTCGAGGTTGTTCGCAGGGCAAAATGGGTTACCGAGGATGAACCGGAGGAATTCATTTCCCTCATTGACCGCATCGGCTGTCGGGTTCACGTTCACGTTAACAGACGTTTGTCCCATAGGAATGGTCACGAGCTTGGGCACACTGGGGTTCACATTACCGATGGCACTGTAGTCCACACCGTTGGTGGCGGTCCCTTGCAGGAAGTAGGTCAGGTTGAGGGCGGACGCTGTGGAAGTGTTCCGCGTGAACGTCACCCAACCAGGATTGCAGCCTTCCACCATATTGGGCGTTCCATTGAGCGTATGGCTGCTCATGGTGATCTCGTTGCTGCGGATGCGCTCGATGAACACACCACTGTCCCACCAACGGTCCGACGCATCCGCCACGATGAGCTTCAGGTGATAGGTCTGACAGGGTGTTACACGGGATTCGGCGTAGAGTCCTTGGGTCAGACCATCGTATTGGATCTCGGACCCACCGGTATTATCGAAGAAGTACTGTTCGTTCAAGCCATTGTTGACGTTGTTGATCGCAACGGCTTGTGATGTGCCTGGTATCAAGGCGATGTTCTTGTCGTTACCGATACCAGGATCACCGGTGATCCCTGGTCCGCTGATGAAGAATCCGAAGACGTCGTTGTATTGCGAACCGACCCATTCGTTGTATTCCTCACTGGCAAAGACGAAGTTGAATCGGAGGCTGTCACCGCTGGGGATGATATCGAACTCGAAGCGACATCGGTTATAGGTGTCCCTTCCGGTTACGGCATCGAGGAGAGCATCGCCTCCTGTTCCTGAGTTGTAACGGGTCGTGCCCCCATTATTGTTGGGTCCTAGCGCATCATTGATCCATCCCGTGGTGAGCACCACACCGTCCTGTAGACCGAGCGTGCTGCCGCTGTAGCTGAACTCTCCATAGGCGGAGTCCCCACAGTTGATGACCGGATTGAGGATGGTCACACCCGGTCCGGTGATGGCGGCCGCCAACGCCTGAAGATCGTCCTGCGGTTGGACGGTAAGCTGAGCGTGTGTCGTATTCCAGGTACCTGCTAGGGTTGATACGAACAACGCGAGTAGCGTGCTACGAGTGACCTGGATGATGGGCATGGTAGGCTTGCTCATCGGTTTCGGGTATTGGCACAGGCCAACTCAGCCTGTTGGACGGTCCACGATAAGTGTTCCACGAGCACATTCCGATCGCGCTGATCCAGAACCTCCTGAATGGTCTCAATGAGAAGTTCCGATGAACGGTCTCGCGTATCCGCTACCACCAGGATCCCGGCAGGAACACAGGCGAACACCACGCGCGCTTCACCGGAGCGATCCAAGTCGCGTGTCAGGGCATCGCGCAATTCGGAGGTGAGTCCGGTGATACGTAGCGCGTATTCCCCGTGCACGTTCGGCGACTGTGCTTGGGCATGCATCGTACAGAGGGCGCAAAGGCAGAGCGCCAGGGCCCAAAGCCAGTTGATCGATCGCTTGTTCATGGTCCTTTTTCGTTCATCCGCGCCAGCCGAGGAGTAGTCGTGTGGCGCATCTATGACATGATCTGGGACCGTTGTACCCCTGATCGACGAAAAAGGTTTCCTGCCCGACCAATGGCCGGGTAGTCCGTTCAAGAGGGTATTGGAAGGACCTGGGTCGGCCGGTTCACGCGGGGCGCGCGCGAGCACTATGTACGGCGTGGAGCACGATACCTGTGGCCACGCTAACGTTCAATGAACCGATGGCACCGGACATGGGGATCCGGACCAATTCATCGGATAGGCGCAGCACAGCATCAGAGATGCCTTCGTCCTCGCTACCCATCACGATCACCAACGGGCCGGTAAGGTCCACTTGGTCCAGCAGGGTATTGCTCTTTTCTGTACAGGCAATGATGCGTGCGCCATGCTCACGCGCCCGTTTCAAACCATCCGACAAGCGTGCCACTCGGCACACGGGCTTGCGCAGCAGGGCACCAGCCGAGCTTTTCACGGCATCCGGTCCCAGACGGGCAGTACCCACCTTGGGAACGAGCAAGGCGTGCGCTCCAAAGCACTCGGCACTTCGGGCAATGGCGCCCATGTTCCGGACGTCGGTGACGCTGTCCAACGCCACGATCAGCGGCGTTTCCCCACGCTCGTACGCCAAGCTGATGACCTCATCCAGATCCTGCTCATCCACTTGGCTGAGTAGTGCTACCACCCCTTGGTGCTCGGTCTTCGTAAGTCGGTCGAGCTTTTCAACGGGGACCGGCTGCCAGGGGACCTGTCTGTCCAAGGCCAATTGGCGTATCTCCCGGATCCCGTCACCACCGGCCTCGCGCCGGATGAGCAACTTCTCCACGTTCTTGCCAGCCTTAAGTGCTTCGATAACCGGCCAGATGCCGCATACAAGGTCCTTGTCCGCCATGATATCATCCAGGCACCGGTTCGGGTCACCTGGACCAAAGGTCCGACCATTTCTTGGAACCCGGGTGATGGATGCTCTTCTTCCCCAACAGGCAGGGTCAGTTCTGATAGACCCGACCGTTGCGCCAGCTCTCCACGTTCCTGTACCAAGCACCTTTGAGGATCGGGTCCCGTTCAAGGATCAGGTCATTCTCCGTGTAGGGTCCTTGACGCCTCACGAAGGTGAAGACCAAGCTCATCAGGTTATTCTCCTCACCATAGATCCAGGACTCACTGAGGTCGCTTTTTTGGATGGACGTTGGCCGGCCGAAGATGATGTGCACCATGCCCCGGTCGGTACGCCAACCTTCCACATCGCTGGTGAAGTGGTGGTTGGCGGTCTCAACGCGTTCGAAGTAGATCCGTATGGCCTCCCGCGCGCGCTCCCGATCACCGGCAGCATCAAGCCAGAATTGCTCCACCGCCTGGCGTACGTTCGGGGCTTTGGAAAGCCGGTCATATTCTTGTACGGAAGTGATATACCGCATGGGCCTTAGCATATCAGCCGCCGAGCCGATGACAGGGTGGCTTTGGTCCAGTGCGACCACCGTATAGCCATCCAAGGCATTACTATCGGTCCGGAAATGATAAAGACCGGCCGAGGTCAATTCAAGGTCGAACGAACCATCAGGACCGACATGCACGCTGAACGTGCTGTCCATGACACTCGAGCTGGGATTGGGTTCACTCGTACTGAACACGGGGGCTGGTAAGGACAGGTCCGCTATGCGGTGCCCCACCCAAAGTGAACGGCCAGCGAGCGACCCACATCGCACACCAAGCGACCGACCAGGACGCACGTGGTCAGTGAATAGGGGAAGGTTCGTGTTCTTGTCGATAGGGAGGAAGTACTGACGCGTGGATGCGGTTCGCTGAACACGTAGGTAAGCAACACCCGATGACTCGCGGTTCAGATCGGTCGCCGTCACTTTGATGACGTACGAGGCGGGCTGCCCTGGACGCAATGACAATGTGCCGATGAGCTCTTGGTCCAAGGATGGATCGGAGGTCATGTCCTCCACAATGGTACCGGCACTATCCAGGAGTTGACGTGAGCCCCAGTTCGCGAGCACTTGGTACTGAACACGCGCACTGGCTTTGAACGCGCGCCCATCACCACCGCTCTTATAGAGTAGGTCGCGGGTTGGAAGTTTGAAGTACAGCAACGACGTGGCGGTATCGGCGTGGTGCACACGTGCTTGCAAACGGATACCGCCCGAATTGCTGCCATACATGGAGGTGAGGTTGTCACGCTTGGCTACGGGAGCCTGTGCCGTACATCCCCAAAACAGGGTGAGTACGAAAAGGGGTGGTAGCCGCTTCCAGAAGGTCATTCGCCATTCTCCAACGAGCGCTGGAGCAGTTTGTCGTGGAGGCCCTTATTGGTGCGTGCGCCGAGTTCCTTGAGCATTTCCACTTGGCGTACCAGGTTGCCAGGGCCCTCGCTCAGCTTCGAAAGGGCCTTTTCATAGCTGTCCTTCGCGTCATTCACGTGTTTTCCGATCCGGCCAAGGTCCTCCGTGAAACCCACGAATTTCTCGTACAGCGCGCCAGCCCGGTCGGCAATGGCAAGGTGGTTCCGAGCGATACGTTCGTGCTTCCAGATGCCATGGACCGTACGTAATGTAGCCATCAACGTGCTGTGGGTGACCATGACCACTTGTCGATCGTAGGCTTCTTGGAATACCTCCGGTCGTTCACGTAAAGCAAGCAGGAATGCCGGTTCCACGGGAATGAACATGAGCACGAAGTCCACGCTCTTCACACCGTAGAGTTTGGTGTAGTCCTTATCCCCCAAGCCTTTGGCATGGGTGCGCATGCTTTCCACGTGCAATTTGAGGAGCCGGTTGCGTTCCGCCTCGTCGGTCGCGGCAGCCCAGCGTTCATAATGCACTAACGAGACCTTGCTGTCGATGATGAGGTGTTTGTCCTCGGGCAACATCACCACGGCATCAGGACGAAGGCGCGAGCCATCGGCCAAGGTGGTGCTCGTCTGCATGCTGTACTCCTGTCCTTTCACCAGACCGGCCCCTTCCAGGATCCGTTCCAGGATCATTTCTCCCCATGCCCCTTGGGCCTGGCTATCGCCTTTCAACGCCTTTGTCAGGTCACTGGCGTCCTGGCTGAGCCGCTGGTTCTGTTCCACCAACCGGACGATCTCGCCTTTCAATGCGAAGCGTTCTCGCCCTTCCTTGTCGTAGGCGTCCCGTACTTGGTGTTGGAATTCCAATATACGTTCCTGCAATGGCTTCAGGATATCGCCCAGTTTGTTCTGATGTTGCTCCTGGAGCTCCTTGCCGCGCTGGAGCAACAGGCGATCCGCGATATGCTCGAACTCCGTGGTCATACGCACTTGCAGTTGTTCCAACTCGGTGCGTTGGCGTTCCAATTGGTGTTCGAGTCCACGACCACGCTCCTGTTCGGCCGCCATCGCAGCACTCAAGCGCACCACCTCGCGCATCCTATCCTCCGCCACGGTGCGCTCTTCCTGAACTTGGTGCTCCCATTCCGAGCGGCTCGCACCATGTTCCTGTTTCAGTAGTTCCACTGCACTGCTTTCCTGACCTTGTTTCCAATAGAGTGCTGCCAGCACACCCGCGAGGAGACCGACCATCAAACCGATTAGAAGCGAGGGTATGTCCATATCAGGACCACGAAGGTAAGGCCCGGTCCGGGGTTCAATTGTCCAGAATGACCACCAAGGCACCGACCGGTATCTGGTCGTACAGACGTATCACATCCGGGTTGAGCATGCGCACGCAACCCATGGAACTGGGAGTGCCGACGGACCGTTCATTGGCGGTGCCATGGATGTAGATGTGTCGTTCCCGGCTGTCCACCCCACTTCCGTTGTTCACTCCAGGTTCAAGGCCGTCCAACCAGAGTATCCGGGAGGTGATCCAGTCCTTGTCCACCCCCGCGAAGTCCAGGTCTGCGAACGTGCCGGTGAAGGTGCGATCGCGCAGAATGCCCAAGGGAGGTACGGCATCTCCATGTTTCTCCACGATGCGATGCAGGCCGGTAGGGGTCTGGAAGCTGTTCATGGCGCTGCCGGGGCCCCGGCTGGCAGTAGCCACCGGGTACTCGTTCATCAGGCGTCGTTCCCTTACATGGAACAAGGCCTGACGCTGGATGGAGATGTAGAGCAGGTCACCGTTGAGGTCATGGCCAGGATAGCGGACTTCAAGATAATCCAGGAGCAATTCGATGATGCCCTGTTTGCGCGGTTGCGATTCGGCAGGACCTTGTGACCTGGCATCCACGAAAGCCAGGAATAACACCGGCAGCACCAGGAGGCCACGCATGGCACAAAGATGCAGTGCCCATGGCCAATGGTCATGGCGGCTCAGAAAAGACTGGTGAAACCGAAGTGGACCTTCCCGTTCTGTAGTTCTATCGGGTTGTCGAACTGCTTACCAAGTGCATAGGTCAGGTTGAAGAGCCCGGCTTTGGTCTCGAAGGTTGCTCCGACACCGAACCCCAATGGGGTATCCGTCACCAGTTGCTCTTGGGTCGTATCCTCCCACCAACCCTGGTCCACAAAGGCGAAGAAGTTGGCATTCTCCTCGTAGACGAACCGGTATTCGAACGTGCCGACCGCAAAGGCGCTGCACAGGATCGAGGCCTCATCAACACCACGAAGTGTTCGTAGACCACCTGTTCGGAACAGTTCGTTGCGGTAGAGCAGTTCATTGAGCATGGCGCCTCCTTGTGTGACGAATCGGAAGGTGCTGCGACGCTTCAATGGGAGGTGGAGGATCGCCTTGCCGTTCAGCTCGTACTGGACGGTGTTGATCTCGGGCGTCGGAACGGGCTCCCCTCTGATCGCCGTGGTGCTTCGTTTGCGACCGATCGCTCCCTCCAACTGCACGGCATGGCCTCTCCTCGGATTGAAACGGTAGTCGAAACGTTCCCGTTCCAACCCCAGACCATAGGTCAGCAATTTCACATCCGCCAAGCCCGGAAGGGCCACCAGTTGGTTCCCCAATCGATCGCTGCTTCGGTTATTGATGAACACGCTGACCTTGTCCCCTTGTGCTGCCAGATAGGCCAAAGCAGCACGCGCATTCACTTCCAGGAAGGTGCTGTCCCGTTTGAATAGTTTCAATCCAAGGTCGGTGCCGAACGGAGTGCCCAATACGAATGGGAGCTCGAAGCGCAATTTCAGGTCCTGTGTGGCGTCCTGGAGCGAACGCCAATTGAGTTCGATGGCCTCACCGCGACGAAGCGCATTGCGCAATCGGAGGTCCAGATCGCCCGTAACCCCCACCTTGCCGGTCACGGAGTTGGGCTGGATGCCGATGATGCCATTGATGGAACTGGCCTTCTTGGTGTCCAGGAACAGGAAGAGCTTGGTACGTTCAGGGGTGAACTGGACATAGGGTCGCTGGCGCTGGGTCACAAAAGGCAGTTCCCGGGTTCGTCGTTCCACTGCCCGTATCAGCGACTCATTGTAAGGATCGCCCGGCCTGATGCCAACATGTGTCTGCAAATAGCGCAGGCTGGTACGCACCGATCCGCGGAGCAGTACACTGTCGATCACTACCATGCGACCTTTCTCCAGCCGCACTGTGGCATGCAGTCCATCATGATCCTGGTCGAGGTCGGATAGACCCACTTGAGCGAAGGGATACCCATGGTCTTCGCAATAGCGGATCAGGTCCTCCATCAAAGACGCGACCTGTACAGGTGAAATGCTCCTTCCGGTGTAGAGCTTATCGCGGAAACGCGCCCCACTTGCGATCTCGCCAGGAACACCGTCGGCGGCAAGCTTCGCCCAACGGTAGTGTTGTCCTACATGGATGGTACACGCAGTCACTGCGCTATCGGTCGTGCAACTGTCCACGTGAGCTTCGAGGAACCCATTGGTATACAGTGTATTGAGCCGTTTTCGAACCTCATCTGGTACGGATGAAGGCGACTCCAGATCGGTCGGTCGCAACCATTTGGAAGCCACGTCATCATCCGGGATGAAGCGTAGTTCATGGGACTGCCCTTGGACATTGACCATCAACAGCATGCTACAACACGAAAGGGCGTAACTGGTCCAGTTCATGGCAGGTTCCAGTCGATGGGTGGTCCTCCTTGTTGCTGAAGCAAGGCGTTCGCCTTTGAAAAGTGCCCACAACCGATGAACCCACGATGGGCACTGAGAGGGGACGGGTGTGGTGCGGTGAGGATGTGGTGCCGGTCCCGGTCGATAAGTCGGCCTTTTTCCTGTGCATATCGCCCCCACAGTAGGAATACAAGGCCGGAACGCAGGCTGGAAAGTTGCTGAATGACAGCATCGGTGAAAGGTTCCCATCCTCGCCCTTGGTGGGATCCAGCTTGGTCCGCGCGCACCGTTAACGTGGCGTTGAGCAGCAATACACCCTGACGCGCCCAGTGACCAAGGTCTCCCGCTTGTGGAACGGGTTGTCCGAGGTCCCTTTGCAATTCTTTGAAGATGTTCTGCAATGATGGTGGTGTCGCAATGCCCTGAGGTACTGAGAAAGCGAGCCCGTTCGCCTGTCCTGGGCCATGGTAAGGGTCCTGGCCGAGGATCACCAAGCGGACCGACCGGAACGGGCATGCGTCGAACGCGTTGAAGATCTGTGAACCCTTCGGATATACCGTATGATGTCGTCGTTCTTCGATCAGAAAGGATCGCAGTTCATGGAAGGAAGGCGCGGCAAAGGCCTCATGCAGCACGGCGTACCAATCCGCTCCGATACGTGGCTGTGGTGGTATGGTGCCATTCTGGGTCATAGTAAGAGCGCCATTCACAAGCGCTGTTGAAACATTTTCTGGAAGGCGTCGTTATGAAAGGTAACTTTGAGCGTTGGACCTACGTTGCAGGGGCATCCCTCAAGGAGCACAAACGATTGAACGATGAAAAAGGTACTTCTGATCCTGGCCGGAGTGGTGCTGACGAGCACGGTGATGACCTCGTGTTCGAAGTCGCATTCCTGCCCTGCTTATGGGAAGGTGCATAAGGTGCAGCCGACGAAGCAGGTTTAAGGCCGATCGAGTTGATATGGACCCCACGCCCGGGCCGAGAGGTCCGGGCTTTCCTATTTACCATCGTGCTGTTCAGAGGAAGGTGATCGATAGGTCCTGCACAAGTTCCTTGGCCAAGCTTCGGGCCACCGGACAGGTTCGAGCAGTATTCTCCATGATGCTTCGTTGGCGGTCATCCAGACCTTCTCCGCTCATTTCGAGGTGTACTTCCACACGCGCCACCCGTCGAGGATCCGAAGCCATGTGCTTCACTACCCGCGCCCGAAGCCCGACCAACGGAATGCCCTTGTCGCGGGCTACGATCCCCATGGTGGTGATCATGCAGGCCGCCAAGGACGTGGCCAACAGGTCCGTCGGTGAGAAGGCACTGCCTTTGCCTTGATTATCGACCGGTGCATCGGTCGGCACGTGTTGTTCGCTTCGAACGTGCACTAGTTCCGTGCGGAGCTCACCCAGGTACTGAACAGTAGCCGTATCCATGGTCATCATCTGGTTAGGGGTCACATACCAATGGCCGAAAGGTAGCGTTGGCTTGTCGTAGCTTTGCTGTGGTGTCGAACTGCTGGATGATACGACCGCTCCACCTTGTGCTCCTGATGTTGGCATGGGTGCCCGCACTTGCCCAGCAGACGATCTATGAGGAGACGCGGGTCCCGTACAAGAAGGAATTCTACGGGGGGATATCGGCACATGGCGATGGATGGGGAGTTCATTTCTATCGTGGCACCTATACCACGGCTCGTGATCGCAGGTTGCTGGGGGTGGAACTGGTGGGTATGAAACACCCGAAGGAGATCAAGAGCTTCAATCCCTATTATGAGGATTCGAGAGGCTATTTCTACGGGAAGTCCAATTCCTTCCTGATCCTCCGCCCCACCTACGGAGGTAAACACCAGATCACGGACAAGATCAGAAGGACCGGGGTAGAGGTGAACTATGTCTGGGGGATAGGCCCGTCGATCGGGTTGCTGAAGCCGGTCTACTTGCAGATCGGCAAGCCCGACCAGATCCCCTACGAGAGCATCGTCATCGAACGGTATGACCCCAGGATCCATGATGTCCAGAATATCTATGGTCGAGCCACCTGGTTCAGGGGAGTGGGGGAAATGGGGATCTACCCGGGAGCCTTCGGGCGTTTCGGTTTCAATTTTGAATACGCCTCCCAGACCTCGGGGATCAAAGCACTGGAGATGGGTGTCGGAATGGATGCCTATCCTCAGGTGATACCGATCATGGTGGAGGAGGAAGGGGTGGAGAACAAACAATTCTTCTTCCAGTTCTACTTGGCATTGCAGTTCGGCAAGAAGACCATACAATGAACGATACCACGTCCGCCTTTGAACCAATACCCCGCGACCGTAAGCCCGATTGGCTGAGGGTGAAGCTGCCCACCGGCGAGAATTATCGGAAGGTGCGCGAGATCGTCAGCGAACACAAGCTCCATACCATCTGTCAAAGCGGTAATTGTCCCAATATGGGTGAATGCTGGGGTGCAGGCACTGCGACCTTCATGATCCTGGGCAATATCTGCACACGAAGCTGCGGATTCTGTTCCGTGGCGACCGGGCGACCCGAGGCCGTGGACCCTTTCGAACCTGCTCGGGTGGCGCGAAGCGTGGAATTGATGGGCGTCAAGCATTGTGTGATCACCAGTGTGGACCGCGACGACCTGAAGGACGGAGGCAGCGCTATTTGGGCCAAGACCATACGGGCCATCCGTCGCCGCACACCTGCGACAACAATGGAAACGTTGATCCCTGATTTCCAAGGGAAGTGGGAGAACCTGGACGTGGTCACTGAAGCGGCACCCGATATACTGTCCCACAACTTGGAGACCGTTCGTCGCTTGACCAAGCAGGTACGGGTACAAGCGAAGTACGACCGGAGTTTGGAAGTGCTCATGCGTTCCAAGCGCGCCGGGTTGCGTACGAAGAGTGGTATCATGCTTGGTCTTGGTGAGAGCGACCGGGAGGTGGAGGAGAGCATGGATGACCTGCGCAGCGTAGGGGTGGACATCCTGACCTTGGGCCAGTACTTGCAGCCAACCAAAGCGCACTTGCCTGTAGCGGAGTTCATCCATCCTGATCGGTTCGCTCGATTCAAGGAGGTCGGAATGGACAAGGGTTTTCGCTATGTGGAGAGTGGGCCCTTGGTGCGTAGCAGTTATCACGCCGAGAAGCACCTGTTCTGAATGATGGTCATGGCGTGAAGGCCGATTACGTCACAGGTGGCACTCGAGGCAACGAGCCACCCCCGATCCTCACCGACCCCAACTGTTCCAAACTACTGACATGCGCATAGCCATCAACGGATTCGGTCGCATCGGTCGCGTCACGGCCCGTATCCTCCAGGATCGTAAGGACATCGAACTCGTTGCCGTGAACGACCTCACGGATAACGCGACGCTGGCACACCTCTTCAAGTATGACTCCGTGCATGGCGTATTCCCAGGTGAAGTGGGCTATGATGAACAACACCTGGTCCTGGGCGGCAAGAAGGTGCTGGCCTTCGCGGAAAAGGATCCGGCGGCGCTGCCTTGGGCGAAACTGAACATCGATGTGGTGCTGGAGTGCACCGGTCTTTTCCTCACCCGCGACAAGGCATCGGCACACCTGAAGGCGGGCGCGAAGAAGGTGGTGTTGTCCGCCCCGGCCAAGGATGCCGACATCAAGACTATCGTGCTCGGTGTGAACGACCACCTGCTCGATACGGCCGACATCATCATCTCCAACGCGAGTTGCACCACCAACTGTGCGGCGCCGATGATCATGGGCATCCGGGACCTCTGCGGTATCGAGGATGGCTTCATCACCACCGTGCACAGTTACACGGGCGATCAGCGCCTGCACGACGCACCACACAAGGACCTGCGCCGCGCCCGTGCCGCAGCCGTGAGCATGGTGCCCACCACCACCGGTGCAGCCAAGGCCATCACACGCATCTTCCCCGAGCTTGATGGTCGGCTGGGTGGCGGTGGCATCCGCGTACCCGTGCCTGATGGGTCCATCACCGACATCACCGTGCGGGTGAAGAACCTGAGGACGGCGGACGAGATAAACGCGCACTTCAAGCAGCTTGCCGAAGGCCCCTTGAAGGGCATCCTGCGCTACACTGAGGACCCCATCGTCAGCGTGGACATCGTGGGCGACCCCAACAGCTGCATCTTCGACGCACAGCTCACCAGCGTGGTGGGCAACATGGTGAAGATCATGGGCTGGTACGACAATGAGTACGGGTACAGCAGCCGGTTGGTGGACCTGGTGGGGCGGTTGGGGAACTAGTATCCTATCCGGTTCTTTAGGTGGTGACCGATCAAGACCTTGCTTCAGAGTCTCGCCTTTCATTTCCTTGACGACAACCCTCCACGAAAGTCATGAACGACAGTAGATGTACGCAGTTCGGGCAATAGGGTTGGGGAGCGAGTTGAAAGTCATTGATGCGCCGTACGAAAGTCCAATCGGAGCTACTGATCTTCCTGCCTTTCGAGAATCCAAAGTAGGCTGGGTCGTATGAGGCGAAATCGGCTACGCAGAAATCGCATAGGATGACCGACTGACCAAAGTAGGCCTCGAACTCCGTGTATTCGTGTGTGAGATAGTGGTCAAGTTCAAATTCGTCAGCGCCGCATTCCATGCATGGCGTTGCTGGTCTGGTGATGAGCACAGAGCTACAAACTGGGCAATTCGGATCGTTCATAGCAGAGAAGGCCTTGGTCATACCCTGGAAGAACTGCGACTACACCGCTGGCCCTCCCGTGATCCGCACATCCGCGCTCAACGTCCCATCGCCCACGCGCTTCATCAACTTCACCTCCGTTCCATCGAACACCCCGTACGTGAAGTAGGTGATCCAATCGCCGAGGTTGATGTATCGGCTGCCGGGCTTCACCTCCATGTCGATGGGTAGGTGTCGGTGCCCGAAGAGCATGTAGTCGTAGTGCGTCCGGGTCAGCTGCTCCTTGCAATACTGGACCAGCCATTCCTTGTCCGCGCCCAGCCACTTGCGGTCGTTCTCGTAGCTCTTCTTCCGGCTCTGGCCGCTGAACAGGTCGCCCAGCCACAGGCCGAAATTGGGATGGAGGCGCGCGAACGCCCATTGGCATACCGGGTTGCGGAAGATGCGCTTCATGAACTTGTAGCCATGGTCGCCAGGGCCTAGGCCATCGCCGTGGCCGATGAGGAACGTCCTGCCACCGATGGTGCGTTCGATCGGTGCGCGATGCACCATCACACCGGTCTCCTTCGGCACGTAATCGAAGATCCACATGTCGTGGTTGCCGATGAAGAGATGCACCGGAACGCCGCGGTCGGTAAGCTCCGCGATCTTGCCCAGGAAGCGCACATGGCCTCGCGGAACCGCGTAGGTGTATTCGAACCAGAAGTCGAACAGATCACCCATCAGGATGATCTCCGCCGCATCTTTCGCCGCTTCATCCAGGAAGGCCACGATGCGTTTCTCGCGGGTCAGACTGCTCGCTGCATCGGGCACGCCAAGGTGGAAGTCGCCTAGGAAATAGATGCGTTGGCCGGTGTGCATGCTGCGCGAAGATCGGCATTCGTCGTTGGCCGATCCCTACCGGTAAGGCCGGACCTTCCCGAACATCGGCCTTATGGCCTTACGCGCCGCAGCAACCGGGTGGGGTCGAGCTTCTCGAGTGCGAACACGAGGCGGATCCGATCTCCGATGCCACGGTCCAGGAACTCTTCTTCGTCAGCGATGCGCTCGGACACAAATAGAGGTACCCACAGTTCGATCACGTCGCGCATGACCTGAATGCCGATGCCCGCCTCGGCATATCCCGCGGTGCTGGTGCTGCGACCGTCGGGGGAGATGGTGGTGATCGGTACCGCGCCCGCACTGGCAAAGAGCGACAGCGGGATGCCGATGGGCAGGTCGAATTCCAGGTTGAGGGATGCGACCCACGTATCGCTACCGCCCTGCAGGAACGGGGTCTTGAAGCCGCCCTGCTGCTTGGTGAACTGACGACTCAACAGACGATCCGTGGCACCACGTTCCAGGTAGGCGTGGTCGAAGAGCAGGTCTTCCGGACCCCAGCTGAGGCCCCAGGCTTCCAGTCCGGTGCGCAAGCCCTGAGGATCCTTGCTGAGGAACGCGCCGGCAAAGAGGCGCAGCCGAAGTTGGTCCTTCCGGCTGTTATAGGTGAAGCCTTGCCGCAGCTCCACCGCGGCGCGCGCCATACCATTCCCCACGGTGATCTCCGGGTTCACCATGGTGGGTGAGAGTGCGCCGCGGTCCTGGGCCAAATAGCTTAGTTCGGCGTAAGTGCGTTCGTCATTGCGCTCCACGACCGGCACATCGGGTGCGTCCGTGCGGCTTCCGAACGTGAGGTGAATGCCACGCAGCGTAACGCTGTGGGACCATGGCCGTGAGAGCGGGTCGCGCTTCAGGTCGAAGCGCACCGACGGTTGCACCTTGGCATACCAGGCATGGGCGTAGTGGTCGTGGAAGGTGGAAGCGGAGCGTGCGCTCAGGCCCAGGTGGATGTTCTGGAAGAGCTTGCTGCGTAAGCGGTCGAAGTGGTGCTCGATGCGGGCCGCACCACCGAGGCGTTCGCTACCAAGACCGTACAAGGGTGCCAGGACCCATTCGGTGCGCTGGCTGGGGAAGGTGGTGTTGTGCAACAGCAGCCCCACCTGCACGCCATCGTGTCCGTTGGCTGCTACCAGCGGCGCGTAGAACACCGAGCGGCGGTCCTGTTGCTCCAGCCCTGCGAGGAATTTGAAACGGGGAGCGGTGGTGCGCTTGAAGAGACCCGCGCCGCGGACAGTGTTGTTGCGTCGGTCGATGTCCATGGTACGTTCGCCGGCATCGATCCGCACGCGGTCCACTTCGGGCCAGGGCAGTTGTGCGTACTCCGTTCTACCTTGGTGACCGAAGCCGTGGTTCCAGTCCCACACCGTGCCCAGACTGTCCGCGCCGAGGTAGCCGGTGATGGCGAAGGGCACCTTCGATGGACCCTTCGCGCGGTGGCCCAAGTACATGCGTTCTTCCGTGCCGGTCCACAGCCGGCGGTCCAGCGACACGGCCTTCACATCGTACTTCTCATCGGTGCAGAGGAATCCCTTGAAGAGCCAGTTCAGGTCCTTGTCGCTTTCCCGCTCGAAGACGCGTTGCACATCCGACGGCGTGGGATGGCGGAACTTGAATTCGGCGTGGTACGCTCGCATACACCGCTTCATGGCCGCTTCGCCCAGGTAAGCCAGCAAGTGATCGAAGGCCAGCGCCGACTTCATGTAGACGTTGGTGCCGTAATTGGTGCTTGTATAGTGCGTACTGTGCAGGCAGAGGCCCTGGTCCAGGTTGCGGCGCGCGTTCAGCCGGTAGCCCAGTTCGCTTTGCAGACGATGGGGGTCCCTGCTCTGGAGTTCGTTGGACAGCCCTGGAATGGACATGCTCATACCGCTACCGGGATATTGGCGCCGCATGTAGGTGAGCTCCACGAAGCTGTTCATGCCTTCGTCCATCCATGGATGATCGCGCTCGTTGCTGGCAAGGATGCCTTGGAACCAGTTGTGGCCCACCTCGTGTGCGATCACGTTGTCCAAGGCCTGGGTGTCGCCCATATCGCCTATGATGGTGATCATGGGGTACTCCATGCCAGCACCCGCGCTGATGGTGCCGTCCACAGCGGTGCACACGTCATAGGGGTAAGCGCCGAGCCATTCACTGTAGTGGAGCAGACTGTTCACCAACGAGCGTGTGCCCATGGCCTCCCATTTCTCGGCGTTCTTTGGGGTGAAGAGGGCCCATACCGTAACGGAACGTCGGCTGTCAGGCAGCGTGGCCACATCCTTGCGCACCACAAAG
Source organism: Flavobacteriales bacterium (assembly GCA_016718655.1). Taxonomy (GTDB): domain Bacteria; phylum Bacteroidota; class Bacteroidia; order Flavobacteriales_F; family PHOS-HE28; genus PHOS-HE28. Next base: position 44,507 of record JADKCV010000002.1, on the reverse strand, counting down.
CGCTTGTCCGCGAACCAGGCGAAGTCGTGCACGTTGTCCTGCACATAGCGTAGGGTCTTGGTGGTTCCTGCGGAAGGCGGGAAGCTGTTCAGTGCACTGCGCTGGAAGTCCAGCTTGAAGCGGCGTGCGTCGGAATAGGGCGTGGCAGCGAGGCTGTCCATCCAGGCTTGTTCAGTGCTGTTCTGCACTACACCGGTGGCGCCCACCACGTAGTTCGCCGGCAGGGTGATGGACACGTCGTAGCTACCGAACTCGCAGAAGAACTCGCCTTGGGTGAGGTAGGGCATGATGTGCCAGCCATTGTGATCGTATACGGCAGGCTTGGGGAACCACTGGGTGATGTAGTAGGCCTGGCCAGTGTGCCCCAGTCGCGAGAACTTGCCATCAGGGATCTTCACGCGGAACGGCGTGTGCAGTGTGGTGGTGGTGCCCGGCATCACCGGCTTGCCGAGCTTCACCCAGCCGATGTCAGCGTGCTTCGGATGGAAGCCCCAAGTGAGCTTCATGCCGTTGGGATCGCGGAAGTCGAGGCTGTCGATGCCGCCGCGCTCCTCGGGCTTGGCGAAGTGAAGGTCCGGTTCACCCATGCGCACCAACTGCCTGTCCAACGCTGTGTTGGGCGTGGCGTAAGCGTTGGGCCACAGGTGCAGCCACAGCGTATCCAGCGCGGTGCTGCTATTGTTGGTGTACCGCAAGGTCTCTTCCCCGTGAAGCACATGCGTGACATCATCAAGCAATACGGAGATGATATGGTCCGCCCGTTGCTGGAAGTGCTGACCGTGACCGGGAACCGATGCCAGCAGGAAGGAGGTGAAGAGCCCGAAGGATCGTGCCATGGGGTGGGTTGGGAACAAGAAGGACCGGCACATGGTTTCCGGTCCTTCACATGTTGCGGATGGATGCGGTCACTTGAATATCTCCGCGAGGGCCCCTTCCAGTTCCTGAGCACGCATGCCCTTCTGCAGGATCTTTCCTTCCCTGTCCACCAGCACGGTGTAGGGTATCCCGCTCACTCCATATTCCTGGGCCGCCGCATTGCTCCAGAAACCCAGGTCGCTCACATGCTTCCAGGGAAGCCCATCGTCCTGGATGGCCTTTATCCAAGCACCGTGGTCCTTGTCCAGCGATACACCCAGGATCTCGAATCCTTTGTTCGCATACTTGTTATAGACCCGTTTGACATTGGGGTTCTCCATGCGGCAGGGGCGGCACCAGCTCGCCCAGAAGTCGATGAGCACCACCTTGCCCCGCAATTCGCTCAGCGCGAATGTGCCGCCGTCCGGTGTCTGTTGGCGGATCTCGGGAGCAAGGCTGCCCAGCGGAAGTAGGCTGGCAAGGCGCTTCTGCTCTTCCTCCTGCATCTTCAAGGCGATCTCCTGCTGCTCCATGCGGTCCACCTGTTCGCGGAATTGGACGAAGAAGCCCGAACGGGGCATGGTCCGTCGCATGTCATCGCGCACCTTCTTGAACAGGGACATCTCCTGTTGCATATTGAGCATATTGACAGCTGCCAGCGCAGCTGGTGAACTGCTATTGGTTTCGGTGAATGACTTGCAACGGTCGTAGAAGGCCGTGTTCAGTGCGTTCAAAGCAGACACAGCAGCAGTATTGGCAGGGTTGGCGGCGATCAGCGCGCGAATGGAATCGCGCGTGGTCTCGTAGGTCCGGATCTCGCGGTTGAAGCCGAGGTAGGCCTCGCTATGAGCCGAGCCGCTCACGTTGATCGGGGCCGCCAGTGAACCGGTCTTGGCCTTCACTGTCAGATCCTCAGCGCTATCCAAGGCCACGATCAGTTGTTCCTGGTCGACCACGATGCGGTAGAAGTCCAACGGCAGTGCAGGGATGGAAAGGTCGCCATGGCCATCACCATCGAGCTTCACGGAGTCCACATGGAAGGGCCGGTTGTTCTCGAAGCGATCGAAATAGGCGGTTTTGCCACCTGCACCTTCCACGGTGAGTTCCACGGTGCGTCCTCCGCCAGTACCGGCGCAGCCCGCCAGTATGATCGTAAGGAGGAGTAGGGGTTGGAGTGTACGTTGCATGATCATGTGCATTACTGCGGTTGTTCGAGTAGTTGACGTACCACCTCATTGGCCCGCTTGGGATCGGCCTTGCCCTTGGTCCCCTTCATGACCTCACCCATGAAGAGGCCCAGGAGACCTTTATTGCCATTGCGGTATGCCTCCACTTTGTCCGGGTAGGTGTTCATGGCTTGGCGCATGATAGCGGTGATCAGGTCCACATCCGTGCGCTGCACCAGGTCGTGTTCCGATGCAAGTTGCTCAGCGCTGGAAGTGATATCATCCAGCATCAACGGGAAGAGCTTCTGGCTGGCCACACTGTGGCTCACGGTCCCCGAATCGATGAGTTGGATCAACCCGGCCAGCCGTTCGGCGGAGATCGGGAATTGTTCCATGGTCAGGCCGCGCTCGTTCATCCAGCTCCGCACATCACCCATTACCCAGTTGGCCGCCCCCTTGTAATTGGTTGTGCGAGCGATCAGGGCCTCGTAGTACAGCGCTGTGGCCTTGTCGTCGGTGAGGATGCCGGCATCGTAGTCACTAAGGCCAAGCTTGCCCGTGTAATGGGCACGGAGTTCGCGGGGCAGTGGAGGCATCGTGCGGCGAATGGCCTCCTTGGCACTTTCGCTCACCTTGATGGGCTGTAGGTCGGGCTCCGGGAAATAGCGATAGTCATGGGCCAGTTCCTTGCTACGCATGCCTATCGTGCTTCCCTTGCCTGCATCGAAAGTGCGTGTCTCCATGTGGATGACACCGCCAGCATCCAGGATCTCACTCTGGCGCTGTGCCTCATATTCGATGGCACGCATGACGTTGCGGAAGCTGTTCATGTTCTTCACCTCACAGCGTGTTCCGAAGGCCTCCACGCCTTTCGGTCGCAGGCTTATGTTGGCATCACAGCGTAGGCTGCCTTCCTCCATGTTGCCATCGCAGATATCCAGATAACGCACCAATCTGCGCACTTCCACGAGGTAGTCATAGGCTTCCTGCCCGCTGCGGATATCAGGTTCGCTCACGATCTCCACCAAGGGGACACCGGCACGGTTCAGGTCCACCAGTGTATTGAAGGGGTCCACATCATGGATGCTCTTCCCTGCATCCTCCTCCATGTGGATCCGGGTGATGCCGATCCGCGTGGTGCCGGTCGATGTGGTTCCGGTTCGGTCCGCGTCGTCCGAGTTCCGCGTATTCGGTATGTCAATGTGACCTTCTACACAGATCGGGGTCTTGTCCTGGGTGATCTGGTAGCCTTTCGGGAGGTCGGGGTAGAAGTAGTTCTTCCGTGCATAGTGCATCCAGGATGCGATGCTACAGTTGGTGGCCAGCCCCAACCGAATGGCATGTTCGATGACCTTCTTGTTCGCTACTGGCAGTGTGCCTGGATGTCCCAAGGTGAGGACACTCACATTGGTGTTGGGGTGGTCGCCGTATGCATTGGGGTCGGTGCTGTACGCCTTGGTCGCAGTGATGAGCTGTGCGTGCACCTCCAGGCCAACGACGAGCTCATACTTCATGCTCCAATGCGGAGCACCACTGCCAGTGACCACTTCCTTGTTCGTGCTCATATCAGCAACTGGCGATAAGATCCCTCATGATGCGCGTCAGCTTCGGTTCGGCCTGCTCCGCAACGCGTTGCACCATTTCGTGCGTGGTCTTTTCGATGCGGCCTTTCACGCCCATGTCGGTGATCACGCTCATGGCGAAACAGGGAATGCCCATTTGACGAGCAGCGATCACCTCCGGAACGGTGCTCATGCCCACAGCATCACCACCGATCACCCGCACATAATGGTATTCGGCGGGAGTCTCCAGCGTGGGGCCTGTGAGGCCCACATAACAGCCTTCTTGGACAGCGATGCCGTGCTTTGCCGCAATGGCCCTTGCCTTGGAGATGAGCGCATGGTCATAGGGCTCGCTCATGTCCGGGAAGCGCGGTCCCAATTCGTCGATATTCTTGCCGATGAGTGGATTGGGGAAAAGGCAGATATGATCGTTCAGGATCATGAGGTCACCGGTCTCGAAGGAGGGGTTCACACCGCCGCATGCGTTGCTCACGAAGAGGCGCAGGACCCCCAGGAATTTCATCACGCGCACGGGCAGGACCACCTCGTCCATGGTCCACCCCTCATAGTAATGGAAACGGCCCTGCATGGCCACCACCGGTCTGCCGCCGAGCCGCCCGAAGAGTAGCTTGCCGGGATGCCCTTGCACGGTGCTTATGGGGAATTCGGGGATGTCGCCATAGGGGATGGCGAAGTCGACCTCGATCTCGGAGCCCAGACCACTTAGACCGGTTCCCAGGATGATGCCCGTCTCAGGCCTGAAGCCGTCTGTGGCCTTGGCGAGGTGGTCAGCGATGCGCTTGATGCGTTGCAACATGGCGATGTATGAGGTCGGCGAAACGTTCGGGTTCGTTCAAGATCACGGTCCGCATGCCGATCACCGCTACAGGAATGTCCTTCAAAGGACGTTCAGATAACAGCGGAAGTAGGCGCACAGCGTCCTTCTCCGTGGTGATCAGCATTTTCGGACCGGGCGCGAATTTAGCCAATCGGGCAGCGAAGGCTTCCAGGTCGCTTGGGCGGAATGGATGATGGTCCGGGAACGCAACGTGGTCCACCGCTACGAACCAGTCCTTGATATGGTCCCGCAAAGGACCCGGATCGGCGATGCCCGTGACAAGCAGGACCGGCGTGGTCGACACCACACCACCTCCACTGTCCGCGTCCAGTGAGGAGGACGCCTCCGATCCCCTGACGATCCGAGGAGCTTCATAAGCGATACCTGCGAAGAAGAGATGTTGTTCTTCCCGAAGCTGCAAACGCTTACGCCATTGCTGTCGAGAAGCAGCATCGGGCAGTGCCGGGCACTTCGTAACCACCACCGCCTGCGCCATGCTCGCCCGACCTCGCAGGTCGCGCAAACGCCCCGCTGGAACCAGCGCATCGTCGCAATAGGGACGTTGCCAAGTGGTGAGCAGGATGTTCATTCCAGCGTCCAAGGACCGATGTTGCAGCGCATCATCCATCACCACCGCCTTCACGCCTTGCACCTGTTCTTGGATATGGTGGACTGCCATCACACGGTCCGCACCCACGAATACTCGGACCGACGGGAACTTGACCTTCACTTGGACCGGTTCATCCCCGCTTCGTGTGGCAAGGTCATCAGGCATCACCTCATGGACATCGGTGCCGATCCGACCATAGCCACGGCTCAATGTGGCAAGTGGGGCCAAGCCATTCAATATACGCAGCACGAGTTCCAGCATCGGCGTCTTGCCCGTGCCGCCGAGCGCCAGATTGCCGATCGCGATCGTGGGTACAGTGGGCCTGGTGCGCTTCAGGATACCTGAGTCGTACAGACCATGTCGCACATGCAGAACGATCCCTAAAAGGAGGGTGAACGGTGCGAACAGGATCCTTCGGAGCAGCATCGCGTACTTTGCAGGAACGAACATTCAAGGCGAAAGATGCGCATCAAAGAATTGATAGCAGTCCTCGAAGCTTGGGCACCACGATCCTTGCAGGAGGATTACGATAACACCGGCCTGCACGTCGGCGATCCGGAAGCGAAGGTCAATGGGGCCTTGGTCTGCTTGGATTGCACGGAAGATGTGGTGGAGGAAGCGGCCCGGCTGGGTCTCGGCCTCATCATCAGCCATCATCCTGTGATCTTTCGCGGATTGAAGAGCCTTGCCGGTGGTGGTCATGTGGAACGCACGGTGCTCGCAGCTGTCAAGCACGGTATCGGGCTTTATGCCATCCATACCAACTTGGACAATGTGAGCAGCGGGGTGAATGCGGAGATCGCCGCCCGGTTGGGACTGACAGGCCTTCAGACGCTGGCGCCGAAACCCGGGCAACTGCGGAAGTTGGTGGTGTTCGTTCCGAACGATCATGTCGAGGTGGTCAGGAATGCGCTGTTCCACGCTGGTGCCGGGAGTATCGGGGCCTACGATGAATGTAGCTTCGGCGTGGAAGGTTTGGGCTCCTTCCGAGCGGGACCAGGTTCCGTTCCATTCATTGGCCGACCGGGGGAACGTCACATTGAGCCGGAGGTGCGTGTGGAGGTGCTCTATCCGCTGGCTCGGGAGCGTGCCATTCTGGCCGGGATGCGACAGGCGCATCCTTACGAAGAGGTGGCCTATGATCTGGTCCCATTGGCCAATGACCATCCCGAAATTGGCGCGGGATCGGTGGGGGAACTGGAACGACCTTCAAGCGAAGCGGATTTCCTCTTCAGGGTGAAGGAGGTTTTCGGGCTGAAGGTGGTGCGCCATACGCGCTTGTTGGGTAGGCAGGTCGAACGGGTGGCGCTGTGCGGTGGCTCCGGGGCATTCCTGATCGGTAAGGCCAAGGCTGCAGGCGCGGATGTTTACCTCACCGGCGACGTGAAGTACCACGAGTTCTTCGATGCCGATGGAAGGCTGGTGGTGGCGGATATCGGGCATTATGGAAGCGAGCAATTCACCACGCACCTGATCCAGCGCCGGTTAAGGGAATATTTCCCTACCTTTGCGGTCCGTTTGACGGAGATCGTCACGGATCCCATACACCATTTTTGACCCATGGCGAAGACCGACGTGAAGGCTCCGGTGACCAAGACCGCATCGGAGAACGGCAAAGCAAGGACAGCGCTCAAGCCGGAGATCACGGTAGCCGAGAAGCTCGTCGAACTGTTCCGTTTACAGCACGTGGATTCCCAAGTGGACCGTATCAAGGTCCAGCGGGGTGAGCTTCCGCTCGAGGTCCAGGACCTGGAGGATGAGGTAGCGGGCTTGGAGACGCGTTTGAAGAAGCTTCAGGATGAGCTCGGTGAGGTGGAAGGACAGGTGTCCGATCGCCAGAACATGATCAAGGAGGCCAAGGCCCAGATCAAGAAGTACGAAGCCCAGCAAGCCAAGGTCCGGAACAACCGGGAGTACGACTCGCTCACCAAGGAGATCGAGTTCCAGAACCTCGAGATCCAATTGGCCGAAAAGCGCATCAAGGAGGCCAAGGCCCAGATCGATGGGAAGAAGGCCGTGGTGGATGAGAGCAAGCACAAGTATGACGAGCGCCAGAAGGACCTGGAGGTGAAGAAGAAGGAGCTGGACGATATCATCGCCGAGACCGAGAAGGAGGAGAAGGAGCTACAGAAGAAGAGCAGTGCTGCGTCCAAGCATATCGAGGAGCGCTTGCTCAGTGCTTACAATCGCATCCGGAGCAATTCTCGTAACGGATTGGCCGTGGTGCCGGTTGAACGAGGCTCATGCGGAGGGTGCTTCAACAGCATTCCGCCCCAACGACAGTTGGACATCAGCAGCCACAAGAAGATCATTGTGTGCGAGCATTGCGGTCGTATCCTGGTGGATGATTATGTGTTGGAGCGGGTGATGAGCGAGAAGTGATCGATAACCACGAGCATGAAAGGGGCCGGATCCACGATCCGGCCCCTTTCTCCTTCTGTAAGCGTGGTGGCCTACGGTCGGACGCTCAAAGTGACCAAGAAGCGCAGGTCCGAACGGTCCACTTGCGTGCTGTTCACGAGGAACGCGTTATAGGGATAGTACCGGGTCTGCTGTAAGCCCAGGTTCGTTCCAAGGTCCACGGCCACATGGTCGGTGCGGTAGCCAATACCGCCCGCATAGTTCTTCCACGCATCACCCCGTCGACCATCCTCTGCCACATAGGGGTTGCTGCTCAATGCCCAGCCCATGCGGTAGTACCAGTTCCCGAAGCGCCATTCGGTGCCGACGCGTAGGCTGTGCACCGGACGGAATGCTGCCCGGATACCTTCGTTCTCGACGTCATATGTGTAGGTACTGACCAACCGATCGCTCGTGCGGAACCGCGCCTTGCTCGGGTCGTGGAACTCATAGTCCATGCTCACCAGCCCGTTCTTCCCTGCGACGTAGGCTGCGCTGCCCACCAAGCGCCAAGGGGTATGAACCCGGTAGCTGAACGACCCGTCGGGCGAAGTGGAGGTATAGCGCGAATCGCCATTCACATCGGTTGTGCGGAAGGTGGTCACCATGTCGCTCACATAGGCATCGCTGAGTTGCATCCATTGCGGACTGTGGAATGATCCCCCCATGCGGAACCGGTCCGTGAGTCTTCCGATCACCCCCACTTTCACGTCAATGCCATTGCCAGTGGTGTTCAACTCCTCGGTCCATGTGGCGGTTTCCAGGTCGAGGTCCGTGTTCAGCGAGGTTTCGCGGTGCGTGGTGGTGCGTTTGAAGCGGTGTGCTGAGATCCCAACGGACATGCCGAGGTAGAGCCGGTCCTTGTAGTTACCCGAGTAGAAGAAGGCCGTATTGGTGGACGCACCCCGTGAAACCATGCTGTGCTCCTGATCGGTGAGTTCACCGAAGGGGATGGCCGGCAGGTAGGAGGTGCCCAATGAGTCGTCCGGGTCGAGGGGGTTGATGGCGAAGGTCTCCCAAGCCAGTCCTGAGGTGAATGGCAGTGCGTCATGGACCGCATCGTTCCCGATCCCTTCCGCATCGATGGCAAGGCTTTCCAGGAAGGTACTTGGCACACGCGTACCATTGGCTTGGACGCGGCGGTTGTGGCTCTGCTGTCGGTCCATCACCACTCCGAAGGTCCCGCTGCGCCAATCCCCGCCATTCGAAGGGGTGTTCAGGATGAGTGCCAGATTGCCGATGGCGAAGCGGGTCTGGGTGTCCCCGGTGGCGGTGCCGTAGGTGGTGGCCTTCGCATCGTTCACCTCCACCAAGGGCGTGAGCGATAGCTCGCTCGTACGGTAAAGTCCGAACCCCGCCGGGTTGATACCGATGGAAGCGGGGTCTGCCCCGACAGCGCCGAACGCATTGGCCATTCCCGCGCTACGCCCGGTTCCTCCGGGCATCAGCGTGCCGATCCGTAGCGCATCCTCCTCGTTCTGGGCATGCGCATGGGGTAGGATGGCCAAGGCACAGATCAACTGTGCCGCGCGGATGGTGCGGGTCTTCATGAGATGTTCGAAAGGTCAACGTGGACGGGTGCCACCTCCCGAACGCGAACCGCCGGAGTTGCTTCCACCTGAACCACCACCACTGTTCCGGGATGGTGCAGCCGATCCACCACCCAAGGATCCATTGCGCGACGGAGCTTCCCGATGCTGGATACCGGGCCTGCCGCCATCCCTACTCGGGGTTGTGCTGGGGCGGGTTGCTGGTCGAGTGGACGGACGTGTTGCAGGTTGCCGCTGTATGCCAGGTGAACTGCGCACACCTTCGCGGGTGCCGACGGAGGGGCGGGTGCCTGAGTTGGGTCGCGATAATTGGCGGACCGGTGATGCATGGTCCAGTGATGGGCGCAAGCCTGCAGGGTCCCTGGTCGTCAATCGGGGTTGGCCGGTCACAGGTCGAGTGCCGCCTCCAAGTCCCGTCCTTGGGCGCTCGACCACTTGGTTCCCGCCACCGATCACGACCGGTGCATAACAGGAATAGCATCCGCCCCAAGGACCATGATAGGGTCCATAACCACCACTCCATGGGTCATATCCCCATGGCCGGTTCCATCCATAAGGCCGGTTCCACCCCCATGGTTGGTTCCACCCCCATGGTCGGTTCCATCCCCAAGGATCATAATAGGGGGAGCCCCATCCCATGCTCATGTTCATCCAAGGATCGTTCCATCCACCCCCGCTGTTCCAACCCATTCCCATTCCCCATCCCGGACCGTTCCATCCGGATTGCCAACCCAGTTGGGTGCCGAACCCGAAACGACCATAGTTGTAATAGAAGGGGTCGTTGTAGGTCATGTCGTAGAACCCACGCCGCGATTCCTGGGCAGCCGTACCAGGGTCGTAATAATCCTCTACCGGTTCCATGCGCTCCACCTCGTCGGGAGTAGGCTTATCAGGCGTGGCGACGACCGCCGGCGCATCCGAGGGCATGAAATACACATCGTCCCGCACAGCAGTGGCGTTCTGCATACTGCCGCAGCCTGTCAACAGGATGCCCGGGATCAGGAGGGAAGGGATCGTTCGGAGCAGGTCGTTCATAGCTGTGAGGTGTTAGGCACTCAACGTCCAAGGCCGTCAAGGGTTGTGTACTTTAGCCGCCCTTACTTGGGAACAAAAATAATACCACGTTCAGGGCAATGGCCGATCTCCTCACCAAACGTAGCGAGGACTACGCGAAATGGTACAACGATCTCGTGCTCAAGGCCGACCTCGCCGAGCACAGTGATGTGCGAGGTTGTATGGTCATCAAGCCACATGGTTATGCCATCTGGGAAAAGATGCAGCGGGCATTGGACGAGATGTTCAAGGCCACCGGCCATGTCAACGCCTACTTCCCTCTTTTCATACCGAAGAGTTATCTGGCCAAGGAGGCCAGCCATGTGGAAGGCTTCGCGAAGGAATGCGCAGTGGTCACCCATTATCGCCTCAAGAGCGACCCGGTACATGGGGTGATCGTCGATCCGGAGGCCAAGTTGGAGGAGGAGCTCATTGTTCGCCCTACCAGTGAGACCATCATCTGGAACACCTATCGGGGCTGGATAAAAAGTTACCGCGACCTGCCCCTGCTCATCAACCAATGGGCCAATGTGGTACGCTGGGAGATGCGCACGCGCCTGTTCCTACGCACCGCGGAGTTCCTGTGGCAGGAGGGGCATACTGCGCATGCGACCAAGGAGGAGGCCATTGTGGAGACCGAGCGAATGCTCGAAGTCTACCGGGTGTTCGCCGAGGAATGGCTGGCAATGCCGGTGATCAAGGGCATCAAGACCGCGAGCGAACGGTTCGCAGGTGCGGAGGAGACCTATTGCATCGAGGCCATGATGCAGGATGGAAAAGCCTTGCAAGCAGGAACCTCGCACTTCCTGGGTCAGAATTTCGCCAAGGCCTTTGACGTGTTGTTCACCACCAGGGAGAACAAGCAGGAGCATGTTTGGGCCACCAGTTGGGGGGTGAGTACGCGCCTGATGGGGGCGTTGATCATGACCCATAGTGATGATCATGGCTTGGTACTACCACCAAAGCTGGCACCGGTGCAAGTGGCCATCGTTCCCATCGCCAAGAACGCTGAACAGATGGAGGGCATCCGTTCTTACATCACCCCTGCCATGGAAGCGTTGAGGGCCAAGGGCATCACCGTGAAATTCGATGATGATGACCAGAAGAAGCCAGGATGGAAGTTCGCTGAATACGAATTCAAGGGTTATCCCGTGCGCATTGCCATCGGGCCACGTGACATGGAGAACGGCACGGTGGAGGTTGCCCGTCGTGATACGCTGGAAAAGCAGGTGATGCAACTCACGGACATCGCCGATAAGGTGGAGCATCTCCTTCAAGCCATCCAGGACAACCTTTACCAGAAGGCGTTGGCCTTGCGTGAGAACAGTACGCAGGTTGTCGACACGTACGATGAATTCAAGGAAGCCATCGAACGGGGCGGGTTCATCCTGGCACACTGGGATGGTACCGCCGTGACCGAGGAACTGGTGAAGGAGGAAACGAAGGCCACGATCCGATGCATCCCATTGGAGGGCGATGGTTCTCCTGGTGTCTGCATGGTAACCGGAAAGCCCAGCGCACGCCGGGTTATTTTTGCCCGTGCCTACTGATGAGCACCACGCCGAACGAAAGCCGCGATTCGATCCTCAACACCCTGCGCACCAAGTCGTGCATGAAGCAGGATGTGTACCAAAGGACCCTCGCCTTTTTCGAGGACCTGAAGGAAGTGTTGCAAGAGATCACGGTGGATCTCGAACAGGCCGTGATCCTTCATGACAAACGCTTGTTGGTGACCTATCAGGATAAGGGGGCCACGGGCTGCGAGGCTAGGGTGGCAGGCGATGTGATCATTTTCCACATGCATACCAATGTATTCAAGCTCGATCAGAGCCATAGCTTGTGGAAGACCAGTTACTTGGAGGATGACACGATGCGAGGGTATTTCGGAGTGGTGAACGTTTACAATTTCCTGAGCGATTCATTCCGGTACAATCGTGAGCGGGACCTCGGTTACTTGGTGGCTCGTATCTTCCTCAACAAGGAGGGGCATTTCTTCGTGCAAGGGAAGCGCCAATTGGGCTTCCTGTACAATGACCTGGAAAGTAGCATCATGGATAAGGGCCGACTTCGGGGACTACTGCAGGCCATCATCTTGTACGTGCTGGAGTTCGATCTGCTCGCGCCGCCCTACGATCAGGTGAACCAGGTCACAGTGAGTGAGATGAACGAACTGAGTGCCAGTCCGGTAAGCACCGGTAAGCGACTGGGTTTTCGTTTTCAAGCCGACACCGACGAGATCCTTTGAGTTCGAAGGACCGGCCTGATTTGCAGATATCGGGAGCAGGTCATTACATTTGCCGTCCCTTAACCGGGACCCCTGCCAACAGGGTGTGGTAATGGCCCGTTCGTCTAGGGGTTAGGACGCGTCCCTTTCACGGATGAAACAGGGGTTCGATTCCCCTACGGGCTACGAATGAAAGCCCCGGCATTGCCGGGGCTTTCGTGTTCCACGGACGCGATGATCGGACATCGATCGGTAACCGTCCGTTCTTGAACCCGTATTCCAGTGTTCGTCCTTGGGCCACGTGCCGAGGTCGCAGGCGTCGGACTGGACAGGTTTATTCTAGAGGTTGGTCGGGTTCAGGATGGCATTGGGATGCCCCTTGACATGATTCGGCTACGCGTAACCTACAGGTTGGGTGGCACGTATCTTTGGCCTTGGCCAGGATTGTCTTTTCGGGTCCATCGACCTGCGTTCGTGACTTATGTCCTGACCCCTGCGAGGTACCATGGAGAGAATCGTGATGAACCGCACACTTCGGCTGATGCCCGTGGTGCTCCTACTGTTGACCGGATGTATCGGCAAGCGCAACTTGAACTACTTGGATGACCGGAGTTTGAGCACCAGTTCGAGCAAACTGTTCGAGAACCGCAAGTTCGAATATCGTGTGCAGGTGAACGACGTACTGTCCATCCGTGTCATGGGACTCGATGAACAGACCCACCGCTTCTTCAACGTGGAGGGTCAGAACGCCATTCAAGGGATGAACGACGCTTCACTTTACGTGAACGGATTCTCGGTGGACAAGAATGGCCAAGTACAGTTGCCCACAGTGGGTAAGATCAAGGTTCAAGGACTTACGGTCGGAGAGGCGCAGGAACTTGTGCAACGCAAGATCAACGAGTATTTCACGAATGCCACGGTGATCCTCAAATTGGTGAGCTTCCGGGTGAGCGTCCTGGGTGATGTGCAACGCCCCGGCTCCTATTTCATCTACAACAACCAGATCACCGTATTGGAGGCCCTCGCGATAGCCGGAGGCCCCAACGAATTCGGTGACAAGTCGCACATTCAACTGATGCGCCAGACGGATCGTGGTGTACAGGCGATCTATGTGGATATGTCCGGCTCGGATGTCCTGAGTTCCGAGTACTATTACTTGTTGCCCAATGATGTCATCTACGTGCCTACGCTGCGGGCACGAGCGGGTCGCCTCAATTTGGACCTGTTGACCATTCTGTTGTCCACATTGAGCACAGCAGCGGTGGTGTTCACGGTCATCCAGAACTCCAAGAACTGATGAGCACGGCTCCCATCAACGATACGATCGACCTGCGGAGCATCTTCCGTAAACTGGTCTCCAAGTGGTGGTTGTTCCTGATCACAACGACCATCGCCTTGGCCTTGGCCTTGGCGTATTTGAAGACGACACCTAAGCAGTATGCCGTCCAGGCCGTATTGCTCATGAGCGAGAAGAGCCGCAATTCGTTCGGTGGGGGGCAGGACGAATTCCTCAAGGGCGTATCCTATTTGCGAAGCAGTACGGACATCGAGGACCAGATCTCCGTGCTGACGTCACGCACGAATATCACCAAGACCCTTCAGCGCATGGAGTTGGGGGTGAGCTACTTCGAGACCGACAACTTCCTGACGGTGGAGAAGTTCGAATACCCGCCATTCCATGTGAAGCTTGACACGCTAGCCCTTCAGGTCACCGGTGTTCCGATCCATGTGAAGGTGGACCGGTCGACGGGCACCTATCGCGTGAAAGCAAAGGGCAAGAACGTCCAGTTGTACAATGTGCAGAAGCAGGAGGTGATGGATGAGTTCATCGCTGAGTACGAAGTTGACCAAACGGTCGCTATCGGAAAACCCTTCGTGGCCAAGAACCTCGGGTTCCGGATCGAATTCCCCGAGGACCGCGATTATGGCAGTGGCAAGGATCAATTCTTCCACATCAATACGCTGGAAGGTCTGGTCAGTGAATACCGTGGCAAGGTGCTTGCCGAACCGCTCAGCGATAAAAGCAACATCGTCGTCCTGAACAGCAAGGGGCAGGTGGTGGAGAAGGAGCGGGCATTCCTGAACAAGTTGATGGAGACCTATATCGAGGGCGAGCTGTACAAGCAGAACCAGAAGGGCATCAAAACGATCAACTTCATCGACGGCCAGATCGGTAGTGTATCCGATTCGCTCAAACAGGTGGAAAACTCCATGGAGGGTTTTCGGGGAACGAGTGGGGGCATGATGAGTGCGACTGGCACTTCGGACCAGCTTTTCCAAGAGCGCAGTCGGCTTGAGGATGAGCGCTCCACCTTGATGCGCCGTCGAAGCTATTGTCAGTCGGTGCTGGAGAAGATCCGCTCCTCTTCCGATCTGCGCAACGTACCTGCACCGTCATCCTCCGGTATCGATGATCCCATACTGAACAATCTGGTGATCGAGATCACCAAGCTATCTGCCGACCTGGCCGCTTTGAACCTTTCCACGGTGAAGAGCAACCCAACAGTGATCGCCATGGAGCGGAAGATGAAGAACCTGTCCGGATCGTTGGCCCAAACAGCGGAAAGCTTGGTACAACAGGCGGAGATCAGTCTTGCGGAGGTGAATCGTAGGCTCGGACGGATCGGCTATGAGTTCAATCAATTGCCCGAGAACGAGCGGAAATTGGGGAACATCGAACGAAAGTTCAAGTTGAGCGAGAGCTTGTACAATTACCTGATGGAGAAGCGAGCCGAGGCGGGCATAGCGATCGCTTCCGATCAAGTGGACAAGGTGGTGGTGGATGAGGCGCGTCGTAGTGGACTCGGTCCGGTCGCGCCGGACAAGAAGGTCGTACTGGGTGGGGCGTTGCTACTGGGTCTTCTTTTGCCCATGGGTTTCATCATCGTGCGCGACTTCTTCAACGACCGTATCACCGACGCTGAAGAGTTGAAGCGCTTGAGCCCGCTGCCCTTGCTTGCCATGATCCCCAATAGCAAGCGGAAGCGGATACTGCCTGACGAACCCAAGTCGATGCTGGCCGAATCGTTCCGGACCGCACGGATCAACCTGCAATACTTGAACGTGAGCACCCAGCGGCAGGTCATTGGCTTCACCTCATCCTCAAGCGGAGAAGGAAAGACCTTCTGCGCATTGAACCTGGCAACGGTCATGGCCCTCAGCGGTAAGCGTACATTGTTGCTGGATGCGGACATGCGGAGACCCCGAGTGGCCACTGCTCTTGAATTGCCGGAAGGCGCGGGATTGTCGACCTACCTGATCGGAGAGGCCGGTCTCGACGCCATCGTTCGTAGGTCTGATATCGCGGGCCTCGATGTGATCACTGCTGGCCCCATCCCCCCGAACCCGTTGGAACTGGTGGAGCATGAGCGTATCAAGGACCTGTTCGCCCAGCTTCGCGGACGATATGATCAGATCATCGTGGATGCCTCGCCCATGGGTCTCGTGAGCGAATACGTCATCCTATTGCGCCATGTCGATGTCTCGCTCTATGTGGTGCGGGAGGGCTACACACGGCGCGGTGCGTTACGATTGATAGGCGAGATGTACAAGGAGAAGAAGATCACGAACGTGGACCTGCTTCTCAATGATGTGAAGCCCGGACAGGGCTATGGCGAAGGCTATGGCTACTACACCAAGTAGGCCATCATCCCGATGATCCGTTCGGAAGGTTTCCGCCGCTACCTCACGAATACGTCCTGGATGTTCGTGGAGCGTATCGTGCGCTTGGTGGTGGTGCTCGGCACCGGCATATTGGTCGCCCGCTACCTGGGCCCATCGCTTTTCGGTCAGTTGAACTACGCCACAGGCTTCGTGGGGATCTTCTTCGCGCTCACCACCATGGGATTGGATGAGATCGTGGTGCGTGAACTGGTACGCGATCCACAACGGCGGAATGAATTACTGGGTTCTGCTGCCACGTTGCGGCTATTGGGTGCGTTGACGCTCATTGTGTTGGTGCTCGTATCCGCATGGGTCAAGGGAATGGACGGCATCACGGCCTCGTTGGTGGTGGTCATCGCCCTAGCGGAGTTGTTCAAGCCCCTTGGTGTGGTGGACTGGCATTTCCAGGCCGAGGTGCGTGCACGACCTGCTGTGATGGTGCAGATGGCCCAGGTGCTTGGGAGTGCGCTGATCAAGGTGGCCCTCGTATACTGGCAGGCACCGCTCATCTGGTTCGCCTGGGTCTATGTCATCGAGAACGTGCTTATGGGCGTGGGATACCTGATGGCTTACTCCAACGATGGGAGCAACTGGCGCCAGTGGCGGGTCACCCGCAAGGAATTGTCCTTCCTGCTGAACGAGTCCTGGCCCTTGATCATCTTCGGGATGGCGCTCTACGTGCAGGCCAAGATCGATCAGGTGATGATCGGGGACATGTTGCGGACGCGCCTCGGAGCGGATGCGGCCAACGCCGAAGTGGGCCAGTATTCCAACGCATTGAAGATGATCGAGGCCCTCGGGTTCCTGCCGGTGATCGTGCAGAAATCACTCGCGCCGGCCATCACCCGTGCCAAGGCCTTGGACCGCGCCCAGTACGAGGATAGGTTGCTGAACCAGTACCGCCTGATGTTCCTGATGTTCCTGATCACCGCCATACCCCTTTACCTGGTGGCCGAGCCCATGATGGTGCTCCTCTTCGGTGAGGAGTTCCGGCCCAGTGGCGTGTTGCTTTCGCTCTTCGCCATCCGCCTATTCTTCACCAACATGGGTGTGGGAAAGTCCAGCTTCATCACCAACGAGAGCCTGTTCAAGTACAGCTTGATCACCGGGGTGGTGGGCGCGGGCACCAACATCATCATGAACTATTTCCTGATCCCTCCGTTCAAGTCCGTCGGCGCGATATGGGCCACCATCGGCTCCTTCACGATCAGCATCTTCCTCATGGACCTGTTGTTCAAGAACACCCGCGCCAACTTCAAATGGATGGTGCACGGGATACTCACGTTCTGGAAGATCAACAAGGCTGGTTGACCATGGTGCAGGACCGCCATCTGGTTCCCTTGAAGCCGCAGCCCTTCGCGGAGTTCCCCTGTCCCGCTTGCGGTGGCACCGAACTCACTTTGGGCGCATCGGTCTGGCCTGGTGTACACGTGATGCAGCAGCGCTCGTGCACCGGCTGTGGTCATCGGTATCTACAGGACCTGCCCGTGGGTTTCGCGGTGGACAACCCCATGGCGATCGGCTTAGCGGATGGTCTCCTGCACAACCCCACCAAGGGCGAGCCGTGGATCCATGATCCCCTCATCCGTTCGTTCAAGGCGCAGCAGGACAAGGAGGTCAAGGTGGAGCGCATCGTGCACAAGGCATGCGACCGTGTGATCATCCTCAATACACTGGACTTCCTATATGGGCACGTGCTGTTGAAGCTCTACAACGCCCAGCATTACATCGACAAGCATCCTGATCTGGGGTTGGTCATCATCCTTCCTAGGATGTTCCAGTGGCTGATCCCGGACGGTGTCGCAGAGGTTTGGTTGGTGGACCAGCGCTTGGGTGAGGCCCACGGTTGGTACAACGCGATCGATCGGTTCGTGCAGGAGCAACTGCCCCGCTACGCCGAGGTATACGTCGGCAAGGGTTATGCGCATCCGGAGTTCGCTGATATGGACATCACGCGCTTCACCAAGGTGAGGCCATTCGCACTGGAGCACTACCTCACAGCCCCGAAGCACATCACCTTCATTGCGCGTCAGGACCGGTTGTGGTTCGCCACGCCGGCGGCCAAGTTCGGCTACCGCGCACTGAACAAGCTAGGCTTGAAGACGAGCCTCGGTCGTTGGTACATCCATGCCCAGGACCGCCTCATCAAGCGGAGTATGGCCCGTATCTCCGCCGCCATCCCCGGCGTCACCTACAGTGTGGTGGGCCTGGGAGAAGCCGGTGGTTTCGGCCCCGAGGTGAAGGACCTGCGCACCATGAAGATGGACAAGGCTACCGAGTTTGCGTGGTGCGAATCCTATGCGCTCAGCCAGATCGTGGTGGGTGTGCACGGCAGTAACATGCTACTACCCACGGCCCATGCGGCCGGTTGCATCGAAGTGCTTCCCTATGACCGCTACGGCAACATCGTGCAGGATGTCTCCGTGCGTTACCACGATCGTATGCAGCTGTTCCTGTACCGTTTCGTGGATGAGTTCGCCTCCCCCCGCACCATCGCGCGTCATGCCATATCCATGTTCACCGACTACGCGGTCTACCACCGGGACAACCGCGAGAACATCTTCTGATCCGTCATGAGCTCATTCAAGCCCACCGCACCGCTCCGCACCCCTGTGCTGTTCATCGCCTTCAACCGCTACGACAGTGCGCGGCAGGTGATGGAGGCCATCCGAGAGGCCAAGCCACCCCGCCTGTACTTCGCCTGCGATGGCCCGCGCAATGAGGCCGAAAAGGCGCGCTGTGAACGCGTGCGCTCCTTGGTGGAACTGGTGGACTGGGACTGTCAGCTGTTCACGAAGTTCAGCGACAAGAACCTGGGCGTGATGATGGGTGAGAGCACGGCCATGGACTGGTTCTGGGAGAACGAGGAGGAGGGTATCGTACTGGAGGACGACACCTTTCCTTCACAGAGCTTCTTCTGGTACTGTGAAGAGCTGCTGGAGCGCTACCGGCATGATGACCGGGTCTGGTGCATCATGGGCAACAACCTGATGACCGAGTGGCCGGTGAAGAACACGGATAGCTACTACTACTCGGCCCACGGCTACGGCGCGTATTGGGGCTGGGCAGGCTGGCGACGGGTCTGGAAGAAGTACGATGTGCAGATGAAGGCCTGGCCACAGGCCCGCGATTCCGGTCTGTTGGCAGGTCAGTTCCTGAGCAAGGCCGAGATGAAGGAGGCCTACAAGCTTTTCCAGGCCCAGTACGAGGGCACGATCCGTTCCTGGGACTACCAGATGGACCTTGCGCGCATCCTCGACCGCGGAGTGACATGCATCCCCAATACCAATATGATCCGTAACATCGGCTTCGGGGCCGATGGCACGCATACGGTGAGCGAGAAGGACCGCCGCAACAAGGAGGACCTGTATGAGACCGCTTTTCCGCTGGTGCACCCCTGGAATATGATGGTGGATGCCGAGCGTGACATGGCCTACTTCGAGCGTTACATCGAGCCCACCTCGTTCCGTAAGTTCAAGAATGTCATCAAGAACCTGCTCCCGGCCTCGGTGGATGAAGCTGTGACACCCTTCTTCTCCAAGCTGCAGAAGCAGTTGGGCATCAATTGAGCGAGTATCTTGGCCGCTGGCCCCGCTAGCAGGTCCTCCCGGTGATCTCCAAGATCAAGCTCGTCAACACGCTGTTCCTGCTCACCTTCCCGTTCTACGGGTTGGGTACCTATGTCACGTTCAAGACGAATTTCAGCGCGGGGGTCATCCTCTCGGTGCTCCCGTCCATCCTGATCCTGCTCGTCTATGGGTTGGACCTGCTTTACCGAGGCAAGGTGACCCCGATGGTGAACCGGGTGTATGCCGTGGGCATGCTGTTCATCACTTCCCTAGTGATCAGCATGTGGGTGGCCTACGGCAAGAACTTTCCTGGGCTGAATCCACTGAACACCACCTCGCTCAGCGTCATGTTCCTCGTGCCATTCAACGCGGCCGTCGTGGTCCAAGTGTATAACCGGGCCAACGAGGACTTCGATTTCTCCTGGCTGTTGCTCAAGAGCCTGTCCTTCTTCATCTTATTGAACCTCGTTGGCTATGCGGGTGGCCTACGCAACCTGGTACATGGCTTCGAGGGGCGTATCAACCTGCCTTTCATGCGGGGTATCTATGATGCCTCCCACGTGATGTCGGTCATCAATCTGATGCTCATCTTCTACCTGCGCGACTTCGTCCGCAAGCCCTTCCGTTTCATCGTCCTTGGTGCACTCTTCATGGTGAACATGGCGGTCATGATGAACATCAACAGTCGGTTGTCATTCATGATCTTCGTGGTGCTCATCAGCCTGTTCCTCTTCAAGTTCATGAAGGTGATACGCGGGCTCTACACCATTTCGCTGTTCACCATGCCGTTGATGATGAGTTTCGCACTGCTCATCTACCAGATCCTGTCACTTCCTTTTTTCGTGGCCATCCTGCAGCGGGTGGATAAAGAGGACGTGACCACCTTCAACGGTCGCACCTACATCTGGAACTCCATGGCAGACTGGGCCATGTACGACCGCACGGGCTGGCTCTTCGGCCTGGGCTATCGGGGGCAATATGAGCTTCGTATGCTGGATTTCCTGGCCGTCCTTTGGGGTGAGGAGCATTCCTTCAACTTCCACCTCCACAGTTCCTTCCTGGAGATCACCATGGACCAAGGGGTGGTCGGTCTGGTCCTTTTCTACTTGTGCGTCTGGTATGGCTTCAGCTACTACCGGAAGCATTACGTGGCTGGCAGTCTGGAGGGGCCCCTCTTTGCAGGCATCGTCTACTTGATGTTCATCTGGCAGATCGACATCTTCTGCTATGGTATCGACCTTGGGAATCCCATATTCTTCAGCATGCTCAGCCTCGCGGCCATCGACCCACGTTTCATCACGCGCAGGCAACGTGCCTTGAACGGTGAATTCTTGAACTGAGCCTCAGCGCACGAGCAGACGCGTACTGCTGCGCGTGCCATCGGTCAGTTCGCAGTTCACGATGTAGATACCAGTGGCGAGTGTTCCGGGGACCACCAGTTCCTGCGTTCCAGCGGCAAGCATCTCCTGGGCCAACAACCGTCCGTTCGTATCGGTCAGCCGCACCTGTGTAGCGCGCCCGTTCAAGCCCTGGAGTTGCACGATGGCGCCTGCTTCCGTGGGATTCGGATACACCGAGGTAGCCTGTGCCATCACTTCATCCGCACCCGTGCTCATGAAACAGAGGGCATCATCCTCCTTGATCAGCACCATTGAGCTGAACGCCGGCAGGGCGATCTCCTCCGAGTGGAAAAGCCCGTTCACATCGCTCCAACAACCGGTGAGCGGTATGGTGGTCGCCGTGGCTTCTTCGTTGATCAAGAGCACATGGCGCTCGAAGGGGTCCACAGGTTGCACGGTCACCCGCTTCAGTTCCACATTGTCCAGCCAATAAGTACTCTCGGTATGGCTATTCGTCACGCGCACCTGGGCTTGGTCCGTGAGTGAACTTTGGAACACCATGCTCATATCACGGCGCTCGGGACTGAAGGGGACATCCCGAACGAATATGGTTTGCGGTCCAGAGACCTGGCTCGCACCCTTCACGTCCACTTTCATGGTGCCGGACATGCTGGATTGTGTGCTGAAGTTGAGCTGGTAGTAGTTACCACTCTGGATGGCCGCCATCGCATCGTGGCGCAGGGTGAAGGTGGGGTAGGAGGCATTGTTGTTGAACAGCACCTTCAGCGCGCCGTTGTCCAGGTAACTGGCATCCCGGCTGAGTTGGGCCTCGGTGGGCCAGCCGCTCCAGCCGGCGATGTTGGTGGAGAAGCTGCCGTTGGGTACCAGGTTCGCGCTCAGTTCCTCGGTCACCTCGAATGCGTCCAAGCGCAACGGACTGCGACTGGAGTTGGCGTCCTCGTTTCGCGCGCTTCGCCATTGCTCCAGGGTCATCCACTTCTGGATGCCGGAGTTGGTGTTGTGCACCCAGATGCTGAGCTCGTTGTACGGGTTGAAGTAGCGGTTGTTGTTGAAGGTGCCGAAGTCCACAGGGTTCGGGGAGTACACGTTGTACTGCTTCATGCACACTTGATCCTTGGTCACACTGTAAAGGATGTTGCCGGTGTACACCCCGTTGTAGTTGGGCACATGGTAGGGCGATGTGGCACCCGGTCCGTTGTAGTTGGAGTAGTCTGAAACGCTGAGTTGGATGGCATTGTTGAAGAGCACGTTATTGGTGACCTGATTGCCCATGCTGACCATGGTGTGGTCCACGTGGATGCCACTACCCATGCAGTGTGCCACGGTGTTACGACGAACGATGGTGTTCTGGATGACGGTGTTGCCGAAATAGATCCCATGCGAGATCAGGCGGTAGTTCTCGAAGTCGGGTGCACTGCTCTCCAGGCTTCCGATGATGTCCACCACGATGTTGTCCTGGATGATCATGCCGTTCGCGTGATCGAAGGCGATGCCGCCGCCATCGTTCAGCAGGGCCGTGGCGTTGCGCACCACGTTCTTCTCCACCAGGCAGTTCTGGTCCATGCTGATGCCGATGTAGCCGATGTCCTCCAAGTGATTGCTGCGAATGATGTTGTTCTGACCATCGAGGCGCAGACCGAAGTACCCCCAGTTGTTCTCCCCCTGTCCGGCGCGCATGGCCACGCGCTCCATGCGATTGCCCTGGAACACGCTGTTATTGTCGATCAAGTGGGCGCCGCTGGCGTAGGTGTCCTCGAAGCGGTTGTTGAGGTACTGGTTGTTGTTGCCGTAGCTGCTGATGCCTTGGTACAGTTCGCGGAAGGCGCAACCGTTCACCTCCACGTGTCCACCGCCGTCGCAGCGGATACCGGCCAAACGCTGGTGCTGGAACTGCAGGTCACTGATGGTGACGTGTTCGCGCTGCCAGTAGACCGTGAGGCCTTTCTCCCGCACGGCCGCTTCCACGGTGATCGAATTCGGATCGGCGTTGTTGGGTGCCCACAGGTACAGGTGGCCGTTGGTCGTATCGTGGAACCATTCTCCCGGAGCGTCCAATTCGCTCAGCTTGTTGCACAGGAAGTAGCCCCACTCGTAGTGGGACAGGTTGAAGTAGATGTTGGGGAAGGTGATGGTCCCGTTGCTGTGGTTGGTGATGGTGACCGCATCGTAGCTCCAGTTCGAACTGCGTATGACCGCAGTGGCACCGTTCCAGTACCCGTTCGGCTGAGTGAGCTCGCTGTCCTGGATCTGCGTTCCCGTGCCTTGGTCGTTACGCAGCCAACCCGTGTTGGGGAAGCGTGCCAGGGTCATGGCTTGCCCGTTGGCGTACACATACTTCACCGTCCCACTCACGTTGGCCCGCCAGATGTTGCCACTGTGGTTGATCCAGCCGGTGACCACATCACTGCCACTGATGATCGGCAGAGGATCCGCTACCGTACGCTCCCACGGTGATCTTCTGACCGCTCGTACCCGAGTTGGGGATGAATAGCTCGCCCCGGTAGGTGCCCCCCCTTTCGAAGCGGATACCATCGCCGGGTTGCAGGGAGTAGATGTTCTGCATCAGGCGTCCGATGGTGCGCCACGCCTGGGCTTGTGAGGTACCGGTGTTGGTATCATTGCCCGTGGGGGAGATGTAGTAGGTGACCGCGTTCACGGCCAGCGAGGACCAAGTGGCGAGTGCTGCGAGGAAAAGGCGGTACGGGGTGCGCATGGCGAATGGCATTGGAAGCGGTTGAACCCCATCTGTTCCGCTACGGTTGCAACTTTCCGACGAATGACCGGTTGGGGTCGACGGATGCTGGAATGGGCGCTGGAAGCGATGCACGGCGGATTGTTGATGCGCGTCGTTCCGGCAAGGAGGTCGCCCGGATGCCACCGGTACTTTTGTGCCGTGCCCGTCAGCCCGAAGCCCCACCGCATTCTCGTCGTAGGCCAGACGCCACCGCCCCATGGCGGACAGGCTGTGATGATCGCCGAGCTCCTCAAGCTCCGTTCCCCACGGCTTCAGCTCTTCCATGTGCGCATGGCCTTTTCCGAGGACATGGAGAGCGTGGGCAAGTTCGCGTTGCGCAAGGTGTGGGTCCTGTTCACCACCATCCTTCGTATCGCCGTCGCACGTATCCGCTACGGTACACCGGTGCTCTACTATCCGCCCAGTGGCCCCAACAAGGTTCCGGTGCTGCGGGACATCGTCCTGCTTTGCGCTACACGTTGGATGTTCCCTAAGGTGGTGTTCCACTTTCATGCGGGAGGGGTTTCCACGTTCGGTCCGCAATTGCCCTCCGTGCTAGGCCCGTTCTATCGCTACGCGTACGGTCGACCTGCGCTGTCCATACGCACCGCTCCGCAGAATCCCGAGGACGGAAAGGCCTTCGGTGCATTACGTGATGTGGTGGTGCCCAACGGCATACCCGATATGCGTGGCCAGGTGGCCGAGCGTAACGCTGGGCCGGGTGATCCGCTGGTGATCCTGTTCACCGGCGTGTTGATCCCGTCGAAAGGAGTCCGGGTGATGTTGGAGGCCTTCCGCAACTTGGTGCAGCGCGGTGTGGACGCTCGGCTCGAACTTATGGGCAAGTGGGGCGATGCCGCCTTTGAACAGGAATGCACCCGTTGGGTCGCCGAGCATGGCCTGGTGGACCGGGTGACCTTCCTGGGTGTGCGTAAGGACCTCGACAAGTTCGCCCATTTCGCCGGCTGTGACATCTTCTGCTTCCCCAGTTACTTCGAGGCAGAGAGCTTCGGTCTGGTGTTGGTGGAGGCCATGCAGTTCGCCAAGCCGGTGGTCAGCACCCTGTGGCGGGGTATCCCTTCCGTGGTGCAGGAGGGTGTGAACGGGTTCCTGGTACCCATCGAGGATGCGGATGCGGTGGCCGATCGTATGCAACGCCTGGCCGAGGACCCGGCCTTGAGGAAGCGAATGGGAGAGGAGGGGCGTCGCATCTTTCTCCGCGATCTTACGTTGGAAGCGTTCCATCGGTCCATGGAGCGTGAGCTCGTGGCCGTATCCGAAGCGAATTAGGCATCATGCGCATACTTGTCACAGGCGGTTCAGGGTTCATCGGTACCAACTTCATGGCCTTTCAGGCCGCTCAGGGTGTCGCGCTCCTGAACCTCGATTGGAATCCCCCCCTCGATCCCGACCATCGCGTATGGTGGAAGGAGATCGACCTCATGGACCAGCCCTCGGTACAGGCGGCCTTCGATGCGTTCAAGCCCACCCATGTGGTGCACCTCGCTGCGCGCACCGATACCGACGAACCGGTGGATGTGGATGCCTATCGCCAGAACCATGAGGGCACACGCATCCTGCTGGAGGTCGTGAAGCGCTGCGCGTGCGTGGAGCGGATCGTGGTCACCAGTACACAGTTCGTATGCGAAGCGGGCTATCAGCCCAAGAACGACCTCGACTTCAAGCCCTTCACGGTGTATGGTGAATCCAAGCGGCGCACCGAGATGATCACCCGCGAGGCTGCCCTCACGTGCTGCTGGACCATCATCCGTCCCACCACCATTTGGGGCCCGTGGAGCTTGCGCTACCGCGATGTGATGTTCAAGGTCATGCGCAAGGGCCTGTACTTCCATCCCGGAAAGGGCCGTGTGGTCCGTTCCTATGGATACGTGGGCAATGTGGTGTGGCAGATCGATCGTATGCTTCATGCGCCACGTCCGGTGGTGGATGGGCGCGTGTTCTACGTGGGCGATCGTCCGTTCGACTTGAAGGAATGGGTGGAGGTGGTCTCGCGCGAGCTGGTGGGTAAGCCGGTCCGGTACATCCCCACGTTCCTCATCCAACTGCTCGCCTGGGTAGGCGATGCGTTCAAACTGGTGGGTATTCCCTTCCCGATCACCAGTGGCCGTTTCCGCAGTATGACCAGCGACTACATCACCCCGATGGACAAGACCATCGATGCGTTGGGCGAAGCCCCCTTCAGCATCGAGGCCGGCGTGAAGGAGACCGTGAAGTGGTACGACAACGGCAGCGAGCGCATCATCAAGCCCGTGCGCATCGATGTACGGCAACACCCGTTGGGCAAGGCATGAGCGCAGGACTGCTTCCCAAGCGCAGGGTGCTCACGGCCGACATCACCGTGGGTTCCTTTGCCCAACAGGTCCAAGTCATCGCGCAAGCAGCGGCAGAAAGGCGCTCCAGCTACGTCTGCTGCGTGAATGCGCACATGACGGTGGAATGCAAGGCTCCCGACTTCGCAGCGGTGGTGAATTCCGCCGATCTGGCTACTGCGGATGGCATGCCAGTGCTCAAGGTCCTGAATTGGACCCATGGCATGCAACAGGAACGAGTGGCCGGGAACGACCTGATGCCCGCGCTGCTGGAACGGGCTGCACAGGATGGCCTCGCCGTGTTCTTGTATGGAGGTGCGCCGGACACCTTGGAACGGATCCGCGCGCGGATCGCCGCTGAGCTACCTGCCTTGCGCTTGGTCGGGGTCCATTCCCCCCCCTTCGGTCCGTTGTCATCCCTGGACCTGGAGGCCGAGGCTGCTCGCATCAACGCATCAGGTGCGCAGATCATCATGGTCTCCTTGGGCTGCCCCAAACAGGAGCGTTGGATGGCCGCCATGAAAGGTCGGGTGCAGGGCGTGATGCTGGGTTTGGGCGGTGCGTTCCTCTTGTATGCCGGTGTGGACAGCCGCGCCCCCAGGTGGATGCGTGAACTTTCGCTGGAATGGTTGTACCGCCTGATCCTTGAACCGCGTCGCCTATGGAAACGTTACTTGGTGACCAATTCGGAGTTCATCGTCCTGATGGTGGCCGCTCGTATTCGGCGCTTGTTAGGGAAAGGTTGAGCGGAGATGAACCGAGCAGTACTCCAACGCCTCAACGTAAAGAACCAAGCGATCCGGGACCATGGCATGTTATTGCCTGACCATCAGTTGGTTGCGTCCGGGTATGCTGGTGCTGAGCGTTGCAAAAGAGTCACTTGAACGGAAGATGATATCGACGAATGTGAATTTATAGACGACGAACTTGACATTGCGGCAGGTGGTGGGTTACTTTTGGCCGACACTCACTAGCCGAACGTGAACACGATCATCCCATTCCCTTTGGACAGCAACATCCCGATCGAGCCGAACGTTGGCAAGCCTGGCAAGACGGGTTCGGGGTCGGACCTGAGCGCGGAACTCGCTACCTTGCTGCGCTCCCGTCGAGTGTCCCTACAGAACGTGCAGACCGGATTGAACAAAGTACTCACCTTGGAACCCTTGACCTCGGTCAAGGACCTGATCATCGTGGGAGATGGCCCGGCGGCGGAGGAGATCTTCCAGTACTGCGAGGACCAGACCGTCCGCGGCTATCGGTTTTGCGGCGTTTTCAACGATACGCCGATCGACGGACCGTTGAATGCGCGACGTATCGGCGATGTGGAGAGTGCCAAAGCGTATGCGATCCAGAACAAGATCGACATCGTTTATTGCGCGTTACCAGGCACTCGTCGTAGCGACATCACCGACCTGATGGAGTTCTGTGAGCGCAACACCATCCGCTTTCGGGTGATCCCCAGTGCGGATAGTTTCATTCCAGTGGTCAAGACCTCCGGACTCGAGTTCCATGGCGCGGTACCAGTGAGCAAGATCCGTCATGAGCCCTTGGACAACGCTACGAAACGCCGGTTGAAGCGTGCGTTCGACATCATGTTCTCCTTAGGGGTCATCCTGTTCATCTTCACATGGCTGTTCCCGATCCTGGCCTTTTTGGTGAAGCTGTCCAGTCGAGGCCCGGTGTTCTTCAAACAGATGCGTCTGGGTAAGGATAACGAGCAGTTCGTGTGTTGGAAATTCCGCAGCATGCGGATGAACAAGGAGGCGGATAGTAAACAGGCTACCAAGAACGACCCTCGTGTGACCAAGGTGGGCGCCTTCTTGCGGAAGAGTAACCTGGATGAGATGCCCCAGTTCTTCAATGTGCTGTTCGGCCATATGAGTATCGTTGGCCCACGACCGCACCCGCTCCGGCTGAACGACCAATATCGGGACATCATCGACAAGTACATGGTGCGTCACTTCGTGCGCCCTGGTATCACCGGGTGGGCCCAGGTCAATGGCCTCCGTGGCGAGACCCAGACCCCCGAACTCATGGAAAAGCGCGTCGAGCTCGATGTGTGGTACCTCGAGAACTGGTCGTTCATGCTCGACCTGCGGATCGTGGTGAAGACCGTGACCAACATGTTCGGAAAGGACGAGAAGGCCTACTGATGCTAGCCAAAGACCTGTGGGGTGTCGTTGGAGATGCCCATTTTTCATCAGCTTGCCCTTCGAACAGGAAAGAGTTCTATATTTGCCGTCCCTTTCGGGGGAAGGAACACCAGAAGACATGGCCAACCACAAGTCAGCCCTGAAGCGCGTCCGCCAGACCGAGACCCGCAATGATCGTAACCGCTACCAGCACAAGACCACGCGTAACGCGGTCCGTGCCCTGCGTGCCACCACCGATAAGAAGGAGGCCGAGAAGCTGTTGCCTGAGGTGAGTTCCATGCTCGACAAGTTGGCCAAGCGCAACATCATCCATAAGAACAAGGCGGCGAACCTCAAGTCCTCCGTGAAGTTGCACGTCAACGGTCTGAAGTGAACCATACTTCGTACTAACTTGGACAGGTCCTCTCGGGGACCTGTTCTTTTTGGCACCCCATGCAACGGCCTGATGCCCATCCTTCCATCGATGCGACGTTGGACGAATCGACCAAGCGGAGCATACGTGAGTGGTCCGAGGACGACCGCCCACGTGAGAAGCTCATGCGTCTGGGTGCTGGAGCCCTTTCGAACGCCGAGTTGCTGGCGATCCTGATCCGCTCGGGTAGCACCTCAAGTAGTGCATTGGACCTTTCCAGGGAGATCCTTCAGCGCGCGGGTGACGACCTGCACAAGCTGGGCCGGTTGAGCCTCGGCGATCTCACGCGGTTCAAAGGCATGGGCGAAGCCAAGGCCATCGCCATAGTGGCCGCGTTGGAACTGGGCCGCCGACGTAAGGATGCGGAACCCCAAGAGCGACCATCGGTCACTTCCAGCGTATCTGCCCATGATCTGGTCCGACACCTTTTCGCCGATCTTTCGCATGAGGAGTTCTGGATCATCACACTCGATCGTGGCAATCGCTTGCTCGACCGATGCCATGTCAGCAGAGGTGGCTTGCACGGAACGGTGGCCGACCCAAAGGTCATCTTCAAGGAAGCCCTTGACCGCAGAGCATCATCCATCATACTCTGTCATAACCATCCAAGTGGTCAGCTACGACCTAGCGAAGAGGATGTCCGACTGACACGCAAACTGGTGGATGGTGGGCGCCTGTTGGATATCCTGGTACAGGACCACCTCATCATCACGGACCAAGGCTACTACAGTTTTGCCGATAACGGCATGCTACACTGACCATGGCTGCACCGCTCCGTATCCTTACAGTCATTGGCGCGCGCCCCCAGATCATCAAAGCCGCAGCGCTTGGTCGAGCGATACGGAATGGTTTTTCAGAGCGTATCGAGGAGACCCTACTGCACACCGGCCAACACTATGATGCCGATATGAGCCAGGTCTTCCTGGATGAATTGGGCATACCTCGTCCCAGTGTGATGCTGGACGTGGGTAGCGGCAAACATGGCGACACGACGGCCCGCATGATGATGGGTATCGAACAGGAGTTGTTGCGGAACACGTATGATGTGGTATTGGTTTACGGTGATACGAATAGTACGGTCGCTGCTGCGTTGGCAGCTGCGAAACTGCACATTCCCGTCGCGCATGTGGAGGCCGGTCTACGTTCCTTCGATAAGCGCATGCCTGAAGAGGTGAATCGCATCCTTACCGACCACTGTAGTACTTGGTTGTTCTGCCCTACGGACACCGCTGTATCCAACCTCGCACGTGAAGGATTCTCCATCGACCGGGACCGTGCTCCGGATATCAATGGTCCACACGTGATCGCGTGTGGTGATGTGATGTACGACAACAGCCTCCATTTCGCCGAACTCGCAACGGTCCGGTCCACGCTGTTGAGCGACCTGGGCCTTCACCGCGGCTCCTATCTGTTGGTGACGGTCCACCGCGATATCACAATACGGATGACCCTCATCGATTGGAGGTACTCGTTAGGACCTTCTTGGACATTCACGCGCGGCATGGTATCGCCTTGGTTTGGCCGGTGCATCCGCGCGCGCTCAAAATGATGAAGGCATCGCTGCCCGAGGAGTTGCTTCAGGTGATGCTGCATACTGAAGGGATCCACATGCTTCCTCCAGTGGGCTTCTTGGACATGATCGCCTTGGAGCGTAGTGCTCGCGTGATCCTGACGGATAGTGGGGGAGTGCAGAAGGAAGCCTACTTCTTCCGACGCCCTTGTGTGATCCTGAGGCCAACCACAGAATGGGTCGAACTCGTGCAGGGGGGGCATGCGGTACTTACGGATACCGACCCGGATCGGATCAAGCATGCGGTCGAACACTTCCTGATCGATGGTATGCCTGACGGGATCGCGTTGTTCGGAGATGGACATGCGGCGGAGGCGATCTGTGAACACTTGTTGAGCTACCGGTGATACGCTCTGCCATCGACTACGCGCGCTATTTCGCGCATGCACTTTCTGCCGCCGAGGTGCGTTCCGTGCTTCTGGCCCAACACGACGTATCGGGCCCTGCACAGTTAGCGGATCGCTTGGCACTGCGTGCGGTCATCGACCACCTGTGCCGTTGTCAGGATCACGGCACCGATGCCGGGTTCGGGAGCTATCATCTGGTCCATGGCCACGGACCTTCCTATCCCGAGACCACCGGGTATATCATCCCCACTTTCCTTGCGGCAGCTGAGGTGCTGGACTTGCCAACATTGCGGCACCGGGCCTTGCAGGCCGCGGATTGGTTGCTGTCCATTCAGCGTGCCGATGGGGGTTGGCAAGGCGGCCGGGTGGGTGAGGAACGGGCATCGGTCGTGTTCAATACGGCACAAGTGCTACGGGGCATGCTGGCCGCCCATGCATTCAGTGGTCATCGCGCTTACCTGGACGCCGCGGTGCGCGCAGGCGATTGGATGGTGCGTGTACAAGAGCGCGATGGTTCCTGGGCGCATCCACAACTTTCTCGGTTCATCGCGTGTTTACGACAGCTATGTGGACGCACCATTGCTCCACCTGCATGCCCTCACGGGTACTTCGGTGTACCGAGAGGCTGCTCGGTTGAACCTGGAATGGGTCCTAGGGCGTCAGGCATCCAATGGTTGGTTCGCCGATGCGGACAACACCATCAAGCACAACGACCGGCCGATCACGCATACCATTGCCTATACCTTGGATGGTCTGCTGGAGTGCCATGGCTTCACGCAGGACGATCGCTACTTGAAGGCGGCCGAGCGAGCTGCATTGGTATTGCGGGATCGTTTCCTGGAGCACGGGACTTTGAATGGCCGCTATGATGCCCGGTGGCGGGGTTCCGAATCGACCATCACCACGGGTTGTGCGCAGTTGGCCATCGTCTGGTCGCGACTCCAAGCCATTACGCATGAACCGGATTACGACAGCGCTGCCAAACGCATGGTGGACCTGTTGAAGCAGGTACAGCACACTTCTTCGTCAGGGCCTTCCGCCGCGCAAGGGGGGGTGACGGGTTCCTTCCCGCTTTGGGGTCGCTATGAGAAGTTCGCCTACCCCAATTGGGCGCAGAAGTACCTGGCCGATGCGTTGCTTTGCAGGGAGGGCATACTGCCCCGCTTTTGAACGTGAACGATCCCACCTGGTACGATCCCGTCACGGTCCTCGACCGCTCCGTGGCCACCTACAGCGGGCGTGAGGCCTTGCGCGTGGCTGGTCGTTCCCTGACCTACGCGGAGCTGGACCGGGAAGCGGATGCCGTGGCCCAATGGTGTTCCGACACGTTGCCCACCGGTTGCCGTGTGGCCGTCCTGGGTGTCAGGGATGCGATCTCCTATGCGGGAATACTGGGCGTGTTGCGCAGTGGACGCGCCTACGTACCACTCCACCCGGACCATCCGGAGGAACGCTGGCGCCAAGCGATGGAACAAGCCGAGGTGCAAGGCATCATCGCACCTTCCACGGAACACCATCGCTTGCGTGGACACACGACCCTTCCGCTGTATGTCCCCATGCCGCATTGCTCCCGGGTGCGTCGTCCAGGTGCCGAAGCGTATGTGATGTTCACATCGGGCAGCACCGGAGGGCCGAAAGGGGTGCAGGTCACGCGTGCCAATGTCGCGGCCTACCTGCGTCACGCATTGCAGGCCTGGGATATCCGTCCCGAGGACCGCTGCACCCAGCTCTTCGGTCTGGGATTCGACCTCAGCGTACACGACCTTTTCGTGTGCTGGGGTAAGGGCGCATGCTTGAGTGTTCCGGATGAGGGGCACGCCTTGCGATTGGCATCTTACCTGAAGGACGAGCGTATCACCGTCTGGTTCTCGGTACCCTCGGTCATCGGGTTGATGCAGCGTATGCGTGCGCTGGAACCCGGGAGTTTCCCGTTGTTACGCTTGAGCTTCTTCTGCGGTGAAGCGCTGCCCTGGGCCTATGCGTCCGCCTGGGCTGTTGCTGCACCGAACGGTAGCATCACCAACCTGTACGGCCCAACGGAAGCCACGATAGCCATTCTCGAACATCCGGTGCGAACGCCGTTCGGTACAATGGGGACCGTTCCCTTGGGCAAGCCGTTCCCGGGAGCCTTGGTCCGCGTGGAACCGGAAGAGGATGTCCGCACCGGTGAACTGTGGCTGGGCGGGCCGCAAGTAGCGCTGGGGTACGTGCAACGACAGGAGGCCACTGATGCGGTGTTCCGAACGGATCCCAGGGGTACACGCTGGTATGCCACGGGCGATCGTGTGCGCCAGGATGACGAAGGCTGCTTCCATTTCCTGGGTCGTATGGATGATCAGGTGAAGGTGCAGGGGCATCGCGTGGAGCCGTCGGAGGTGGACCGGGTAGTGGGTATGCACTTGGGTGCTGGCCGGACGGTGACCGTGGCCGTGGAAGGGACGGGCGGCGTGCGTCTGGTTACCTTTATCGACGTACCCGGTGATACGGTCGCACTGATGCGTGCGTTGAAGGAACAGTTGCCTCCCTACATGCTTCCTGAAGCGATCCTTATCCTGGGGCACTTCCCGTTGAATTCCAATGGCAAGGTGGATAAGCGGGCACTGAAGGAACTGGCGAACCATGGCTGATCCGCACCTCCGCGATACTGTCCTGTCCCTGATCGCGCAGCGTGCAGCGCGCTTGGGCATGAGCACGAGCGAGCTCACCGATGACCTCGATCTCTTGCGTTCCGGTCTGCTGGATTCCTTGGGCTTCGTGGACCTTGTGGTCGACCTGGAGAAGCGCACGGGCAAGGAAGTGGACCTGATCGCGGCGATGGACCGACCCGGGGGAACGACCTTGGGTGGTGTGGTGGAACTATTCGCCCGTCAGGCATGAGCAAGGCGCGCATCCACATCGTGACCGACGGCCAGGACCCCTTGCTGGACCAAGTGCCTCCCTTGTTCGATGATCTTCATTCCTCCATGAGCGGCCATGGGATGCACGCGACACTCGCCCCTGATGGTGCACGGATCTGGACCGAAGGTGTCCGGCGAGGGGTTGAGCGTTTCGGGCGCTTGGTGCTCGCCGAGCAGGATGGGGTGGTCGTGGGCTTCACCTATGGCGTGGTGAAGCTGGCGCCGGACTACCTCGGAGGCGCGCTGCTTGGCCATTGGACCCACCTCTACGTGGTCCCCGACCAGCGCCGTAGCGGAGTGGCCCAAGCGCTCACCACGGCCTTGCACGATTGGTTCGATCGGAAAGGGGTGAAGGCCACCGAGTGCGAAGTGGTACATGAGAACCTGTTGTCGCAGCGCTTCGTCCGTTCGCTGGGCTATCGTCCGGAACTCTTCCGCTTCCGCCGACCGGCATGACCGCGACCCCACCGATAGCCGCTTGGCCAGGTCTCCTCGGTGTGCAACAGGGCGAGGTGTTGATGGTGGTGGCGGATCTCACACGGCTCTCTTGGGCCTTGCGCAGGGCCGGTTCAACAGAAGGGGCCAAGGCGTTGCTCGATGCATTCGTGTCAGCGGTCGGTCCTTCGGGGACCGTTCTGGTGCCCACGTTCAACCATGACCTGCTGCCGGGTGAGTCCTATGACAGCCGATCCTCGCCCACCATCACAGGGGCACTGGGGGAGGCGGCCCGGGCACATCCCGCATTCCAACGCACGCCCCATCCGCTACATTCCTGTGCCGTCGCCGGTGCAGGAACGGAAGAGCTCGTCGGGTCGAAGGAGATCAGCAGCTTCGGACCCGGATCCCCGTTCGCGTTCATGCGGCGTCATGCCGCGCGCATCCTGGCGTTGGATATCGATGTCACCTATGCGCTCACCTACATCCACCATGTGGAGGAAGTGGAACAGGTCCCCTATCGCCGGTGGCGCGATGTACCGTTGCATTACACCGATGGTAGCGGTCGGTCCGCGTGGTGCACCTATCGCTTGTACGGCAAGTGCGCAGGGCACATGAACAGCACCCGCCGTTTGGAACAGGTGCTGAGCCGTAAGGGTGCGATGACAACGTCAATGCTGGGATCCGTGCGTGCCACGGTGGTGGATGTTCCCGCGTTGCATAAGCTTTTGGAAAAGGACATCCGCAGCACGGGCGGCGGTCTCATCCATGACTTCACGTGGGAGCGTTGGCTGCGTGACCAAGCGCGTAAGTTGATGCGACGCGAAGGTCCAAGCCGCTCACATCGCGCACTGCAGGAACATGCTTCTCGTCCATCTCGATAACCCCGGACCGCGTCAGCGCTACATCGTCCAACACCTGTTGGAACGGATGATGGGCTGGTCCGTGCGTTTCACTCGGGACGCGGCCCAGTACCATGCGCACAGTGGTCCGAAGCTGTGGTATGGTCCTTCCGAAGGTGTCGGGCATGGCCCTCATCGTCGCCCCGGCCTTCGACCTGGCCGAGGTTCGCCCGGGGATGACCTGGCCCGATCCCACCTTGGTGGATGGTCTGCCGGTGATCCATCCGGTCGGCACCGGCCATGATCCCTTCGCCGATGCGTTCCTGCTCCTCTCCTTGGTGGATGAGCAAGGGGCGAAGGAGCGCGATGCCCATGGTCGGGTGTTGCCGAGTGCACTCTACGTGGTCCGACATCAACTGTCGCAGTTGGCGGTGGTGGACCGTTGGGCCCTGCGACTGGCGGATCGTCTGCGTGCCATGTATCCCGCGTTACCGCCCGCGCAGCGCCACTTGCGTCACGTGATCACGGTGGACGTGGACAATGGGTTGAATTACCTCGGCAGGCCTTTGGTACGCCAAGTCGCGGCTGCTTCGCGTGACCTGCTCCTGGGCCGCTGGAGAGCAGTTGCCGAGCGCATGAGGGTGATCATGGGTCTCACCCCCGATCCCTTCGACCGCTATGAACGCATCATAGCATTGCGTGAAAGGCCTGAAGTGGATCGCGTGATCGCCTTCCTGTTGATGCGCGGCGGAGGCACCTATGATCATGCCTGTGACCACCTGCATCCGCGGTTCCGCGATGCGGCTCGAGCATTGCATACGGGGGCCGAGGTGGGGTTGCATCCTTCCTATGCCAGTAGCACGGATGGCCGTGTGGCCCGCGAGGACCGCCAGCGCTTGGAGACCATCGTTGGATCGGTGGTGACCACGAACCGACAGCATTTCCTCCGCTGGGAACTGCCAGGCACCCTGATGGAATTGAAGGATGCGGGCTTCACCGAGGATCATACCCTGGGTTTCGCCGACCGCTTGGGCTTTCGCGCGGGCACCTGCACACCGTTCCCGTTCTACGACTTGAATGATGATCGTCCCACGGCATTGATGCTTTGGCCCTTCGCGACCATGGACAGCGCCTTGCACGATCGAATGGCCGTTCCCGCTCCACAGGCCATGGCACACCTCGGTCCGGTGATCGACGAGGTACGCGGGGTGGGAGGCACGTTGGTCACCACGTGGCACGATCGGTTCCTCAGCGATAGCGGGTCGTGGCGCGGTTGGTGGGCGGTGTTGGAACAGACCATACGTGCGGCACGACCATGATCCACCACCTGGTCCATACCGCCATCGATAAGGCCCATTGGGACACCTTGTTGCTGCGATCGAACAACCGCATGTGGTATGCCTGTAGCGCCGTGCTCGACATCGTGGCGCCCGGCTGGGAGGCGCTCATCGATGAGGGGAGCGGGGGGATCATGCCGTTGCCGTGGCGCTCGCGCTGGGGAGTCCATTACCTCTTCCAACCCTATGGGGTGCAGCAGCTGGGCGTCTTCGCTCCACAGTACGACGATGCGCTCGGTCAACGCTTCATCGATGCGGTACCGGCTCGTTTCCGTTACTGGGATGTCCACGTGAACGTGGCGATGCAGGACATCCGCTTCGATCGGGTGACGCACAGCACTCAGCAGGAGATCCCCGTGCTGTCGGACATGGCCCTGCAGCGTGCGGCCTATTCCCAAGGCCATCGGCGCAACCTGCGCAAGGTGGAGCATTTCCGGAAGGACCTGACCGACCACATCGGGCCCGATGCCTTCATGGACCTTTTCGCACGCACGACCGCGGTCCGTTTCGGCCCAACGAAGCCCAAGGACCTGATGTCGTTACGCGCGTTGATCCGCATGCTCATCGCACACGGACAAGGGCGGGTTCTCGGCATGATGGAAGGAGGGGAGTTGTTGGCAGCGGCCGTCTTCGTGGAATGGGAAGGGCGGTCCATCTTCCTGAAGTCCGCCGTGGACGAGCGGGCACAGGAACGGTCGCCGATGTTCCTGATCATCGACGAATACCTGAGCCGGGGTGCGGGTGGAAGCGCGTTGCTCGACCTGGCAGGAAGCAACACTCCATCGGTGCAACGATTCAATGCCGGGTTCGGCGCTCGCGCATCGGTATATTTACACCTGATCAGGAACCGACTACCACCACCGTTGCGGTGGTACAAACAACGAACGGATGGTATTTGAGCTGGTGAGCAGGCCGAGTGTGGCGGACCACTTCATCGCCGAGTTGCGTGATGTTGCGGTGCAGAAGGACCCCATGCGGTTCCGTCGGAACCTGGAACGTGTGGGAGAGGTATTGGCCTATGAACTGAGCCGCACCCTGCCCTTCGAGGACCACGAGGTGACCACGCCATTGGGGGTGGCCCAGGCCAAGCACATCATGGAGCAGCCCGTTCTTGCGACCATCCTGCGTGCGGGTTTACCCTTGCACCAGGGCATGCTCAACTATTTCGATCGCGCGGACAACGCCTTCATCAGCGCCTACCGCAAGCACCGCAAGGGCGAGGACGCGTTCGATATCGAGGTGGAGTACCTCTCCAGCCCTTCCTTGGAGGACCGCATCCTGGTGCTCTGCGATCCCATGTTGGCCACCGGCCAGAGCATGGTGCTGGTATACCGTGCCTTGCTCCGTTTGGGGAAGCCGCGGGCTCTGCATGTCGTCTCCGCCATCGCCAGCAGTGAGGGCTTGGAATATGCCAAGCGCCACCTGCCGCCGGATACGCGCTTCTGGATCGGTGCCATCGATGAGGAGATGACCGCACAAGCCTATATCGTTCCCGGACTGGGTGATGCGGGCGATCTGGCCTACGGGCGTAAGCTCTGAACACATGGACCTCCTGGGCGCCTTGTCCGTGGTGCTCACCGCGATGGTGAAGTTCCTGTTCGCCGGGCTGCTTTCGTACAGCCTTGGGCACGGTATCGGACTCACGATCCTGCTAACGGCGCTTGGCGGTCTTTCGGGGATGGTCCTGTTCTACCTAACCGGTACGCAGGTACTGGAATGGTTCCGTATCAGGTACGTTCGGCGTTCAACGGAGCGCATCGCACGCGGCCTTGCGCCCAAGCCCATATTCACCCGTACCAACCGTTGGATCGTCCGTATCAAGCACCTCTATGGGGTCCGCGGT
Organism: Flavobacteriales bacterium; assembly: GCA_016718655.1. GTDB lineage: Bacteria > Bacteroidota > Bacteroidia > Flavobacteriales_F > PHOS-HE28 > PHOS-HE28. The sequence goes on along the minus strand of JADKCV010000002.1, from coordinate 6,756 downwards.
CTGGCCGCCTTGGCGCCACCCATCCTATCCATACCTGTGACGGCACTGCTCGCCGCGAAATACTTCCGGCATGAACGACGTACGTTGCCTACGTTACTGGCATCGGTGCTGGTCTGGTCCGGCGTTCTTTCCCTGGCATGGGCCTTCCTGCGGTGAAGCGATATAAACACCTGTTCTTCGACCTGGACCACACCTTGTGGGACTTTCGGGTCAACTCACGCGAAACACTGCGCGAACTTCATGTGGAATTGGATTTGTCCGGCCATGGAGTGGAGGATGTGGAGGAATTGATCGCCGCCTACGAGGACGTGAACAAGGGACTCTGGCGACGCTATGAGGCCGGCGAGTTGAACAAAGAGGTACTGCGCGTGCTTCGCTTCCGCAACACACTGTTACAGTTCGGCGTGCGGAACGATGGGCTGGCCGAACGCATGGGCGAGGCTTATCTGGACCAGTGTCCCAGGAAGTCAGCGCTGTTCGCGGGGGCCAAGGCTTTGCTGGAGGACCTCTCCCGGACCTACGCGCTGCACATCATCACCAACGGATTCCACAGCGTGCAGCAGGTGAAGTTGCTGGCGAGCGGGATACACGGGCATTTCGATGTGGTGCTGAGCAGTGAACAAGCCGGTGCCGGAAAGCCCGATCCACGCATCTTCCGGCGTGCGTTGGAGCTTGCAGGTGCCGTTGCGGAGGAGAGCCTGATGATCGGGGATGACCGCGAAACGGATATGCGCGGGGCGCGGGAAGCAGGGTGGGACCACGTACACTTCGCTGCGGAGACCGATCCCGATCCCGCCGCAACGCATCGGGTCACGCATTTGGACGAGCTACGGCCGCTACTGCTCTGAGGCTGGCGTATCGGCGCGGAACTCGTACTCCATCAGCTGCCGCGCACCGGTGATGTGGCTATACCTCTTGAAACGCACCGATACGCTGTCCACCGCCGCACCGGCATAATCGATCTCCCCCTTTTCGGGATACGTCGTAAAGTGGATGCTATCGCCTGTGACGCGGGGTACCACATTGTAGAGTCCGATAGCAGGGTTCCCCTTGGTCTCACGGATCAAGAAGCCGGGCAGGGTGGAATCCACCTCGGTCGTTCCATTGATCATCACGATACGGCCTTCCGGGAAGAACCGCATCAGGTAAACGGCTTCATTGCGCTGCTCGCGGTAATGCCCGTCGAAGCGGATGGGCAGACCGGCAAAGGGCCGTGGTCCAGGTGGCGGTGTTGGCGCCACAGGACCCGTTGCGACACCCAGGAAGCGGGACGCCACCAAGCCGATGGCCAGCAGGGCGATGATGAGAAGGAGGAAGGTCTTTACGCGGGACATGTCGTCAACGGTTGAACTGGGCGATCACAGTGGCCGACCCTCGTACGAGTTGCCCGATGGCAACGTTCACCTGTGCATCCAATGGCAGGAACACGTCCACGCGAGAACCGAACTTGATGAAGCCGAATTCCTCGCCCTGCTTGGCCGCCGAGCCTTCGTGGCTGTAGGTGCAGATTCGGCGTGCCAAGGCCCCTGCGATCTGGCGGAAGAGCACTTCGCCGTGCACAGGATGTTCCACCACCACCGTACTGCGTTCGTTCTCCGTGCTGCTCTTGGGGTGCCACGCCACCAGGTATTTGCCGGGGTGATACTTGTAATACGTGGTGGTTCCGCTGATCGGGTGGTAATTGATATGCACGTTCAGCGGGCTCATGAAGATGGAGACCTGTAGGCGCTTGTCCTTGAAGTATTCCGGCTCATGCACTTCCTCGATCACCACCACCTTGCCATCACACGGCGAGAGCACCTCGTGTTCGCCGGCGGTGGCCCGGCGTGTCGGGACACGGAAGAACCAGATGATGATGGCGAACACCGCGCACAAGGCCACGGTGATCAGGACCGATGACCAGAGGGGCAGCCAGGGCCGGTTCCAGATCGCGAACAGTGCGAAACAGAGTACTGCCGTACTGAGCAACAAGGTGGGCGTTCCTTCGCGGTGCAACCGCATGGTCCAAGGGGTGGTTCTGGCGGCCAAAGATAACCGCCCATGGTTGGCTCAAGCCACCAACTTCAGGTACAGCATCACGGCCGGGATCGCCAGGAAGAACCCATCGAACCGGTCCAGGATACCGCCGTGGCCGGGCAGAATGGAACCGGAGTCCTTCACTCCCCGGGCACGCTTGAAGGCGGATTCGAGCAGGTCACCCAGCGTCGCGGTAAGTGCCACGATCGCCGCGTAGGTGAGCCACTCGTCCAAGCTGAGGAACGCGTGGTAGCGGCTCAGGAGGTATGCCACACCAAGGGTGATGGCAATTCCACCCAACAACCCTTCCACGGTCTTCTTGGGCGATACCGATGGAAGCAATTTGATACGGCCGATGAGGCGACCCACCAGGTACGCCCCGGTGTCATTCGCCCAGAGCAGGATCATGAAGCCCATGAAGGCCCAAGGATCCGTGCCGAAGAGCAGTGGGATGAGGCCGAAAGGAACGGCGATGAGCCCGACGATCAGCAGGATGCCAGCCAATTCCTTGGCCGGGTCCTTGGAACCGCTGAGCAGCATCCAAGTGATACTGACGATCACAAGCAGGAAGATGAACGCGACGGCATAGCCCCAGATGAACCGGGGTTGGAACGCGCTCATGCTGATGACCACCATCGTGACCATGGCCACGAGCACACTCCAGAAGGGTGGGGGAGCATGCTCGTCGCTCCAGTACAATTGATGCAGTTCGTAGGCGGCCATTCCGCACACCGGAAGGAAGAGCAGGAAGGTGGTGAAGGGCCCCGAGAAGGCAGCGCCCAAGGTGAGCGCCACGTATACGGCCCCGGTGATGGCCCGGGTGATCAACTCGTTCATGGTCCTTCCGCTTGGCGCACAAGGTAAAGGGCTCTCAGCACATCCTCGCGCTCCACATACACGCCCACTTCACCGAAGGTGGGATAGGCGCTGGAACGCAGGTCCATGATCACGGACCGGATGTCGTGTTCCTCCAATCGCCCGCGGATGAGCTCGGCTTCGGATCGCGATGGGGTGCTGACGACCAAGGCCCAGTCACCCATGGAAACGCGGTCAGTTGGTCACCGGTCCCACCTCCGGAGCTGGCGGTGCAGGAGCTTCGATCACGGTCTCTGGCACATGAGCTGCGTGCCCATTGCTCTTGGCCTGCTCCGGACGGATGAAGGGGCGATCGCCGAAGATCTTCTCGAGGTCCTCTTTGAAGATCACCTCCACCTCGAGCAACTTGGTGGCCAGAGCCGTCAGCTTGTCCTTGTTCTCGGTGAGGATCCTCTTGGCACGTACGTATTGGCCTTCCACGATCTTGCTCACCTCCTCATCGATGGTCTGCGCCGTGGTCTCGCTGTAAGGCTTGCCGAAGGTGTACTCGCTCTGACCGGTGCTGTCGTAGTAGCTGATGTTACCGATGCGCGCGTTCAATCCGTACATGGTCACCATCGCATAGGCCTGCTTGGTCACCTTTTCCAGATCGCTCAGCGCACCCGTGCTCACCTTGCCATACATGACGTCCTCGGCGGCGCGTCCACCCAAGGCGGCACAGATCTCGTCCAGCATCTGTTCGGCAGTGGTCAGATGGCGCTCCTCGGGCAGGTACCATGCGGCACCCAGTGATTGGCCCCGGGGAACGATGGTCACCTTCACCAAGGGTGAAGCATGTTCCACCAACCAGCTCACCGTGGCGTGTCCGGCCTCGTGATAGGCGATGGCCTTCTTCTCGTCGGTGGTGATGATCTTGTTCTTCTTCTCCAATCCGCCGATCACGCGGTCCACGGCGTCGAGGAAGTCCTGTTTGGCCACCGATGTCTTCTTCTTACGGGCTGCGATCAACGCGGCCTCGTTGCAGATGTTCGCGATATCGGCTCCGCTGAAGCCCGGTGTCTGTTTGGCCAGGAACTCCACATCCACGGAACTGGTATCCAGCTTCAACGGCTTGAGGTGCACCTTGAAGATCGCCATACGCCCGTTGAGGTCGGGCATGTCCACGAAGATCTGGCGGTCGAACCGTCCCGGACGCATCAAGGCACGGTCGAGGACATCGGCGCGGTTGGTCGCTCCGATGAGGATCACCCCGCTGTTGGTGCCGAATCCGTCCATCTCCGTGAGCAACTGGTTGAGCGTGTTCTCGCGTTCGTCGTTCGCTCCCATGCTCACGCTGCGCCCACGGGCGCGTCCGATGGCATCGATCTCATCGATGAAGATGATCGCCGGAGCCTTCTCCTTGGCCTGCTTGAACAGGTCACGCACGCGGCTGGCGCCCACGCCCACGAACATCTCCACGAAATCGGAACCGCTGAGGCTGAAGAAGGGCACGTTGGCCTCGCCGGCGATGGCCTTGGCCAGCAGGGTCTTACCGGTACCCGGAGGGCCGACCAATAGAGCGCCTTTCGGGATCTTGGCCCCCAGGTCGGTGTAGCGTTTCGGCGTCTTCAGGAAGTCCACGATCTCCTGCAGCTCCTCCTTGGCCTCGTCCAGACCGGCCACATCGTTGAACATGACATTGGTGCTCTTCCCACCCTCGAAGACCTGGGCGCGGCTCTTGCCGATGTTGAAGATCTGGCCACCGGGTCCGCCACCGCCGCCCAAGCGACGCATCACGAACATCCAGATGGCGATCATCGCACCGAAGAACACCACCCAATAGAGGATGTCCCAACCGCGACTGTCCTGCACTTCATATTCGTAAGGCACGCCTTTGGATTCGGCCCCCTGCACAATGCGGTCGCGCATCACGTCGGAGTTGCCCATGTTGAAGGCGTAGTGCGGTCCCAAGGTGTTCGGACCCGATATCGGCGAACCCTTGATCCGCTCCTTGTGCGGCGAGCGTCCCAAGGCCTCCTTCTTGATGAAGACCTTCACCAATTGGTCGTTCACCACCACGATCTTGTCCACATCACCGGCATCCAGCATCTTCTGGTACTCGGTGGGCTGGATCTTGGCCATGCCCCCACTGTACTGGAAGAGGTTGATCGACAGGATCACCAGGATGATGATGCCGTAGATCCAATAGAAGTTGAAGGACTTCTTGGGTCCTTTCCCTCCGTTCTCCGTGCGCTTCTCGTTATTCTCCACGTTGTTGTTCCTCGGTCCTCCGTTCACGCCACGTTGTCATAGGCCTTGCGGGCGGCGTCGCCCCACAGGTCCTCCAATGCATAGAACCCGCGCTTGTCACGCAGGAAGATGTGGACCACCACGTTCACATAGTCCATCAGGATCCACTCCCGGTTGCTCTGGCCTTCGGTATGCCAGGGTTTCTCAGCGATCTGTTCCCGTACCATCTTCTCCACCGATCCGTAGATGGCATCCACCTGAGTGGTACTGTCACCGTGGCAGATAACGAAATGCTCACACACACTGTTCGGCACGCCTCGCATGTCCAGGTGCACGATGTCCTTGCCCTTCACTTCTTGGATGCCTTTTACGATGGCGTCCACCAATCGGGCAGCGTTCGCGCCCTGTGCGTTCTTCATCCGGTCTATCTTGGTCCGTTCAAAGGTACGAAGTTCCCTCCCCAGCACAGCGACCACATGGAACCAGTGTTCTCCTTGCGGACTGCGATCATGGGCCAGCAGCTGGTGGAACTGGACCGTGTGGACAGCACCAACAAACATGCAGCCGAACTGCTGTCCCTGTCGAAGTTGCGACATGGTGCTGTCATTCTGGCCCATGAGCAGACGGCAGGACGAGGTCAACGTGGCCGCTCCTGGCGCTCCTCGGCGGGTCTCGACCTCACCTTCAGCTTGGTGGTACGGCCAACGGGTTTGCGCGCCGAGGATCAGTTCCTCCTCAGCAAGCTCGCTGCGTTGGCAGTGCACGATGTGGTGCGAGACAGGGTGTCCGGCGATGTGCGTATCAAATGGCCCAACGACATCCTCATCGAGCGGGCCAAGGTCGCGGGCATCCTCATCCAGAACGAACTGGCTGGCGAACGGATCAATTGGTCCATCATCGGCATCGGACTCAATGTGAACAGCACCGACCTGGAAGCCGACCTTGGCGCCACGAGCCTGAGCCTCTCCACCGGCCTCGTCCATGACCGCAACGCGGTCCTTCAGGACCTGTGCCAGCGGTTCGAGGAACGGTGGCAACGATGGGAGGGGGGCGACACCGGTTGGTCCACTTCCTATACCGACCGTCTGTGGTCCAGGGGCCGATGGGCCGCTGCCACGTTGGATGATAATCCGTTGATGATCAGGCCGATGGATGTGGATGAGCGGGGGCGACTGATCGTGGAACTCGAGCAAGGACAGGTATCAGCCTTCGGCCTGGACCGCCTGCGATTCGCCCCGCGGTGAAGGGATGTTGCCCGATCCAAATAAACCTCTACTTTTGCCGTCCCTTACGAAAGACCAGAGGCCATGAAACGTACGTACCAGCCCAGCAAGCGCAAGCGCACCAACAAGCACGGTTTCCGCAAGCGGATGAGCAGTGTGGCCGGTCGTGGCGTACTCGCCAGCCGTCGCAAGCAAGGCCGTCATAAGCTCACTACGAGCGACGAGCCTTCGCACAAGTAGGCTGCAACCCGAACTTGAGGAAGGGTCATCCGGAAGGGTGGCCCTTTTTTCGTGGGGGTAGGATGATGGTTGTTGGTTGTCGGAGGAGGGTTGTCAGGCTACCGTTGTGAAGCTGTCGAACCAGCCAGGTGCACGTACAACGGACAACCAACAACCGTGCGCTGAGCCTAACCGACCAACCCCTTCAACATCTCCCCCAGTTCAGTGGTCACCAACACATGGCCGAAGGGCA
>JADKCV010000001.1 GCA_016718655.1 Flavobacteriales bacterium | reverse complement strand
TCCGGGATGCTCACTTCGTTTTGCCTGCCATCGTTCTTCATCGTGGGAAGTCCCTCGCGCAATACCGGTCCTGTGACCACGTAGAGCCGGCGCTTGCTGTAGTTCACATAACGCCGCACCCAATCCTCCAGATCGGCCCAGGACTCCCGGTTCAGTTCAGGAAGTTGTGGACTGATGTTGCTGTAGAGGTAGGTGGCCTCCAACGCCTTCATGTTCCACCGCATGTCGGCACTGGGTACCAGGTGGCCCCTGTCATATCCGCTGAACCAGTAATCCGCGGTCACCGCGGTCCCGGTGCTCACCAAGGGATCCGGAAGGAAGGTATCGATCCGGGCCAGGTTCCCCGTGATCAGATCGGGCGCTGCGATGTGCGCCACCCACTTCGCCTGTTCGTGCTTCTCGTCATAGACCAGCATATGCCCCGGATGCTCGATGACGACCTCGCCCGCTTCCAGCTTCGGTAACCCCGTGCTGCGCAGGTCCCTTCGGATGATGGCCAGCTTCGTGGAATCCATACGCTCCACATGGGCAAGCTTGCGTTGTTCCAATTGGAGGAGTTGTTCCTCCAACGAACGTAAGTGTACATCGAGTTCCTTGGAGTTGCCTGCTTGTTGCGCAGCGACAGGTCCAACGGCCACGATCACGGTGGCGGAAAGGAACAGATGGTGTAGATTCATCACTGGCCGAAGGTAACGGACCGGCCTTAGCGCAAGATGCCTGCCAGATCGCTCAGCGCCGCATCCAGGAGGCCGTGATCCTCATGGGCCGGCGCCACGGGGACCTTCTGAAGCGCGTTCAGGGCGGCACCCAGGTCCAGCTCCTGCTGTTGTTGCACCACGAACCTGCCGGTCCGTGCGTGCAGCTTGCCCAGGTACACCTGCTCAGCTTGCCCAGGGGTGGGGATCAACAAGGCTGTGCGGCCGATCGTCACCAGGTCCATCAAGGTGGTGTAACCGCTGCGCGATACGATGTGCTCGGAGGCCATGAGCCGCTCAGCCAGGTCGCTGGCTTGCAGGTGGGGTACCTTGGTGATGTTGCCGATCCGTTGAACCTCGTGGACCTTGGGAAGACCACGGACCATCAGGTGTTCACCAGGCACGCGTTGCAGTTGTTCGGTGAGCAGGTCCTCCAACAAGGTGCGTTGAGGCTCCGGGCCGCTGATCACGGCCACGACCCGATGGCGTTCGGTCGGGGCCGGTCCGCCCTGTCGCATGCGGCTGAGCACGCCGATGTAGCGGGCGTTGGGCGGCATGGTCGGGCCATGGGAAAGGTCGCCAGCCAGCCCCGGGGCATCCGGCTCATCCATGATCCAACAACGGTCGAATTGCGCGATATGCCGCAGGTTCACTTTCCGCAGCGCATTCTGGGCGATCGGTGTGAAAGGGAACACCTGGTGGGTGATGATCACGCAGGGTAGGTCGCTACTGCGTATACCGAAGCGTTGATCGCTGATCACCGCGTTCAGGCGCAGCTCCTGCTGGATGCGGTCGAACTGTGTCCGTTCCCGTTGCACGCTTTGCACCATCGCAGGGAATTGGCGGGCCATGCTCCAGAGCTGACTGCGGCCCGCGCCGTAACGGATGTCGACGCCTGGGATACGCACCTGTTCCAGATCCGGGAATTCATCGCCCAGTAGGGCCAACGGGCCTCCATCTGCGCCGATGATGGGCACAGCGCCCAGCTCCAACAGGCGATGGATGATGGGGATGCAGCGCGTGCTGTGCCCCAGCCCCCAATCAAGGGGCGCCACCAGGATGCGTGCGCCGTGGAACATCTGGGGACAAAGGTGCGGTGCGTGGCTTCAAGCCAGCGTTAAGCCAGTGCGATCTCGTTGGTGTTCCTTCACATCGGCTTCACCCTAAATTCGCGGCCCTTGTGGTGAAGATCGTTGTTCGAGGGTCGTTGTTCGACCGGTGATCGGAGAATGATCGGTGAGCACCGACCAACGAAGCGCGAACAACGAACATCAACTCCGCCCATGGGCAAGAACAAGATATCCCGCTTCGCTGAGAACCTCACCTTCGAGCACGTCGTGCAGCCCTCGTTCACGCAATTGGTGAAGGAGGGTCTGCCTCACCGCGGGCACTGGAACGAACTGCTCTTCAAGCGGGATGCACCATTGGTGCTCGAACTCGGCTGTGGCGGTGGGGAATACACCGTGGGCCTTGCGCGGCTGAATCCCGGTCGCAACTATCTCGGCGTGGATATCAAGGGAGCCCGTCTGTGGCGTGGGGCGCGTATCGCCAAGGAGGAAGGCCTGTCCAACGTCGGCTTCCTGCGCACCCATGTGGATCACCTTTTGAAGTGCTTCGGTCCGCAGGAGGTGGACGAGATCTGGCTCACCTTCAGCGATCCGCAGTTGGGCAAACCCCGCAAACGCTTGACCAGTCCGTTGTTCCTGGCCCGCTACAAGGAGGTGCTGAAGCCAGGCGGTGTGGTACACCTGAAGACCGATAGCCCGGATCTATACGAATACACCTTGGAGATGATCGCCGAGCACAAGCTGCCCGTCTTCGAGCAAAGCGCGAACGTCTACGCCGATCTGGTGAACAGGGTATCACCGGAGGAACAGGACGTGCTCAACATCCGCACGTACTACGAGAGCATGTGGTTGGAGGAAGGGCGCACGATCCACTATGTTCGGTTCGGGATGCGGTGAACACACCGATCTCGATAATCGCAACTGTTTCATCGACCCACTGGGTCGACCTGTACAGGTGCCCGGACCCACGTATTTTCACCCCATGGCCAAACGCACAGTCATCAACGGCGCTGTCCAGGAACGCGACTTCTTCGCCGACGTGATGGCCGTGGTCAGACAGATCCCCAAGGGTCGGGTGACCAGCTACGGCGCTATTGCCAAATACCTCGGCGCTGCACGGAGCAGCCGCATCGTGGGTTATTGCATGAACAACGCACACAGTGTGAAGCCCAAAGTGCCCGCACATCGCGTGGTGAACAGGAACGGCATGCTCACGGGAAAACACCATTTCGCATCGCCCACCGCGATGGAGGATCTCCTGAAGAAAGAAGGAGTGAAGGTGAAGGACGATCAGGTGGTGGAATTCCAGGAACGCTTCTGGGACCCGGCGGTGGAGTTGGAGCTCTAAGTAAGAGGCGCTGGCGGTATGGCCCGGCTCCGGACGTACCTTCATATCACCAACATCAGCTGCTATGACCATAGACATCATCCACGACGACCCCGATGTCACCATCGATGTGCATCCAGCGCAGCGCTTGGTCAGGCTCACATGGAAACGGTCGGTAGCGGGTCCCGAATACCGGGCCTTGCTGCTTCGCCTGCTCGACGTGGTGAAGGACCTGGATCTCAAACTCTGGTTGAGCGACGGACGAAAGGCAGGACCGATCCTCTATACCGATCAGGTGTGGACCATGCAGGAGTATACACCACTTGTGCTGGCCGCAGGGTTGGAGCGCATCGCGATCGTCAACAGCAAGGACGGCCTCAATCTCCTGGCCGTGGACCGTATGGTGAACGCCACACCGGAGGGAGCGCCCTACGACATCGGGTTCTTTGAGGATCCGGCCATCGCCCAGTTGTGGTTGATGGACCCGTCGCGTTCCAAGGTCGATATCGGCGTACCGCCGGGGCCGGAGGAGGCTGAACGCTGACCGCAGGAAGACGGCCAACGCGCGGGCTTAGCTTTGCACCCGCCTGCCGGCAGTCAGGTCCCCATCATGAGCTTCACCAAGGACGCCGTCCTCTCCGCCCTTTCCCGCATCATTGAACCCGACCTCAAGAAGGATATCGTGGCCCTTGATCTGGTGCGTGACATCAAGATCTCCGGCAACACCGTCAGCGTGCACGTGGAGGTGAGCAATCCCGCCATGCACAGCCGAAAGCGCATGGAGGAGGCCGTCACCTTCAACCTGAAACAGGTGCTGGGCCAGGACGTGGCCGTGATGGCAAGTGTGACCCCGTTGAGCGGCGAACGCGGAACGCTGCGCAAGGTGTTGCCGCATGTCAAACACATCGTCGCCATCGCCAGTGGAAAGGGAGGTGTGGGCAAAAGCACCATCACCGCCAACCTCGCGGCAGGTCTGGCGGCGCGTGGCTTGAAAGTGGGCCTTGTGGATGCCGATATCTACGGCCCCAGCATGCCGCTGATGTTCGATGTGCTGCACGAGAAACCCGCCACCCGCGAGAAGGACGGCAAACATTTCATCGTGCCGGTGGAGAGTTACGGCGTGAAGCTGCTCAGCATCGGATTCTTTGCGCAGACCGACCAGGCGATCGCTTGGCGCGGGCCCATGGCCACCAAAGCCCTTGAACAGTTGATCAAGGATGCCGACTGGGGCGAACTCGATATCCTGTTGGTGGACCTGCCACCGGGTACCGGGGACATCCACCTCTCCTTGGTCCAAGCCGTGCCGCTCACCGGCGCCATCATCGTGAGCACCCCGCAGAACGTAGCCCTTATCGATGCCCGCAAAGGTGTGGGCCTCTTCCGCCTTCCCAGCGTGAACGTACCCGTGCTGGGCATCGTGGAGAACATGGCCTGGTTCACACCGGCCGAACTGCCTGAGAACAAGTACTACATCTTCGGTAAGGGTGGCGCTCGCGCGTTGGCCGAGGAGCTTCAGGTCCCCTTCCTGGCCGAGGTCCCCTTGGTGCAGAGCATCCGGGAGGCCGGTGATGTGGGCCGCCCGGCCGTGCTCCAGGGCAATACCCCAGCGGCGCTGGCATTTGCCGACCTTTGCACCGCGTTCCAGGACCGGCTCAAGGCCCTGGAGCAGGAACCCAAGCCCGTCACCGCCTGATCATGGACCGCCTCGAACTCGAACAGGTCACCGCGCGCATCCTCGAAGCGCTGGCCGACCTACGTCCCTTCCTGGAGGCCGATGGCGGTGATATCTCGCTGGAAGAGGTGACACCCGACGGCATCGCCCGCGTTCGTCTGCACGGTGCCTGCACCAACTGCGCCATGAGCCCCATGACCATGAAGGCCGGGGTGGAGGAGGCGATCAAGCGCGTGGCGCCGCAGATCAAGTCGGTGGAGGCGGTGAATCTGGGGGTGGTGGCCTAAGTAGGGTCTAAATTCGGCCCATGCTCATAGCAAAGGCCTATGCTACGATCGCGCTTGGACTGTCTTGCGCACAGATCTATTCACAAGGGCTGGGTAGACAGGTCGATGAGCTTGATAGCCATTACTCTGGTGCCTCGGTCGAAAGCGAACAGGCCAGATGGATGGCTGTGGATGTGCTTGATATGTCCACGGATGGTGGAGACGCTATTGGCTATTTCCGAGACGACGGCACCCTGTTCTTGGCGAATGTCAGGTTATTCGGAGAGGGTGGTCGCTCCGAGTTCGCGTTGCTGTGGAGTCACGGAGTTCCAGTATTGGTGCGCGAGAGATCTTTTGAATACAACCGGCCATATTACTGGGACCTGGAGGTAGCCCGTCAGAATGATGATGATCAGGTCTTTGATCCTGATAAGACTGTTGTCACGGAACGCAGTGTCTATTATGATGGAAACGAGATCCTCATTATTCAACCGGGGCAATATGGCGATGAGCATGGACTGGTCAACCATGATGTATTGCTGGGGTTCTTCGAAGAAATTGAAGTCTTGTTCGATGAAGCAGCTCAGGTCCAAGCATTGATTGATCCCGGCGAACGTTGGGTGGTAGACCTCTTTCAATCACCTGGCCCTCCTGTGATGGCGGATACAGGTCTATGTGGTGTTGTCTTGAACGAAGCTTCCAGTGCGGAGCAAGTGTTAAGGACAGCGTCCGATAGAGGCCTGCACGAGTCGGAGTATTTTCCGCTGCCCCATGCCAGCTATCGTTGCGCGGACATGACTGCCTACGTCACTTTTGGCCTTCATTACGGCGCTGGTAGGGATCAATATGCAGAGATGCAGCTTAGCGTTGCGCCACCGGATACGCTATGCGGCACCATGAGCGCTAAGGATTGCACGAGCAGTTCCGGTGTTTCCTTGGGGATGAAGGAGGAGCAGGTACTTACATTGTTCGGGAGCAAAGGGCTTTCCGGTGCCACGCGGAACGGTCATCGCCTGCTCCGCTACAGGATAGAAGGAGTGGACCATTCTGGCATTCTGGCACGATATGACTACCCCTCGTATTACATGACCTTCGAATTCGGTCAGGAGGGTCTGGTCGAGTACCGGTTCGGGTTCGAGTACCCGTGAAGGGCTGTACGCTAGCGATTGCTATGCTCCGCAGATCAGCTCGGTGTAGGCTGTGAATTTGGGTGTGGTGGCGTGAACCATCCTATCTTCGTGTCATGCGAAGGCTTACGTTGGATATCCCTGAATCGGTAGGGCTGGATGAACGGGAGTTGGTCCTGTTCCTGGCTGCCAAGCTCTACGAAAGTGGCAAGCTAACCCTGGGCCAGGCAGCTGATCTTGTCGGCCTCACCAAGCCCACATTCGCTGAGCTTCTGGGCAAGTACGGTGTTTCGCTCTTCAATTACCCGGCTTCGGAGATCGATCGGGACGTGAAGAATGCCTGAACTGGTCATCGCTGACGCCAGTTGTTTCATCGCCCTTTCGCGCACAGGAGGGCTATGGTTATTGAAGGAACTGTACGGAACAGTCATTACCACAAGCACTGTAAGGGATGAGTTCGGCTCACCGCTTCCGGACTGGGTATTGATATCCGACCCTTTGGATGAAGTGCGCCATCGGATGTTGTCACTTCAACTTGACCGAGGGGAAGCGAGTGCTATCGCGTTGGCATTGGAGACCCCTGAATGCGTGATCATTCTTGACGAACGAAAGGGAAGGAATTTGGCCATTGCACTTGGTCTTGTTGTCACTGGGACCCTAGGCGTTCTTGTAAAAGCCAAGCGTTCGGGTCTGTTGGAAAGTGTCGAACCGTGGTTGGCGCGTTTTCGTGATGCGGGCTTCCGGTATTCCCCGGAGGTGGAAGAGGCGTTGTTGCGAGCCGCTGGTGAGCGGTGAGGAACCAAGTAAGTTGCTGCGCACAGAAGAATGCTTGTTGGAAGTGTCCACCAGCTTGAGCGCTTCAATTTCGGCACATAGAACTATTGTGGCAGTCTGTTGTTCCCACGCCGAGCGTGACCGCCATCACGTCCACCTCCCTGCCCGGCCCTACCTTTGTCGCGCAATTCCCGCATGGAAACTCCAACCCGGACCAAGACCGTCGAAGAACGGCGCAATGTGGTCATCCTCTTCGCTGGTGACAGCGGCGATGGCATCCAGCTGACCGGTGCCCAGTTCACCGACACCAACGCGTTGTTCGGCAACGACGTCAGCACCTTCCCCAACTTCCCCGCCGAGATCCGCGCCCCGATCGGGACCATGGCCGGTGTGAGCGGTTACCAGCTGCATTTCGGCAGCGTGGAGCTCTTCACCGCCGGCGACCAGTGCGATGTGCTGGTGGTGATGAACGCCGCAGCGCTGCGGGCCAACATTTCCAAGTTGAAGCTGGGCGGTACCGTGATCGCCAACAGCGATGGCTTCGATGCCAGGAACCTGCGTCTGGCCGGCTACATCGACCAGCAGGACCCGCTCACCGATGGCACCCTGACCAACTACACCGTGCATGCCGTCGACGTGACGAAGATGACGCGCAATGCCCTGGAGGGCATGACGCTGGGCATGAAGGAGAAGGACCGGTGCAAGAACATGTTCGTGCTCGGTTTCGTCAACTGGATGTTCAGTAGGAGCTTGGCCAACAGCGAGAAGTTCCTCGAAGGCAAATTCGGCAGGAAGCCCGAGCTGCTGGAGGCCAACAAGAAGGCCCTGCTGGCCGGATACAACTACGGCGACACCAGCGAGACCTTCACGACACGTTTCGAGGTGAAGCCCGCACCGATGCCCAAGGGCAACTACCGCAGCATCACCGGGAACCAGGGCACGGCCCTCGGCCTTATCGCCGGAGCGCAGAAGGCCGGGTTGGACATGTTCTACGGCAGTTATCCCATCACCCCGGCGAGCGACATCCTGCACGAGCTCGCGAAGCACAAGAATTTCGGGGTGAAGACCTTCCAGGCCGAGGACGAGATCGCGGCGATCTGCTCTGCCATCGGTGCCAGCTACGGCGGTGCGCTCGGTGTCACGGCCAGCAGTGGACCGGGTATCGCGTTGAAGGGTGAGGCCATGGGCCTGGCCTTCATGTTGGAGATCCCCCTGGTGATCGTGAACGTGCAGCGCGGCGGCCCCAGCACCGGCCTGCCCACCAAGACCGAACAGGCCGACCTGTTCCAGGCGGTGCACGGCCGCAATGGCGAAGCGCCGATCCCTGTGCTCGCCGCAAGCAGCCCCACGGATTGTTTCGAGATGGCCTTCGAGGCCGTGCGCATCGCGGTGGAGCACATGACCCCTGTGATCCTGCTCACCGACGGCTACATCGCCAACGGAGCCGAACCGTGGCGTTTCCCCGAGGCCAAGGACCTGAAGCCGATCACACCGCCGTTCGCCAAGCCGAAAGTGGCAGGTGATATGGAGAAGTTCCTGCCTTACCTGCGCGATGAGAATGGCGTTCGTCCATGGGCCATTCCCGGCATGGCCGGCCTGCAGCACCGCATCGGCGGCATCGAGAAGGAGGACGGCACCGGCAATATCAGCTATGAACCGCTGAACCATGAGAAGATGGTGCGCCTGCGGGCCGACAAGGTGCGCAAGGTGGTGGAGGGAGTGCCACCGCTCGACCTGAGCAACGGTGTGGACAGCGGCGACCTGCTGATCCTCGGCTGGGGCAGCACGTACGGCGCCATCAAGACCGCAGTGAACGAGATGTGCGCGGAGGGCCATTGTGTCGGCCATCTGCATCTGCGTTACCTCTTCCCCTTCCGCAAGGAGCTCGGCGAGATCATATCGCGTTACAAGCGCGTGCTGATCCCCGAGATGAACAGCGGCCAGATGCGCCAGCTGATCCGTGCAGAGTTCCTCGTGGACGCACGGGGCTTGAACAAGATCCAGGGCATGCCCTTCACCGCTGCGGAGATCAAGGTCGCCGCCACCGAATTCCTGAAGCAATGACCACCGCCACCGAAGTGCTCAACGGCAGTATCCCGCCCGCCAAGCTCGATTACGCGAGCGACCAGGAAGTGCGTTGGTGTCCCGGCTGCGGCGACTACTCCATCCTCAAGCAGGTGGAGACCATCCTCAAGGAACAGGGCAAGCCCAAGGAGGAGATCGTCTTCATCAGCGGCATCGGCTGCAGTTCGCGGTTCCCATACTACCTGGACACGTACGGCATGCACAGCATCCATGGTCGTGCACCCGCCATCGTCAGCGGCCTGCGCGCCGTGCGCCCCCAGCTCAGCGTGTGGATGATCACCGGTGATGGTGACTCGCTCAGCATCGGTGGCAACCACCTGATCCACCTGCTGCGCCGCAACGTGGATGTGAACGTGCTGCTCTTCAACAACGAGATCTACGGCCTCACGAAAGGTCAGTACTCGCCCACCTCACCGGAAGGTGCTGTGACCAAGAGCACGCCCATGGGCAGCGTGGACCATCCCTTCAATCCGCTCGCGTTGTGCAAGGGGGCCGATGCCACCTTCATCGCCCGTGCCATGGACCGCGATCCCAAGCAACTGCGCGAGGTGCTGGTGAAGGCCGATGCCCACCGCGGCACCAGCCTCATCGAGATCTACCAGAACTGCAATGTCTTCAACGACGGCGCATTCGAGGTCTTCACGGAGAAAGCCACCAAGCCCTTCCACACGCTCTTCGTGGAACACGGCAAACCGCTCGTCTTCGCCAATGGCACCAAGGGCATCAAGCTTGATGGCATGACGCCGCGTGATCGTCGACCTCGCCGCCGGTGAAGCCTCATTGGAGGATCTCTGGATCCACGACGAACGCGACAGCTTCAAGGCCAGCATCCTGGTCCGCCTCTTCGATGACCAGGGCCACGAGGGTGCCATGCCCCGACCTTTCGGTGTGTTCTACATCACGGAGCGTTCCACCGTGGAAAGCCGCATCAACGCCCAGGTGGAACAGTCGAAGCAGAAGAGGGGCGTGGGTGATCTGGATGCGCTGTTGCGCGGGGAAAGGACGTGGACGATCGGGTGATCGGAGCTTTATCTTTGGTGAAGATGCACCAGTCATGACGACCGCAGCGCTCAAGAAGAAGATCAAGGCCCTTGTGGACAAGGAGACCAATGATCGCAAGCTCGACAACGTCTTGGCCATGTTCGAGGCGACCGGTATGAGCGCCTTGGACCGTAAGGCCATTGAGGAGGCTGTCGCAGCATCCGAAGCAGACTACCGTGCAGGCCGCTTCGTGAGCGTTACGGAAGCCCGAAAGCGTTCGAAGCAAACGCTGAAGCGCAAACGGGCAGCCTAGTAATGTGCTGATGAAGAGGCCGCTGCGGCTTGATGTGTCCAACACAGCGCTCAAGCGTTTGGATGACCTCATCACCACGTGGCGTACCTACCATTCTGATCAACGTGTGGAAGAACTGGTCGACGAACTCTACGACCAGGCCGAATGGCTATGCGTCTATCCTCGTGCAGGGGCAGTGGAGGGGTGGTTGAACAAAGGACGTTTCCAGTACCGGCGATGGGTTGTCGGTCATGTGAAGATCATTTACCGCGTAACAAGAACGGCTTTGCGAGTGACCGACTTCTTCGATAGCAGGCAGGACCCGAAGAAGATGAAGGGTTAGTGGGATGGGTATGGAGACTCTTCTGCAGCTGGAACACCCTCCCCCCAACACGGGAACACCACCGCCATCAACGCACTCCTGAATTCCTCTCGTTTCGCTTTGGCTTGTTGTCGTTTCGCCTCCAACTCCAGCCACTCCAAGTGGCGCGACTGTTCCACCAGATCGCTCACCAAGGATGCGGTCATCTGCGGTGTGCGCACCATGCGCCGCAAGCTTTCCTCGTCCGTGGGTTCCATGCTGAGTGTGATCGATCCCGTTGCGGAAATGTCCTGCCGTGATGCGGCGTACAACTGACCCTCCTTCCAGCCCATGCATACGAGGTCGTACTGAAAGAGAGCGTTCAGCTTTTCGGTGAAGCCGCCGTTGGTTTCCATCACTCGTTGGTAGCTATTCAGTTCCTGCGGGATCAAGTACACGCGCAATTCGCTGAAGCTATCCTTGTCCGCCATTTCGATGGTGACGGGTGTGTAGGTGAGTGTGGCGGTCTTGCCGGACCGATCGTCCGTGTAGGACATGGAGCTTCGTGATGTGGTGGCGGCCAACACGGCTTTGTCCACGTTCCACCAGCCCGGGTTGGTAATAGGTACCGCGAAAGCTGAGCGTGGTGGGGCTGGTGGTGTCATCGGGTAACCAAGCTGCTGGTACACCGAACGCAGGTTGGCATTGAATTCCTTATTGAAGCGCTCACTGTCCTGTTGGCTGTCCTTCACCTGCCGATCGATCTGGCGCTGGAACGCCTGTTGGTCCGCTTGGGCTTCTTTCTGATCGAATTCCTCCTGCGTCCTACGGGCCACTTCCGCGTAGCGTTGGCTCCATTCGGCGTATACGTTCCTTAACCGCTCCGCAGCATGTGCAGGCAAATCCACCCGCCCATCGTTCCGCAAGGCGAAAGAGGCGAAGGCGCCATGCCCCATGTGCACGACCATGGAATCCAACTGGCTCAGGTCCTTGTCAAGGTTGTTGGCGTAGAGTTCCAGCACTTGGTTGTCGCAGGTGCGGTGGACCGCGTGCATGCGCTCCGCGAACTCCCGCGTGGCGATGTTGGTGCCGTTGAAGCGTTCGTTCCAGATGGCTTGGACCTTGGCGGGGTCGATGCCCATTAGGCCGCTTGAGGGCGAGGAAGCCATGTCAACGTATCGGAGGATCTGATCGATCTCTGCGTCGCTGAGATCGTGTGGCGTCATAACACTCTTATTCCACTTTCTGAACAACTCGTTCGCATAATGATTGCCGGTCTTGAGGTATGCTGAGCTGTTCTTTATCCATGCGTAGATGTCGCCTCGACCTTCCCAGCGCTGTCTCGCACCGTTCAGGGCTGGGCCAGTAAGGTCCCTTTCCGGACGGTGGCATGATGAGCAGTTCGTCGCAAATAGGAAAGCTCCTTTCATGTGGCCATGAGAATTAGCATCAGCGCTTCTGGCAAACGCTTTATCAGTGAGCGAATCTGTCCAAGATGAATCTGCGGGAGCGGCTTCACCTTGGAATGCATAGCGCGCGTATTCACCGCTGAACGACCAGTACAAACTATCCGTATACCGCTTGTCCGTCGCATCCTTCTCCAGCTCTGCCACCTTTGCCAGATAGCCCGGCGGGTAGAAGTCCAGCGTGGTGATGTCTACCGGAATCAGCGTGTGTGATAACGGTTTCGGGTTGCGCCAATCCACCACACCTTCCTCGGTCATCACGCCTTCATAGAGCATCATCCGTGGGTCGGCCTGCTCGCTCGGTACCATCACTGTCAACGGTTTCGTGGGATCGATGCTCACACGCTTTCCATCCACCTGTGCATCGATGTAGAACATGCCCCCGGTCTCCAAGAGCGTGTCGCCGCTCATGGTGATCAAGCCCGCCTTCATGATGTCAACACCATCGATCGCCTCCAGCATTGTGACACGCACGGGCTTGGTGATCGCCTTCCCCGCCTCATCGATGAAGGCACCCTTCGGAATATCCACCACCAGTCCGTTCGGTGTGATCATCGTGGTATCCTTCTTAGGGTCGATCATCATCACCAGCGCAGGAAGTCCGGTGCCCGTAGTGTCACTCAGCGCGAGTAACTGTTCAACCTGCCCGGATGCATCACTTGCCGCTTCGGCAGAATGCCCGCTCTCCTTCACAAGCATCCACGCACCAACAGCCAGTACGGCGATCACCACCGCACCACCGATACGCGGCAACCACTTTCCGAACTTGTAGCTCCGGTAGGCCTTGTTCACCGCGGGCCGCAGCGCGAGGCGTTTTATGCC
Source organism: Flavobacteriales bacterium (assembly GCA_016718655.1). GTDB lineage: Bacteria > Bacteroidota > Bacteroidia > Flavobacteriales_F > PHOS-HE28 > PHOS-HE28. The sequence goes on along the minus strand of JADKCV010000001.1, from coordinate 389,246 downwards.
ACCAAGCAGTGCGCGTTGGTCTTCCGCCAGTTCACGCAGTTCTGCATTGGTCCGCATGCGCACCTCGAAGGCGGCGCTATCGGTGGCGTTCATTTCGCCGCGTAGGTAGCGGTCGGCGAGTTCGATCAGGTTCAGTTCGTCGCGCATGGCTCAGGGGTGTTGAGGTTGTGCGACGGATCCTTGTGCGAGCAACGAGCGGTAGCGCTTGCGGGCTTCCTCCAGGCACTTGTACTTCCGCGTTTTGGCCGCGCCCTCGCCCGCCAGCCCGATGGACTTGGCGATGGTGAGCAGCGGTTCCTTCAGCAGGTAGAAGCGTTTCAGGAGTTCCTGGCACTTGTCGCCCAAGGCTTGCAGCGCGCGCTCGGCCAGGCTGATGTTCTGCTCATCAGCGAGCACCGCACCCAGGTCGTTGGGCTCCTCGGGCAAGGCCTCCAGCTCCTGCGTGAATCGGCCCCTTCTGCGTAGTTCCTCCTGCCAGCGGTTGCGGCAGATGGCGTACAGGTAGGTGCTGATGGAGCAGCTGAGCGTGAAGCCTTCGTCCTTCGCTTTACCGAGCAGGATGATCAGCGCGTCCTGGAACAGGTCCTTGGCATCGGCGCGTGTGCCGCTGTGGTTCCGCACCATACGCTCCACCTTGGGAAGGTGGGCGTAGAGCTTCACAAGGGCCTTGTGCTGTTGCCCTGTTCGCAGTTGGCTGATGATCTCCTGGTCGCTCATCGGGATCCGTCTTTACCCTTGATGCAGGAAGAACGCAAAGGTGACCCTCCACCGTTCCCACCGTCCCAAGTTCGACCTTTGTTCCGATCCTTCTCCCATGCGCCTATCGCTCCCGCTACTGCTGATCGTCGTCTTGGGTATTGGCATCAGGACGGTCCAGGCCCAAACGTTCGATCTCGAACAGTTCGACCAATTGTTCCGTCCACGGCTGCGGCTGGATGCTCGCTATACACCTGGTGTGGCTTTCACCAACAGACCGGGTAGTTTCGAAGACCGCAATGCGACCGGTGTGTTCACCATCCCGCTGTGGAAGAAGTGGACAGCAGGGGTGGAGTTGAACTTGCTCGACCTCGACCCGGTGGATGTGCTGAAGAACAGCGTCCGCGTCCGCGCTTCTCAGGTGATGGCCAACGTTCGGTACAGCGGTCGTGAATTGCGGATCGGAGATGATGTACGCACGTTGCATTCCGGATCCATCGGTGCGTTGGGCATCAGCCTCACCAAGAAGTACCGTATCCTCTTCTGGAGTGTGAACGCGAACGTTAGCGAAGAAGCCGCAACGCTGGATAGGGCCGTGCCGCGTTTCAATGGCATCATTGGCAAGATGCATGTGAAAGGTCTGCGTCGACAGCTTTTCTATGGTGCGGCCCTTACAGTGAGCGATGGTTTGAATTTTCCGGTTCCATTCGTTGGCGGTACCGAACCTATGGGTGATCGCTGGAGCTTTCAGTACATCCTACCCTTGCAGCTCGGCGTCGGGTACAAGGCGGGTAAACGAACCCGGTTCCTGGCCGGTATCGGCGCCGATGGCTTCCGTAGTGGCTTCGAGCGTGGAGCGGAACGAGCGAATCTAAATTACACGGCTTTTCGTGGGTTCATTAATGTCCGGCATAAACTGTCCAAGACCTTGCAACTCCGTGCAGAGATCGCTGGTCTACCGGTCCACGCGCTGCGCATTCCGGATGCGAACAACGACCTGCAGCGCTACCCGATCGACGCTGGGTTGAGTGTGATGGTGGGCATGAACATCTTCTTTGGCGAAAGCACGTTGGAGCGCTTGCTGGACGATGTGTTGAAGTGATCAGCGCAACACGATCGGCCGTTCGATCAGTTCGGCTTTCAAGGGCGTGGTGGGCACTACCACGGAATGCGTGGCATCGCCTTCCTTGTGATCACGCCAGGCCCGCGGAACCCGTTCGATCTTGATGGGCCAGATGGTGAGCGTTCCCTGTCGGTCGATGTGAAGGCGGAGGAAGTGTTTGTGGTCCTGGTGCTTCAACCCGCTGAAGGCCTCCTCGCTGTGGCGCCCGAAAATGTTGATGGAGATCAACAGGTACAAGCCCATGATGATGGATCCCGCCACCCAACCGCCGCCGAAGATGAGCAGGCCGGTGAGGACACTGTGCAGGAAGGGGCTGTGCGGGAATAGTACCTCCGACAGGTTGAGCGCGCCCCAGCCGATGTAGAACATGGCCGCAAGGTGCGCTGCGCTGTGACCCAGTCCACCGAGCACGCGATACACCTTGCTGTGCGTATCGGTGAAGGCGAGGAAGGCCGCCATGATGCCGATGATCCACAGGGCAAGACCGGGATGGTCGCTGAACGTGTAGATGGTGGCGACCAGTGCTTTCCACGGCGTGCGCGGCACGGCATCGCTCACCGAGCTGCCCACCAACCATGCGGTGAGCAGGTAAAGCACGGCGGGAACGATGCCGAAGCGTGGGTTCTTGAAGAGGAAGAGCAAATTGCCATAAGCGATGCGTGCCGAACGTTTCATGTCCGGATAGGTGGCCTTCACGGCGTAGCTGCTTGGACGGGCATCCGGTGTGACAGGTTCTTCCACGAGCAGGCTCACATCCTCTTCGTGCGTGGGATGCAGGAACGCGCCACCGCCACCCGCCGTGATCTTCTGCACCGGTTGCGCACCGGCCGCGCTCTCAGGCGTCTCTTCGTGTCTACGGTAGTGGTGCAGGTCGCCGGTGAGGTAGACCTTCACGTCGATCCCGCGCTTGGCGAAGACCTCCTCGCGCAGGTGGATCAGGTCGGTCTCGTCGAAGGTGCGGCCCATGGCACGGTACTTCTGTGCATACACCCACACCGGCAGCGACAGGCACAGGATCACCTTGTCGCCGGGTTTCATATGCCGTTCTGCGATCTCCCGGAAGTGTTCGATCTGCGGCACGTCCATGTCGCTCTGCAACTGTCCGTCGCTGCCCACCAGCCACCACCCGTGCGGTAACTTCAACACGAAGTAGCTCCGTTTCTGCCGTGTCCACCAACCCGCGAACCGCCGACCACCGATGTCGGAACAGAACAGGCGCGAGAAGGCGCTAAGTCCATCATACCAATCGTGGTTGCCGGGAATGGCGTACACGTGCGGTCGCTCCTCGGGCTGGTCATCGCCGAAGGCCTTGGTGTACGGTGCCACCAACCGGCGTTGATATTCCTCACGGGATGGGGTGGGGTACACCTCGTCCCCGCCGAAGACGAGCACATCCGCACGTGGCAGTTGCAGTTCGCCGTGGGCACCATGCACGGTGAGCGTGCGCTGGGCCGCCGCCATGGCCACGGCGTACGTGGGGTTCCAGCCATCACCCGTATCGCTGATATGGTCGATCCAAATACCATCGCGCGGTCGGTCCTTGTCAGGTTGCGGTCCTTGGCTGCGATCGATGTAATGGACGCTGTGGTCGTAGTACTCCTGCTTGCGCGATGCGAGGGCCTGCATCAAGCGCTTGTCGCTCTGCTCGCCGATGAGCAGCGACACGATGCTCTTCATTCCCGTGGAGGCGAGTTGTCCGGGATCGAACCAACCCACCATGGGCATACGCTCGGCGGTGCCGGAGAGTCGGAAGAGAGGCGGCAGGTCGCGTGTGGCCTTCGTGATGCGGCGCGCGATGGGCACGGCCGCGTCATCGTGCGGCTTCGCTTGTTCCTCCGACGTGGTGTCCATGGTTCAGCGCTTCAACCCGGCGGGAATGAGACACACCGGTATCGGGTCCATCTTGTGCCGGTTGGCCGCGCGGCGCTTGTCGAAGATGGCGAGCACCTGCTGCTGGCGATCGCTGAGGCTGTCGGTAGGGCCCCCGTTGTCGCGCAGGTCCATGGCCCATTCCAACTCGGGGTAGCTCGCTCCGATCTGGTCCTCATCGGTGCGGCTATCGCCGAAGAGCCCATCGGTGGGTGCGGCGTCGAGGATGCTCTGTACGATGCCCAGTTCATGCGCCATAGCGTACACCTCGCTCTTGGTGAGGTCAGCGATGGGGGAGAGGTCCACACCGCCATCGCCGTACTTGGTGAAGAAGCCCACGCCGAAGTCCTCGATCTTGTTGCCTGTGCCAGCGACCAGGTAGCCATGCACGCCAGCGAGGTAGTAGAGGGTGGTCATGCGCAGGCGGGCACGGGTGTTGGCCAGCGCCAGTTGGTGCATGGCTTCGTTGGCACTATCAGGCAGTGCACGTTCTAGCGTGTCGAAGGCGGGGGTGAGGTCGATCCGTTCGAGGATCACATTGCTGTGCGCCTCCTGCAAGCGCGCCACATGTTCCAGCGCGCGGGTCACGTGGCTCTGCGCTTGGTGGATAGGCATCTCCACGCACAGCGTATGCAGGCCGGTGCGCGCGCAGAGGGCGCTGGTCACCGCGCTATCGATACCGCCGCTGACGCCCACAACGAAGCCGCGCTGGTGATTGGTGGTGCAGTATTCCTTCAGCCAGTGGGTGATGTGGTCGATGACCGCTGTTGTCCTCATGGTGTAAAAATGCGAAGCCCCGTCCATGTGTTCTGAACGGGGCTTCGAATGTTGTGACCGGATCAAAAGAACACGCCCACGGTCAATTCCAGGTAATTGTTCAAAAGCTTGGCCTTCTTGTCGACGTCCACATCGAAGTTGGCGATGTTGGTGAAGCCGTTGTTGTAAGTGATACCGAAGAGCAGGCTGGTATTCCCACTGAAATTGTATTCGGCGCCAGCGCCCACGATCAAGGCCGCGCGGAAGAGGTTGATGTCATCCTGGATGTTCTCGTTCTCCTCTTCGATGAACGTTTCCACGAACGCATCGGCGGGGGATGCGAAGTACTGAGGGACAACACGGTCCGCTTTCGCACGGATGTTGAAACTTGCACCGAAACCGACCTGGGCGAAGTAACGCATGTAGCCGATCTCATTGGTCATCAATTTCACCGTCAGCGGCAGTTCGATGTACTGCAGCTTGTAGGTGGTCTCCAGCTCGCGGGAGAGTATGGGGCCATTGATGGCGGACAGGTAGGAAAAGTCTTGCGATGACTTACCGCCCACATTGTTCAGGTTGAGCCCCGTGGCGAAGCGATAGTTACCCGACGCTCCAATGGGGAATTCCGCCATGAGCCCGAAGGTGTACCCGAAGGTATTTCCTGCCGACTTCAGACCCTTGGTCTCGGACCTGAGCATGGATAGGTTGGGGCTCAATTTCAAGCCAAAGCGCACGCTGACATCGTCCTGTGCATGGAGCATGGGGGTGGCCACCATCACGGTGGCCAGGATCACGAGGGCCTTCTTCATAGTTTTGTGGCTCATTTTCGGCTGATCAAAGGTAACGCGTTGAACGATCGCTCTTCTTCTTTTGCCGCGTTGGCGGCGCTGCTGCTTTGGACGGCCTGCGGATCACCCGGTCACACCGACATCGATACCGATGACGTGGACCTGGATCTTCGCATTGCTCGGTTGGACCAGGACCTGTTCCACGCTACCCCCACCACCATGGCCCAGGTCAGTCTCAAAGCCTATGCCGATCATGGTGCGTTCTACCGAAGCTACATCGAAGACATCCTTCAAGGCGCTCCTGTGGATGACCCGCGACTACCGGAGGTGTTGAACGCCTTCGTGACCGATCCCGATTGGTCCAGCGTGCAGCACGCTGTGGACAGTGTGCTGGGAGACCTGGAGCCCCAACGTTCCGACCTGGAAGGCGCCTTCGAGCGGTTGAAGGTCCTTTTTCCGGACAGTATCACGCCGCGTGTGATAGCCTTCAACTCCGGGTTCAACTTCGGGATATTCCCTACGGACAGTGTGCTCGGCTTCGGGGTGGAGTGGTTCATCGGCAAGGACCATCCGGTGATCGGATACCTTGCGCCGGATGCCTTCCCACAGTATGTGAAGGACCGCATGATGCCGGAGATGTTGGTGCCCAGTGCGGTGAAAGGCTGGCTCTTGGTGCACTATACGCGTGACATAGCTGGATCGGACCTGCTGACCAACCTGGTGGAGACCGGGAAGGTGATGGCCCTGCTGGATGCACTACTGCCGGACACCGAGCCCCATTTGAAGTTCGCTTACACCAACGAGCAACTGGCATGGTGCGAGGCCAATGAACTTCTCATCTGGAAGGATATCGCAGGCAAGGATCAGCTCTTCAGCAAGAAGACGGATGACATCGGGCGCATCATGAACGATGGTCCATTTACCAACGGCTTCCCACGGGAGAGCCCAGGACACATCGGGGAGTGGCTCGGATACCGGATGGTCCGACACTACATGGATGCCCATCCCAAGGTGACCTTTGACCAACTCTTCGCGATCGAAGATCCCTCGATCATTCTGAAGAGCTACAAACCCCGATAGGTTCGTCCACTCAAGTGTCATGCACCGACAGTCACGTCTCGACACCTGATCCTTGTCCCCTGTTATCCGATCCTTGACCCTTGATGAAGACCTCCGACATCCGCCTCTCCGTGCACCTCGACGAGAACAAGGTGCCCGAGCGCATCGATTGGGAAGCTGAGGATGGTGATATGCGCAGTAGCAGCAAGGCCGTTCTGCTTTCCTTGTGGGATGCTGAGGAAAAGAACACACTACGCATCGACCTTTGGACCAAGGAGATGTCCATGGAGGAGATGAAAGCCTTCTTCCATCAGAACATCCTCACCATGGCGGACACGTTCGAACGAGCCACCGGTGAAGGGAAGATGGCAGCACAGATGCGTGACTTCGGAGCCTACTTCGCCGAGCACATGTTGCCGGAGTTGAAGAAGTGAACGAACTCAAGGGGCAATTGGCAGGAGCAGGGGCAAGAACCGAGCCTTGCACCTGCCCCTGGTCCTGATTCAACCTCTCCACTGGTTGTTCACCTTCTCGATGAAGCCCAGTACCTCATCACGCCCCTTCGAGGTCTCCGAACTGGTGACGAACATGGTCGGTAGTTCCTCCCATGTTTCTTTCAACTTGCGCTTGAACTGGGCCACATTGCTATCCACCTTGGGCGCCTTGAGCTTGTCGGTCTTCGTGAAGACGATGCAAAAAGGGATGCCGTTCTCCCCCAACCACTGGACCATGTCCAGGTCGTTCTGCTGAGGCTCCAAGCGGGAATCGATCAGCAGGAACACGTTCTGTAGGCTCTCACGCTCCATCAGATAGGTCTGGATCATCTTTTCCCAGACCGCACGTTCGGTCTTGCTGGCTTTGGCGTATCCATACCCGGGCAGGTCGGCCAACATCCAAGGTGAACGGGTTCCCAAGGTGCCCTCCACACGGAAGTGTTCCACATTGCGAGTGCGCCCAGGTGTGTTGCTCACCCGGGCGAGCTTGTTGATGTGGCAGAGCATGTTGATGAGCGAACTCTTGCCCACGTTGCTCCGACCGATGAAGGCGAATTCAGGGAGGTTCGGTGCAGGCCAGTCCTTCGCCGTGCGGCCGCTGGTCAGGTGATCGGCGAGGAGGGCTTTCATGTGTTCAATGCGGGTGGAAGAGGTCCTTGGTCGAATGAGCTACGGGGTCCAGGCAGTGCCGACAACACGATCCAGCGGATGCATGCTCGATCCAGGGGCACGTATCCCTATCCAAGTGTCTTGGCCAGCCAACGGTCCACGATACCGTTGAAGGTGTCCGGGTGCTCCATCATGGCGGCGTGACCGCAGTTGTCGATCCAGAACAGTTCGCTCTGTGGGATGAGGGTATGGAACTCCTCGGCGACATGCGGCGGTGTGATCGTGTCCTGAGCACCCCAGATCAAGCATACGGGCATCTTCAGGTTGGGGAGGTCCTTGGCCATGTTGTGCCGGATCGCGCTCTTGGCCAGTGAAAGGATGCGGATGAGCTTGGCCTTGTCGTTCACTGTGACGTAACACTCCTCCACCAGATCATCCGTGGCGTGCTTGGGGTCATGGAAGGTGAGGGCGATCTTCTTACGCAGGTACTCCTTGTCCTCCCGGCGTGGGAAGCTGCCACCGAACGCATTCTCGTAAAGGCCACTGCTGCCGGTGAGTGTAAGGGTGCGCACCTTGTTCGCATGTTTGGTGCAGTAGACCAACGCCACGTGCCCACCGAGCGAATTCCCCAGCAGGTTCACTTCGGTCAAGCCCTTATGCGTGATGAAGCGGTCCAGGAAATCGGCCAAGGCCGGCACGTTGGTGTTGAGCATCGGCAACGTGTACAGCGGTAACATCGGCATCAGCACCCGGTAACGACCACCGAAGTGCTTGATGGGCCCTTCGAAGTTGCTCAGTGCGCCGAACAGGCCGTGCAGGAAGATCAGGGGAGGCCCGTCGCCTACATCGATGTAGGTGAACTCGCCTTCGCGCTTCAGGTGTGCTTCGTTCGCCATGCGTGCCGACCAAAGGTAGAAGCTGCGCCCGACCGTGTTCCATGGGTGCCATGATCTTAGTCGCAGCACACTGTGCATAACGCCTGTGCCATGACCTTCCACGGATGAAGGTCGGGGGTCGGCCGCTTCGGAGCGTGGGAGGGTCCGGGCTGGAGAGCGGCGGCCCTGGTGGTGATCGGTGGGGATCATGAACACCCTTCCACAAGGTCCCACTTCAGGCTTTCACACATCGTGCTGTTGATCATGAAAGCGCTGATAGTCAGAGACTCCATGGGCGTGTCCGGATCTTCGTTGCACCCTTCCTGCCGGGTGCATAGGGCTGAAAAGGAGGGCGATGGGTGTTCATAAGCTTCCCACTTCCTCCCACTCCCGAAGATGCTTATTTCTAGGCCTGTTGCGGCTGTGTGACAACTTTTGCACACCTTCGCCGTTGAAGAATTATCAACAACGAGGCAAAAACGGGGGAGATCGTGGGAATAAGTGGGTGACTCGACCTACTTTCGCGACCATTCCTGCCTGCATGCACCATGCTGAACCTCCTCGGGGAATACCCATCGACATTGGACGCCAAGAGCCGCGTGCTCTTGCCTGCCGCGCTGAAGAAGCAGCTCGGTGGGGAGGAGTCCAAGGGCTTTGTGGTGAACCGCGATGTGTTCAGCGAGTGCTTGGTCCTCTATCCGATGGAGGAGTGGAACAAGACCAGCGCCGATGTGCGCCGCTTGAACCGCTTCGATCCGGAGAACGTGGAGTTCATTCGGCGCTTCCTCAATGGAGCCACGCCGTTGGAACTCGACGCCAACGGACGGCTGCTCATCCCCAAACCACTGATGGCCTACGCTCGACTCGAGAAGGACGTCGTGTTCACGGGAATGGGCGATCGCATCGAGATGTGGAGCGAAGCACTGCACAAGGGTGCATTGGGCGGGAACGTGGACTTCAAGTCACTGGCTGCGAAAGTGATGGGCGGGAAGCCTAAAGCCAATGAACCATGAGTATCACGACCCCGTTCTTTTACAAGCCTGTCTTGACGGATTGAACATCCGCCCCGATGGCGTCTATGTGGACGCCACCTTCGGCGGCGGCGGCCACAGCAAGGCCATCCTCCAACGGCTCGGTCCACACGGCCGATTGATCGCGTTCGACCGCGATCGCGACGCCTGGGCCAACGCCATCGACGACGACCGTTTCACCTTGGTGCGCTCCGATTTCCGGTGGATGCGCAACCACTTGCGCTTCCAGAACGCGCTGCCGGTGAACGGCCTCCTCGCCGACCTGGGGGTGAGCAGTCACCAGTTCGATACCGGCGCTCGCGGATTCAGCTTCCGCTTCGATGGTCCCCTCGATATGCGGATGGACCATCGCGCCAAACGCACGGCCTCACAACTGTTGCGCGACCTGGATGGAACGGCGCTCACCCAACTGCTCCGCACCTATGGCGAAGTGGACGGTGCACATCGCGTGGCGCGCCAGCTGGTGAAGGCCAACTCGGAGACCCGCATCGGTACCACCTATCAACTGGTGGAGGCGTTGAAGCCGGTGACGCCGCGTGCCAAGGAGAGCACCTTCCTCGCCCAGGTCTTCCAAGCCCTGCGCATCGCCGTGAACGATGAGCTGGGGTCCCTGGAGGCCTTGTTGAAGCAGAGCGCGGAAGTGATCGCACCCGGTGGCATGCTGGTCATCATGAGCTACCACAGCCTCGAGGACCGCCTGGTGAAGAACTGGATGCGTAGCGGCGACCTCGGCGGTGTGGAGACCAAGGACCTCTACGGTAACCGTACCCGGCCGTTCAACCCGACAAGCAACAAGGCGATCCAACCCTCGGAAGAGGAAACAGCCATCAACCCCCGGGCGCGCAGTGCCCGGCTCAGAACCGCAGAACGCACGTGAACAAGTTGCGCGATAAGCAGGAGGAACCGAAAGCGGAGCCCGAAAAGGCCTCGAAGGCGGATACCGTGCGCATGCCCGGTTCCTTCATCAGTGTGCTCAACGGTTCCTTCCTCACCAAGGACAACGTGTTGGGCAACATGTCCTTCATCCTCTTCTGCGCTGGGATGATGATCGTGTACATCGCCTATGGATACCATACCGAACGCGTTGTGCGCGACCTCGACCGCACGGGAACCGAACTGAAGGAACTGCGCTCGGAGTACATCACCGTGCGCGCACAGTTGGAGAAGCAGGAGCAGCAGAGCCAGGTGGCCGCCGGGATCGGTGCGCTGGGATTGCGCGAAAGCCGCGTCCCGCCCGTGAAGGTGGAGGTCACCGAGCGTGAACTCAAGAAGACCCGCACGCCATGAACGATCCCAAGCAACTGCGGGCCAGGGCCAACATCGTGTACTTGTCGATGGTGCTCTTCGCGTGTGCCATCGCGGTGAAGCTCTTCACCATCCAATTGGTGGAGGGTGACAAGTGGCGCGCCAAGGCCGAAGTGGTGAGCACCACCTACCGCACCGTGCAACCCGACCGGGGCCATATCTACAGCGAGGACGGCCGCTTGCTGGCCACCAGCGTGCCCGAGTACGATGTGCGCATGGACATGGTACCCGACGCGCTCAGAAATGAGGTCTTCCAGGCCAACATCGATTCCCTCGCTTGGCATTTGGCGAACCTCTTCGGCGATCGGACCGCACCTGAATACAAGCGCGACCTCACTTCCGCACGTGCGCGTCGGGATCGCTACTTCCTGGTGAAGCGCAAGGCGGACCACACGCAAGTGCAACAGTTGCGCAGCTTCCCGCTCTATCGCCTGGGTCGCTACAAGAGCGGACTGGTAACCGAGAAGCGCACCGTACGTGTGCGTCCGTTCGGGCGCCTCGCTTCGCGCAGTGTCGGCTATGTGTTGCGCGATAGCAGTATGATCGGTCTGGAGGCCGGGTATGACAAGTGGTTGAAGGGAACCACCGGGCGCCGCTTGGAACGCAGGCTCTCAGGAGGCGTTTGGATGCCGATCGATGACGGCGAAGGCGTGGATCCCGTTCCCGGCTCGGACATCCACACCACCATCGACATCAACCTGCAGGATGTGGCGGATGCGGCTCTCGAGCGCCAATTGATGAAGCATGGTGCGCAGAACGGTTGTGTGATCGTCATGGAGGTGGCCACCGGAAAGATCAAGGCCGTGAGCAACCTCACGCGCAGCAATGACAGCACCTACACGGAGTCACTGAACTATGCGGTAGGTGGAGCCACCGAACCCGGTTCCACGTTCAAGTTGGCATCGTTGCTCGTGGGTATCGAGGACGGCCTGATCGATCCCAAGGATACGGTCGACACCCGTAACGGTGAAGTGCGGTTCAAGGACCGCATCATGCGTGATTCGCATGAAGGTGGGTATGGTCGGATCACCGTGGAACGCGCATTCGAGCTCTCCACGAACACGGGCATCAGTCTCGCCGTCACGAAAGCGTATGGCAACGACCCGAAGCGTTTTGTGGAAGGCCTCAAGCGCATGGGCTTGCATCAGCCGACGGGTGTGCTCATTCCCGGAGAACCGGTACCCACCCTTCGTGGCCCGGGGGAGAAAGGTTGGAGTGGTGTGAGCCTTCCTTGGATGAGCATTGGTTATGAGACCCTGTTCACTCCGTTGCAGACGCTGACATTCTACAACGCGGTGGCCAATGGGGGCCGCATGATGCAGCCCTACTTCGTGGATCATGTTTCACGGGAGGGACGCACGCTTGAGGAATTCAAGCCCGTGGTGCTCAATGAGCGGATCGCATCGAAGGCCACCCTGGAGATCGCACACCGGATGTTGCAGAACGTGGTGGACACCGGTACCGCGATGAACTTGAAAGGCGCGCACTTCAAGATCGCGGGAAAGACGGGCACGGCACAGATCGCATCCAAAGGCAGCTACAAGCAGAACGGGGTCAGCTATCAAGCATCCTTCGCCGGCTATTTCCCTGCGGAAGCGCCCAAGTACAGTTGCATCGTGGTGGTGAACGGACCTACCATGAGCGGATATTATGGCAACGTGGTGGCGGGTCCCATCTTCAAGGAGATCGCGGACAAGATCTACAGCAACCGCCTTGAGCTGCAACAGCCCACTCAACTCGCAGAACGCAGTGGGCCGCGCACACCGGTGAGCCTGAGTGGCCATGCAGGCGATCTGCGCATCGCTCTTGAGGGCTTGCAGCTGCCCATGCTCCTTGAGGGAGCTTCCGAATGGGTGACCACCTCTGCTGGTGATAGCATGGTGGTGATGAAGCCCCGTGGCATCCCGGTCGATGCCATCGACCTGGTACCCAATGTACTTGGCATGGGCTTGAAGGACGCGATCTACATCCTTGAGGATCGAGGGCTGCGTGTCCGTATCCAAGGCAACGGCATGGTCAAACGCCAATCGCTCCCACCCGGCACCCGGGCACGGCAAGGTTCCACCATCCTCATCGAGCTGACATGAAGCTGCTGAAGGACATCCTCTACAAGGTGCGCATCGAGCAGGTGGTGGGTTCCACCAACACCGCCATCGAGCACATCGTGTTCGACAGCCGGAAGGTCACCGCCTTCAGCGCCTTCGTGGCCACACGAGGCACCCAGGTGGATGGGCATGCCTACATCGCCAAGGCCGTGGAACTCGGAGCATTGGCCATCATCTGTGAGGAACTCCCTGCTGAGTTGAAGGATGGTGTGACCTACGTGCGTGTTCAGAACGCTGCTGAGGCCCTCGGTCAGCTCGCCGCCAACTTCCACGATTCGCCTGCGAAGAAGCTGAAGCTCGTCGGCATCACCGGTACGAATGGCAAGACCAGTACGGCCACGCTGTTGTTCCGCCTGTTCCGCGCATTGGGCTACAAGTGCGGCCTCATCAGCACTGTTGAGATCCGCATCGGTCAACGCACCATCCCGAGCACGCACACGACACCCGATGCGGTGCGCCTGAACGAACTGCTTGCGGAGATGGTCGCGGAGAAGGTCACCCATTGCTTCATGGAGGTGAGCTCGCACAGCGTGGTGCAGGAGCGCATCGCCGGGCTTCATTTCGCCGCGGGTGTGTTCACCAACATCACCCATGACCATCTTGACTACCACGGCACCTTCGCCGAGTACATCAAGGCCAAGAAACGCTTCTTCGATCAGCTGCCCGCTTCGGCCTTCGCACTGGTGAACGCCGATGACGTGAACAGCGCGGTGATGTTGCAGAACACCAAGGCTTCGAAGCACTCCTACGCGGTGCGCTCCATGGCGGACCATCGTGCCCGTATCGTGGAGAACCAACTCACTGGCCTGCATCTGAACATCGATGGGCATGACGTGTACGCCCGGTTGATCGGCGAGTTCAACGCGAGCAATCTGCTGGCCGTTTACACCACGGCCACGTTGATGGGTGAGGCCCCCTTGAACGTGCTCACCGCGCTGAGCGATCTGGAGCCTCCACGCGGACGGTTCCAGTTGGTCCGCAGCACGAGCGGCATCATCGGTATCGTGGACTATGCCCATACACCCGATGCCTTGAAGAACGTCCTGTCCACCATCAATGAGGTGTGTGGGGACAACGAGCAGGTGATCACCGTGGTGGGCTGTGGCGGTGATCGTGACCGGGGCAAGCGACCAGTGATGGCCCGTATCGCAACCGAACTCAGCAGCCATGTGGTGCTCACTAGCGACAATCCGCGCAGCGAGGAACCGATGGCGATCCTCGAGGAGATGCGCTCCGGTGTGGCGGCCAATGACCAGCACCGGGTGTGGGTGAACGTGGACCGTCGTGAGGCCATCCGTCAGGCCGTGGGCATGGCAAAACCGGGGGATGTGGTGCTGCTTGCCGGCAAGGGTCATGAGACCTATCAGGAGATCCAGGGGGTGAAGCACCCCTTCGACGATGTGGCTGTGCTGAAGGAAACCCTTGAACTCCTCCACAAGTAATGCTCTACCACTTCTTCGACGCGATCGACTTCAGTGTTCCTGGTTCCGGGGTGTTCAACTTCATCTCGTTCCGCGCGGCCATGGCCGTGTTCGTGTCGCTGCTCATCTCGCTGTGGTGGGGACAGGGCATCATCAACCTCTTGCGTCGTATGCAGGTGGGTGAGACCGTACGTGACCTCGGTCTGGAAGGGCAGTTGCAGAAACAGGGCACTCCCACCATGGGCGGCCTCATCATCCTTTCCGCCACGCTCATTCCCACGTTGCTCTTCGCCAAGCTCGACAACATCTACATCATCCTGCTGCTCATCAGCACGGTGTGGTTGGGCACCATCGGCTTCCTCGATGACTACATCAAGGTCTTCAAGAAGGACAAGCGCGGGCTCGCGGGCAAGTTCAAGGTGGTGGGGCAGGTGGGCTTGGGCATCATCATCGGTGCCACCGTGTATTTCCATCCGGAGATCCGCACGCGGGTGGAGGTCTCCGAAACCCTTGCCCAGCAACTGGACCCTGCCGAGTTGAACACGATCACCGAGGAGGATGGAACGGTCCACTACATGCTCAATCGCAAGTCGCCCAACACCACCATCCCCTTCATCAAGGATAACGAGTTCAACTACTCGTCCATCCTGGGCTTGTTCGGTCGTGGAGCGCGGCAGTACACCTGGATCATCTACATCCTGGTGGTCATCTTCATCATCACCGCGGTGAGCAACGGGGCCAACATCACCGACGGGGTCGATGGTCTGGCCACCGGCACCTCGGCCATCATGGTGATGACACTGGGCATCCTGGCCTATGTGAGCGGTAACGTCATCTTCGCCCAGTACCTGGACATCATGTACATCCCCGGCTCGGGCGAGCTGGCGGTGTTCATCGGCGCGTTGCTCGGTGCGTGCATCGGCTTCCTCTGGTACAACGCTTATCCGGCACAGGTCTTCATGGGCGATACCGGGAGCCTGGCGCTCGGCGGCATCATCGCCACACTGGCCATCCTGGTGCGCAAGGAACTGCTGATCCCGGTGCTCTGCGGCATCTTCCTGGTGGAGAACCTGAGCGTGATGATGCAGGTCTCCTGGTTCAAGTACACCAAGAAGAAATACGGCGAAGGCAGGAGGATCTTCCTCATGTCGCCCTTGCATCACCACTTCCAGAAGAAAGGCATCCACGAGAGCAAGATCGTCTCGCGCTTCTGGATCGTAGGCATCATGCTCGCCGTACTATCCATCGTAACCCTCAAGCTCCGATGAACCCCTTGGTCATACTCGGTGCTCAGGAGAGCGGGGTCGGTGCGGCGCGCCTGGCGAAGCAACGCGGACTCGACGTGTTCGTGAGCGATGCGGGCACGATCAAGCCGAAGTACCGCGACGAACTGCTGCGCCTGGGCATCGACTTCGAGGAGAACGGACACAGTGCCGAGCGCGTGCTCGCGCTGCCGGCAGCATCGTGAAGAGCCCGGGTATCCCCGATACGGCATCGTTGGTGGTCGCGGCGAACGAACGGGGTATCCCCGTGATCAGCGAGATCGAGTTCGCCTTCCGCTATTGCAAAGGCCGCATCATCGGCATCACAGGCAGCAACGGCAAGACCACTACCACCCTGCTCACCCACCACATCCTGCAGCGCGCCGGAGTGGACGTGGCCGTGGGCGGCAATGTGGGCACCAGCTTCGCGGGCCTTGTGGCCGATGGGGACAGGGACTGGTACGTGCTCGAGCTGAGCAGCTTCCAGCTCGATGGCATCCGCACATTCCGTCCGGACATCGCCATCCTGCTCAACATCACGCCGGACCACCTGGACCGCTACCAGTACCGGATGGAGAACTACGTGGCCAGCAAGTTCCGCATCGCCATGAATCAAGGCCCCGGCGACCACTTCATCCATTGCGATGATGATCCCGAGACGATCGGCTGGCTTCGGACCACGCCATCCAAGCTCGCCGCTGGCCCTTCTCCATCGAGCATACCCTCACGCACGGGGCTTGGCTCACCAACGATCGCATCCACATCACCACCGACCAAACCACCTTCGACATGTCCATCATCGAACTCGCACTGAAAGGCCGTCACAACGTGTACAACTCCATGGCGGCCGGCATCGCAGCGCGCGTGCTGGAACTGCGCAATGATGTGGTGCGTGAGAGCCTCAGCGACTTCCAGAACGTCGAGCACCGACTGGAGCATGTGGCCAATGTGAACGGCGTCGACTTCATCAACGATTCCAAAGCGACCAACGTGAACTCCACCTGGTATGCCCTGGAAAGCATGGACAAGCCCGTGGTGTGGGTGGTGGGTGGCGTGGACAAAGGGCAACGACTACGCATCGTTGATGGAACTGGTGAAGCACAAGGTGAAGGCCATCGTATGCCTGGGGACCGAGAACGAGAAGTTGCACAAGTCCTTTGGTCATCTGGTGAAGGACATGGTTGACACGCGCAGTGCCGAACAGGCCGTGCATGCCGCCTACGCCTTGTCCGAACCCGGTGATGTGGTCCTGTTGAGCCCGGCCTGCGCCAGCTTCGACCTGTTCGAGAACTACGAGGAGCGCGGACGTCGCTTCAAGACCGCTGTTCGTTCACTCTGATCATTCATGGCCATGAGCACCACCAACAACCCTTCGGCCCTCAACCTGCGCATCGCGGGTGGGCAGCTGCTGGATGCACGTCAGGCGGCATTGGACCAGGAGCAGCGCGGTGCGCACCGCATGGAACCCGTACTGGAGGTCAATGGCGTGCTCTATGTGAACGACAGTCGCTCCACCTTCCTCGATGCCACCCTGGCCTCCATCGGCTCGCTCGATCGGCGCGCGGTGTGGATCACCGGTGCGTGGAGCGATGAGCTCACCGAAGGGCTCGCTCAGGACCTTTTCCAGGACCGTGTGAGTGCTGTCGTCATCTACGGCGGCCAGCACGAGGAGCATGCCTACACCGATGGTGGTCGCATCTTCCTGGCCGATGATGTGCGCATGGCGGTGTTCCTGGCGCGCGAGATCGCAAAGGCCGGGGAGGCAGTGCTGTTCAGCCCGGCATGTCCCAGTGGGAACGGATTCGCCAACTATGAAGAACGCGGTGCCGAGTTCAAGCGGGCCGTGCGCGACCTCTGATCGAACGAACACGAAGAACGAACGTGAACAACCTGGTCCATAAGCTGCGCGGCGATCGCGTGATCTGGATGACCGCCCTCTTCCTGGGGTTGATCAGCCTGCTCGCGGTGTACAGCTCGATCAGTTCGCTCGCGTTCAAGCGTGAAGGTGGAAGCACCTTGCACTTCCTGTTCAAGCATGGCTTGATGCTGGCCACGGGTGGTGTCATCATGTACTACGCATCCACCGTCAAGTACACCATCTACTCGCGCCTCAGCATGCTGGTCATCCCCGTCACCGCTGGGCTTCTGTTGCTCACGCTGCTCCTGGGTTCCAACATCAATGATGCCAGCCGATGGATCACCATCCCCATCATCAATCAGAGCTTCCAAACGAGCGATCTGGCCAAGGTGGTGCTCATCGTGTACCTCGCCCGTGTACTGGGCAAGCATCACGATCAAGAATGGACCTTCCGGGATGTGGTCCTCCAGCTCATGGTACCCGTCGGGGCCATCTGTGGGCTGATCCTGCCCGCCAACTTCTCCACTGCGGCCTTGCTCTTCCTGCTCTGCATGATCATCATGTTCATCGGTCAAGTGCCGATGAAGCGCTTGCTCCATTGTGGGTGTCGCAGTGGGCGCCTTCATGTTGTTGATCATGGTCAATGAGGCCTTCGACCTCGGCGTGCTTCCGCGCGTAGAGACCTGGGAGAAGCGGATCTCCAGTTTCGGCGAGGTGGATAGCGATGCCAACTACCAGGTGGAACACGCCAAGATCGCCATCGCCTCGGGCGGATTATTGCCCAACGGTCCGGGCAGTGGGGCTTCGCGCAACTGGTTGCCCCACCCGTACTCCGACATGATCTATGCGTTCATCATCGAGGAGTACGGAAGCATCCTTGGTGGGCTCGGCCTGTTGCTGCTGTATCTCATTCTCTTGTTCCGCGCTGTACGTATCGCAGGCCGTGTGGAGAAGCCCTTCGGCGCCTTGGTGGCCGTAGGACTCAGCCTCATGCTCGTACTCCAGGCCATGATCAACATGGCCGTCGCTGTCAACCTCGTTCCCGTCACCGGACAGCCCCTGCCCTTGGTGAGCATGGGTGGTACCTCCGTCTGGTTCACCTGCCTCGCCATCGGCATCGTGCTCAGCGTGAGCCGAAGCCTCGATGAACCGTCAACCCCATCCACCGATGTCAAGCGCCCCAGCACAGCAGCAGCTTAGGGTGATGATCTCCGGTGGAGGCACCGGCGGTCACATCTTCCCGGCCATCGCCATCGCCAACGCGGTGCGCGAGCGGGAGGCTGCGACCCAATTCCTGTTCGTTGGTGCTGAAGGGAAGATGGAAATGGAGAAGGTGCCCGCTGCCGGCTTCGCCATCGAAGGCCTGCCGATCCGTGGATTCCAGCGGGGCAGCATCGTGAAGAACCTGGGGCTACCCTGGCGCTTGTTGCGCAGCATGTGGAAGGCGCGGAACCTCGTGCGCACCTTCAAGCCCCATGTGGCCGTGGGTGTTGGCGGATATGCCAGCGGTCCATTGCTCGCCGCTGCACAGCGCATGAACGTGCCCACGCTGATCCAGGAACAGAACAGTTTCCCGGGAAGGACCAACATCCACCTGGCCCGCCGCGCGCAACGTATCTGTGTGGCCTATGCCGGTATGGAGCGCTTCTTCCCCAAGGAGAAGGTATTGTTGACCGGGAACCCCGTGCGTCAGGAGGTCGTTCGCCTGACAGGGAAGCGTGTTCGGGGCCTGGAGGACTTCGGGGTGGTGGAAGGACGACCGATCCTCTTCATCACCGGTGGCAGCCTCGGCGCGCGCGGCATCAACCACGGGGTGAAGGCCGCGTTGGCCGCGTGGAAGGCTGCCGGCATGCAAGTGATCTGGCAGACGGGCACACCGTTCTTTCAAGAAGCGAAGCAAGCCGTGGACGCACTCGCCTACACGGACTGCAAGGTGCATGAGTTCGTAACGCGGATGGACCTGGCCTATGCCGTGGCCGACCTGGTGGTGGCGCGCGCTGGTGCCATCAGTGTGAGCGAACTGTGCCTGGTGCAAAAGCCCGCCGTACTGGTGCCCTTGCCCACGGCCGCCGAGGATCATCAGACCCACAACGCCCGTGCGCTCACCGATCGCGGTGCTGCCGTGCTCCTGCGTGATGCGGATACGGTGGAACAACTCGGATCGCTCGTCATCTCACTCATCACGGACCAGGTCGCCCTGGACCGCCTGCGCACGGCCATCGCAGGAATGGGAACCCACCATGCAGCGGAGGCCATCGCTGCGGAGGTCATCCGACTGGCACGACCATGAGCACGTTGAGCGGACATAGGTTCTACTTCATCGGTGTCGGTGGCATCGGCATGAGCGGTCTCGCGCGCTATTTCCGCCGGCGCGGCGCCGAAGTGGCCGGCTATGACCGCACACCCAGCGAACTCACGAACCAGCTGCAGAGCGAAGGCATCGATGTGCAGTTCAACGAGGACCCACGGATGATCCCTGCGGAGTTCCGGGATGCGGCGCCCGCTGACGTGATGGTGGTGCGCACGCCCGCAGTACCGGTTAGCAGTCCTCTGCTGAAGTATTGGGAGGACCGCGGTGCCCGCATCCTCAAGCGCGCCGATGTGCTGGGCATGGTGACCGAGGACAAGCGCACTGTGGCCGTGGCCGGCACGCATGGAAAGACCACCGTCAGCACCATGATCGCGCACCTCCTCACGGTCGGCAAGGTGCGCTGCAACGCTTTCCTGGGAGGCATCGCGGCCAACTACGGGACCAACGTGCTCCTGAACGACGATGCCGTGGTGAACGTGGTGGAGGCCGATGAGTACGATCGGAGCTTCCTGAAGCTCTGCCCCAGTGAGTCCGTGATCACGGCGATGGATCCCGATCACCTCGACATCTATGGCACGGCGGAGGCCATGTTCGACGCCTACACCCAGTTCGCCATCCTCTGTGATGGACCGGTATTGGTCCATGAACGCATCGCACACCACTTCAAGGATCGCGGCCAAGTGACGAGCTATGCGCTTGGAAGCACTGGCGTGCCGAGTGCCGAGGAATTGCGCGTGGTGAACGGTGCTTACGAGTTCGATCTCCACGCCGAAGGGCAGGTGCTCAAGGGCCTCCGTCTCGGCATGCCGGGCAGGCATAACGTGGAGAACGCCATCGCGGCCAGTACCATCGCGCTGCGCATGGGTGTCACTCCGGAGCTCTTGCGTGAAGGGTTGGCCAGCTTCCGTGGTGTGTCGCGTCGCTTCGAGACCCGGATCGCAGGACCTGATGTGGTGTTCATCGACGACTATGCGCACCATCCGAAGGAACTGGATGCTTGCATCGGCAGTGTGCGTGAGATGTATCCCGGCAAACGCATCACGGGCATCTTCCAGCCCCACCTGTTCACCCGCACTCGCGACCTCGCGTCCGACTTCGGTCGCAGCTTGGCCGCATTGGATGAGTTGATCCTGCTGGAGATCTATCCGGCGCGCGAGGAACCCATCCCGGGTATCACCTCGCAGTGGCTGTTGGACCAGGTGCCCATGGACAACAAGGTGGTCTGCACCCGGGATGCTCTGCTGGACCTGCTCAAGGATCGTCCGATCGAGGTGCTGCTCACCGTGGGTGCCGGGGACATCGATCGCTCGGTACCCGCCATCGAACGCCTGTTGAACGAACGCTATCGCCTATGAAGAAGCTGAAGCCATACCTCCGCCCCTTCGGGATCGGCCTGGGCCTGCTGGTGATCGCATTGGCACTGGGCTTCGTGGAACGCACCGCGGACCGCACGCCCATCACCGATCTACAGGTCCGGGTGGTGGGTGCGGAAGGTGTACGCTTCATCGATGAAGCGAGCGTGCGCAAGGAAGTGCTCGATCAGGGCATCGCCGTGATGGGAAGCACCATCGGTGAAGTGGATGTGACCACCATCGAGGACCGGTTGCGCGGGATACCCTGTGTGGCCAAGGCCGAGGTGTATCACACCATGGACGGTGTGTTGCATGTGCGTGTGAAGCAGCGCGAACCCATCGTGCGTGTGTTCAACAGCGATGGTACGGGATTCTACATCGACAAGGAAGGATGGACCATGCCTACGGAACTGGCACACCCCGCGCGCGTCCTGGTGGTGACCGGTGCGCTCAACGAGCCCGGTGCACGCGACGGAGTGATGGACATCTTCGCCAATGACAGCCTCCAACACCTGTACCGTTCGGATGACATCCACCGGTTGGCCGGTTTCATTCGCAAGGATCCGTTCTGGAACGCGTTGATCGATCAGGTGGTGGTGCGCGCCGATGGTGACTTCGAACTGATCCCCAAGGTGGGAGCGCAGCGCGTGATCATCGGAGATGGTTCCGCACTGGAACAACGCTTCGCCAAGCTCAAGCTCTTCTACGCCAAAGGCATGCCCTTGACCGATTGGCGCCGCTACGATCGCATCGACCTGCGCTTCGCCGAACAGGTCGTCTGCACCAAACGAACAACGCCCTAACACTCCGCACAGACCATGGACCAGAACCAAGACATCGTCGCCGGCCTCGACATCGGAACGACGAAGATCGCCTGCATCGTCGGGCGCAAGAACGAACAAGGCAAGATCGAGATCCTCGGAATGGGCAAGTCACGCAGCGACGGTGTGAGCCGTGGCGTGGTGGCCAACATCCAGAAGACGGTGGAGAGCATCGTGGCGGCCGTGCGTATGGCCGAGGATAGCGCCGGTGTGGAGATCGGGACCGTGAACGTGGGCATCGCCGGACAACACATCCGCAGCATGCAGCACCGCGGTATGAAGATGCGCGAGAGCCTCGATGAGGAGATCGGCCAGATCGACATCGATCAGTTGATCGAGGAGACCTACCGTTTGGTGATGCCTCCCGGTGAGGAGATCATCCACGTGCTGCCCCAGGAGTACATCATCGACAACGAACAGGGCATCCGGGATCCCATCGGAATGAGCGGTATCCGCATGGAGGCCAACTTCCACATCATCAGTGGTCAGGTGACCGCGGCCCGCAACATCAACAAGTGCGTGCACCGTGCCAACCTCAATGTCACCGAGCTCATCCTCGAACCCCTCGCCAGCGCCGATGCCGTGTTGAGCCAGGAGGAGAAGGAGGCCGGGGTGGTGTTGGTGGACATCGGTGGTGGTACCACTGACATCGCCATCTTCTTCGACAACATCATCCGCCACACCGCTGTGATCCCCTTCGGTGGCAATGTGGTCACTGAGGATATCCGTCAGGGCTGTGGCATCATGCGCGAACAGGCCGAGCAGCTGAAGACCAAGTTCGGCAGTGCACTGGCCTCGGAGAACAAGGACAACGAGGTGGTGTGCATCCCTGGTCTGCGCGGTCGCGATCCCAAGGAGATCAGCCTGCGCACCTTGGCCGAGATCATCCAGAGCCGCATGGAGGAGATCCTCGAACACGTTCATTTCGAGATCAAGAACTCCGGCATGGAGAAGCAGCTCATCGCGGGCATCGTGCTCACCGGTGGCGGTTCACAGCTCAAGCACCTGAAGCACCTCGTGGAGCTGATGACCGGTATGAGCACCCGCATCGGTTACCCCAACGAGCACATCGCCAAGAGCGCCGTGGAGGACGTGACCAGTCCACTGCATGCCACCGGTGTGGGCCTGGTGATGAAGGGCTTCGACTACCTGGAGCGCCACCGCACCAAGCCGGTGGAGGCCCGTGTGGCCGCGGCCAAGTCGCCCGTGAAGGGCCATTCCAAGGGCATCTTCGGAGGACTCCTCGATAGCGTGATGACCGGCGCGAGCAACCTGCTCAAGGAGGACGAGAATTGATCCCCGCTTAAAACGAACACTGACCTTCCAATCCCCCCCAACGACATGAAATTCGACATCCCCCAAGAGCTCAGCTCGATCATCAAGGTGATCGGCGTGGGCGGTGGCGGCAGCAATGCGGTCAACCACATGTACGAGCAAGGTATCCGTGGCGTGGACTTCATCGTCTGCAACACCGATCGCCAGGCCCTCGACGTGAGCCCTGTGCCCGTGAAACTCCAACTCGGTGTTGGCCTCACCGAAGGCCTCGGTGCCGGTGCCGTGCCGGAACGCGGTAAGGACGCTGTGCAGGAGAACCTCGATGAGATCCGTCAATTGCTCAGCACCCGCACCAAGATGGTGTTCATCACCGCCGGTATGGGTGGTGGCACCGGCACGGGTGCCGCACCCGTCATCGCTCAGGTGGCGCGCGAAATGGGCATCCTCACCGTGGGTATCGTCACCAGCCCCTTCCAGTGGGAGGGCCGTCGTCGCAAGCAACAAGCCGTATCCGGTATCGAGGAACTGCGCAACGCGGTGGACACCCTGCTGGTCATCAACAACGATCGCCTGCGCGACCTCTTCGGCAACCTTTCGTTGGACAATGCCTTCGAGCATGCCGACAATGTGCTCACGACGGCGGCACGTGGTATCGCCGAGATCATCACCAAGACCGGCAAGGTGAACGTGGACTTCGAGGATGTGAAGACCGTGATGTCACGCAGTGGTGCGGCCATCATGGGCATGGCCGAGGCGGAAGGGGAGGACCGTTCACTGCGTGCGGCCCAGGAGGCCCTCGATTCGCCCTTGCTCAACGACAACAACATCCGCGGGGCCAAGTTCGTGTTGCTCAACATCACCCACGGATCGCGCGACATCCTCATGGATGAGATCGGCGAGATCACCGACCATATCCAGGAGGCCGCTGGCAGTGGTGCGGATGTGATCTGGGGTTATGGTCGTGACGAAAGCCTCGGAGACCGCGTTCGCATCACCATCATCGCCACCGGGTTCGAGACCAACCCGCAGACCGGTGAGGTGGTGCGCCCCACTGAAGAGCGAAAGGTGATCCCCTTGGATGCCGACCGCCCGACCATGATCACGCAACCCATCGTGAACCCGGTGTCCGTCAATGCTCCGGTGGCTTCCGTGGCGCCACCAGTACCATCCGCATTCGAGGAGCCCTATTTGAAGCCTGCTGAAGCCGTGCAGATACCTGAGCCCACCATCGCGGTGGCGCCTCAGCGTACCATCGAGTTCGAGGTGGAGCAGTCCATCCAGCGTCAAGGCGAACAAGCACCGGTGATCCCGACCCAACCCGAGAAGGTGGTCTTCGACCTCTATGATGGTGCCCCCGGTGCCACTGCATCCTCATCGGAGGTGACGGAGGCCCGTTTGAGCCCCCATCAGCATCAGGCCAGGGTGGAGGAGCGCATCGCCAAGGTGCGTGAGATGACGCAG
Source organism: Flavobacteriales bacterium (assembly GCA_016718655.1). Classification (GTDB taxonomy): domain Bacteria; phylum Bacteroidota; class Bacteroidia; order Flavobacteriales_F; family PHOS-HE28; genus PHOS-HE28. The sequence continues at coordinate 364,775 of JADKCV010000001.1, read as the reverse complement.
CGCCTCCGCTCACCCAGCGGTCTTGCCGACCTGGAACGCGAGCCTGCCTACAAGCGGAAGAACATCCAGATCACCGATGCCCAGCATAGTGCGGATTCCACGGTGAGCCGCTACACCCTCAACGAGGAAGTGGATGAACAGGGTCAACGTCGCGTGGAATTGAAGCGGAACAACCCCTTCCTTCACGACAACGTGGATTGATCGACAGCACCCAACGCTCCTGTACCATGGAACTGCAACAACGGATCGACGCTGACATCAGGACGGCCATGCTGGCCCGGGACAAGGACCGGCTCAATGCACTGCGCGCGATCAAGAGCGCGATACTGCTGGAACTGACCAAGGAAGGAGCGCAGGGCGGATTGGATGAGGCTGTCGGCATGCGGATCCTCCAGAAGCTGCACAAACAGCGTCAGGAAAGCGCGGCGATCTACCATGAACAAGGGCGCACCGACCTGGCTGCTGAAGAGGAGGTCCAAGCCGCTGTGATCGAGGCTTATCTGCCGCAGCGGCTCAGCGAAGCCGAGGTGGAGGCTGCTGTGAAGCAGGTGATCGCCCTTGGCGGAGCAGCTGGAATGAAGGACATGGGACGAGTTATGGGACTGGCCAACAAGGAGTTAGCGGGAAAGGCTGACGGAGCGCTCATAGCTGCGTTGGTGAAACGCTTGCTCACTGCGAACGGGTAGTTCCGCGATGTTCAGTGAGGTCGGGGCGCGTCCGGGGGGGCGCGCCCCGCTCATTTTACACTACACATGGTCACTGATAGCCAAGGAAGTGCGATCTTCGCGACCGACCTATGGGGTCGTAATCACCAGGACCGGACGACGATGCGCGGTTTATTTCTTGCCTTGGCCCTGATGCCCCTTGCTGTTCTGGCCCAGCCGGAATGCGATGTGTCCATTACCTCCACGCCCATCACGTGCGCTGGGGATGCGGATGGCACGGTCGCCGTCATCACTGGATCGGGTGGGCCCTATCTCTATTCATGGAACGGCGCTGCACAGGATGTCATCGCCACCTTGGTCGATCAAGGACCCGGTATCTACGATGTGCTTGTGGCCGATACGAACGCAGCTACCTTATGCATTTCCTTCCTGACCATTGAACTGCTCGACCCCGATATCGGCGTGATCGGGAATTTCGACTATTGCCCATCCGACCCTCCGGTCATCACCGCAGGACCCATCGGAGGATACGAGCCCCTCTTCTATGCATGGTCCACCGGCGACACCACGACCACGCTTTCCCTGCCACCGGGTACGGAGGGTACGTTCACGGTCAATTCCCTCGACGCGGACGGGTGTGCAGCGGATACCGAGTTCGATCTCGTGCAACTCCCGAGTCCGACCGCGGTCATGGGTATACCGGACACAGCCTGCCAGAATGTGCTCGTGCAGATCCTGACCGTGGCCACCACCGCGGATTCCATCGTTTGGCGATGGGGTGCGAACGGGTTCAGCAATGCCTTCAACGACCTGGTCAATTTCCCGCAGAGCGGCTATCAGCCGATCAGCATCCAAGGCTTCGACACCTTGGGATGTGGTGGACTTGCCGTTCAGGACAGCATCTTCATCGAGGCCCAGACCCCTGCGATCTTCACCGCCACGCAGATCCCATGCACCACTGAATTGGAGATCCTGCTCGGTAGTGACACCGATTCCTGCGCCTTCTTCATCAATGACAGCCTCTATGTGAACCAGTGCAATGGGTTCATCCGGTACGATATCGAACGTTACGACTTCCATACGTTCACCCTGTATGCCACCCAACCCAATGGCTGCAACGATACCTTGGAGGTGATCGTGGACGTACGCACCGAGCCGACCTTGTTCCTTGCAAACGCCTTCAGCCCCGATGGGGATGGCATAAACGAGTTCTGGCCCGATCGTGTGGAGATCCCAGCACTTGGTTACGAGGTGGTGGTCTATGATCGATGGGGACGACAGATCTGGGTATCCACCGATCCGCTGGCCCAGTGGGATGGAACGTTCAGTGGTTCACAAGTGCCGGTAGGCGTATATGCCTATACCATGAAGCACCGTGACCCGTGTCAAGCGACGGATGAGGTCAGTAGTCGTGGTCATGTGACCATTGTGCGATAACCGTCCCGGCCCGATCCCTCGATCGGCGCTTCGGCCGGGTTCCCTTCGGGATAGGAAGCATCATGTCAAGCTCTTCAGAGAACGCTCCGGTGCGCAGTTACGCCGTTCAGGGTATGACCTGTGCGAGTTGTGTGCTCGGCGTGGAGAAGGCATTGGCAGCGGTGCCTGGTGTGCAGGAGGTTCGCGTGAACCTGGCCGATCACAGTGCCCGGGTCGCACTATCGGATCGATCGGTGAGCGATGTGGACTTGCGCACTGCCGTGCGTGATGCGGGATATGACCTGCTGATCGACAATGCGCTGGACCTTGCGGCCAACCTTGAAGCGGAACGATCCCGTCGAATGGCCCAGCTCCGGACCCGATTGGCTGTTGCCCTAACCCTTACCGTTCCCCTTGTTGTGATCAGCATGCTGTTCATGCACGCGCATTGGTCGCCATGGGTACAATGGATGCTGGCAACACCCGTGGTGCTATGGCCGGGGTCCACCTTCTTCCGGAATGCTTGGCGCCAGATCCTTCATGGGAAGGCCAATATGGACACTTTGGTGGCCTTGAGCACATCGGTGGCCTATGGAACCAGCACCCACGCCCTCCTATCGCCTGTGGACGGGCAACCGCACATGCTCTACTTCGAGTCGGCCGCGGTGGTCATCACCTTCATCCTGCTTGGTCGCTACTTGGAGGAACGGGCCAAGGCAGGCACGAGTGGGGCCATTCGCGAACTGATGGGAATGCGACCTGATCGCGTGGTCCGCCTGGACGCACAGGGTGATGCCCAAGAGGTCCCCTTACAAGAGGTCCAAGTGGATGATGTTGTGTTGGTGAGGACCGGGGAGCGGGTCGCCGTGGATGGGATCGTGGTGCACGGGTCCGGGCACTTGGATGAGCGTATGATCACCGGTGAGCCAATGCCCGTGCTACGTGCAGTGGGTATGCGTGTTGTGGCAGGGAGCATACTTCAGCAGGGTAGTGTCCACGTCAAGGCGCAACAAGTTGGCGCAGGGACCCACCTTGCGCGGGTGGCCCAAGCGGTAAAGGAGGCACAGGGTAGTAAAGCGGCCATCCAGTTGCTTGTTGACAAGGTGGCCTCCTGGTTCGTGCCACTGGTTCTCGTGGTCGCGCTCTTGGCCGCAATGCTCTGGTGGGTCCTGGGCGGTGATCAAGGCGTTGAACAAGCTGTACGTGCGTTCGTGACCGTGCTCATCATCGCATGCCCATGCGCTCTCGGCCTTGCCACTCCCACGGCGATCATGGCTGGCATCGGTATCGGCGCGGAACACGGGATCCTGATCAAGGATGCCGCGAGCCTACAACTTGCCCAGGGTATCACCGCGATCGTCATGGACAAGACGGGTACGATCACCAAGGGAGAACCGGCGGTGGTCGGGGACATTGGCCTGGAGGACGTGCAGGTGCGATCGGTACTGCGCGCCATGGAGCTCAGGTCGACCCATCCGCTCGCCGCTGCCGTGGTCGCACACCTTGGAACGGGCACCACCATCAACTTGGAGGTCACCGAGCTGACCGAAGTTCCCGGGTCAGGCCTACTAGCGATGGTGGACGGGAGTGCCTGGAGGGTGGGGAGTAGACGCTTGGTTGAAGAGGGGGGGGCACGGATCGCTCGCTCGTACAGTGTTCTGGAGCGCAATTGGCAGGAACAGGGCGCCAGTGTGATCTGGCTCGCCAAGGAGGGGGACGTGAAAGCCGTGCTGGCACTGGCCGATCCCGTGAAGCCATCCTCGGCCGACGCCATAGCCGCATTGCAGAAATCCGGGATCCAGGTACATATGCAGACCGGCGATGGTCGACGGACGGCCCAAGCGGTTGCTGGAGCCGTCGGTATCACGGACTTCCGGAGCGAGGTGGTTCCCAAGGACAAGGCCGCCTACGTCAAAGGACTACAGGACGCAGGACATGTGGTCGCCATGGTGGGGGATGGCATCAATGACGCGGAAGCCTTGGCCCAGGCCGATGTGAGCCTTGCGATGGGGCAAGGCAGTGATGTGGCGATGGGGGTGGCCCACATCACACTTGTTGGCGGTGACCTCCTCTCCATCCACAAGGCCATCTCACTCTCCCGCCGGACCATGGGTACGATCCGACAGAACCTGTTCTGGGCATTTATTTACAACGTGGTGAGCATCCCCATTGCGGCCGGGGTACTGTATCCCATCAATGGATTCCTCTTGGACCCCATGGTGGCTGGCGGCGCCATGGCATTGAGCAGTGTGAGCGTCGTGCTCAATAGCCTCCGCTTGCGCTTTCGCGCGATGTGATCATTCGCAGGGTGGGCCTAACGAGGTGATCCACGCCGCGATCATCGCAGCACCCTCATCATGCACAATACTTCTTCCGATCAAAGGCATACGCACCGCCTCGTCGTTCGTGGTCAGTCGGTGATGAAGTACTGATCGGTTCACATTGCCGCGTGCCACGATGTGGGAATAGGGCGGGATCGGCTCTTCAGGCACCACGCACACGCCCAGGTTGGTGGGGTCCACCGTGCGCTCGAACGCCAAGCGGATGGCGCGGTAGGAACAGCTCCGACCCTCATCATGGCAGTGCGCACAATTGATGTCGATGTAGGAGCGTGCGCGCAGACCAAGGTCCTGGTCAGGGTCGTCCCAGCGGACGAGGCTCATGATGTCCTTGGGATAGCCAGGCTGGAGAATGCCGTGCTTCACCCATTGTTTCAGCTGGTTGTTGATGCCATCGCTGAACCACAGGTCTCCGTTCAGGTTCTGTGGCTCAGGTCCGATCGGAGTGTTCGATCCCGATTTGCGATGGCAACTTTGGCACTCGACCAATGAGGGGATCCGGTATTGGATCGAGCGTGCATCGCCTTCCTCGTCGGTCCAAGATACCGGGATGGTACTACCGTTCAGGTCCAAGTAGGCTTCGGTCTGCGCGGGGTTCCACACGTAGTTGGCGATCTCCCACTGACCGGCACGCTTGAACAGCATCCGGGTCTCAATGATGCGTCGCCCACCACCGGGCAAGGCATTGTCGTAGTAGAAGTTCTTGAGCAGCACTGCGCCATCAGGGAAATCAAGTACATCGTGGTCCCCGCTGTAGCGGGCCTTACGCCCGGCAGGCATCCAAACGAAACGCGACTTGTGTGCTTCATCGGTGAATAGCGAACTGATGGGCTCGTAAGGCAACACCTCGTCAACCGGTTCCAATCGATGCAGCTTTCCGGAATAGAATCCATAGGTGGAGAGCGTATTGTAGGGCACCTCGTCAAGGTCGAAAAGTACCTTGCTCGCTCCCACCGGGAGCGGCCCTCCCACCTCATCGAACGATTCCTTCCGGCAGGCCATCAGGACCACCGTGAACAGGAACAGGACTCCGAAAACTCTCGCGTATCTCATGGGGGCTGGTCTACTGGGTCGAACGCACGGTCGGGCCAGGTTGTTACACAAAGTAACAAAGGTCCCGACCACCCGGCCGGGACCTTTGTCAGGTCATCCTCGAAAAGCTTACTCCTTGGTGAAGGAACGTTGCACCGGACCTTGTTCGGTGAAGATCTGCATCACATAGGCACCAGCAGGAAGTTCGCTCACATCCAACCGGTCCGTGGCCAAGGTGCTGCGCAGCACCAAGCGGCCCGTGGCGTCCAACACCCGGACCGGGGCCTGCTGGCCCGCCAGACCGTTGATCGTCACCTGGTCCTTGGCTGGCACCGGGAACAAGGAGATCGAGGATGCTTCCTCTTCCACCATTCCGGTGGACAGTCCTTCGGTGACCACCAGGGACGTGTTGATGTCCACCTCGTCGAGGACGTCCACGATGCCGGAAGGCCAGTTGATGGTCACGGAGGTGATCTCGGTCTCCTCACCCAGGCCCACATGGACCATCATGCTGCTCATATAGCGGAAGCCGTCACCGCTGCGCACTTCACGGGTGAATGTGCCGCTTGGTGTGACCACGGTGATGCGGGCACCGATGCCATTGCTGTTGCTCACCACTCCGATGGTGGCGATCTTCAGCCAGTTGTTCTCGTTGCCTTGGTTCATGCGGGCCGTACCGCTCGTGTAGACATCGAGGAATCCATCGTTGTTCAGGTCGCCGATCGGTCCATTGCCAGGTGAGACCCCGTTATCCACGAAGGTCATGTCACCCATGTTCATCAACAGACCACCACCACCGAGGATATCCAGGTAGCCGTTGTTGTCGAAGTCATGTGTGGTCCACTCGATGCTCTGGCCGGTGAACAGGTCGATGCCTGAACCAGCGGTGATGTTGGTGAAGGTGCCGTCACCGTTGTTCTCCATCAGCTTATGGTATCCACTGCTGCTTGCACCGATGAGCACATCCATGTCCCCATCGTTGTCGAAGTCCCCCCAAGCACTGCTCCAGCTCTGGTGTCCGTCCGCCAGCCCCAGCTCTGGAGCCACATTGGTGAACGACCCATCCCCGTTGTTCCGCATGAGCAGGTCCACCGGGTCGCATCCGCATTTTGCAACGAACATGTCCTGATCACCATCATTGTCGTAGTCGGTCCAAAGCGAACCGTAGTTGCCGCAGGTGAGCCCGAGCAAGCCCTGATTGAAGGTGAGGTTGCCGTTCCCATCATTGAAGAAGGCCACGTTGGCATCCACGTCATGGCACACGAAGGCGTCCAAGTGCCCATCGTTGTTGATGTCCACCATGTTCGTCCGCTGGCTGAAGATGTAGTTCGGGAAGGATACCTCGGTGAACCCGGTACCGTTGTTGTTGGCGTACATGAAGGTGCTGCCCTGTCCGCCTCCGTACATCAGGTCATTATATCCGTTCCCATCGATGTCACCTGCTGCAAGGCTCCACGAGGCCGTATGATCGGCCGGGGTGGTGATGATGTTCACGGATTGGAAGGTGCCATTGGCCTGTTGGTAGAGCACGTTCACGTTGGAGGTGCTCGTTCCTACGATATCGTCGAGTTGGTCGTTGTTCATGTCCACGACACAGTATCCGCTCCCACTAACGCCTTGGCTCACGTTGTTGAAGTTGATGAGGGTGACCGGTGGGGGCGGAGGAGGTGTCACGTACACGTAGGCCAGTTCGAAGCTGAACCCCAGGGATGACCAACGATTGTCGAAGGCGATGGTGTAGGTGACGCCAGCTGTGACAGCAAAGGTCACGTCCGAAGCGAAGTTGTTCCCACTATCGTCGTCACCCGCATAGCAGACCAATGCGCCACAGGTACCCGTGTAGATGTTCACACGGGTATCGATGGGAACGGATCCGGGAGGGTCCGTACGCAACCGTATGGTCGTGTCCATGGAGGCTGTGTAGGTGTACCATTCCGCTGCGGTGGTGGTACCTGCGTTCTGTGCACAGGTGACCGGGATCACCTCGGTGCCATTGACCGCTTCCACAGCATGGGTGCCCAAGGGGATGTGTAGTGCGGTTGCACACGTGTTCTGTGCGACCACGGGGAGGGCCGAAGCTCCGATCAGGCCAAGGAGTAGGGTTGAACGCATGTGTTCCGGTGTTGGTCTAAGGTTCTTGGTTCAGGGGCATGTGCCGGGCAGGCTTTCGATCCATTCGCGGACCAATTCCAGCCCTTCTTCATGGACGACTGTTCGCCCCAGCAGGGGCATGCGTACGGTCTCATCGGTCTCCGAGAGCCGGTAGTGCATCATGGAGCGGTTCGGGTTTCCCCGAGCCACGATCTGGGTGTATTGGGGGGCTACCGGATCATCCGGTTCCACACATACTCCCAGGTTCACCAGATCATCGCTTTCGTTGAATGCGAATCGCATGGGCCGATAGTTGCAGTGCCGCTGGTCCGCATGACAATGCGCACAGTTCATGTCCAAGTAGGAGCGAACGCGCAGGTCCAATGGTTGCGTGGCATCATCCCATTTGACCGTGGTCATGATGTTCGACGGATAACCCGGCTGCAGGTAACCCATCTCCACCCACTTCTCCAGCTGGTTCTTCACCCCGTCCGCATAGCTGTAATTGCTATTCAGGTTCTGGGGTTTGGGACCGATGGGGATCGGGTCGAACTGGATCTTGTGGCAGGTCTGGCACTCGGCCGCACTGGGGATCCGATATTGCACCGTGCGTTGTGTTCCTCCATCATCCACGAAGGTGACCGGGGTGATGCTCCCGTTCATGTCCAGGTAAGCCTCGGTCTGATCCTCGTTCCAGACGTAATCCGCGAAATACCAACTGCCGCTCCGCTTGAACAGCAAGCGCGTTTCGATGATCCGTCGGTCCTGGTCCGGAAGCACGTTGTCGTAGTAGAAGGTCTTGATCAGGACCGAGCTCTCCGGGAAGTCCAACACATCGTGGTCACCTGCATAGGAGGCCTTGGCACCCGCAGGCATCCACACGAACCGGAACTTGTGGGCATAGTCCGAGAAGAGTGCCGTGATCGGTTCATAGGGAAGCACGCCGGAGTTCGGGGTCTGGTCCTTCAGGCCGCCGGTGAAGAACCGATAGGTGGATAGCACCGGGTAGGGTACCTGTGCGGGTTCGAATCGTACCCCTGTACCAGATGGGGTTCCGGGGTCGATGGGGGCCTGGGGCTCCTCCTCCAACGTGTCCTTGCGGCACCCGGTCAATGCCAAGGCCGAGAAGAGCAGGATGGTCAAGCGTTGGGTCACGGCGGAATAGGGTGCTACCAGCCCCCAATGTACGGATGACGGACCCGGTACCGTTGAAGGTTGCCTGGCCAAGGTTGGAAGGCCGAGCCTATTCCTCCTAATGCTTGGTGAAGCTGCGCCGCACGGCACCGGCAGCTGTGCCCACTTCCAATAGGTAGAATCCGGAGGACAGGGTACTGACGTCCAATCGCTCCCCTGATAGGGTGCCCTGGAGCACAAGGCCTCCCGCTGCATTGAACACCCTTACGGGAGCTTGCGTTACGCCGGAACCGGTCACCTGGATGACATCATTCGCCGGAACAGGATACACTAGGACTTCGGATAGGATGCTCTCCCGCACATCGGTGCTGATCTCCTCCACGATGGTCATGGTGGTATTGATGTCAACATCGGTGAGCACATTCACGATACCCGATGGCCAGCGGACCTCCACTTGGAGGACCTCTTCGTCGGTGCCCAAGCCGAAATGGGCGGTGATCGTGCTCATGTAACGGAACCCATCGCCACTGCGCACATCCCTGATCTGCTGGCCGGATGCGGTGGTCAGAATGATACGCGCACCGATGCCGTTCGGGTTGCTCACCGTACCCACTGTACGTATCCGCAACCAGTTGTTCGAGTTCCCGTTGTTGATCCGTGCCGTGGAGCTGTTCATCAGGTCGAGCGCACCATCGTCATTCAGGTCGCCAACAGCACCCACATCGAATCCGACGGGGTTGGCCTCGAAGACCATGCCACCCTGGTTGATCATGATCGTGCCGCTCCCGCTCATCACGTCCAACCATCCGTCATTGTTGAAGTCGTGCGTGATGTGCTCGATGCTGGTGCCAAGGAACTCGTCCCATCCCGAACCTGCAGTGATATCGGTGAATGTGGTGCCATCATTGCGCATCAACTTGTGACCGCCAGCAGCGAAGGAACTGGCCCCCACCAGGGCATCCATGTCACCATCGTTGTCGAAGTCGCCCCAGGCTGAACTCCAGGTCTGCATGGGGTCCGCAAGGTTGAAGAGCGCGGCCACCTCGGTGAAGGTGCCGTCACCATTGTTGCGGTGCAGTTGGTTGGTGCTTACCACGGGGTTACCACCACGGCACTTGGCGATGAACATGTCCTGGTCGCCATCATTGTCGAAATCGGTCCAGATGGAACCATAGTTCCCTCCTCCTTGTGTGTCACCAAGTCCCCCCTGGTTCCAAATGAACTGACCCTCGCCATCGTTCATCAGATATACGTTCGGTGCCACATCATGGCAGAGGAAGGCATCCAGGTGTCCATCGTTGTTGATGTCCACCATGTTGGTGCGTTGACAGAACACATACTGGGCATAGCTGCTGTCCGAGAATGCAGTGGAATTCTCGTTGGCGAACATCAATGTCACCCCACTTCCACCTCCATAGAGGAGGTCCATGCGTCCATTGCCATCCAGATCGCCTGCACAGAGGCTCCAGCTGGGTGAGTTGGCCACCGTATCATTTGGCAGGTTCACCGTGTTGAAGCCTCCACCGGCCAATTGATAATTGATGTTGATGTTCGAGGTGGTCACGGATACCACGTCATCCAGTCCATCGCTGTCCATATCGACGATGGCGCGGACGCTGCCTTGTGTGCTCAAGCTTTGTGTGGTGAAGGTCACCGCTTCCAAGAAGGGCTCACCTTCGATCAACTGGAAGGTGAAACCATCGGCATCCCATCGATCATCGAAGGCAATGGTATAGGTGACGCCCGCCAACACATTGAACAGGGCGTAGGACAGGTATCCACTTCCCGCATCGTCGTCGCCATCATAGCAGACCAGGTTTCCACACGTACCGGTGTACACATGGAAACGGGTATCCAGGTCGAGGTTCTCAGGTAGGTCCGTGGTGACCGTCAGGCTGCGGTCCTCGCTGGGGGTATAGGTGTACCATTCACCGTTCGTGGCCGTGTTCCCGCCGGTAGCGCACACCGGAAGAGGGATCTGGGCGCCATCCACGGTATCCACCACATAGGTACCCACAGTGATGGGGATGGCGGTTGCGCAATCGTTCTGGGCGTTAGCAGCCAAGGTGACACAGAGCGTGGTTACAACGAGTGTGAAGCGTGCGATCATGATCGGGAAGCGGGTTGAGCAGGAGCGAATGTACAGGATCCACGAATGGCGTTCAGTGCACCGCGTTACAGGCGAAGGATGGTTCTTATCTGTCCAACACCAGCTTGAACCCCACCCCATGAACGTTCACGATCTGCACTTTGGGGTCGCTCTTGAGGTATTTACGCAGCCGACTGATGAACACGTCCAGACTTCGGCCCAAGAAGTAGGTGTCGTCGCCCCAGACCATGTTCAATACCAGTTCGCGAGGCAGTACCTGATCGCGATGCATACAGAGCAGACGTAGCACATCGGCCTCTTTGCGGGTGAGTTTCCGTTCTTCACTCGGATGGCTCAGGACGAGGTTCCGGTGGTCGAAGGTGAAGTCACCCAGTTCGAAGCGGTCACGGTCCTCCTCCTCTTCGCGACCATGAGTTCGCCTGAGGATGGCCTCGATGCGCAGGATGAGCTCTTCGTGGCTGAAGGGTTTCGTGAGGTAATCATCACCCCCCGCCTTGAACCCGGCGATCCTGTCCTCGATCTGGCTCTTGGCGGTGAGGAATACGATGGGGATCTCCCGGTTCACCAGCCTGATGTCCTCGGCAAGGCTGAACCCGTCCTTCTGGGGTAACATGACGTCCAGCACGCACAGATCGTACGGATGCTCGTTGAATTGCTTCAGACCCTCCTTGCCATCGCGGCACAAATGGACTTGGAATCCTTTGCGTCGTAATGCGTCCTGGATCACGAAACCCAGGTTCTGATCGTCCTCCACCAGGAGTATCCGGGCTTTATTTTCGGTCATGACTGATCGGGCTTGTCAGGGTTTCAACGGTAGGGTCAGGGTGAAGGTGCTGCCGCGTCCCAATTCGCTGTCCACATGCACATGCCCCCCATGTGCCTTGGCGATCTGTTGCACGTAGTGGAGGCCAAGGCCGAATCCCTTCACATCATGAACGTTGCCCGTGTGGACGCGGTAGAACCGCTCGAAAATGTGCTTGAGATCCTCCCGACGTATCCCAATACCCTGGTCCTGCACAGCGATCAGCAATTTGCCATCTTGCACCTTCGAGCCGATGCGTATGGTAGCCCCTTCGGGCCCGTATTTCAGCGCGTTGTCCACCAGGTTGGTAAGGGCGTTCATCAAGTGGACCTTGTCACCGATCACCTCCGCATTGGTGGCCTCAAGGTCGAGATCCAGTTCGACCCGGCGTTCTTGAAGTGGCAGTAGGAAATGGTCGGCCACCTCATGCACCAAGGCATGCATGTCGATCCGTTCGGCGGCGAGTTCCAGGTCACCCTTCTCCAACGTTGCCAGTTGGAGTACCCGTTCCACTTGGGTTCGCAGACGCTCATTCTCGCTGCGAATGATGCGCGCATACGCTTGCAGGCGGTCCGGCTCGTTGATGATGGCCGGGTCACTGATCACCTCACTGCTCAAAGCGATGGTGCTGATCGGCGTCTTCAGCTCGTGTGTCATGTTGCCGATGAAGTCGTTCTTCATCTCGCTCAATTTCTTCTGCCGCATGATCACCCACACGCTGTAGGCGAAGAAACTGAACACGATCAAGGTGACAACTGCGGGGAATATCCACGTCCAGCCGCTGGCTTGTTCCTCTTCCCACAGGGTGCTCGAGCGCTTCGGGAAATACACGCCGAAGTAATGTCCGTCCTTATCAAGCTTCTGAAGCTTCGAATGTGGAACGGTATCCGCGCTCAGCGTGTCCAAACTCACATAGTTCCCATAGACCACACTGTCTGTGAAGCAATCATAGATCCCATATTCGAAGTCCTCCAGGATGTTGCGACGGCTGAACTCCTTCCGTAACAAGGCCTCCAATAGATAGGGGTGCAGCGTGTCGTTGATGGTCACCGCGAAATAGTTCGGACGCTCCTGCTTCACCGCATCGTAGAGGTCGGTGGGGTCCTTGGTGATGGATAGGATCTGCTCCGTCACATCGGTCAAAGCGATCACCACCCGGTCGTTGAACTGCTTCTCCAGTCGTTCGGCTTGTTCACGGTTGAGCGCAAGTTGGTCCTTGTGGTACCGCGATGCCTGCTGCAACCAGAGCAATTGGATGACCACCACCCCGAACACGCTCAGGGTGGCCAACAATAGCAGGGTTCCTATCGCTCGTCGGCCCACGTACGATCAGCGTGCCTCACTGGCAGCGGTGCAATGTTACACGCGGAACGGCACGATGCATGGCATCCTTAACAAGCATTATCGATCGCGATCGGGTCGTTATGGCCATGGACCAACGATCTTGCAACGCGAAAGCCGAACATGGCCGCCAGTCCCATCGCTCCTGATCATCAGTTACCAGCCGTCCATTGGACGCTGTGGCTTGGCTTGCTGGCCGTGGTGGTGGCTGGGGCGATGCTCGATGTGATGGAAGTGGATGCTGCTCAGTATGCCACCATGGCCAGGGACATGCTCGGTCAGGAGGATAAGCTCAAGCTGTACTTCCGTGGCCGCGACTACCTGGACAAGCCCCCGCTCTTGTTCTGGTCTTCGGCATTATCCTTCGGACTCTTCGGCATCCACAATTGGAGTTACAAGTTACCCAGCATCCTCTTCGCATTCGGGGGAGTGTATGCCACCTACCGGTATGCTCGCCTTTTCCAGTCGAAGCCTGTGGCAACATGGGCCGCGTTCCTCTTCGCTTCATCGGTGTCATTCGTGATCATGACCAATGATGTGCGCACCGACACGCTTCTCACAGCCTGTATCATGTTGGCCACCTGGACGGGGAGCGAGTACCTGCGTGGCCGGGGTTGGACGTGGGCGATGGCCTGTGGCTTGGCGATGGGTGCAGGCTTGTTGGCCAAGGGCCCATTGGGCGCTGTGGCACCCTTCATCATCCTGTCCGTACAAGTGGTCGTGCAACGACAGTGGTCGGTCTGGCGCGATCCACGCTTCTGGTCCATTCCGATCGTGGCCGGACTGGTCCTGGTGCCCATGCTGGTGGGGCTTTATGAACAACATGGACCCCACGGCATTCGATTCTTCTTTTGGGAGCAGAGCTTTGGACGCATCACCGGTGAGAATCGTTGGAAGGACGATTCATCGGTGCTGTTCTTCACCCATGAGGTGCCTTGGCTGCTGCTTCCGTGGACATTGTTCTGTCTGCTGGGTATCTGGCGTGCAGTGCGTAGGAGGGGCACCATGGAACAGGCCACGGCATGGTCTGTGTGCATCCTGTTCGTAGCCTTGTCCCTCTCCCAGTTCAAACTACCTCACTACATCTATCCGGTGCTGCCCCTGCTCGCCATACTCGGGGCCGGTGAGATGATCCGTCCGTTCGGGGCGGCGGTACGAAGGTCACAAGCAGGGATCGTTGCGCTGCTCTACATCCTTGCCTGGTGCTTGGTGGCGTATTCCTTCCCCGCGGGAGCGTGGCCCGCTCGGGTGGCCTTGTTCGTGGCGCTGTTCGTGGCCTTCCTTGTGATCCGAAGGCGAGGTGGGCATGTCCTGGTGACTGTCACAGCTGTCATCTGGCTTGCAGCGGCATGGACCTTGAACACCCATGTGTATCCCGCCATTCTTTCGTATCAGTCGAACGCGCAGGCGGGCCGCTGGCTCAAAACGGAACACGTGCCACCAGATCGCATCATCACCCTGCATGTGGGTGGTACAGCCTTGGAGTTCTATGGAGCGGCAAGCGGGCCGCACTATCCGGACATCGCGTCCATGACCAGTGCGCCGCAGCGAGGTGCCTACCTCTATACGGACGAAGCCGGCCGCGAAGCACTACTCCTGCGGGGTTGGTCCGGTACAGTGGTACATACCTGTGCGCACTATCCGGTGCAGCTCCCGGGTTCGGACCTGGTGATCCCATCCCGCCGGGAAGCAGCTCTTGAACAGCGGTTCATTCTCCGCTACTGATGGCCATGGTTGACGGCATTTTGAACCTTTTACTGGGGAACTTGTTAATCTGAATGGAGTTCCCACTCTCATTCCTTCCTGATGTAACTGATGGGACTGTGTCAGCGGAGGAGTAAGTGAGGGGGCGTGGTCGGGCCGGTCGATGGGTTGAACGATGGTATTGGATTTGAACGGTCAGCTCCAACGCGATCCTGTAAAGATCGCGACCCGAGTTGATGGAAATACGGCTTGGACCTGTCCGGGCTCCGACCCGGTCAATACCAGGTGCGCATGATCACTTCCGATCGTGTGCTGACGCATCGGTTCACGAAGGTGGACTGATATTGGAGGTCCGGTGAAGGCGGGGCTCGGGGAGCGATGGCGAAAGCCTGAGCGACCCGGGCCCCGCTGATTTGTGACAGTGCCATGACCGAGCAGGTCAAATTATCATGATCAAGGTCTTGGGTTGCGTTGTTGTACGGGTGTTGCTTTGCACCGTCATTCAGAACCCTACATGAAACACCTCTTCCCGATCGTTCTGGGCCTCGTTGCCCCTTGTGCCATCGCCCAGACCACGGTCACCGTCAGTACAGCTCCGGCCAACGCCGATCAGGTCTGGTACAGCCTGGAGAACGGGGTGGTCCAAACCCGCCCGCTCGCCGAGTGGGACATCGCATTCGAGATCACCGGGATCACGGGCAGCATCCTGGCCAATACCGGCAAGGGCATTGCCATCCACAAGGCACCGTTCGCGAACAGCCAATGGGCCTCCATCGATACGGCCGGTCTTGCCGCTAGCTGGCCTGCACAACATAACAGTGAGGTGAATTGGAGCAGTGGTGCCTTCAACCAAGGGCTCACCAGCAATCCCTTCGACTTGGGTTGGGGCGTCTACAACGTGGTCACCCACAACATCACCGGCGATAGCGCCTTCATCATCAAACTCGCACCCACCACCTGGAAGAAATTCCGCGTGAATGGTTTCAGCAGCAGCACCAACAGCTTCTCGTTCACCTGGTCGGACCTGGACGGCTCCAACGAGCAGACCAATACGCTCAACAGGTCCACGTTCGCAGGCCGCAACTTCGGCTACGTTTCGCTGACCAACAACACCGTGTTCGACCGCGAACCTGCCACCAACACATGGGACCTGCTGTTCACGAAGTACATGGCGTTCGTGCCGTTCCCGGTGCCGTCCATGTATCCGGTGGCAGGCGTACTGCAGAACGCCGACATTCCTGTGCAACGTGTGGATGATGTGACCATCGACTTCACCGATTGGAGCGCAGGCACCTTCAGCAACGCCATCAACCGCATCGGCTTCGATTGGAAGTCCTTCAACCAGACCACGTTCCAATGGGAGTACGTCACCGATCGCGTCCACTTCGTGCAGGATCGGGTCGGCAACATCTGGAAGCTGATCTTCACCAATTACGGTGGGTCGACGAACGGTAACATCACCTTCACCCAAGAGCTCATGAGCTCCGTAGGTGTGGATGAGGTCCGTTCCGGGAAGGTCGGTCTGGTTGCCTATCCCAATCCATCCATGGATGGCGACATCACCCTGATCACCAACATGGTCAGCCCGACCGCTGTGGTCAGTGTACTGGACCTTTCCGGTCGCACCATGTACACTGTTCAGCTCAATGGCCTGCAAGGGCTGATGCAGCATCGGCTCGACCTGAGCGATCTACCCACCGGCATGTACGCGGTGCGGATCCAAGGAGAAGGCACCGATGCCACTACGCGCATCCTCCTACAGTGACGGATCGAAGGCACACGCCTCGGGACCATCCGGTCCCTGGGCGTGTGCGTATCCAGCCCTCGTCTTACCACCCTGTGACAGTCCATCCGTATCGTCCTTAGGACCTTTGCAACAGCCCTGATGCACTTGAACCACGTGTTGCGTTCCTTGGCTCTGATGGTCCTCCTTTCCGGGGTGGGCAAAGTGTTGGCACAGTGGCGGGTAAGCGTGGTGGACGCCAGCACGAGCACTGCGGTTCCTTACGCGCACGTGCTGGTGCAAGCGAGCGATGGATCGACTACGAGTGTACACATCACCGGACCGGACGGGTGGGTGGACCTACCGGTCCTTCCATCCGCCAAGGCTCCAGGGGCCAGGATACGGGTGAGCTATATGGGTTATATCACGCTCCAAGCCCCACTCGATGCTCCTGGTGAGAAGGTTGTCAAACTGGTCCGCAGCAACGTGGGGTTGAACGAGGTGGTCGTCACGGGACAATACGCACCCGGATCTCCCGAGCGCGCTGTCCATAAAGTGAGGGTCTTGGATGCCGAACGGATCCGTCTCATGGCGGCCAACACCCTCGGCGATGCCCTGCGGAATGAACTCAATATCCGCCTTGCTCAGGACAATATCCTCGGTACATCCATCAGCATGCAGGGTCTGGGAGGTGAGAACGTGAAGGTGCTCATCGACGGGATCCCGGTCGTAGGGCGCCAGGACGGCAACATCGATCTGGGCCAGATCGACCTCACGGGCGTGGAGCGTATCGAAGTGGTGGAAGGGCCACTGAGCGTGAATTATGGCACCAATGCCTTGGCAGGTACCATCAATCTCATCACACGCAAGGGGACCACCGACACCACCACCACGCTGCGAGGCTCCGTCTACACCGAGCACATCGGTCGGTTGAACACCACGCTTTCCGCTTCAGGTTCATGGGGCCGGGATCGCCTCACCCTCTCGGCTGGACGCAACTTCTTCGCGGGTTGGGATCCCGCACGCCCTGGGCTCCCAGATCTTTCACCCCATTTGGCGGATTCAACCCGGTATCAACAATGGAAGCCGCGTGAGCAGTTCTTCGGTCGGCTCAACTACCAACGGATGTTCGGTGTGTGGACCCTGGGATACAAAGGGGAGGTCATGCACGATCGCATTGTTTCGCGTGGTATGCCCAGGGCGCCCTACTACGAGACGGCCTTCGATGAACAGTTCCTCACGGTGCGGTTGGACAATGCCGTCTTCCTTGAGGGTCGCTTGTGGGAGCGGTATCGTGTGAACGTTCTGGGTGCTTACAACACTTACGAACGCCGTAGGAATACCTGGTTCCGTGATCTCACCACCCTGGATGAGCAGCTGGCTCCGTTGGAAGGAACACAGGACACCTCCCGCTTCTCCTTGCTGAACCTCCGAGGCACCTTCGCACAGCCGCAAGGTGATCGCCGTATCGGTTATGAGGTGGGCTTCGATAGCAATGCGGAGACGGGCGCGGGTGAGCGTATCAGTGAAGGTCGTCGCTCCATCGCCGATCACGCGATCTTCGGTAGCATGGAGGTCGCTGCGCATGATCGGGTGACCGTACGACCTGGTCTGCGATACGCCTACAATACACGCTATGAGGCACCCCTTATCCCCTCTGTTAATGTGCGTTGGCGCTTATCGCCCACCATCACCCTGCGGTCCTCCTACGCCCGGGGGTTCCGAGCGCCGTCCCTGAAGGAACTCCACTTCCTGTTCGTCGATATCAATCACGACATCGTGGGGAATCCTTCGCTCAAGGCCGAATCGGCACACCACGGAAGTATGGCGATCTCGTACCGCCATGTGAAGGACCGCACGGTGTATACGAGTGAGTTCAATGCGGCCTACAATGCCGTTGATGACCTCATTTCCTTGGCACAGCTCCAAGGCACCCGCTTCACGTATGTGAACGTGGGCAGGTTCCGATCCGCATTGGGAAGTGCGGGCGCTGGCTGGGACAACGGACATTGGGTGGTATCCGTCGGGGCATCCGTCACCGGTCGCTACGATACACTGGCTTCCTCCCTTGGTGAGCCCTGGATAGTGACCCCCGAAGTGCGTGGATCCCTCACACGGCGTTGGATGGCCAAGGGGTGGACCGCTTCGCTGTTCTGGAAATACCAAGGTGAGCTCGCGAACTATGCGGTGGTCGATGCGGTTACTGTTCAACGGCAGTTCATCGCTCCCTACCACTTGGCCGACATGACCATCACCAAGCGCATCTGGAAGGATCGCATCGCCCTCTCCGCGGGTTGCAAGGACCTGTTCAATGTCAGGAACCTCCAGGCCACCTTGGCCGAAGGTGTCCATGCCAATGGCGATGGGGCATTGCCCATGACCACCGGCCGCACCGCTTTCGTTCGGGTCGAACTGGAGATCGACCGGCAGGCCCGCAATGCCAACAAGTGACCATGCGCACACGGATCATCCTACCTCTGCTATCCGTCCTACTGGCTTCGTGCATTAAGGAGGAGCTACCAGTACCCCCTACCGAGCGTGGTCCGGGAGCCGTGATGCAAGCGTGTTTGGGCCCCGGTTACCAGGACCAGGTCTGGATCGATCTCGGTTCGGGTTCCGTGGTGGCCACCAACTCCAAGTTCGCTTGGGACCTTGCGTTGGAAAGTGATGCCGATGGTTGGCGTATCCAATTGAATGGTGCGCGCCTCATGGCGGCATGGCTCACCACGGCGCATGATATGGCCTTGGTGCAGGATACCATCGGTATGTCCGCCGGTAAGTTGGTCGACATGCCCAGCGGACACCCGGACAGCACCGCCGTGGGTGATTGGCGCATCGATCATCCCATCCACGTCATCGATCTGGGACTGGATGCCAATGGATCTTCCATGGGCATGTGGAAGCTTCACATGCTCCATGCGGATGCGAATGAGTATCGCTTTGAAGTGGCCCACTTGGATGGGTCTCAGATGCGCACGGTGGTCCTACCGAAGGACCATCAACGGGCACATACCTGTTTCAGTTTCGCGCAAGGTGCGGTGACCATTGAACCACCACAGGGAACTTGGGATATCGTGCTCACCCAATACACCCATCGCTTCCGGGAGTATGATCCCGTGCTGTCCTACCTCGTCACCGGGGCGTTGATCGACCGTACCACCACACGGGTGGCTCGCATTCCGAACACGCCCTTCGAACTGGTATCGCTCTCCGATACGATCCAGCATCCCTTCCATGATCGCCGCGATATCATCGGCTACGATTGGAAGGCATACTCCTTCGTGACCAGTTCCTACACGGTGGTGCCCGACCTGAACTTCATTCTTGAGGATGCTGAGGGGTTCTTCCACAAGGTGCAGTTCACGGAGTTCCATGGGCCTCAAGGGCAAGTAGGGTGCCCTGAGATGAGGGTGTTGCCGCTCTGAGGATCGGCTCACATCTCCATATCCCCACCTCCGCTTCCCGGCTCGGTCCGCGGACGTTCGCTGCGCTTGCGGAACAAGGAGCTGTTCTGCTCACCGAACTTCCAGGTGAGGGTGAAGCGTACGAAGCGCATTTCGCGCCGACGGAAGTTCTCTTGATAGAGCGTGGGCGTGTCCAGCACGTTGCCCCACTGGCGTGTGAAGAACACATCGTTCACCGAGACCACGGCCTGGATGCGTTTGGTCACATCATGGGACACTGACGCATCCACTCCATACTGTGCAAGCGTTACACCTTGTGGCTGGATCCGAGGACTCTCATATTCACCGTTCAGTTGTACGTTCCAATTCGCTTTCGACCCGAAGCGATAAGCCGCTAGGAGCTTCGCGTCCCAGTTGAGCCCCTCATTGCGCAGGCCACCCTCGGTGCTGGCCAACGCGATGTTCGTGTAGCGTACGTTACCGCTCAAGGTCAATTGCAGCTTCGCGATCGGTTCCACCTTGATCACGTTCTCCCAACCGCCGCTGGTGCTGTAACTCCCGTTCACGAATGTGCTCAAGAGCAGCGTACTGTCCGTGGATAGCGGTGCCGAATACCCGGTGATCACGTCCTCCGTGAACCGGCCATATACACTGCTCAACCAGCTTCCTTTGCCCTTCAGGAATGGAAGCAGGTGGTTCACCTCCGCGATGTTGCTGAATTCGGGTGCCAACGTGGCGTTGCCGATACGCAGGTTCCGGCTGTCACTGAACATGATGAATGGCATGATCTGCCAGAACCGTGGACGCTCGATCTTCCGGGAGAAGTTGACCTGTAGTTCGCGCAGGCTGCCTTCCCACTTCCGCGACAGGTATACCGCAGGGAACAGCGCCTTCACCAGATCCTCACCACCATCAGGATACTTGTAACTGAACACCTGGTCCTTGCCGCGCAGGGTGGTCTCGAACCAGGTCTGTTCGAAGCGCACACCGCTCTGCATGGACCACTTCGGGCTCAACCGGTGGGACCAGTTCACGTAGGCCGCGTTGATGATATCGATGATGTCATAGTCATTGCTCAATGCGGTATCACGAACTGGGACCGCTGTGTTCGGTGTACGTAATGAAACAAGGAGCCACGTGTGGTCCTGCTTATAGCTGCCTTTGAAGCCCCATTCCAACTTGTTCCGCTCGTTCAATGGATCGATCACATCCGCTTGCACGGTGAACTGGCTCATGTGCGCGCCGCCCTCATTGTCCTGTGCGCGTAATGAGCCACCTGGTGTACCCGATCCGAACGCGTATTGATCGAACAGGGAGCTGCTCTTCCGATCCCAGTAGTTATAGGTGCCATCCACCGACCATTCCTTGCCTTCTTTTGGCGCCTTCCGGCGGAAAGCGAGTTGTGTCGTGTAGCTGCCGTTGTTGGAAGTGGAGGAGTTCAACTGTGCACCGTATCCCACCACTTCACCACCTCCCGTACCGACCACATACTGTTGCTCATCGTCACCGTCCATACCACGTGCCCGGAAGCTTTGTGAGATGGAAAGGGTGTTGCGGTTGCTCAACTGCACATCCGCTCCGATCCGGCCCCCATGCATCAAGGACCGGTTACGACTGTTCGTGTTCTGCTCGAACACCTCCAACGTCGATCCGTTCAGCAGGTCCTCTCTGATCGTGCGGCCATCAGTGACATTGTTCCCCGTATTGAAATTGTAGGAGAGGTTGAAGCCCCAGCGGCCCTCGCGCATGTTCAGGTTCAGTCCCCCTTGGTAGCGGTCATTGCTGCCAACCCCGGCCTGTACTTGGCCGCTGTACCCTGGTTTCGTGTTCTTTTTGAGCACCACGTTGATGATACCTCCCGTTGTGCTGGCATCGAACGCGACCGATGGGTTGGTGATCACCTCCACCCGCTCGATCTCCTCGGCTGGCAGTTGGTCCAGCGACATGGCAGTTGGGCGACCATCGATGAGCACTTGAGGGTTGGAACCTCGCATCTGAACGTTGCCTTCCACGTCCACACTCAGGCCTGGTACGTTCTTCATCACATCCACCCCGGTGCCTCCCTGGGTGCTCAGGTCCTTGTCCACGTTGAACACCCGCCGGTCCACCTGCATCACCATGGTGCTACGTTCGCCGATCACTTGCACCTCGTTCAGGAGCTTCTCATCGGGCTGAAGAAGCATGTTGCCCAGGTCCTGTTCGATCCGCTCACGGGTCAGGACGGCTTCCAATTGCAAAGGCACGTAGCCGATGAAGCTGATCACCACGCGCAATTTGCCTAGCGGCAAACGGTCCACTGCGAATTCGCCGTTGGTCCGGACGATGGAACCACCTACAAGACTGTCCTTGAAGGTGTGATACACCGTGACCGTGGCGAATTCGGCTGGCTTTCGCGTGCGGGCATCGATCACCTTGCCGTACACCTTGCCTATGGCAGGTAGTGAACCTCCTCCACGGCCAACAGGAGGCTGTGCGCGTAGACCCGGGACCAGGATCATCCAACCAACGAGCACCAGAATGCGAAAGGCCGTGGAAGCGTTCATGATAGGGTGCAAAGGTACCCTGTCGACGCGGAGCAGGAGCCCGTTGGACCAGTGCTCAGGGGGCTTGGTGCCGGACCATAACAAGATTTCACGATCAGCGATCACCACAAAAAGAAAGGACCCCTCGAGCGATCGAGGGGTCCTCATCAGGGTTGTTCGTTCGCTTAGTACTCGTCGCGACGGTATCCACCACGATCACCGCGGTCACCGCCACGATCGCCGCCGCGGCTGCCGCCACGGTCACCACCGCGATCACCACCACGGTATCCGCCGCGGTCACCACCGCCACCACCGAAGCCACGGCCGCCACCGCCGCCAAAGCCACCGCGGTCGCCCTCGGTACGAGGACGCGCCTCGTTCACCACCAGGTCCCGGCCATGGAAGTTCTTGCCATTGGTCCCTTCAATGGCTGCACGACCTGCCTCATCGTTGGCCATTTCCACGAAACCGAAGCCGCGGCTACGATTGGTGGCTTTGTCCATGATGATCTTGGCCGAGGTCACCTCTCCGAAGGGGGAGAAAAGCTCGTGGAGATCCTGGTCCTTCACTGAGTAAGGCACGTTGGCGACGTAAATGTTCATGAGTTCTACTGACGGTTTATGTTGTTCTGTGCCTGTACCCCGGTGGTCTCGCCAAAGCACACAGGGGCCTATGGGCGGCACGAATGTAGGCAGGATCTTGGTTCTGTCAATACCTGGGGGGCACCGGCTTGTTCGGGTTCCCTGCAGCCAAGGACGGATCGGGGAAGGGTGAACCACCTGATATCCCCCTCCTAGCGAGCTTCCACCCGCTCGTCATCCGGCGCCCCTTCCGTCACCTAGGTTCATGGTCGGTGACCGCTCCCGAACCAGCTTAGCGCCATGGACCGCACGATCGACCCTAGTCCGAAACGCCGTGGACGCATATTGGTGGCTAGCGGCGTTGCCGGTGCCGGTGTGCTTGCCGTGACGATCCTGGCCGGTTCCATTTCCAATTCCCGGGTCCGGTTGGAGGCGGCCAAGATCCAGGTGGCCACCGTTGAGAAAGGCCTGTTCCGGGAGTTCATACCGGTTACAGGAACGATCCAGCCGATCCAAACGGTCTTCCTCGATGCACCGGAAGGGGGTACCGTGAAACACCGCTTTGTGGAGGATGGGCACATGGTGAAGGCCGGCGATGCGATCATCGAGCTCAACAATCCGCAGTTGCACATGGATGCCATCAACAGGGAGGCCCAACTGCTCGATCAGCAGAACAACCTACGGAACACCCGGCTGGCCATGGACCAGCAGACCACTCGCCTCAAGGACGAACTCCTGAACCTCGATAAGGAGCTCAAACGGCTGGAACGCGACCAGAAGATCGATGAGCGGCTGGTGAAGGACTCGTTGTTGGCGCAGAACACCTTCTTGGGGAACACCGAGAACCTGCACTACATGCGCGAGAAGCGGAAACTGGTGGCGGCCAACGTGCGCAGTGATTCGCTCTTCCGCCTCAGTCAAGTGGGTTCCATCACCAACAACCTCGCACTGATCGACCGCAATTTGGCCTTCCTCCGCGAGAACCTACAGGACCTCACGATCAAAGCACCCATCGATGGACAGCTCAGCGGACTGAACGTCGAACTGGGACAGACCAAACAGCGGGGTGAACGCGTTGCGCAGATCGATGTGCTGGACGGCTTCAAGGTGCGCGCGCGGATCCCTGAACACTATGTCAGCCGCATCAACATCGGGCTGCAAGGAAGCTTCACACATGCAGGCAAGGAGCATTCGGTGCGGATCGTGAAAGTGTACCCCGAGGTGAACAATGGTGAATTCGACGTGGACCTGCACTTCACCGCAACCACGCCGGATGGTATACGACGCGGGCAGTCCTTCCAGATCCGATTGCAGTTGAGCGAGGATATGCAAGCCCTGATGCTTCCTCGCGGCCCCTTCTTCCAGGACACCGGTGGCCAATGGGTCTATGTGATGGACGACGTGGGTACCGCCACCAAGCGTTCGGTGAAGCTCGGGCGCCAGAACCCCGACATGTACGAGGTCCTCGAAGGACTCCAACCCGGGGATCGCGTGGTCATAAGCCGTTACAATGCGTTCAATGATGCCGATGAATTGATCATACAGTGAAGAGGACCTATGATCGTCCATGTGGCGGCCGGCGTTCTCCCGACCCTCAACTCCCAACTCCTCCAACCCTCAACGCCCCGAGCAAAATGCCCCTACTCAGGACCACCTCCCTCTCCAAGGTCTACCGCACCGATACCGTGGAGACCACGGCCCTCAATGCGGTGGATATCACCATTGAACAAGGTGATTTTGTCGCCATCATGGGGCCAAGCGGTTGCGGGAAATCCACGTTGCTCAACATCCTCGGGTTGTTGGACTCGCCCAGTAACGGCCACTATTTCGTTAACGGCGAGGACGTGAGCAACTACAATGAGCGGAAGCGGGCCGAGGTCCGAAAGAACACCATCGGTTTCGTCTTCCAGAGCTTCAACCTGATCGATGAATTGACGGTGGAGGAGAACATCGAGCTCCCGTTGATATACACCCGTATGGGCAAGACCGACCGGAAGATCCAAGTGGACGAGGTGATGAAGCGCATGAACATCGCCCATCGCGCAGAGCATTTTCCGCAGCAGTTGAGTGGCGGTCAACAACAACGAGTGGCCATTGCGCGAGCCGTTGTGAACGCTCCCAAGCTCATACTCGCCGACGAACCCACCGGGAACTTGGATAGCACCATGGGCGAAGAAGTGATGAATTTGTTGCTCGACCTGAACAAGGCGGGCACCACGGTGATCATCGTCACCCACAGCGTGCGCGATGCGGGCTATGCGCAACGGACCATCAACTTATTGGATGGGAAGGTGGTGGAGAGCATTCCATTCAAGCATGCCTCGGTGTGACCACCGGGTAAGACCGCCATGTTCGCCAACTATCTCCTCATCGCCTGGCGCACGCTGTTGCGCGACAAGCTCTTCGCTGCATTGAACATCTTCGGCTTGGCCATCGGGATCGTGGCATGCCTGCTCATCTACATCTACGTACAGGACGAATTGAGTTTCGATGCACACCACGCCAAGGCGCATCGGATCTTCCGGATCCAGTCGCACTTCAACTTCGGCGACCAGAGCGACGACTTCGGCCTGACGCAGTTCGCCATGGTGCCCACGCTCCTGCAAGAGTATCCGGGGGTCGAAAGCGGCAGCTGGCTATATGTGCTCGATAAGTGCAGCTTCACCTACCAAGGACAGAGCTTCATCGAGGACCATGGATATTTCGCCGACACGGCCTTCTTCCGGACCTTCGACTATCAATGGTTGCGAGGGGGGCCGCACGCACTTGATGAACCGGACAACCTGGTCATCACTCAACGCATGGCCAATGAGATGTTCGGCAGTGATGAGCCCTTGGGAAAGATGGTTGAACGCAACGGCCGCATCCTGAAAGTAGCTGGGGTCATCGATGAGAAGGCCTTCAACACGCACATCGTACCGGGCTGTTTCTTGAGCATGCTCGGCATGCCGCCGCAAGCAAAGGAGCAATTGATGCAAGGCTGGGGACAAGTGAGCAGCTACGGATACCTGGTGCTGACCCCAGGCAGCACGGCGGAGAGTTTCCAGCCGAAGATGGATGCCTTCATGAAGAAGTACATCCTTCCATTTTGGCAACAGGATGCAGGCTTCAAGGGCACCATGCGATTCAACTTGGAGCCGTTGCGCGATGTCCACTTCAACAACGACCTCATCTACGACACGCCTAAGAAGGGCAACCGCGCTTACGTCACCCTGCTCAGCATCGTGGCCCTGCTCATTCTGGGCATCGCGTGCATCAATTACATCAACATGAGCACTGCCGATGCGACCCGTCGCGCCAAGGAGGTGGCCTTGCGCAAAGTGAGCGGTGCTCAGCGCGGTCAGTTGGTGATCCAGTTCATCGGCGGCAGCGTGCTCATCGCGCTGCTGGGCATCGTCGTGGCGTTGATGCTGTTGAAGCTCGCCTTGCCCGGTTTCAATGAACTCAGCGGAAAGGAGATCGGTATGGGCAACGTGCTCAGCGGCGGCTTCGCAGGTCTGCTCGCGCTCATCGTGCTGCTCATCGGCGTGCTGGCGGGCAGCTATCCGGCCTTTTTCCTGTCGCGGTTCGCACCGCAACTGCTGTTGAAGGAGGGCGTCGCCGGTGCGGGCAAGCAGCGGGTGAGGAAGGTGCTCATGGCCGCGCAGTTCGCCATCGCTCTGTTCATGGTGGTGGGCACCCTGGCCGTGTTCGCCCAGCTGCAGTGGCTGCGCACCAACGACATGGGTCTGCACAAGGAGAACGTGCTGCTCGTGAAGATGCCCTCCCCCCATCCGGAGGACACGCTGAAGTGGGATGCGCTGCGGCCGATGAAGACCGAGCTCATGCGCGAGAGCTTCGTCACGGCCGCATCGTTCGCCGACAACACACCGGGCGGTGGCACGCAGCGGTGGGTGCTTCGTGCCAAAGGCCCGGAGGGCAACATCGACAAGCCCCTGCCGGCCATGAGCTGCGACGCGGACTATCCCGCGCTCATCGGCATGACGTTCACGCAGGGCCGCACCTTCGACCCGCGTATCCCCACGGACCAGGACGGCAGCATCATCGTGAACGAGGCCCTGGTGAAGGCGTTCGGCTGGACCGATCCATTGAGCGAGAAGCTCTATGTGCCGGGCGACAGTATCGACCAGGAACTGCGCATCATCGGCGTGGTGAAGGACTTCCACTATACGAGCCTGCATACGCCGATCGAGCCCATCGCCATCTTCCAGGGCCACCCGCGCTATGGGGTGAACAACCTGCTCCTGCGTCTGGCCCCGGGCGATGTGCAGAGCCAGTTGATGGCCCTCGAAGGCCGGTACAAGGCCCTGCAGCCGAACGCGCAGTGGGACGCGGACTTCCTCGACTCCCGCATCGCCGAGCTTTACGCGGCCGAGGACAAGCTCTTCCGGGTTTTCTCGGCCTTCGCGATCCTGGCCATCCTGCTCACGGTCATGGGGCTCTATGGCCTGGCCTACTTCACCGCCCGGCAACGGACACGCGAGATCGGCATCCGCCGGGTGATGGGCGCTCCGGTGCTCGACATCGTCCAGCGCCTGAACGCGGAGTTCGTGGTGCTGCTGGGGCTGGCCCTGCTCGTGACATTCCCGCTGGCGTTCTATGCGATCGGTCGCTGGCTGGAAACCTTCGCCTACCACACGCACGTTTCACCACTGCACTTCGCCGGTGCCCTGCTCATCACCCTGATGGTCACCGTGATCACGGTCACGGTACAGGCGTACCGAGCGGCGGTGGCCGATCCGGTGAAGGCATTACGTTACGAGTGATGGATGCACTTGAACGAATACTATCACATCGGCCAACCGTTCCACCCGACCAGAGCAGTCTGACGCATCAGCGGAATGATGGACCCATGATCAATCCGTTCATCGCTTATCCACGAACAACGACCGGGTTCCATGTGGATCTCCTTGGTTCAGCACTAGTTCATAGGACCCGCTTGCAAGTGGACCCAGGTCCAATGCGATCAGGTGTTTGCCAGCAACCAACGTTCCGAGGTCCTTGGTCATCACCTCACGGCCTGTTCGATCGTACATGCTGTATGTGACGGGGAGGGCGATGGACAAGGAGAAGCTCAACACGGAGACTTCATTGGCAGGATTCGGAGCCAGTATGAAGGTGAATGGATCGGACCCGATCGAAGGAATTCCGGTCGCAACACCACCTAGTTCGACAGCCCACATATCCATACCACCTCGTGCAATGGTCACCTCATTGTCGTTGCTATTGGTCAACCCGGCAACGAGGTAACCCGCATCGTTCGTCGCAACGATGGCATGCGCGATGTCGTCGTCCGAACCACCCAGACTGCGTTGCCATTGGAGCACCCCGGTGGCGTTGGTCTTCACCACCCAGAAGTCCAAGCCGCCCAGCGGTGCGATCACCAGCCCGTTGTCGGAAGCACTGTATCCGGCGAGCACATAACCTCCATCCGATGTGGCCTGCAAAGCGAAGGGGATGTCATCTCCGCTTCCCCCGAAACTCGCCTCGCCTTGAAGGACGCCGTTGGCATCGGTGCGCACCAGCCAGTAGTCGTAGTTGCCGAAGTTCTGCGAGACCTGCCCGCCTTCGGAGTTGCTGGCTGCGACGAAGGTGTAGCCGCCATCGGCGCGTTGCACCACATCCACTGCGTATTCGTCGCCGGTGTGACCATGGACGCGCTGCCACTGCAACATTCCCGTTGCGCTCAGTTTCGCCAACCAGACATCGGTGCCGCCGAGGTTCTGCGTCACGTCCCCGTTCGATGACTTGGACGAGCCGGCGATGATGACCCCGTTGTCGCTGGTGAGCCGCATGCCCAAAGCTTCGTCGGTGTCCGTTCCGCCCAATGCGTTCTGCCATTGCAATGTGCCGAAGCCGTTGGTCTTGAAGACCCAAAGGTCGCCGCTACCATGGTATCCGTTCACTTGGTTGTCATCGCTTTCGGTATAGCCGGATACCACGAACCCGTCGCTGGCTTCCACCACGGCACGCGGTTCATCGAACGAGGTGCCGCCGTAGGTGAACTCCCACTGCAGGAAGCCTGTGTTGTTGAGTTTCACCAACCAGATATCGCCATCACCGATGATCGCGGAGACATCTCCACCTTATCCTCCACGGTGCCTGCCACGATGAATCCGCCATCGCTGGTGTTCGCCACCGCGTGCCCACGTTCACTGGCCGATGCCCCTAAGGATCTCTGCCAGAGCAGTCCGCCCATCGCGTCGGTCCTCACCACCCACAGATCGGAGTTGCCTTGTTGCCCGGTCACCTGGCCGTCATCGGAATTGGTGTATCCAACGAGCACATAGCCACCATCGGGTGTTTGTTCGGCAGCCAGGATCTCTTCGTCGGCAGAACCGCCGAAGGTGCTTTGCCAGGATAAAGCGGGTTGTGCAATAGCGGCAGGAACGACAAGAGAGAGGCAAAGCGTAAGGGAGATCTTCATACGTTGGTTGGTTGATTTCTACAGAATTGGCCGATGGTTGGCGATGGCAGTACGGTCCCCATGCGCAGGGATATTGCTGACCATCCTGAGCCAAATGTGTGCCTCATGCCGTACGCTTGTGTCTGCGCGGCAATTGCATGGATATGTTTGGAAGGATCGGGACGCCGCGCCACATGATGAGGAAGGAATGCCCCGGACTCATCGGCCTCAAAGCAAGCGGCCTGCGAGCCACTTCAGATGCAGCTCGGCCACCTTCGCTTCGTAGCGCGCCGCGAGCGAGCGGCCTTCAGCAGCTACCAAGCCTTGTTGCACGTCGCGCAATTCCACGGATGTAATGGCGCCGAGGCGAAAGCTCTCCAGTGCGATATCCACTTGCGTGCGGCTGCTATTGAGGTTGGCCTCTTCCAATGCGACGCGCTGTGCAGAGAGCGTGTAGGCGGTCCACGCGTTGAGTACACTCTCCTCCAGGTCGAGCTCCGCCTGCTGCGTGATGATCGAAGCTTGCTCCTGACCGAGTTTCGCCACCTCCATCGCACTGCGCATCTGCAGACCCCGGAAAAGCGGGATGCTCACGCGCGCGCCGTAGTCGGGTCCGAGGGCTTGGTTGCTCTGCAGGATGCCCACGGCACTAGTACTCCGCGTGTACCCGTAGTTGGAGAACAGGTCGACTTGTGGGAGCAAGGTGCCGCGCAATTCCTTCATGCTAAGGTCCGCCGCGATCTGCTGCTGCCGCGCCTGTTGCACCGTACTGTTCGCCTGCCGTGCCGCCTGTTGTACCTGCGCCAGATCCAAGGTTTCGGCTGCTGGTACTTCCGATGCGACCTCCAGTTGTGTCGAAGGATCACGGCCCATGAGTGCGTTCAGCCGTGTGGTCGTAAGAGCCACCTGAAGCTGAAGGTCGAGCACGAGTGCGCTGTCTGTGCTGAGGTCGAGCCGCGCTTGCACCATGTTCAATCCGCTTGCGCTACCGATGCGCGCTCCGGTCTCCGTGATGCGCAGGCGTTCCCGGCTGATGCGGACACCTTCCTGCTGTACGGCGATGGCCTTGCGTAATTGCACGAGCTGGTAGTAGGCCGCGAGCACATCGTAGGTGGTGGCTTCCATCTGTTGGCGCAGTCGTGTCTGGCCGATCAGCTCCAGGGCTTCCAGCCTGTCCTTCGTTGCGAACATGGCCAGTCCATCGAAGACGGTCCAGTTCAGCTGCACAGCGGCATCGAGCACCCGCTGGTCCGCATTGTCGGTTTCGCGCACATCGCCACTGAAGAACGTCTGCTTCGTCGCGCTGTTGTCAATGCTGTACTGTCCGAGGGCATCCACGGTGGGGAGCATGCCGGCATTTCCGGGGTTGTTCAGCAGTTCGGCACTTCGGGCGTCGAGGCGCGCGATGCGGATGCCGTGGTTCTGTTCCACAGCGATACGTAGTGCTTCTTCTGCGGTGAGGACTTGTGAAGCCGACCATCCGCTCGCGAGCAGGAGAAGGGAAGTAAGGAGCGTTCTCATGCGTGCAACGGATCTTCAGCAAGCCCCTCTCCGGCTTGCCCCGAGCTTGACCCGGGGAAGTGGGGTTGGGGTGCGGTTTCCCTACTCATATAGCTGTACAGTGCCGGCACTACATACAGCGTCAGGATCAATGCGAACAGCAATCCGCCGATGATCGCGACGCCCATGGGCACGCGGCTCTTCGCGGCGGCACCAAGACCCAAAGCGATGGGCAGCACACCCAGCACCGTGGCGAGACTGGTCATAAGGATCGGACGGAAGCGTTGACCCGCAGCATCCACCACAGCCTCCAGTTTCTTCAAGCCTTGCTCTTTGCGCTGGTTGGCGAACTCCACGATCAGGATGCCGTTCTTGGTGACGAGGCCGATGAGAACGATGCCGCCGATCTGCGAGAAGATGTTGAGCGTATGACCGCCGATCCACAAGCTGATCAAGGCGCCCGCGAGCGCGAGCGGCACGGTGAACATCACGACCAGTGGATCCAGCCAACTCTCGAACTGCGCAGCGAGTATGAGGAAGACGAGGACCAAAGCGAGCAACAACGCGAAGAGCACACTACTTCCGCTTTCGGCGAATTCCTTGCTCACACCGGCGAGCGAAGTGCTGAAGCTGTCGTCGAGGACTTCATCGGCGATGCGGTCCATCGCTTCGATACCATCACCGATCGTGTAACCCTCGGCGGGATCGGCCATCACGGTGGCGCTCACGTAGCGGTTGTAGCGGAAGAGCTGGGGTGGCGTGCTCCGGTCGCTCATGCGCACGAGGTTGTCCAACTGGATCAGCTCGCCTTTGTCGCTGCGCACGTAGGCGCTCTTCAGGTCGATGGGCGCATCGCGGTTGTCGCGCGTGGCCTGACCGATCACCTGGTATTGTTTGCCCTGCATGATGAAGTAGCCGTAGCGCTGGCCGCTGAAGTAGAGCTGCAAGGTCTCCGCGATGTCCTGCATGCTCACACCCATGGCGCGTGCGCGGTCGCGGTCGATCTCCACGTTGATCTCCGGTTTGTTGAACTTCAGGTTGAGGTCGGTGATGCGGAAAGTCTTGTCAGCCGCGGCCTTTTCCATGAATTTCGGGATGATCTCGCGCAGGCGTTCGAAGTCCGGCGCTTGGATGACGTACTGCACCGGCAGAGAGACGAAACGGCTACCGCCGATCGTGGGCTCTTGGATCACGATGCTCTTCGCCAGATTGAAGCGCTGAACCTTCGCCATCACATCTTTCGCCAGTTCATCCTGGGTCTTGGTGCGCTCTTCGGGCTGCACGAGCGTTACCCGTACGAAGCCGTTGTTGGTGGCGCTTGCCGTGCCGAAGCCGGGCGCTGTCACGCTGATGAGCGCCTGTCGCTCGGGCATGGTGTCCACCACGTTGATGATGTCCGCGAGGTAGGCGTTCATCAGTTCGAAGCTGGTGCCCTCGGGCGCGGTGCTCTGCACCATGAAGCGGCTCTTGTCCTCGGCGGGCGCGAGTTCGCTCTGCAGGTTTAAGAAGGCCAGCACGGTTAGGCCTAGGCTGACCAGGATGACCGGGAAGACGAGCCATCGCCTGCGCATGAAGGAGGCGAGTGATCGCTCGTATCCGCCGGACAGCCTGTTGAACCAACGCTCGGTGATCTCGAAGAAGCGGCTGTGTTTGTCCTTGTGCTTCAGCCAACGCGCGCTCATCATGGGCGTTAGCGTGAGGGAGACCACCGCGCTGATGATCACCGATCCGGCCACCACCACACCGAACTCGCGGAACAGGCGACCGGTCAATCCGCTGAGGAAGATGATGGGCAGGAACACCGCCGCCAGCGTGACCGTGGTGCTGATGATGGCGAAGGTGATCTCCTTCGATCCTTCGTGACCGGCCTTCATCGGATCCATGCCGCCCTCGATCTTGCTGTAGATGTTCTCCAGCACCACGATCGCATCGTCCACCACGATGCCGGTGGAGAGCACGATGGCCAGCAGCGTGAGGATGTTGATGCTGAAGCCGGACACGTACATGATGAAGAACGAGCCGATGAGCGAGATCGGGATCGCCATCACCGGGATCAAGGTGGTGCGCCAGTTCCGCAGGAAGATGAAGATGATGAGCACCACCAGCCCGAAGGCGATGAGGATGGTCTCTTCCACTTCCAGGATGGCCTTGCGGATGCCGATCGTGGTGTCGAGCGCGACATTATAGCGTAGGTCTTCCGGAAGGTCCTTCTTGATCTGCTCCACGCGCTTGTAGAACTCGTCCACGATGGCCACGTAGTTGCTGCCGGGCAGGGGTGTGATGGCCACAGCGACCTGGGCCACCCCGCCGTTGCCGCGCAGTAGCGATCGTTCGTTCTCCGGACGCAGTTCCGCATTGCCGATGTCCTTCAAGCGCACCACAGGGCCGCCGTCGTCACGGATGATGAGGCTGTTGAACTCCTCCGCGGTGGTGAGGCGACCGAGCGTCCGGATGCTGAGCTCGGTGTTGAATCCCTCGATGCGTCCGCTGGGCAGTTCCACGTTCTCGCGGTTGAGCGCATTGCGCACATCCACCGGCGTTACGTTGAAGCCGGCCATCTTCACAGGTTCCAGCAGCAACTTCATGCTGTATTTCTTATCGCCCCACACGTTGATCGCGCTCACGCCGGCGATGGTCTGCAAGCGCTCTTTGAACACGTCATTTGCGATCTGTGAGAGTTCCAGCAGGTTGCGTTGATCGCTCTGGATCGTCATCGAAACGATGGGGTTGCTGTCCGCATCGCTCTTGGCCACGATCGGCGGATCGACATCCAGCGGCAGGTTGCGCAAGCTCCGGCTCACGCGGTCGCGCACGTCGTTGGCGGCGGCCTCCAGGTCCACGTCCAGTTCGAATTCCACGGTGATGGTGCTGCGGCCATCGCTGCTCACGCTGGTGAGCGTGCGGATGCCCGCGATGCCGTTGATGCTCTCCTCCAGCACCTCGGTGATCTGGCTCTCGATGATGTCCGCGTTGGCCCCCACATAGTTCGTGGTCACCGTGATGATCGGCGGATCAACGCTCGGGTATTCACGCACGCCGAGGAAGCCGAAGCCGATCGCGCCGAAGAGCACGATCAGGATCGAGATCACCGATGCGAGCACCGGGCGGTTGATGCTGATGGAACTGATGTTCATCGCGTGGTGCTGTCGGCCGTGGCCACTTCCTTGATCGCGTCTTTCGGGATGGGGCGCACTGCGGCACCCTCTCGCAAGGCAAGCAGTCCGGTCACGATCACGGAGTCCCCGGGCTGTACGCCGCTGGTGAGTTGCACACTGTTCGCGGTGCGGATCCCAAGCTGCACGCGTGCGCTCACCACTTTGCCGCCCTTCATGAGCAGCACTTTCTGGCCCTGGATATCGGGGATCAGTGCTTCGGCAGGAACGATAAGCGCGTCGTTCAACTGCTCCAAACGCACATCCACCTTGGCGAACGCGCCGGGGAAGAGGCGGCCGTCCTTGTTGGAACTGCGCGCTCTGACTTTCACCGTGCGCGTGGTGGCGTCCACGCTGGGGTCCACGGCATACACTTCTCCGGTGTAGGTGCTCGTATCGCCTTCCATGGTGAAGTGGATCATGGCGCCCAGGTTTCATGATGCGTCCGTAGCGCTCGGGCACCGCGAACTCCACTTTCATGGGATCGATCTGTTGGAGTTTCGCGATCAAGATGTTGCTCCCCACGTACCCGCCTTCACTGATGGAGCGTAGGCCGACCTTCCCGTTGAACGGTGCGCGGATCGTGCTCTTGGCGACCTGCGCGCGGAGGTTATCGGCATCGGCCAGCAAGGCCGCAAGCTGCGCCTGCGATGCATCGTACTGTTCCTGACTGATGCCGCTTACGGCGAGCAGTTGCTTCTTGCGGACTTCATCATCCGTACCCAGCTTCAAGTTCGCTTCGGCCTTGCGTAGTTGGGCTTGCAGTTCGTCATCGTTGATGCGAACGAGCACTTGCCCCGCGCTCACGTTGCCGCCTTCCTGGAACCCGATCATCGTTACGCGTCCAGCGAGTTCGCTCACCAGGTCCACCTCCTCGTTGGGGAGCAAGGTCCCCGTTGTGGTGATGGAATTGTCCAAGGGCTCCGCCTTCAGCACATGTACCTGCACGGCCATGGGCGGTATGGCGCCGCCACCTTGCGCTGGTCCGTCCTCATTGCTTCCGCAAGCCGCGAAAAGACCGGTCATCATCACGCCTAACAGGAGTGCACCCAAGCGGTTGACCGGTTGGGTGGTCCCTGCGGGTTCCTGGGGCGTGGCGTATTCGGATCGACCTGTGCCCATCACATTTTCCATTTCATGATCATCGGATCGTCGTATGAACCGGTGCGCTTTCAGGATATTCATGGGTGAATGCGCTTGGTCGTCACCGGCACAGGTTCATCAGCGGGCCGCAGGTTCTTCACAACGAGCATCAATCGCGCCATGAACGCTGCTCGGTCCGCCTTGTTCACGCCTAGTAGCGCTTCGCTGTTCAGTTCTTCGTAGGCCTTTCGGATGGCTTTCACCGCTGGTTTGGCCTTCAAAGTGAGCTTTATGAGGTGTTTCCGCCGGTCGCCCTCGCATGCGCAACGTTCCACATAGCCTTTCTCGCCCAAGTGGTCCAATGCCCTGGTCATGGCCACCTTGTCCAGGTCGAGCTTATCGGCCAATTCCTTCTGGCTTAAGGTGCCTTTGCCCTCGTCGATCACAAGGAGCACATAGAACCAGTGCGTGATGTCCAAATGAGCGAGCTTCTGCTGCAGCCTTGCGAAGTACTGGTGGGCTGCGATGGAGCACCAATAGCCGATGGATGATGTGGGCATGACCGTTACGTACGTAATGGTTACAAATGAAACCAATGTTCTGTTCGTTCGCACGGTAAGGGTTGTTAAGAGTTCGCAAATGGGCTTCACTTGGAGCAATGAACTGTACCGTGGGAGGTGCTGTATGATCATGGCGAGACCTTACGGTGCCCTGTTCTAATTGCACTGGATAGCTAGGGAGCGTCCTAACGCAGGGCGATCGAAGGGCCGTGTCCGCCATTTGGCTTGGAAGGTGCGGTCAACGTGGAACGGCCAACCATCCATCACTACTCGAACGCCATCACCCGGTTTCCTTCTTTCTGCATGGTGCACGAGGCAACTTGCCTTACCCATTGTAACCATGCTGAAGAACCTCTTCCTCACCGGCCTCCGGAACCTCTGGAAACAGAAGCTCTATACGCTGATCAACCTGCTGGGTCTGGCCACAGGTATCGCCTGTTTCGTACTGATCGGGTTGTACGTCCGGTATCAACGCGGTTTTGATCGCTTCGTACCACACCATGAGCGCGTGTATCGCGTAGTGGGCGAGATCGAAGCGGAAGGGCAGGGTGAACATTCAAGCAGCATGGTCTTCGGACTCGGTCCTACGTTGCACGGTGATCATCCGGAACTCATCGAAGCACAATGCCGTTGGTTCGATTTTCAGGACCCGCAGCATGTGCTGAAGGTGGGCGACAGCCTGAGCACGAACAAGCTGTTCACTGAAAGTGGCCTTTACCTGGTGGACAGTACGGTGTTCGAGATCTTCAACTACCCCCTTCGTGTAGGCGATCCCAAGACCGCACTGGCCAAGCCCGGCAGCATTGTCCTTTCACAAGAACTGGCGAAGAAGTACTTCGGCGATGCCGATCCGATGGGGAAGATGATGAAGTGGGATGGCTCCATGGATGTGCAGGTCACGGGTATTCTCGGTGAGATCCCTAGGAATTCGCATATCCGATTCGAGGGCTTGGTGAGCTTCGGTACGATCCTGCAGTTCTGGCAGAACATCGAACGGAACAACTGGGTTTGGAATCCATGTTGGACCTATGTCCGGTTGAATGAGGGTGTCACGAAAGCGGAGGTCGATCGTGTCTTTCCGGCCTTCATCCAAAAGTACTACCCCGATTTCCTGAAGGATCAAGTGGGACATGAGTTGCAACCACTTGTAGACATCCACCTGACCAGCAAATTGGATTTCGAGATGCAGCAGAACGGGGATGTGGGCAGTGTGAATATCCTGTGGGTCATCGGTTTCTTCATCATCGTGCTCGCGGGTGTCAACTTCATGAACCTGGCCACTGCGCGCAGCGCATACCGAGCGCGTGAAGTGGGTGTCCGCAAAGCCGCGGGTGCTACGCGCGGACAGCTCATCGGTCAGTTCCTGCTTGAAAGTGTGCTGATGAGTTTGCTCGCCGCCTTGATCGCCTTGGTGCTGATCCATTTGCTGATGCCAGCGTTCAATGCGTTGACCGGAGAGACCATTCCTGTGCCGTCCGGGTTGATGTCGGGTGTTCTAGGGATCGCCGTGCTGGTCGGTTTGCTCAGTGGCATGTACCCGGCGTTCTTCTTGTCCTCCTTCCAGCCAGCTGTGGTCTTGAAGGGCAATAGCGGGGGAACTTCCCGCGGACAACTACTTCGCAAAGGGCTTGTCGTGGTCCAGTTCGCCATCGCATTGGTGCTGATCATCGGGACCGTCTTCGTCAAAAGGCAGCATGACCACTTGCGGTCGGTCGATCTCGGTTTCACGAAGGAGCGGGTGATGTTGATCCCTGTGCGTGGTCCCATGGCGAACGTCTATCTCGCGGTCTACCCGGAACTGAAGAACATCGCTGGCGTGAAGGCCGTGAGTTGGGCCAACGACATCATCGGGAAGAAGCACAACACGCACGAGTTCAACTGGGGTACCATGGAGCAAGGCAAGTGGACCTATCTGCCCTCGCTCTATGTGAACCCCGAGTTCCAGCAAGTGATGGACATCGAGCTCCGCGCCGGACGCTGGTTCTCACGCGATTTCCCCGGGGATGACTCCCTCAGCGTGATCATCAACGAGACCTTCGCTGAGCAGTTGCATCCGGAGGACCCATCCAAAGCCATTGGTGAACGCATGGACACACCACATGGCGAAGAGCGCATCATCGGTGTCGCGAAGGATTTCACCTTCGACCCCTTGTTCAAGGCCGTGCAACCGTTCGTGTTCGACATGACCAACCCCGACCAAGTGACACAATGGCTGCGCTATATCTACCTGCGTATCGAGGCCGGTGATCCCGCGCCGGTCATCGCGGCTGCACGGGAGAAGTGGAACGCGCGAACCACGGAGTTCCCTTTCGAATACCAGTTCCTTGAAGATCAGCTCGATGGACAGTACGAAGCGCAAGGGCGACTTGCGGACCTCGTGGGCATCTTCTCCCTGCTCGCAGTGTTCATCGCCTGCCTGGGTCTTTTCGCATTGGCCAGCTGGACAGCGGAGAAGCGTACACGCGAGATCGGCATCCGCAAGGTGATGGGCGCCGACGCGATCCGGATCACGTGGATGGTCACGCGTGATTTCCTTCTCCTTGTTCTTGTCGGGGCCGTATTGGCTATCCCGCTCGCGTGGTTCGGGGTAGGCCGCTGGCTGGAGAATTTCGCCTTTCGGACGCACATCGAACCGCTCGTCTTCCTGGGTGCAGGACTGGTCGTGCTATTGATCGCCACCTTCACGGTGAGTTTCCGGGCGATCCTTGCAGCGCAAACAGATCCGGTGAAGGCACTACGCCACGAATAGCTTGAACGATCATGGAACGCCGACGCTTCATCGCCACCACGGCCCTGGGTCTCCCGCTGCTGGGCAGTAGCGCCCTCTTTCTGCCAAGACGATCGGGCGCGCACGAACCAATGACACCTGTGAAGCCCTCTCAACTTCAGCCGGACCTGGTGAAGGAATTCGTTCGCGTAGGACACAACAACCTGCCGGAAGTGCAGCGCATGCTGAAGGAACGGCCTGGCTTGTTGAACGCGAGCTGGGATGTCGGCGGCGGCGATTTCGAGACGGCCTTGGAAGGCGCCGGACACGTGGGTGACCGTGAGATCGCTGAATACCTGATCGGGCAAGGCGCGCGCGCGAACATCTTCGTGCTCACCATGCTCGGGCATACCGCCGTGGTGAAAGCACAATTGGCGGCCTACCCGCACCTGCTGCGATCCAAGGGCCCCCACGGACTCACGCTATTGCATCACGCCACTCGTGGAGGTGAACCCGCGAAGGAGCTCTTGGAGCACATCCAGGAGCTGGGACTCACGGAGATGAAGTACCCGTTACCGTGAGCGAGCAATTCGTATCCGTTACCTCACCACTACGCCTTCCTTCTCCAGCTCCGCTGCGACCCGCGCCGCGTTCGTGTTCTTCGCATCCATCGCCGCGGCGCGCTTGTAGTATTCCAGCGCTTGCTTCTTATCCCCGAGCTTCAGGCAGGCTTCCGCGTAGCTGTCGTGCACGTTCGCGCTCTTCGGATACAGTTGCATGTTCACGTAGAAGATGTGCTGCGCTGGTTGGACCTTGGCCTCGTTCATCAGTCCATAGCCGAGGTTGTTGAGTGCTTCCTCGTTCACGGCCTCATCCGCCGGGTCAGCGGCTTTCAAAGCGGCATAAGCCTTAACAGCCGCCTCCCGGTCACCGTTCAGCACGTGCTCGAACGGAACGTGCTCATCGTCCTTCATGCGCCGCAGAGTGAAGAACTCCTTGGCGTCGATGGCATCCATCACTTGTACGGTCATCTCACCGGTGGAGTCCTTCACGAACTTCCGGAAGCGCTGGTCCAAGCGGCTCACGAACACGTGGTCGCCGACGTGTACGATCTCATTCGCCTCCTCATTGAGCGGTTGCCTGATCAACTTGTTGCCGTTGCGCGTGATCGTCACCATGTCATCGCTACCCACACGGTAGCGTCCGGTGAGCGCATCCAATAAGCTGGCATCAAGAGGTTGCTCTTTGTAATGCGGAACGAACTCCGGCCAGTCGTAGGCCCGAGCGATGGAGCGCCCCACTTCACCGAGGATGTCCATGTTATTGCCATTGACCATGACCACCGCACCTTTCCCGTTCTTCACGTGCCCGACGACCCAGCTGCAGAAACCCTCGTTCCAGCCGCCGTGGTCGAAATAGCGCTCGCCATTCTTGTCTTCCAGCCCCATGCCGACAGCACCGTACGGCGCTAGCAAGGGTTCCACCATCTGCGCAGCGGTGGCGCGGCTCAGCACCTTGCCGCTGTCGGACGTCACCGAGCGCTGCAGGTCGATGACGAACCGCGCGAGGTCGGTGGGCGTGGTCCACAGTCCATCCGGTGAATACTCCGGGTACACGTGCCAATTCCCCTTGACCAGTGAGCGGTCCGGCAGGTAACCGCTGGCCGCGTTGTGGGCCATGGCCGCTGGTATCGGTTGCTCGTACGTGCTGCGCGACATGCCCAGCGGACCTAACACCAGGTCGCGCATATGCCCGGGAATGGTGCCACCCTTCGCATCGAGGATCACCTGGGCGGCCACGCAATAGCCTCCACCGGAATAGCGCCAATTGCTTCCCGGCGTTTGATCGACCACGATGGGTGGCGTATTCGCCGGTGCTTCGCCGTTCAGGATGTTCACCAAGGTCGGGAGCGGATCACCCGGAGCATAACCAGGGAAGCCGTGCACGGTGGTGCCGGCCACATGGCCCAGCAGGCGCTTCAGCGTGACTTTCTCCGTCGCCGTGTACGCATTCTCCGGGATCTTCCACGAGGTAAGCATGGCGTTCACGTCCTCATCGAGCTTCAGGGCGCCCAACTCGGCGAGCTTTAACACCGCCATGGTGAACACCGGCTTGCTGATGGAGGCGGCCTGGAACAAGGTGCTGTCGGTCACCGGTCGCATGCTCGCGCTGTCCATCACGCCATAGGTCCTCGTCCACGCGATCTTGAAGTCGTCGATGATGGCGATGCTCATGCCGGGCACGCCATAGTGCTTCATGCGTTCCTCGATGGTCCAGGTGCTGTCGCCTTCGATGAAGACGGCGTTGCACAAGCCGGTCTCCACATGGCGGCGGAGGAATTCGTTGGGGTCTTCGGTGCGCGTGGGGGTTTGGCACGCTGCGAGAACAGCAACGACGGACAGGAGTTTGGTAGGCTTCATGTGCACGGGATGGTAATGCGAAGGTGTATCGAAAGATGGATACGCAACTCGTTGGTGTGAGAGGTGGTTCAAACCTTCAAGTCGAACGAGGCCTGGGCGCGCACCTTCCCATTCACCATCACCTCCACCACGTGCTCGCCCGGATAGTGCTTCCGCGTGCTGAAGTCGACGATGCGCTGGCGTTTGGTAATGTGCAACGAGGCGCGTGGCCCGAGTTCGACCTCCTTCAATTTGAAGACCTTGCGCGAGGTGCCGCCACCGGCTTTCCGGTAGTGGATGGCATAGTCGACTACGAGTTGCTGCGGGCGCGTGCCTTTTGAAGTCACGGTGAAGCTGAACGCAAGGGTATCGCCGAGCTTCAATCGCTCCGGTGAGATCCGCAGGTCATCTACGCGCACCTTCACCTTGCTGTCGAACGCGAACAGCGCCAACGCATCCACATGCCCGGCTTTGATCAACGTGCGACTGGCGTGTTTCGCGATCCAGGCGGTATGCGGATGCTTCAGATCCCACGAGCTCAACAGATCGACCACGTATTTCGCGTGGTCCTTGCTGAAGTCGTTCAAGTGGTTCGCCACAGACTTGCGGACATACAGCGAATCGTCGGTGCGCAGCCGTTCCAGGATCGGGGTGGTGAGCCGCGGGTCCTTCAGCACTGCGTCGAGGCGGAACGACCACGGGAGTCGTGGCCGGCTCCCTTCTGAAGCCAAACGACGCACATGTTCGTCGTCGTCTTCAGCCCAGGTGCGCATCACCTTCAACGTGCCCTGCGCATCACGTCGGAAGAATTCGCGTACGGCGAACTCCGAGGAACCGAACGAGGTGAAATACTTCAACGCTTCAAGTGAGAACCACGGTTCGTCTTGACCGTACTGCCCCACGAAGTCAGGGTAGAGCAGTGCCGTATAGCCCTTGGGCATTCGAGGAGCCACGTCCTTGAGAACGTCGACCGCTTTGCGGTAGTCGGAGGGCAGATGTGTTCCAAGCGTGATGCTCGCGTGCCGCATTCGAGCGTTCAATTCGCGGCCCGCGTTGCCGTTCATCAAGTCCTTCAACAACCGCCCCCCATCCACACGAGGCGCGGATATGGAAACTTCCTTCGAAAGGCGTTCGAAGTAGCTCCGGTTGAACATCTCTTTCAGCGGTTCGGCCATTGCGCGAAGTTCGCAAGGATGGATCCGAACAGGACTAACTGCCCGTGTTGCGGTCGAAAAGTCGTCCGTAGCAGGCGGGTCACTGGCTTTTGTCATGGTTTCCGGTCGGGACCGATCTTGGATCGCCGGACGCCGTTCGGAATGGGTGTTCTTGATCACTGCATACCTTTGCCCCGCTTCATAGGAGCCGCTGAAATGTCCCAACCCACTTTCGCTCGTACTGCCCCTGTCTTCTTCCAACGCCTACGCGAGGTCACGGAGGCGTACTTCAAGGAGAACAATCTGAAGAAGACCGGCGATCACCGCTTGTACTGGAAGACTGCGATCCTGCTCACCGCCTTGGTCGGCCTCTATACGGTCCTCGTGTTCTTCACGCCCACTTCGGTAGTATTGTCATTGGGCCTGTGTGCCTTATTGGGTCTTGTGTTGGCCAGTATCGGTTTCAATGTGATGCACGATGGCGCCCATGGTAGTTACAGCAGCCGCAAATGGGTGAATGAGATGATGGGCCACTCGTTGAACCTCCTCGGTGGTAGTGTACACTTCTGGAAAATGAAGCACAACGAGAACCACCACACCTTCACCAATGTGGAAGGCATGGACGATGACATCGATATCAAGCCTTGGATGCGGGTGCACGCCGACCAGCCGAAACACTGGTTCCATCGTTTCCAGCACATCTATGGTCTCCTGCTTTACGGCCTCACATACCTGTTCTGGGTATTCTTCAATGATATGAAGAAGTACTTCACAGGTAAGATCGCCGACAACACCCGTATGAAGCCGATGTCCCTCAAGGAACACATCATTTTCTGGGTGACCAAGATCGGTTATGTCGGTATCTTCATCGTTCTTCCCATGTTCTTCGCGGGTGTGGTCCCCACTCTGGTCGGCTATGGTGTCATGGTATTCGTCACCGGTATCTTCATCGCCGTGGTGTTCCAATTGGCGCACGTGGTGGAGGAGACCGAATTCGTGCATCCACCCACCGATGGTCATCACATCGAAGCCGAATGGGCCATCCATCAGGTGAACACCACGGTGAACTTCGCCACGCAAAACAAGGTGTGGAACTGGCTATTCGGTGGCCTCAACTTTCAAGTTGAACACCACCTCTTCCCACGCATCAGCCACGTGCACTATCCCGAGCTGAACAAGCGCCTCAAACAGGTATGCGCTGAATTCAACGTGCAGTACCGCGAGTTCCCGACATTGCGCAGTGCGTTACGTTCGCATTTGATGCATCTGCGGCAAGTGGGCATGGCTTGATCGTGCGCTCATCCACCACGCAGAAGGGCGATCCACCGGATCGCCCTTCTACGTTCTCATCCACCCTGGTTCACTCGAGCACCACGGGCATGTCCTTGGGGTGTTTCACCGTGTAGGCGAAGCCTAGTTTCCGCGTCTCCTTGGAAGCCAGCGAGATATTCCAGGTGAGCATCCCGTTGTTCTCGTTCACCACAGCATCCCCTTTCTCCGTCAGCTTCACCTCGATCTCGCTCTGGGGGCTCATCGGGTGTTGGTCACGCACCTCCAGATCAACGCCGGTGCCTTTGGTATTGCGCACGGTGAGGTCCCAGCCGATGGTGACGGTCCGGCTGCCTCCGATCACGGCCTTCTCGTTGCTGGCCTTCCGCTTCACCCGCTCCACCACCACTCCCTTGTCCCGACCCAAGCTGATGTCCATGGTATCACGCGGTTGGTCGAGGTCCAGGAAACTCTGCCCAACGAAGGTGCCTTCGAAGAACACGTTGGCCTCACCGGGCAGCAGGTTCAGCCCTTCCCAGCCCGTGGTACGCGCGTACAGGAAGGCGTCCTCTTCCAATTTGGGCGTGGCGTAGTGCTTGAAGGTGGCTGCGATACTGTGGTTCTTCACGCCCACGGTATGCGGCACACCATCACTGGGTATCGTGAATGGGGTCTCGATGATGAACTCCGAAGTGGTGGTGCGGTATGCTACGGTGTTGGTCACGATGGTGTTGGCGTCCATGTCCTCGTATTCCTTCAACGCCATTTCCGAATAGGCGACTGCGGGTGCGGCTCCGTCGGAGGTGGCCTTTCGAGGCACACGCGAAGAGGAGTTCTCCAAGCGCATCGGGCGATGCATGTACAAGCGTCCACGGGTTCAAGGTCGGCATCACACCTCCTAGCGTGGGGTTCCCACTACTCAAGCTCAACTCCACCTTGTTCCAATCCTCACCGGTGTTATTGGTCA
The DNA here is from genome assembly GCA_016718655.1 of Flavobacteriales bacterium. Lineage (GTDB taxonomy): Bacteria > Bacteroidota > Bacteroidia > Flavobacteriales_F > PHOS-HE28 > PHOS-HE28. The sequence continues at coordinate 320,714 of JADKCV010000001.1, read as the reverse complement.
CCTGGGCCTTCATCAGCAGGTCGATGGGCTGGCCTACACCTTTGGCGCGCAGGTCATAGGCGGGTGTCCAACCCGCGCTTGGAACGAAGTAGGAGAGGCTGAAGGTAGCCGCCACCTCCACCGCTGAAGTGATCTCCACCACGATCTCACCCGTGGGCCGTGGGGCCTGTGCCTGTAGTTGAGCCAGCTGTTGGCGCAGTTTGTCCGCTTCCTCCCCGATGCTGCGCTTCTTCTCTTCCTGCGCGAGCCATCCCGCCTTCATCGCCTTCATCCGCTCACGCACATAGTCGTTCACGGCCTGGAGTTGAGCCGCCGTGAGTCCGTTCTGCTGGCCTCCGATCCCACTGTTCTTGAGCAACAGCTGCTCTTCGTTCACCCACACTTGCTGCACGCCATTCTCGATGTTCCAGTCATGCTCCAATGCCTTGATCCGCTCCTGCAGGTCGGCGATCTCCTTCTTCTTCGGACTTTCGGTCAAGTAATTGATCCGATGGTTCACGCTCAGGACGCTGTATCCACCCTTGCCGGTCACTTGGATGCTCTGTGGGTCGAGTGCTTCCGCAAGACCGGTGAAGATCAACGTGCTGCTACCGACGGGGACCGTGGTTGATGCCGATCGCCCCACCTGCGCACCGCTCAGGAAGACCTTGGCCTCGGTGATCCTGCTGCTGATGGGGCGTTCGCCCTCAGCGGAGCGCACCAGGAGTGGAAGTAGTACGGATAGAGCGCCGAGCGCATAGGTCGAAGGCCTGTTCATGGTCGTTGTTCGTGTCGGAAAGGTAGCGCCGCATCAATGTGGCTCTTCCATCCTGTACACCTTCCGTGCCATTCGGTTCGATCTCGGAACGTCCCGTTCGGTGTTCGTCAGAACGAACGACACCCTGTCCGTGACCGGTCGGTCAAGTAGCGGGTGAACATGTTCAGGAGGGACCCAAGGCCGTTCAGCGCTTCTGGAAGGGAATGTCCGGGTTCACTTCGCTCCGATCAGGGAGAGCACATTTGTGCTTGTTCACGTCCTCCACGGGCATGAGGTACCTGACTGTGGATCGCTACGCTTCGTTGCAGTACTGCGTAATGGTCGGCCATGGGAACACGCGAGAAATGCTACGTGTGCACCCCACCATTCATACCCCCTAACCGGATCAGACCAATCGCTTGCTGACCGCCTTGCTAACCGCTTCGGCATTGCTGCGGACATGCAAGCGTTCGTAGATCTTCCGGATATGGCTGTCCACCGTGTGGTAGCTGATCTCCAATTCGGCAGCGATCATCTTGTAGCTGTGTCCCTTGACCAACAAGGTCAGGACCTGTTTCTCCCGGTCGCTCAGCCCATATTCCTCGTGGCCAGCAGGAACGCCAACCGGCCCTCTGAAGCGCTCCAAAACCTTGAAGGCGATGGTAGGCGTCATCGCCGAACCGCCCATATGCACATCGCGGATCGCCTTCATCATTTCCTCATTGCTGGCGGTCTTGAGGATGTATCCGTTCGCTCCTGCACAGATGGCGTCGAACACGTTGTCCTCATCCTCGAAGGCCGTCTGCATCAGCACGCGGGCCGATGGGTATCTCCCCTTGATCGCGCGCACGCCTTCAATTCCGTTCATTCCCGGCATCTGGATGTCCATGACAATGACATCCGGTTTGGCGGCATCCAGGTCGCGCATCACCTGTCCCAGGTCCGCATGAACGGCCACACATACCATGTCTTGCTGCGCATCCACCAGCAAGCGGAACATGTCGCGCAGGTCCCGGTTATCATCATAGAGGACGACCCTGATCGGGACTCGCGGCGTCGTTTGATGTGCTCCTGTTGTCATTTACCTGTTGTTCTATCGGCTCATTGCAAGGTAGGTCCTTCGCTGAGCATCCCTCTTTCAGCTGCACCGAAGGTCCGTACCATAAGGTCGAACATCAATCCCGAATTCCCGTGATGTCGATCCTGACAGAGACTGTGGTCCCTGATCCGGGTGCGCTGCGCAGGTCCAGTACCGCCCCCAATGCCTGGGCGCGGCGGGCCATACTTCCCAGCCCATGACCATCCGGATGCAGCGCAGGATCGAAGCCAAAACCATCATCAGTGACCATCATCCCCAAGCGTGTACCCGCTCTGGTCAATGTGATCCGGACCTGTCCAGCACCACTGTATTTGCTCGCGTTGTGCACAGCCTCCTTGTAGATCAACAGGATCTCCTTGCGCGCGTTCATCGGCAGCCTTAGGTCCTCCACACCACCGCTCACATCGAACGATACCGCGATGCCCTTCTGCTCCAACAGCTCATACGCGATGCGCCGCATCCGCTTCACCAAGGCCTCCCCCTGGTCGTTCTTCGGGTCGATCGCCCACACGATATCGCTGATGCTGCGTAGGCTCTCGCTGCTCGTTTCACCGATGCGGGCCAAGATGCTGCGCACCTGTTCGTTCTCCCCCTGGCTCAGATCGGCGGCCAAACGACTACCGATGGTGATGCTGCTCAAGGACGAACCGACCTCATCGTGCAGATCACTGGCGATGCGGTTCCGCACCTGTTGCAGCTTCAACGCTTGTGCGATGCGATGACGGGACCAGGCCCAGGCGATCAGCGATAGCAGGCCTGCTCCCAGCGCGAAGAACCACCACTGTTGCCAGAACGGTCCTTCCACATGCACCTCCAACAGGAGCTGTTCGACACCCCGTTGACCATGGACGTCCCGAACGGAGACCATCAGCCGATGGGTGCCCACGGGAAGACCGGCATAGCGGATCAACTCGCCCGCCGCCGCTATGCGCTCCTCCTGCTCCACACCTTGCAGCCGATAGATGAGCTCCACCGGATGCGTTGCACCAAGCCCCAGTGAGCTCAAACGAACATCCAACACCGCATTGCGATAGGTCAGTTGGACCACCGTCCCATCCAGCGGCAGCGATGTGCCTGCGCATTCCAGCTCGGCAATGCGAGCGGTCGGTAGCGGCACGTTCTTTCGCATCCGGTCCGGATCGAAGAGATGGAGCATGCCTCCCGAGGTGAACGCGATCGTCCCCGTGCTGAGGCACGCGATCGGACCATCGCTCTGCGCTTGCTCCACGGACCCTCCGACCGGCACATGGTACCAGCTTCCATTGTTGGGGTCATAGCGCTCCAAGCCGCTGCTGGTGCTGATCCACAGATGCCCGGCGTGGTCCAGGCACAGATCGAGAAGAGGCGATGACCATTCCGGTGGACCATGAACACGCACATCGTCGCCTGTCAAGGCGACAAGGCCTTCATCACGCAGGATGCTCCACACCGTATCCCCATCGAGGAGCAAGCCCCGCGCATGCTTCACGGGTCTGCCCTCATCACCGTCATGAACGACCATCCTGTTCGTATGGATGTCCCACTGGATGAGCCCGCCATCGCTTGCCCACCAATAAGTCCCATTCGACGAGCGGGCCATGCTCCGGACCATGGCCCTGTCGATGTGCGTGTCACCGACCGTGGAACGAAGCACAGTGCTGCCATCCTCCGCGGAGTACACCACTACACCATATCCCAGCGCTCCCACCACCCATACCGGCGTATCGTTCAACCGGTCCAAGTACACGCCACGAACCTGGTACTGCTCATCAGTGCCACCGAGATCACGACCAAGGTCCGTTCGCCGAAAGGGACCGATCGGCGACCAGGTCCGGTGGTCCATACGCATCAGCCCGCGTTCCGTGCCCACCAAACGCTCGTTGACCCATGGCGCGGATAGCCGCGTGGCAATGGCTCCTGTTGCCAACGGATGTAACGTGGTCGATCCATCCTCGGGAACAATGAAGATACCGAAATTGCCAAGCACGAGAGCCTCGCCATCGGGGCCCGCTTCAATGCCCAGAACCTCCGGCGCTTCGTTGGTCGGGGAGGGCAGCTCGATCATGCGCATCGGCCAGGCTTTCGGGTCATGGACGGAAAGACCTGCTTCCGTTCCCACCCACAGTTGGCCGTTCTCATGGCTCAAGAGCGCGCGGACCTTGGCGCTTTGCAGGCCATGTCGACCTGTGCGATCGTCGCGACCGATAATGCGGTCCTCCTTTGGATCATAGACCAGCAACCCAGCGCGCTTGGTGCCGATGATGATGAGGTCCTGCCATACGCACAACGCGGTGGTCTCATCCGGCGTGGCGACCACCTGGGTCCGGCGCCACGTACGCATGTCGAACACCTCCACGCCGTTCTGCCATCCTCCGGTGTAAAGCACTCCGTTATGCGCCACGGCACACGTACGGGTATGGTTGCTATGGGTGCCGGCATCGTTGGTCAGGGCACGTTCCACTTGCAGGTCACTGCGTCGAAGGATGAGGCTGCGCGAGCCGTTCAACACGCCGACCCAAAGCCGCTCCTCGTCGATAGCGGTGATGGAATGGCACCAACCACTGCCGTTCGCAGCGATCACCCCGTTCAGCAATGGACTTCGTCCAGGGCTCGACCAGCGCTGGGCACGAGCGCTGGGAATGTCCAAGGTCCGCAGGAGTTCGGGTGTACCTCCGATGACCAAGGAACCCGAACGTGAAGCGTACAAGGCGTGGATACGGCCCGTGGCAGGTACCACGTTACCTTCGGAGATAACCGGATAGGAGCGGGCCTCCTTCCCATCGAGCACGTATAGTCCCTTGTCCAGGGTACCGATCCATGTCCGGCCATCCGTGGTCCCTTCCATGGCGGAAACGGCTCCGGACAAGCCATGCACGGGCTCCACCAACTGTCCATCATACCGGAAAAGTCCATTGCCCGTGCCGACCAACAGCCCACCGGCCCCGTCCGGTCGGATGCATGTGACGTGAAGGTCGCTCAGACCTTGTTCCACGCCAATGTTCCGGAATAAGAGGTCCTGTGCGCGGATGGGACCGCATGTCGCCAGTAGGCCCAACAGCAGGCTGCGACCGAAGTGCATGCCAGCAAGGTAGGGGGTTCCCCGGATCGACCCCTGCGGCAAGGTCCGAAGCGCGTGTGACCTCTTGAATGCGACAAACCCCGGCCAATACTGACCGGGGCTTGCCCTAATACCCCCCTGACAACGGTGATGCTTACATCATACCACCCATGTCTCCCATGCCACCGCCATGGCTGTGGCCAGCAGCCTTCTCCTCGGGCTCTTCGCTGATGACGCATTCGGTGGTCAGCAACATGCTTGCGATGGAGGCTGCGTTCTCCAACGCCACGCGGGTCACTTTCGTGGGGTCGATCACACCTGCGGCGAGCAGGTTCTCATACACCTCCGTGCGTGCGTTGAAGCCAAAGTCGGCCTTACCGTCACGTACCTTCTGGACCACGATGCTCCCCTCCAGGCCTGCATTCGCCACGATCTGACGCAGAGGCTCTTCGATGGCGCGACGCACGATGGCCATACCAGTGGTCTCGTCCGCGTTGATTCCTTCCAGTTTCTCCAACACCTTCTGCGCGCGGATATAAGCCACACCGCCGCCGGGCACGATACCTTCCTCCACTGCAGCACGGGTGGCATGCAGGGCATCGTCCACGCGATCCTTCTTCTCTTTCATCTCCACCTCGGTGGCCGCTCCGATGTACAGGACGGCAACACCACCGGCCAGCTTGGCCAGACGCTCCTGGAGCTTCTCCTTGTCGTAGTCGCTCGTCGTCGTTTCGATCTGGGCCTTGATCTGGTTCACACGGGCCTTGATGTCATCCTTCTTGCCTGCGCCGTTCACGATCGTGGTGTTGTCCTTGTCGATGCTGATCTTCTCGGCCTTGCCAAGGAAGGTGAGGTCAGCGTTCTCCAGCTTGTAACCGCGCTCTTCGCTGATCACGATACCGCCGGTGAGGATCGCGATGTCCTCAAGCATCGCCTTGCGTCGATCGCCGAATCCAGGGGCCTTCACGGCGGCCACTTTCAGGGCTCCACGGATCTTGTTGACCACTAGGGTTGCGAGCGCCTCACCATCCACGTCCTCGCTGATGATCAGCAAGGGCTTTCCGGTTTGAGCAGCCTTTTCCAGGATCGGGAGCAGCTCTTTCATGCTGCTGATCTTCTTGTCGTAGATCAGGATGTAGGCGTTCTCGAGTTCGGCCTCCATCTTGTCCGCATTGGTCACGAAATAGGGGCTCAGATAGCCACGGTCGAACTGCATGCCCTCTACAACCTCCACGGTGGTGTCGGTGCCTTTCGCTTCTTCTACGGTGATCACACCTTCCTTTTTCACTTTGGCCATGGCCTCGGCGATCAACGTGCCGATGGTCTCGTCATTGTTCGCGCTGATACTGGCTACCTGCTTGATCTTCGCGTTGTCGTCGCCCACGCTCTTGCTCATCTTCTTGAGCTCATCGACAACGGCGATCACAGCCTTGTCGATACCGCGCTTCAGGTCCATTGGATTGGCACCTGCGGCAACGTTCTTCAAACCAGCGGTCACGATGGCTTGTGCCAATACCGTGGCAGTGGTGGTTCCATCCCCTGCTTGATCAGCGGTCTTGCTGGCCACTTCCTTCACCATCTGGGCGCCCATGTTCTCCACAGCGTCCTTCAGGGTGATCTCCTTCGCCACGCTGACACCGTCCTTGGTCACCTGCGGGGCTCCGAATTTCTTGTCGATGATCACGTTCCGGCCCTTGGGACCGAGGGTCACCTTCACCGCGTTGGCGAGGTGGTCCACACCACGCTTCAAACGGTCGCGGGCGTCGATGTCGAACTGGATGTTCTTGGCTGCCATTGTTCGTTCTGGTTTTAGTTAGTTCAACACTGCGTAGATGTCGCTTTCACGCATGATCAGATAGTCCTTGCCTTCGTGGCTGAGCTCTGTGCCACTGTACTTACCATAGAGTACATCGTCGCCGACCTTCACACTAAGGGGGGTCACCTTGCCGTCGTCGGCGATGCGACCCATGCCCACTGCGATGATCTTTCCACGCTGGGGTTTTTCCTTGGCCGTATCGGGGATGATGATGCCACCTTTGGTGGTCTCTTCAGCGGCAGCGGCCTCTACCAGGACGCGGTCCGCCAACGGTTTCACGTTCGCCATTTGGATGATTGATTGGGTTGATCGGTTAGGTGGAAGTGGACTACACTTCCGCACGCCGTTCGTCAACACCTATGCCATGCCAGACCAGTGGCCGGTTCGCTGCCAAGTTTGCCAGAAACGCTGAGTTTCAAAGCGTGATCGTCAGCCTCGGCTGACAACCTGACAACACACGGGTCGATGAAATAACAGCCTTGCGATCGTTCCGCGTCAGGGAACGGGATGAGCTACCGCAGTGGCAGAACGACGAGGCACGATCGGCGTCACTCCGCAGGAGCAGACTCGCCTTCGGCAGGAACCCCTCCATCCTCCGGTACGGAAGTGCCTTCAGTGCTCTCGATCGCACCATCCAATTCATCCTCGATGACCACGTTCTCGCCACTGTCCTGAAGACCAGCGGAGACCAGGCACAATACCATCAAAGCGGTGGCCAAGGTCCACGTGCCCTTCTCCAGAAAGTCGGCAGTGCGTTGGACACCACCGATCTGCTGGGCTCCGGTGAAACCGGCGGCGAGACCACCACCCTTGGGGTTTTGGGCCAGCACGACCAAGGCCAGCAAAGCACAGATGATGAGGATGATGATGGAGATGGCTACCATGGCTTACTTGTTCAATTGCTCTTCCAGCGAACGGGAAAGGGCGCCAAAGTAAGCGCTTTTTTCCGGGTACTTCAATGCCAGCTTGCGATATGCCTCGATCGCCTTGGTCAAATTGCCTTGTTTCTCATAGATCCGGGCCAAGGTCTCGGTCACGAGTCCAGCGGTATCATCAAGGCTGCGTTTCGCCGCCTGCTGTGGGGTGAAGAACTCGGTCCTTCGGGTCGGTGCGGGCGTATCGTGCTGGATGAACCGGTCGATAAGGTCCCGGTTACTCCCTGTGCCGGACTGCCTCGGAGCGGGCACCTCGGGTGCCGATGATCCAGGTTCGATCCCGGCATCGTTATACACCACCTGTTCATTGAGCGATGTGGAATGCTGGCCAGGAGGCACCGGTGTTGGATCAGGGGCCTCGTTGAGCCAATCGGAGAACCGCATTCTGGACCGCCCTTCGCCGATCGTGTCCGTTCGACCGGGAACGGGTGCCGGGGTAGGCGCGACTGGGGTTACAGGAATGACCGCTGACGCGGCGATCACAGGGTCCGGCGTAACGATCGGGGTGGGGGCAGGATACAGCGACAGGTCGTAAGCACTTGCAAGTGCCGCCTCCAGGATCTGCCGCTCCAATGGATCCTCCTCTTCCCTCGGGGAGGGTTCGAGCAAGGGATCCGAGGTGGACGTCGACTCGTCATTGGTTACGACAGAGAACGGATCGACGAGCGGCGTTGTCAATGACGATGCCTCGGCATTGGGAGATCTGGACGGTTCCTTGAGCTCGTCGAACGTCGTATCCTCCCAGACACGTATGTGCTGGGTGATGGTGACCGAAGGTCTGGGTAGGGGGCGCTCTACCAGATCGTACAGAACAGCCCTGGACGGCAGGTGTGCTGATGTGGACTGAAGGGTCTGGTCCGATCGAACGTCCCCGGTGCCCCGCTCACCCACAGCGCGCAACAAGTGGGCACCACTGAACCATGGTGAACGCTCCACCAACTCCTTCAGTACCGACAGGTCTTGCGGCCCTACCGATTGAGGGTCCCGGATCAACAGGTCCAGTCGTTCGCGCTCCATGGTTCTTATGGGGTCACCAGTTCCCCAATGTCCGGTCGAAGATATCCTGTGCCAGCTGATCGCTGATCTGCTCGACCAATCGCTCTTCCACGGTCACCAGGTCTTGACCACTCTCGTAGTCCGCGAAGCGGGTGAACGTTGATTCCGTGTTCTTCGCAGGTTCGAGCGTGTTCACATAGGTCACTCTTACGGTCAGGCTCAGTCGGTTGAGCGCAGCGGTCTCATTGGCCTGAATGCTCACGGGTTGGACCTCGTAGCCGGTGATGGAACCGCTGTATTGTACATCGCCATCGGATTGTGCCAGCTTCAACGGTGTCTGTGCAAGTAGAAGGTCCCGGAGGGTCTCGGTGAAGACCTGTGCACTTTGCGGTGTTGCCAATGCGCTCCCCGTGCCGAAAAGCTCCACGCTCACCGTCCGCGCACTTCCGACATCACCCCCGGTGAACGAGTAGTTCACCCGGCATCCCGTCATCACGTGGGCCAGGATCAGGACGGCCAGGAGCGAACGCATCGGATGATATGTACGGCCATCGATCACTGGATATCGTACTCCTTGATCTTCCGGTACAACGTTCGCTCGCTGATCCCCAGTTCTTGCGCGGCGTTCTTTCTTCGGTTCCGGTGTTTCACCAAGGCTTTGCGTATCAGTTCCTTCTCCTTGACCTCGATGCTCAAGGTCTCCTCCACTTCGGTGTGGTCCACATCCTCGTCCAGCTGACCCGGCATTTGAATGCTCATCGTGCCAGGCACGGTCGACTGGGGCATGATCAACTCATCACGGAACGTTGGTTGGATGTTCGTGGGCAGGGGTTGACCTGAGCTAAGGGCTTTCACCTGCTCCTTCAACGCGTTCAGGTCGCTTTTCATATCGAACAGGAACTTGAATATGAGCTCCCGTTCGTTGATGCTATCCAGGCTCCCCGGCACATTGGAGGATACCCCCATTGGCACAAGTCCGCTCACCTCTTCAGGCAGATAGTGACGCAGGGTTCGGGAGTCCACGTCGCGCTGTTGTTCGATGACGCTCATCTGTTCCACCAGATTGCGCAATTGGCGCACGTTGCCCGGCCAGCGGTAGGTGGTCAGAAGCGGGATGGCATCCTCACGTAGTTGTAGTGGCGGCGCTTTGTATTTGCCGGCGGTCTCCTGAGCGAAGAAGCGGAACAACAACTGGATGTCCTCCTTTCTGTCGCGCAATGATGGTACTTGGATCGGTATGGTGTTCAGTCGATAATAAAGGTCCTCTCGAAAGGTGCCCTTATTGACGGCTTGAAGCATGTTCACATTGGTCGCAGCAACGACTCGAACGTTTGTTTTCTGGGCCTTACTGCTTCCTACACGGATGAACTCCCCGGTCTCCAGGACACGTAACAAGCGCACCTGGGTGGTCAAAGGCAGTTCGCCTACCTCGTCCAGGAAGATCGTACCACCATTGGCCACTTCGAAGTAGCCCTTGCGAGCCTCATGAGCTCCAGTGAAGGAGCCCTTCTCATGACCGAACAACTCGCTATCAATGGTGCCTTCTGGAATGGCGCCGCAGTTCACTGCGATGTACGGACCATGCTTGCGTGCGCTGTACGCATGAACGATCTGGGGCATCACCTCCTTGCCGGTACCGCTCTCCCCGGTGATCAGGACACTGAGGTCGGTGGGGGCCACTTGGGCGGCGATCTCAATGGCCCTGTCCAGACTTGCTGAGGTGCCTACGATCCCGAAACGTTGCTTGATTGGTTGTACGTTCATGCGTGTAGGGTCCCTGGTTCGACCACCGCGTCAACCTCGCCTTTCAAGCTGCCGATGGTAGCGCTGACAATGGTGGCCCTGATGAATTGGCCGGGCTTCAGCTCCGAACCATTATACACCCGTGGCACGATCACCACGGAATTCTGTGAATTTCGGCCATACAAGTGGTCCGCGCTACGCTTGCTCACGCCTTCCAGAAGAACTTCGTGCACCTGGCCCACGTAGCTCTGCAAGCGCTTCGCACTGCCCTCCTTCTGGGTTTCGATGATCTCGGCCAACCGTCGCCCCTTCACCTCATCGGGCACGTCATCCGCATACTTGCGAGCGGCCAGGGTCTTGGGGCGTTCGCTGTACTTGAACATGAACGCCATGTCGTATTGCACCTCGCGTAACAGGCTCAAGGTCTCCTGGTGCTCCACATCCGTCTCTCCGCAAAAGCCTGCGATGATATCCGTACTGATGGCGCATTCAGGCATGTATCGGCGGATACTCGCCATACGCTCCATGTACCAGTCGCGGGTATAGCCCCGGTTCATGCGCTTCAGTACGTCACTACTCCCACTTTGAACGGGGAGGTGGATGTACTTGCAGATGTTCTCATGGCGTGCCATCACTTCCAACACCTTGTCCGTCATGTCCTTAGGATGGCTCGTACTGTACCGGATGCGTAGGGTGGGGCAGGCCAGCGCCACCATTTCGAGCAGATCGGCGAAATCGGTGGTCGCCTGGCTAGCGCTGGTAGGTCGATCCGGGGGGGCTACGCTCCCTGAGGTAGCGACCAGCCTTGGATTCTGATCAACTGATCGGTATTTGTACGAATCCACGTTCTGTCCCAGGAGCGTCACCTCCTTGTAGCCTTTGGACAAGAGGTCGCGGCATTCATCCACGATGCTATGGGCATCGCGGCTACGCTCCCGGCCTCGGGTGAAGGGCACCACGCAGAAAGCGCACATGTTGTCGCAGCCCCGCATGATGGTGACGAACGCGGTTACGCCGTTCGTGTCCAGGCGCACAGGCACGATCTCGCCGTATGTCTCCTCCCCGGCTCAGCAGTACGTTGACCGCTTTTTGACCTGTTCCCACCTTCTCCAAAAGATCGGGAAGGGTGCGGTACGCATCTGGGCCTACCACCAGGTCCACGACCTTCTTCTTTTCCAGCAGGTCTTCCCGCATCCGCTCGGCCATGCAGCCCAGTACGCCCACCTTCAGATCCTTGTTCCGGGACTTCAGGTTGTTCATCTCGTTGATGCGCTGCATCACGGTGTACTCCGCTTTCTCCCGGATGCTGCAGGTGTTCAAAAGGACCAGGTCCGCATCTTCAGCTCGGTCCACAGGGGTATAGCCATCCTTTGCCAGGATGCTCGCTACGACCTCGCTGTCGCTCACGTTCATCTGACAACCGTAGCTCTCGATGTAGACCTTCTTCTGCACGCGTGGCGTTGAAAGGGCGCAAAGATACCCTGTTCACACCCATGCTGCCAACATGGCAGGCGGGCCTATTGACGGCCAGGCAGGTACTCCAAACTCACACTATTGATACAATATCGTTGCCCTGTTGGCTTAGGTCCATCATCGAACACATGGCCGAGGTGGGCGTCGCAACGGCCGCAGGTCACCTCCGTACGTAGCATTCCGAAGGTACGGTCATCATGGTATTGCAAGGCGTCCTTGCGGTCGGTCTTGAAGAAGCTGGGCCATCCACAACTGCTGCTGAATTTGGCGTCGGCCTGGAAGAGCACATTGCCACAGACCGCACAGGCGTAAGTGCCTATACCCTCGAAGTCCCAGTATTTGCCGGTGAAGGCCCGTTCGGTGCCTTTCTCGAAGGCGATGTGGTAGAGGTCATCCGGGAGGAGCTTTTTCCACTCGGCCTTCGCCACGTTGAGCTTCGCGGTCTCGCTGTGCGAGTAGTGCGGGTTGTTACGATGGTCGTATTGGCTTGTGGTATCCATGGTGCTGGTGCTTTTGCTGCGCGATTGTCCGTTGCTGTTCCCACAACTAACCATCATCAAGGCTGCGCTCAGCCAAAAGGGAAAGGTTCGAGTGTTGATCATGCCCGGTGGTCGCTGGAATGCCATGTTCATGACAAAGGAGTGATGCTTGAACATACGAGAGCGGCACTTCGTTCGGATCATCATCGGTGGACATTGGTCCGCTCACACCTGCTGTTGAAAAAATGTTCCCCCTAAAGGGGAAGGTAGGAAGGTGAGGGGTGTCCATGTACCGATCAACGGAACATGCCCTTTTATTTGCCACCCGAAAGCTCAAGTCATGTCCAAGAAGAGTGTAGGCGATCTCGTGATCGTGGAGTCCCCAGCGAAAGCAAAGACCATCGAGAAGTACCTCGGTGCAGGTTACACCGTGCTTAGCAGTTATGGCCACGTCCGCGACCTTCCCGAACGCGACATCAGTGTGGATGTGGAGAACGGCTTCGAGCCGAATTACATCATCCCTGACGATAAGAAGGACCGCCTGCGCCAATTGCAGCGCGAAGCCGACAAGTCCACCACCGTATGGCTCGCGACCGATGAGGACCGCGAAGGGGAGGCCATCAGCTGGCACCTCAAGGAAGCACTCGGCCTTAGCGCCGACAAGGTGAAGCGCATCACCTTCAACGAGATCACGAAAACGGCCGTGATGAAGGCCATCGAGAACCCGCGCGAGATCGACATCCACCTGGTGGACGCTCAGCAGGCCCGCCGGGTCCTGGATCGACTGGTGGGTTATGAATTGAGCCCGGTGCTATGGCGGAAGGTGAAACCCGGCTTGAGCGCAGGCCGTGTGCAGAGCGTGGCCGTGCGCATCATCGTGGAACGCGAACGTGAGATCCTCGACTTCAACAGCAAGAGCGCCTTCCGTGTCACTGCCGTGTTCACCACCTCCACCGGCGCACAGGTGAAGGCCGAACTGCCCACCCGTTTCGCCACCGAAGCCGAGGCGTTGGAATTCCTTCAGGGATGCATCGGTGCGAAGTACACGGTGAACGCCGTGGAGAAGAAGCCCGGCAAACGCACACCCGCCGCACCCTTCACCACGTCAACCCTGCAGCAGGAAGCCAGCCGCAAGCTGGGCTACGGTGTGGACCGCACCATGCGCATCGCTCAAGGCTTGTATGAGCAGGGGCACATCACCTACATGCGTACCGATTCGGTGAACCTGAGCGAAGGCGCCATCGCTGCCGCCGCCATCCAGATCAGCGCACAATACGGCGAGCGCTACAGCAAGAGTCGCCGCTACACCAGCAAGAGCAAGGGCGCACAAGAAGCGCACGAAGCCATACGCCCTGCGGACATGATGGTGCGGACCGCCGGTGCGGACCGCGATGCGGAACGTTTGTATGACTTGATCTGGAAGCGCACCCTTGCCAGCCAGATGGCCGATGCCGAGTTGGAGAAGACCGTCGTGGACATATCCATCAGCACCCGTCCCGGCCAGGCACTGAAGGCTTCCGGTGAAGTGATCCTCTTCGATGGATTCCTCAAGGTCTATATGGAAGGCCGTGACGACGAGGACAGCGAGGAGCAGGAAGGTCTGCTTCCCGAGATGAAGCAGGGCGAGGGTCTGGGTTTGCGCGAACTCACTGCCACCGAACGGTTCGATCGCCCTTCGCCGCGCTTCACGGAAGCCAGTTTGGTGAAGAAATTGGAGGAACTTGGCATCGGCCGTCCCTCGACCTATGCTGCCACGATCAGCACGGTTCAGAAGAAGAATTACGTGGTGAAGGAGGATCGCGAGGGCACCAAGCGCAATTACCGGATCATCGCGCTTGCGAACGACCTGATCACGGATACCACCGCAACAGAGAACGTGGGTGCCGAGAAACAGAAACTGTTCCCCACGGACATCGGCATGGTGGTGAACGACTTCCTTGTGGAGCACTTCCCTACCATCGTGGATCTCAACTTCACCGCAAAGGTGGAGGAGGAATTCGACGTCATAGCTGAAGGCAAGGAGAATTGGCGGGAGATGCTGGCCCGGTTCTACAAGCCTTTCCACGCGACGATCGGTACCGTGAGCGAAAATGCGGAACGCGCCACCGGTGCACGTGAACTGGGTGTCGATCCCGGAAGCGGCAAGAAGGTCTACGCCCGTATCGGTCGTTTCGGAGCCATGATCCAGATCGGTGAAGCGGACGATGAGGAGAAACCGCGTTTCGCCAGCCTCCGCAAGGACCAGAGCATCGCTTCCATCACCTTCGAGGAGGCCATGGACCTGTTCAAGCTACCGCGCACCCTCGGTGAACACGATGGTGATATCGTATCCGTTGGCATCGGTCGCTTCGGACCTTATGTCCGAATGGGTGCCACATACGCAAGTTTGTCCCCCGAGGATGATCCGCTTGAGATAGACCTGCGCCGGGCTGTGGAATTGGTGGACCTGAAAAGGGTCGCCAACGCTACCCGCGACCTGGGGGAATATCAGGGCGAGATGATCGTACAAGGACGAGGTCGGTTCGGACCGTTCGTGAAGCATGGTAAACTCTATGCGAACATTCCCAAAGCAGAGGATCCGGCCACGGTATCGTTCGAGCGCGCCGTTGAATTGGTCGAGGCCAAGATGGCCGGTGCCAGGCAGAACGTATTGAAGGAATTCGAAGGGTCCGCGATCCAGGTATTGGATGGCCGATATGGACCATACATCACCGACGGCAGCAAGAACGCCAACCTTCCCAAGGATACCAGGGCCGAGGACCTGAGCTTGGAACAAGCCATCGCATTGCTGGCGGCCGCCCCCGAACGCAAAGGGGGCAAGTCGCGCAGAAGCGGGCGAGCGGCAGCACCCGCCAAGGGAGCAGCCAAGAAGTCCGCAGCCAAGAAGTCCGCACCCAGGAAAGCTGCCGCCAAAAGGACCGCACGCAAGTCCGGACCCAAGAAGGCTGCGGGTAGGAAGGGCTGATCCTGTTGGCATTCCGCGGTTGCCAACAGGCCGTTGTGGGCATATCCCCATTTGGAGCGCCGAGGTCATCACAAGCCTTGTCGAACTTCGTCCTCACGCTTCCCGCGATCATCGGAAGCCGATCCGGTGGTCATCGTTCCGGAACTTCGTATGGATATAAGCATCTACTTCAAGCCCTCGGCGCGTTTCGGAGCTGCGCGGCCCGGATGGTTGCCCAATAGCGTGGGTGACAGTGCTATTCTCCATACCGTGAACGAGGCCTTCCCCCAATTGGAGGGTGTGCAGATCGCCATTTTCGGTGTCCTCGATGATCCCGGTCACGCCCGGCCCCGGACGTGCGTTCAGGCACCGGACATGATACGCGAACAACTCTACCAATTGTACCTGCCGGCGGGTTCCACCCAGGTGGTCGATCTGGGAGATATCCATCCGGGTGCAAGTATCGCCGACACCCAGCATGCCGTGGCCGAGACGCTGGCCGAGCTGATGCGCTTGAACATCGTGCCCATCATGATAGGTGGTGGTCAAGCGCACACCTACTCGCAGTACTTGGCCTACGAAATGTTGGAACGCACGGTCAATCTGGTATGCATCGATCCGCGCTTCGATCTTGGTGAACCTGGCCAGGGCCTCGCCGACTCGAGCTATCTGAGCCACATCGTCCTGCGACAACCGAATTACCTCTTCAACTACAGCAACCTGGGCTTCCAGACCTATCTGGTGGATCAACCGGGTATCGAGTTGATGGACAAGCTCTACTTCGATGCCCACCGCCTCGGTGAGCTCAGGACCAATATGGCCGATGCGGAACCGGTACTTCGCAATGGCGATGCGCTCAGCGTGGACATGAACGCCGTGCGTCGCAGTGATGCACCCGGTACCACCCGACCCGGTCCGAACGGATTCCATGGCGAAGAGATCTGCCAACTCATGCGCTACGCCGGAGTGAGCGAGAAGATCACCACGGTGGGGATCTTTGAAATGGACCCGGCGAAGGACATGGAGGGGACCACGGCCCAACTAGCAGCACAGATGATCTGGTGCTTCCTGGATGGGTACAGAAGCCGTACGAATGATCTTCCCTGGTTGGACCGTAAACGGTTCACGCGGTTCCGCATCCCGGTGCGCGGGCACGACCAGGAACTGGTCTTCTATAAAAGTTCCGTGAGTGATAGATGGTGGATGGACATACCCTATCGCGCAGAGCAGGAGGCCCGGTTCGAACGGCATCATCTGGTACCATGCAGCTATACGGATTACCAGATGGCGTGCCGCGAAGAGGTGCCCGACCGGTGGTGGAGGACCTACCAGAAGTTGGCTTAAGGGTTTGGCCCTTGGTCTGGATCCCAGCCCCGGCCAGCGTTAAGGAAATTTGGCGGGATCGGATTGTTGCTATATTGGCGCCGGGTTCGGCCGTTTGGGGGCATGTTCGCCCCCTGTGGCCGATGTAGCGAATTGAACAAACGACACGTATGAGGGGGATAATCACAGCAGCTGTTTGCGCAGTCCTTGGTGGGGCGTCCTTCGCCCAACAGGACCCGCAGTTCACGCAGTACATGTTCGACCGGTTGTCGATCAACCCTGCGGTCGCAGGTACTTCGGGTCAGCTTTGTGCCACTGCTCTATTGCGCCAGCAATGGAGCGGGTTCGATGGTGCACCGAAGACGGCACTGCTCAATACCCACATGAACATCAACCGCATCAGTAGCGGTGTCGGCCTGTCGTTCTACTTGGACGAACTAGGGCAACAGAAGACCACCTTCGCCAAGCTCCATTATTCCTTCCATCGCAAGATCGGTGCCGGAACCTTTGGTATAGGCCTCTCCTTCGGCATGCTCACCCACCGATTGGGTAACAATTGGATCGCTCGTCAATCCCCTGCCTTGGATGAAGCGATACCAGCGGCCGGGGCCGATGATTTCGGTCTTGACCTGGGTGCAGGATTGTACTATGTGGCCCCCACCTTCTGGTTGGGCATTTCGAGTACCCATCTGACCGAGGTGAAGATGGATGCCGTGAGCATCCAGACCCGCCGACATTATTTCGTACAGGCCGGTTATGATTGGGCCATCAAAGGCGACAAGAAGTATGTGCTCCAGCCTAGCGTGCTCGTCAAGAACGATGGGGGAGGATCCACGCAGTTCGATCTGAACGCCACGTTCCTCTATAATAACATGCTTTGGCTCGGCGTTTCCTACCGGACGGAGGACGCGATCGCCCCCATGTTGGGCTACCAGTTCAAACCCAACGAGAAGTCCATGTTGAAGATCGGTTACAGCTACGATGTGACCACGTCCCGCTTGAAGAACTACAGCAGTGGCAGCCATGAAGTGATGTTGAACTACTGCGTGCTATTACAGAAGAAGCCCGATACTCAGATCTATCGGAACGTCCGATTCCTCTGATCGTCCGAAACCCAACCAACCCAACTGCCGTAAACGACCTCGTCATAGGTGTTGCTTACCCCTCACCGAACGACAAGGGTCCCTGCAAGGATGAACCGAACGGCATAAACGGAAGAACATGGAACGTCCCATCATATATCTCTGTGCCATAGGCTTGCTGGCGAGCTGCGGACAGGGTGGTCAGGGGCAGCTCATTGGTGTCCAAGGCAGACCCGGCTGGTACCAGATCGACCCTTACGGGATGAATTATCTCCCCATGGGAAGCTTTGTCATGGGGCCCAGTGATCAGGATGTGCCCTATGCCATGGTCACCAAGAGCAAGACGGTCTCTGTTCAGGCCTTCTACATGGACCAGACCGAGATCACGAACAATGAATACCGTCAGTTCGTGTTCTACGTTCGTGATTCCATTGCCAAACGGATCCTTGGTGACGAGGACATCGGTGAACATGTTATCACGGAAGATGAGTTCGGTGAAGAGATCGATCCACCGATCATCAATTGGCGTGAACGGATCAATTGGTACGGGGACGAGGAACGGGAAGCCTTGGCGGATATGTTCCTTAGCGAGAGCGAGCGGTTCTACCGCCGAAAGGAGATCGATACACGTAAGCTCATGTTCGAGTATTACTGGATCGATCTGAAGGAGGCCGCGCGGAAGGCCAACAATGCGCGTGATCTGGACCTGAGCTATACGAACGTGAAGGGTCAGAACAATGCCATTCGCGGACATAGCGATCGGAGCAAGTTCATCATCAAGGAGATCATCAATGTGTATCCCGATACATTGGTCTGGGTGCATGACTTCACCTATTCGTTCAACGAACCGATGACGGAGAATTATTTCTGGCATCCGGCTTATGACGACTATCCAGTGGTGGGGGTGACCTGGGTCCAATCGAATGCGTTCAACGTTTGGCGCACTCAGCTGATGAACACTTGGCTTGAACAGAACGGCGAGGCCTACATCAACCGCTTCCGCCTCCCGACCGAAGCAGAGTGGGAATACGCTTCACGGGGCGGACTCGATCAAGCTCCATTCC
This sequence comes from Flavobacteriales bacterium, assembly GCA_016718655.1. GTDB lineage: Bacteria > Bacteroidota > Bacteroidia > Flavobacteriales_F > PHOS-HE28 > PHOS-HE28. The sequence continues at coordinate 301,987 of JADKCV010000001.1, read as the reverse complement.
CATGGGGCGGTCCATATGTGCGTAACAGGCAGGGCTGCTTCCTAGGGAACTTCAAACCTCTGCACGGTAATTATGTGGACGACGGAGGTTTCCATACCGTTCCCGTTGACAGTTACACCCCGAATGACTTCGGATTGTATCAAATGGCCGGTAACGTGGCTGAATGGACCAGCACGGCCTACGATGAGAGTGTGTATGATTTCGACCACGACCTGAATCCGGAATACAGCTATGATGCCTTGGCAAATGATCCACCTTCTTTGAAGCGTAAGGTCATCCGCGGTGGATCATGGAAGGATATCGGATACTACATGCAGACCGGCACGCGTAGCTATGAGTACCAGGACACGACGAAGGCCTATATCGGTTTCCGTTCTGTGATGACCTACCTGGGGCGCGGGAAGGCAGTGAACGAGGAGGACCTTTAGATCGGAATCAACGACCGTTACGGAACCAGGGCGGTCGCATTCATAGTTTCAGCACTCTCAGACGAACCTCACAAAACGCAAGGAAGAACAATGAAACCAGGCAGCAAGAAGTGGAAGAACTTCATGGCTAAACTGTACGGGATCGGTGCAGCGGTCGTGATCATTGGTGCACTCTTCAAGATCATGCACTGGCCGTTCGCCAGTTTGTTCTTGATCATAGGCCTGAGCACCGAGGCGGTCATCTTCTTCTTCTCAGCATTCGAACCTCCGCATGAAGAGTATGACTGGAGCTTGGTCTATCCTGAACTGGCTACGGGCGAGCGGCACGAAGGTGAGGAGTTCAGCAAGGACGATAATCGCTCCATCACGGAACAACTCGATGATATGTTGGAGAGCGCCAAGATCGAACCCGAGCTGATCGCGAGCTTGGGGGATGGTATGCGTTCCTTGAGCGATCAGGCCAAGCAGATGGGCCAGATCACGGGAGCTGCTGCTGCGACCAACGAATACGCCACAAGCTTGAAGGATGCTTCCGTGAAGGTGAGCAGCCTCAGCGATAGCTATGCGAAGGCGAGTGAGAGCCTGGTTGGGCTTACTTCCAACGTGGATGCTGGGCGGAATGCCGGTGAAAGCCTGCAGAAGATGAGCCAGAACCTCAGTGCATTGAACGAGATGTACGAGATGCAATTGCGCGGAAGTCGCGAGAAACTTGAAGCGGCCAACCAGATGTTCGAAGGTATGAGCGAGATGCTCAGCAACCTGAAGAACTCTGTGGAGGACACCAAACGCTACAAGGAGAACATCTCCGTACTCAGCGATAATCTGGCCAAGCTCAACACGGTGTACGGCAATATGCTGAACGCCATGACGGTGCGTGGCTGATCCTCGTGGGTGGAAGACCTTTTGGACCTAGGAACCTGCTAAACCTACAGGAAGCACATGGCCGGTGGTAAACAGTCGCCTCGACAGGCGATGATCAATATGATGTACTTGGTGTTGACGGCACTCCTTGCCATGAACGTGTCCAAGGAGATCCTCGACAGCTTCATTACCGTGAACACGGGTCTGGAGAACACCAAGATCTCGCTCAACGATAAGATGGCGACCCAGTACAAGAGCTTCGAGGGGTTCGCGAGTGAGAACCAAGCGAAGTATGGGGCCGCATGGAACGAGGCTAAGAAGATCAAGACCGCGGGCGCGGAGATCATTGCCTACGTGGACTCGATCAAGGCCAATGTGATCATGAAATCCGAAGGATGGCCGAGGGATAGTGTGGTACTCGGCGATGGACGGATCGTTGATCTGGCCAAGGTTTCCAAGAAGGATAGCCAGGATGAGCTCACCAACCTGTTGATCGGTGATGAACCTGCCGCACCCAAGGACGGCCCTTTGACAGCGACCGATCTCCGTAATAAACTGGAGGCATTCCGTGAGTTGGTGAAGAACAGCCGTAAAGAGGATAAGGACCTTGCCGCTTCCATGGACAGGGTGTTCAATTTCGAGGATCGCCCTGATGCGTCTGGTACCATCAATAATTGGCAGAGCATCAATTTCTACCACGTACCGTTGGCCGCTGGTATCACGATCTTGAGCAAGATCCAAGCGGATGTTCGTAACGCGGAAGGCGAAGTGGTGAAACGTATGATGGATGCCGTCGAAGGCAAGAGCTTCAAATTCAACAAGCTTACGGCCATCGTCAAACCCCAAAGTAGCTACGTGACCGTTGGTAGCAAGTACTCGGCGGATATCTTCCTTGGAGCATATGATGACCAGAATGCGCCCGAAGTGTTCATCGCTGGACCTGGTGCCCGCGTTGATACGGCCAAGAAGGAGATCATCGGGGAATCCATCAAGCTGCCCATGAACGGTGCAATGGCAAAGTTGGAGCAGGTCGCTTCCGGGGCTGGTTTGCGCACGGTGAGCGGTATCATCAGGTACAAGCCGGTGGGAGGGGAGATCACCACGGAAGTGTTCACCACGGAATATGAGGTGGCAGCTCCGAATCTGGTGGTCAGCCCGACCAAGATGAACGTGTTCTATCGTGGCGTGGATAACCCGGTGAGCATAAGCGTTTCCGGCTACAGTGATAAGGATATTGTTCCCAGCGCCACAAATGGTTCGCTTTCCAAAGGAAGCGAGGGCTTCATTTTCCGGCCAGGTAAGGAATCCGAAGCGTTGATCGGCGCCACGGTGAGCAATCCGGACGGTTCCAAGAAAGCCATGCCGGGAATGAAGTTCCGCGTGAAGAACGTTCCGAATCCCAGTCCCTATTTCGCGGGAAGAGTGTGAACGACGAGAACATCAAGAAGGCCGAGCTGACCGCTGCTGCGGGTGTGATCGCCAAGATGGAGAACTTCGAGTTCGACCTGAAGTTCGAGGTGGTGGAGTACCGGGTGACCATGATCGTGAACGGTGTTCCCTTGGAGAAATCCGTGAAAGGCGCTGCGGTAAGCGCAGAAATGAAGGAAATGTTCCAGAAGGCGAAGCCTGGACAGAAGGTCTACATCGAAGGCATCAAAGCACGTGGCCCGGATGGAACCGTACGTAACCTTGGTGGACTTTCGTTCAAGGTGGTGTAACCCCATTGATCCCTAGCACCATGATGCGCAACCTGAAGAACCTGATAGCCGCTGCGACCCTTATGGTCGCTGGTATCTGCACGCCCTCACTTGCTGCAGCTCAGACCGTCCTCGATGGTGCCTATATCAAGGAACACACCAAGACGAAGCGGGTGGTGCCTTATTCACCGATCCGAGAGGCCGATGTGATGTGGGCCCGACGGGTCTGGCGTACCATCGATCTGCGGGAGAAGATGAACCATCCGTTGTATTTCCCAACGGAGGCCATCAACGACCGTAAGAGCCTCTTCGACGTCATCCGACAAGGTTTATTGGTGGATGGTTCCATCACGGCTTACAGTGTGGGTGCCATTGGTACAGATGATGAATTCAAGAAGCCCCTTCTCGCCAGTGAATTGAAAGAACTCTTCACCCGGGTTGACACCCAGTACACGGAGAACCTCGAATCCGGTGACATGGATATGGTGGTCCAGGAGATCAATCTGGAGAGCCGGGAGATCATGATGTACAACATCAAGGAGGATTGGATCTTCGACAAGCAGCGCTCCACCATGGACATCCGCATCATCGGCATAGCGCCCATGCAGGAGAAGCGCGGAGAGGACGGTGAGATCCGAGGGTATACACCTCTTTTTTGGCTCTATTACCCCGAGTGCCGTTACGTATTCGCCAATTGGGACTCGTTCAACAGGGAGAATGATGCCGAACGACGCAGTTTCGAGGACATCTTCTGGAAGCGTCAATTCAGCAGCTACATCACCAAGTGGAGCAACGTTTACGACCGGGGTATCAATCAGTACAAGACCGGTCTGAACGCCTTGTTGGAAGGCGAGGAGATCAAGCAGCAACTCTTCGAGTTCGAACACGACCTCTGGAACTTCTGATCGAGCTCCGATCATGCATGGAAGCCCCTCGCGATCGAGGGGCTTCTTCGTTCGTGCCGAAGACGATTTCCGGACCCTTGACGTTCTGGATCCATGAATGTCAGCGCCGTCCCTGGTGTGGTGCGGGTCCTCTCGACCGCGGTAGTGGCTGTGGTGCCGGTTTGCGGGATGAACGCGCAGAGCACCTTGGATGCATCGTCGGCCATGCTACCGCCGGACTGCTACCTCCGACAGGAAGCAGTGCCCTATCCGAGCCTACGAGAAGCGGACGTGATGTGGGAGCGAAGGGTCTGGCGGGTGGTCGATCTTGGGCAGCCACAGAACGCGGCATGGCGGGCGCCCACGGGTCATGTGGGTGGGTGCTACAGCCTCTTTGCGATCATCCGGAACGGACTGCTGCTGGAAGGTGCCATCACGGCCTTCGATGCCGGACCTGCCGGGAAGGACGATGCCTTCCAGAGGACGATGGATCCGGATGCGCTGGTGGAACTGCTGGATGGTCCGGAGGGTGTTCAGGAGTCCGAGGCCACTCGCTACATGATCAAGGAGGACTGGATCTTTGACAAGCAACGTGGTACGATGGATGTTCGCATCATCGGACTGGCTCCGATGCGCGAGGTGCGTGGTGAGGACGGTGAGCTGCGTGGGCATGCGCTCCTGTTCTGGCTTCACTTCCCCGAGTGCCGCCCGCTTTTCGCCCGCTGGCTGGCCTTTCGCGATGTGGATGGGACCGACCACAGCTTTGAGGAACTGTTCGCCGCCAGAAGGTTCCGAGGGACCATACTGAAGGTGGGGAACGCCATGTACCGGAGCACGGACGAATACAAGATCGGACTGGATGCGCTGTTGGAGGCCGAGGGTGTCCGTGAGCAGCTATTCCGGCTCCACTTCGACCTGTGGAACTACTGATCCGCACGGCAACCCGTTCAGGATGACTACTTTTGCGGGCTTTTTCAGCCCAACAGGCGACTTCCAGCGATGATCACAGTACAAGGCCTTACCCTGCATTTCGGTCAACGGCCGATGTTCGATGACATCTCCTTCTTCATCGGTAGTGAGGACCGCATAGGCCTCGTGGGACGCAACGGTGCCGGCAAGAGCACATTGCTGAAGATCATGGCCGGCCAGCAGCCCTATGACAAGGGCACCATCGGCAAACCCAAGGAACTCACCCTCGGTTATTTGCCCCAGGAGATGGCCCATAACCTGGAGCTCACCCCTTGGCAGGTCGCAGAGAAGGCCTTCGAGGAGGCCATCACCCTGAACGCATCGCTGGAGCGCATTGAGAAGGACCTGGAGAAGGCCACCACCGACGAGGAGGCCATTGAGCTGGCCACCATGCTTGCGCATGCCCATGAACGCCTCAATGCCATTGGCGCGGCCGATCATGATATGCAGATCGAGCGTATGCTCAAGGGCATCGGTTTCGTGGAGAAGGATATGCACCGCCTGATGAGCGAGCTGAGCGGTGGTTGGCGCATGCGTGCTGAATTGGCAAGACTCCTCTTGTTGCAACCCGACCTTTTGTTGCTGGACGAGCCCACGAACCACCTTGATCTGCCCGCTATTCAATGGCTTGAGGATCTGCTGCGGACCTATCCCGCGGCCCTGGTGCTCATATCCCACGACAAGACCTTCTTGGACCGCCTCACCAAGCGCACACTGGAGGTCAGTAACGGTCGGATCATCGATCGTAAGGTGCCTTGGAGCCAATACGTTGAACTCCGAAAGGTTGAGCGCCAACAACAGGCTTCAGCTGCAAAAGAGCAACAACGTTATATCAAAGAGACCGAGGACCTGATCAACAAGTTCAGGGCCAAGGCAAGTAAGGCTGCTTTTGCGCAGAGCCTGATCACCAAGCTGGATAAGTTGGACCGCATCGAGGTGGAGGACGAGGACCTGCGTAAGATGTTGGTGAAATTCCCTCCTGCACCTGCTTCCGGCAAGATCGTATGCGAGGTGAAGGATGTGAGCAAGGCCTACGGTGACAAGCGGATCTTCAGGAATGCCGAGCTCACTTTGGCAAAGGGGGAACACTTGGCCATGGTCGGCGCCAACGGTACAGGGAAGTCCACCTTGGTGCGCATGATCATGGGGGAGGAGCCGTATGAGGGCGAGATAAAGCTGGGACACAATGTGATCATCGGATACTACGCCCAGGACATGCCTGAGCGCATGGACCCGAAACGTACCGTGATCGAGACCGCGGAGGATGCTGCCAGTGATGACAACCGCGTTCGTGTTCGTGCGATGTTGGGCGCGTTCATGTTCAGCGGTGAGGATGTGGACAAGAAGGTGAAGGTCCTCAGCGGAGGCGAGCGCGCTCGTCTCGCGCTTTGCTGCATGCTCCTCAAACCCCTCAACTTCCTGATCCTGGACGAACCCACCCACCACTTGGACATCCAGAGCAAGGATGTGCTCAAGGAGGCGCTCAAGAACTACGACGGTACCTTCCTACTCGTCAGCCACGACCGGGACTTCCTCACAGGGTTGACCCACCGCTTGTTGGAGCTGGACGAGTTCCGTATCCGCGATCAGCACATGGACATCCTGGAACTGATCGAGAAGCGCAAGGCCTTGCAAGGCGCGGATATCGGAAAATCCTCCGCAAGGGCCAAGGAGGAGAAGAACGCCAAGGGCAGCGAGCAGCGCGACAAACGCGACCGCGAAAAGGACCGTCGCAAGGTGCAGAACCTGGTGGAACGTTTGGAGAAACAACTCGCGGAGCTGGAGGCCCAGGAGAAGTCCCTTCAGGCCGAGGTGATGAAGGGCGGTCGCTCTGCCGAGGAGATGCAGAAGGGCTATGAACAGCTTGGTGACCTGGCCCAGCGTATCGCTGCTGTGATGCAGGAATGGGAGCAAGCCTCCGCCCAGTTGGAGGAGCTCGCCTGATCGCTTCCGGCGTTACCGTCCAGCGCGCTTCGCATTGTGGAGGGTACACCGCGCACCGCAGCGTTGGTGCCAATACCCTTTACCATGGCCAGTGCGAAGATGCCCCCGCGGCAGCAAATGATCAACATGATGTACCTGGTGCTCACCGCCATGCTCGCCATGAACGTGAGCAAGGAGGTGCTCGATGCCTTCGCCGTGCTCAACAGGGATCTGGAGCGCAGCGAACAGGCCACCGCGCAACGCTCCCTCGTAGAGTACGCTGTCCTATCCGATGATGCCGAACGGATCCCCGGGAAGTATGGACCTGTGAACGCTAAAGCACGACGCATCAAGGCGGAGGCCGATAGCCTCGTAAGGGACATCCACCGCTTAAAGGCGGATCTGATGGCCGAGGCCGATGGTCTGGAACTGCACCAGGTGCGGGCCGACGATGGTACCGGACGCGATACACTGCGCCAGCTTCTTGCCTTGGAAGCCAAGGACGATCGCGATGTGCTCACCCGGCGAATGGTGGGTGGCGAACCGGCCGCACCCCATACACGACCGCTCGGTGCGCATGACCTCAAGGTGCGCATCGCCCGATTCCGCGATACACTCAAGCACTTGGTGGGCGAAGCAGCACCCGAGCTACAGGTCTCGTTGGACCAGCTCTTCGACCTCGCCGATCGCCGTGATGCCTCGGGCACTTTGAACAACTGGGAGTCCATCAACTTCTACGATGTGCCCCTGGCTGCTGGTGTGGCCACCCTGACCAAACTTCAGGCCGATATCCGGCATGCGGAGCACGATGTGTTGCGATGGCTCCATCGCTCCGTCAGTGCAGGCGATCACAGTTTCAGCAGACTGACCACCGCGGTGATCCCGCAAAGCGACCTGGTGATGCTCGGCGACTCCTTCCGCGCGGATGTCTTCCTGGCGGCCTACGACCCGCAGAATTCGCCGGTAGTGACCTTGGGGTCCGGAACTCCGATCCCTGTGGGCGCTGATGGTAAAGCCAAGCTACGCCTGTCTGCCGATGTGGTGGGGGAGCGGCAGGTGCAAGGCACCATCACGGTGCAGGGGCCCGATGGCCCGACTCTTCAGTCCTACACGGCCACCTACCAGGTGATGGCCCCCTTACTGGTGGCGTCGCCCACCAAGATGAATGTGCTCTACCGCGGGGTGGACAATCCCATCGACCTGTCCGTGCCTGGTATACCGGCAGACCGTGTGAGTGCCTCCATCACCAGTGGGCGGATCACGCGTGCGGGTCAAGGTTGGGTGGCCAGCGGCATGACCGCCAGCACCGTTGAGGTCCATGCCACGGTATCACGTCCCGATGGGACCACCCGCCGCGTGGGGCCGGTGCGTTTCCGGGTGAAGGACCTGCCACCTCCCACCGCCTACATCGCCGGCCTGGATCCTTCGGACACCAAGGCTGCACGATCCAAGTTGAGCGCCTCTCAAGGGGTCGTGGCCAAGCCCATCGGGGCTGAGTTCGATGATCCCTGGAAGGTGCAGCGCTTCCAATTATCGATCGTCCGCAAGGGTGGCCCACCGGTCTTCCAGGAGGCGACGGGGAATGCCTTCACCCCGGAGATGCTGGAAGTCCTGGATGCACTACGTCCGGGGGATCAAGTTTTCGTGGATGGCATCAGAGCGCGGCTTTCCAGTGGTCAAGGCCACGTGCGTGACCTGGCACCCATCGCGGTAAAAGTGCTTCCCTGAAAAAGAAGTTGGATCGGGTTCGTGAGGAAAGACTACATTTGCGGTCCATTGCGGGGTGGAGCAGATGGTAGCTCGTCGGGCTCATAACCCGAAGGCCGCAGGTTCGAGTCCTGCCCCCGCTACAAGAGAACCCGGCGAAAGCCGGGTTCTTCAGTTTAGTGCTGAACCACCATCCCATGGCACACAAGGCCGGATACGTCAACATCATCGGGGAACCGAACACAGGCAAGAGCACCTTGCTCAATGCCTTGTTGGGCGAGGAACTGGTGATCGTGAACCCCAAGGCCCAGACCACGCGCCATCGTATCCTCGGGCTCTTGAACGGACCTGACCACCAGGTCGTGCTCAGCGATACGCCCGGCATCCTCGATCCGCAGTACCCCATGCAAGAACGCATGATGGATGCGGTGAACGAATCACTCAGCGATGCCGACATTCTCGTGGTGATGGTGGAACTGGGCCAGCGACCGGAGCGATCGGAGGAACTGTTGAAGCGTGCACGCTGGTTCAAGGGGCCCATGGTATTGCTGGTCAACAAGGTGGATACCGGTGATGAAGCCACGATCCTTGCCGCGCTTGAGATCTGGAAACACGAATTCCCGGATGCCAAGGTGGTGCCGCTCTCGGCGCTGCATGGACTCAATGTGAGAGAGCTTCGGGACTATCTCATCCAACAACTACCTGAACATCCCGCATATTTCCCCAAGGACGAACTGAGCGATCGGAACATGCGCTTCTTCGTGAGCGAGCTGATCCGGGAGAAGATCCTCACCATCTACAAACAGGAGATCCCGTACAGCACACAGGTCGTGGTGAACAGCTATGAGGAGGCACCGGACATCGTGCGTATCCAAGCGGATGTGATCGTGATGAGGGACAGTCAGAAAGGCATCATCATCGGCAAGGGGGGGGATGCGCTGCGCCGCTTGGGCACCTACTCGCGGATCGCCATTTCCAAGTACATCGATCGCAAGGTCTTCCTCGACCTGAAGGTGAAGGTGGACCCCGATTGGCGGGAGGATGCGGCCAAACTGAAGAAATACGGCTACTGATGGACCGCGCAACGCGCTGACCGCCACACGCCACGAACGAAGAACATGAGCAATATCGTCGCCATCGTAGGTCGTCCCAATGTGGGGAAAAGCACCCTCTTCAACCGCTTGATCGAGAGTAAAGAGGCCATCACCGATCCCACGGCGGGCACCACCCGCGACCGCCACTACGGCAAAGCTGAATGGAACGGGGTCACGTTCAGCGTCATCGATACCGGAGGATATATCACGGGCAGTGATGACATCTTCGAGGCCGAGATCCGCAAACAAGTGGACCTGGCTGTGGAGGAGTCCGATGTGATCCTCTTCCTGGTGGACGTGTACGATGGGATCACCGGCATGGACGAGGCCATCGCTGTTCGTCTTCGTCGCGCCAAGAAGCCTGTGATGCTCGTGGCCAACAAGGTGGATGAGCAGAAACAACAGTTGGCTGCTGCAGAGTTCTATGCACTCGGGCTCGGTGAGGTGTACAACCTGTCCTCAGCATCCGGGGCTGGGACCGGTGAGATCCTGGACGATCTGGTGAAGAGCTTCACCAAACCCTCCGAGGAAGAGGAGGCCGATGTGCCGAAGTTCGCCATTGTCGGGAAGCCCAACGTTGGGAAATCCTCGTTGGTGAACGCGTTGTTGGGACGGGAACAGAACATCGTTACTCCTGTTGCCGGCACCACACGCGATCCCATCAACACCCGTTGGAAGGTCTTCGGTTTCGATGTGACGCTGCTGGACACCGCTGGCATCAGAAGAAAGAGCAAAGTGGAGGAGGACATCGAATTCTACAGCGTCCTCCGCTCGGTGCGTGCCATCGAGGACAGCGACGTGTGTCTGCTCATGATCGATGCACAGGAAGGGGTCCAGCAACAGGACCTGCACATCCTGTCCATCATCCAGAAGAACGGAAAGGGGCTGGTGGTGCTGGTGAACAAGTGGGACCTCATCGCCAAGGAGACCAATACCATGAAGGCTTTTGAAGCCGATGTGAAGAAGCGCATCGAGCCGTTCACCGATGTGCCCGTGCTCTTCATCTCGGTGCTGGAGAAGCAACGCATCCTGAAGACCATGGAGTTGGCCATGCAGGTGTATGAGGATCGCAAACGTCGCATTCCCACGCGTAAGCTCAACGATGTGTTGTTGCCCATCATCGAGCGCCAACCACCGCCGATGTACAAGGCCAAGCAGGTGACCATCAAGTTCATCTCACAATTGCCCACCTACGTGCCTTCGTTCGTGTTCTATTGCAACCTGCCGCAGTACATCAAGCCCAGCTATGAGCGCTTCCTGGAGAACCGCCTTCGTGAGCATTGGCGCTTCACGGGTGTGCCGATCCGCTTGTTCTTCCGGAAGAAGTAGGGGGTATCGAGAGCCCGCCATCCTCCCCTCCCGTAGGGCTGCACCACAACGGGTTGGGCAATTATTCGAGAGTATCGAGGTCCAATGAGATCCCAGGTGTTTATGAGTCCATACCACAACCGGTATCCACTCCGCTCGAACGTGGTCCACATCCGCATGGTCGTCGGTCGTTAAGTTTGGCCGCATATCTCTTGAACGAGCGAATGCCGGCATCTCCGCTACGTCAATGGGCAGGTGTGTTGTACATCGCGTTCCTTGCGATCCTGCTGGTCGGGGAATCGCGTGCACAGTCGGTGTCGGTGGTGGATCGGGTCGCGGGGCAACCCTTGGAAGGCGCCACCTTCCATCATGCGCGATCCGGAACCTTCGCGGTCACCGATGCCAAGGGGCGTGTCGATATCCATGCGTTCCGAGGGTTGGATAGCATCGTGGTACGCATGTTGGCCTATGAGACCCTGATATGGTCCTATGAAGCGTTGTCGAAGCTCACAGCGCCTTTGGCATTGATCCGTTCGCCGTTCGCCTTCCAAGAGGTCATCATCAGTGCGGCACGGTGGGAACAAGAGAGCCAACGGATCCCGGATCGTATCACGGTGGTCAGCCCGCGCGACGTGTCCTTCGCCAACCCCGGTACCGCTGCCGATATGCTGCAACAGACCGGGGAGGTGTTCATGCAGCGCAGTCAACTTGGCGGTGGAAGCCCCATGGTCCGAGGCTTTGCGGCCAATCGACTCCTCATCGTGGTGGATGGCGTACGCATGAACAACGCCATCTATCGATCCGGGAACCTCCAGAACATCATCAGCGCCGATCCGTACTCCTTGGAACGGGCCGAGGTGCTCCATGGTCCCGGTGCCATGACCTACGGCAGCGACGCCATCGGCGGGGTCATCGACATCCACCTACTTCGTCCGCGATTCAGCTCGGACAGTACCCTGCTCGCGCGCGGAGGAGCGATGCTGCGTTACGCCACCGCGGCGAACGAACTGGCGGGGCATGTGGACATCGGTCTGGGAGGGCGGAAGCTGGCCTTCGTGGCTAGTGCCACGGTTACCCGCTTCAACGACTTGCGCATGGGAGCCAACGGTCCGGATGACTACCTGCGGCCCTGGTACGTGCGCACGATCGATGGACTGGATAGCCAAGTGGTCAACGTGGATCCGCAGGTACAACGTACAAGTGGCTACACCAACATGAATTTTCTGGGCAAGCTCGCCTATCGGCCCACGAAGGCCTTGGAGGTCGCTGCACACCTCCACTTCAGCACCACCAGCGACGTGCCTCGGTACGACCGCCTGATCGAGACCCGGAACGGGGCACCACGATCCGCTGAATGGTACTATGGCCCGCAACGCTGGTTGATGACCAGTCTGCAATTGCGCCACAACGCGCGATCAGGACCCTGGAGCAAGGCCCGCATGACACTGGCCCTTCAGAACTATACAGAGAGTCGCAATGACCGCAACTTCCGCAGTGCGTCCTTGCGCACACAGACCGAGGTGGTGGAAGGTATCGGCATCAACCTGGACCTGGAGAAGGAACTGAATGCGCGCACCCAGCTGTTCTATGGTGCTGAATGGGTCAACAATACGGTAGGGTCCAAAGGTGTTCGTGTGGACCAGGTGAGTGGCGTGCAGCAGGTCATCAACTCCCGCTACCCTGATGGTTCCCGCTGGGCCATGGCATCCGCGTATCTCGGCGTGCTGCATGACCTTTCGGAACGCATCACACTCTCCGGCGGAGGACGTTTCAACTGGTCCGCGCTGGACTGCTTCTTCGATACCACGCTCTTTCCGTATCCCGCCACACGCACCACACTCGCGAACAGCGCGTTCACAGGCAACCTGGGTATGGCCTTCAGGCCCGGGACGGGGTGGAAGTTGGGCCTGGACCTGAGCAGCGGGTTCCGGGCTCCCAACATCGACGATATCGGCAAGGTCTTCGACAGTGAAGCAGGTGCGGTGATCGTACCCAACCCCGATCTGAGCGCCGAGTACGCCTATTCAGCGGAGGTCGGCATCGAGAAGGTCGTACAGGAGCGCTTGAGGTTGACAGGCACCGCGTACCATTCGCTATTGGACAATGCCATGGTCCGCAGGCCTTTCACCCTGGATGGCCGGGATACGATAGCATACGATGGTGAACCGAGTCGCGTGGATGCGATCCAGAACGCGGCGGAAGCACGGGTATTCGGCTTCCTGTTCGGTGTTGATGCTGCGGTCGGCCGATCCTTCGGTCTTACGCTGCGCTATTCGTGGCAGCAGGGTGTGGAGCAGGATGATGCGAATACTGGTGATGTGCCCTTACGCCATGCCCCACCTCCGTTCGGACAAGCCAGCGTGAGCTGGACACGTGAGCGACTTCGTGTGGAATTATCCACACAGTACAGTGCGGGCTTCGATCACGACGAACTGCCCCCGAGCGAACAAGCCAAGGCTCCGCTCTATGCGCTGGACGGTAACGGCGACCCCTATTCACCGGGATGGTACACGGTCGGCCTGAGAGGGAGTTTCCAATTGAACCGGACGTTGCAGATCACGGGTGGTGTGGAGAACCTGAGCGATCAACGGTACCGGCCCTATTCATCGGGGATCACGGCTCCGGGCCGCAACTGGGTGATCGCGCTTCGTGCCCGTTTCTGACAGTGGTTCTGGACATTGATGGTCCGTCAGATCCGCGCCAAGCCCTGCTCCAGGTCCGCGATCAGCACGTCGGCATCCTCGATTCCGATGTACAAGCGGATCATGGTGAAGGGTAGTTCGGTGTAGTAACCGCTGGGCCCTTTCAACGCACACACCGGCCATTGCAGGCTCTCATAGCCGCCCCAGCTCACGGCGATAAGGAAGCGTTGAAGGCTGTCGCAGAAGCGCTCCACGGCGGCCTCATCAGGTGCGTCCAGTTCGATGCTCATCAAGCCCGCCACACGCTTCATCTGCCGCAGCGCGAGCGCATGCTGTGGATGGCTCTCCAGGCCCGGCCAGTACACGCGCTTCACCTTGGGATGTCCCTCCAGGTAACGGGCCACGCGTTCGGCGTTGTCGGCGCTGCGGTTCACGCGCAGTTCCAAGGTGCGCAGTCCGCGCATCAACAGCCATGCATCGTGGGGTGAGGGCACAGCACCGAGGGTCATGAACTCCCGGCTCATCACCTGCCGGATGTGCGCGGCGCTGCCCGCCAATACGCCCGCCACCACGTCGCTGTGGCCGTTGAGGTACTTCGTGCCGCTGTGCGCCACCAGGTCGATCCCCAGGTCGATGGGGTTCTGGAACAGCGGACTGTTGAAGCTATTGTCGCACAAGGTGAGGATACCGTGCTCCTTGGCAATGGCCGACACGGCCGCTAGGTCCTGCAACTCGAAGGTGAGCGAGTTGGGGCTCTCGGTGATGAAGAACTTGGTGGTGGGCCGGATGGCGCGACGGTAGTTCTCCGCATCGGTGCCATCCACGAAGGTGTGCGACACTTGAAAGCGCTCCAGCAGTTCCACCAGCAACTTCTTCGTCCAACTGTAGGGCTTCTCCACGCACACGATATGGTCGCCGGCCTTCACGAAACTCATCACTGCTGCGGCGATGGCGGCACTACCGCTGCTGAAGACCAGTGCATCCTCGGCGTGCTCCAGCGCGGCGAGCTTTTGGCGCAGCATACCCACGGTGGGGTTGAAGCCGCGTGTGTAGAGCGGACGTTCCATCTCCCGTTGCACGGTGGCGCGCATGACGGCCACAGTAGGGTAGGTGAAATTGCCGCTCTGCACGATGGGCGGAACCACAGCGTCGTAGCCGCGTTCCCGTTCTTCGCCGAGGTGCGTGAGGATGTGGGACAGGTCCATGGTGCGAAGGTCCGGAATAAGGAAGGGCGCCCCGCAGAGCGCCCTTCCTTATGCATACAGTGTTGTTCAGCGCTGGATGACGAAGCGGCTGCGTGCCTCCACGCCCGTACCCTGTAGCCAGGCCGTGTACGTGCCGGGCGCCAGTGTGCTGAGGTCGATCGTGCGGGTGCTCTGTGCGGCCAGCTGGTTCAAGGACACTGTGGTGGCCACTCGGCCCAATGCGTCCAGTACGATCAGCTGCGCGTTCATCACATCGGCACGTGTCCAAGTGATGTTGACCTGTCCATTGCTGGGCGAGGGGTGCATACGCAGCCCATTGTTCTCGTTCATAGCATCGATACCGGTGGGCATTGCCACGGTGGTGACTGTGGTGTTCGTGAGCACCGGATCGTTGTAGTCGAAATAGATGTCGGCGCGGTTGGTGAGCTGGTCGCCAAGAACCAGCGTGTTCTTGGGCGTCATACGGTAGCTGAAGCTGCCGATGCTGCCCAAGGGATCCACGAAGCTGTCGGGCAGGAAGATGTTGGCGAAGGTCCAGATGGCGACCTCGTTGGAGACCGTAACAGTGTACGGGTGCGTGGCGCCGATCATCTCGAAGGTGCTCAGGTCCCAATCACTGTCCAGCGAATCCTTGATCACCACGTTCACGGCTGGCGCATTCCCGGTGTTCTGGAAGCGGATGATGTATTCCAAGGGCTTTTGGTCAGCAACATCGTCCGGGGTGATGGTCTCGAAGTCGACGCGCTTGTCGTTGGGGTCGTAGGCCGTGGTGGCGATGCCGTTGAGCACATCGCTGTCGTTGGCCGCGTTGATGTCGGTCTGTGTGGTGGTGATGGCAACGGTGTTGCTCACCGCCTCATTGGGCTCCGCAGTGATGGAGGTGAAAATGGTCACGGTGATGGTACCGTTCGCACCAGCAGCCAACGGGCCCAGGTCCCAGGTCACTACCTGTCCACTCACGGATGTCTCGGCCACGGTCGCTTCCACATAGGAGAGCAGCGGGTCCAGCGTAAGGGCCACGGTGGCATCCACGGTCTCTGTGCCGATGTTGGCATAGCTGATGTGCAGCACGGTGTTATTGCCGATCCAAGGGTTCCATCCCCACAGCGCAACGCTAGCATCGTAGATACCCGGTGTGGGTTGGAGTGCGAAGTCGAGGCCAGTGATCTGATCGCCTTGTGCAGCGATGGTGTAACTCTGTGAAGCAGGCACCACGGTGTGGTACAAGGGCGGGTTCGGGACGGTGACCGTGTAGGTTCCCAGGTCGGAGCAGAAAGAATAAGGGTCGCTGCTTGCGGAGCGGTACATCCCCCCCGGTTCGATCTGCAGCATCACGTCCACTTGGTCCTCCTCCGTTTCGCGCGTGCCGTTGCTGTTGGCATCGCCGTAGGTCACACCGGTCACTGTGCCAGCGCACTCGCTCAATTCCCAGTAGAACGCGTCCTCATCGAAGGTGTCCACCCAGACGATGTAGTAGTTCTCGCCCGCTGTGACCTGGACCTCCATGTATGACGCGAAGCTGTAATTCGGACAATTGCCGCTTCCCATGTCATCATTGTATCCGATGCACGTCAATGTTCCACATTCACCAGTCATCACTTTGACGTAGGTATCATCGTCGGTCTGGTTGTTGAGAGGATGACAACTCGTGATGGTGATGGTGCCAGTGAATGACGGCGTGTACAGATACCAGTCGCCATCCTGACCAGCGCCGCAGGCAGCAACGCCACCTTGTCCATCACCGCTGGTAGGACCATCGGCCAGGTGAACACCGGTGATCACCGGAAGGGCCGTGGTACAGGTGTCTCCTTGCGCGTGAAGGCCTGCACTGCAAGCCCATGAAATAGTGCCGATCAAGGCGGCACGAAGGGTAAGGGTCGATCGCATCGGTGGTGGTTTGGTACCGAAAGCTAATTGCTTGATACCGAACTTCCTAATGGTCGTGACCAACGGTGCTCAAGGCTCCCTCCTGAAGAACACGAACCCGTTCTGGCGACCCACTTCCAACAAGGTCCTCACGGCCGCCACCTCTTCCGCTGCGGTGACCTTGCACACCACATACACCGGCCGGTCGATGTCGCCGTACAACAGCCATTCCTCGTCGTGTGCACGCGGGTCGGTGACAGGTGGCTTGCGGGTATAGAACAGGTGGGCGTAGCTCTTGTAATTCTTCGTGATCACGTAGCAACGTTCGCCCTTTCGCCCCGCGAAGAAATCGATCGCTGCGCGCTGTGAATAGCCCTCGATGCGGTTGATGAAGAAGAATAGGGAGGTGGTGACGAACAGCGCACCCCCACCGAACACCACCATTAAGGCTTCGCGGTAACGCGCCCGACCATGCAGCCAATGGCCGGTGAGCAATGCACCCAACAACAGCAAGCCCGCCAGCGCTTCCAGTCCGGTCCAGTGAACGGCCGCATCGAGGTTCGCCTGTGCGAAGGGATCCTGTGCGAAGAGCGGCTTGAGCCGCTCGATGCGCATGCCGAGGAAGGGCACCACGATGAAGATGCCGGCGATGAGCGATCCGAGGCCGCCGAGCAGGAAGCGGCTCCACCCGAAGGCTTCACGCTGTTTCCAGATGCGCTCCAACTGCAAGGCGGCCAGGTAGGTCAGTGGGAAGTAGGCGAGGCTGCTGTAGTGAATGATCTTCGTCTTCACGATGCTGAAGAGGATCAGCACCACCCACAGCAGGATCACCATCCAACGGCGGTGATCACGCAGGTCACGTTCCTCTTCACGCGTGGGACGAAGTAGCTCTTGCAACGCGAACACCGAGGCCGGAAAGCAGCCCAGCAGCAGTACCACGAAGTGATAACCAAAGAAACCGCCATGGCCAGCGTCCTCGGTGGTGAGCATGGCCACCTGGCGCCAGAAGAAGGCCACCATGAACTCAGGTCCGTTGCACACCAGGTCGTACACCCCCCAGGTGGCGATGGTGAGCAGGGTGGCCCCGGCGATGATGGCGATCCGCCGCCAGCGCAGGATGGTGCGGAAGCGTGCCATGGCCCAGTAAACACCAAGCACCAACCCAGGTATGAGCACGCCCACCGGCCCCTTGGTGAGTACCGCCAGCCCCAGGAAGAGCCCGGCCAGCCAGGCATGCGTGTCGCGGCGCCCGTTCACCGCGTCGGGGTGCCGCTTGGGGTCGCGTTGCACCAAGGTGATGAGCGCATGCAGCCCCAGGAAAATGAACAGGTTGAACCACGGGTCGATGATGCCGCTGCGGAAGTAGAGGTGTGGTAGGATTGAGCCGATATATGCCAGCACCCACACCATGCCGAACACACGGCCACGCAGCTGGTCGCCGATGCGGTAGAGCACCAGTAGGGTCATCAGCCCATTGATGGCGTTGGGCAGGCGCGCTGCGAACTCGCCCACACCGAAAGCTTTCATGCTCAGCGCCTGCAGCCAGATGAAGAGCGGCGGCTTCTCGTGGAAGGGCCGATAGTCGATCTGTGGCCGCGACCAATCGCCCGTGGCCAGCATCTCCCGCGCGATCTCTGCGAAGTTGATCTCGTCCCAGTCGAACAGGTGTACGGCTCCCAGTCCCGGTAGGAAGAGCAGCGCCGCCACCGCGGCGATAAGGAGTTGGAGTTGGCCGCGCGAGGGTAGCATGACGGTTCAACGGCGATCACCCAGAAGCTGCCAGCCCACCAGCCCGGTGCGTGCCAGGAAGTAACGGAAGCTGACGTTCAACACGCCGAAGCCGTAGGTCATACTGCGGCTGAAGTTGATGCTGCTGGCCTCATCGAAATACTTGGTGGGACAGGTGATCTCCGCGATCTCGAAGCCCTTCCAGAAGATCTGCCCGATCATCTGGTTGTCGAAGACGAAGTCATCCGAGCACTGATGGTACGGACAAGCATCCAACACGCTTCGGTGGAAGGCGCGGTAGCCGGTGTGGTACTCGCTGAGCTTCTCGCCCATCAACAGGTTCTGCGTGAGGGTAAGTACCCGGTTGGCAACGTACTTGTACAGGGGCATGCCGCCCTTCAGTGCGCCGCCGCCCAGGATCCGCGAGCCGAATACCACGGGGTACACACCATTGCCGATCAAGGTGATCATACTGGCCAACAGCTTCGGGGTGTACTGGTAATCGGGATGGAGCATCACCACGATGTCCGCACCAAGCTCTCGGGCCTTGTCGTAGCAGCTCTTCTGATTGCCGCCGTAGCCCTTGTTCACGTCGTGTAACACCACATGCCGGATGCCCAGCTGGCGCGCCACTTCCACGGTGTTGTCCGGACTCTTGTCATCCACCAGCACCACGTCGTCCACGAGGTCGAAGGGGATCTCCTCATAGGTCTGCTTCAACGTGAGGGCGGCCCGGTAGGCGGGCAGCACCACGATCACCTTTTGGCCTTGGTACATGCTGCAAAGATGCGTCGGCGAACGATCACCGGTTCAACGGCCCCTCTCCGCGACGCTCACGATATACACACCGCTCAGAACCAATGCGATCATACCGAACTGGATACCTGAGATGGTCTCACCGTCCAACAATCCCCAACCGATGGCCACCACAGGCATCAAATAGGTGACCGAAGAGGCCCGGAGCGCCGAGGTGCGCTGGAGCAATACGTTCCAAAGTACCAGTGCCACTGCTGAGCTCATCACTGCCAGCACCACGACATGGCCCAACGCGTTCCATGCCCCGGGTACGGTGCGCAGGGTCTCTGGAAGGCCGCTATCCCATGCGAGCACCAAGCTGATGGGTCCCACGAAGGTGAGCGCCAAGGCGGCGGTGGCGATCGGTGGTACACCATACAAGTGACGCTTGACGATGTTGCCGCTCAGGCCATAGCAGACGGTCCCCAACACGGGGAGTGCGGCGTAGAAGGATACCGTCAGTGGACCATCCACACGCCCGGATGCGATCAGGCCCGCAGCACCCACCAAGCCAAGTAGGATGCCCATGACGTGAATGAGCCGGACCCGGGTGCCGAACAGCAGCACTCCGGCCAACAACGTCATCAGCGGGGTAAGGCTGTTCAACATGCCCGAAAGCGAGCTGTCGATCCGGCTCTGGGCCGTGGCAAAAAGGAACGCCGGGATCCCGTTGCCCAGCACCCCGGCGCCCAGCAAGGGGAGCGCATGCTTCCGGAGGTATGCGTAGTGCTTGATCAGAAAGGGGGACAGGGCAAGCCATGCCACCGATAATCGCACCGTGGCCAATTGCCAGGGGCTCAGCATGGCCGTGCCATCCAAGTATAGCCCGCGTTTCATGAGGATGAACGAACTGCCCCATACCAATGCCAGTACGATAAGCAGGGGCCAGACCAGGGAAGAGCGATCGCGCATGGGGTGGGTCCACCAAGGGATCGGCGAACAGGCCGGCGAAACTAGTGTTCAATGGACCGTTACATTCCAGTGTGGTGAGCATTACTTTTGTAACCTATTTCGAGTCCCCGCGTCCTATTGACCAAACCCCATCATCCGTCATGAAGATCCTGTTTCCCCTGTTGACCGGAACGTTCTTGGTGATGACTTCATGCGGTTCCGCTCCTGAAGCGAATGAAGTAGCTGCTCAAGCAGCCATCGCCGGGGTGGAACGAGTGGTCACCGAAGTGGCCATCAATGCGGGGGTGCCTGTGACCATGGCAGACCTCAGTATCGATGGTATGAGCTGTGAGATGATGTGTGGGGGATCCATCAAGAAGGCGTTGGCCAAGCTTCCTGGTGTCAGTGGTACCGAGATCAAGTTCGTGGAAGGTGACGAACGGGACCATGCCATTGTGACCTACGATCCAACGCAAGTGACAGACGCTGAGATGGTCGAGGCCATCCAAGCCTTGCATGATGGTCAGTACAAGGTATTGGCCGTTAACATCACCAAGCAGGTACTGGCCCCTGGCGGTTCAGCTGGAGATGCGAACAAGGCCAAGGACGAAGAGGGGTCGGTGAGCGTCTATGCTCCTTCTTCCACCGTACTTCCGAACATTCTGGCGCTGTTGACGCAGATCTTCCGATCCTGATACAACCTTCTTAACGTTGAACGGGGCCGCTAGGCCCCGTTCTTTTTTCTGGCCCCCGGTGAACCTGTGTTGAACTGCCGTGTTGGTAGTTTTACCTCGCTAATGAACAGCTCAACGGATCCCTCCCTACGCCCGGTCATCGCCTGGCTCAGCATCGGTTGTATCCTGATCGCATGCATGGTCATCATTGGTGGCATTACGCGATTGACGGGTAGCGGTCTGAGCATCACCGAATGGAAACCCATCATGGGAGCCTTGCCACCCATGAACAACAGCGAGTGGCAGGTCGCCTTCGACAAGTACAAGCAGATACCGGAGTTCACTCTGAAGAACCAGCACATGGATATGGAGGGGTTCAAGGCCATTTTCTTCTGGGAATACCTCCATCGCAACTGGGGTAGGCTCATGGGCCTGGCGTTCATCATCCCCTTCGTCCTTTTCCTCAGCCGAGGGTTATTGAACGGTTGGCTGCGCCGCCGCACCATCGCCATCCTCATTGGTGGTGGTACTGTGGGAGCACTCGGTTGGTTCATGGTCGTAAGCGGTCTTCAGGACAACCCTGATGTCAGTCATTACAGGTTGGCCACACACCTGAGTGCAGCCTTCACGGTGTTCTCCCTCGTTCTGTGGACCGTGTTCGATATCGCACTGGGCCGTCGGGGAATTGTCGGGAATGGCAGCACCATGGCTCGGAATGCGCGTTGGCTGCTCGTATTGCTGGGGGTGCAGATCATATGGGGCGCATTCACAGCTGGGCTGGATGCCGGACGGATCTACAACACATGGCCTTTGATGAACGGTGCGTTCATGCCCGAGAACGTCACTGCGTTCGGTAGTTGGTGGTTCGACCTGACGCATCATCGGGATGGGGTGCAGTTCATCCACCGCAATCTGGCTTGGCTGGTCGCCGCTGCTGCGGTGGGATTTGCCGTTCGTTACCGACGAGAGAGCACGTTGTCGGGTATCTGGGTTCCGATCCTGCTCATGGTCCTCGTGCAGTTCATCCTAGGCGTGCTCACCCTGCTCACACGAGTGAATATCGTGCTCGGCGTGGCGCATCAGTTCGGCGCCTTATTGCTCCTTGCAGTGGTGCTCGCGGCTGTGCATAGGACGGGACGTGCTGTTACTGCCAACGCAATGTAGCCGCGAGATGTCCCATGTCCCCTCGGATGCGCTCGATCACCGGGGATAGCGAATCTGCGTTGGGCGGCACATCGAAATACAGGGCACCATAAAGGAAGTTGTCCGTGCTGTCGGTCAGGTAGAATACGAAGGGACTGGCCACATCCCCTTCCACGTTGAAGAGGGTGCCGTACACACGATCAACCGGCCTCAGGATACGTTCGCTGTCGATACGTGCCGCCTTGCTTTGGTGGGTGCGTTTGAAAACGTGGGCGTCCTCGATCAAACGGGCCAGTTCCCCGTTCACCGGTGTCCAAGTGAGATGCACAGTACCGCGATGGGCCTTGTAGCGTAGATCATACCAACGCTCCAAGCCCTTGTGCGGACGGCCTGCGACTTGCACTGTTGAAGGAACCTCCATCCGGATCACCCCTGGATCCGACCATGCCGTGTAGCGTTGCTCAGGAAGGTCGATACGGAAATAGCCTCGTGGTTTCGGGATCGGAGCGTCGGCGCAGCCGTATGGAAGCACGAGCAGCGCCAACAATTCAAGTGGTCGCCTCATCGCGCACGATCAATTTCACGCGCCTCACGCGCTTGTTATCCGAACTCTCCACCACGAACGTGTAGTTCTGAAGGTCCACCCGCTCTCCCTTCTTGGGAATTCTCCCCGTGAGCTCCAAGATGAATCCTCCCAAGGTCCCGCTATCACCCTTGTTCTCTTCGAAGAGTAGACCATCGATACCCAGAACGCGGTATACATCCGGTAGGGGTGCCTTGCCCTCGAAGACCCAAGTACGGTCATCGAGTTTGCTGTAGATCAGGTCCTCGTCATCGTACTCGTCGGTGATGTCACCCACGATCTCCTCGATAACGTCCTCCAACGTGATGATGCCACTGGTGCCACCATATTCGTCCACGACCACGGCCAGGTGCACCTTTTCACTTTGGAATTCCTTCAACAGATCGTCCAGTTTCTTGCTCTCCGGTACGAAGTACGGTGAACGCATCAGTGTATGCCAATCCAGGTCAGCCTTGCCGATATGAGGCAGCACATCCTTGATGTAAAGGATACCGACGATACGGTCCAACGTGTCCTCATAGATCGGTACCCTGGAGAACCCGGAATCAACGATGCTGGAGAGCAACTCCTTGAAACTGAGTTCTTGTGCGAATGCGACCACCTCGGTGCGAGGACGCATGATCTGCCGTACCTCGAAGTTGCCGAACTTCACGATACCTCTAAGGATGCGCTGCTCCTCCACAGTGGTGCTGGCATCTTGCGTCAGTTCCAACGCGTGCCCGAGCGCATCCACGGAGATGTTCTGGGTGCTGCGCTTGGTGTATCGCTTCTCGATGAAGGTGGTGCTGCGTACAAGCGTTTCGCTCACTGGTTTGAATACCGTGCGCAATACGATCAACGGGCCGGACATGGCCTGGGCGACGCGCATGGGGGCTGTGGTCGCGTAGACTTTGGGTAGCACCTCGCCGATCAACAGAATGACGAAGGTCACGGCCAATACTTGGATCCCGAAGACCACGTAAGTGGGCATGCGGTCCAGTTCCAGGATACTGTTCACTGCGAAGGTGCTCAGTATGACGATACCCACGTTGACGAAGTTGTTGGCAATAAGAATGGTGGCGAGCAAGCGTCGCGGTTTGGCCAGCAGGTCCAGCACCCGTTGTCCAGAACTGCCGCCACGTTCCTTCAAGTCTCGAAGCTGTGTGGGGGATAGTGAGAATAGCGCTACCTCGCTAGCGCTCATGGCAGCCGAAGCCACCAACAATAAACCGATCACGGCCAATACCGCTCCGGTCATCGGATCCACGGCGCGTACGTACAACGCCAGGTTCAGGACATATGCGGACGGAGGCTCCAAACGGAAAGGGCTGGGTGGAACGGTCGGTTGGCGGCCCTAGAAGGGGAGGTCATCCACTTCATCGGATGAGGCCGCGTAAGTGGTTTGTGCGGGTGGTGTGGAAGGCGACGTGTTGGAAGTGCGCTCCACCGGACGCGAAGCACTCGACTGAGCACCGCCATCACCACCGCCCGGACGGTCCAACATGGTCATCTCATCGGCATGTATCTCGGTGGTGAACCGTTCGATCCCGTCCTTGTCCTGCCACTTTCGGGTGCGCAACTTGCCCTCAACGTAGACCTTGGTGCCTTTCCGGAGGTATTTCTCGGTGATCTCTGCCAAGCCGCGCCATGCCACGATGCTGTGCCATTCGGTCTGTTCGCGACGCTCACCGGTGGTCTTATCCTTGTAGGTCTCGCTGGTCGCTATGCGGAAGTTCGCCACACTTGCACCGTTCTGCAGGTGCCGCACCTCAGGGTCAGCCCCGAGGTTACCGATCAGGATCACTTTATTCACTCCGGCCATGATGCGCGATACTATGAACGACGAAGGTAAGGCTTCCGATGACCCCGAAGGCTCACGTTCTGCTAGCGAGAAGGTGGCGCTCGATCAAGCGAGGAAGGGCATGCCCTTCCAAGCGGTCCATATCAACCTGCTCCCAGTCCTGTGGGGGCATGAAGCCCTTGGGTGGCCTTACCCGCCAGAACCGGGCCTGTAGGTGCTGGTGGCTGAGGATGTGCTTCACCGGCCCCACCATATGTTCCACGGTCCATCCCGTGCCGTGTACGTTGGCCAGAACAGCAGCGAACCGCCGCTTGGTCAGCGCGCCATCGCTTTCCAAAAGGGGGAGTTCGTAGAGGCCATGCCAGATGTCCTTGCCGGAACGTTTCCGGAGGTGGATGCAGCCTGCCTCTTCCACGTGCAGGTAGTTGAAGTAGCGGATCCGAACCTTGGTCCGGTTGGCCTTCACCGGTAACTGGTCGATACGATCGGTGCGCAAGGCGATACACTTGCTTGCAAGTGGGCAATCCCCGCACTTCGGGCTCTTCGGGCTGCAGACCAATGCGCCCAGTTCCATGACGGCCTGGTTGTGGTCACCGGGTGCTTGGCGGTCGAGAAGGTTTGCGGCCAAGGCACGGAACTCCACCCTTCCCGCGGAACCATCGATGGGCGTGTCGATGCCGAAGACCCGGGATAGCACCCTGTAAACATTGCCATCCACCACCGGTTCCGCCAGACCGAAGGCGATGGAACCAATGGCAGCCGCGGTATAGTCACCCACGCCGCTCAGACCTTTCAGCAGTGCATGGTCCTGCGGGAACCGGCCCCCATGGAGGCGCGCTACTTGTTGGGCTGCTTTCCGAAGGTTGCGTGCCCTGCTGTAATAGCCAAGTCCCTGCCAAAGGCGCAAAACCTCATCCTCCGAGGCCTCCGCCAGGTCGAATAGGGTGGGATAGCGGTCCACGAAGCGCTGCCAGTAGGCGGTGCCCTGTTCCACACGGGTCTGTTGCAGGATGACCTCGCTGAGCCAGATGCAGTAGGGGTCCTTGCTAGCGCGCCAGGGAAGGGCCGCCGATGCTCCTTGTACCAAGGGACCAGCGCACGTGTGAACCAAGCAGTTGACATACAGCGGCAAAGATGGGTTGCGTGATCCACTGGAACGGCTATCTTTGCCGCCCCAAACCGAAGAAGGGTATGACGAAGGCAGAATTGGTCAGCATCATCGCAAAGCGCACCGGAGTGGAACGCCAAGTGGTACTGACGACCGTGGAGGCTTTCATGGAGGAGGTGAAGAACAGCTTGGAGAAGGGCGAGGATGTCCATCTCCGTGGGTTCGGGAGCTTCGTGGTGAAGCATCGGGCGCAGAAGACCGGAAGGATCCTGGCCCGGAATACCACCATCATCATTCCGGCGCACGATGTGCCGGCGTTCAAACCGGCCGACGTCTTCGTCGACAAGGTGAAGAACCGTTCCCAGGGCGGCCAACAGTGATGGGCTTGAAGAAGCCTCAAGTGTTGGCCCTCGGAGGGGCGTTGGTGGTGATCGTTCTTTTGGTGTTGGCGCCCCGGATACCTACCGGGAAGGAGCAGACCGAGGTGATGGCGATGAGCCCCATCCAGGTCAAGACCACGGAAGCCGTTGCCCTTGTGCAGGGTCAGGATCCCATGCGGGGGATCATGATGCTGCGAGAAGTGCTTCAGGAGGACCCCGACAATGTGGAAGCACATTGGCACTTGGGTCTGTTCTCCATCCAGAGCGGACAGTACGAGAAAGCCCTGGAACGCTTCAAAAAGGTGAAGGAATTGGACGAAGCGGGTTTCCCGGATGTCTGGTTCTATCTCGGGCGCACCTATGCAACACTGGATAGCACCGATCAAGCGATCGCGTGCTTCACCAAGTATCGAACTCTCGCTCAGGATACGGCGATCATCACCGGGGTGGACCGTTTCCTTCAGGAATTGAAGACCAAATAACACAGAGGAATCATGCCTTGCGGTAAGAAAAGAAAGCGGCACAAGATGGCCACGCACAAGCGTAAGAAGCGCTTGCGGAAGAATCGGCACAAGAAGAAGAACCGGTAGGTCCTTCTGTGTTGGATAGCGTAGGCCTGGGGACCGTGGTCCCCAGGTCCGCCCCTATCCGGCACTCTGCTTGTTCCATCCATCACCTCGCTACCAAGTTCCACGCGTGAACATCGAGCTCATCATCCGTTCGGGTGCCGGCGAAGTATCCATTGCCCTGCTCAAGGACAAGGTATTGGCCGAACTGCATCGTGAACGCACCGAGCGCGGTTTCGCAGTTGGTGATATCCATATCGCCAAAGTGCGGAAGGTGGCACCGGGGCTCAACGCAGCCTTCGTTGACGTGGGGCACGAGAAGGATGCGTTCCTCCACTACTTCGACCTCGGACCCCAATATCGCAACGCGTTCAAGTTCGCCAAAGGCGCTGTCAGCGGAACGGTCACCTCCAGCATGTTGGAGGACTGGAAGATGGATGCTGACATCCCCAAGGATGGCAAACTGGCCGACGTGCTCAGTGCCAGCCAGAGCATCCTGGTGCAGATCGCCAAGGAACCCATCAGTACCAAAGGCCCGAGACTTACCGCCGAAGTGACTTTGGCCGGTCGGTACATGGTACTCGTACCCTTCATCAACAAGGTCAGCATCAGCAGCCGGATCACCGATGAGACCGAGCGCAGGCGCCTGAAGGAATTGATGCAGGCCATTCGTCCCAAGAATTTCGGCGTCATCATCCGGACCAATGCGGCCGATAAGCGCACCGAGGATCTCGAGAGCGATCTGAAGACCCTGTTGCAGCGCTGGGACGGCATGTTCCACAACCTGCGCAACGCCATGCCGCCGAAAAAGGTGCTTGGTGAGATCGATCGCACCAATGCGGTGATGCGCGATCTGCTCAACAAGGACTTCACCAGCATTCATGTGGATGACGAACTGCTGGCCGAGGAGATCTACCAGACCCTGGAAAAGACCGCCCCGGAGAAGAAGGGGATCGTCAAACACTACAAAGGCAATCTCGACATCTTCGATCATTTCGGCGTCAATCGCCAGATCAAACAAGCCTTCGGTCGTCAGGTCATGTTGTCGAGTGGGGCCTACCTGATCATCGAGAAGACCGAGGCCATGCACGTCATCGACGTGAACAGTGGCAGCCGCAAGGGTGGCAACCAGGCACAGGAGAAGAACGCCTTGGACATCAACGTCGAAGCCGCTATCGAGATCGCCCGTTTGCTTCGTCTTCGTGATATGGGCGGTATCGTGGCCATCGACTTCATCGATCTCTATGAACCCGAGAATCGGCGCATCCTGCACAAGGCATTGAAAGATGCCATGGAGGATGACAAGGCCAAGCACAACGTGCTGCCTCCCTCTCGTTTCGGGGTCATCGAACTCACTCGCCAGCGCGTCCGCCCGGAGGCCGAGATCGATACCAGTGAGAGCTGCCCCACCTGCAACGGAACCGGTGAGGTACAAGCGGCCATCCTGATCATCGACGAGATCGAGAACACGCTGAACTACTTGCTCACCGAGAAGGAAATGAACGGACTGACAGTCAGTGTTCATCCCTTCGTCCACGCTTACATCACCAAGGGGCTGCCCAGCATGCAGCACAAGTGGTGGTGGCGCTGGCGTAAATGGGTGAAGGTGATGCCGGACGGTGCACAACAGTTCCTGGCCTTCTCTGTCAAGGACGGGGTGGGCAACGAGGTGCCTGTCTAGTTCGAACATCGGGGGCGCGACCCTACCCCATGGCACGCAGCCTTTCCATGGACGAAGCCCTTGCCAAAGCCCGTTCCTATTGCGCCCGGCAGGAGCGTGCGCAGCAGGAGGTGCGCGACAAGCTTTATGCGTGGGAAGTGCGGGAAGGAGGTCGAGGGCATCATCTCCCAGCTGATCCGGGAGGGCTTCCTGAACGAAGCGCGCTTCGCAGAGCATTTCGCCGTGAGCAAGTTCCGGCAGAAAGGCTGGGGGCGTAGGAAGATCGAGCAGGCACTCCGAATGAAGCAGGTATCGGAGCCTTGCATCGCGCTTGGCCTGAAACGTATCGAGGAGGAGGAGCACACGGCCCTGTTGAAGCGTCTGTTGGAGAAACGGTGGGAACGGGAGAAGGAACCGGATCCCTACCGGAAACGACAGAAGGTCCACCACTATTTCCTGGGCCGCGGCTTTCCTTCAGAGGCCATTGAAAGGGCCCTTCGCGCGCTCGAACAGGAAGGTTAGGATCGTCCGGCCCGGCACGCATCCAACAACCCGATCGCCCCGTACTTTTGCGGCCCCGCTCCTCACCCCGCAGTCCATATGGTCACCATCGATAAGATCACCGAGCTCACCGAACGCCTGGAGGCCCTGAAAGGCTACCTGGACATCGAGGAGAAACGCGGCCGCATCCTGGAAGAGGAGAAGTACACCCTGGACCCGGATTTCTGGAATGACCAGAAGAAGGCCCAGTTGGTGATGCACAAGATCCGTGAATTGAAACGCTGGGTGGGACTGTACGAAGGAGTGAAACGCGAGATCGACGACCTGGAGGTGACCTTTGAATTCTTCAAGGCCAAGGAAGTGAGCGAGGACGAACTGGATGCCCAGTTCAAAAAGGCTGGTGAAGCACTGGAGGAGTTGGAGTTCAAGAACATGCTCAGTGCCGAAGAGGACCCCCTCAGTGCGATGGTGCAGATCACCAGTGGTGCTGGCGGTACCGAGAGCAACGACTGGGCGTTGATGTTGCTGCGTATGTATCGCATGTGGGCCGAGAAGAGCGGTTACAGCGTGAAGGTGCTCGATTATCAGGATGGAGAAGCGGCAGGCATCAAGCAAGCCACCCTCGAGGTGAACGGCGAGTTCGCCTTCGGTATGTTGAAGGGAGAGAACGGCGTCCATCGCTTGGTCCGTATCAGCCCCTTCGATAGCAACGCCAGGCGCCACACCAGTTTCGTCAGTGTGTATGTCTATCCCTTGGTGGACGAAACGATCGAGATCGACATCAATCCGGCGGACATCACCTGGGATACCTTCCGCAGCGGTGGTGCCGGTGGACAGAACGTGAACAAGGTGGAGACCGGTGTTCGCCTGCGGCACGCACCCACCGGGATCATCATCGAGAACACCGAGACTCGCAGCCAGTTGGACAACAAGACCAAGGCCCTTCAGCTGCTGAAGAGCCAGTTGTACGAAGCCGAATTGGAGAAGCGTCGCAGCAAGCGCAGCGAGATCGAGGCCGGTAAGAAGAAGATCGAATGGGGGAGCCAGATCCGTAACTACGTGCTACAGCCCTACAAGCTGGTGAAGGATGTGCGCACCGAACATGAGACCAGCAGCGTGGATGATGTGCTGAACGGGTACATCGACGAGTTCCTGAAGGCCTACCTGATGCAGCAGGGCCAGAGCCAGAAGGTATAGCGGCGACACCTGTGTCGCCCGAAGCCTTGCGGCGAAGTTCGGGCTGCCAAACGAAATGAAGAACGACATGGAATACCGCATCGAAAAAGACACCATGGGCGAGGTGAAGGTGCCCGCCGACAAGTACTGGGGTGCCCAGACCGAACGTAGCCGTAACAACTTCAGGATCGGGCCACCGGGCAGCATGCCGCGCGAGATCGTGCATGCCTTCGCGTACCTGAAGAAGGCTGCTGCACTCACCAACCTGGAGTTGGGCAAACTACCCAAGGAGAAGAGTGACCTGATCGGACGCGTATGCGACGAGATCCTCGAAGGCAAGCTTGATGATCAGTTCCCTTTGGTGATCTGGCAGACCGGCAGTGGTACGCAGAGCAACATGAACGTGAACGAAGTGGTGGCCTACCGCGCACATGTGCTCAATGGCGGTCAGCTCACGGATGTGGAGAAGGTGCTCAACCCCAACGACGACGTCAATAAAAGCCAGAGCAGCAACGACACCTTCCCCACGGCCATGCACATCGCGGCCTACAAGCTGACGGTGGAGGTGACCATCCCCGGGGTGAAGAAGCTGCGTGATACACTAGCGAAGAAGTCCGAGGCGTTCAAGGATATCGTGAAGACCGGCCGCACGCACTTCATGGATGCTACTCCGCTCACGGTGGGCCAACAATTCGGAGGCTATGTACAGCAGCTGGACAACGGCCTGCGTGCGGTGGATAATGCCTTGGTGATGGTGCGTGAGCTGGCGCTGGGAGGGACAGCCGTGGGCACCGGGCTCAATGCACCCAAGGGTTACAGCGTGTTGGTGGCGAAGAAGATCGCCGAACTCACGGGCCTGCCTTTTGTGACCGCGCCCAATAAGTTCGAAGCGCTCGCCGCACACGATGCCATGGTGGAACTGAGCGGCGCGCTGAAGCGCCTCGCGGTATCGCTGATGAAGATCGGCAACGACATCCGAATGCTGAGCAGTGGTCCCCGCAGTGGGATCGGTGAACTGATCATCCCGGACAACGAACCCGGCTCCAGCATCATGCCCGGCAAGGTGAACCCCACCCAGCCCGAGGCGCTCACCATGGTATGTGCACAGGTGATGGGCAATGATGTTGCGGTGACCATCGGCGGTAGCAATGGACACTTCGAGCTGAACGTGTTCAAGCCGCTGATCGCTGCCAATGTGCTCCAGAGCGCCAGACTGATCGGTGAATCGTGTGTTTCGTTCAACGACAAGTGCGCCGATGGCATCGAGCCCAACCGTCCGATGATCAAGCGCCACTTGGAGAATTCGCTGATGCTCGTCACCAGCCTCAATACGCACATCGGCTATTACAAGAGCGCCGAGATCGCGAAGAAGGCGCACAAGGAAGGCACCACCCTGAAAGAGGCCGCTGTCGCGCTCGGGCATGTCTCCCCGGAGGACTTCGACAAGTGGGTGGATCCGGCTGATATGGTGAGCGGAGGGTAGGAATTGCCGTCGAGAACGAAAGAAGCCCGGAGCTGATGCTCCGGGCTTCTTTCGAAATGATCGATCGCTTAGTTCGCGCTGGCG
This sequence comes from Flavobacteriales bacterium, assembly GCA_016718655.1. GTDB lineage: Bacteria > Bacteroidota > Bacteroidia > Flavobacteriales_F > PHOS-HE28 > PHOS-HE28. Next base: position 270,851 of record JADKCV010000001.1, on the reverse strand, counting down.
GTGACCAAGCCTTTGTCGGCGTTGAACTTGGCCATCAACAGGTCCTTGTCCTGCATGTCGGTCGTGGCCATGTCCACGGCGCCATTGCCGGTGTACACGCGTACGTTCTCTCCCTTGGCATCGAGGAACGATACCACAGGCTGGTCGCACACCTTGCTGTCCGTGTACTTCCAGGTCATGTCGTTACGGTCGAACTTCATCACACGCACTTCGCCAGCCTTGGTGCCTGTGAGCTGAGTGGTGGTGAAGGTATCCTTGGTGGCTTCCATCTTGAACTTCTCGCCCTTGATGGTGGCCATCTGCATCTCATAGTCACCTTCGTTCATGGACATGGGGTTGCTGCCACTCCAGAACTCGATCAGGTTCAGGATCACCACGTCGATGAAGCTAGCGATACCGTAAACGGGGATGATGTTCAGGACGTAGAACACCAGGGTCTTCACGAACTTGCTGTCGCTCAGGTCGTCGTTCCATTCCCATACGCGGCGGGTCAAAGCGAACTCACCGAAGCAGCCGGTCTGAGTGATGACCAACGAGCTCATAGCGAACAATAGGGCGGTCTTGCGAATGATCTTCATGGTACCGATGTGTTAGGTTAGGCCGCCAAGCTATACAAGGGAAGTGAAAATGCAAATGATCCCTTTACGAACGTTCACCCCTTCAGGTCCCGCACCGTGGTCCATGGCCCCCCATTGTAGCACTCGAACCCATTGCGTTTCAGCAGGTCTGAAGCAATACCACTGCGCGCGCCACTGCGGCAGCAGGTGATCACGGGTTTGTTCTTGTTGATCCTCCCCAACTGCCCCTGCAGCTTGTCCAAGGGTATGTTCACCGAGCCCTTGACGTGGCCCGAACGGAACTCCTCCGGGGATCGGACGTCTATGATGCTGGCTCCTTCCTTGATCTTCAGACCCAGGTCCACTGTAGGACCACCCAGGCCGAACAGGCGTTTCAATAGGCTCATGTTGGTGTGTTGTTCGTTCAGATCAGCGTTCAACAGGCATCCCCGCCTGTTGCCAAGCTCCGATCCCTCCTGCCAGGTCCGTCACCGAAGTGAAACCGTTCTGCTTCAAAAAGGCAGCAGCTGCGGCACTACGACGGCCACTGGCACAATAGATGAGGACGGGCTTCGACTTATCGAGCTCCCCGACGCGGCTCTTCAGGTCCCCACCGTTCCAATCCAGGTTCAGCGCATCGGCCAGGTGACCCTGGGCAAACTCGCCCGGCGTCCGTGCATCGACCAATTGGACCTCAGGGTTCAATTTTGCCTGGAACTCCTTGGGCGCAACGGCAGGTACACCGTTCTGAGTGCATGCCGTGACCGAGGTCAACATCAGGGCGGTGAAGAGTAGGGTGGTGGCTTTCATGGCGTTAGAAGGCGTAGTTGAAGATCAGGTTCACGTGGTGCATGTCCACCTTGTTGATCGCCTGGCGCTCGTTCAGGTCCTGATCGAACAGTGGCATTTTATAAAGGTAGAGGAGTTGGATCGCTGCCCCCTTCCAGCCCCCTTGGAACTGGTATTGGGTGTTGAGCACATACTGCGCGTACGAAGGCATGGCATACTTGTTCATGCGCGCATCACTGATCGGAGGCAGCCAGTATGCACCCCCATCCATCTCGATGCGCAGACCAGGGCGAAGGTCCCTCAGGATCAGGTTCAATGTGGTGGCATGCACATCGCCCAAGCCTTCGTTGCGCTCGCGTGGAAGGAAGGTGAAGAAGGGGTCCCGGCCCCATTCACGTGGCATGAGGTAACGCCCGTGGCGGGTGATCCGTGTGTAATTCGCCTGCCAACGGAATCTGCCAAGCACTTGGCGCAGTCGTGCGCTGTAGGCCTGCACATCCTCCCCATTGGGCATGTAGGCGAATTCGGGTTCTGCGAGTCGGCCACGGGCAACGGTCGTCTGGTGCACCGCCATGCCCGACACGCTCCAAGGGCTTTCCTTGTCGCCGGCCTCCACTTGGGCCATGGCCGTGTTGAACATGTTCTCCACCATCACATCCCAGACCGTTACGCTCACCTTCCCCTGCGAACGGTATTTCGCACTCGCTGCGAAGACGCCCAGACTACGCTGGTGGTCTCCGTCGTAGGAGGGGTTGCCGAGGATGTTCCGTCCGGTAGGGTAGATCTGTGTGCTCTCGTCCACATGGTACCACTTGCTCGTTCCTCGCGGAGCCACGCGGTAGATCCAGCCACCTTGTAGCTCGGTCCGGTCGTTCAACCTGGTGCGATGCCACAAGCCCTCGAACAGGGTCGGATGCATGCGGCCATCCTGCGGGTTCAGAAAAGGAGTGTTCAACTCCTGTTTACCGAATACCGTGCGATGGCGGCCGTTGCGACTGAGATGGTCCAGTTGGAACTCGTGGAGATAGCTCAGGTCCTCGACACGTTCGGGGTCGGTCACATCGAAGAGCCCCAGTTCATAGCGGCTGAATTGCCCAGTGACCGGGTCCGGGTCCGCGAAGGTCGTGCTGCTGAGGTCGAAGGTGAAGCCGGCAGCCATCCGGAACCGGACCCCATGCCAGCGTTCCGATGTATAGCCCATCACCCCGCCGAACGCTACAGCGTAGAAATCCTGAGGAGCTCCATCGTTCACCGTGGCCATGCTGTACTGCCTGAAACGGCCGGTGAGTCGGCCCCTGTGCATGATGTCGATCGATCGGCTGTCCTGCTTCAAGCTGTCCCGGTGCGGTAGATCATGTTCCTCATGCTGCGCCATCGCCGGGGATCCCAACGTAAGCGCAACAATGATCCACGACCGATGAACGCGAGCGATGCGCATGAACGGAGCGGTGGAGTTAGAAACCGGCCTTGATGTAGCTCCAGCCGTCCTCTTGGCGCTCCACGATGTGTATGATGCCGGCCTTCACATGACCAGCCTCGTCCAACACCTTGGAAGGGTCCAACTGACGCTCGCGGATGGTGTTGTCGCAGGCCGTGAAGGTCACTCCCTTTGCCGCGAACTCCTTCACTCTGCCCTGCACGACGCTCCGGTCGCTCATCAGCAGGTCCATCCCGGGCCCGTGGCATACCACTTCGATCTTGGCGGTAGGTGCGGCCTCCAACATATTCTTGAATTGCTTCATCAAGTTCTTGTGCACGAGCGAATCGCCACTGGTGAGCTGCATCACGATGCGGTGCTGACGCGCCTGATCCTGGGCCTGCACAACGAAGCCGGTCAGGAGGGCCAGGAGAAAAAGGAACTTTTTCATGGTGCAAAGGTCCACTTACCGATCACCCAGGATCGTGACCTCTGTCACACGCGAACTGGACCAAGGAATGTCACTTGTGCTCAAGTCGATGGCTTAATTTTCACAGCCGCCCAACCATCCACCCGAATTTGGTGTCAACAAGTCGATAGGACTTCTTGACTTACCAGGCCGGATCCCGATCCCGACTGATCAGCGGACCGAGGATGGCTAATGGCAGGATGAGTGTCCGAAGGCAGTGACATGAAGTAATATGCTCAGGCTCAGTGATTCGTTATTGGAACGGTGCGTCCGCAAGGACAGCGCGGCCCAGTTCGAACTGTACAAGGTGCTGCGCAACGACCTCCTCTCCATCGCCCGTCGCTACGAGCGGGATGCTCAGCTCAGGAATGCCATGGTGAACACTGCGTTCATGAAGATCCTCGACCATTTGCCCACACGCGATCCATCGGCGCCGTTCGAGGCTTGGTGCCGAAGGATCACGATCAATACGGTGCTGAACGAACAACGTGACCGCAAGGTGGCAGAGAGGGCCCAGGTGCCCACCCTGGTGGAGAACGCAGAGAACCTGTACACGGCTGATGTGAACGGTGTGGAGGAGATGATCGAGACCGAAGAGTTGCAGCACATGATGGACCAATTGCCAACGGTCAGCCGCCAGGTGTTCAACCTGTACGCCATCGACGGGTGGAAGCACCGGGAGATCGCCGAGCAGTTGCACATCTCCGAAGGCACCTCGAAGTGGCATGTGAACCACGCCCGCCAATTGCTTCAGGCCATGCTCGCCAAGGCCGTTCGCCCACACCTTATCCTGCAAAGCGCATGAGCAGCAAACGGTGGGTGGATGGTCTGTTCCGGGAGCGGCTTGAGCACCGCAAGTTCCCCGTAGAAGACGGCGAGTATGAAGCGGTGCGTGCGCTATTAGAAGCGCGTAACTCAGCGCCGGTCGTTGCCGGGAGCGGTAAGCTCTCCGCGTGGTGGCTTTCGGCATTGGTGCCGGTAGTGGCCATGCTATGGTGGTCCACTTCCGGGAGCGATGTGGCTACGGACAATAGCGCGGACGCGGATGGCGCATTGGGTCAGCCTGTCGTCCTCAACAGCAACGAAGTTGTCGACGATGTGGGTCTGAACATGGATCAGCCGAACGCTGTTGCGCAGGCCTCGGCCCTTATCGTAGCTGTAAGCTCTGATGTAGCAGGACCCGACAACGTATCATCCGGAACCGCCAGGAATGATGGCGACCGAGGAGCTTCCATCCTAGAGGTACAACGTGTGGCGCGCGATCAGAAAGTACGCCCTGCCCGATCGGGTTTCTCGGGTGTGGGTACGTCGCTCTTGGTTGACGTTGAAGAGCAAATATCTGGCGATGTAGACCAAGGAGATGTGTTGATCACCGATGGGACCACTCGCGAGTTGATCGGCTTCATGCGTACTCGCTGGTCGCTGAACACGGAGCCGCTGGCCGCGATGCCCGTTCACCGGGAAATGGAACATGCGAAGTGTCGCTCCCTTGGCGAATTGCACTTGTTTGGCGCCCCGCTCAGCGTGAAAACCGCAGAAGGCAGCGCATCAGATGGAGCAACCCGGAACGGATCGCTTTATGGATTGGAGTATCGCGTCAAGTCGCGTTATGTCTCCCTGGCGACAGGTATCCACTACGGCACCTACGGTATGCAGGCCGGACAAGGCACGGCGGACGTTGATCTCAATTACGTGGAGGTCCCACTACTCGCCGGTGTAGAGGTTGGCTTCAAGCGCTTCGGTGTTCTGGTGCAAGGGGGCATGAGCCTCGACTTCCTTTTCGATTCCGGCGGGCGCTATCCGACGGAAGGTGCTCGCTCTGGAAGCGGGTTCCCGGACGATGCATTCAACACCGTGAATTACTCGTGGATGCTCAGGCCGCAGGCCACTTATCGCTTGAACGAGCGCTTGAGCTTGAGTGCAGGGCCGATGTGGAAGGCGCAGTTGGGCAGCGTGGCACAGAACGGCCTGCTGAAGGACGCGCGCGCATCCAGTGCCGGGATCAGTGCCGGGCTCACCTGGCGTCTGGACCGTTCCACCTTCTGAGGAGCCGATCAGATGTTCGCCCTCGGTAACAACCTTAGACAGTTCTTGACTTCCGCCTTCCTGCTGAGAGTTTCTTCCGTTCCCCTGCTGGTTGTCCTCTTCAGTGGAGCGCTCAAGGCCATCGATCCGCCAAAGAACGCCGCGCAGTTCGCCTTCTTGGAGAACAAGGGCCAGTTCCGCGACATGGCCCAGCAGCCCGTGCCACATATCCTTTTCCGCGCGGAGACGCCGGAACTGAAAGTGTGGGTCACTGAAGAGGGACTCACCTACGCATTTACACGCTTCGAGAAGGGACGCAAGGGCGACCGGCGCCAACGCCACCGCGTGAGCCTGGAGAAAGGCCACGCCATGAACCGCCCGAAAGCCACCGTACACATGGCCTGGGCAAGCGTGGAATTACTTGGCGCGCGGATCGATCGCGAGCACATCGTAAAGGAGGACCCCACCAGTGCGCGCTACAACTTCTTCTTGGATGATCCCAACGGACCTGTGACGGATGTGCGCGCTTATACGAGGATCACCGTGCGTGATGTCTATCCTGGGATCGATTGGGTCCTGTACGGCGATGACAAGGGCGGGTTCAAGTATGACTTCGTGGTACATCCCGGAGCAGATGCATCATTGATCCGCATGGTGTTCGATGCGGAGCAGCCGGTAATGGTGGATGAGCGCGGTGGTCTGGTGATACGGACCTCCATGGGCACAATTCAGGAAGCGGCCCCAGTGAGCTACGTGCAGGGGAAAAGAACACCCATCGCTAACACGTTCACGGTGAAACCCATCGATGAGCATAGGACAGAAGTAGGCTTCGCGCTGCGCGGCATCGATCCGTTGAACACCCGGGTGATCGATCCGCAGATCACCTGGAACACGCTGATGGCGTGCGACCAGCTCGATGGTCCGTTCTCGATCTGCACCAACAGCAATGGCGATGTGATCACCACGGGCTACGAAGGCTGGGGCACTGGATTCCCGCTCGGCGTCGGTACCGGAAGCTATAGCGGTGCCTATGCGGTCGGATCAGTGGACGGCTTCTTCGGTTGCTTCTTGCGCGCCTTTTCCAGTGCTGGTGTGTTACTCTGGAGCACCGTGTACCAAGGGGCCTTCTTCGGGCAGGTGTATTGCGATGCGAACGACCGCATCCTGGCGGTAGGCCAGGGCGATACCACGTTCGCCGTACAGGCTGGCATCGGCACGTTCACCGGAGCATACTACCAACCCACGCAGCCGAACAACGAGAACATGGACATGTGCATTGCGGCCTTCGCGCCTGGCGGTGTGCGGGAATGGGCGACCTTCTTCGGTGGCCGGATGGCGCGCACGGTGACCACCGATCCGGCGGGGAATATCATCATCGTGGGCAATGTGGAGGCTTCGGATCTGGTCGTGCAAGCAGGAACCGGCGTGTTCACTGGCGCTTATTCTCAACCGACGTCGGCTGGTGCGTTGGAGATGTGCATCCTCGGCTTCTCGCCGAACGGAACCAAACTTTGGGCCACTTATTTCGGTGGTAACGGTGACGATGCTACTGCACACATCACCACGCGCCCTGATGGCCGACACTTCATCGCAGCGAACACCGGGTCCATCAACCTGCCCATCATCGCCACCGGCGCTATGGCAGGAGCTTATGTGGATGCCACATACGACAGCGAGTACGACGGCGCGTTGATCGGGCTTGCACCCAACGGTGCGTTGGAATGGTGTACCTACTTCGGTGCGTCGAACGAGGATGTGATCATCGGGCTTGATACCGACCAGTCGGGCCGGATCATCATCGGTGGGCTCTCCGATTCTCCCGATCTGCCGTTGCTTCCGGGCACGGGCAGCTTCACGGGGGCCTACTTCGATGATGTGATGCAGAACCAGGACGCGTACATCGTTGGCTTCGAGCCTTCGGGAGCGCGCAGTTGGACCACCTTCTTCGGCCGCTGGCAGATCGAGGGTGGTGGACCCTCGTTCAATCCCACCCACCTTTCCACCGAGCAGCTCAACGTGGACAAGTGCGGGAACATCCTCTTCGCCATCAACACCGTTTCTGCGGACATGCCCATCGTCGATCCGGGTTGCGGCAGTAGCGTCGATCCGGTGCTCGATAACAACTACGGTTGGGAGGATGTGTTCCTCATGCGTTTCACCACCTCGGGGGCGCTCAACTATTCCACCTACATCGGCGGTGGTGGAGGGGAATTCCGGCCGCCGTTCACCATCGATCCGATAAGCAATGTGATCTTCCTCACGGCAGAGACCTACGACCAGGAGAGCATCGGCGATTTCCAGTACATCAACCCCGGTGGCGGAGCGTACTTCGATGATCAACCGCCGTTGCCCTTGGGCGATGATGCGTTCATCATGAAACTGGTGCCTACCGCCTGTGAAACCTGCACAGCACTCACACTGGGCCTGCAGTTCAGTGAACTGGTTTGCAATGGCGATTGCGATGCCTCCGCTACAGTGAACTCGACCCAAGGCCAAGCACCGTTCACCTACACCTGGAGCAACGGACAGACCACGGCCACGGCGACCGGTCTTTGCGCCGGTATGCACAGTGTGACCGTTACCGATGCTGACGGACAGACCAGCACGCTCACCTTGGACCTGCCGGAACCGCTGCCGATCGTGCTCGACATCTCCACCACGCCATCGCTCTGCGAAAGCGCGACCGGCACCGCCACGGTGAACTTCTCGATCTGGGACTCGGCCTACTACGACTATCAATGGGACAACGGTCAACTCACCAGCACCGCGACCGGTCTGGGTGCCGGGGAATACGTGGTCGTCGTCACGGATACATCCGGTTGCACCGCAACGGATACCGTACGGATCATCGCAAGCAATGCGCCCACAGCCGCTGCCATAGCCACGCCGACTTCCATTACTGCTGGTGAGAGCGTTCAGCTTGTGGGCCTCGGTGGAACATCCTACCAATGGTCACCATCCACTGGATTGAGTTGCACCACCTGCCCTAACCCCATCGCGACACCGACGGATACCACGGAGTACTGCGTTACCGCATTCACGGTGAATGGCTGCTCGGATACGGCTTGTGTTCAGGTGGTGGTGCTAAGGGCCTGCGAGGTCTTCGTCCCCAACGCGTTCAGTCCGAACGCGAGCGGCAGGAACGATCAGCAATGCGTGTATGGCGACTGCATCAGCAGCATGGTCTTCCGGATCTACGATCGCTTGGGCAACAGGGTCTTCGAGACCACCGACGCGAAGATCTGTTGGGACGGCCTTCATAACGGTGAGCCGCTGAACCCCGGAGTGTTCGTGTACGTGCTGAATGCCACACTCACGAGTGGTGAAACAGTGGAGCGGCAGGGGAACATCACCTTGGTGCGATGATGAGCACCCCCAAGTACGAAGGTCAGCGTACTGGATTCTCGAGTTCACATCGGTCGGCGCTACATCGATACGTTCTGATCGGTGAACGTCCTTCGCATGCCTTCGCCCCTCTCACTACAGATACCTTTTACTCCAGCGAAACTTTGCCATTCTAGTGTGTTGCTTCGGGATGATCCAGGCAGCTCAACCTTCAACGCCAGCACGTATCGGTTACACCGTAACGAACGCCCCGCCGCGGTTCCAAGCGGCCATCGACCTGGCCAGCGATGCCGATACGGTGCAACTGCCGGCGGATGATGCCAACGTGGGGCCGAGCACCTTGACCAACCCGCGACAAGACCATCATCTTCCAACCGGGTGTGGTGCTTCGAGCGAGGCCTGGCGCCTTCAACAACATCTACGCGACCCTGTTCCAACTTAGGACCAGCACGAACATCACCATCATCGGCTATGGGGCCACCTTCCAGATGAACCGGTCTGAATATGCGTTGCTCAATGACAGTGAGTTCGGTACTGCTGCGACCGATTGGCGATGGGGTCACAGTGAAGGGATTGACCTTGCGCGAAAGCGGTGGCGATGGGCTGTATGTGGGTGCTTGGCCACCTTCAACGTTGCGCCTCACCATGGAGCCAGTGCACTCGGCGTGCTGGGGCAACAACCCGACCTGGAGGTCACGGATTACTTCGCGCCTGCCCGCCTTTCGGTGGCGCACCTTCAACAGTTGGCTCCTGACCTACCCCAGCACCTATGCTTGCATGCGCGCATGGATACCCACCACGCCGGCGCAGGATGAACTTCACGGGCCCCGTGGTGAACCCCAGGGCCAGGGCTGGGTGCGCCATGCGGAACTGTCAACCGTGAGCGACGCGAGTCACTGACGCCTTCCTCCGACAACGCTGGATACATGCTCTACAACGCCGCAGAAGATTGCAGCGCTTTCCATCGCTTTCAAGAGGCCACGCGCAGTGAGCACATGAGTTCCCGCTGCCGTTCCGTTACGATACCGCAGGCACCATTTCCTACGGCGATGATGTACATCTGATGACCGGTTCGTTGATGATCCATGCTAACGCTACGAACGCGACAGATACGTTGATGGCACGGTGGTGTGGGTCGAACGCCTGAGGATGTGTGGTCGAACCAGTGATGAGCCCTTGGTACCCGCTCAGTTCAAGCTGCCCGTCGCACCTCCACGGATTCGATTGCTTGAGCACGCAGGTGCATGAAGCGGAGGGAGAGACGATCGTGGCGTGGCCGAATCCTTTCACGGAGGAACTGGAACTAATAGGCGTTCAGCCGACCGTGCCAGTACGGCTACTGAACGCCACAGGGTCCGTTTTGTATGAAGGCCCTGCGCAGCACATCTACCCCGGGCGTTTAATGCCGGGTGTCTATATGGTGCAAGTCCAAGGGGCGGTCTTGCGTGTCGTGAAGCTATAGTCGGGTGACACTTCTGTTGGTGGATCAGAGGCTCGACCCAACCATCCCCCCTTTTTTCGGGTTAGCCTAGTGGAACGAAGGACCTTTGTGTCTCCGTCCTCCTGTGCCTGAACCCGATGATCAACCTCCGTCAGACCCTTTTTGCGCTTAGCTCCTTAGGTGTTTCAGCGCTTTTCGCCGGAAACCCGAACTCCGCGACCGTGCCGCGCTTCGAACCCAACCGCGGCCAGTTCACTACGGTCAAAGGGGAACCTGCGCCCTTCATCCTACTGAAAGCGGAGGGCAAGGGCTTGAGCACCTACCTCACCACCACCGGGTTGAGCTACGTCTTCACCAAGCGCGTCACCGAATCGCTGGAGGAGAAGCGGAAGGCCGGACCTAAGCAGCGGCCCTTCTTTCGCACCAAACCCAAGGTGGTGACGGCGGAAATGGCCTGGGCGCACATGCGTCTGGAAGGCGCTGAAATCCGCCCGGAGAACATCGTACTTGAGGAGGAGGGCACCGCGCGCTACGACTACCCTCAAGCATTGTCCGCAAGGCATCACGGGTCTGCATCGGTATGGGCGTGCCATCGTGCGTGAAGTCTATCCCGGCATCGATTGGGTGTTGTACACCAATGAACAGGGCTTGAAGTACGACTTCATCGTGCACGCCAACGGCGACCCCAACGACATCCGCTTCGTGTACCACAGCGAGCAACCTGTATCGCCGACGGCTGACGGTGGCATCTCCATCCCCACCGGAATGGGCACGCTCACCGAGCATGCGCCGGTGAGCTATTGGAAGGAAAGTGGTGAACAGGTCCAAAGCGGATTTCATCTGACGGCCTTGGACAAGCACCGCGTGCGCATCCGGTTCGAGCTACCCACGCACCGCGTGCCGGGCGCTACGTTGGTGATCGATCCGCAGCTTACCTGGGCCACCTTCACGCATACCGATCAGCTCGATGGTCCCATGACCGTGAAGACCAAGAGCAACGGCGATGTGATCGTGGCGGGATATGGCGGCGGGGGCTTCGGATTCCCGGTGCCCTTCGATACGCTCACGTTCAACGGTGCCTTCACCGATGTGGTCTTCGGCGGCTTCCTGCAGGCGTTCAGCAACACCGGTGTGTTGCTCTGGTCAACGCTCTATAGTGGTATCGATCTGCCATTGCAGTTGCATGTGGATGCCAACGATCGCATCCTGTTGGCCGGAACCGCGAAGACTGATTTCGTAACGCAGCCGGGCATCGGCAGTTTCGCTGGTGCGTACTACAGCAACACCTATGGCGGTGGTGTGTTCGAGTCCGACGCCATGATCGTGGGCTTCACACCGGGTGGACAACGCGAGTGGGCGACCTTCCTCGGCGGGGCGCACATCTCGGGGATCACCAGCGATGCCACAGGCCGGATCTTCATGGCGGGCTCCACGGACGATGGGGTGATGCTCGATCAACCCGGTACCGGATCGTTCGCCGGTGCGTACTACCTGCCTCCGGCCGATAGCCAGACGTATCTGCTCGGCTTATCGGCCAACGGCGCCCTGCAGTGGGCGTCGGGTTTCCCCACCATGATGTTCCGCAACAAGAGCGTGGCTACGACAGCAGCCGGTCAGTTCGTCATGGCCGGTGGAGGAGGCAGCGGTGCACCTGTAGTGGCTACTGGGCCGTTCAGTGGCGCGGCGCAGAACGCTGTCGATGGTTTTGATGATGGCTATATCGCCGTCTTCAGTAGCGCCGGTGCGCAGCAATGGGGTACCTATTTCGATCTTGGTGATTCGCCCAACGTGCACGGGCTTGCTATTGGAACGGACGGCCGACTGGTCGTTCAAGCCACCCATTCGCCGGATGCCTTCACACCGCTCGCTACGGGTGTGTTCGCCGGTGCGTTCCAGAACAGTGCGACGGGAGAGGGAGATGCTTGCCTCATCGGATTCAATGCAGCGGGCACATTGCAATGGCGGACCCAATTGGGCGGTACCGTAACCGAACAATGCAGCACCGAACAGCAACTGGCCATGGACGCTTGTGGGAACATCTACACCACCTACGAAGCGCTCGGTTTCGGTGTGTCGCCGAACGTGCCCTTGTTGAGCGGCGGTTGCAACAGCACCTTCGATGGGGTGTATGGTGATGGTGATCCAGCGAATTCCTACGGCGGTGATATGGTCTTGATGCGCTTCACCCCCAACGGAGCGCTCACCTGGTCCACGTTCCACAGCGGCCCATGGGATGATCATCGCTCGGCCATGACCGTGAGCGCTCAAGGTGATCTCTATGCCGTTGGCGAATCGCAAGGTGGTGGCTTCACCACGCTGGACCCTGGCAACGGTGCCTACTACATGAATGATGCGACGGTGTCTTCGGACGATTCGTTCATCCTGCACTATTCACCGACCGACTGCGAATCAGCGGGCTGCGCGCCGTTCTACGCCACAGCGGTGAACTCGGCGTTGGCTTGTGGTGGCGATTGCTCGGCCACGGCCACGGCATCGGGGATCAATGGAGTCGCCCCGTACACTTTCGTGTGGGACAACGGCCAGACCACCGCCACAGCCACTGGCTTGTGCGAAGGTGAACACACGGTCACCGTCACGGATGTGAACGGCCTTTCGGAAACTGTATCAGTTGTCGTCGTAGCTCCAACAGCGCTTGAAGTCCTGATCGGTTCCAGCGCCAGCGCGTGCAACTCCCCTACGGGTACCTTGTTCATGGAATCCATCACGGGTGGCGTACCGGACTTCAACATGCCATTTGGATACAGCCTCGCATGGAGCAACGGCGTTCTGGACGATGATACGCTGACGAGTATTGCTCCTGGCGAGTATGCTCTGGTCGTGACCGACGCCAATGGATGCGCCGATACCGCAACCGTTGCCGTGGCCCAAGTGAGCCAACCCGTGGCCCAAGTGACTGCGCTGGACACCGTCTTGACCGGCGGCGAAAGCACCACGCTCTTCGCTAGCGGTGGCGGCACCTACCTCTGGTCACCTGCGACCGGTCTCAGTTGCACCACCTGCCAATCACCGACCGCATCGCCTACGGACACCACGGTGTACTGCGTGGTGGTCACCGATGCCAACCAATGCACCGACACGGCCTGTGTGCGCATCCTCACCGAGAAACCCTGTGGAGCGGTATTCGTGCCCACGGCCTTCAGCCCCAACGCCAGCGGTAAGAACGACCAACAATGTGTGTACGGCGATTGCATCACCACCATGGCCTTCTCCATCTACGATCGCTGGGGGAAACTGATCTTCGAAAGCAGCGACCCGAAGACCTGCTGGGATGGTACCTACGAAGGCAAAGCGCTCAACCCTGCCGTTTTCGTATTCCGGCTCACTGCGACGTTGACCAATGGGGATGTCGTGGAGCAGAGCGGGAATATCACACTAGTCCGGTAGGGATGGAGCTCCATCCACATGTGTGACGTGGCTGGCAGATGCGGTCCCTCAGGCAGCCGTTTCTTTTTTCCTCGCTACCCAACCTTACCTTGGATCCTGCTGTTCTTACAGTAACAGCGATCCCTAGGCCTACTTGAAACCCGTCACCGGGCTAAGGTCGGCGGGGGGGCAACGGACATAAGGCGATGAAGTGGGTAAGACCGGACAGGTCACTCTTGGATCGGTGCATCCGTAAGGACCGCGCGGCCCAGTTCGAACTGTTCAAACTGCTCTACGACCTGCTCATGTCCGTGGCCCGCCGCTACGAACCGGACGCACAACTGCAGAAAGCCCTGATGAACACAGCGTACCTGAGGATATTGGATAATCTGCATGCGTGGCAACCCTTCGCGCCGTTCGACGCATGGTGCAGAAGAGTGGCTGTGAACACGGCGATCAATGACTACCGCGCCAAAGCAAGTGTGGCACGCACCGTGAGCCTCGAGCCCTTCCATGAAACGAGCGCCAACACCATCCCCAACGAGGTGGAAGAGGCCATCGAGGCCGAAGAATTGCAACGGTTGGTGGATGATCTACCGGAAATGTCCCGTCGTGTGTTCAACCTCTACGCCGTGGATGGTTGGAAACACCGCGAGATCGCCGCTGAACTGGGGATCTCGGAAGGCACCAGCAAGTGGCATGTAAGCCATGCCCGGCAGCAGCTCCAACTACGCATCGCTGAACAGTATAGTGCGCTGGTGATCATTCCCTCAACGACATGAAGTTCCGCCATCCCATCGACCGGCTGGTCCGCAGGAAGCTGACAGAGCGCTCCTTCAACAAGGATGAAGCCCACTTGGAGGAGATGAGGACCATCCTTGAAGCACGTGACCAGGGCGAGGTGGTGGCGGTCGGCCGCACGGGTCGCTGGTGGAAAGTATTGCTGTTCCCGGTGGCGGGACTCGTCTGGTGGGCCTGGGCGCGTACCGGAACTGGACCCATCCCTCAACAGGTGGCCGTATCTCAAAGCACCCACCAACAGCAAGTGGATGGCAATGCCAGTGTATCGGAAGGACCTGTAACGCCCGCAGCCGCTTGGCCAGGCAACAACGCCTGAGCGGACCGCAGACCCAGCAACGGATCCATCGACTGCTGACGCGCAGCAGGCTATCAGGCGCGCAGTGATACTTGATGCCAGCTCAGCCGTGCAGCCCCATGCCCGTGCGGTCGAACAGGTCCATGGTACGTTGGCAGAGGTCAGCGCGAGCATCACGTCCGGCGAGGAGAGCGCCACGACCGAAGATGATCGGTCGACTGACCAGCCCAACACCAACGGTGAGGCGCTGATCACGGCTGATCAGGGTGTCTTCTTCGGGGTGGCGGGTTCCGACGTCAATGCGGATGGGTCCTCGTCTTCGGAAGGGCGTACAGGTGAAGTGGAGGAAGGTGACTTGACGGATCCTGCGGATGCTGCATCCGTGGCTGAGCCCACACCGGTCCAGGAACGTAAGGATGCGCTGCCGGCCGACCGCCCGGCTTCCGGTGAGTTCCAGCGGGAGGTCGAAGTGGATGTCCTTGAGGTCATCCCGGTCCGTGGATCATTGCTGCAGCCTCAGCTCAACCAAGCCTTGATCGTCGTTGATCCTTCCTTGCGAACACGTCACGTGAACGAACTCCATGTGTTCGCGTCGGCGCTTTCCATACGTGCTGCGGACCGCAGGATCACCGGCTCTGGCACGCTGCTGGGCTTGGAGTACCGCATGCGGAAGAAACAATGGTCGATCGCCACCGGCATCCATTGGAACGACTTTGAGGTGGATGCTAGCAACGTGTTGGACGGTGTCGATGCAGGGGACGTGACCTTGAGCTACCTGGAGGTGCCGATCCTGGCGGGCTATGAGATCGGTGTCGGTCGGATCGGGGTCGCTCTACAGGCTGGTGTGAGCTTGGGATTACTCTTCAATGCTTCGGGTAATTATCTGCCCGAAAGTTCGCTCACCATCACAGCCGTGCCGGACGAAGCGTTCCGTACCACGAACTACGCCGTGCTCCTCCGGCCCCAGCTGTCCTATCAGGTCAACGAACTGGTGCGGATCACGACCGGACCATTCTGGAAGCGTCAGATGTCCGAGGTAGCGACGTTGGGGCCGTTGAACGACGTACCGCTCAACGACCTGGGCATTTCACTCGGCGTGGTCTGGAAGCTCCGACGCACGTCTTTCTGAGGTCCGGTGGACAACGCCGCCGCTTCAGGCAGAACAGCCTTTGAACCATGGAACGCATGAACGTTCGATACAAGTTCTGCATTGCTCGCTGCATCGGTGGCCGCGGGTATGTGATAGTCCTCGCCATGCTCCACGTGATTGGTCTTACCGCCCAGAACAGTATGGTCGGCGATGGTTTCGGTGGTAGGCTTTGGTATCGACCCACCATCTACACGGTCGGCTCATACAGCGGTTTCAGCCTTTGCTACAGCGATCCGTGTGATAGCAGCAGCAACCAGCTGTACGGCTGGGGAGGCGACAACGTGGGCGAATTGGGCAATGGCCCAGGAGCGAATTGTACGAGTGCGCCGGATGCCATACCGGGTATGGACAACGTGCGCTATTTCAGCACCGGGTATTGGATGGGGGCGATCAAGAACGACGGCACAGGTTGGGTGTGGGGAGGGGATGGAGGTTTCGTGTATCCGACCCAAGTGATCACGGATGTGAAGTTCGTGGATGCCTCTTCACGGAACTGCAGCTTTATCAAGAATGACGGAACGGTGTGGAGCATTGGGGACAATGGAGAAGGCATTTTCGGAGATGGAACCCAGGTCTCGAGTTTCACTACGCTGGTGCAGATGACCGGTATTGCTGGTGCCGTCCGTGTAGCCAGTGGGTTGTTCACGAACTATGTGCTTTTGAGCGATAGTACCGTCCGCGTGGTCGGCCACAACTACCAAGGTCTTATCGGGGACCCGTCCTACACCGATGCGTACCTGTTGAATGCCGTTCCGATCGCAGGGCTCAGCGGCATCATAGATATCAAAACACACACGCAGGCCGCCGCCACACTGAACGCTCAAGGCGAAGTGTATTGCTGGGGCTTTCCGGGCTTTACAGGGGATGGCGACTTTCTACAAGATACCATACCCCAACTGGTGGAAGGCTTGAACAACATTATCGCTATAAGTGGCTGTACGGATGGCAATCATTTTCTCGCGTTGGACGCCGATCGGAACTGTTACGCATGGGGGAACTACAATATTTCCACCTTGTTCTACTCACCGCAGTTGGTCGCCACGGATGTGATCGACATCATGGCCGGAGAGACCTTCTCCTACATCGTGAAAGCGGACGGCACACTTTGGGCTGCGGGTTTTTCACTTTGCGGTTCCGTTTTCCTGGATCAACCGAACCACGGACAGACCGATCCACAGGTGGAGTTCACGCAGATCGACCCCTCGGCCGTGGCGGGTAGCTGCCCGTTGGTGGGTACTGTAGCTGTGCCTAGCGCAACATGTACCAGTGGTACGATCACTGTATACCATTTCGGAATACAGGCACCTTACAGCTACGACATCGGCGACGGCCCTCAGGCCAGCAACGTGTTCACTGATGTGCCACTGGGCAACTATACGGTGACAGTGACCGATGCCAACGGCTGTGCGATCACCGTGCCGTGTACGGTTGATGCCTATGATCCCGCTCCCATAGTTGAGGTCATGGGTGCCGTTAACGCATGCGTCGACGAGGGTTTTGCATTGCCTTCGGGAACAACGGTCTTCACTTCAGGCAGCTATTCGGATACGACCTTCTCTGTCCTCGGCTGCGATACCGTTCGCTTGTTCGATGTGGTGATCGATCCGTTACCAGGGTCGAGCAGGCAGATCACCCTCTGCGAAGGGGAGGCATACACCCTGCCCAACGGCGCTGAAGTGTTCGCTCCCGGCACCTTTGTGGATACGGTTGTTGTGGCAGGTGCGTGCGATTCGGTTCGCACCGTTTCGCTCATCCTCTCCACGCTGCCGCCCGTTGTGGCACAGGTGGCTACTGCCGATCCGAGCATCAGTAGTAGGAGATACCGTTCTGTTGAGTCCTTCGCCCGGGTCGACCTTCAGCTGGTACCCAAGCACCGGCTTGACCTGCACTGCTTGCACATTTCCGCTGGCCAGCCCTACGGTTACAACGGAGTATTGTGTCGTTGTCAGCGACAGCCTCTTCAGTTGCGGCACCGACACGGCCTGCCTGGTGATCACGGTGATCGAACCACCGTACATACCATGCACTGTCGAGAACATCTTCGTCCCGACCGCCTTCAGCCCGGATGCGTCCGGCAGGAACGACCAACAATGCGTGCACGGCGCGCAGTGCATCAGTTCCATGGTCTTCGCCATTTACGATCGCTGGGGCAACCAGGTCTTCACGACCACCGAGCCCAATGCCTGTTGGGATGGCCAATACAAAGGTCAACTACTCGATCCAGCAGTGTTCGTTTACCACCTGAGAGCGACGCTCACGAATAATGAGACCGTGGAGCGGCAAGGGAACATCACGTTGGTGCGTTAGCGATAGATATTTCGTGGTGACCCAACCGTGGTCGGGTATTTCATGTTCTTGTAGTGAAGGCCTGCGATCACGTTCAGTACAACTGCAGAAGATCTTCTTCGACCCATGAGAGCATCACTACCCTCCACCCACTTTCGCACCCTCGCCCTCGCTGGTGCGAGCGTGATGATCGCGACGGGAGCGATCGCCCAGAACGGCACGCTCGACCTTACTTTCAGCAGCGATGGGCAATACGGTTTCATGCCCCAGATCCCCGATGTTATCACCGTGGATATCCTGGAGACCGGCGGGAAGATCTTTTCGATACTGAGCGCCGTGAATGGCACCACCTCATCGTACATCATGAAGTTGAACGACGATGGATCGCTCGACAACTCCTTTGATGCGGACGGCATTCTGGAGTTCCCCAACACGGGCCTCACGGACGCGGCACTTTCGTTCGATGGATCCACGATCGTGCTGCTCAAGGGCACCCTGGAGGGCTACGAGATCGGTGCAATCGACCAGAACGGTGCGTTAGTGCAGGCCTACACACAGGTGGTCGCACCAGGCGGCAGTGGATTCGCCAAGATGCTGGTGGATGATGAGGGCCGCATCATTATCGGAAAAGCAGGGACAAACAACGATGAAGGGTGTGGCCAGGTGGTGCGCTTGAACGAGGACTTCACCCCTGACAACACCTTTGGCAGCAACGGTGTGGCGTACACACCTTCGGCGCCCTTCTGTTATCCGCTCATGGAGATCGACAACCTGGGCCGCATCGTGCTGGGTAGCTACCAGCCGGGCTGTGCAGGCATGTGGCGTTTCAACGCCGATGGCACCGTGGATGTATCGTTCAATTACACGCTCGACCTGACACCGTACATACAGGACAACTGGATCATCGACTTCGCGATCGCGCAGGACAATTCGATCTACCTGCAACCGAATACGTGGGGATGGCCCGCCTACCTCTTCAAGCTGCTCGAGAACGGCGTCTTGGATACAAGCTTTGGAACCGGCGGTTACATGGACTTGAGTGATGCCGACCCGAACTACTACTCCGCGCCGGATGAACTCTTGATCGAACCGAACGGTGGTCTCATCATCCTGGCACAGACCTACGGGGCGGATGGCTATATGAGCGCGAAGTACCTCACGCGTCTGGATGGGTTCGGTGCGTTGGATACGGAGTTCTCTCCCGGTGTCCAGCCCATCGACGACAACGGATTCGGCCTACGCATCCACCTCCACTGCGCCACCTTGCAACAGGACGGCAAAGTGCTCTCCATGGACATGGTGGTGAAATGGCTTAACGGTGAGCTGCATGGCTATGCTCCGTTGATCACACGGTTCCACAACTCGAAAGGAGCGGTTACTGCTGTGCATGAAGGTGGGCCGCGCGTGGAACAAATGGACGCCTTCCCCAACCCGACGCTTGGCTCCGTGACCTTGCGCGCATCAGGCTCCAGCTCATGGCGGAATGCGACAGTTCGCATCACGAACAGTGTGGGTGCGATCGTGCAACAGGAGCCGCTCATGGGCGATCGCATCGACCTCTCGGCGTTGCGTCCCGGGGTCTATCAATGCGAGGTGAAGCATGCGGAGGGATCAGTGCATGCGAGGATCATAAAGGATTGAAAAAGCATTCTTGAACATGACCCACCAACAACGCATACGGCAGCGGATGCTCATGGGCCTCTTCATGCTCGTGGTCATTGTTCCTCATCCATTGAGAGCGCAAGTGACCACGGAGGTGGTTTGGCAACGGTGCATCGGCGGGAGCGGCCTTGACTGGGGAACCCATCTTACCGGAACGAGTGATGGCGGATTCGTGGCCATAGGTTGGAGCGCCTCCACCGATGGTGATGCCACAGACAATCATGGTGGCAACGACATCCTGGTGACCAGATTGGACGCGAACGGAGGAATGCTCTGGAGGCGCTCGTTCGGAGGATCATCGGAGGACTACGCCTACAGCTGCATCGAGGCTTCCGATGGTTCCATCATGATCGCTGGGCACACCTATTCCACCGATGGCGATGTGACACAGAACCAAGGGGATTCAGACCTATGGGTGTTCAGGTTATCGCCTCTTGGGGCCGTCATCTGGCAGCGTACCTACGGCGGTTCTGGCGCTGAAGGGGGGGGAGAGATACAAGAGGTCGCAGATGGCGGATTTGTCATCCACGGGTTCACCGGGTCCAGCGACGGTGATGTGGTGGACCTCCATCCGGGCGGTGGGAGCCAGGATCATTGGGTGGTAAAGATCGATGCATCGGGAGCGCTGGAATGGAACCGGGCTTTGGGCGGCAGTAGCATGGATGTCGGAACGGAATTGATCCATACCACTAACGGCGGTTTCCTGATGAATTTCAGTTACACCGCATCGAACGATGGGGATGTGACCGGCAACCACGGTACTGAGGATTGTTGGCTGGTGAAGTTGAGCGCAGCGGGCAGTATTGAATGGTCGCTCACCATCGGTGGAAGTCAGCGGGAATTCGGCTCGGATGTCCGCGAGCTCGCCAACGGCGACTTCATGCTTCTGGGTAACACCACGTCCGATGATGGCGATATCGTGCAGTCCCAAGGGGGGAGCGATGTGCTTCTGGCCAAGATCAGCGGCTCCGGTTCGCTGCTCTGGACCCGCACCTTTGGCGGCACCGGCGCTGATGATTGCAGAAGTATGGCACCCACCGGTGATGGTGGCTTCGTGCTCGCGGGATCATCGAATTCCGTTGATGGGGATGTGACCTCGAACCTCGGTGAGCGAGACGTGTGGGCGCTCAAGGTCGATGCGAATGGAGCGATCATCTGGCAGCGATCCTTTGGCGGCACCATGGATGAGTGGGCGTTCATGGAGAAGGGCGACCTGGGCGGCTATGTCCTCACGGGCATCACCTATTCCAATGATGGGGCCATCATGGGTGGGCATGGTGATCGGGAGCTCTGGCTGGCCAAACTCGATGACACTGGTGATCTCGCTTGGCAACGTTGTCTCGGAGGTTCAGCGGAAGACTGGGGATACATGCAGGCGCAAACCGCAGGTTCCGGGTTCGTGGCATACGGCTATACCGATTCCAACGATGGCGATGTCTCCGGCAACCACGGTGGGCGTGACATATGGGTGGTGAAGCTGAACGTGACCGAGCCCACCGTACCTCCGGAATGCGCGCTGTACGTTCCAAACGCCTTCAGCCCCAACACAAGTGGCAAGAACGATCAACACTGTGTATACGGCACCGAGTGTGTCACCTCCATGACCTTCAACATATACGACCGTTGGGGCAACAAGGTCTTCCAGAGTACTGGACCAGAAGCTTGCTGGGATGGTCAGTACAAAGGACAGTTGCTCGACCCTGCGGTGTTCGTCTATTACTTGAGAGCGACCTTGAGAGGCGGTGACACCGTGGAGCGGCAGGGGAACCTCACCCTGGTCAGATAGAGAGGATCACTCTTTGACCACCTGAATGTGGAACGGATCCGCGAGAAACTTGATTGAAGAACACTGATCGTATGCCCATATACACACAACCCCACTTGTTGCGACGCCGGAGAATGACCGTAGCCGTGCTCCTCGGTCTCAGCCTGGGCGCAGTGAGCGCACAAGTGACCACGCAGATGGAATGGCAGCGCTGCATCGGCGGCAGCGGCTTCGACGACCCGGGTCCGGGTTTCACGCGAACGGATGACGGGGGCTTCGTTGTGGTGGGCTGGAGCGATTCGAATGACGGTGATGTGACCGGCGATCATGGATCCCTGGACATCCTCGTCACCAAGCTCGATGCCAACGGATCCGCACAATGGAGCCGTGCCCTGGGTGGTTCAGAGGCCGAGTTCGGTGTTTCCTGTATCGAAGCTTCCGATGGTTCCCTATATGTGATGGGCAATACCGGTTCGGTGGATGGGGATGTGACCGGGACTCTCGGACTCCAAGGCATTTGGGTGGTTAAGCTCAGTGCCCAAGGCACCCTTCTTTGGCAGCGTACCTATGGGGGCACCGGTAGTGAGAACGCGGTACCGCAACTCCGGCGAACTCCCGATGGCGGGTTCATGCTTCACGGCTTGACCACCTCCGATGACGGTGACGTCACGGACCTCAATGGTCCAGGTGAGCAGGACCATTGGATCGTGAAGCTCGATGCGGCCGGCGATATCGAATGGAACAGGACATTGGGAGGTAGTGGAGCCGAATACGGCATCAACGTGATCCCAACGACGGATGGGGGCTACATCGTGAACTTCGCCTACACCCGATCGAACGATGGTGATGTGGTGAACAATCATGGTGAGGATGATCTCTGGTTGGTGAAGTTGAACGTAACAGGTGCCATCGTTTGGTCGCTCACCCTCGGTGGGAGCGACTTCGAACTAGGCATGGATGCGGTCGTGTTGCCCGATGGGGATATCGTGATCCTCGGCCACACGAAGTCAACGGACGGTGATGTCCAGGAGAACCAAGGCAACTACGACGTCCTCCTGGCGAGAGTGAGCAGCGGCGGCACCTTGTTGTGGACACGCACGTACGGTGGTTCCCAGAATGAAACGGCGAGCGACCTGTTGACTACGGCGGATGGAGGTTTCCTGGTGATGGCATCAGCGAACTCGAACGATGGGGATGTAACAGGCGCGCATGGCGGCCAGGATATGTGGGTGCTCAAGGTCAATGGCAACGGCGACCTGCTCTGGCAGCGGGCGTTCGGCGGTAGTGCATTCGAATTGGGCATTCTAGCGCAAACGACCGATGCGGGCTACCTGTTATGCGGTTCCACCTTTTCCGGCGACGGAAACATCGAAGGGCATCATGGCCAGCGGGACCTGTGGCTGGCACAGATCAACGAGCAAGGCGACCTCGTTTGGCAACGATGCCTAGGTGGATCATCAGAGGACCAGGGCTGGCTGCGCGCCGAACTGGAGGATGGTTCCCTGGTTTCGTTCGGCTACACGGAGTCCAATGATGGCGATGTCTCTGGTAACCACGGTGGGCGTGACCTGTGGGTGGTGAAGCTCCGGGTGGACGATCCGGAGCGACCCGCCGAGCCCTTGGATTGCGCGATATTCGTTCCCAATGCCTTCAGCCCCGATGCAAGCAGCAAGAACGACCGACACTGCGTCAACGGAACCGAGTGTATGAGTACGATGACCTTGAGCATCTACGACCGTTGGGGTAACAGGGTGTTCGAAAGCACCGATCCCAGGACGTGTTGGGATGGACAATACAAGGGCCAATTGCTCGACCCCGCTGTCTTCGTGTACCACTTGAGCGCCATACTCACCAATGGGGAGACGGTGGAGAGGCAGGGGAATATCACTTTGGTGAGATAACGCTGAGGAGCAACAGCCCCCATCCATGAATTTCCCCTCATACCCAACCTTCGCTCCGGATTCCGGGTTATACCCTTGAAGGTCACCCACCTTTGCCCGAAACCAACCCTGTCGCCAGCCCCATGCGTAAACTGCTACCCTTCTTGTCCCTGTCCGGTCTGCTGATCGCCACTGGGGCCACCGCCCAAGACATCCACTTCACGCAGTACCAGATGCAGCCCCTACTGCAAAGCCCGGCCATGGCGGGGATCGGGCATGACCTGCGCGCGGTGTTGCAGCACCGCAACCAGTGGGGGAGCGTTACCACGCCATTCAAGACCACGGCTTTCAGTTACGATATGCAGATGAAGCAGAAACGGGGCAAGGCCGGGTTTCTCGCCTTCGGAGTCAACTTCTTCAGCGACAATGCGGGCGATGCGAAGCTGAGATCATCGCAAGGTGGATTGAGCGTGGCCTATCACATAAAGACCGGGCAGAACAGCACGATAGGCGCAGGCCTGTTCGGCGGCTTCGGGCAGCGCAGCATCGACCCAAGCGGCTTGCAATGGGGCGAACAATACAATGGCAGTGCCTATGACCCTACGCTCGCCACGGGCGAATCGCTCGCTGCTACGTCGATAACCTTCGCTGACTTGGGCCTTGGCGGCACGTGGCACTACAATAGCGCAGCGGGTGCCAATGACGTGGTGACCAACCAAAGCACCCAAGCCACCATCGGTTTCGGTTATTTCCACGTGACACGGCCATCGTATACCTTCCTTGGGGCTGAAGAGCAACTATACGCGAAGATGGTGTTACATGGCAACGCGCGCTTCTCGTTGGGCGAAGGCAATTCGGCGATCGTCCCGAGCTTTCAATACACAAAGCAAGGTCCGTCCTCCGAGTTCATGATCGGGGCAATGTTCAGGTACGTGCTCACGCCGACCTCCAAGGTCACTGGGATCAACAAAGGCTCCGCGCTTTCCTTGGGTCCGGTGATCCGCGCCAAGGATGCCATCGCCATCGCGGCCATGCTGGAACAGGGGCGTTTCGCGCTCGGATTTAGCTACGACCTGAACACATCCGGTTTGAAGCAAGCCAGCAATGGTCTGGGCGCCTTTGAATTGGCGATCCGTTTTGTGAACCCTAACCCGTTCACCAACAAGGCGAAATCGCGTGACTGATCCACGGTACTTCGGACATTCCTTCTTCATCCGAGGTTTGGTTGCGGCGTTGATCGGATGCTGGGCCTTCCCAGCATTCTGTCAACCTGCGGTGAAGAATGACACGGCCAAAGTGGCCATCAAGAAATTGATGCCACCCTTGAACACGCCGTTCAACGATTTCGCGCCGGTGATCAGCGCGGACGGGTCCACGATGATGTTCACGAGCAACCGGCCTTCCACTGAACGAGAATTGGCGAAGGGAAAAGCGGGAAGGGAGTACATCTATGAGGTCACCGTCGATCCCAAGAAGAAGAAGTGGGGCGCACCGAAACTCCTGGGTCCGGCCGTGAACGCGCCCGGTAGGAACAACAGTGCGATAGCCCTTTCTCCCGATGGCCAACGCATGCTGGTCTATCGCGACAATAACGATGGTAACGGCAACGTGTTCGAGTCCGTGCTGAACGGTACTGAATGGTCGGAGCTTACCGAGTTCCCGGAACCGATCAATAGCGAGGAGCACGAATCA
Organism: Flavobacteriales bacterium; assembly: GCA_016718655.1. Lineage (GTDB taxonomy): Bacteria > Bacteroidota > Bacteroidia > Flavobacteriales_F > PHOS-HE28 > PHOS-HE28. The sequence goes on along the minus strand of JADKCV010000001.1, from coordinate 245,893 downwards.
TCGGCATGCTACTCACCTGACGGCCGCATGATCTACTTCGTGAGCGATCGGGAAGGTGGGGAAGGAGGAAAGGATATCTGGTACGTGACGCGTGGTGAGTCCGACACTTGGGGTGCGCTCAAGAACATGGGGCCGGTGATCAATACGAAGGAGGATGAACAAGGCATCTTCCTGCATGCCGATGGCCGTACACTCTACTTCAGCAGCAAAGGCCATGGTAGTAGTGGAGGCTATGATCTCTTCCGGAGCGCGCAGGAGGGAAGCGGCTGGAGTGTGCCGAATCCCCTCGGTGCTCCATTGAACACGCCGGGCGACGACCTATACCTCGTCTTCCTGGCCGATGGCAAGACCGCGTACATGAGCAGTGAACGCAGCGGTGGTATGGGCGAGAAGGACCTGTACGAAGTGAAATTCACACCGCTGCCTGGCCGCAAGGCTCAGGACCCCTTGCTAACCTTGCTTAAGGGTCAGGTGGTCGATGAGGAGACCAAGCAGCCGGTTGAAGGGGATATCGAGATCACCGATAACGCGAAGAATGTCTCGATCTCCAAACAGCGATCCAACAGCAGTACGGGCAACTTCCTGCTCTCGTTACCCTCTGGGAAGAACTACGGCATCAGCGTCTCCGCACCAGGCTACCTCTTCCATTCGGAGAACTTCGATCTGCAGGATACAGCCAGCTACAAGGAGGTGGTGAAGGTGGTCGAATTGAAGAAAGTGAAGGTGGGCAAGTCGATCGTGCTCAACAACGTGTTCTACGACTTCGACAAAGCCACGCTGCGTCCAGAGAGCTCCACCGAGCTCGATGCATTGGTGCAGCTGTTGAAGGACAATGAGAAGCTCCGCATCGAACTCGGCAGCCATACCGACGACAAAGGCGCCGATGACTACAATCAGAAGTTATCGGATGCCCGCGCAGCCTCCGTGGTGACCCACCTCGCCAACAAGGGCGTCGCCCAGGATCGTTTGGTGGCCAAGGGTTACGGCGAGACCAGTCCTATCGCGCCGAACGATACGGAAGAGGGGCGCCAACAGAACCGACGCACGGAGTTCAAGGTGTTGGAGTAGGATCGTGCTGGAACATCACCGGAACTCATAGTCATACCCCTCCAACTGGCTCAGCAAGGTCTGCGGTGCGTCGGTGGCCGTGATGCGACCTTCGACCTTCGGAGCAACAGGAGAGAACTCAGCGAAGTACTCGCGTAGGATGTTGTGCATCGTGGCGTTCGCGAGGCGCGGGTTCTTCACCTTCTCCAGGCGACATAGGGTGTCATCGGGATCCCCTTCGCGCTCGCACGCGGCGATCAGGTAGGACTTCTGCAGGTCGATGGGCTTCTTGCCCACCTTGATCCAGTTCACCCGCTTGCCCATTTCATTGTGCATGGTGAAGTTGGCGGTCATGCCTTTGAAACGCACCACCCAGCCGCCAAAGCGTTTCGCCGGATCCTTCGCGAAGACGTTGTGTAGTTCCTTCTCCAGCCAATCCCACAGTTGTTGACCGGTCGCATCGCCGAACTTGGCGTCGCTGTCCACGGGGATCATGCTCCACAGGTGGTCATTGGTGATCGGCGTGGGCGTCTTTCCATCGGCCACGATGGGCGGGCAGAATCGGAATCCGTTGCTGATGGCCACATCGGGCTTCAGCTTCCACATGATCGCATCCGTGATCAGGTTGTCCATTGGGTTCTCGATCACGTAGTAGCGTACTAAGGTGTTCTTGGTGCTGCCGACCACTTTGGTCAACTCCTCCTTGTAGGGCGCGCTCACTTCCTCCACCAGCGCCAGCATACGCTTGTCTGCCGGGTACTTCTCCGGGTCCACGTCGAGCAGTTCGTAGTGGCTGTCCTTCACCTGGCCATCCTCCACCACTACGTCGAGGCGCGCAATGAACGAACCGAACGCTCCTGGCTCCGTCACCTTGCTGTACTTGCCCTTGATGGGTTCACGCACGCGTTCATGCGTATCAGCGCCGAGAATGAGGTCAGCGCCTTCCACTTCGGGTTTGTTGGCGAGGTCCACTTGCTGGGCCAGGCCCATGTGTGTGACGAGGAACACCATCGCACACTGCTCGTAATCGCGCAGGATGCGGATGTACTTCGCCACATTGGTCTCCGGCTTGGTGAACTTGATACCACAGCTGTAAGCCGGCGATTGACGCTTTGGTGTCAACGGGTCATTGTACCCGATGAAACCGATCTTGATGCCGGCGATGTTGCGCGTCCAGTAGGGTTGGAAGATCATCTCCCCGGCCAGGTCCGCGTTTGGATCCACGCTTCCACCGCAGAAGTCAGCGAGCTTCTCATGGTACATGTTCGCGCAGATCTTCGCTGCACGGTACCCGCCGAGGTCCTTCAGCATGGTCTCCTTGCCGTAGACCACTTCCCAGTTGCCCGGAAGGATCAGGTCGTAGCCGACCGCGTTCATCAACGGCACGATCGCGCGGCCTTCGCTCTTCGCTGCCACACCTCCACCTTGAAAACAATCGCCACCGTCAATGACGATGGTGTTCTCGGGATCTTCGTTCCGCAGCGTATCGATCATCGTCTTGAGCACACCATAGCCACCGCGCTTCTTGTAGACGGGTTTGCCGTTCTCCAGGAAGAACTCATCGTGCGTGTGCAGCTGCGCATGGATGTCGCTCGTGTGCAGGATGGTGAACTTCCCCGCCTTGCCTTGCGCGACAGCACGACTGCCGACGAGTTCGTGCCGACGTTGTGCATCACCCAGTGCACCCATGGCCAAGGTGGGTCCGAGCGTGAGACCGGCGCCGAGCGCCCCCAATGAACGCAGCATCTGCCTGCGCGAGACACCATTCACTTCTTCACTATGTGCACCGCACATGCAGCCTTCGGGATGGAGCATCTCACTCATGTCTTCTTCTTTTTGGCTGCGGCTTTGATCTCAGCGATAGGACCGAAAGGACCGAATTTGTGCTGTGTTTCAGGTAGCGAATCGATGAACGGACCGAACGGATGATCCACCGGTTTGCCAGCCACGTTGGGCCAATCCTTGGAAAGGTCCAGCACGGGCCGCTGCCGCGAGTTCACATACGCAGCCACATCCCAGGCCTCTTCATCGGAGAGCTGTGGGCTTTCCCAGGTGACTCCTTGTGGCATGTTGTTCTTCACGTAACCAGCGAACCGAGAAAGGCGGTACAACCCTGCACCGATGTTGTAGCTGTGCTCTCCCCACAAGGGGGGGTACTGGTAGGTATTGCCATCGGTGGAAAAGACTCCCTCACCGTTCTTCTGGTGACAGCTCTCGCACTTCGCTGTGTAGATCGCCTCGCCCTTCACTGGATCCGCCGGTCGATCGAGGAAAGCAAGTTCGGCGAGTCCTGAGCCTTTCGGCTTCGTACCCGTGTTGATGCCCGTGCCGAGCCACTCCATGTATGCCACCAGCGCGCGCATCTCACGGCTGTTGCTGTCCAGTGCTGTTCCGTTCAGGCTGCGCTCGAAACAATCGTTGATACGCTTCACCACGCTTTCCGTGGCCCCGCTCCGCTCCCGGAATTTCGGGTACGTGCTCCAGACCGCGCCATAGTTGTTGCCCCAAGGACGCGTCCCTGCGTCCAGGTGGCAGTTCTGGCAGTTCATCCCATTGGTGCGCTGGCGCACCGTTCCTTTCGGACCGAGGTAGGCCGATGTGTTCGCGATCAGCTCCCGACCATATCGAACGAGGTCGCGTTGTTCCTCATCCAAATGGATCAAGCGCGCAGTGTCCGCACCGGTCCATAGACTGTCCGGGCCGTACGTGGCCAGTTGGGGTGGCGGTGGTTCGAACAGGTCGTGCGGTACGACGAACTGAAGCACCACGAGCACCAGCACCGCCCACACCACGCGCTTGGACCAACGCATGCCGCTCCCGTAAGGCAGACCTGCCCGTTCGTTCATCAAGCGCAGCGCATCGTCCAGAACGTATACGACCACCAGGACCAGCAAGGTGGCGATGAGGATGATGATCGGGATGAGCATGGCCTTGGTGGTGCGGCATCAGTGGGGTAGCTTCTCACGCAGCAACCCGTACACATAGGTGCCCATCCATGCGCTGAGGAAGGTGACGATGACCACCGAATAGCCCGCGCCGATCTGGGCGAACAACGGACCGGGACAAGCTCCCGTGATGGCCCAACCGAGGCCGAACATCAAACCGCCATACAACTGGCCCTTGTTGAACGTCTTGTCCGCGATGTGCACCGTTTCCCCATGGACCGTCCGGATGTGGTAGCGCTTGATCGAGTTGCACACTGATCAGGCCAACGACCACCGCGGTCCCGATCACCCCGTACATGTGGAAGCTCTCGAAGCGGAACATCTCCTGGATCCGGAACCAGCTGATGATCTCCGCTTTCACGAAGACGATGCCGAAGAGCACTCCCCATGCGCTGTACTTCAGGTTGTGCCACCAAGGATGCTTCAGTTCGCTTTCGTTCACGCACATGGCGTCCAGTTCGCGCGTGGCCAGGTCGTTCGTGCCGCTGGCAGCAGGGAGGGGTTGGATGATCTTCTCCATGGATGAAGCGGTCAGAGGGTGAGTAGATAGGGTAGGATGAACCACGTCATCACGATGCCGCCGATCATGAACATGATGGTGGCCACCAAGCTCGGCCATTGCAGTGCGCTGAGCCCCATGATCGCATGGCCACTGGTGCATCCGCCCGCATAGCGCGTACCGAAACCGACCAGGAAACCGCCCACCACGAAGAAGATGAACCCACGCAAGGTGAAGAGCTGTTCCCAACTGAAGATCTCCGACGGTTGTAACGAACTGGTGTCCGTGATCCCTTTCGTGGCCAAGTAGGCCTGGGTCGGTTCAGCCAGTACGATCGGGTCAGGGTTGCTGAGGAAGTGCCCTGCTATGAAGGCCCCCACGGTGATCCCCCCTACAAAAAAGAGGTTCCAGACCTCCTTCTTCCAATCGTACTTGAAGAACTTCACATCGCCCGGAATGCAAGCGGCACACAAGTGGCGCAGTGAACTACTGATACCGAAGGTCTTGTTACCGACCAGCAACAGGTAGGGGACAGTGAGCCCGATGAGCGCACCGGCCACATACCATGGCCAGGGTTGTTTGATGGCTTCCAACATGGGTTTGGTGATCGGAGGGTCAGTACTACTTCTTGAGGGTCGAAGGACAGACGTGGTCGGTCACCTTCACATCCGTGTTCTTGATCGCATTGAACCCACCGCGGATCTCCACGAGGTTATGGTAGCCGCGTGATTTCAAGAGGCTCGCTGCGATCATGCTACGGTACCCGCCTGCGCAATGCACGTAGTTGGTCTCGTCCTTGCTGAAGGCCGCCATTTCCTGATTGATGAATTGCAGCGAAGCATGCCATGCACCATCCACATGTTCGGCAACGTATTCGCCATCCTTGCGGACATCCACCACACGCAACTTGTTCGTAGCGAAACGTTTCGCGAACTCGGTCGCATCGATGCGCTCGATCGTGTCGACCTCCTTACCTGAATTCTTCCAGGCAGCAATACCACCTCGGAGGTGACCGAACACATTGTCGTAGCCCACACGGGCAAGACGGGTCACCACTTCATCCTCGGCATCTTCGTCGGTCACGATCAGGAGCGGATGCTTCACGTCCGGGATCATCGCACCCACCCAGGGAGCGAAATCGCCTTTGATGCCGATGTTGATGCTGCGCGGGATGAAGCCGTCCTTGAACAGCTCCGCAGAGCGGGTATCCAACACCAAGGCACCTTCCGTTTCCGCGACGAGCTCGAACTGGTCTGGTGTCAATGCACGAAGTCCTTTCTCTTTCACGGTATCCACGCTGGCTATCACGCCTTTATTGAGCGCCACGTTCTGTGGGAAATAGGCGGGTGGCGGCAACAGGCCATCGGTCACTTCCTGTATGAACTGCTCCTTGCTGGCGGCCTTCAACGCGTAGTTGGTCCGCTTCTGGTTGCCCAGTGTATCGAAGGTCTCCTTGCTCATGTTCTTGCCACAGGCACTTCCTGCACCATGCGCCGGATACACGATGACATCATCGGGCAGGGGCATGATCTTGTTGTGCAGGCTCTCGTACAGGAAGCCGGCAAGGTCCTCCTGCGTCAACGAACCCATCTTCTGCGCCAGGTCAGGACGGCCCACATCGCCGATGAAGAGCGTGTCGCCCGTGTAGATGCTGTGCGGCTTACCGTGCTCATCGATGAGCAAGTAACATGTGCTCTCCATGGTATGCCCGGGCGTATGCAGCACCTTGATGGTCACCTTGCCGAGCTTCAACTCCTCCCCATCCTTCGCTATATGCGCTTCGAATGAAGGGTTCGCGTTCGGTCCATACACGATGGGCGCACCGGTCTTTTTGCTCAGGTCCAGGTGACCGCTCACGAAGTCCGCGTGGAAGTGGGTCTCGAGCACGTACTTGATGGTGGCGCCGTTCTGCTCCGCGCGCTCCATGTAAGGCTGGGTCTCGCGCAACGGATCGATGATCGCCGCTTCGCCATTGCTTTCGATGTAATAGGCGCCTTGTGCCAGGCAACCTGTGTAGATCTGTTCGATCTTCATGCTGGGGGGAATTGTTGGGGCGCGCAAAGGCAGGCCCGTGCGGTTAGCTAAGGTGAGAGATCTCCCTTCCGATGATGTAGATGCCCATGATGAGCACGAACCATCCGAAGGCGGGTTTGAGTTTCTCGTTGGGGATGCGTTTGCTGAGGATGCTGCCAGCGATGATGCCACCGATGGCGATCGCCGAGAAGACGAGGAGGAATTTCCAGTCGATCACCTCACCACCCTTTAGATCACCGGTGAAGCCGATGAGCGATTTGGCGGCGATGATGATGAGCGATGTGCCCACCGCTTGTTTCATGGGAAGTTTCGCCAATAGGACCAGGGCGGGAATGATCAAGAATCCACCTCCGGCGCCCACGATACCGGTGATCGTGCCCACCACGATGCCTTCAACGAAGATCAGAGGATAGTTGAACGTCAACGCGATCTCGCTTGGAGCATCCGGCCCTTTCGGTACTTTTTGGTTGCGGATCATACTATAGGCCGCTGCGACCATGATCAATGCGAACAACATCAGGATGCCGATGGGCTTGCTCACCATGGTGCTTCCGAAGGTGACGATGGGGTCGGGGATCGCCGGGACCAACCACGATCGCGTGGCATAGACCGCGAGTATGCTTGGGACGCCGAAGACGATGGCCGTGCGCCAGTGGATGTTGCCCAAGCGCATATGGCTTACACTACCCACAAGGCTCGTCAGACCGACGATGAACAAGGAATAGGCCGTGGCCAGTACGGCATCCACGCTGAACAGGTACACCAGGATGGGTACCGTGAGGATACTCCCTCCACCTCCGATCAGGCCGAGGGACAAGCCCATGAGGATGGCACCGATGTAACCGAGGATCTCCATGTCGATCAAAGGGTATCGCAGCAGTTCTCCAAACAGTGCACGATCTTCAAGAACTCCGGTCGCTTCAGGTGCCAGAAGGTGTACTTGCCCTCTTTCTCACAATCAAGTAGGCCCTTGTCGCGCATGAGCGTGAGGTGCTGGCTCAGAATGGCCTGTTCAAGGTCCAATAGCTCCTGTAGTTCGCTATTGCACAGCCGTGCGTGGTGGCCCAAGGCATCAAGAATGGCCAAGCGCTGCGGATGTGCCGCGGCGCGGAGCAGTTCGCTCACCTTGTTCAGCTTGTCCGTGCCTACACGCTCATCCAAGGTGGTGGTCGACATGACGTTCATCATTGACCACAAAAGTATAGTGGGATCACTATGTGAATATGTGACGTGGGTCACATAGCCGCAGGACAGCCAGTAGGGGTCACAGGGCAGTGAGCAGGTCCGCACCGAAGTGGGCCACCTGATAGCGACGTATGCCCGGGATCGCCGACAGGGCGATGAGGTCACCGGGAAGGCTACGCGCGATCTCCGTGAGCAGGTTGTTCGACGCCACGATGCCTGCACGGAGGTCATGCTTGGCCGTGATCTCGTCGCGCTTCACCTTCAAGCGCTTGAAGCGCTCCTCATAGTCATCGTCCCGAGGCCAACGCTTCGGCTTGGGCACGCGGGGCCACGCCTCCTTTGGCATATCCAGGCCGCGCCGAACAGCGGCCATGATATCGTTCCCATAGCGTTCGATGATCCGCTCTCCGACACCTTTACGAAGTGCCAGATCGGAAAGGCCCTTCGGTGGGTCGGTGGCGATGGAGAGAAGGACATCATTACCCAACACCATGAATGCCGCACGGTCCTGCTTCTCTGCGATGGGTTCCCGCCAAGCGAACACCTCTTGGAGTATGGCGAGTTCGTGCGGCTTCAACATTTTCGCACCCTTCATCCGAAGGAATAAGGGCTCATCGTTGGTCGGCAAGTTGAACGGTGCATCCGTAAGCAAGGAGAACTCCTCCAATGCCCAATCCCACCGACCGATGGAATGTAGTTTCTCCCTGAGGATGTCGCGCAGTGCGATAAGATGACTGGTGTCGCCTGCAGCATACTCGAGCATGGGTTGGGGCAAGGGGCGTTTGCTCCAATCGGCCTTCTGGAACCGCTTGTCGATCTGCAGTCCTTGGTACTTTCCCAACAACGCGGCGAGACCGATCTCCGGTTCATTCAAGAGTTCGGCGGCCACCAATGTGTCGAACACGTTCTCCACTCGGATACCGTGATGCTTGGCTAGGATCCGCAGATCGTAATCCGCATCGTGGATCACCACTTCCATACCGGGCTCGGCAAGCAGCACGCCCAAGGGGTCAAGGTCCGTCACGCTCAAAGGGTCCACCAGATAGGTGTGCTCCCTCGTGCTCAGTTGAACCAAACACACCCGTTCGCGGAACCGATGGAAGCTGGAGGCCTCCGTATCCAAAGCGATGATGCCTTCGCGAGCCAACCGATCAACGGTGCTCCCGAGTCCTTGGGCGTCGGTGATGAGCTGGAATTCCTTCAATGCCCAGAGCCTCTTCAGATGTAACGATCGCCGCTCTCGGCCTTCAGGTCGTTCACGAACGTCCGGATCTTCTGCTCGTCCTCCTTTCTACATACGAGTAGCGCATCGGCTGTGCTCACTACGATATGACCCTCGAGACCTTGAAGTACCAATAGGCGGTCATCATGTGCGTGGACGACACTATTGGTGCAGTCATACAGTTTCACTTGGTCGCCCACCGCGGCATTTCCCTCGGCATCCTTGGGCAGATGTGTATAGAGGCTTCCCCAAGTGCCGAGGTCGCTCCAGCCGAAATCGCTCATCACAGTAAGGACGTTGTCAGCCTTTTCCATGATGCCGTAGTCGATGCTTACGTTCTCACAATCGCCATAGGTCTCATTGATGAAGGCATGTTCCGAAGGGGTGCCATAGCTGGCAGCTCCTTGTGCGAAACGCGCCTCCATTGCCGGTAGGTGGTTCCGGAATGCTTGAGTGATGCTCTTCAAGCTCCATATGAAGATACCAGCGTTCCAGAGAAAATCACCACTGTCCAAGAACCTACGAGCGGTCTCAAGGTCGGGTTTCTCCGTGAAGGTGCGAACGGGTCGTATGCGATGGTGGACCGTGTTCGTGGCCTCGCCGAATTGGATGTACCCATATCCCGTGTCCGGCCTGCTCGGCACGATCCCCAACGTGACCAGGCAATCCTTCGCCATGGCTTGTTCCATCGCCAGGTTCACCGTGTTCACGAAGGCGGGACGGTCCATCACCAGATGATCACTTGGTGCGACGATGATCCGAGCCTCAGGGTCTCGTGATGCGATGACATGGTTCGCATACGCGACACATGGCGCCGTGTTGCGCCGACTCGGTTCTTGAAGGATCTGCTGATCGCCCAAAGCAGGTAGTTGTTCCTTCACGATCCCCGCGTATTGCGCATTCGTCACCACCAGGATGTTCTCTGGTGGACAGATATCCAGGAACCGATCGTAGGTCTGCTGCAACAGGGTGCGTCCCAGCCCTAGGAAGTCGAGGAATTGCTTGGGGTAGGCACTACGGCTCATGGGCCAGAAACGGCTTCCAACGCCGCCGGCCATGATCACACAGTAAGTATGGTTATTGATCATCTGCAGGTCAAGGAACTGCCGGTGCTCATGACGCTTTCCGCGCAATGAGCGGACCGTTGACATGCACCTCGGCAAGAGGGTCGATGAAATAGATGCGTCGATCGTTCAAGCAGTGGCACTTATAGCGCTTGCGCAATTGGGGGCCCTTGACGAAGATCCGCTCGTTGAAACGGAAAACGGTGCGGTCGGGCAACTCCTCCAACATGGGTCGCGGATCCCGGTCATACTTTCGAAGCACCCGCATCAACTGATGGTCGGTACAGCTGCTCGCCGGAGCATCGGAAAGGTGGACATCCAATGCATGCAACACATCGGCCGGGAACACCGAACGGCTCATGAACGGACGCATCAACCGATGGTAGTCCTCCTTCCAATGCTTGCCATGGGGATCCTTCCATCGACGCGTGCGAGCCACCGTTGTGTAGTGCGCGAACTCATGGATCAACGTCACGAGGAACGCGTACTTGTTCAAGTCGTTGTTCACCGATACGCGATGCGGTTGACCTCCAACAGCATTGCGATAATCACCAAGCTTGGTCGCACGAGGTTTCACCACTTTCACGAGGACCGGGTTACGACGCAGCCATTGTAGAACGACCGGCCATGCACCAGCAGGCACGTGACGACGCAACAGCTCGAGGTCGTTAGCGAAGAAGGTGGCGGAGGCAGGCATGCGTTAGGTGGAGAGCCATGCAGGAGCAGGTAAGGACCCCTGGTGTAGCGGGTGCAAATTAGCATGACTACCCGATCCCCGCACCGCAGGCCCCTGATTCCACTTGGGGCAGTCGCATTCTTTCATCTTCCGGTATTTCTTCGGTTGTGATGCGCAGCCTGCCAGAATGGCAGTAATTACTAGCGCCTGAAGAAGATGGCTCGGACGAATGGAGCACGGCATGGTTCAAAGGTAGTGCTTGGCGAAGGGTGGTCGGACCGGTCCGCTTCCACATGGTCCACTTGTCTTGGTCTACTTTAGTACCCCCAGCCATGTCCATCATCCTTCATATCGGCCGTTATTTCATGCTCTTGCGCGATACCCTCAGTCGTCCAGAGCGGGTCAGCCTCTATTGGAAACGTACCGTGGAGGAGATGGACCTTCTTGGAGTGAAGAGCTTGGGGATCGTTGCTCTCTTGTCGGTTTTCATGGGCGCGGTGATCACTATTCAGACCAGCACGAACATCGATTCCGCCTGGATCCCCAGTTATGTGGTCGGGTTCACCACGCGTCAAAGCACGATCCTGGAGTTCAGCCCTACCATCATTTCGTTGATCCTGGCTGGAAAGGTCGGCTCCAATATCGCCGCCGAGATCGGTTCCATGCGTGTGAAGGAACAGATCGATGCGTTGGACATCATGGGTGTCAATTCGGCGGGTTATTTGATCCTTCCCAAGATCGTGGCATCCGTCCTGATGAACCCGTTCCTGGTCATGATCAGTATGTTCTTGAGCATTTTCGGGGGGTGGTTGGCCGGGGTTGGAACCGGTATCATCAGTACAGAAGCCTTCATTGAAGGCATACAGTACGATTTCGACCCGTTCACCGTCATTTACGCGTTGATCAAGACCGTGGTCTTCGCTTTCATCATTACCACCGTCTCAGCCTATCAAGGGTACTACACTTCGGGGGGTACACGCGAGGTAGGTATCAGCAGCACACGAGCAGTTGTTTACAGCGACGTCGTGATCCTCATCGCCAATTATGCGCTCACCCAATTGCTCCTGATATGATCGAGGTGCAAGGACTGAGCAAGCGTTTCGGTACGGTCCAAGTGTTGACCGACATCAACGCGGTGTTCGCAAAGGGTCAGGTGAACCAGATCATCGGCAAGAGTGGCTCGGGGAAGAGCGTTCTCGCGAAGTGTATCGTAGGACTTCACAAGCCCGAAGAAGGCAAGGTGCTCTACGAAGGACGTTCCTTCCATGACATGGAGGCCGAGGATATGCGTGGGATCCGACAGGAGATCGGTATGCTCTTCCAGGGATCCGCCTTGTTCGACAGCATGTCCGTGTTGGAGAACGTGATGTTCCCATTGAAGATGTTCTCCGCCATGGCACGCAGCGAGATGGAGGACCGTGCCCATGTGTGTCTCAAACGGGTCAATATCCTGGATAAGGACGCGCTCTACCCTGCTGAACTGAGCGGAGGGATGCAGAAGCGCGTGGGCATTGCCCGTGCCATCGCCATGAATCCAAAGTACCTGTTCTGCGATGAGCCCAACAGTGGATTGGATCCGCAGACGAGCATCGTGATCGACGAGCTCATCAAGGAACTCACCGAAGAGTTCAACACAACGACCATCGTGATCACGCACGATATGAACTCGGTCATGGAAACGGGAGAGAACATCATCTTCATCCACAAGGGCCGGATGTGGTGGAAGGGAGGCCGCGAAGAACTCCTGCATAGTGACAATAAGGAACTCAATGAGTTCATTTTCGCCAGTGCGTTGATGCGCCAGGTGAAAAAGGCCATGATCAAGAACGGATGACCTTATCCGACCTTGGCCTGGAAACGTTCGATCTCGAACACCAGGACGTCCATTCCTCGACCCACACGCGACAGTTGAATGTCAGGGTAGTGGAGACCCCGAAGGTGGTCACCTCTGGACCTTGGTCCATTCCAGTGGCAGTACCGGTCGGGCCATAGTCGTGAGTTCGTCCTCCTTACCCCAATGGGTTGCTTCATTGCCCAGGATCCGCATCCTGACCATGGCGAATGAAAAAGCCCCCCACCGACCCTATGGTCGTGGGGGGCTTCGTCAAGATCGATGCTTATTGCAGCGTCACACGCTGGGTCATGATGCCATTGGCGTTCGAAACGCGCACGGTGTAAACACCCTTGGCGAGATCGGTCAGGTCCATGGTGCTCGTGCCGTTGATACGCACGGTACGCACGAGTTCTCCGGTCACGTTCATCACTTCCACATTGTACACCTCCAGTTCAGCGGTACGAATGTTCACCACACCGTTGGAAGGGTTGGGGAACACGTTCACACCTACGAGGGTGTTGTTCTCGCTCACAGCCACGTTCAGAGGCTCGGTGATGAGGCGCACAGCGGAAGCCACACCATTGATGAACACGCCCTCCACAGGGATGGCGATCAGGCTGGCGGCATTCGGCTGGGGAACGGTCTGGTCGTCGAGCACACGGATGTGACCAGCACCAGCGTTGCTGTTCAGCACTACGTTGGCATAGTATCCTCCCACTGGCAGGGTGAACACGTTGTCGAATCCGATCCGGACGATACCGTCGTTCAGGTCATCATCCACCAGATCGTAGGCCTGGCTCTCCACCAAGGGGTTGGTGAGCACGGCAGGATCGGCGAAGACATCGGCGGTATCCAGGATGTTCGCGACCATGAACCCACCCACTTCAGTGCCGAAGGCGAGGATCACTTCGATCCCATACACGTCGATGGCCTCACGCACCTCGTAGTAGGTCATCACTTCCAATCCGTCCTCACCACCTTCAAAGCTGTTGGTGCCAAGCGAGTTCAGAAGCTCAAGGCCCTCAGGGTGATTGCCGATACCATCAAGGGAGTAGAGCGAGTTGGTCACTTCGAATGAACGCAGGAACGTGTTGTTGGCGGGGTTCGCGTCTTGCGCGTTCTCTGCACTGGTAGCGGTGAAGGTCGCAGTGTAGAGGTCCTCGTTGCTGAAATCGGCGGTATTCACCTCTGCCTCAAGGGCTGCGGTAGCTCCGGAAGCCAAGTTGGCGACCGTGGTCGAAGCAGTGCTCACCACTACGTTCGCAGCGTTGCGCATTTCCATGACCACGTTGACGTTCGTGAGTTCAGTGGAGCCGTTGTTCAGGAAGGTGCCACCCACCAACATGGTGGGGTACAATTGGTTCTGGGGAATGCGACCGAACTCTTCGCCGGTGCCGGTGTGCGTGAGGAACCCATCCACCATGACCAGGTCGACAGGTACTTGCTCCACGATGCAGACATCGTCAACCATCCAAGCGTAGTCGCAAGCGCCAACGTAACGGAACCGGACCCAAACGGAGCCTTGGTTGCCAGCTACGGAAGAGATGTTCAGTTCGAAGAGGTTGGGGTTGGTGGTCGCGAGGTTCACGGCCAGTCCTTCGTTCACCGCGAATTCGGTCCACGTGGATCCATCATTGCTCACATCCACGAAGGTGAAGCCTTGGAACGCACGATAGAACTGTTCGAACTGGAGCACCACGTTGGCGACACCCTGGCAATCGATCGGATTCGCCATTTGCAACACGGCATCGTCGGTCGTGCAGTACAGATCGCTGTCGAAAAGGGCGAAGCCGTTCGCAGCAGTGGTGGACGCGATACCGTCCATCGGGAAAAGGCCACTTGGCACGTCGGTGCCGATCACCCACAGGTTGGAGGTGCCGTTCTGTGCGGAAGCGATCCAGTTGTTCGCATCGGAGAAATCGTCGCACCAGATGGTGGCACCGCGATCGGATGCAGGGTTGGCCACCCGGTCCAGGGTCGGCTTGTAACGGAATTCCAGCGGAAGCTGGGTCTTCGACTGGGCCACCACACCGGTACCGGTGATCAGCATACCCAGGAAGGCAGAGTAGATCTTCTTCATTGGTTCGTGTTCGGATTGTTTGACCAAAAGTTCAGGACAAAGATAGGGCGGAATCACCCTGTTCTGCCCTTGGACTGATGGCCACTACACCATTCCAACCACTGTTCTTGGAGACAAGATCATCGCCGGCCGGGAACGTATAGCGCCCCTGCCGGACAGCGGCAGGGGCGCTCATCTTCATCAATTCGGACTAGTTCAGGGTGATACGCTCCACTCGGATGCCCTTGTCACCGATCACGCGCACGGAATACAAGCCTTTGGCGAGATCGCTGAGATCCAAGGTGGATGTGCCGATCACGGTGCTGGTGCCTACCAACTGACCTGCTGCGTCGATCACTTCCACACGATGCAGGCCAGCTTCGGCGACACGGAGGGTAACGTTCCCATTGCTCGGGTTGGGGAACAGCGCGATACCCAGTGGTGCCTCGGTGGTCGCGACCTGATCAGGGCTGGAACCCGTCATGAGGCGAACGGACGTTGCATTCCCGTTCGTAAAGACCTGATCGGCAGGAATGTAGATGACGCTGGCCAACGCAGGTTGTGGCACGGTGAGGTCATCCAGTACACGGATGGTACCGACCCCGCCATTGCTGTTCAAGGTCACTGCCGCATAATATCCGCCCGCGGGAAGCGTGGCCACTTGAGGGAACAACACGCTCACCACGCCGGAAGAGATGTCATCGGGCATGATGTCATAGGCATCGCTCTCCACGACCGGGTTGCTGAAATTGGGTGTGGCCGCCAGCACATCCGTGGTGTCGTAGATGGCAACGGTCACGAAGCCGCCAAGCACGGTATTCGCTGTGATCAAGAATTCCATGCCATTCACATCCAGCGGCTCACGAACCTCGTAATAGGTCATCAGGATCAAACCGTCCTCAGCTCCGTCGAATGAATTGGTACCCAAGGAACCGATGATGGTGCTTCCTGGATGGATACCGATCCCATCCAACGTGTAACGTGCGTCGTTCACCTGGAAAGCACGGACGCGCGAGTTATTCTCGGGGTTGGCATCACTGGCAGCCTGGTCGCTGGTCACCTCCAACGTGGCGGTGTACAGGTCGTTGCCCAATGCTGGCAGGCTGGCGAACTCCTCCATGAAAGCAGAAGTGTTCGCTGCCAGGTTGCCGATGTTGCTGGTTGCCGAGAACGCCACTTCGTTGATGCCATTCCGCACCGTCATCGAAGCCACCACGTTGGTCTGGTCCAAGGATCCGTCGTTCTTCAACTCGCCACCTAACAGCATGGTCGGGTAGAGTTGGGAAGTCGGGATGCGGCCGTACTCCTCGCCGGTACCGTTGTGGCTCAGGAAGGAACTCACGGCGATCATGTCGTACTGGAACTGTTCCACAATGGCGACATTGTCAACCTGCCAGCCATAATCCCAAGTCGATGTATAGCGGAAGCGCAATTGGACATTGGATGGATTTGCGCTCACCCATTCCGAGATGTTCACCTCGATCACTTCGGGATTGGGGCGACCTTCACGTCCAACACCGGCATTGATCTCCACTTCGTTCCACGTGGACCCACCATCGACGCTTACTCCTACGAACGTGGCGTCAGCTTGGAATTCCTGGAAATACTGTTCGAAGCGAACCCGAAGGTTGGCAGGAGCAGCTGAGAGATCGATCGCAGGGGATATCAATGAGGCATCCGTGGACTGACCACCGACCCCATCGAAATCGTCATCGAGGATGGCCCAACCGCTGGGTGTGCTGGTCGCCAAGGGTGGAACGGGATATGTGGATGAGGTCGGACCCGGACCCACGTTGGTCCATTTCCAATCAACGACGCCCACTGTGGTCTCTGCGGACCATCCGTTCAGGTCCGCATCGAAAGTCTCCGAGTAATACGAAATGCCCTTGGCGTGGCCATGGACCGGTCGATCGTTCTGGTGACGCGCTTCGCGCAGTTGCGCGCTTGCGGCCAGCGGGGCGATCAACAAGAGTGCTGAGTAGATGTTCTTCATGCTGATGAGGGATTGGGGTGACGAATATAGTATATCGGTCAACGCATTCGGATGGCATTCCAGGCAAGGTAAGTATCCGAGGAAAGGGCCGGTCAAGGCACCAAAGCAGAAGGACCCGGCAGCCAAGCTGCCGGGTCCTTCGCCAGGGATGTAAGGTTGGATCACTCGACAGTGACGCGCTCCACCATGCTGGCTTCTTCATTGAAGATGCGCACAGAGTAGACGCCTTTGGCGAAGGTGCTCAGATCGAGCGTGGTGCTTCCTGCGAAGGACGTCTGAGCGACCACTGCACCCAGGACATTGACCACTTCCACTTGGTGTGTACCGCTGTTCTCGGTACGCACATTCACCACGCCATTGGTGGGATTGGGGAATACGGTCACACCTTCCAGAACAGCGGTCTCCTCAACACCTACTGTTGCGGAAAGCAGCAAGCGGATGGACATGCCGTTACCATTGGTGTATACCACCTGGTCGGTCGGGCTGTAGATCAGCGACATGCCATTGGGCTGAGGAACGGTGGCATCATCAATGATCCGGATCCGACCGGCGTCCTGATTGCTGAACAAGGTCACAGCGGCGTAATAACCGTTCGGGTCGAGGGTTACAGGGCTGTTGAAGAACACCCGTACTCGGCCACCGGACACATCCGTATCGAGGATGTCATATGCATCACTCTCTGCGATCGGGTTGGTGGTGATGTTCGCGAAGACATCCGCCGTATCAAGTAGGCTGATCGTCACATAACCACCCACTTGGGTATTGGTGGTGGTCAGGAACTCGAAACCGTAGATGTCCAAGGGCTCGATCAATTCGTAGTAGTTCATCACCACGAGGCCATCGTTATCACCAGGGAAGCTGTTCGTCCCGATGGAGCTGAGGATCTGGTAGCCCGTGGGGTGGTTACCGATACCGTCCACGCTGTACATCTCATTGTTCACTTCGAAACGACGCAGGAAGGTGTTGTCAGAGGGATCCAGGTCCTCCTCATCCGCACTGACCGTGAAGGTAGCGGTGTAGAGGTCGGCAGTCAAAGCGGGCAGGGTAACGAACTCCTCAAGGGCGTCGGACGCACCGGATGCCAACGTGGGGATGTTCTTGACGGCATTGAACACTTCAGTACCAGCGCTATTGGTCACGCTCATGTTGATGACAACGTTGGTCTGGGCTGCGCTACCGGAGTTGGTGATCCCGCCACCAACAAGCATGGTGGGGTTCAACTGGCCAGCTGGGATACGACCGAACTCCTCACCGAGGCCGGTGTGGGTCAGATAGCCATCGTTCATGGTCAAGTTGTTGGGGAACAACTCGCGGATTGCCACGTCGTCGATCTGCCAGTGGTAGTGCGAGGCAAAGGGGCTGTGCTTGAAACGGAAACGCACGGACCCGGCGTTGCCAGCAATGTCGTTGCTGATGTTGATGCGGACCTCGTCGGTGCCGCTGTCATCGTTCGCATTGAAGATACCATTCGTGGTATAGGTGAACGGCCAGCTAGCACCACCATCGATGCTCAACTCCACCGAATGCGGGGAGGTGGGCTGACAGCACCAACGGAAGCGCTGGGTGAACACGATCTCCACGAAAGGGCTAGCGCTCAGGTCGAGGATGGGGCTTTCCAATGCAGCATCCCATTCGATCGGGCTGGCCACGATCACAGGAGGGTCGACCAGGAAGTTGGTGTTCGCCGAGTCGCCGTTGAACATCATGAACCCGTTCGAGACGGTTGCCGATGCGATGATCTGGGTGGGCACGGAGAACGCACCTACTGGACCCGTGGGGGACCAACGCCACATGGCAGCGTTGACACCGGTAGGTGTCCATTCGCCGATGCCATTGTTACCGGTCATGCCATTGGCAAAGTCCTCGGAGAACACGGTGTTGCCACGCAGGGCGTCGGAAGTGCCGGATGCAGTGCGAGCCTCACGTGGCTCTGCCTTCATCAATCGGGCTGGAATGTTGTTGGCGGTCTGTGCCATGCACGTCCCGGCCACGGCCGAAGCCAAGATAAGGGTGTAGCGTTTGTTCATTGTTCGCTTGGTTTTCCTAGAGTTGGAGTGCCGAAGTTAAGAAGATCCAGGGATGTTCGGTTCAGCCAGGTAGGAATTGTTAGGCAAGGGGGCTGCCTCCTCATGACCATGCTCGGATACCTACAGGCAACGGTCGATCATCGTTCGGTGCACCAGCACATCGCTGATACCGGAACGAACTACCGGGCGATCAGGAAGTTGCGCCTGAACTGACGATCACCGTTTCGGATAGAAAGGGTGTAACAGCCATTGGACAGGGACGAAACGTCCAAGTGGCCGTCGGTGCTGTACGCTTGTTGAGTTGGAGACACGTTGATCTGACGGCCCCACATGTCGAACACCTCCACCTGATCGATCTTCTTCCCGTCGAACCGGTACCCAAGTGTCGTGGATGCTGGATTCGGCCCGATCACGAGCGATCCCGAAGGATCCATTTCGGTCACACCCACTCCGAACGAGCTGGTATGCAAGCGGATCATCGGGGTAACTTGCAGCCAGTCGACTTCGAAATTCGCGCCGATCAGGACCATGGCAGCGCCGGTCGGGATGTTCCCACTGGAGGCGATGGATACCTGGCTATCATCATCCAGGACCTGGATCCCCACAAAGTGGTCGCCGGTCAATTCAGTGATGTTCGCCCAAGGAAGGTGGATGGGGCCTCCACCGAGAACGATGTTCAAGTCATCACTGGTCAGCTCGTGGGTGGCTGTGGTATCCAGGAATGCCAGTTGTGTGTCGAATACCACACCTCTTATCCGAGCGCCTGCTTGGCTGTTCGTTCCGAGTATGGCACTGATCCCCGAAACGGGAGATGCGGTCCCGACCAGTTCCATGCGCGACAGGACGATGAATGATCCGTCGCGTTGGATGATCCCTTGGGCATCGCCTTCCAACGAGGTCATCGCACCATATCCATCCGCCCATCCTGGACCCGTGATACGAATGCTTGTGGAGGCCCCATTGTCCGAATTATCCTCATCGTCGCCATCGATCGTGGTATTCACTGAAAGTTCGACCAAGCCCAATGCATTCGGTGTCCAATCCGTCGGGATACGCACCATGCGTGTCTCACCGGGTAACATGCTGTCCACAAGTTGGCTGGTCAAAGGACCTTGTGCACTACCGTTGAGTGTGATCGAGGGTGTCACAATGACATTCCTGACGATGTCCGTGCCATTGTTCCGCAGCGAAGCAGCAAGCGTCAATGGAGCGGTTTGTGTCAGTGGGAGTTCGGAATATCTAAGGCTCCGTACTGAACCATTGAACGGGGATGGCTCCGGATCATGGGAGAGGAGTTCCAACACGCTGATATCCTTGGTATAGCGGCCCCGGACGCAAAGGTCATCCACGGCGACTCCGCTAGCCCACTGGCCATTGTCACTCCAGCGGAAGCGAATGCGCAGGTCGGTAGCACCATCATAGGCGCTCAGGTCCACGAAGAGGTCCTGCCATTGGGATCCCGCAGTGGTCAAGGTGTCGATCACGATCCATTCGCCACCATTCACCGATGCGTTCACGGTGGCCACGCCGCTATTGAAGTTGCCATCGAAGAAGTACTTGCACTGTAGTACTGCGCCCGTGGTCGAGGCCAGGTCGATGGAAGGGCTCGTCAACACCACCTCATCCATGGCGCAGTTGCACGGTGCCGCATCGTCATTGGCCATGATGAAACGGTTGTTCACTGGTCTGTCCGGGACCGGGAAGAAACCGTTGGAATTGGCTTCCGTTGCATTTCCGATCCGCCATGCCGATGTGGAATTGCCACTGCCGTCCAGTTGCAGGACGGGTGCACCGATATCCCACCCGGCCGGGATACCATCGCCCTCGAAGTCCACGCTGAGCAGACATGGCAGTGCCTTGTCCTGGGCCATTGCAGGCACCAGCAATATCAAAGGAACGGAGAGCAAAAAGGCGCAGCAATGCGCGATGGGTGCGGTGTACTTCATCGGTGTGAACGGGCGAAGGTACCGCATCGATCCATGGTCGGTAATGCACAGGACCCGCGACAAGAAGGTCGCGGGTCCTGTGCGATCGAAGTCCAGCGATCAGGCTTCCTGCATCGCGTAGTCCTCCACGGGCGGGCAGGTGCAGATCAGGTTGCGGTCGCCGAAGGCGCTGTCCACCTTGCTCACCGAGGGCCAGAACTTCCAGTCACGGTTCACGCTGGCCGGGAAGGCCGCCTTCTCGCGACCATAAGGGTGGCTCCAAGTGTCGGCACAGACCTCATCGCTGGTGTGCGGGGCCATCTTCAAGACATTGTCGGACTTGTCCGCTTGGCCGCTCTCCACTTCCGCGATCTCCATGCGGATGCCGATCATGGCCTCGATGAAGCGGTCCAGTTCCGGCTTGGCCTCGCTCTCCGTGGGCTCCACCATCAGCGTGCCGGCCACCGGGAAGCTCACCGTGGGCGCATGGAACCCGTAATCCATCAGGCGCTTGGCGATGTCCTCCACCTCGATCCCCGCTGTGCGCTTGAATTCGCGGCAATCGAGGATCATCTCGTGCGCCACCATGCCTTCGGTACCGGTGTACAGGATCGGGTAGTGCTTCTCCAGCTTCGCCTTGATGTAGTTGGCGTTGAGGATGGCGTAACGCGTGCTGTCCGTGAGCCCGGTACCACCGAGCATCTTGATGTATCCGTAGCTGATCAACAGGATGAGCGCACTACCCCAGGGGGCACTGCTCACCGCAGGTACGGCGTGTTCTCCTCCGGTCCTGATCAACGGGTGACCGGGCAGGAAGGGCTTCAGCTTGTCGTTCACGCAGATGGGACCCATGCCGGGGCCGCCACCGCCGTGCGGGATCGCGAAGGTCTTGTGCAGGTTCAGGTGGCACACGTCCGCTCCGATGTCGCCGGGGCTCGTAAGGCCCACCTGGGCGTTCATGTTCGCGCCGTCCATGTACACCAGACCGCCGTTCGCGTGGATCGTGGCGGTGATGTCCTTGATGCTCTCCTCGTACACGCCGTGCGTGCTGGGGTAGGTCACCATCAGGCAGCTCAGCGTGTCCTTGTACTGTTCGGCCTTGGCCTTCAGGTCGGCCACATCGACGTGTCCTTCCTCATCGGCCTTCACCACCACCACCTGCATGCCGGCCATCACCGCGCTGGCCGGGTTGGTTCCGTGGGCGCTGCTGGGGATGAGGGCGATGTTGCGGTGATGGTCGCCGCGTGCCGCATGGTACGCACGGATCACCAGCAGGCCGGCGTATTCGCCCTGCGCGCCGCTGTTGGGCTGCAGGCTCACGGCCGTGAATCCCGTGGCCTTCGCCAGCGCATCGCTCAGTTCGGCGAAGACCTGCTGGTAGCCCTGCGTCTGGTCCACCGGAGCGAAGGGATGCAGGCCGCCCCACTCGGGCCAGCTCAACGGCAACAGCGTGCTAGCGGCGTTCAGCTTCATCGTGCACGAACCCAGGGGGATCATGCCGTGCATCATGCTGAAGTCCTTGTTCTCCAACTTCTTGATGTAGCGCTGGAGCTCCAGTTCGGTGTGGTGGGTGTTGAACACCGGATGCGTCAGTACCGCGCTCGTGCGCTGCAGGTCGGCCGGCACCGCCATGGTGGAACCGTTGCCCGGGACAACCGGAGCCTTGGCGCCACAGGCTTCCGCCAGGGCCGCCACGGTTTCGTTCACATCGCTGGGACGCACGGTCTCATCAAAGGCGATGCTGACGCGATCGGCTTCGTAGCGGAAGTTGATGCTGCGTGCCTCGGCGGCCTTCTTCACCTGCTCCGACTTGATCCCAGCAGGGAGCGTGAGGGTGATGGTGTCGAAGAAACTGGCGTTGACCAGGCCATAACCCAGTCCCTTGGCGGCTTCGGCCAGATGACGCGTGTGGGCGTGCACGTTCCCGGCGATGCGCTTCAGTCCGCTGGGGCCGTGGTACACGGCATACATGCCGGCCATCACCGCGAGCAGGGCCTGTGCCGTGCAGATGTTGCTGGTGGCCTTGTCGCGACGGATGTGCTGTTCGCGGGTTTGGAGCGCCATGCGCAATCCGCGGCGACCACGACGGTCCTGGCTCACCCCGATGATGCGGCCCGGGATCAGGCGCTTGTACTCCTCCGTGGTGGCGAAGAACGCGGCGTGAGGACCACCGTAGCCCATGGGTACACCGAAGCGCTGGCTGTTGCCCACGCAGACATCGGCGCCCCATTCGCCCGGAGGCGTCAGCAACACCAACGCAAGGATGTCCGCACACACGGCCACCCGGACACCGGCCGCCTTGGCCTTGCTGACCAGTGCACGGTGATCGCCCACGTTGCCATCGGCGGCGGGATACTGCAGCGCCACGGCGAAGTAGCTGCCGTCGGGGGTGAAGTCCTTGGCATCACCGATCACCAGTTCCACACCGATGGGTGCACAGCGCGTGCGGAGCACATCGATGTTCTGCGGATACAGGCCCTTGTCAGCGAAGAACTTGTGAGCGTTCGCCAGTTCCTTCGGGCGAGCGGCGTAAAGCATGTGCATGGCCTCGGCGATGGCGGTGGCCTCATCGAGCAGCGATGCATTGGCGATGGGCAGGCCGGTGAGCTCGCTCACCATCGTCTGGTAGTTCAGCAGGGCCTCCAAGCGGCCTTGCGCGATCTCCGCCTGGTACGGAGTATAGGCCGTGTACCATCCGGGGTTCTCGAACACGTTGCGCTGGATGGCCGGGGGTAGCACGGTGCCGCTGAAGCCCAGACCGATGTAACTGCGGAACACCTTGTTCTTCGCGCCCAAGGCCTTCATGTTATCAAGGTGCTCGCGCTCGGTCAGCGCGGGTCCCACGTCCAGGGCTTTCGGCGAACGGATGCCCTGCGGCACGGTACGCCTGATCAGCTCATCGAGCGAGCTGACGCCGATGGCACGAAGCATCTCTTCCGTCGCACCGGCATCGGGGCCGATGTGACGCTCCTGGTAGGTCACGAAGTTCATGGGTGGGGTAGGGGTCGAGGACGTGGCCAAATATACGGGGCGCCTTCACCTTGCATAGCTGACCTTTCCCATGCAACACGCAAGCATTCGGCCTGTTCGACAAGGGCTATCTTTGACCGATGTCCTTGCGTTCACTGTTCTTGTACGCCCTTCTTCTGGTGCTCGTATCGACGGGTGCTGGTCAGGATCGTATCCTGATGATGAATGGCCGGGTGATCACCGGTACGGTGTTGGGCCAAAGCACGTTGGAAGTGCGTTACCTCGGATTCGGCAAGCACAGCCGGACCAAGGAACGGTCCGAACCCACCGAGGATGTGTTCAGCGTGACGGACAGTCTGGGTCGCGAACGGATCTGGTATTTCTATGATACCATCTTCGGAAACGATATGACCGTGGACCAGATGCGCAGCTTCATCAAGGGGCAAGCTGATGCGCGCGACGGTTACAAGCCAACCTGGACCACCATCGGGGGATTCCTGTTCGGAGCGGGTACAACCATCGCTGCCAATCTGGAGATGAACGCGTTCTTCCTGCCACCGATCTACGCCGCTGTCATGACGCTACCCAGGGTGAATGTCACGCCGGGTTCCATTCGCGACCCCTTCATGGAAGGCAATGCGGACTATGCTTATGGCTATGCCCGTGTTGGTCGAACGAAACGCGTGGTGCGTGGACTGCTCTCCACATTCGCAGGTATTGGCGTGGGTCTGGCAGTGCGGCAGCTCATCATCAACCCCAACTTGGAGGGGTATTGATCGCGGTATTTCCTTTCGGGCGAGCGTGGAGGTCCGTGGTATGGGGCCAATTATGGATCGCAGGAGGCGCAGCGGCACAAACAGCGTGGGTGGCCCATCGATCCCTGGAAACGCCGGACCTATGGCGGGTCTCTCTTGCATCGGGCTTAGGGACGTGGTCCATGTACCTCCTTCTTCGCTGGTCCGCGGCACGAACTGTTCTTGATCGAACGGATCAGGAAGCGTTGTCATGGGTGTTCGAGCGTCAAAGGCTCGCTCTTCTGGTGGCCCTCATCGCGGCAATGCTCGGAATTGCGCTGCTTTGGCCGAAGCGCTTGTTGGTTTGGCCGGTCATCGCTGTTGCGGTGACCCTCGGAGCGACCTACACACGATCGTTGCCGTTCGTGCCATGGGGTGGCTTACGCGCCGTCCCTGGATTGAAACTGCCCGTTATCGTCGGGTGCTGGATGCTCGTGACGGTCGTGATGCCCTTCCTCATTGCGAAGGAGGTCGATCTCATCACTGGACTGATCGACGCGGGTCTGGTCCAGTTGCCTCTGTATTTGGCCAATGCCCTGCTCTTCGATATCCGTGATCTAGCGACCGACGATCCTTCCCTCCGTACCATCCCCCAAGTGATCGGTGCTCGATGGACCCGGGTGCTCATCGTTCTCCTGCTCGTGTACATCGGTATGATCCTATTGGTTCGGGGCTTTATGGATATTGAGGCAGACGTGGACGGCGCAACACCTTGGGCTGACGTCTTCGCGGGTTGCGGATCCCTTTTGGCGGCGTGTTTTACGCTGATACCCGCCCCGAAGCGATCCGATGTCCTTCATGAGACGCTTGCAGATGGCATCCTGCTCCTCATTCCAGCATTATACCTAATAGGTTCCCTGCTTTGACCGACGATCGTCATTTGGCACTCGGTTCAACGGTCTACTTTTGATCGCATCCCATGAGCACCTACCAGAACACGTTGGCCCATGCCCAAGCGCTGGATGCCGTCGATCCCCTTCGATCCTTTCGCAACGAGTTCCATTTTCCCCAGCATGCCGACCGCGACGTGCTGTACTTCACCGGCAACTCGCTCGGTCTGCAACCTAAAGCCGCGGCCGATGCACTGAAGCAGGAGCTGGATGATTGGGCCCGCTTCGGGGTGGAAGGGCATTTCCACGCGAAGCATCCTTGGTACAGTTATCACGAGGAACTCACCCCTTCACTGGCACGGCTGGTGGGCGCACTTCCTGAAGAGGTGGTGGCGATGAACCAGCTCACCAGCAACCTGCACTTCCTGATGGTGAGCTTCTACCGGCCCAGCGGAAAGCGGACGAAGATCCTTACCGAGCAGCGGCCCTTCCCCAGCGACACGTATGCCTTCGCTTCGCAGATCGCCTTCCACGGCGGTGATCCGGCCATGGACCTGGTGGAAGTGCAGCCGCGCGACGGAGAACACACGCTGCGGACGGAGGACATCATTGCCAAGATCAACGAGCTGAGCGAAGAGCTCGCGCTGGTCTGTTTCGGCGGCGTGAACTTCTACACCGGCCAGGCCTTCGATATGGCGGCCATCACACAGGCTGCGCACGCCGTCGGTGCCACGGCTGGCTTCGATCTGGCGCACGCTGCGGGTAACCTGCACCTGAAGCTGCACGACTGGAACGTGGACTTCGCCTGCTGGTGCAGCTACAAGTACCTCAACAGCGGTCCGGGTAGTGTGGCGGGTGCCTTCGTCCATCAGCGGCACCTGGGCCCAAAACCTGCGCAGGGTCTCCCGAGGAACGAGGGGACCCTGAGCGAGAAGGCTGCATCACCCGCAGGGTCCCTTTCAGGAGACCCTACGGAGGTCTACCTCGGGAACGGCTTACCCCTCTTTGCCGGTTGGTGGGGACACGACAAGAACGAGCGCTTCAAGATGGAGCGCACCTTCAAGCCCATGCCCACTGCGGAAGCCTGGCAGGTGAGCAACGCACCGGTGTTCAGCATGGCGGTGCACCGCGTGGCGCTGGAGCAGTTCGATCGCGCAGGTATTTCGCAGCTGCGCGCCAAAAGCGAACAATTGACCGCCTACCTCGCTTTCATCATCGCCGAGGTCGCACAGCATAGCGGCACGCGCCTCGAAGTGATCACCCCCAACGACCCGATGCAACGCGGTTGCCAGCTCAGTATTCTTGCCCATGGCCATGGAAAGGCCTTGTTCAACCGCATCACGGAGCGGGGTGTGGTGGCCGACTGGCGCGAGCCCAATGTGATCCGCGTGGCACCCGTGCCGATGTACAATTCGTTCGAAGATGTGTATCGCTTCGGAGTGATACTGACCGAATGCCTCTCAGCATCACACTGATCGCGCCACCAGGCACCTGCACCGTCGACCGATCGGGTCGACCCAATGTCCAGCATTCATGAAGAACATCACCATCGTCGGCGGCGGCCTCGTCGGAAGTCTGTTGGCCGTGTTCCTGGCCAAGCGCGGGCACACCATCCATGTGTACGAACGTCGGCCTGACCCGCGCAGGTCCAACGCCTACGCGGGCCGGAGCATCAACCTGGTGGTGAGCCATCGCGGCTGGACGGCGTTGAAGGCTGCTGGCGTGCACGAGGCCGTGCAACGCATCGTGGTTCCCGTCCATGCCCGCATGACCCACGACCGCGAGGGCCATACCACCCGCTTGCCATACAGCATCGACGAACGTCCGATCCACAGCGTTTCGCGCGGTGAGCTCAACAAGGTGATGCTCTCCGAAGCGGAGAAGTTCCCCAACGTGACGTTGCACTTCGGCCAGCGTTGTGCCGAGGTGGACTTGGACAAGGCCACCTGTTGGTTCGAGACCGATGGCGGCGAGCGCACCGAGGTGAAGGCCGATGTGGTCTTTGGCAGCGATGGTGCGCCCAGTGCCGTGCGCCAGGCCATGATGAAGGGGCGCTTCAACTTCAGCCAAAGCTTCATCGAGCACGACTACAAGGAGATCGCCTTCCCGTCCAATGCGGATGGTACGCCGCAGATGGATCCGCACTGCCTGCACATCTGGGCGCGGCGCTACTTCATGATGATGGGCTTGGCGAACCAGGATGGTGGCTTCACGGGCACCTTGTTCATGCCGCACGAGGGCGAATTCTCGTTCGCCAACATCACTGACGAAAAGGACCTGATGCGCTTCTTCGAGGCGCACTTCAAGGACGCCATTCCCATGCTGCCCGACCTGGCCGAGCAGTACTTCCGCAACCCCCAGAGCAACCTGGCCATCATTCGCTGCGGGCCTTGGTACCACCGCGACAAGGTGGCGTTGATCGGTGATGCGGCCCACGCCATCGTGCCCTTCTACGGCGAGGGCATGAACGCTGGCTACGAGGACTGCAAGGTGCTGAACGACCTGCTCAACGAACACGGCGATGACAACTGGGCCACCGTCCTGCCCGCCTACCACGCAGCGCGCAAGCCCAACGGGGACGCCATCGCCGACCTTAGCCTGCGCAACTTCGTGGAGATGCGCGACCTGGTAGCCGACCCGCGCTTCATCCTGCGCAAGAAGATCGAAGGCCGCCTGCAAGCGAAGCATCCCGACAAGTGGTTGCCGCTCTACAGCCAGGTGAAGTTCAGCGACATCGGCTACAAGGCCGCGTGGGATGAGGGCTTACGCCACGACCGGATCATGGAGCAGGTGCTGGCCATGCCGGGCATCGAGGAGAAGTGGGAGAGTGAGGAGGTGGAGAGGGTGGCGTTGGGGTTGTTGGAGGGCTGAGGTGAAGAGCTCCCCACACGCAGCGGTTGATACGTTCTCCGCTGCGGCGCCGTTATGCTGGCATACACCGCTGCACTTTCGTGCCCATGCTGCGTCCGCTCTTCCTGCTGCTCACCCTGCTGATGGCCTGGCCTTCCCTGGCCCAAAGCCTTTACGGCCGCAAGAAGAAGGACATCATCCCCCTCGACGGACAGGCCAAACGCATCGGGTGGTTCATCGGGCCAGGGCTTACCTACACCTTGCCGCCCTTCGCCGAGAGCGAGCGCGAACAGTTCCGCAGCGGTGATACGCTCTACCGCGCCACCTACGATGCCAGCGGGCGCTTGGGTCTGTATCTGGAGGGCGGTCTCACCTGGTTCACCCGCGACCCGGTCATTGTGGACTACTTCGATGCGGGTTTCGCCTATAAGAACCTACGTGGCTCCGAAGCCTTCGAAGGCGTGTTCCAGCGCGGCGACAGCGTGGCGACCCTCACCGGTGAAGGGGACTTCGCGGAACGGCTGATCACCTTCAACATCAACGCCAACAAGTTCATCCCCACCTGGCCTTACCAGTTCGTTCAACTAAGCCTGGGCGCCAACGTGGACTATCGCCTGGGGCAGGACCTGGCCCATACCGGCGACCCGCTGCTGAACGCGCATGCCTTCCCGCCCGACCTTTGGGCACAGGCGCATTTCAAAGTGGGCTATGGCTTCAAACTCACCGGCCACCTGATCCTGATCCCGGCCATCGAGTCGCCCATCTTCAGCTTCAACCCGGCGGACATCGACTTCGGGCGCATGCAGTGGTTCAGCAGCACCTACCGTCCGCTGATCTTCAGTGTGCGCTTCCTGTTCCTGCGCGCCCGCAACGGCTTCGACTGCCCGCCCCCATCAAGCAAAAGGGCGATATCAAGCAGTACAAGCAGGACGGCTATCACCCTTAGCGCAGGAACGGATTGCTGCGCTTCTCGTGCCCGATGGTGGTCTCGGGACCATGGCCACTGTAGACCTTCACATCGTCACCAAGGGGGAACAGTTCGTTGCGGATGCTGGCCAGCAAGGTGTCGAGGTCGCCGCCGGGCAGGTCGGTGCGGCCGATGCTGTTCATGAAGAGCACATCACCCGCGATGACGAAGCGCTGTACCTCGCTGTTCAAGGCGATATGGCCAGGGGCGTGGCCGGGCACGAAGAGGATCCGCAGTCGGTCGGCGCCCAGCGTCAGGTCCGTGCCCGGTACAAGTTCCGTGGCGGGTTCAGGTCCGGGCTCGTAGGGCAGTCCATACATGCGGGCCACGTTCGGCGCGCCGTCGTAGAGCACGCGGTCCGCGGGGTGCAACGCGGGTGCCAGTCCGAAGCGTTGATGGGCCCACGCACAACCCATCACATGGTCGATGTGGGCATGGGTGAGCACAAGTTGTACCGGGGTGAGCGCGTTATCCGCCAAGTACTGTTCCAGCTCATGCTCCTCGCTGGCGTTCCAACAGCCCGGATCGATGAGGATGGCCTGCGAACCGTTATGCACCACATAGGTGTTCTCCTGAAAGGGATTGAAGGTGAACTTGGCAACGCTCAGCATGGCCGGAAAAGCCCGAAATTTGTACGGTTGCGCCTTCGGGCAAGGCCTCGAAAGTAGCTATCTTCCCATCGTGACCGCCGCGCTCCGCCGTATCCTTCACCTGTTGTCGACCGTGCTGTGCCTCAGCCTCGGCAGCGCTTCCATGGCCCAATTCTATTCCGGTTCGCAGCAGGAGTACGGCAAGAACCGGGTGCAGTACCAGGACTTCCTTTGGCAGCAGTACCGCTTCGCCGATATGGAGGTGTTCTTCTACAAGGAAGGGCGCGACCTGGCCCGCTTCACCGCGCAGGCCGCCACCAAGCACCTCAAGGAACTGGAGAAGGATATGGACTACGCACTGGATGAGCGGCTGCAGTTCATCGTATACAATTCGCTCACCGACTTCCGCCAGAGCAACATTGGCCTGGCCGGCATGCAGGGCGAGAACAACATCGGCGGCCTTACGCGCATCGTGGGCACCAAGATCTTCGTGTACTACGAGGGCGACCATACGCTGCTGGAACGGCAGATCCGCTCGGGCATCGCACACGTGATCATCGACCAGATGATGTTCGGCGGCAACTGGCGCGACATGCTGAAGAGCTCCACCTTCATGAGCTTGCCGCCATGGTTCACCGATGGTATCATCTCCTACCATTCGCGGAGTTGGGATGCCGAGTTGAACGATCGCGTGCGGGACGGTGTGGTCAGTGGGCGTTATGCCAAGCTCAATCGTCTGGAAGGCGAACATGCGCGGTTCATGGGCCATGCCATCTGGAAGTACGTGGCCGATGTCTATGGACCCGGCGTGATCCCGAACATCCTCTACATGACCCGCGTGAGCCGGAACGCCGAGAGCGGCTTCCTCTATGTGCTGGGCGTTTCGTTGAAGACGCTCGCACAGGAATGCCAGGATCATTACCGGAGCCGTTTCCTGGAAGAGGACCGCACCCGCCAAGTGGCCAGCCAGGAGCCTCTGCCCATCCGCACGAAGAAACAGCGTACATACAGCCAGTTCAAGGAAAGTCCGAACGGACGTTACCAGGCCTGGGTGAGCAATGAACTGGGGCAGTACAAGATCTGGATCCTGGAATCGGCCACCGGCAAGCTCACGCGCATCGTGAAAGGGGAGAAGAAGCTGGACCGCATCGTGGACCGCAGTTATCCCGTGATCGCGTGGCACCCCACCGGCCAGGCCTTGAGCTACGCGGTGGAGCGCAAGGGGAAGTTGAAGTTGCGCACCTACACCTTGGACGACCGGAAGACCACCGAGAAGGATGTGTTCCAGTTGGAGAAGATCCTCTCCATGGACTACTCGAAGGACGGTCGGAACATGGTGTTCAGCGGCGTGCGCGATGGGAGGACCGACCTCTACCTGTATTACGTCATCGGCAACAGGCAGGAGCAGCTGACCGATGACCAGTACGATGACCTGGATGCCCGATTCGTGGACGACGATCAGCGCGTGATCTTCAGCAGCGATCGCACGGATGATACCCTCCGGACGAACGCGGACGTGGCCTTGGTGAACGGAACGAAGGACATCTTCCTCCTGGACGTGGTCTCCCGCTCGCGCCTGCTCACCCGCTTGACCAATACCCCGTTGGTGAACGAGCTACAGCCCGCTCGCTTCGACAGTGCCAACTACACCTTCTTGAGCGATGGGGATGGTCTGCTCAATCGTTTCCTGGTGCGCTACGACAGTGTGGTGAGCCATATCGATACCACCGTCCACTACCGCTACTTCACGGTGGAGGAACGGCTTACCGACCTGCGTCGTTCCATCTTGGAGCATCATGTGGATCCGCGTAGGGGGCGATTCACGCAGTTACAGGTGGTGAACGGGCGGTATGAGTTCCGGAGCGGACGCACCAGCGATGGTCGGGTGGCGCTGAACCCGCGATCGACCACAGGCGACGTGACCACGGTGCGATCGATGGAGGAAAAGGATGGTGTGATGAGCCCCGTGGTGAAGGTGGACCCGCAAGTGCCTCGCCCGAGCGGCCCCGATGCCGTGGACATACGGAATTATGTGTTCCTGGATGAATTGAACGGGACGGCGCCGCCCAAGGGCAAGCCATCGACCCGTCCATCACCCGCACTGACGGCCGCAGCGGACACCACGGTGGTCCTTCCCTTCACCTACCCGGACCAGCGCAACTACAACATCAACTTCACCATCGATCAGGTGGTGACGCAGGTGGACAACAGCTTCAGCAATCAGTTCTACCAACCCTTCACCGGTCCGGGATCACTGAATCCCGGGTTGAGCGGCCTTACGCGCATGGGCGCCAGCGACCTGTTCGAGGACCACCGGATACTGGGTGGCTTCCGCTTGGCCCTGGACCTGAACAACAACGATTACCTCCTGGCCTA
Organism: Flavobacteriales bacterium; assembly: GCA_016718655.1. Lineage (GTDB taxonomy): Bacteria > Bacteroidota > Bacteroidia > Flavobacteriales_F > PHOS-HE28 > PHOS-HE28. Next base: position 214,006 of record JADKCV010000001.1, on the reverse strand, counting down.
CGAGAACCTGAAAGGACGGCTGGACAAGCGCATCTCCTTTCAACGGCAGGCCTTCCAAAGCGTGGATCAGCTGGGTGTGATCAAGGCACATACCCACAACGTGCGTTATCAGGTGAGTTGGCCCTTCAGTGAATTGGCCAGCCTGCGTGCCTCGGTGATGTACCGCAACGATCGTTATGTGCAACAGAGCATCGACCCACTCAGCCTGCGGATCCCGAACGGCACGGACCACATGGTGGGTGGCAAGCTGGAATACGTGTACGACAGTTCCATGCCGCGTGGCCTGAACTTATGGACCGGTTGGAGGCTCAAGGTCTTCGGTGAGTACTACCAACAGCCCACTGAAGAAGGGGACATGCAGGTGGTGGGTCTCGACCTGCGCCATTCCCAGAAGATCCACCGTGATCTCATCTGGGTGAACCGTCTCGCTGGCGCGGCCTCCCTCGGTAGCCGCAAGGTGATCCACTTCCTGGGCGGCGTGGACAATTGGCTGTTCGCCAAGGTGGACAACTCCATCCCCATCGACCTTACCCAGAACTACTTCTACCAGACCATGTCGGTGCCCATGCGCGGCTTCTTCTACAATGCCCGCAATGGTTCGAGTTTCGGGGTGTTCAATTCGGAGCTGCGTGTGCCTATCATCCGCTACCTGGTGAACCGGCCCATCCGTTCGGACTTCCTCAACCATTTGCAGGTGACCGCCTTCGGCGATGTGGGTGCCGCGTGGACGGGCCCCGATCCGTACTCCGAGGAGAACACCTTCAATCAGGTGGTGGTGGATCGCAATCCCTTGCGCATCACCATCGACAGCCAACGCGAACCCATCATCGGTAGCTATGGCTTCGGTCTGCGCACCCGCCTACTGGGCTACTTTGTGCGCGCCGACTGGGCTTGGGGTATCGATGACGGTGTGGTGTTGCCACAAGTGTTCCACTTCTCCTTGAGCTTGGACATCTGATGATCATGGGTCCGCAGGTGGTGGTGTGGTTGGTGGTGATCGGTGTGGTGGCGGGAATGCTGAGCGGGTTGGTAGGCATCGGCGGTGGCTTGGTGATGGTTCCAGCGATGGTGTGGTTGCTCGGTTATTCACAGCACCAAGCGCAGGGGACCAGTCTGGCGGTGCTGATGTTACCGGTGGTGTTCCTCGCTGCTCGCGATTATTACAAGGCTGGTCATATCGATCCCAAGGTGGTGGGTGTGATCGCTACTGCCTTCGTGGTGGGCGGTTACTTCGGTGGCAAGTGGGCACTGGCCCTTCCGGTCGATCAACTGCGCAAGATCTTCGGGGTCATCCTATTGCTCGCGTCCTTCAAGCTCCTTCTGAACAAGTGATCGATCGCATCAAACACGAACTCGCGCTGCTGCAGCCCACCATGATCGGTTGGCGCAGGCATTTGCACCGCCACCCCGAGCTCTCCTTCCACGAGCACCTCACCGCAGCCTTCGTGGACGAGGTATTACGCGGGGAAGGCATCGCCACCCGCAAGGGAGTGGGGAAGCTCACTTCGGATGCGCCTGGTACCGGTGTCATCGCAGTGGTGAAGGGTGAGGCCGCACCTTCCGAGCGCTGTTTCGCGCTCCGCGCGGACCTCGATGCCCTGCCCATCCAGGAAGTGGGCAAGCCCGGCTATTGCAGTACCGTGCCCGGCGTGATGCATGCTTGCGGGCACGATGTGCACACCAGTATGGTCCTTGGTGCGGGCATCGCACTGCATCGCCTACGCAAGGAGTGGAGCGGCACGGTGATGCTCGTGTTCCAGCCCGGCGAGGAGAAGGAGCCTGGTGGCGCTTCGCTACTGGTGAAGGAAGGCGTGCTCAATGATCCCAAGCCTTCGGGTATCCTGGGCCAACACGTGACCCCGGAACTTGGCCTCCGGTATGCTCGGCTTCCGTAGTGGCCCGTTCATGGCCGCAGCGGATGAGATGTACCTGACGGTGAAAGGACTCGGTGGGCATGCGGGTTCCCCACACCTCTGCATCGATCCCGTGATCATCGCTGCACACCTGCTGGTCAGCCTGCAACAGGTGGTGAGCCGACGTAACAAGCCCGGTCGCCCCATGGTCATGTCCTTCGGCAAGGTCATCGCCAACGGCGCCACGAACATCATCCCCGATCAGGTGACCATCGATGGCACGCTCCGCACCTTCGATGAAGGGTGGCGAGCCGAGCTTCATGATCTCTTACCACGCATGGCCGGCGAACTGGTGCGCAGCATGGGTGGTGAACTGGACTTCCGGCTGGTGAAGGGATCACCCGTGGTGAAGAACGATCCCGAGCTCAACGCCCGCATCCGAGCAGTGGCCGTGGATTATGTAGGTGCGGAGAACGTGGTGGACATGGACATCCGCATGGGTGCCGAGGATTTCGCGTACTACACGCATGTGATGCCCGGTTGCTTCTTCCGCCTTGGTACGGGTAACCCGGATGTGCCCGGGAGTCGATCCGGTTTGCACCGCGAGGAGTTCGACGTGGACGAGAACGCGATGGTGCTGGGTGCCGGGCTGATGGCCGCTGGGGCGCTCAGCGAACTGCGCTGACCGCGTTCACCGGTGCACGATATCGTCCAGCTCGATCACCGGCCTTCCGTTCTTCTCGTGCACGGTCATCTCTACCACATGCGTGGATCGGCCGAGGGCGGTGTAAAGGTCCACGTGCACGGAGAACGCGCCGGGCCAGTTGCGCACGGCGGTCACCTGTAGGTTGCTCCACACGGTCGGAGGTGGCATCACCAAAGGTGCTCCGATGTCCTCCACGGCATCCATCATGGCATCAGCGCTCAAGCGCACACCTCCGGTGGCCTGTTCGAGTTCATCGTAGCGCCGTTCCACCAGCAGCTTCATCACGTGCTTGGCGACAAGGCTGAGTTCGTTGGGACCCATGGGTGTTCAGCGTCCAGCTACGCCCACAGCAACCAATATAACCCTCCCCAGATGCCTAAGAACATGAGCCCAAGGGTCAAGGTGCCCCGGTGTTCCTTAAGGTCGCGTTTCACCAGCGCCCGGTAAAGCACCCATCCGAGGAATAGTGCGACCAAGCCTACTACCATCACCATACGTCCCATGCTCGGTGTCTTTGGTCCGGTGCATACTTAGTTCGCCACCTCGCTCATGAACTTCAACCGCACCATACGGAGCTCCTCTTCGCTGTAATCGCTGTCGAACTCCACGCGCGCAGCCTCGATGTCGTCCGACTCGGCATCGCGGAAGTAGTCCATGATCTCCTCCAAGGTCTCCGGCTCGAAGACATCGTTCAGGTGGTAGTTGATATCGAGCTTGGTGCCGCTTTGTACGATGCTCTCCAGTTCGGTGAGCAGGGCATCCATCGTTAGGTTGCGGGCCTTGGCGATCGCGTCGAGCGGTAGGCGCTTGTCGATGTTCTGGATGATGTGGACCTTGTTGCCACTCTTGTTCACCACGGAGCGAACGGTCACTTCCTCGGCGCGCTCGATGTCGTTCTCCTCCACATACCGCGCAATGAGGTCCACGAAGGGTTTCCCGAACTTCTGGGCCTTACCGGGTCCAACGCCGCTCACCTGGGTGAGCTCCTCGATGGTCACGGGATAGCGCATCGTCATCTCCTCCAACGAAGGATCACCGAACAGCACCCAAGGCTGAAGTTTCAGTTTCTGGGCCTGGCTTCGACGCAGGTCCTTCAACATGACCATGAGCTTCTCATCGGCCGCAGCGCCTCCCCGAGCGATGGGTTCATCCTCGCCACCTCCCTCGAAATCGCTGTAGTCGCGCTCCTTCACGAACTTGATGGACGTCGGCTTCGCCAGGAACTTCTTCCCAGCCTCGGTCAGGCTGAGGTTGCCATAGGTCTCGATATCCTTGTGCAGATATCCGCCCACATTGGCCTGGCGTACCACAGCCATCCAGTGGTGGGTATCCTTATCGGAACCTTCCCCGTACACCTTCAACTTGTCGCCCTTGTAGTTCTTGATCTCACTGGTCTCCGTGCCGGTGATGAGGTCACAGATGAATTTGGCCCGGTGCCGCTCCTTGCTCTCCTTAACGGCTTTCAAGACCAGGGCCAGATCGGCCTTGCCCTCGAACTGCTCCTTCGGGTTGGCGCAGTTGTCGCAGCCGTTCTGGCATTTGGTATCATCGTATTGCTCACCGAAATAGTGCAAGAGGAACTTACGGCGGCACATGCTGGTCTCAGCGAAGCTGACCGTATCGGCAAGTAGTTGTTTGCCGATCTCCTGTTCGGCCACGGGTTTGCCCTGAAGGAACTTCTCCAGCTTCTCGATGTCCTTGTAGCTGTAGAACGCGATGCACTTGCCTTCTCCTCCATCACGACCCGCGCGCCCGGTCTCCTGGTAGTAGCTCTCCAAGCTCTTGGGGATGTCGTGGTGGATGACGAAGCGCACGTCCGGCTTGTCGATACCCATTCCGAAGGCGATCGTGGCCACGATCACGTCCACCTGCTCCATGAGGAACTGGTCCTGGTGGCTTGCGCGTTGGTGGGCGTCCATGCCAGCGTGGTAGGGCAAGGCCTTGATGCCATTGACGTTGAGCATCTCGGCCATCTCCTCCACCTTCTTGCGGCTGAGGCAATAGATGATGCCGCTACGCCCCTCGTGCTGCTTGATGAAGCGGATGATCTCCCGGCCCACGTCCTTCTTGGGGCGGATCTCGTAATAGAGGTTAGGTCGGTTGAAGCTGTCCTTATAAACCTTGGCATCGGGGATGTCGAGGTTCTTGAGGATGTCCTCCTGTACCTTTTCAGTGGCAGTCGCTGTCAAGGCGATGACCGGTACGCGCTTGATCTCATCGAAGATGGTGCGCAGGCGCCGATACTCAGGGCGGAAGTCATGGCCCCACTCGCTGATGCAGTGCGCTTCATCGATCGCGAAGAAGCTGATCTTGATATCCGTAAGGAACTCGACATTCTCCTTCTTGGTGAGCGATTCTGGCGCTACGTAAAGGATCTTGGTGCGGCCCTCAGTGATGTCCTGGCGCACTTTCATGGCTTCGTTGCGCGTGAGGGAGCTATTCAGGAAGTGGGCCACGCCCTCCTCATCGCTGAAGCCGCGCAGGGCGTCCACCTGGTTCTTCATCAGGGCGATGAGCGGGCTGACCACGATGGCCGTGCCCTCCATCATCAGAGCAGGCAGTTGATAGCAGAGACTTTTGCCCCCTCCGGTAGGCATGATGACGAAGGTGTTCCGTCCATCCAGCACGCTCTGGATGATGGATTCCTGTTCCCCTTTGAATTTATCGAATCCGAAGAACTGTTCGAGGGCTTCGCGTGGTGTGAGGTCGACGTGGATCATTGCGTAAGTGCGGCAGGAGCAGTGCCAAGGAGTTTTGAACGCTTAAATGTACGGTGCGGAGTGCAATTGGAACCTGCAAATTTTGTGAAAGACAGGGGTGCCACACCCGACGGGTCCTGCCGGTGGCGGCCGTTGATAACTGGAGTACCGTGCCCCGGGACACCCTGCATGACCGTCTATCTTTGGTGCCCTAGTACCCCTCCTTTTGTCCCCGCCACAGTCCGGTCAGGAAATGACCTTCCTCGAGCATCTGGAGGAGCTCCGCTGGACCCTCGTGCGCTCGGCCATTGCCATCGTGGTGGCCATGGTGGCCGCATTCATAGCGAAGGACTTCCTGTTCGATCAGGTGATCCTGGCCCCGAAGGAACCTGGCTTCATCACGTATAGGGCATTCTGTGCGTTGGGCCACCGCTTGGGAATGGGAGAGGCCCTATGTGCCAGTGAGCTCGGCTTCACGCTTCAGAACATCAGCATGAGCGGGCAGTTCTTCACCCACTTGATCGTCTCCTTCGTAGCCGGGTTCATCATAGCCTTTCCTTACGTGCTATGGGAGATGTGGCGCTTCGTGGGTCCCGGTCTGCACCCCACCGAACGACGGTCTTTGCGCGGTGTGGTGGCTTTTGCCACGGTCCTTTTCTTGACCGGGGTCCTTTTCGGCTATTACATGCTGGCTCCTCTAAGCATCCAGTTCTTCGGCGCCTATCAGGTCAGCGGCTCGGTGCAGAATGCTGTTGCCTTGGACAGTTATGTGGCAATGATCACTTCCGTGACCCTTTGGACCGGGATCGTCTTCGAAATGCCTCTTGTCATCCTGTTCCTGACCAAGGCGGGTATCGTGGGACCGGAATTCCTCCGCACCTACCGCAAACACGCCTTCGTAGCGATCCTTATCATCGCGGCCATTCTCACGCCTCCGGATGTGGTGAGCCAGTTGATCGTGTCTGGGCCGTTGATGGTGCTCTACGAGTTCAGCATACTGGTTTCCGCAAGGGCCGTCCGCTCCAAGTCCGGACAGGTGACCAGTGGTACTTTAACGCGTCAACCGGTATGATGGCCTCGGTCCGTTGGTTCGTTGGATCGATCCTCCTTTGCGGTGCATTCCCTGCGCTGATCCATGCGCAGACCACCAAGGTGAGTGGCGTGGTCACCGATGCTACCACGGGCGAGACCCTTCCGTTCGTGAATATCGCCTTCGTGGACAGCCGTATCGGGACCACCACCGATATTCTCGGCCAGTATGGTATCGATACCTACTACGCCACGGATTCCATCCGGGTATCGTCGGTGGGCTACGTGTCGCGCGCGCTGCCGGTCCGTAAGGACAAGGCCCAGGTCATCAACATCGCGCTGGCGCCCAGTAAGGTCCAACTCACCGAAGTGGTCATCAAACCATCGGATGAGAATCCAGCGTTCGCGATCCTGCGTCGTGTGGTGCAGAACAAGCCGGTGAACAACCGGGAGAAGTTGGAGGCTTATGAATATGATGCCTATAACAAGATCGAGTTCGATCTGAACAACATCACCGAGGAGTTCACTCAAAAGAAACTGTTCAAGCCATTCGCCTTCATCTTCGACAACATCGACAGCACGGATGCCAAGCCCTACCTGCCGATCTTCATGACCGAAAGCATCAGCGAGGTGTATTACCGGCAGAAGCCCAAGGCGCAACGCGAGTACATACGTGGGACCAAGGTGAGCGGCATCGAGAATGAGAGCGTGAGCCAGTTCATGGGTGATATGTACCAGAACGTGAACATCTACGACAATTACCTCGTGGTGTTCGGCAAGAACTTCATCAGCCCCATAGCCGATGGTGGCCGTGCCTTCTATGACTACTTCCTCACGGACAGCAACTTCGTGGGAAACCACTGGTGCTATAAGTTGGAGTTCAAGCCCAAGCGGCCGCAGGAACTTGCTTTCAAGGGTGAGATGTGGATCAATGATACCACCTATGCCGTGCATCGGATCGAAGCGGGGATCGCCGAAGGCGCCAACCTCAATTTCGTTCAGGGTTTCTGGGTGAAGCAGCAATACGACCTGGTGGCCGACGAGGTTTGGATGCTCACACGGGACGAGCTCGTGGTGGACCTGAACGTGATCAAGGACACCGGGGAGCGCAACAAGAACGCTGTACAGGGATTCTATGGCAGACGCACGGCCACCTACCGCGACTTTGTGATCAACCAACTCAAGGATGATGCGTTCTACGCCGGTGTTGACCAAGTGGTGGTGGAGATCGACCCCTTGAGCCTCGGCGCTGATTATTGGGACACCCAGCGCCATGAACAACTCTCGGCCAAGGAACTCGCCATCTATGAGATGGTGGACACCATGAAGACGATACCACGGTTCCGTACCTACGTGGATATCGTGAGCACCATCGTCACGGGTTATTACGAGCGGGGTAAGGTCGAACTGGGGCCCTACTTCACCACGGTCAGTTTCAATCCGGTGGAAGGAATGCGCCTGCGTTTGGGCGGGCGCACCAGCAACAGCTTCAGCACCTGGGTGGAATTCGAGGGCTATAGCGCGTACGGGTTCCTTGACGAACGCTTCAAGTTCGGTTTGGCCACGCGTGGGTTCATCAGCAAGGAACCCCGACTACTCTATCGGGCCTCCTACAAACACGACGTGGAACAGCTCGGTCAAAGCGTGAACGCTTTCCGCAACGACAACCTGCTTGGTAGCGTCTTCCGGCGGAATCCCAACACGAAACTCACCGATGTGGAGGAATGGAATGTCAGTCTGGAGCGGGAGTGGTTCGCAGGATTCACCAACGAGGTGATGGTGCGGTATCGCACACTACAAGCGTTGGGTGAACTTGCCTATGAGAAGGTGGTGTTCGACGAGGTGCCCCGGCTGACCACGGTGGGAAGCATACGGACGGCCGAGCTGAGCCTGAACACCCGCTTCGCCTACCGCGAGAAATATGTGAGCGGTGAATTCGATCGGGTATCCGTGGGCTTCAATAAGTTCCCCACCCTGGAATTGCACCTGGCCTATGGGGCACCTGACATCCTGGAGAGCGACTACGAATACACCAAGGTGGTCGGCCGCATCTACAAGCGTTGGCAACTTGGAGCAGTAGGGTGGACCCGCACCACGGTGGAGGGCGGTCGTATCTACGGGACGTTGCCCTACCCGTTGCTCATCATACACAGTGGTAATGAGACCTTCTACCTGGACGATGCTGCCTTCAATACCATGAACTTCTTCGAATTCATCAGTGATCGATACGTGCAGGTGACCGCCGAGCACCACTTCGAAGGCCTCTTCCTGAACCGTATCCCCTTGATGCGTCGCCTGAAGTGGCGGGAGGTGGCCACCTTCAAGGCCGTGGCAGGCGATCTGGACGGCAAGCATGGCCAAGAGCTCTTGTTACTGGAAGACATGTATTCGTTGTACAATGGACCGTTCATGGAAGCGAGCGCCGGGGTGGAGAACATCCTGAAGGTGTTACGCTTTGACGTGATCTGGCGATTGCGGTACAACGACCACGCCAATACGGCGCCCTTCGCTTTACGGGCCAAGCTTTTCTTCAACTTCTGATCATGCTGCGCGCCGATACCATCTTCAAACGATATAAGAAACGCACCGTCGTCAACGGTGTGAGCGTGGAGGTGCGGCAAGGCGAGATCGTTGGACTCCTAGGGCCGAACGGGGCGGGCAAGACCACCAGCTTCTACATGATCGTAGGGCTCGTGAAGCCCAATGAAGGACACATCTACCTGGATAACGAGGACATCACCGACCTGGCCATGTATCGAAGGGCCCAGAAAGGGATCGGCTATCTTCCGCAGGAGGCCAGTGTGTTCCGCAAGCTCAGTGTGGAGGACAACATCCGTGCGATCTTGGAGATGACCGACAAGTCAAGGACCGAGCAGGCGCGGAAGCTGGAGGAGCTTCTGGACGAGTTCAGTTTACAACATGTGCGGAAGAACATGGGCGATGTGCTCAGCGGCGGCGAACGGCGACGCACCGAGATCGCCCGGGCACTGGCTACAGAGCCCCGCTTCATTCTGCTCGATGAGCCCTTTGCCGGTGTCGACCCCATCGCTGTGGAGGACATCCAAGGCATCGTGGCCAAGTTGAAGGACAAGAACATCGGTATCCTGATCACCGATCACAACGTGCAGGAAACGTTGAGTATCACGGATCGGGCCTATCTGCTCTATGAAGGTCGGATCCTGAAACAGGGAACAGCGGAGGAACTGGCGGGGGATGCAGAGGTGCGGGAGAAGTACCTGGGCCGCAATTTCGTGCTGCGCCGTAAAGTGCAGTGAAGCATTACGTAGGTCGTGGACCCGCGAGCGAAGACCGTGGAGCCCAGGATCAGGCCTCTTCGACCGAGAAGCTGTACTTCTCCATGATCTGGTTGGCCAACAATTTCTTGCAGGCCTCGTCCACCTTCATCTCCGCGGCCTTTTTGTCCTTGGCCTCCACCTGTAGGGTGATGTGTTTGCCGATGCGCACGCCGTGGATCTCGGGCAGTCCGAGGTTGCCCATAGCGCCTGAAACGGCCTTGCCCTGAGGGTCCAGCAAGTTGTCGTGGGGCATGACATCGATGGAGGCACGGAAGTTCTTCATGGGTGCAAAGATGGTAACGGGTTTTCAGTTGGCCGTTCGCAGTTGTCAGTTGTCAGGCGGGGCGGGCGCCCTTTGGAGCGTGGTGCCGCGCCCTCGAGGTAACACGCATACAGGAGGTTCCGCCGAGGAGCCCTGATCAGTTCCCTTAGCTATCGGAAGCCTGACAACTGAAACTGCGAACTACACCTTCGGGAATATCCGTCCCCACAGCGGGCTGAGGATGTATAGGAGCATGATCAGTGGCACGGCCATGATGCCATAGAGCGCTACCAACAAGGCCCCAGTGCTCAAGAGCAGGTAGATGGCCTCGTTACCCTTCCACTTGAAGTGCTTGAACTTCAGGGAGGGCAGTGGAAGTTCGGAGAGCATGAGGGCGGCGAGCGCCAAGGAAAGGCCCAACAGCGCGTACGGGTGGTCCAGCAGACCGCGGGTGGCGTTGATGATCAGGTCATGGCCAGGGCCGGGATGCACTGCAACACCCGTGGAGCCCAGTACCATCGATACCCAGAACAAGCCATTGGCGGGAGTGGGCAGACCGAGGAACCCACTGGCCTGTCGGGTGTCCAAATTGAACTTGGCCAAGCGCCAGCACGATGCGACGGCAAGAACGATCGCGGAGGTGAAGGTAGGCCAGCTCAAAAGGTCCATCGGAGCGGAAAGGGCGGGATGGACCGTGATGTGCCAACCTCGTCCGGATGGTTCAAGTGCGCTCGCGAAAAGAGCGAACGCCGGCGCCACCCCGAAGGTCACCATGTCCGCCAGACTGTCCAATTGGGCTCCCAGGGGTGAACCACCACCCAATGCCCGGGCCGCCAAACCATCGAACACATCGAACAACGCCCCGGCGAACACCAGCCAACATGCCCATGTTAGTTGTCCTTGGGAGGCAAGCAGGATGGAGCCCATGCCACAGGCTAGGTTCGCCGTCGTTAACAGGTCGGGGATCCGGGGTAGCCGTGCCATCGGGGCCGAAGTTGGTTAAATTCGAGGCAATAAAGGAGGCCACCAGGAGTTAGTAGCTGCGTCAATACAGAACAGAATGAAGACCTTGAGCGGAGCACGCAGTCTGGTTGCAATGGCATCGGGTATGTTCATGGCGGTTGGTGCCATGGCCCAGGACGCCCCCAAGTACAGCAATGAGTTCCTGGCCATCGGCGTGGGAGCGCGTGCGTTGGGCATGGGCAGTGCCTATACCAGTGTGGTGAATGATGTGACCAGCGGCTATTGGAATCCTGCGGGTCTATTGGGCGTGAAAGGCGACCTTCAGATCGGCGCCATGCACAGTGAGTACTTCGCTGGAATAGCCAAGTACGACCACGTCGGCTTGGCCAAGCCCATCGATGAGAACAGCACCATCGGTTTCACGTTCGTGCGCTTCGGGATCGATAACATCCCGAACACCATCGACCTCATCGACCCCTCCGGGAACATCGATTACGACCGCATCACCTCATTCAGTTCGGCGGACCACGCTTTCATCGTGAGCTATGCACGGAAACTCAAGGTGCCCGGCTTGCGGCTGGGTGGTAGCGCCAAGGTGATCTATCGCCGCGTCGGTGAATTCGGCAAGGCTTGGGGTTTCGGGCTGGATGCTGGTGCGCAATACGATCTGGACCAGTGGCGGTTCTCCGCCGTGGCTCGCGATGTGACCGGCACCTTCAATGCGTGGAGCTACACCATCGACCAGCGGACCATCGATGTGTTCACTCAGACCGGGAATGAATTGCCGCAGAACAGCGTGGAAGTGACCTTGCCCCGGTTGATGCTAGGGGCCGCAAGGGAGTTCAAGTTCGGGGAGAAGTTCGACCTCATTGCCGCATTGGAACTGGAGAATACGTTCGACGGTCGTCGCAATACCTTGATCCAGAGCGGTACCCTCAGTGCGGATCCGCGGTTGGGCATCGAGTTGGGCTATGCGCGCATCTTCTATGTGCGGACAGGTCTGAGCAATATCCAGTATGTCACGGATATCTCCGATGACAAACAACTCTCCTTGCAGCCGAACATCGGACTGGGCTTGCGTATCAAGAGCTTCTCCTTGGACTACGCACTTACCGATATCGGGGATAACAGCGTCGCGCTGTACTCGAACATCTTCTCCATCAAGTTCGACATCTTCAAGCGGACCGCTTCATGATCAGAACCCTACTCGCGTTACTGTTCGGCTCCTACGCGCTGGTATCGGCGGCACAGTTGCCCTATGGCAATGAATGGATCGACCATGAGCGCAGGTATTGGCGGTTCGACGTGGTCGAGAACGGTATGCGACGTATCGACCGGGCCACCTTGTTGGCCGCTGGTTTTCCGGCAGGTACCGTGGATCCCCGCGACCTCATGCTCTTCAGCCGCGAGAAGCCGGTCGCGATCTACGTGGAAGGAGAGGCTGATGGGTCGTTCGATGAAGCGGATTTCATCGAGTTCCAGGTTTCCAAGAACGACGCCTGGCTGGACCAGTTGATGTATCCGTCGCCGACCATGGCCGGGAATCCGTACTACAGTTTCGTCAACGACACCATCCGCTATTACCTCACATGGGACGATGATCCCGACGTAGCCAAGCATCATATCGTTGCTCAGCCCACTTTGGACCATACGCCCTACCCGGTGGTGCCCTATTACTGGGGCGAAGTTGGTCTGGGAAGGCAAGGCCGTTACTTCCTGGGGCCTACTGGCCAGTACGGTGCGAGCAGTGGCCTATATGTGGAAGGAGAGGGCTGGTATGACTCCAATGTGACCAACCTCACCACTGATTCCGTGGACCGACAGCTGACCATCGCTGCTCCACGAAAATACACAGGCCCCAACCCGCCGGATGCGACCATACGTGCCACGGTGGTCGGCACTGCGAATCCTGGTGGGTCGCTTCCGGACCATCACGTGAAGATCGTTTATGGAGCTGCGCCAGGTGTTCTTGGTGCCGATACCATCTACAGTGGTTTCAAGGTGGTCCACAATGTCTTTCAAGCTCCCCTAGCGAACATAGCCGCCAATACGGTGGTACGATTCAGGGTGATGCGTGATCTTTTCGCACCCGGTCAGATCGGATCCTTCCTGCCCACCTATGCCGATCAGCAAGCGATAGCGAGCGCCTCCATCCGTTATGCGAAGATGTTCCACATGGACAATGACCCCCAACAGGTCATGGAGCTACCGGATCTGGACGAGGATGGCTTCCTGCACGTGGATTTCAGCAACCTGGCCGGTACACCGGTCATCCATGCTTACGGGGACACGGTGCGGCGCGTGATCCCCACAGCTGCCGGCGCCCGGTGGAAAGCCTTGCTCAAAGCACATCCCGATAGCGCACTCACCAAGGCGATCGTCTTCGGGCAGGAAAGTGTCCTTCCCATTACCTCACTGACACCCGTCAATGGCACGGGCTTCTTCACCGATTTCCTCGCGAACGAGGTGAACGATGCCATGCTCATAGTGACCCACGAAAGCCTGATGAGCGCTGCGCAGGCCTACGCAAATTATCGGGAGATCTCGATACGTAATCCATACAATACCGTTCTGGTCGATGTGGATGAACTGTATGACCAGTTCGGTGGTGGTGTGCCGAAGCATGCATTCGCCATTCGCCGATGGTGCCGGTATCTGCTTGATTCCTGGGCGACCTCACCCAAGGCCCTGTTCCTCATCGGTAAGTCCGTACAGAACGTGACCGTGAACCAGTTCGTACCAGGGATCCGGCCGGATGCGGCCGGGGCTTACCAGACCTGCCTTGTGCCCACCTTCGGGCACCCTGCCTCGGATGTGGCCTTCACCATCGGATTGCGGTTCGATCCAACAGTGGTCGAGATCCCAGTGGGTCGATTGAGCGTGTACACACCCGATGAGGTACTCGCCTATTTGGCGAAGGTCCAGGCACTGGAGTCACAAACACCTGGGGTGTGGATGAAGAACATCCTGCATTTCGCCGGAGGGTTCGACCCGGGAGAGACGGGCGGATTCGTGAATTACCTCAATGGTCTCAAGGCGGTGGCTGTGGATACCAGCTTCGGAGGTTCGGTATCCACCTTCAGGAAGAGTTCCTCGGAGACCTTCCAGTCCGCGAGCGCTGATAGTGTCCGCACCTTGATCCAGGAGGGGGTGACGCTCATGACCTTCCTGGCCCATGCCTACGCATCGAGCTTCGATATCACCATCGACGATCCGGTGAACTATCAGTGGAACGGTAAGCATCCCTTGGTGATCGGGAATTCATGCTACATCGGTAATATCCACCAGAACAACCGGCTCAGTCAGGGTGAGGGATGGGTGCTGGCTCCCAATACAGGTCCCATTGGGTTCCTGGCGACCACGGAATTGGCCTCGGCGCCCTATTTGATGGACTATTCCAATGCGTTCTACCGCAGCTTCTCCCGTGAGAATCACGGTAAGGGGATCGGCGAGCACATGAAGTATGCCGTGAACCAGGTGATGCAGAACAGCTACAACCTCAACACCCTGCATACTGCGCACACCTTCACCCTGCAAGGCGATCCCACCATCGTACTGAACTCCTTCGACAAGCCTGACTATACCGTGAGCGATGAGGATGTCTACTACGACCCATCCCCGGTAACGGCAGATGCCGACACGTTCCAAGTGAAGGCTGTGATCACCAACATCGGCAAGGCGATCAATGGTCCGGTGCGTGTCACTCTTGAGCGGTCCAATCCAGGGCTCGTCGCGGCAGAGGAGTATTCCACGGTGATCGAGGACGTGTATCTACGTGATACGGCCTACTTCAATGTACCAACGCGCGGGCAGAGTGGGGGTCAGGGCATCAACACCATGCGTGTTGCCGTCGACCTCGACCCGGACGAAGTGGATGAGCTGGAGAACGATACCAACAATGGCACGACCAGTTCGCTCTTCATCACTTCCGGCGACCTCATACCCATTTATCCCTATGACTTCGCTATCGTGCCCGATCCGGTGCAACCCCTGCGCGCAAGCACGGGTGACCCGTTCGCAGCCCCTCGGGTCTATTTGTTCCAGATCGATACCACGGACCTGTTCAATAGTCCCTTGTTGGAGACCACATCCATCACAGCACCCGGTGGTGTGGTATCCTGGACCCCGCAGAACATCTACGCACTGAACAGCCAGGTGGACAGCACCGTGTTCTTCTGGCGCTGCAGTATCGACAGCACCGGAAATGGCAGCTTCAATTGGTATGAGCGTTCCTTCCAGTACATCCCGGGCAAGCATGGTTGGGGCCAAGCGCATTACCATCAGTTCAAGCACAATACGTACTCCAACATCGTCTATGACCGGCCGGAGCGCGATCTCGACTTCTTCACCGGACAGCGGAACATTCGCGCGCAGGTGCATGACAGCGTCTATTCCCCCTACACCGAATGGTCGATCGACCTTGAGCCCCAGGACTACAACGGGTGTGGCAATGTGGCCGGGTGGCACGTGGCTGTTGTGGATCCAGGGACCTTTGAGCCTTGGGGTACCAGCTACCAGGGCGAGAACCCGCAGAACAACTTCGGCAACCTGAACCAGAACGGCGTCTGTGGAACCCGCGTTCGGAAGTTCTTCACGTTCCTCACCAACAGCGCTCCGCAGCTGGCCGGTATGCAGAACATGCTGGAGAACGCCGTGGACGATGGCGACCATGTGCTGTGCTACACCTGGCTTTACTTGGACAAGGCGGGTATGGCGGCGAACGCTCCGGGTCTCATGCCTTATCTGGAGACCATCGATCCCCAATTGGATTTCAGCGTACTCACTGACAGCGTAGCTTACATCTTCTATTACCGCAAAGGCGTTCCTGGCTCGTTCCGCGATACCATCGCCACGCAACTCTTCCCTCCGGGCGACCCTGGTTTCCTGCAGCTTTCCGTTTGGGTGGACAGCCCAGCCAACCAAGGCACGATCACCACTCCTGTCGCTGGTCCTGCTACAGCCTGGACCAAGCTGTATTGGAACGAGCGCTCGGGCGGTGATCCCGGTGATAGCACACGGATCATCCTCCGCGGTATCACCCCGAATGGCACTGAGTTCGACCTGGCCAACGTGATCGCCGAGGGTGACTCCCTCCCACTTGATCAACTGATCTCCGCTGCAAACTACCCCACGGTCCGTCTGCGTGGGCATTTCTTCGATAACGACCAGGCGAACGCTCCGGACCCGTCCCAATTGAAGCGCTGGCAATTGCTGAGCGCGCCTGTTCCCGAGTGTGCCATCGACCCGCCTTCTGGATTCGTGCAGTTGCAGGAAGAGTTGTTCGAAGGTCAGGAAGCCCGGGTCGCTGTGGCCGTGCACAATGTGAGCCTCTTCGATATGGACAGCCTGCTCATGGGCGCTTGGGTGCTCGACCGCAACAACCAGCGACATCGGGTGCATTACAAGCTGAACGCGCCCTTGCTCGCTGGCACCACGTTGTTGGATACGATCCGGTTCAACACCACCGGCCTTGGCGGACCCAACACCATCATCATCGAAGCCAACCCCATCGATACGGTGACGGGCGTGTTCGACCAGGTCGAGCAGTACAGGTTCAATAACATCGCCCAACTGCGCTTCGAGGTGGCCGGCGATGATGAGAACCCGATTCTCGACGTCACCTTCGATGGTATGCATATTCTCGACGGGGATATCGTGTCCGCCAAACCCGAGATCGAGATCCGCATGGACGATGAGAACACCGTGCTGCTCCACGATTCACCTGCGGATACGGCGTTGTTCCGGGTATACCTCACGCGCCCCGGATCGGCACAGGAGCGGCTCTTCTTCAGGACCGGTTCCGGTGTGGAGAACATGCAGTTCCTGCCGGCCACCAATACGGCGAACGAAGCCCGCATACACTACCGGCCGACCTTCGCCACCGATGGTGTCCACACCCTTACGGTGATGGCCAATGACCGAAGCAACAACGCCTCTGGCGATCGGGAGTTGAAGATCAACTTCGAAGTGATCAATCGCTCCACCATCACCGAGGTCCTGAACTACCCCAATCCATTCACCACCAGTACACGTTTCGTGTTCACCGTGACCGGAACCGAGCCACCCACCTACATGAAGATCCAGATCCTGACGATCACGGGCAAGGTGGTGCGCGAGGTGAGCATGGCCGAACTGGGTCCGATGCGCGTGGGACGGAACATGACCGAGTTCGAATGGGACGGCACGGATTCCTTCGGGGACAGGCTGGCGCGCGGCGTATACCTCTATCGTGTGATCGCACAACTGCACGGTGAGGACATCGAATTGCGGGAAACCTCCGCATCCTCGTTCTTCACAAAGGGTATGGGCAAGATGTACCTGCTTCGCTGATCGCGCCTACTTTCGCCGACGTGTCATCCGGTATCCTACTTCGCCGACACGTTGCTGCTTGGGCGGTACTGAGTGGAATACTCTGGGCGCTGGCTTGGCCGGGTATCGGAGGTGTCGCTCCATTGGCTCTGATCGCTTGGTTGCCCTTGTTGCATGCCGAGGTATTACACGACCGGCGCACAAAGGGCCGAGGACGCGCTTTCGTACCCTATGTCCTACTGACCGTACTCACCTGGAACGCTGCCACCTCGTGGTGGTTCTTCGGCGTGAGCGAGCCCTTGACCACACGACTGGTCAGTGGCCTCTCACCCATGCTGGTGAACTCGGTGCTCATGCTGGTGCCGTGGTGGATCAAGCGCGTTGTCCGGAAGTGGTCGGGGGACCAGTGGTCAATGGTGGCCTTGGTGGTGGCCTGGACCGCCTTCGAGCACATCCATCATCAATGGGACCTGAAGTGGCCGTGGTTCACCATGGGGAATGTGTTCGGCGCCATGCCTGCATTGGTGCAATGGTATGAATGGACAGGTGTGCTAGGCGGTTCACTGTGGATCTGGTCGGTGGTCCTCTGGGTACACGCACGGATCATTCATCCTGCTCCAGCGACAGCGCTCCCGATCCGAGGACGTTGGCCTGTGCTCGCGGCCTTGGTCCTTGTTCCGGTCGGTACTTCGCTGCTCCTCTTTTTCACCCATACGGAGAAGGGCACTCGCGTGGAGGTCGTGATCGTACAACCCAATATCGATCCCTACGGACAGAAGTTCCACGAGGATCCAATGGTGCAACTGGATACCATGCTCGCCTTGGCCGAGCGTGCCATCACCCCTCGCACCCGGTTGGTGGTGATGCCTGAGACCGCGTTGCAGGAGGAAGCCACATTGGACCTGCGCAGCGCGCAGCCAGTGCTACATGGACTATGGGAGAACGACCTCGGTTCTTCGGCCAGCGTTGCGCGGTTACGCGCATTCCAACAACGCCATCCCGATGCCGCGCTCATGACCGGTATGTCTTCGGCCCACCTGTTCCATAACGGAGAGGAACTGCCTGTCACAGCACGGGGGATCGAAGGCACCGGACTTTGGTACGAGGCGTACAACGCTGCGCTTTTCCTACCCACCGACGGGTCACTGCATCACTACCACAAGTCCAAACTGGTCGCCGGTGTGGAGATGATGCCTTTCGAGGCGATCCTGGGCAAGCTCAGTGCGCTGAGCGTGGACCTGGGCGGGGTGAGCGGATCGTTGGGCACGCAACAGGAACGGAGCGTGCTTCACGACCCAGCTTCAGGCATCGCCCTGGTGCCAGCCATCTGTTACGAGTCGGTGTTCGGTGAGCATGTGGGTGCCCATGTGGTCAATGGAGGCAACCTCATCGCCATCATCACCAACGATGGTTGGTGGGGCGATTCGCCCGGCCCAGTGCAGCACCTCACCTTCGCATCCCTTCGGGCCATCGAGCAGCGCCGCTGTATCGCACGTTCCGCGAACACGGGTATCTCTTGTTGGGTGGACCAGCGTGGAGTGGTCCATGATGCCACGGATTGGTGGACCGCCACTGCGTTCCACGCAGATCTTGCGATGAACGAGGAACTCACGCTATACGCCCGGACCGGCGACCTGATCGGCCACTCGGCGCTAGTGGCTCTGGCGATGGTCTTGGGCTGGAGTGTTGTTCGAGCAGCGCGTTCACGGTATCGCCAAACGCACTGCTGAACCGATGTCCCGGTTACCTGCCCGTAGTGTGTAGAGACCCGTGCTCACGCCTCGGAGTGGGAGTCTGGTCCGGTGTTCCCCAGGGTGCAATTCCATCACCGGCCAAGTGGCCACCACTTGGCCCGCTGCATTGTACAATTCCCAGCTAGAGTGACCTCCTTCGGGAAGGTGATGGTCCACGAACAGTGCTCCATCAGCGTACCAGCCGGTGAACGATGGAGTATCAACGTGTCCACAGTATGTGGTGACCTGGTCACTCAGTTGTGAGCTCCCGTCCACATCCACGCCCTCCAACCGATAGTAGAGGTTACCTGCCGGTGCATCGTTATCCATGGATACATAGGATCGAATTCCGTTGCTGTGCCCTGCGGCTGGTACGGTTCCGATCATTTGCTCGGCTTCCTGATCGGAGCTTCGCCAGATCAGGAAATGGGAGGAACCGGATTCGCTCGCAGTGGTCCACGTCAACTGCACACGTGCCTCGGTACATTCCGCCGCGAATCCTACCAGTCGCACCGGCAGCGGTTGCGCCACATTGGAGAGCGTCCAGGATCGGAACAGATCGCTCGGTCCGACATTCACATTCGTCACGGTATTCACAGGCCCCAGCGCGAACGTGCTTGCGAAGAGCACATCCCCCCAGGCATCCAAAGGAGGGTTGAAGCGTTGAGCCGCCAGGGGACTCGTGGAGGTGATCGTATTGCCCGTGCGCACATCGCCAGTGGCAGCACCCGGGTCGTAGGTGAAGCCCAAGCGGACGGACGGCCTGGTTCCATAGCCATATGAGGCGACTCCTGCATCCACGATCCAGAACCGGTCCACCACCTGGTCCGAGTTGTTCGAGGGCGCGCCGGTGAAGTAATTGTGCATGTGGGTCACATCCGTGGGGCGGTATCCGTCGTTATCCCAGTTGGTACCACCGAGTGTTCCATAATTGTAGGTGGAGAAACAGATGGATGCGGTCGCCTCGTTCGACCCGGCGCCCACGACCTCGAAGCTGAAGGGCGTGCGCACCCCACTCGCCGTGGTGAAGGGCACCACGTAGGTGCCAACATTATTGCGGATCTGCCAGCGGATCCGGTTGAACTCTCCCTCGCTCCGGATGTTCCCCCCGCTACCTGACGTACTGATGCCTGCCGGCGTGGGCTCTTCCATCACCAGCCAAGCACCTCCATCGATCCGCAACCATCCGCCATCGTTCAATACCACGCGTCCCTGGGCCATCACGGACGTACCATTCAGCCCTATCAGGAGGAGTAGGAACGAGCCATATCGGGTAGCGGTACTCATCTGCGGATCGCCAAGAGCGTTGGGAAGATAGTGCGAGAATGCCGCCGATCCCAAGTGGCGGTGCTGATAACTTGGCCCCGTGCGGACGACCCTAGTGCTTGACCGACCGGTGGCTGTGGTGCCTGCGATGTTGCTTCGCGAGGAACGATTCCTCTATCGACGCATCGCGGACCAGGGTCGTGCCGTGCTGGGTATTGGTGTGCACGAAGTTGTGGATGCGCCCTCATTCGATCAGGAGGGACGTGCGATGGATTGGACCTTTGGGGCGCTTCCCTATGAGTGGATCGGCGCTGATGGGACAGAAGCACGTAGAGCCGACGGTGGCCCCATTTCACAATGGTGGATACCCAAATGGGTAGTGGAATGGCGCGGTCAAGTTGTGTACTTGCACGTCCACCCGGCACATGTCCAAGAGATCCAGGAGCGCCGCGACGACCTCCATACCGAACTGCTCGACCCCGATGTGGAGCTTGCCGCGCACTGGACAGAACGCACCGATCGCACCAATTACATGTACCATGTGGATCGCTTGATGCGCCACATCCAACGCGGTGATATCTATGAGGTGAACTACTGTGTGGAACGGTTCGCGCACTGGCCATCCCTCGAACCATTCACGGCCTTCCAACGCCTCCTACATCGGTCCCAAGCACCCTTCGCAGCGTTCCACCGCGACGGGGATCGCTTCATACTCTCCGCCAGTCCGGAGCGTTTCCTGGCCTTCGACCATCGGCAGGTGATCGGGGAGCCCATGAAGGGTACGCGTCCTCGTTCCTCCGATCCTGAAGAGGACGCACGGCTCCGTGATGAACTCGCCCGTGACGCCAAGGAGCGTAGTGAGAACGTGATGGCCGTGGATGTCATGCGACACGACCTTTCGCGCGTTGCTGCGCCAGGCACCGTCATGGTCCGAGAGCTTTGCGGGGTACGGAGCTATCCGCGTGTACATCAACTGGTGAGCACCATCTCCGCCACCATCGCATCCGGGTCCGGGCCCTTGGACGTGGTGCGTTCCGCATTCCCCATGGCAAGCATGACCGGTGCGCCCAAGGAGCGCGCCATGCAACTCATAGCAATGGCCGAAGGTGTCCCTCGCGGTGCGTTCAGTGGATCGCTCGGATTCTTCGCTCCGGATGGCACGGGCGACCTCAATGTGGTGATCCGTGCGATCGAGTTCGATCGTCGAACGAGCCTAGCCTCCTTGCGTACCGGTAGCGCACTCACCGCCTTGTGCGACCCGGCGTCCGAATGGGAGGAGTGCGTGGTGAAGGCCCGATCCGTGCTTGATGCCCTGCGCCATGCTTGAGGTCGTGCGACTCTTCATCCACCAACACGCGTTGTTGGAACAGGGAGCCCCTGTTTGGGTGGCCGTAAGCGGCGGTGTGGACAGCATGGTGCTCCTCACCGTGCTTCATCAACTAGGCCATCCGGTCCAGGCCGTTCACATCGACCACGGCCTGCGAGGTGCCGATAGTGCTGCCGACCGTGCACTGGTGGTGGCGTATTGTGCTGAACTCGGTATCCCTTTGCACGTGGAGGAAGTGGATGTGGGAGTAGAGGTGGAGCGATCGAACTCTTCCGTGCAAATGGCCGCACGTTCACTCCGGTACAGGGTGTTCCATCGCCTTGTTCATCAAGGCCCGGAGCGGTTGGCCATGGCACACCATGCCGATGATGCGATGGAGACCACGCTCATGAACCTGATGCAGGGTATGGGAACACGCGGCTGGCAAGGTATCCCCGTACGTAGTGGTCCATTCATCAGACCCTTGCTCACCAGCACGCGTGCCGATATCATCGAGGCTGCGCGTATACTGCGCGTTCCATGGCGTGAGGACGCTAGTAATAGCGACCCTGCATACCTGCGTGCTCGTGTGCGTAAGGAATTGGTGCCACTGATGGAGGACCTGAGACCAGGGGTACGCACGGTCATGTATCGGAATGTTGAACTGGCGCGCGAACTGGACCTCCTTGCTAAACAACGCATCAATGAATTGGTGGCTCATCTTCGTCCCGATGCCGAAGGGGTATTGCGCATCACCTTCGACACACTGCGCGCCTCACTCGCACCTCGCGTGTTGTTGCACACCTTGCTCGAAGGGCGTGGCTATCACCCCGATCGCATTGCGGACATGGTGCGGGTGATGGAACAGGGGAAAGTGGGCGCGCGCTTTCCCGGTGAAGGGGTGGAGGTACTTGCCGATCGTGAGGCATTCTTGATCGTACCATTCCAACAGGCGCTGGGCGAATGGACGATCCATGATCCCTTTCGACCACCGACGGGTATGCCGCTGGATATGCGTTCCGTCCATGCCTCCGACATCGATGCCAACGCTGGTCCGAACGTGGTGTGGTTGGATATCGACCGCCTGGTGCTGCCGTTGGTGGTGCGACCATGGCGCGCGGGCGATCGCCTGTTGCCTGCGGGAATGACCGGAAGCAAGCTGATAAGCGATGTGTTGATCGACGCCAAGGTTCCGCGTCACCTCAAGGACCGCACGTTGGTGCTGTGCGATGCAGAGCGGATCCTGTGGTGCTGTGGTATACGTGCTTCCGGTATGGCACGAGCTTCTGCCAACACGCAACGGGTGCTCCGCGTGGACAGGACCATTGACTGACCCTCGTCATTTTTATCAACAGGTGCTTGGAAAGGGGTAGCGGGCGAGCGTATCTTCAGGCCACCCAATACGATCGACCATGTTGGATATCCGTGCGACCCTCATTCCCAAGGAACAGATCCCGGCCTTGCGTTTCCCACAAGAGCCCGTATCCATCACCATGGATCAACGTCGTTCCATCCTGCACACGCTGCAGGTGGCCACGCGATTGGGCAACTCCGAACATGGCAAGTGCCGCATCCTCTTTCAGGACGATCAAGGGCTCAAAGCGGTGGAAACCACCATCTGGACCTACGACCCTGATAACATCGTGCTGAAGTACGGTACCACCATTCCCGTTTCGCGGGTGGTGAGCATTGACATTCCTTAACAAGGACGCGGTCCCATAGGATCGCAAGGATCGGAACAGGCACTTGGACCGGGCTGTCAGGAGGGGGTTAGCTTTGCGACCGTACCCTCCGATGCACACCTTGCTCATTTCCCTTCTCTTGGCAGCATGGATGCCCTCCACGCCTCCCGTGCATTGGAGCTTCTCCGCCCAGCGCCAAGCCGATGGATCGGTCGCGGTGCATTGCGACGCCGTTCTTGATGCGGGCTGGCACATCTACGCCACCGTCCTCCCAGGTAATGAAGGACCGATCCCGACCGCCGTTCGCATCCTTCCATCAACCGGACACGGACCTGCCAGTGCGATCCAGGAACCTATCCCAATGGAGGAGTATGATCCCAATTTCGCCATGGTGGTACGTTACCATGACGGCTCTCCTCGGTTCACCACCACCGTATCTCCCACGGTTCCGAGTACCTCCCTCATCGTGAAAGGCGAGGTCGAGTACATGGTATGCAACGACAAGACCTGCCTACCACCCGTGATCGTGCCCTTTGAAGTGACCATCGAGGCCGAACCCGCCAAGCCATGAAGTTCCGTTCCCTACTTGCATTCTTCGCCCTTCTCCAGACCCTGATCGCTGGCGCCCAACTTCCTGGCCATGCGGCACCTCCCGAACACGTGAGGTGGTCCATCAGCATGATGAAGGTGGAAGAAGGTGTTTGGGATATCGTTTACCGGGCCGACCTCACCGAAGGTTGGTTCGTGTACTCGCAACAGAACTTCGGCGATATGGGACCGATACCGACCGCCATCACGTTGGATACGCTGGCCCACGCTATCCCCATGGGAAAGGCCACCGAGACGGGTGAACACACCATCCAAGGCGAGGATCCCGTCTTTGGCATGGAAGTGAAGAAATTCAAAGGCTACGCCTTATTCACCCAACGTGTCAAGGTTACGGACGCGCAACTACCCATCACCGGTAGGTTGGACTATATGGTTTGCAATGATCGTGCGTGCGATATCACCGATCCGCTCTACTTCCAGGTCCTGCTTGTGCAAGAAAAGGTCGAATTCGCTGGCATTCCTTTCAAAGGGGGGGCCACCGAGGTTAACACCCTCTCAGCAGAGTCAGAGCCTGTGGCATGGTCACTATCCACGGAGAAGCTGAAGGATGGGTTGTGGCGCTTCCGCTTCACCGCCACGGTCCAGGAGGGCTGGTACATCTATTCGCAGGAGAGCTTCGGTGATGGCCCCATTCCCACCAGCATCACCCTCGACAGCACCATCACACACGCCAAGTTCCAAGGTCAAGCCAAGGAGGAAGGCAAGGACATGAAGGAGGGCATGGACGAGATGTTCGGGATCCAAGTGCGCAAGTTCAAGCACGTCGCCTCCTTCATCCATGAGCTGGTGGTCAGCGATCCGGCCAAGGATGTCAAGGGCGTGGTGAACTACATGACCTGCGATGACAGCCAGTGCATCTTCCCCGATCCGGTGCCCTTCACCGTGAACTTGGCGAGCGGTGCCATCACCATCGGCTCGAACACGGTGGCCGCTTCGGGCGACTGCCGATACAAGCTGGCCTCGGTGGACCTGAATGCGCCGGTGGTGAAGAGCGATGGCTCCGATGAACAGGAAGTGCGCGGTTCGGCCTCGTTGTGGCGGATCTTCCTGCTCGGGTTCCTCGGTGGCCTTGTGGCGTTGCTCACGCCTTGCGTGTTCCCCATGATCCCGCTCACGGTGAGCTTCTTCACCAAGGGCAGTGAGGACAAAGCGAAGGGGCTGCGCAATGCCCTCACCTACGGTGGCTTCATCCTGGGCATCTACCTGCTCTTCAGCGTGCCTTTCCACGTGCTGGGCTCGGTGAACGCGGAGATCTTCAATGAGATCAGCACCAACCCTTGGCTCAACGTCTTCTTCTTCGTGATCTTCCTGGTCTTCGCGGTGAGCTTCTTCGGCTACTTCGAGATCACGCTCCCCAGTAGCTGGGTGAACAGCATGGACCAGAAGGCCTCGAAGTTCGGCGGCCTCATCGGCATCTTCTTCATGGCCCTCACCCTGGCACTGGTCTCCTTCAGCTGCACGGGGCCGATCCTCGGTTCCTTGCTCGCAGGTGCGCTCACCGCCGATGGAGGCGCTTGGCAGTTGACCGCAGGCCTTGGTGGTTTCGGTATGGCCCTCGCCCTTCCTTTCGCGCTGTTCGCCCTCTTCCCCAGTTGGCTCAACTCCCTGCCCCGCAGCGGCAGCTGGCTCAACAGTGTGAAGGTGGTGCTGGGCTTCGCCGAGGTGGCCCTCGCGTTCAAGTTCCTGAGCAATGCCGATCTGGTGAAGCAATGGTCCATCGTACCCTATGAGCTATTCATGGTGGTGTGGGTGCTATGTGCGCTGGGTATCACACTCTACCTTTTCGGCCTCATCCGTTTCCCGCACGACAGCCCGGTGAAGTCGCGTGGAACGGTCCGCTGGGCCTTCATCGCGCTCTTCACGGCCGCAACCATCTACTTGGCATTCGGCCTGCGTGTGGACCGCAAGGCGGGCACCTTCACTCCGATGGCGTTGATGAGCGGTTTGGCGCCTCCAGCCGGGTACAGCTGGATACTGCCCAAGAAGGCCGAAGCCTTCCACGACCTGGATGAGGCCCTCGCCCATGCCAAGGAAGTGGGTAAGCCCGTGATGATCGACTTCACCGGTTGGGCCTGTGTGAACTGCCGGAAGATGGAAGAACACGTATGGCCCAAGGATGGCGTCAAGGAATTGATCGAGAACGACTACGTGCTCGTTTCCCTGTACGTGGACGACAAGCGCGAATTGCCCAAGGAGGAACAACACGAGTATGTGACCTGCACAGGTAAACAAAAGCTCATCGTGACCAAGGGCAACAAATGGAGCACCGTGCAGCTGGAGACCTTTGTGATCAGCAGCCAGCCCTACTATGCCCTGCTCAGCCCTGATGGCAAATTGCTCACCGACCCGGTGGGATACACCCCGGACGTGTCCGACTATAAGGAGTTCTTGGAGCGCGGGATCGAAGGCATGAAGCAGCTCGGCCAGCAGGCCAGTCGCTGACATCAACCACGTACTACAAGCCTCGTGTAAGACCGCTTCTTGTTTTTTCGTCAACAAGTTGCCATATTAATCGCCGATCGCCTGACGAATAATTCGTCAACCGGTCGAGAGCATGGTAGCAGAAGCATGGCCCGAGGAGGCGATCGCTGCGCGGATCCACTGGGTTCGTGGGCAGAAGGTGATGTTGGCGCACGACCTGGCCGTATTGTATGGCGTGCCGACCTTCCGGTTGAACGAGGCGGTGAAACGGAATATGAGCCGGTTCCCGGAGGATTTCATGTTCGCCCTGACGAAAGAGGAATGGGCCAACTTGACATCGCAACCTGCGATATCAAGATCATGGGGAGGTCGTAGGCTGCCTCCCTTTGCATTCACCGAACACGGCGTGCTCATGCTCTCCAGCGTGCTCAATAGCGAACAGGCCATCGCGGTGAATATCCGCATCATGCGGGTGTTCGTCCGGCTGAACCGGCTCCTGCAGAACGACCTTGAGCTCCAATTGCGCGTGGAGCGCCTGGAGGGACGGCAGGAACGGACCGACACCGCCGTAAGTGAGCTCTTTGAAGTGGTGAAGCACTTGCTTGACCATCCGACCGGCGATCGCCTTCGTATCGGCTACCGCGGCGGCGACCCGCTTTGATGCATCTTTGGGACAATGAGCACCGAAGCACGTATCCGTTCGCATTTCTCCGAGGCCGCCGACGTCCTCCAGCGCTTCCTCGCCGATCCGGCCAATATCACCGCCGTGGAGCAGGCCGCCGCCTTCATGAGCTATTGCCTCAAGCAGGGCGCCAAGGTCATCAGCTGTGGGAACGGCGGCAGCATGTGCGATGCTATGCATTTCGCCGAGGAACTCACCGGCCGCTACCGCGACGACCGCCCGCCCATCGCCGCCCTGAGCATCAGTGACCCAAGCCACCTCACCTGCGTGGGCAATGACCATGGCTTCGAGCAAGTGTTCGCACGCTTCGTACAAGCCCACGGTCGCGAGGGTGATGTGCTGCTCGCCATCAGCACCAGCGGGAACAGCCCGAATGTCCTACGCGCCGCCGAGGTGGCCCGGGCGAAGAACATGCACGTCATCGGCCTCACGGGCAAGGACGGCGGCAAACTCGCGGAACTCTGCACCGTGGAAGTGCGCGTACCCCACAACGGTTACGCCGATCGCATCCAAGAGGTTCACATCAAGGTCATCCACGCTTTCATCGATCACATCGAACGCGATATGGCGGAACCGCGCCGGCGCGACCCTAATGCTTGATCGATGGGTACCATTGACATCATCCACAATCCCCTTGGCCGCATAGGTCGACCCATTGGGTCGACGCCACAGCGGCTCCGGGTGTGATCGAAAACATGCCATGCTCGTCAAGGTCTACGGCAGCGCCGTCTTCGGCATCAACGCCACCATCGTCACCGCCGAGGTGAACGTGGAGAATGGTGCGTTCTTCTTCCTCGTGGGCTTGCCGGATAGTGCGGTGAAGGAGAGCCAGCAACGCATGGATGCCGCCTTCCGCAACAATGGCCTCTACTTCCCCCGCGGAAAGGGTGTCACCATCAACCTCGCACCGGCAGACATCCGGAAAGAGGGAACCGCATACGACCTGCCATTGGCAGTGGGGCTGCTCGCCGCCACCGAACAGGTACCCGCCGCGATGCTCGAACACTTCCTGGTGATGGGCGAACTGTCATTGGATGGTGGTGTGCGGCCCATCAAGGGTGCTTTGCCCATCGCCATCGAGGCCAAGGCCAAGGGATTCAAGGGGGTGATCCTTCCCGCTGCCAATGCACGCGAAGCGGCCATCGTTCACGGCCTTACCGTCTATGGCGTGGAACACCTTACCGAGGTGGTGGACCTTCTGCACGACCGTTCCGCGCTGGCTCCCACCGTGGTCGACATCGCTGCCGAGTTCGCCAACAGCAGCCAGAGCTACCCGGTGGACATCGCCGACGTGAAGGGCCAAGAGAACATCAAACGCGCCTTCGAGATCGCTGCGGCAGGCGGTCACAACATCATCCTCATCGGGCCGCCAGGCGCCGGTAAGACCATGCTGGCCAAGCGCCTGCCCACCATCCTGCCACCCCTCAACATCGACGAGGCGCTGGAGACCACCAAGATCCACAGCGTCGCCGGCAAGCTCCGAAAGGAGGACAGCCTGCTCAGTGTGCGCCCCTACCGCAGCCCGCACCACACCATCAGCGATGTGGCCCTCGTGGGTGGCGGTTCCTTCCCGCAGCCGGGCGAGATCAGTTTGGCACACAACGGTGTGCTCTTCCTGGATGAACTGCCCGAGTTCAAACGCCAGGTGCTGGAGGTGCTGCGCCAACCGCTGGAGGATCGCGTGGTCACCATCAGCCGCGCACGCTTCACGGTGGAGTACCCGGCCAGCTTCATGCTCGTGGCCGCCATGAACCCCTGCCCCTGCGGGTACTACAACCACCCGGACAAGGAATGCGTTTGCGCGCCTGGTGTGGTGCAGAAGTACCTCAACAAGGTGAGCGGCCCGCTGTTGGATCGCATCGACATCCACATCGAAGTGACGCCGGTACCTTTCAGTGAACTGAGTGCCGAACGCGCCAGTGAACGAAGCGCCGATATGCGGGAGCGGGTCATCGCCGCGCGCTTGGTGCAACAGCAACGCTACACGGGTCAGGACATGCACTGCAACGCGCAGATGGGTAGCAAGGAGCTTCGCGCCATCTGCCGCATCGATGCCACCGGCAAGGCCTTGTTGGAGAAGGCCATGGAACGCCTTGGCCTCAGCGCCCGCGCTTACGACCGTATCCTCAAGGTGGCCCGCACCATCGCCGACCTGGCAGGCAGCACCGACATCCGGACCGAGCACCTGGCCGAGGCCATCCAGTACCGGAGCCTGGACCGTGAGGGGTGGGCAGGGTAAGCCCGTAACCTTTTCCACTGACTGCCGTTGGAAGGGACCGAACCAACGTCCCTAGGCCCGTGCTCCAGCGTCCGCTATCCATCCTGTTCCTGATCATCACCAGCACGTTGGGTTGTGGTACGGCCTTGGCGCAGGAGGACGAGAAGCAGTACCTCGATGCGGTGTTGGCCTCCACCACGCGCAAGAACGCGGCTTATTACCGCAAGCCGATCGGGGAGAAGGAGGGGTTGGTGCTCGCCACGACCTTCACGCTCGATGGTAAGGTGAAGGCGGAAGGTACTTATGTCGATAAGCAACTGAACATCGAACACGGCGAATTCGTGTTCTACCACGCCAACGGCAAAGTGGAAAGCAAGGGTGAATACGTCATGGGCCACAAGGCCGGTGTGTGGGCCCGCTTCGATCAGTGGGGTCGTCCCCTGGCCGAGAAGGTCTACGACCCCGAACCCCTGGCCAACATCATCTACACCCGCGCCCAGACCATGCCCGCCTACCCCGGTGGTGAGAAGGCCTTGGTGCGTACGATCAATGATCACATGGTGCGACCCGGCGACAAAGCCCCGAAGAAGGACGCACTGGCCACGTTCGTCGTGGAAAAGACCGGTGACATCACCGATATCAAGGTCCTGGAAGGTCAGGATCCCGCCTTCGATCAGCGCTTGGCCGATGCCATCCGCGCCACCTCACCATGGACCCCGGGTGAGGAGAAGGGGCAACCCGTCCGCGTACGGATCAAATTGCCCGTTGAATTCTAGAACCCAATTCCATACACCATAAGCAGGAAGGCCCCCGAGCGATCGGGGGCCTTTGGCTGTTCCATGGCGGGTATTCTAGTTACTCCCCCCCCCCCCCCGCGTTTGCTGGGGTCCTTGATCATACTTGCAAGCAGGTCCGTGATGCGCCCGAGCAGATCCACTGCTTTCAGCCGCCAATTGCTTTCTTCAGCGGGCTCCTGGTCATGGGCATTGCGCAGGTGCACCAATCGGGGGCCTTGCTCCTCCCGTTCTTCCGGCTCCACCGGACGCATCCACGACCAAGCATCCACTTGGAACTCCTTATGGATGCGGTCCAATAGGTGAGCTGGCGGATGCTCCTTATGTTCCAAGCGGGAGTAGTTGCTACGGTCCATGTTCAGGCGGTCGGCCATTTCCTGTTGAGTAAGACCGAGCCGGGTCCGTAGTGCTTTCAGTTCTTCGCTGAACATGAATGTGATGGATTGGTTCACCTGAGAGGTGTTGCGTATGGCCAAAATAGCACATCGAGCGCCGTGCGCGCACATGGCTGAAGATCAGATGTATATCTTATTTCCGTGTGCATGGATCGCAATTTCCGTGTACGAACCTCACCAAGAAAGCACCTGATGTGCATGGCGTGCATTGGATGTGCAGGTACGGTAGGGAAAGGTTTGTGAACGGTGTTGTTGCCGTACCAAAACCTCACAAACATGGACACAACGAAACGATCACGAACGTTCGTATGGGCTGCCTGCATCGCTGCTTGGTGCGGATGGGGGGCCATGGAGACCCATGCACAAGCCGACGCCTGGGTCCTTACCAACCCGGCCGGCACAGCAGGTTCCTGGGTGAACACCGCCCCCGATGTGCCGGTGATCGGCCCGGCCGTGGCGCTACCCACACCCGGCGGACCCGATGGCTATGCCGGGCAAGTGCCTACGCGCTCCCATCACATCCGGACCAACGGCGATGGATCCATCATCTTCTTTGCAGTTGATGGCAACCTGTATAACGGCGATGGTTATCGCATTGCCGATCAGCGAGCGCCGAACTGCACGGTATGCCTGGCCCCGGGCGCCATGGAGTTTCTGAGCGTGCCAGTTCCTGGCACGTGTGGTTCTTATTTTCTGTTCAGTGGGGTTCCCTCCTCGATCCCCGTTCCCAATGCCCATAATGCTTTTGTTCAGTTCTCCGTGTTGGACATGGATCTGCCCACCGACCCCGATGCGCCGGCTTCGGAATGCACGCCGCAGATGGGGCGTATCCTCACCATTACTGAAATGGAGCAACGTCTTCCGCAGCTGCAGGATTGGCTGGCATCCGAATTCAGGGCGTGGTATGAGCCATCCACTTCCTTATTGCCGACAAGCGATAGGGTCTTGGAACTCTGGATGGTGAACTTCGGCGCCAAGGGGCTAGCCCCCCAGATCCGTATCGTGGCCGGCGAAGGACCCGATGACGATAGTTTTCTCTTCTTCAAGACGGCAAGCACTCTACATGTGTATCGCATCAGTGCGAATGGTGTGATCCCTGTGCAGCAATCGTTACCTGGGACCGTGGGCGACAACACGTATCTCATCCCCTTGGATGATGACTATGACAACCCAGGGACCCAGACCTACTATTTCCATGATAGTGATGCCAGAAGGCTGAGCAATGGGACCATCCGCTACGCGGCGACAAGCAATTTCAGGTTCACACCGTTCCCGGCCTCCACACCCAATGGCAATCTCATCTCTATGCTTTTCAATGGGACTACCGGTGTCATGTTGCCCGGTTCGAATGACGTCTTTGGACTTGAGGCGCCCCTCGGAGGTGTTACCTGCCCGAGTACAGCCGCTGGCAGTCCCGGTGGAATCGCCGGTTGTGCCATTGCCGCTGATGGTCAACGCATCTTTTTGTCCATGGAGACCACTCCCGATTGCGTGACTTGGACTCCCAAGTTCGGCTACTTGGATCTCGGTCCGGAGCTGTTCACTGACCTCAATGTGAGCTTGGGTATTCCCACCCCGTACATGCACGGGCGCATTTACCGGAATCGCGGTCTCAGTACCAACGGTGAATCCATCTACCTCACGGGAAGCTCCACCAGTGTAGGTGTGGTGAACGACTTTAATGGCGCCACACCAAGCTTCAGTGTTGTGAACAGCTTGTCAGCCGTTGCGCCGCTGTTCGCGCAACCTGTGGTCAATGGATCGAACTTGTTCCAGCGCTTCCTGAACACCTCCGTCTCCGGCGACCAACACCTCTCCACCGCCAGCAAGGCGCAGTGCTGCAGCTACTTCGAGACCGTACCCGGCGCCACGGTGGAAGGCTACACCCAGGCTGCCGGTACCACCATCACCTGGAACGGCACCCAGAACACCGTGCAACCCGGCACCAGCACCGTGGTCTTCACCTGCGATGTAGTGGTGGAACCCGGCGCCCGACTGGTGGTGAACAACATGAACTGGAAGTTCGCCGCCGACGCAAGGGTGATCGTGCAAGAAGGGGGCTACTTGCAGATGAACAACGCCACCCTCGATGCCGTCAACTGCCCCGGCGACCGGTGGCCCGGTATCGCTGTGCTCGGTGATCCTGGTCAGTCGCAGCAAGGACAGGCACCCTGGGGTGTGCCGGCCCAGCAGGGCATGGTGCAACTCACCAACTGCACGCTGTCCAATGCCTACATCGGGATACTTTCAGGTAATGGCACGGTGGGCTTCAACGGCTACCTCTACAACATCTCCAATTCAGAAGGCGGCGCCGTGGTCCTGGCCAATGGCTGCACCTTCCGCAACTGCATCACCGCGGTGGACATGCGCAAGTACCCCGACTTCGTGCCACAAGGACAGCCGCTCCCCCTCAACCGCAGCCGCTTCAACGGGTCCACCTTCGTGGTGGATGAGGTCCTTACCGTCGAGCCCTTCAACTTCAAGCGCCACGTGCGCCTGGACCGTGTCAGCGGGGTCATCTTCCGCAAGTGCCACTTCCAGAACCTGGTGAACGACGCGGAATACGCCACCCTCGGCAGCGCCGCCCTCGGCTACGGTATCGAGAGCTACGAGAGCCAGTTCCAAGTGCTGCCCAGCTGCTCCATCCTGCTCAATGCCGGCGAGGAGTGCCCCACAGGCAACACCGTGCCCAGCACCTTCACCGGCCTCGACCACGGCATACACGCTATCGGTGGTCCCAACGCCCTGCGCAACTTCACCGTGGATGCCGCACGCTTCACCGATAACATCTGTGGGGTGTACACCAGCGGTGTCGTCGGCTTTGTGGCGAAGCGCAGTAATTTCGAGATCGGAGGGAGAGGTGTGCCACAGACCAACCCCTTGGAAACACCTTTCTGGGCGGATTTCCATCGCGGTGTATACTCCTACAACGGCTATGGTTTCACGGTGCAGGACAATACCCTGAGCCGGTCCGTGAATGCTGGCAATGACATACGCACGGAAGGTGTGGTGATCGGCTACAGCAGGGACCACAACGATGTGGTGTTCCGGAACATCGGTACCAACCTGCTGCGTGGTTTTGTCGGTGAAGGGGTCTGTGCGAGCCTTGCACCCAGCTATACGCCGGTCATCGGCCTGCAGCTGAAGTGCAACGTCAACCAGAACAACGAGTGGAATCTGGTGAGTAGAAAGGCGAATGACCAGGACGATGACCTTCAAGACTTACACACAATCCGTGCCAATCAAGGGGAGACAGACCTGCCCATGGACAACCAGTTCGATGGTTGGGACGGTACGAACGACAAGTGGGACTTCCGGGTCACGACGACCTTAAACCCCATTTCGTACTTTCATCGAAATAGCGGGGTCGATCCGTTCGTCCCACAGGTCAGTAGCGATCCGGTCATTGCTGCCCAGAACTTCTTGATGAACCCTCAGCCAGTGGTCATTACACCGACGAATACCTGCAACAAACGCATTCAGCGTTTACCAGGGCTATCGGACGGTTTGACCCCAGGCGAGATCAAGGCATTCATGGAAACGGAGAAGATCGCCTATGGTACCACACGCTACCTGTACGACCAACTGATCGATGGTGGCAGCATGGATGAAGTGGTCCAAGAGATCACGGATGCTTGGCCACAGGATGCATGGGATCTGCGTGCTTACCTCATGAGCAAAAGCCCATACTTGAGCACCACGGTGCTCAAGGACCTGAATGCCCAGAACAAGCTGCCTCAAGCCATGTATGTGGAGGTTTGTGCAGCGAATCCGGATGCGACCAAAGCGGACGGCTTCACCGCATGGTTGAAGAGCGACGCACCGCATCCGCTGCAGGAGTACATGGTGGCTGCCATTGAGGACAGCTGGAACGTGCGTACATACCGCACGAACCTTGAACTGACCATGGCCGACCGGCATG
Organism: Flavobacteriales bacterium; assembly: GCA_016718655.1. Taxonomy (GTDB): domain Bacteria; phylum Bacteroidota; class Bacteroidia; order Flavobacteriales_F; family PHOS-HE28; genus PHOS-HE28. The sequence continues at coordinate 179,861 of JADKCV010000001.1, read as the reverse complement.
CATCCATGTCCCAGGCGGGTAACGTGCTGATCGAGGTCTACTCGGGTGATACGGTTTATGACCCGCAGGACAGCTTGCGGATGCTTTGGCAGGAGGTCCGTACCCCAGCGGCCCGGTACGCCGAAGCAATCGGATGGATGCAACGTGGGGAGTTCGACTTTGCACGCAACCTGGTGGCAGCCATTCCCCAGGAGCACACGAAGCTGCGCGAGAAGGAGATCTACGAAAAGGATCGGATGGTGGCCCTCATCGACCTGTTGAAGGCCTTCAAACAGACTGACCGGCCGTTGGATGCGTTAACACCCGCAGAGCAAGATCAGCTCGAGGCCATCAGCCAAGGTTCCAGTGATCGCGCAGCCACCTGGGCACAGAACCTCTTGTGTTTCCATTATGAGCGTTGTGCTGCTCCCTACACCGGAGAAGCCGGCGATGGTGGTTCCAAATCACGCGCTATCGTGAACGATGTTGAACCGAACGACGTGGCCCTTATTACGATGAGCCCCAACCCAACTGCGAACTGGTCTGCGGTCACCATCGTACTTCCGAACGCTGCCGATCAAGCTACTCTCGTAGTCATGAATCTGTCAGGCAAGGTCGTGCAACGTCACCGCTTGGCACATGCAACACAACAAGTGGTGTTGGATACCCGTGGTCTCGCTCCTGGTGCGTATCTTGTGGAACTGCGGAGCGATAGCGCTTCGCTTGCTCAAGAGAAACTCATCGTGCAACCGTGACCTGCTCGAAGTATAGCACGCGCGTTATGGCCATGGCGGTCCTCCTGGTGAGGGCCGCCATGGCCTTTGCGCAGCAGCCGTGGAGCGTCGATCCTTCTTTTCAAACAGCGATAGTCACCGAAAATGTCAACTCTATGGTCCTGCTTGATAACGGCCAATTGTTATTATCAGGTAGAATGAATTTTACAAATAATCCACTATTGAACAATTATGGATTGATAAGGCTCAATGCGAATGGTTCAAGGGATGCAACCTTTCCCAATGCTCCTGTGGCTGCAGGAGGCGGAAATGTGATCAAGCCTTGGGCGGACAAGTACTACATCATCGGAGGTGGTGGTGGATTACAGCGAGCTCATGGCGATGGGTTGCGTGACTTGAGCTTCCAGTTGCCTGCGGATCAATACTTTACGAATGAAACAATAAATGACTTTTTCGTTTATCCAGATGGATCTGTCGTTGTGGTTGGACTATTTAGTTTGAGTTATGAGACTGAAGGGTATGTTGGATTGTATAATATGGTTTGGTTGACCAATTCCGGTTCAGTGGACTTAAGCCGACCACCTCGCAGGGGAGGTAATTGTGACATCACAAAGATTGTACAACAAGAAGATGGAAAATTTATCCTTTCAGGTAATTGTGTATTTTGGGACGGAAGGCCTGTTGGATATACTTTCCGGGTGGACCCCAGTGGAGTGCTTGATACCAGCTTCGTATCGGCGGTAGCCTGGGGTGATGCTAAGAGTATCACTCCACTTTTTGATGGTCGTGTAATACTATCTGGATTATTAAAAACAACGTTCAGTTCTCAAGATACGCTTCATTTCGTGAGGCTGTTGCCCGATGGTTCAATAGATGAAACGTTCAATAATGAATTGGAAATAATTCAAATTCCATGGGAGTTACCTTTATGGCCCAATGAGCCAATTTACTGGGGGCAGTTTACCCGACCGCGCCATCAACTGATTTCAGATGGACGGATTGCAGTTTTTGGTCCTTACAGAACTTATGACGGAGAGCTAAGACGCGGGTTGGCCATTCTGGATGAAAATGGATTTCTTGAACCTGATCTGGATGGACCTAGTGGATGTGGTCAGTTTGCATATAGCTCGGGTACAGGAGAAATTGACTACATTCTTGGAAGTATCATTGGTTTGCTTGAGACTGGTGACGGTTATATTTATGTGTATGGTTCGTTTTACGGCTACCACGACGGCACCACCAACTACCCGCAGCAGCGCTTCATCAGCCGCTTGTACGGGCTGGATGTGGGCATCGCCGAGCGCAGGGCGCTGCCCCCGCTGCAGCCCTATCCCAACCCCGCCGGCGGCACCTTCACCCTGGAGCTACCGCTGAACGCCCCGGCCCCGCTGGAGCTGTTGGATGCCAGCGGCCGCGTGGTGCATACGCAGCTGCTGCGCCCAGGCACACACAGCCACACGGTGCAGAGCGCCCTGCCCGCCGGGGTGTACCTGCTGCGTGTGCAGGAGGCGCAAGGGGTAAGGCGCGGGCGGGTGGTGGTGGAGTAGAACGAGCAACGGTCACCCGCCAAACTGAGGTGGCCATTACCTTGGACCATGAACCCACGGATGCCATGGTAGTAGTACGCGACGCCCAAGGCCGGATCATGCATCAAGAACTGGTGAATGGTCCTGAAGTGCAACTGGTATGGGATACCCGGCAGGTGGCGCAGGGCCTGTACAGTGTAGAGCTGTTGGAGGATGGCAAGCGCCTACAAACCGAACGCCTGATCGTACAGCCCTGATGCTTACGCAGTGCATGCATAGCTTGTTGTTGGTGGCGGCCTTTTTGGCCGCCACCAACAGCTCTGCACAGCAGGCGTTTCAATTGGACCCGTCATTCCAAGTAGGGATAAGCTCCTCTTATGTGGCTTCAATTCAAATAATGAATAATAGCAATATATTAGTTACTGGATTGACAAATTTTACTTCAAATGACCTAAATGATTATTACGGTAGTATACAATTATTTGAAGATGGTTCTAGAAACGCCACGTTTCCTGCATTTCCATTAACTACGGGAAATGGTGAATTAAAGAAATGGAATGATAAATATTACGTAATAGCAGGACAGGAAGTTAGTCGTCTTTTATCTAATGGATATGTAGATGCCGATTTTGGCCCCATGTTTGAAGATGAATTTTTTTCTTCGCTACAAGCTGGTGATTTTCACATATTCAATGATGGGAGAATTCTGTTCAGTGGACAGCACCTGCTGGACGATACCGTTCGGGATTTTGAAGGTATTTACACGCTTGTCTGGTTCAGCAACGAAGGCTACTTGGACACCACCCGCATCCACCGCCAGAGCAATGGTCGCATGTTCGAGTTCGAGGCTTACCCAGAGGGCTCGGTCCCCGAAGTGGAAGGCAAGTTCCTGTGCAGCACCCAAGGCACACAGTATGAGGGTCAGCCGGTAGGCAAGGTGTTCCGCATCCACCCCGATGGTGCGCTGGATACCACCTACCAAAGCCCGTTGAGCAACTTCGGTTGGGTACAGGTCATTCATCCTTTTCCCGATGGCAGTGCACTGCTGGGCGGGGCGATGAAGCTGGTGGGCGGCACGGATACCTTGTCACTACTGAAGTTACTGCCGGATGGGTCGTTAGATCTGGAATTTCAATTGCTTGATTATCGTATTAATACGTTCTTTGCCTCATTAACTTCCGTTAATGACGTACATGTTTTAAATGATGGCAGAATGATAGTGGTGGGCAACTTTGAATTTGTCAACGAACACGAACACGGTTGTATAGCGATGCTGGAGTCAAATGGGACCTTGCTGACGGATCAGTTCGAGGGAGCTTTCTGCGGTGATTATGAAAATTCACCCATTGTCAACAACCGCTACCTCAAAGGTATCACTCCCGCCCCCGATGGCAGTTACTACATCTACGGCGCCTACCACGGCTACCATGACGGCGCCACCTATTACCCGCAACAGCGCTTCATCAGCCGCTTGTACGGCCTGGATGTGGGCATCGCCGAGCGCAGGGCACTACCCCCTCTGCAGCCTTACCCCAACCCCGCCGGCGGCACCTTCACCTTGGAGCTACCGCTAAAAGCTCCGGCCCCGCTGGAGCTGTTGGATGCCATCGGCCGCGTGGTGCATACGCAGCTGCTGCGCCCAGGCACACACAGCCACACGGTGCAGAGCGCCCTGCCCGCCGGGGTGTACCTGTTGCGTGTGCAGGAGGCGCAAGGGGTAAGGCGGGGGCGGGTGGTGGTGGAGTAGTTGCCGCTGTCCACCTCCCGGCCGCACTGAGTGGGACTGTCCTTCGTTCAGGCGTTCCCAACATCCATACACCATAAGCAAGAAGGCCCCCGAGCGATCGGGGGCCTTCGGCTGTTCAGTGGGTCGTGCTCAGGCGCCCTGCCCGTGGCACTGCTTGTACTTCTTGCCGCTACCACAAGGGCAAGGGTCATTGCGGCCCGGAGCCTTGTCGACCCGCACAGGGGTGGCGGGGGGGCGGGGAGGGCCTGCTGGTTGCGGTGGCATCGGTCCGCGACCGGGAGCGGGAGCTCCCGTTGTGGGGCGAGGGGCGCTGGCACTGGAGGAGCTGTATTGCGGTACCTCCGTGCGGCTGGTCTCCACGCGTTGCTGCGGGGGCGCGGGGGGCAGGTGCCTCCTGCACTTGGGGCTGGGCCGAGGGCAGCCCTGCCTTGCTCAGGAAGCCGACGATATCGCCGTTGATGCGCTCGATCATGGCCTTGAAGAGGTTGAAGCTCTCCAGCTTGTAGATCAGCAGCGGGTCCTTCTGCTCAATGGCGGCGTTCTGCACGCTGCGGCGCAGTTCGTCCATCTCGCGCAGGTGCTCCTTCCACTCGTTGTCGATGATGGCGAGCGTGATGTACTTCTCGATGCTCGCCGAGAGCTCCAGGCCCTGGCTCTTGTAGCAGCGCTGCAGGTTGGCCACCACTTGCATGGTCTTCAAACCATCGGTGATCGGCACAACGATGTTCTCGTACTGCTGTCCTTGGTTGAGGAACACATCGGTGATCACCGGCATGGCCTGTGCGGCCAGTGTCTGGTTGTGGCGCGCATAGGTGGCGATGGCCGCCTCGTACACCTGTTCCGTGAGCTCTTCGGCCTTCACCTTGCGGAAGCCTTCCTCATCCACCGGTGATTCCGCCGAGAAGCGACGGAACATCTCCAGCTGGAAGCCGTCGAAGTCGCCCACCGCATGGTATTCGTTCACCATGCCCTGTGCCACTTCGTAGAACATGTTGAGGATGTCCAACTTCAACCGCTCGCCGAACAACGCATGGTGGCGCCGCTTGTAGATCACGGTGCGTTGGCTGTTCATCACGTCGTCATACTCCAACAGGCGCTTACGGATGCCGAAGTTGTTCTCCTCCACCTTCTTCTGGGCCCGTTCGATGCTGGCGGTGACCATGCTGTGCTGGATCACCTCGCCCTCCTTGAGGCCCAGGCGGTCCATCAGTTTGGCGATGCGTTCGCTGTTGAACAGGCGCATCAGGTCATCCTCCAAGCTCACGTAGAACTGGCTGCTGCCGGGGTCGCCCTGGCGACCGGCGCGACCGCGCAATTGGCGGTCCACCCGCCGGCTCTCGTGCTTCTCCGTGCCGATGATGGCCAGACCACCGGCCTCCTTCACGCCGGGCCCCAGCTTGATGTCGGTACCCCGGCCGGCCATGTTGGTGGCGATGGTGACGGTGCCAGCCATCCCCGCTTCCTGCACGATCTCGGCTTCGCGCTGGTGCTGCTTCGCGTTCAACACGTTGTGCGGGATGTTCCGCAGTTTGAGCATGCGGCTCACCAGCTCGCTCACTTCGACACTGGTGGTTCCCACGAGCGTGGGCCGGCCCGCTTCGCGCAACGCCACGATCTCGTCGATCACGGCGTTGTACTTCTCGCGCTTGGTCTTGAAGACCATGTCCTCCGCATCCTTCCGCACCACCGGGCGGTTGGTGGGGATCACCATCACGTCCAGCTTGTAGATGTCCCACAGTTCCTGTGCCTCCGTCTCGGCCGTACCGGTCATACCGGCCAGCTTGTGGTACATGCGGAAGTAGTTCTGCAGGGTCACGGTGGCGTAGGTCTGCGTGGCCGCCTCCACCTTCACCTTCTCCTTGCTCTCGATCGCCTGGTGCAGCCCATCGCTGTAGCGGCGCCCTTCCAGGATCCGGCCGGTCTGCTCGTCCACGATCTTCACCTTGCCGTCCATCACCACGTACTCCACGTCCTTCTCGTAGAGGGCATAGGCGCGTACCAGTTGGTTCACGGTGTGGATGCGTTCGCTCTTGATGCCGAAGTCGCGCAGCAGTTCGTCCTTGCGACGGGCCTTCTCTTCGGTGGCGGCGCCGCTCTTCTCGATCTCGGCGATGGTGCCTCCCACATCGGGCATGATGAAGAAGGACACATCGTTCATGTCACCACTTATCAGGTCCACGCCCTTCTCGGTGAGTTCGATACCGTGCTGCTTCTCGTCGATGGTGAAGTAGAGTTCCACATCCACCTTGGGCATATCCTTGCCCTGGTCCTGCAGGTAGTTGTTCTCGGTCTTCTGCAAGTGCGCGCGCACGCCGGCCTCGCTGAGGAACTTGATCAGTGCACTGTTCTTGGGCAGGCCGCGGTAGGCACGAAGCAGGGCCATGCCACCGCGCTCCAGCTGATCCTTGTTGGCCGTACCGTCCGATAGGCCCTTCAGTTGTTCCTTGGCTTCGCTCAACAAGCGCGTCACCAATTGGCGCTGCGCGTTGTAGAGCTTCTCCACCCGCGGCTTGTACTCATCGAACTGGTGCACATCACCCTTGGGTGTGGGGCCGCTGATGATGAGTGGTGTCCGCGCGTCGTCCACCAATACGCTATCCACTTCGTCCACGATGGCGAAGTGGTGCTTACGCTGGACAAGTGCGCTGGGCGCATGGGCCATGTTGTCGCGCAGGTAGTCGAAGCCGAATTCGTTGTTGGTGCCGTAGGTGATGTCGGCCAGGTAGGCGTTGCGGCGCTCGGGGCTGTTCGGCTGGTGCTTGTCGATGCAGTCCACCCGCATGCCATGGAACTCGTGCAAGGGACCCATCCATTCTGCATCACGCTTGGCGAGGTAGTCGTTCACGGTCACTACATGCACCCCGCGGCCCGCGAGGGCGTTGAGGAATACGGGCAACGTGCTCACCAAGGTCTTTCCCTCACCGGTGCCCATCTCGGCGATCCTTCCCTTGTGCAGGGCCACCCCGCCAATGAGCTGCACATCGTAGTGCAGCATGTCCCAGGTGACGGTATTGCCTGCGGCGATCCAGTTGTTCTTCCAGATGGCCTCATCGCCCTCGATCCGGATGGAATCGGGACGGCGAAGGGCCAGGTCGCGGTCCAACTGGGTGGCCTTCACCCGGATCTTCGGTGTTCTCCTTGAACCGACGTGCGGTCTCCTTCACCACGGCGAACGCTTCGGGAAGGATCTCCAGCAGCACCTCTTCGATCTTTCCGAGACCGTTCTTCTGGATCTTGTCGATGTCCTCATAGCGGCGCTCACGCTCGTGGATGTCCATTTGCGGGTCGGCATCGATCTCTGCACGCAGGGCCTCCACCTTGGCGTCGTCCTCGCGGGTGGCCTCGGCAATTCGGGCTTTCAGTTGCTGAGTGCGATCGCGGAGCTCATTGTGGGAAAGGCCATCGAGCTTGGCGAATTCGGCCTTGCAACGCTCCACCAAGGGCATCACCTCCTTGAGGTCGCGGGTGGCCTTGTCGCCGAAGACGTTCTTGAGGGCTTTGGTCAGGATGCCGATCATGGTCGGAGGGGGGATGATGAGGGAGCCTTTCGCGCGGTGGTCGGTGATCGACCGGCTGGCAGTGCTGGTGTGCGGTGGCTCCGGTTCTTGAAGGGTGGCAAAGGTAACGGGTACCGCCCTAGCACGGACCGGGCCAAGCATCCGGGTCTGCCATTGCGGCAGCAACCGCCGGTCGCAATGAAAAACCCCCCGTGTTGGCGGGGGGCTTTCCAGTACCGTGTGAGCGGCTCAATACTCGTCCTCGTTGAAGAAGAAGTCCTCCTTCGATGGGTAGTCCGGCCAGATGTCCTCGATGGATTCGAAGATCTCCTCATCATCCTCGATGGCCTGCAGGTTCTCCACCACTTCCAAAGGAGCGCCGGTCCGCATCGCGAAGTCGATCAATTCATCCTTGGTGGCGGGCCAAGGTGCATCCTCCAAGTAGGAGGCGAGTTCCAGTGTCCAGTACATCGATAGGCCGTGTTAGGGTCCGTGAAATTGGCCGCAAATATAGACGGAACACGATCGGTCGGACAGTGACTTATCAACCGGCGGTGGAACCCGCGGTCAACGGGCATTCTCAGCCCCTCGGCAGCCATGGACGGTCGGCGACCCCATGCACCTTTCCCAGATGGCGCGCCAGCACGAAGAGCAGGTCGGACAAGCGATTGAGGTAACGCACCACCACTTCGGGCAATGGCTCCTCGGCGGCCAGATGGACCACGCGCCGTTCGGCACGGCGGCATACGGTGCGGCAGATATGCGCTTGGGAGATGGCCGGATGACCACCGGGTAGGATGAAATTGCGCATGGGCTCCAGGTCGCGATCCATGGTGTCCATGGCATGTTCCAGCGCGTTGATGTCCGCATCGGTGATCGTGGGCACGTGGAACCGGGTGGCCTCCTCTTCGCTGCTGCTCGCCAAGCGACTGCCGATGACGAACAGGGTATGCTGCACCGTGTCCAATAACCCCGCTTGGTGGCCGTTCGAGAGATCGATGAGCATGCCGATGTGGCTGTTCAACTCGTCCACCGTGCCATATGCTTCGATCCGGAGGTTGTCCTTGCCCACTCGGGCGCCACCGAGCAGGCCCGTGGTGCCCTGGTCGCCGGTGCGGGTGTAGATCTTCATGGTGCAGCAGTTTATGGTCCGCTAAGTAACGACGGCGGGGCTGGGTTGTGCGTCGATCCACCCGATCGGCAGGAGCGACCGCGCGCGATCAATAGCGCAGCACGAAATGCTCCTTGGCCTGTTCGGTGCGCAGGAAGACCAACCCCATGCTATACAGGTCGATGGTCACCGTCACCCGCGGATGACCCTTGATGGCGATCCAAGCCTCTTCCATGCCTCGGCTCCAGTGGATGTCGTCGAGCACTAGAACAGTATCGTTGTGCGACCGTTGTAGGCACAAGTCGAAATACTCCAGGGTGGGTTCCTTGGCATGATGCCCATCGAGGAACACCAGGTCAATGGATCCAACTGTTCCAACACTTCAGGAAGACGTTTGCGGAAACTGCCGAGGAGGGGTTCGATGTTGCGCTGTTCGAGCAATTCGAAATGGTGCTGTGCGATGCGGTAGGTCTGCGGACAACCCTCGATGGTATGGACCACGCCGTTCTCGGCACCGCGCGCCAGATAGAGCGTGCTGATGCCGAAGGAGGTTCCCAGTTCCACCACAGTGCCCGCGTCAAGGTATCGTGCCAGCCGGAAAAGTAGTTGCGCCTGTCTGGGTGCCTTCACCGCCGACCGGGTGATGTCCGACACACGGCGCACGGGGAGGTCGAACACCCGGGAACCAGCACCCAGGTCGTTCACCCGGATCGTTTGTTCGCTCACCAAGAGTTCGGTCCGTGCCTGTTCGATCGCGGTGAACTCGGGCCTGTCACCACCCGAACGCAATACCTGGGTGATCAGTTCGTACACGAAAGGACTATGCACGCCATGCCGGTTGCGCGCCTTCACCAGGTGCCCGAGGTAGCTGCCGATCTGCCGCAGATGATCACCCATGGTCGATGCGCCAAAGGTAGAAGGGGCATTGTACCGGTCATCGCCCTACGACCGCCCCCCCTGCGAACAGCCTGATGTTCGTCATGTCCTACCGAAGCACCCCACCTGACTTTTGTCACGTGCAACAACACATCGCGCAAAAGACCACGTGTTTCCACTGCGGCGACGCGTGCAAGGAGGACCATCTGCGGTTCGATGAGAAGGACTTCTGCTGCCAAGGCTGCAAGGCGGTCTATGGCCTGTTGCAGGAGAGCGGCCTGTGCGATTATTACGAGCTCACCGAACAACCCGGGGTGAAGGAGGAGCGCGACACCACGGAGCTAAGGCCGGAGCTCTTCGATCTGGCCGAGGTGCGGGACAAACTGGTGGAGTACAGTGAGGACGGGATCACCCGTGTGACGCTGAACATCCCGCAAATGCACTGCAGCAGCTGCATCTGGTTGCTGGAGAACCTGCAACGCGTGGAATCCGCCATCATTCGTTCGCGTGTCCGATTCTCGGAGAAGGAGTTGAGTATCACCTTCCGGGAATCACAGCTGAGCCTACGGGCCCTGGTCGAACTGTTGCGTCGAATCGGCTACGCACCTCTATTGGACCGTGCCGGTGAGAAGAGCGGTAAGCGCGGCGCAGGTGTTCCCCGCATGCTGTACGTGAAGCTCGGCATCGCCGCGTTCGCGTTCGGTAACATCATGCTCTTCAGCTTTCCGGAGTACCTCGGTGCCGACGGTAGCGATCACCTCCTGTTGAAAGGCTTCCAATATCTGAGCCTCGCCTTCTCGGTCCCGGTGTTGCTCTTCTCCAGCACCGACTTCTTCACTTCGGCCTGGGCGGGTATCCGCACGCGCCAAGTGAACATCGATCAGCCCATCGCCTTGGGGATCCTCGCGCTTTTCCTCCGCAGCACGGCCGATGTGGTGTTCGACATCGGCCCTGGCTACTTCGATTCCCTCGCTGGATTGGTATTCTTCCTTCTGGTCGGCCGCTGGTACCAGGCCTACACCTATCAGGCCTTGAGCTTCGATCGCACCCTTTCGGACTTCCTGCCGCTGGTGGTGTTGCGCAAGCGTGGCGAGTTGGAGGAGGCGGTGAGCGTGGGCGATCTGGTCCAGGGTGACCATATCGTGGTACGGGATCAGGAACTCATTCCCGTGGACGGTGTGTTGCGCGCGGGGATCGGCAATATCGACAACAGCTTCATCACCGGCGAGACCTTGCCCATGCGCCGTGCTGTGGGTGAGACCATACGTGCGGGAGGCCGGCAGCGCGGTGCGGCGATCGAGGTGGAAGTGCTGCGGCCTTTCCAACAGAGCCACCTCAAGCGCCTCTGGGAGGAACACGCCGGAGCGAGTGCTGCCCAACGACCTGCCATGCCGCGCATTATCGACGCCGTGGCCAAGCGATTCACGGTCGCGGTCATTCTTATCAGCATTGTTGCCGGCGTATACTGGGCCGGGCGTGATGCCGCCATGGTCTGGCCTGTGGTCACTGCGGTGCTCATCGTGGCCTGCCCATGTGCCCTCGCATTGAGCATGCCTTTCACCTACGGGCACACCATGCGCCTGTTGGGCAACCGTGGCGTGTTCCTGCGCGATGCCGAGGTGGTGGAACGCATGGCGCATGTGAACACGGTGGTCTTCGATAAGACAGGAACGCTTACGGCCCGCGAGGCCTATGAGCTGCGCTTCATCGGACGACCACTCACCGCCGATGAAGAGCAGCGAGTGAGATCCCTTGCCCGCAACAGTGCACATCCTTTGAGCGCGGTCCTCTACCAGGCGTTGAAGCCGGTCGTCACCGATGCCATCGAGGTGGAGGAACACGCCGGACAGGGGATCGAAGGCACGGTACGCGGTTCGCGCGTGCGCATCGGTTCCGCCCTGCACACCGGGGGCATGGCTGCCCCGGTGGAACCCGGTGAGGCGCAGGTGCACATCGCGATCGGTGGTATGTACCGTGGATGTTTCGCTGTGCGCAAACGGGCGCGTTCAGGTATGGCGAACGCTGTGAACGGAATGCAGGGTCATGCCGCTACGCACCTGCTGACCGGTGATACCAATGTGGATGCCGAGGTGGCTGCGGTCTTCAACCCGGACCACATGCACACGGCCTGTTCGCCTGGTCAGAATCCGCCTTTGTGCGAACAGCTGCAGTCCAAGGGCGCGCGCGTGATGATGGTAGGCGATGGTCTCAACGATGCCGGTGCTTTGGCACAAAGCGATGTGGGAATGACGGTGAGCGAGACCAGTGCGGCATTGACCCCGGCCAGTGATGCCATTCTGGATGCGCGTAGCTTGGACCGTTTGCCTCAGGCCCTCATGCTGGCCCGGCGTGCGCGGCGGATCGTGGTCGCTTCGCTCGGCTTATCGTTGATGTATAACGTGACGGGTGTTTCCTACGCAGTGGCTGGAAAACTGACACCGCTCATCGCGGCCATCCTCATGCCGCTCAGTTCGGTGACCGTTGTCGGTTTCGTGACGTTGGCCACCTACGTGACCGCCCGTCGATTGTGGCGTAAGGAGATCGACTGACGAATGTCATGATCCCTGCATGATCAGGGTCATGAACACCTAGCAAAGCTTCATTCACTTTTGGGCCACCAAGTCGAACGTCACATGAATGTCATCTTCCTCTTGATCGCAGCCAGCACGGTGGTCGCCGTGCTTTTCCTGGCCGCGTTCACCTGGGCGGTGCGCAGTGGCCAATTCGATGACGACCGCTCTCCCGCTGTGCGCATCCTGGGCGATGCCAAACCTGCGGTGAACTCGACCACAACCACCACCACGAACCCCAACGCTTGACGCGATGATCGAACGCTTCCAATACGACAACAAGATCGTCAAGGCCTTCCTGATGGCCACGATCGTTTTTGGCATCGTAGGCATGCTTGTAGGCCTGATCGTGGCCGTGGAGCTGGTCGCACAGGGTACCACCCCTGATGCTTGGTATTACTGGCTGGTGCGCCCGTTCACTTGGATGAACGAACAGGAGTGGCTCACCTTCGGACGGTTGCGCCCGCTGCACACCAATGCGATCATCTTCGCCTTCGTGGGCAACGGCATGTTCGCAGGGATCTATTACAGCCTGCAACGCCTGCTGAAGGCCCGCATGTTCAACGATGGTTTGAGCTGGCTCCATTTCTGGGGTTGGCAGTTGATCATCGTGGCTGCTGCGGTGACCCTGCCGTTAGGGATCACCACCAGCAAGGAGTATGCTGAACTGGAATGGCCGATCGATATCGCCATCACCTTGATGGGTCGTGTTCGGCATCAACATGTTCGGCACCATCCTGAAGCGTCGCGAGCGCCACCTGTATGTGGCCATCTGGTTCTACATCGCCACTTGGGTCACCGTGGCCATGCTGCACATTGTGAACTCCATGGCAATGCCCGTGAGCCTGTTCAAGAGTTACAGTTGGTATGCCGGTGTACAGGATGCCTTGGTGCAGTGGTGGTATGGTCACAATGCGGTGGCCTTCTTCCTCACGACGCCCTACCTGGGCCTGATGTACTACTTCATGCCGAAGGCGGCCAACCGCCCGGTGTACAGCTACAAGCTTTCCATCATACACTTCTGGGCGCTGATCTTCATCTATATCTGGGCCGGTCCTCACCACCTGCTGTACAGCTCGCTGCCTGACTGGGCACAGAGCTTGGGTACGGTGTTCAGCATCATGCTCATCGCACCCAGTTGGGGCGGTATGTTGAACGGCCTGCTCACCCTCCGTGGTGCCTGGGACCGTGTCCGCGAAGAGCCCGTGCTGAAGTTCATGGTCGTAGCCATCACGGCGTATGGTATGTCCACGCTCGAAGGACCCTTGTTGAGCACCAAGTTCCTCAACAGCATCAGCCACTTCACGGATTGGACCATCGCCCACGTGCACGTCGGTGGCCTGGGCTGGAACGGCTTCCTCACCTTCGGTATGATCTATTGGCTGGTGCCACGCATGTGGGGCACCAAGCTTTACAGCAAGAGCCTCGCCAACGCCCACTTCTGGATCGGCACATTGGGCATCGTGTTCTACGCCATTCCGCTCTATTTCGCTGGCTTCACGCAGAGCCTGATGTGGAAGCAGTTCACCCCGGACGGCTACCTCGTGTACAAGAACTTCCTGGACACGGTGCTGCAGATCAAGTATGCCTACTGGATGCGCAGCCTCGGCGGTCTGCTCTTCCTCACCGGAGCATGCATCATGGTGTACAACGTATGGAAGACCATTGCCAGCGGCAAGCTCATCGCCAACGAGGACGCCGAAGCTCCAGCGCTGGAGAAGAACTACGTGGGTGAGAGCAGCGGGCACTGGCACCGTTGGATCGAGCGCCGCCCCATCCAGATGTTGGTGCTCAGCCTCGTGCTGGTGGCGGCAGGTGGCATCATCGAGATCGTTCCCACCTTCCTCATCAAGAGCAATGTGCCGACCATCACTGAGGTGAAGCCCTACACACCTTTGGAGTTGCACGGACGTGATATCTACGTGATGGAAGGCTGCTACACCTGCCACTCCCAGATGGTGCGTCCCTTCCGGAGTGAGACCGAGCGCTATGGCGAGTACAGCAAGGCTGGCGAATTCATCTACGACCATCCCTTCCAGTGGGGCAGCAAACGCACTGGTCCCGATCTGCACCGTGTGGGTGGCAAGTATCCGGACAGCTGGCACTATTACCACATGTTCGATCCCACGAGCATGAATGCTGGTTCGCTCATGCCTCCGTATAGCCACATGTACGAGAACCTGATCGACAAGGAGATGATCCCGGCGAAGATCCGTGCCATGCAGGGCTTGGGCGTGCCTTATCCTGAAGGGTACGATCAACAGGCGGTGGCCGACCTCGAGGCACAGGCAGCCAAAGTGGTGGCCAGCCTCAAGAAGGATGGTATCGATGCCAACCCCGATGCGGACATCATTGCGCTCATTGCCTACCTGCAGCGCCTTGGTACGGATATCAAGCAAAAGCCGGCCACACAGGTGGTACAGGCCCAATAAGCAACGGCCATGCTGAAGTTCATCAAGCACCACATGACGTCGATCAACGACATCGGCATCTATCCGGTCGCAGCCTTCGTGCTCTTCATGGGGATCTTCATCGTGGCCTCCTGGTACATCCTGACCACGGACCGCAGCCGCCTGCAGCACATGGAGCAGCTTCCGTTCTCCGATAACGAACAAGCCTGAACGCACATCCGAACCATCATGCGTCTACGGAACTTCCTTCCCCTCGCAATTCTGCTTCTCGCTTCCCTTTCGGCAACGCCGTTGATGGCCCAGGAGGCTGACTCCGCGGCCGTTACCGCCTCTCCCGGACTCATGGGGAACCCGTCGATGGAGACCAATTACATCCTGCTCGCCATGGCCGTGCTGCAGGTGATCATCATCCTCACCCTATCCGGGATCATGCGGACATTGGGTGCTTCGGGAACGCTCTGGGCGGACTATGTGAAAGGCCGCAAAGCATCCGTGGTGCTCGTACTGTTGTTCGCGGCCGGCACCACGGATGCCAGAGCGGCGGCCCCTGGCGTGGCCATGATCACCACGCAGACCCTACTGTTCTGGCTGATGAGTGCCAACATCATTTTCTTCGTGATCATCGTAGCCCAGCTGACGGTGGTGCGTGGCATGGTGAAAGCGCTTAGTGGCAAGGAGGCCGAAGAGGTTACGAAGGTGGAGGAAGGACCTTCCTTCGCGGATACCATCCTCAGCAAACTCACCCGCACCGTGGAGGTAGAGAAGGAGGAGGACATCCTGATGCACCACGAGTACGACGGCATCCGCGAATTGGACAATGTGCTCCCCCCTTGGTGGGTATGGCTGTTCTACGGTACCATTATTTGGTCGGTCGTTTACATCTTCAACGTGCACATTTCCGGCACTTGGTTGCACCAAGCCGATGAGTATGAGCAGGAGATGGCCCAGGCCAAGATCGATGTGGAGGCCTATCTCGCCAAGGCAGCTGCCGGGGTGGACGAGAACACCGTGACCCTCATGACCGATGCGTCCGCTCTGGCCGCTGGCAAGAATACGTTCGTGACCTATTGCAAGGCCTGTCACGGTGAGAACGGTGAAGGCAATGCGGTGGGGCCGAATCTCACCGATGCCTACTGGATCCATGGTGGTGGTGTCAAGGAGGTGTTCACCACCATCAAGTATGGTGTGGTGGAGAAGGGTATGCAGAGCTGGAAGAAGGACCTGAAGCCCACCGAGATGCAACAAGTGGCCAGCTACATCCTGTCACTTCAAGGCACGAACCCTGCGAACGCCAAGGCTCCCCAAGGCGACCTTTGGAACCCGACAGGTGGTGGTGCGCCGGTGGATAGCACCTCAGCTGACCAACCTGTGGATAGTGTGACCGTTGCGGTCGCACAGTGATGATGAGCGAAGGGCAGACGAACGGCAAGCCACGCGACGAGAGTTTCCGCGACTCCATCGCCACTGTTGATAAGCAGGGTAAACGGGTCTGGGTCTACCCCAAGAAACCCGGTGGAAAATGGTTCAACAAGAGGGCGTTGCTTGGCTACACCCTCTTGGTCGCTCTGTTCGCTGGTCCCTTTATCCGGATCGGCGGGGAGCCGTTGATGCTGATCGATGTGCTCGAGCGGCGTTTCGTGATCTTCGGGCAGACCTTCTGGCCACAGGATATCCACCTGTTCGTCCTGGCGTTCATCACGGGCGTCATCTTCATCGCACTCTTCACGGTGGCCTTCGGTCGCCTCTTCTGTGGTTGGGTCTGTCCGCAGACCATTTTCATGGAACTTGTTTACCGGCGCATCGAGTATTGGATCGAGGGTGATTGGAAGCAGCAGCAGGCGCTGAACAAGGCACCCTGGACGGCGCAGAAGCTGGGGAAGAAGACCGCGAAGCATTCACTCTTCTTCGGGGTGGCGTTCCTCACCGGCAATACCTTCCTCGCGTACATCATTGGTAGCGATCGCCTGATCGACATCATCACCTCCCCACCGATGGAGCATCTGGGGGGCTTTCTGGCGATGCTTGGATTCTCGTTCCTGTTCTATGGCGTCTTCGCTTTCCTGCGTGAACAGGTCTGCACCACCATGTGTCCCTACGGCCGGCTGCAAGGTGTGCTGCTGGACCGCCAGAGCCTGGTGGTCGCGTACGATCACGTCAGGGGTGAGGAGCGTGGCAAGTTCCGCAAGGGCGAGGACCGGTCTGCGGCGAGCAAGGGCGATTGCATTGATTGCAAGGCCTGTGTGCATGTATGTCCCACGGGGATCGACATCCGCAACGGAACCCAGCTGGAGTGCGTGAACTGCACCGCGTGCATTGATGCGTGCAACCACATGATGGAAAGCGTGGATCTGCCCAAAGGGTTGATCCGCTTCGCCAGTGAGGATGAGATCTCGGACAAGAAGCCATGGCAGTTCACCACCCGGATGAAAGCCTATACGGCCGTACTCACCGTGCTCGTCGGTGTCATTGTCGCACTTGTCGTGATGCGAAGTGATGTGGAGGCGACTGTGTTGCGTACGCCAGGTATGTTGTTCCAGGAACAGGAGGACGGGCGTATCAGCAACCTGTATAACTTCAAGGTGGTGAACAAGACCTCGCGTGAAATGCCCCTGCGCTTCGAACTGATCGGAATTCCCGGCGAGATCAAGCTGGTGGGGAAGGAAGTGCACTTGGAAAAAGCCGCACTCGCCCAAGGATCATTGTTCATCCTGCTCGATCACGAGCAGCTTCGGGGCACCAAAACAAAACTCACCATCGGCGTATTCTCCGGCGATCGAATGATCGAGGAAGTGAGTACAACATTCGTCGGACCCATTCGCACAGCATCATGAGATTCACGTGGGGTAATGCCATTTTTCTGGTCATGACAGCCTTCATCCTGCTGATGACCTCCTTCATGATCCGGGCAGCCAGCAACCAGGAGGAGCTGGTGGCCGAGAACTACTACGAACAGGAGATCGAGTACCAGGGTCAGATCGACAAGCTGAACATGACCCGCACTCTTTCCGAAGCGGTGCGCATGACCGTGGTGGGGAGCGAACTGGTGATCGAGATGCCCATGGATGTCCGCGACAAGACCATTACCGGTGAACTCTATTTGCAGCGCCCCTCTGATTCACGTGCCGATGAACGGATGCCCATCACCCTGGATGCCAATAGGATGATGCGCGTGGCGCTGGGTGAACGCTTGAAAGGGGCATACAATGTCCAGCTGGATTGGAGCGCCGATGGAACGGCGTACCTCAGCAAGGATCGTATCTACGTGCCATGATCACCCTGGCTGCCACGGCCTTGTTGTTGGGGCTGCTGAGCAGCGTTCACTGCATCGGCATGTGCGGACCGCTCGCGTTGGCGGTGCCTTCCCCAAGGAATACTGTGGCCGCGCGTGTCACCAGTGCCCTGTTGCTCAATGCAGGCCGCGTAACCACGTATGCCCTGCTCGGAGCTGCATTCGGGACCTTCGGTCGGGGCCTTCAGTTGGCCGGACTGCAGCGCACGGTATCCATCGGGCTTGGGGTCATCATTCTGGCGTGGCTTCTTGCACCGCGTTTGCTGCGTTGGGTCAATGTGTCGCAAGGCCCGGCCCGGCTGGTGATCAGGGCGCAGGGGTTGATGGCTCGTCAGCTAAGGCGGACGTCGCCTGAAGGGTTGTTCGTTTCCGGCCTCTTGAACGGACTGCTCCCATGTGGAATGGTCTATCTCGCCCTGGCCGGGGCTATTGCACAGGACGGATGGCATTTCGGAGCCCTGTTCATGGTCTTCTTTGGCCTGGGCACGTGGCCTGCACTCGTGGGCCTGAAAGTGACCAGCAGCTTTGTGGGACCTTCGTTCCGCGCTTCGTTGCGCAAGGCTGCTCCCGTCGCCTATGCGCTCATGGCCGTGCTGTTCATTCTCCGTGGACTGGACCTTGGCCTTCCGTATATCAGCCCGGACCTTCCAGAGGCCAACAGTACGCTGGAGGCCTGTCACACGGCCGAGCGGCCCTGATCAGGATCGCTGCTGGGCCAGGGCCTTCCGGGCTTCGCGGTAATACTTGAACGGGACCACCAGCATACCGAAACATTCGCCGTCCTCCTTGCCCAAGTGTTTGTGATGCACTTTGTGCGCCTTGCGGATCGACAGGAAGTAGGCGTTCTTGGTATTCCTCAGCCACTTGATGCGTTGGTGAATGAAGATCTCATGCACCACGAAGTAGAGGATACCGTACACAAGGATGCCCAAGCCGATCCATAGCCACGGTGTATGCAGCCCTTTCAAGCTGCCTACAATGAACAGGATCATGGAAGGAATGGCGAAGATCAGGAAGAAGGCATCGTTGCGTTCCAGAAAGCCGTAGTGGTCCTTTTTGTGATGGTCTGAATGGAGGGACCAGAGAAACCCGTGCATCACATACTTGTGTGTGGCCCATGCAACGAATTCCATGAATACCGCTGTACCGGCTACGATGGCGAAAATGGTCCAAATGCTCATTGTCCTGCAACGGTCGCGTGGCTCACTTGGTTCTTGGCCGGTCGCCGAAGTGAGCCTCCAAGGTGGCGGACCGGAAATCGAAAATGTCCTTCAATTTTTGCTTGACAAATATACCATGGGCCAGATCTCCCAATGGGCCAAGAGGTAGTACGTATTCCACCCGGTCCCGCATCATCACTCCACCCTCCACCGCCTCGAAGGTGTGCAGGTGCCACCACCTTTTGTAAGGACCCTTCACCTGGGTGTCAACGAATTTGAACGGCGCATCGACCTGTTCGATCAGTGTGATCCAGGTCAGAGGAACGCCGAACAGCGGTTTCACCGTGTAGGTGATCCGCTGTCCAGCATAGGTCGGTTTATTATCGAACGGCTCCCTGATCACAAAGCCCATTTCCGGCGGTGTGATCACGGCAAGATTCCGGGGACTGCTGAAGAAATTCCACGCTTCCTCCACAGAAATGGGTAGGAATTGGGACCGCTCGAGGACGAACTGGCTCATGTCACCCTCTTATCCGATGATCTCCAACTTCGGGTACCGAAGCTTCCACGCCTCGAGCGCATTCTTGCTCGACACCGTGATCACCGTACGGGAGTCCAGTCGGACCTTGATCTCCTTGACTCCCGGTTTGATCGGCCGTTCCAAGATGAGCGCAGGTTTCTTGCGTGGCATTTCAGTGCTGGTAAGTGGGGTCAACCGATCACCTCCAACTTCGGGTATCGCTGGCGCCAGAACTCCAACGCCTTCTGGCTGGCAAGGGTGATGACGGTGCGGGCATCCAGACGGACCTTAATGGCCTTCAAGCCCTCTTTCACAGGCTGGGTCAGGATCAGGGTTTTCTTTTTGCGTGGCATGGCTATGTGAAAAGTTTGGTTTGTCCTTGCTCCATCGCCCGTGAACCTTCGAGGCCCTGTTTATAGGTCTCCAACGCTCGCTTGCGGGCTACTTCATGAACGACCATGGGCTGCACATAGTTTGCCGAACCGTACTCCGGTACCCAGATCTTGACATATTTTAACGCGGGGTCGAACTTCTCCAACTGCAGGTGTGGGTTGAATACCCGGAAATAGGGGGCTGCGTCGCACCCGGACCCCGATGCCCACTGCCAACCGCCATTGTTGCTGCTTAACTCGAAATCCAGCAATTTGGCAGCGAACCATGCTTCGCCCCAGCGCCAGTCGATCAACAGGTGCTTCGTCAGGAAGCTGGCCACGACCATGCGCACACGATTGTGCATCAGGCCTGTAGCGTTCAACTCACGCATCCCGGCATCGACCAGGGGATATCCTGTGCGACCTTCACACCAGGCCTTGAACGCCTGCTCATCATGCCGCCAGGCAATGTTGTCATAGGCGGGTTTGAAGGCCTTGTCGGGGTGGGGGAAATGCCACAGGATCTGCATGTAGAATTCCCGCCAGATCAGCTCGTTCAGGTACTTGTCACTGTGCTTCAGTGCCTCGCGTACCAGTGAGCGCACGCTCACCGTACCGAAGCGCAGGTGCGGGCTCATCCGGCTGGTACCTGGTATGGACGGCGTGTCCCTCGTTTCATGGTAATGTTTCAGAAGCGATGCGCTTACCATCATGGGCAGTTCACCCAGGTCGGTGGTCAGGAAGCCCAAAACCTCCAAACTGGGAAGAGGCAAGGGCGATGACCGCCACAAGCCATCCAAATGATGCCCGCTGGGGAAGGGCTTCGCCGCCTCGGGGGTGAATAGTGCCTTCCACTTGCGCATGTACGGGGTATACACCGTGTAAGGCCCACCGGCATCCTTCATCACCTCATCCCGTTCGAAGATGCTGATGTCCTTGTAGGTGTGGAACGGGACCCCATGAGCGACCAACAGGTCCTCGATCGCCTTGTCCCGTGAATTGGCGTAAGGTTCGTGGTCGTGGTTGGTGGTGACAGCCGTGATATCGAAGCGCTCCAGAAGGCACTTCCAGACATCCAATGGCCGCCCATGCTCCACCAGCAGCGAGGATCCCTGTTCCACGAACTTCACCTGCAGCCTGGTGAGCGCCCGATGGATGAACTCGACCCGTCGATCGGCCTTGTCCTGCAGCTTGTCCAGGATGTCCGTGTCGAAGATGAACAAAAGGGCAATACGTTCCCGTGGTCCGTCAATGCGCGGAACAGTCCGTGGTTGTCCTCAACCCGCAGGTCGCGGCGGAACCAGTGGATGGCGATGCGAGGCTTGATGCTCACTTGCGGTGCAGGTATGCCAGGAATTCCTGCCGGACACCTTCCTCCTCGAAGCGACCGCTGAAATGGCTCGTGACCGTGCTTGAGCACTCGTCCTTCACTCCGCGAAGCTTCACGCACATGTGCTCGGCGTCGATGAGTACCGCCACGTCGTCCGTGCGCAGCACCAATTTCAATTCCGCAGCGATCTGCTCCGTGAGCCTTTCCTGCACCTGCGGGCGTGAGGCATAGTACTTCACGATGCGGTCCAATTTACTGAGCCCGATGACCTGGCCGCTGCTGAAGTAGGCCACGGTGGCCCTGCCGATGATGGGCACGAAGTGGTGCTCGCAGAAGCTGTGCACCGTGATGTCGCGCTCCACCAACATGCCCTGGTAACCGAACTTGTTGGCGAAGAGGGTGGGTGTCGGCTTGTTATCCGGGTGCAATCCACTGAACACCTCGTTGACATACATCTTGGCCACGCGCAATGGCGTGCCTTTCAGACTGTCGTCCGTGAGGTCGAGTCCCAAGGTATCCATGATGCCTTTGAAATGTTCAGCAATACGAGCCACCTTCTCGGTCTCCGAGAGATCGAAGGCATCCGCGCGCAGAGGTGTGTCCACCTGGCCGAGCAGTTCCAAATGTTCCAACGGGTCGCACTGTCCATGCAGCGTGATCACCGCACCGTTCTTCTTCATCAACATCGTGGTCGGGTTCAATGGGGACTCTTGTCGCGCGTTGGCGCGTGGGCGCACACCTGGTCCCAGCAGGTGCGCAACCAGATCGTGTAGTGTTCCGGATGCAGGGCCATGTCCGCCGCGATCTCATGGAGATGCATGTAACGCCAATCCTCGGCCTCATCGGGATCGGGCGTGGCCACCCCCGACCATTGGCCGAACAGGACATGGTCGAGTTCATGCTCGTAAAGGCCGTTCTCGAAATGAGCCTTGTATAGGAAGCTGAAGCGCGGGGCCACTTCGGTATCGATGCCCATCTCCTCACGGAGCCTCCTTCGCGCTGCGTCCACCACGGTTTCATCCGGCCGGGGATGGCTGCAACATGTATTGGTCCATAGGCCACCGCTATGGTACTTTCCTACAGCCCGTTTCTGTAGGAGCAAGCGGCCTTGATCATCGAACAGGAAGACGCTGAACGCTCGGTGCAGCGCACCTTCCTGATGGGCACGCAACTTGCCCATGGTACCCACGGCCTCATCCCGTTCATTCACCAACAACACCAGCTCCTCCGTAGGATGGTCCATGTTCATAGTGCGCCGAAACTGTGGCGTAGATAGCTGGTGGTGAGCAAGGCGATCTTGCGACGATTGCGCACACGGACCCGTTCCTTCAGGATCCGGTCGAATGGCAGCGCCTTGATCTTGCGGAAGAGGTTCAGGTAGTAGACGTAGGCGATGTACACCCCGAACCGAGCACCTTTGGGTAACTGACGGATCCCGATGAGCGCCTCATCGAAGTCGTGTTGGATGTCCTCCTCGATCCGCGCCTTGGTGACAGCGTCCATCCGGTTCACATCGATGCCCGGGAAGTACGTACGTCCTAGGTTCTGGTGGTCGTCCTTCAGGTCGCGGAGGAAGTTCACCTTCTGGAAAGCAGCTCCCAACTTCATGGCCGCGGGCTTGAGCTTCGCGTAGAGCGCATGGTCGCCCTCGCAGAACACACGCAGGCACATCAATCCTACCACCTCGGCGCTACCCAGGATGTAGGTCTCGTAGCTCTGTTGGTCGTGTGCCGTGTTCCTGAGGTCCATGGCCATACTGTCCAAGAAGGTGTCATACAGCTCCGCTTCGATGTGGAAGGTGTTCACCACCCGCTGGAAGCTATGTAGGATCGGGTTCAGGCTGATCCCCTCGGCAATGGACCTATGTGTGTCCTCCCGGAACCGGCGAAGCAGGTCCTGTTTGTCGTAGCCGTGGAACGTGTCCACGATCTCATCGGCGAACCGCACGAAACCATAGATGGCGTGGATCGGCGCATGGAAACGCTTGTCCAACGAGCGGATCCCCAGTGAAAAGGACGTGCTATAACCATAGGTCGTGTGCTTGCTTGCTTTCTGGCACACCTGATCGAAGAGCGCCACGCTATTCATGCGTTCATGGGTTGAGCAGCTGCCTTACGGCTCGCCACGGCATGTTCGTTCACAATGAGGTCTGCGACCACCTGACCGCTGATGATGGCCGGTGGCACTCCTGGTCCGGGTACGGTCAATTGCCCGGTGTAGTAGAGTCCTCGGATCTTCTTGCTCTTCATGCTCGGACGCAAGGGACCTGTTTGCAGGATGGTGTTCGCCATGCCGTAGGCATTGCCTTGGAAGGCGTTGTAGTCGGATCGGAGATCGTTGATGCTGTAACTGCGCTTGAGGATGACGTGGGACCTGGGGTCGAAACCCAGGTGTTTGCGCAAACGATCCATGACGATCCCATAGTACCGCTCGCGTGTCGTATCGTCGTCGGGGAGGCCCGGCGCGATGGGGATGAGGATGACCATGTTCTCGCAACCGTCCGGTGCGACACTTGGATCGGTCTTGGAGGAACAACTCGTGTAGAACAACGGTTTGCTCGGCCACATCGGTCGGTCGTAGATCTCCACGGAGTGCTGGTCCAATGATTCGTCGAAGAAGAGGGTATGGTGTTCCAGATCAGGGAGCCGACGGTCGAATCCCAGATAGAACAGCAGACCCGAAGGAGCCATCGTCCTTCCTTTCCAATACGATGGGCTGTAGGCGTTCATACCCTTGGGCAGAAGTTCTTGATCCACGTGATGGTAATCGGCACCCGCCACTACCACATCAGCCTTCAGCATGCCCTTGCTGGTCTCCACACCCACGGCCCGTCCACCTTCCACCACCACACGCTTCACGGGTTCGCTCAAGCGGATCACCGCTCCGTTCTGCTCGGCGACCCGCACGAAAGCATCCACCACCTTACCCATGCCGCCCATGGGATACCACGTACCCAGTTCCATGTCGGCATAATTCATCAGGCTGTAGAGCGCCGGCGTGTTCTGCGGTGCCGCTCCCAGGAACAGCACCGGAAATTCCATAAGCAGGCGCAACCGTTCATCAGTGAAATGAGCGCGCACATGCTTGCGCAACGAACGGAACACCTTCGTCTTGAGCAAACCACCGATCAGACCGGGATGCATGTATTCGCTCCAAGAAAGAGAAGGCCGATATACCAGTTCACCCATGCCGAGTTCATACTTCAACTTGGCCTCGGCCAAGAACCGTTCCAACTGTGCACCTGCACCGGGCTCCTTGCTGTCGAAAAAGGCCCGCAGTGCGACGGGGTCCGCAGGCAATTCCCATTTCTCACCTGGTCCGAAGACCACACTGTACGAGGGGTCGAGACGGACCAGGTCATAGAGCTCCTTCACAGCGGTTCCTTGCTCACGGAAGAAGCGTTCGAACACTTCTGGCATCCAATAGAAACTCGGACCCATGTCGAAAGTGAACCCCTTTTCGCTCCATGTGCGTGCCCTACCCCCCGGCGTTGCGTTCTTCTCCACCACGGTCACCGCATATCCTTGTCGTCCAAGAGAGGCAGCAGCGGCCAAGCCGGCGAACCCGGAACCGATGACAATGGCGTGGGGCATCAGGCGGGGACGTTCTTATCGGTGAGCATTTCCATGAGGCGTTGTCGGGCTTGGAAGATGCGGCTTTTGACCGTGCCGATCGGTATACCCAAGTGTTCGGCGATCTCGTGGTACTTGTAGCCCTCATGGTGCATGGTGAAGGGCGTGCGGAAGGCCGGGTCCAATTGCTCCAAGCTACGCTGTATCTCCGACATCTTCATCGAGGCCTCGGTACTCGCTGGTGTTTGTACCCGACGGACCTGCTCACGCTCCCTATCCACATTGTCCATCAAAGCCTTCTTCCGCTTGTTGCGTCGGTGGTCGTTGATGAACGTGTTCTTCATGATGGTGTACAACCACGCCTTGAAGTTGGTGTTGTCCCGGAACTTGTCCCGGTAGGTGAGCGCGCGCATCAAGCTCTCCTGAAGAAGGTCCGCCGCATTCTCACGATCCTTCGTCAAACTGAGCGCGAAGTAGTAAAGTTGCTGACGCAAGCCGACCAGTTGCTGTTGGAACTCGAGGGTGGACATAATGTGATTTGTTTAATGTATTGCTCGAAAGAGTGAACAAAGATTGCAACCATTGTTTCATCTTTCCAAGAAAACCTTAAACAAAATGGATCTGCCATGACAATTGGGGGACCAAACCACCTACTTCATTTATGTAAGTAATTGACCACCAGGGTATTGTGTTGTGCGTTATCGCGTAGGACGAACAACGCTCCGATCTGGCTGTTCCACCCGTTTGGCCCATCCGCTGCTCCCATGAGAACCTTTCTTGCCGGTCTTGTCCTTTCACTTGTTCCAGGTCTTTCATTCAGCCAGGCCGTGGTGAAGGGGCTGGTGAGCGATGCGCGTACACGCGCCGCACTGCCTTTTGTGAACGTGCTCCTGGATGGTACCACGCAGGGGGCCACCACCGATATCGACGGTCGCTTCTCGATGAGCGACGTGAAGCCCGGGCTGTACAATATCGTCGTATCCTCTGTGGGTTACCAGCGCCGCGTGATCACCGAGGTGCAAGTGGGAACGGCCCGCCCCGTCGAGCTGGAGATCGCGTTGGAGCCCTCCGCCACCGAGCTCAAGGAGGTGGAGATCACCCGCAAACCCTTCACACGCACCCAGGAAAGTCCGTTGTCCGTGCGCACGATCGGCTCGGCCGAGATCATGCGCAACCCCGGTGGCAACCGCGACATCAGTAAGGTGATCCGGGCTCTTCCCGGCGTGGCCAGCACCGCCAGTTTCCGTAATGATATCATCATTCGAGGTGGTGCACCCAACGAGAACCGCTTCTACCTTGATGGCATCGAGGTGCCCACTATCAACCACTTCAGCACGCAGGGCTCCAGCGGTGGGCCTGTGGGCATGATCAACGTCAACTTCATTCGCGAGGTGGATGTGATCACCGGCGCGTTCCCCGCCGCGCGCGGCAATACCCTGAGCTCCGTCTTCGAGTTCAAACAACCCGAAGGCAACACCGAGAAGCGCACCTTCACCTTCATGCTCGGCAGCAGTGATCTGGGATTCACATTCGATGGACCCACAGGCAAGAACGCCTCCACCATCATCTCCGTCCGACGTTCCTACCTGCAGTTCCTCTTCCAAGCACTGAAGCTGCCCTTCCTACCCATCTACAACGATGCGCAGTTCAAGCATACCATCCGCATGGGGTCCAAGGGAAGGCTCACCTTCATCGGCCTCGGCGCGTATGACAATGTGGAGTTGAACCCTTCGGCCAACGACGGGGTAACTGATGCGGAACGCTTCGAGCGGAACCGCTACATCCTAGGGAACATCCCGGAGAACGACCAATGGAACTACACTGTGGGAGCGCGTTATGATCGCTTCGTAGCCAAAGGGTTCCACACGTTCGTGGTCAGCCGGAGCCACCTCTTCAACGAGGCCAGCAAGTTCAGGAACAACGATGAGAGCGACGCATCCGGCTTGCTGTTGCGTTATGGCAGTCAGGAGGAGGAGAACAAGTTCCGCTACGAGGCCATCATGAACTTCGGCGCGTGGCGCTTCGTGGGCGGGGTGAACGCGGAGCATGCGCGCTACAGCACGGACACCTATACCCAGCGCGTGATCGCCGGCAACGCAGTGATCGTCGATTACACCAGTTCGCTCTCCCTTGACAAGTTCGGGGGCTTCGCCCAGTTGAGTCGCACCTTCGGCAAGCTCTCCAGCTCCTTCGGCCTGCGCTCGGACATCAACACGCTCAATGTGAACATGAGCGATCCGATCGATCAGCTCTCGCCTCGACTCTCCCTGTCCTATGCGGTGAACGATGCCTTCACCATCAATGCCAATGCCGGGCGTTTCTACCAACTCCCTCCCTACACTGTGCTGGGCTTCCGCGATCCAGCGGGCAGCCTGCTCAACCTGCAGCGGGGCATCCGCTATATCCAGGCGGACCACGTGGTGGCCGGTGTGGAATACTACACACGCGACAATGCGAAGTTCTCCGTGGAGGGCTTCCACAAGTGGTACGACCGCTACCCCTTGCTGGTGGACAAGGGCATCAGCTTGGCCAACCTCGGCGGTGACTTCGGGGTCATCGGGAATGAGCTGGCGTCCCCCGATTCGCGCGGTCGTTCCTATGGGGTGGAGTTCCTCGCGCAGCAGAAGCTGTACAAGGGCTTCTACGGGATCCTGTCCTACACCTTCGTGAAGAGCGAGTTCACCAATGCCGACGGTCGTTTCGCCCCCAGCAGCTGGGATTATGGCCATATCCTCAATGCCACGGCCGGCAGGCGCCTCCGCAAGGATTGGGAAGTGGGCCTGAACTTCAGGCTGCAAGGCGGTGGCCCCTACACACCCTACGATGTGGGACTCTCGTCGCGTATTCCCATCTGGGACGCCACCCAACAAGGTGTACTGGATTTCAGTCGCATCAATACGGAGCGACTGCGCATCTTCACCCAGTTGAACGCCCGCGTGGACAAGCGCTACTACTTCAAAGGCTGGACCCTCAACGTGTACTTCGATGTGGAGAACGCATTGGGGTCCGAACTCCCGGGCGTTCCCTTCGTGGACGTGGTGCGTAACGCTGCGGGCCAACCCACCGTGGACCCTGCCGATCCTTCGCGTTACCTGACCCGGATCGTTCCCAACGACGGAGCCACTGTCATCCCGAGTATCGGAGTGATGGTGGAGTTCTGAAAGAACGGTTCCGGTCGCCTGATCCGATGTCACCTGTCGAGTGGCAACACTGTAACACTAGGTGTGTGAGGGATCCTCTGAACGCGTAAAAGGATGGCAAAACACGCAAAAAGCCCCACATACGCGGGGCTTTTGTGGGACGTACTGGATTCGAACCAGTGACCTCATGCGTGTGAAGCATGCGCTCTAAACCGACTGAGCTAACATCCCAAGTAATCAAGTGGGTCTTTGTGGAGGCAGCCGGATTCGAACCAGCGACCCTCTGCTTGTAAGGCAGATGCTCTGAACCAGCTGAGCTATGCCTCCGAACGGGCCGCAAATATAGAAGTTCTCCTCACACCACTTCGGCCACTACGAATACACTGCCGGTGACCAGCACGAGGTCGTTGTGGGTGGCTGCTTTCCGGGCGGCCATGTAAGCTTCTTGAACACTCGCGAACACCGTGCCTCGCAGGCCATGAACCGCGGCTTGGTCCTTCAAGGCTGCAGCATCCAGACCGCGCGGGATATCGGCTTTGCAGAAGTAGTAGCGGGCACGCTGGGGCAACTCGGCCAGGACCGCGCTGATATCCTTATCACTCACCATGCCCAACACGATGTGCAGTTCCTCGTAGGGTGTGCATTCCAACAGGCTCCTGATCACCCGGATCCCGTCCACATTATGCGCCACATCGGCAATGGTGAGCGGTGGTTCCGCCAGCACCTGCCAGCGCCCTTTCAGACCGGTGTTGTGCACCACCCGTTGGAATCCGCGCGCGATGTGCTCCTCCTGCAGGTTCCAGCCCTTGTCCTGTAGGATGCCCAGCGCCGCAAGTGCTGTGCGTGCGTTGCGCACCTGGTGCGCACCCTCCAACGCGCTGGGGTGGGGTAGGGGGGACTTCTGATCGACGAAATGAAGTGGGGAACCCTGATCGCTGGCCACTTGCTTGAACACATCGGCCACCGCTCCTTCCGCCTCGCCAATGACCACAGGCACACCCGCTTTGATGATCCCCGACTTTTCCCGAGCGATGGAGGGAAGGTCAGGCCCAAGGAACTGGACATGGTCCCAGCCTATGTTGGTGATCACACTGACCTCGGGAGTCACCACGTTCGTGCTGTCCAAGCGCCCACCCATGCCGGTCTCGATCACTGCGATATCCACGCACTGCTCACGGAACCACCACAAGGTGAAGGCCACACCCCACTCGAAGAACGACGGTTGGAGCGGCTCCAAGCGGGAGCGGTGCCGGGTGACGAAGTCGACCACCAATTCCTCCGGTACCATTTGCCCATTGATACGGAAGCGCTCGCGGAAGTCCTTCAGGTGGGGCGAGGTGTGCAGGCCCGTGCGATACCCGGCCTCCTGCAAGGTGCTCGCCAGCAAGTGACTGGTGCTTCCCTTGCCATTGGTGCCTGCCACATGGATGCACCTCAAGTCCCGCTCGGGGTGGTCCAAGGCTTCCATCAGTGCCCACGTGGTACCCAGGTCGGCCTTATAGGCGGCCGCTCCGATGCGCTGGAACATGGGAAGCTGCGCGTAGAGGTACGCCAGCGTCTCCGCGTAGGTCATTCGAGGATGAAGACGAAGGTCATTTCGCCCTTCTGCTCCGCCTGTCCATTGGGATCGGCGGTGAAGGTGCATTGCAGCGCGGCCTTACGGGCCAAGTTGAACAGCACCTGACTGGTGGTGGTGCTGCGATCAAGGTTGAAGGCCACCCGGGTCACCTTGCCACTGCGATCCACGAAGATGTCCAGCGCCACCTTGCCGCCTTCACTAGGCTTCTCACTGATACTGGGTCCCCGCATGAAGCCGCGGCCATCCAAGCGGCCATTGAATCCCTTGCCACTGAAGCTGCCGATACCGCCTCCTCCGGGCTTTTCCCCCGGGGTGTCGTTCCCACCTGGTGGGCCGTTGGTAGGCGCACTGCTGGGGTTGGTGGATGGGTTGAAGAGCGCGTTCGGATTGGGCTTGGGTGGTTTCGGCGTCTCGGGCTTCGGCGTTGGCTTCGGGGTGGGCTTCACCGGTTTGGGCACTTCCACCTCACTGGCCTCATCGGTGACCACATCCTCGGGTTGTGCGGGTGCTGTCACGGGTGTGGCGCTCTCCTGCGGACTGCCGGGGTTGGGGTCGGGGTCGCCGCCGGTGAGGCCTCCTGCATCCTCAAAGGCGAGTTCGATCCCCACTTCTGGAGGAATCGGGTTGGGCTGCGAAAGGCCGAAGAACAAGAACAACAGGACCATCAATACGTGCAGCACCAACGTGGTGATGATGCCCGTTCGGCGGTCGCTCTGTTGCTGTTGGATGCTGATCGTGCTCATGTGCGTGGTCCGGTTCTGGTCCTGGGTCGGCCCACCCTCGTGTGCCGCTGGTGCGGCGACCCACTCGCTTGCGCTCGTGGGCGGGCGCGACATGTCGCGCCCTTACTCGGGTTTGGTGGCCAGGATGATCTTCCACTTGTTGCGTTTGGCAATGTCCAGCACACTCACCGTCAGTCCCGTGGGAACGCTCTGGTCCACATGCATCACTATGGATTGATCGCCAGCATGCTTGCTCATCTCATCCTTCAATACACCCTCCAGGTCCGCAGGTTCGATCATGGCGTTATTCACACTGAAGTGCTCCTCCGCATCGATCCGAACGGAGACCTTGGGCTTTTCCTTGGTCTTGTTGGCGCTCTTCGGCAGGTCGACAGGTAATGCATAGGGGCTGACCAAAGTGCTCACGATCACGAAGAAGATGAGCAACAGGAAGACCAGGTCGGTCATGGAGCTCATGTTGAACCCCGCGTCCACCCGGTGTGTGCTTCTCAGTCCCATGGTCCCTTATTTGGCAGGTGAATCCAATACGTCCATGAACGCGATGGTGGTGGCCTCCATGTTCTGGATCACCTTGGTCACCCGCGCCACAAGAGTGTTGTAGGCCACATAGGCGATGATGCCCACGACCAGGCCTGCCACGGTGGTCACCATGGCTTGCATGATACCGCCGCTCAACGCGGAGATCTCCACGCCAGCGCCACTGATCTTCATGGTGTGGAAGGTGACGATCATACCGATGACCGTTCCAAGGAAGCCAAGCATTGGTGCTGCACCAGCGATGGTGGCCAACACGCTCAGCCCTTTCTCCAACTGATAGATCTCCAACTTGCCCGCGTTCTCGATGCTCACCTCGATGTCCTTCAAGGGCTTTCCAATGCGGCTGATGCCCTTGTCCAGCATACGGGAGATGGGAGAGGAGGTCTGTGCGCAGAGGTTGCGGGCACTATCGATCTTCCCCTCGTGGATGTAATCCTTGATCTTGTTCATGAAGTCTTTTTCCTCCTTCAATGCTCGCCGGATGGCCAGGCTCCGTTCGATGATGATGTAGAAAGCCATCAGCGACATGATGCCCATTGGACCCATGATGTACCATCCGCCATCCACGATGAGCTGCCAGATGGAGATGGTCTCCATCACGGGTTCGGGTGTGGCGACAGTCTGCTGTTCGAGAAGTTCTCGAGCCGATTGTTCGATCTGGGTGAAGAGCGGGAAGTGCATCGGATGGTTCGGGTTGGAATGGAACGAGCGCAGCGCCCGTTGAAGTATGTTCAGTTCAGTTTTGCCAAAGCGATCTCGAAGCCTGTTCGGGTCAGGTACGTGCGCTCGCCATGGCGGTCATGTGTCTGTTCCAGTGCGGTGCCGATGGTCCGGCTCACATCCTCGAAGATGGCCTGGTCCCCCAGGTCATTGCCGGGTTGCATGCAGTACGCGAACACCCGGGCCATGCCGCAGTTGGCGATGAAGTCCGGGATCACGCTCACCTTGCCATCGGCCTGCTCCGCAATGGGTCCATAGAAGATCTGCGGGTCGGCGAAGGGCACGTTGGCGCCGCTGCTGATCACCTCCAGACCAGCGGCTACCATGCGGTCCACCTGCTCCATGGTCACCAGGCGACTCGCGGCGCAGGGCAGGAACACTTCGGCACCGATGTCCCAGATGCGCGCGTTCACCTCCTCGAAGGGCAGTATGTCCTGCATCCGTAGCTGATTGCCCGTCTTGTCCATGAACAACGTGCGCACCTGGTCCGCGCTCAGGCCTTCGGGCAGGAGCATGCCACCCACCCGGTCGATGATACCCACGATGCGTGCACCTTCCTTTGCCAGGTAATAACCCGCCGCTGCGGCCACATTGCCCCAGCCCTGGATGATCACCCGTTTGCCCTTCAGGTCGCCGCCGTAGACGCGGTAGTAGTGGCGCACGCTTTCTGCCACGCCCCAGCCGGTGACCATGTCCGCCACGGCATATTTGCCGGCCACGGGCACGTAGTTGGTGTCATCCACCACTTTGCTCACGCCCGTGCGGAGCTGGGCGATGGCCTGGCTCTTAACGACCTCATCGGTCCCGATGTGGCCGTTCACCACACCTTCCTGTGGGTGCCGCAGACCGTAGCGTTCGGTGATGGGGATCACGTCATGGAGTTCATCCACGTTCAAGTCGCCACCCGTGCCGTAGTAGGTCTTCAGCAGGGGCATCACAGCCTTGTACCAGCGGTCCAGTACGGCGTTCTTCCGCGGGTCCGCCGGGTCGAAGTCGATGCCGCTCTTGGCACCACCGATCGCCGGTCCGCAAACGCTGAACTTCACTTCCATGGTCTTGGCCAGGCTCTCCACTTCGCGCTTGTCAAGACCCTTGCGCATGCGGGTGCCACCACCGGCCGCGCCGCCACGCAGGCTGTTGATCACCACCCAGCCTTTGGCGCCGGTAGGGGCATCGTTCCATTCGAATACGATCTCGGGGGCACGCTCTTCAAAGCGGCGCAGGGCATCACGCATCACAGGTTCCGGTTGCAAGTGGGGCGAAGGTAACCGGTGCGTTCCGCTGACCTCCCCACACGTTCACGGTGATTAACACCGGACTACTGTTAATTGATACGGTATACTGAACCTCCGATGCTATCCTTTACGGCCCCGGTAACACTGGCCAGGGCATTGACCTCCTTGCGTATCCGGAGCACACCCAGTAATGCGAAGACCAGGGCCTCCTTGAAGTCCACGGTCCGGATATCAGGTACCTCGATACGGGTGGTGTTCAGGCAGCGTATGCGTTCCAGCAGGAACGTGTTATGGGCGCCGCCGCCGGTCACCAGCACCGGTCCCTCGGCGAAGGCTAGTGCTGTGGCCACTTGCTGCGCGATGTGCTCAGCAACGGTGGCCATCCGATCAGGTAGATCTGCCTGCACCGCGATCAGCGGTTTCAGCCACGCATCGAACCACTCGCGACCCAATGATCGCGGCGGAGACTGGTGGTGGAAGGGTAGGGCGTTCAGCGCGTTCAGGAGTTCCGGGATGATCCTGCCCGTACGTGCCATTGCGCCACCCTTATCGTAGGGTAGGTCTGCCTCGTTCGCCAGGAAATTCAAGGCCTGGTTGCCGATGCAGACATCGTAGCCGGTCACCTTGCGATCACTGTGCAGCGCGACATTACAGATGCCGCCGATGTTCAGGAAGGCCTGATGATCGGGGAAAAGGAGCTTCTCACCCAGTGGCACCAGCGGCGCGCCCTGCCCTCCCAGCGCCACATCCATGCTGCGGAAGTCGCAGACCGTGGTGGTGCCTGAAATGGCTGAAATGCGCGCGCCACAGCCGACCTGTGTGGTGAGCCCTTCCTCAGGCTTATGGAACACGGTATGGCCGTGGGATGCGATCAGGTCCACGCTCCGGCCGTTCATCAGGTCCCGGCAGGCCTGTCCGATGCGGTCACCGAGGTCGCGATGCAGGCGTGCCAGGTCCAGCGCGCTGCCCTCCATGGCGTGCACCAGCCTCTGCTGAAAGGCCTGGTCGTAAGGAACCGTTAGGGCCTCCCGGATGTTGAAGCTCCAGTCGCCCACGTCATGGACCAGCTCGCACCAAGCCACATCAAGCCCGTCGAGCGAGCTTCCGCTCATCACGCCGATGACCTCGTACCGATCCGCTCCGGGGGCTTCCATGACGCGAAGTTACCCCCTACTTTTGCGCTCCCTTGAACAGAATTCCCATGCAGGATACCACCACCCTCGCCGGCCTCAATTTCGAACTCTCCGAGGAGCAGATCGCAGCCCGTGATGCCGCCCGTGATTTCGCCCAGAACGTGCTGAAGCCCGGCGTGATCGACCGCGACCGCGAGCAGCGCTTCCCCGCCGAGGAGATCAAGCAGCTCGGTGAGCTCGGTTTTCTGGGCATGATGGTGGACCCCAAGTACGGCGGTGGTGGCATGGACACCATCAGCTACGTGCTGGTGATGGAGGAGCTGAGCAAGGTGGACGCCAGCGCCAGCGTTGTGGTTAGCGTGAACAACTCGCTCGTGTGCTGGGGTCTGGAGACCTTTGCCAACGAGGAGCAGAAACAGAAGTACTTGGTGCCCTTGGCAAAAGGCGAGAAGATCGGCGCCTTCTGCCTCAGCGAGCCCGAGGCTGGCAGTGATGCCACCAGCCAGCGCACGACCGCCATCGACATGGGCGATCACTACCTGCTCAATGGGACCAAGAACTGGATCACCAACGGGAACAGTGCCAGTACCTACTTGGTGATGGCGCAGACCGATGCAGCCAAGGGGCACAAGGGCATCAACTGCCTCATCGTGGAGAAGGGAATGCCCGGCTTCGTGGTGGGTGCCAAGGAGGACAAGATGGGTATCCGCGGCAGCGACACGCACACCCTGATGTTCCAGGACGTGAAGGTGCCCAAGGCGAACCGCATCGGCGAGGATGGCTTTGGTTTCACCTTCGCCATGAAGACCCTCAGCGGTGGCCGCATCGGTATCGCCTCTCAAGCCTTGGGTATCGCGAGCGGTGCCTACGAACTGGCCCTCGCCTACAGTAAGGAGCGCAAGGCGTTCGGCAAGACCATCAGCGACCACCAGGCCATCGCTTTCAAGCTGGCCGACATGGCCACGGAGATCGAGGCGGCCCGTCTGCTGTGCCTGAAGGCCGCGTGGTTGAAGGACCAGCACCTGAACTACGACCAGGCCAGCGCCATGGCCAAGGTCTTCGCCAGTGAAGTGGCCATGCGCACCACCACCGAAGCGGTGCAGGTGCACGGTGGCTACGGCTACGTGAAGGAGTACCACGTGGAGCGCCTGATGCGGGACGCCAAGATCACCCAGATCTACGAGGGCACCAGCGAAGTGCAGCGTATCGTGATCAGCCGGTCCGTCCTCAAGGGCTGATCCGCAACCGGTCAGGCACCGACATCCCAAAAAGGCATCTGTAGCGTCGACCCACTGGGTCGACGCTACAGGGAATTATTTTGACGACCTACAGCGCCCCAACGACCGTCTCCAGTTTGATCCCCCGCGAACCCTTCACCAGCACGAGGTGCCCGGTGAGGGGGTCGTTCTTCAGGAATTCGAGCAGCGCTGCGGCGTTGGGATGGGATCGTACCGAGGTGCTGCGCTGGAATTCAGGCCCCACAAAGCGGGCATCAATGTTCAATTCATTGACCAGGCCAACGATGGCATCGTGTTCAGTCCGGCTGTCAGCACCCAATTCCAGCATGTCGCCCAGGATCGCCAGCTTGGGCCGGTCAGAGGTCATGGCAGCGAAGTTGCGGAGGGCTGCGGCCATGCTGGAGGGATTCGCGTTGTAGGCGTCCAATACCAAGTGGTTGCGGCCGGTATCGCGGAACTCGGATCGGCTGTTGCTTGGTGTGTAGGCCGTAAGGGCACCGGCGATGGTGTCCTCCTCCACCCCGAAGAACTGTCCGAGGCACACGGCCGCCAACGCGTTCGGGGCGTTGTAGTTACCGATCAGCTTGGTGCTGATGTGGTAGTGCCCATGGAAGCGGTGGTCCTCGAACACCAGTTCCATGAAGGGACCCGCGTCGGCGATGGCGTTGCCCTGCGTGTAGTTGCCTTCGTCGGTGCCGTAGGTCACACGGGTCATGCCTTCGCTCTTGGCCATCAGCACTTCATCGTCCGAGTTCACGAATAGGGTGCCGCCATGGCCACCAAGGAAGTCGTACATCTCGGTCTTGGCCTTCACCACACCTTCATAACTGCCAAAACCTTCAAGGTGCGCGCGCCCCACGTTCGTGATGAGCCCGTGTGTCGGCTCGGCGATGGCCACCAGTTCGGCGATGTCGCCGACCTTGTTCGCGCCCATCTCGATGATGGCGATCCGGTGCTCCGCCGTCAGCCGTAGAAGTGTGAGCGGCACTCCGATGTGGTTGTTGAGGTTTCCGTTGGTGGCCAGTGTGGGGCGGTCGGCGCTGAGCACGGCATGCACCAGTTCCTTCGTCGTCGTCTTGCCGTTCGTGCCGGTGATCCCGATCACGGGGATGGAGAATGTGCGACGGTGATACCGGGCAAGCTCCTGCATCGCGGTGAGCACATCGGGGACCAGCAGGAAGCGCTCGTCAAGCGCCACGGCCGGGTCGTCCACCACGGCATATCGGCTGCCTTGAGTCAGGGCCTCGGCGGCGAAGGCATTGGCGTTGAAGTGGGGGCCTTTCAGGGCGAAGAAGAGACTCTGTGGAGCGATGGAACGGGTGTCCGTGCAGGCTCCGGAGCATTCCTGGAAACGCTGATGCAATGCTGCGATGGTGATCATAACGAAAGAGCCCCCGGACAGGCCGGGGGCTCGAAGATAGAAGGGGGATCGAACGACTATTTGTCGAGCTTCTCGCGACGCTTGTCATCGCCCAATCCTTTCGGGCTGCCCACACGGGTCATGGCACAACGGAAGCCGATGGTAGGCGTGCTCTGGCGCTCATCCAGATGACGGCGGGTGCCTGGGTTCGCCCAGTAGATCCGATCGGCCCAGCTTGCGCCTTTGTAAACACGACTACGGTCGTTCACCAAGGTGGTCTTGCCCCAGTCATACATCGGGTTGCCCTCGAAGTCGGGTTGTTCGAAGTAGATGCTGCTTTCCACATCACCATCGATGAAATTGATATTGTCCGACTGACGATAGTTCCGGCGGTCGATGTTCTCTTCCACCGTCACATTCCTCACGCGAACATCGCCGGGCTGGTCAGCTTGATAGTCACTGATGCCGGAGAGCAGCTTGGGGCACACTTCCAGATCCTTACCCTTGATGTTGTCGATCATATCCTGGACACGTTGCATGGCCGCATCGTGTTTGCGGGTGTTGTTGAATTCGATGGCCTGTTCGATGGTGGTCAACAGTTCGTCGATGAGCGCGGCTTCCTCATCCGTAGCGCGGCCTTGCATGGCCGTCTGGAATTGCGTGAGGTAATACTTGATGCCATCCACATCATAGATCACCAGATCGTGTTTGTCCTCCACCACGCCATCGCTGTTGAGCACTTTGGTCTTGAACACGTTGCCTCGGAAGGGCCGGAAATCGTCCTTATCCTCCGGGCTCAGGGGACGGTATACATCCATGACCCATTCGCTCACGTTGCCAGCCATGTTGTATAGGCCGAAATCATTGGGCCAGTAGCTGAAAACAGGAGCAGTGACATCGGCATTGTCGTTCAAGCTGCCAGCTACACCCATGTAGTCACCACGGCCCCGCATGAAATTGCCGCGGAAATCACCATAGAAGGCCCCGCCTTTCTTGCGGCTGTCATAGCGAACCCAGTGACCGTTCCATGGGTAGATGCGACGCTCCACGACACGCTCATCAACCGTGTTACCCACCAGACCATACGCCGCGTATTCCCATTCCGCTTCAGTGGGTAATCGGTAGCGTGGTAGCAGGATCCCGTCCTCCATCTTGATGTTACGGGTATCCTTGTTGGGGTTGAAGTCGGTGACACCATCCACCTTCTTGCCGCTCTCATACTGGCTGGCCAGATAGGCGTCCGTGGTGAAGTGGTCCTCGTTGATCTGGTTCGGATAATGTTCGAACAAGCCCTCTCGAATGAGGATCACTTCGTTCACACGATCGGTCCGCCAAGCACAGTAATCATTCGCCTGCAACCAGTTCACACCCACGACCGGGTAATCACGATAAGCGGGATGGCGCAGGTAATACTCCACGTAGGGCTCATTGAAAGCCAGCTTGCTGCGCCATACGAGCGTGTCAGGCAGGGCTTTCTTGTAGATCTCCGGATAATCGGCGGCGAAGACCCGGTCCAACCAATAGAGGTATTCCAACCAGTAGAAGTTGGTAACCTCCACCTCATCCATATAGAAGGAGGAGACCGTTACGGTCCGGGGTACATTATCCCAATCATGACGCAGGTCATCGGTGACCCGACCCATGGTGAATTGCCCACCTTCGATCAGGATAAGGCCTGGCCCGGTCTCCTGGTCTTCGAAAGCGGCTTTCTCGAAGCCGCCGTTCTTGGAATCGTTGTAATTCCATCCGGTGGCTCCGCTCTTCTCGAACTGACAGCTGCTGAGCAGCACGGCGCCCGAGGCGAGGATCCCTATGTTCCTTACAAGGCTCATGGTCTTGTGGGGTTACTGGTTCAGAAGGTGGGGCAGGCTACGACCCGGAACCTCCTCTTCTTGGGTTTGCAGTTGAATTGCAGCTGCATGCTGATCTCGTGTGAGCCGGCAGTGGCAGTAGTGAGCTTCGAAGTGGTAACATCGTAGCTATATCCGAATTTGAACTTCTCGGTCTGGAACCCGATCAACGCGATGAACGCATCGCGTGTGCGGTACCATACACCAGCGGTGATAGGCCCATGATCGACATACAGACCCAAGTTCAACTGACGGAACGCCGCCTGTTGCTGATATAGTATGTTGGGAGAGATACGTGTGCGCGCTTCACCATACTTACCGTTCATGCCGAGCGGTATCGCTGCACCCGCATGCCCTGTCAGTTTCATCGGTAGTTTGCTGGTGCCTACGATGAGGGACTCGTTCGGTTGTGTCAGGTGATGCGCAGCGAAGCCCACGAAGAACACATCGCTGTAGCCGAGTATTCCAGCACTGAAATCGGCGTTGCCCACTGAACCACCACGAGGCACATCCTGGGTGTTGTAGATGAAACCGCGCCGTGGGTCGATCTGGTCACCGAAGGTGAGTTTGCTCCAATCCAAGGATTTCTGGAAATAGGTGGCCTGGAAACCAACTTTCATGGAGAACTTCCTGGAAATGGCCTGCTGGTAGGAGTAGATACCGCTGACCGTTGTGGTGTTCAGCGTGCCCTTACCTGCTTGGTCATGGGTGACCAATAGGCCCAATCCACCCATGATCCCATCCACATGCTGGTCGAAACTGGCACTGGTGGTCACGAAGGTCCCCGTAAGCGCGGGCCACTGGTTCCGGTAGTTGAGCACCACCCTTGGGCAGCGCGCGGTACCGGCGAACGCCGGGTTCAAGTACAGCGGATTCGCATAGAACTGTGTGAACTGTGGGTCCTGGGCGAACGCACCGGTCCACGCGAACAACGCCACTGCCAGGCCTACGGCCCCTCGCCTAATGGTCCATTCCATCATGCTCTCAGATCATTCAAGGCTTTCGAGCCAGCGCCAAGTATACGCATCACTTCGCGATACGGTTCGCTCCGACCCTCGGCAATAATATTGAACCAGTGCCGTTGGTGGGGTGTTCCATGAACGCAAGGGTCGAAGGTAGTAGTTTCGGTCCGATCTGTTCATAACATGTTCATCGACTCATGATTCCTACCCGTTCACTTTCCGCCCTCGCGCTCCTCTTGACCACCTCCTTGGTCAACGCCCAGCAACCTGCGACCCGCATGCTGAAATGGGGTGGTGCTACCACAGCAGTGGCCGCACCCATCAAGGGACAGAACGTTGACGAACCGGTCCGTATTCCCCGGGCGGTTCCCCCAGGTCCGGTCGACTTCGAGGGTGCCCATTATGATGCTGAACGTGGAGACCTGCCCTTCTATACCGAACGCTTCGACCTTGCTGTCGGTGTGACCGGTGTGCAAGCAACCTTGGTGGACCCGGTATACGCCGACCTGGGTCCGGAGGAGGTCCGAGCTTCACCGTTCCTCAGGGAACTGCCTTCGGAACCCGAGGTGCGCGCACGTGTTGCGGTCCATCGCAAACGCCCGATCGCCTTTGTGGACGTGGTGCCATTCCGCATGGACCCGGCTCGGGGCGTCATCCAGAAGTTGATCTCCTACAGGATCCGGTTGGTGGAGTCCCGCGATGCGGTCTCCAGGGGAGGAGGGGAACGCGACTATCCTGCGAATTCCAAACTGGCCAACGGTGAGTGGTACAGGATGGTGGTGCCGAAGGATGGGGTCTACAAGGTGACGTATGAACAGTTGGTCAGCCTCGGTGTGGACCCCAATTCACTCGGGTCGGATCGTATCAATGTATACGGTAGCCATTTCGGGTTGTTGCCCTTCACCAATCAGGCCGAACGCCCGACCGATCTCCTGGTGAATGCCATTGAGATGGTGGATGGAGGGGATGGCGTATTCGGTCCCGGGGATCATTTCTTGTTCTACGCGACAGGTCCACATACATGGGCCTATCAGAATGGTCGCTTCGCGCACACCAGACATGTCTACTCTGATTCGTCCTCCTATTTCATCGGGGTCGATGTGGAACCCGCCGTGCGGATCACCCCGGCAGAATTGTCCACCGACCCACCGACAACCACGGTGACCACCTTCCAGGACCATCAGTTCATCAACCGGGAATTGGTCAACCTGCTCAAGAGTGGCCGGACATGGTTGGGCGAGACCTTCGACCTTACGACCACATACAGCTTCAATTTTGAAACGCCGTTCCTGGTGCCTGGTGCGCAAGCGAGCTTGGTCGTGGATGTCGCTGCAAGGACCTTTGGTAATAGTAATTCGAGTAGCTTCTCCGTCACATCCAGTGGCGGTTTGAGCGCCACTTTACCGGTCCAGGGTGTGCCTCAGGAGAATACCAACGCGGTAGCCCGTGCCGCGCGTGTGACCTATGCGTTCGATCCTACCGGGAATTCGGTGCCGGTCACGCTTTCCTTTACCAAGTTCGATCCGGTCACATCCGTTGGTTATCTGAACTTCCTGGAACTGACCAGTCTGAGGGAATTGCGGATGACCGGTGATCAATTGGCGTTCCGGGATACCAGTTCCGTGGGGATCGGTAGTGTGGCCGAATTCGTCTTGAGCCAAGGTCAGAACATCCATCGTGTATGGGAGATCACCGACCCCCTGAACGTGCGGGAGGTGGCCCTTTCGGGCGAAGGCACGGAAAGACGTTTCAGGATGCGTACAGAGAACCTACGACAGTTCATCGCATTCCGTGATGTGAACTACCCGACGCCTTCTTTCAGGGGCAGGGTTGAGAACCAGGACCTTCATGCCACTGCCATCCCTACCGATCTGGTCATCGTTTGCCCCCCGGCCTTCAGCAGCCAGGCACTTCGGTTGGCGGAACGACGGTCCAGCGAGGGGATGAGCGTGGTGATGGTCACCCCACAACAGATCTTCAACGAGTTCTCGAGCGGCACCCGGGATGCCACGGCCATCAAGCGGTATATGCGTATGCTCTATGACCGGGCCGGGGCCGATCCTGAAATGATGCCTCGCCACTTGCTCCTCTTTGGTGATGGATCCTATAACAACCTCTCACTGGCCTCTACCAACCAGAACATCATCCCGACCTACCAGACCGCTGAAAGTCTGGATCCCCGGAAATGCTACGTCTCGGATGACTACTTCGGTCTCTTGGACCCCAACGAGGGCGAAGCTCCAGGGGACCTGGTGGACATTGGCGTCGGGCGTCTACCGGTCCATGATCTTCAACAAGCCACCGAGGTGGTGAACAAGATCCTGAACTATGATCGTCTCCAATTGCTCAGCTCCAATGGTGGTAACTGCACATCCACGGGTGATGGCGGTTCCGTGGACTGGCGTACCCATGTGCTGTTCACCTCTGATGATCAGGAGGGGGACCAGTATGAAGGAACGGTGCACATGTCCCAAAGCGACCAGTTGGCCCGACGTGTGGAATCCGAGCATCCTCGTCTGAACGTGGACAAGATCTATCTGGACGCCTACCAACAGGTCACCACTCCTGGGGGCGAGCGTTATCCCCAAGCCATCCAGGAGTTGGACGACAAGGTCCAGAAAGGAGCGTTGTTGGTGAACTATGTGGGCCACGGCGGAGAGGTTGGCTGGGCACACGAGCGTTTCTTGGACATCGGGACGATCACGAGCTGGACCAATCTGGACCGCTTACCATTATTCGTGACCGCCACCTGCGAATTCACCCGATGGGACGACCCCGGACGGACCTCCGCAGGAGAGCTTGTGCTGTTGAACCCCGCTGGTGGTGGGATCGGGCTCATGACCACTTCGAGGCTTGCGTTCTCCCAACAGAACTTCAGCCTGGCCAGCCGGTTCTACGACCACATTTTCCGTGAGACCGACGACCTGGGTAGGGTATCGCAATTGGGTGATGTGTTCCGGGAGACCAAGGTGTCCATTGCGGATTCATCCCCCAATCAAACCAATCATCGGAATTTCATCCTGATCGGTGACCCTAGCATGCGGTTGGCCATGTCCAAGGGCAATATCATGATCGACCAATGGACCGACACCACAGGTGTACCCGTGGATACGCTCAAAGCACTTGCTACGGTGCGTGTGACCGGCCATGTCGATGACGGCAATGGCGGGATCCTGACCTCTTTCAACGGTACTGTGATCCCCACCGTGTACGACAAGGAGGTGTTCCAGTCGACCTTGGCGAATGACGGTCAAGGCGGGGCCTTTGATTTCAACATCCGCAAGAATGTGATCTACCGGGGAAAGGCTTCCGTATCGAACGGTCGGTTCTCGTTCACCTTCGTGGTCCCTCGGGATATCAACTATCAAGTGGATAGTGGGCGTATCAGCTGTTACGCGGAGAGCTTCACCACCAATGCTTCCGGATATACCAACAGCATCCTTGTCGGTGGCACCGAGACCGATGTGGCTGAGGATGCGCAAGGGCCCGAGATCGACCTCTTCATGAATGATGAGCTCTTCGTATCGGGCGGTATGACCAATGAAACACCCTTGCTTTTCGCGAAGCTGTTCGATGAGAATGGTATCAACACGGTGGGCAGCAGTATTGGACATGACCTCCTTGCCGTGCTGGACGAGAATACGGAACAGGCCATCGTTCTGAACGACCTGTACGAAGCCGACCTGGATACCTATAAGCGCGGTGCGGTGCGATACAGGCTTAGCGACCTGTCCGAAGGGTCGCATACGCTGCGCTTGAAAGCATGGGACACCCATAACAATTCCACCGAGCGGTCCATCGAATTCGTGGTTGCACCCTCGGCCGAGTTGGCATTGGACCGGGTCCTGAACTATCCGAACCCCTTTACCACGCATACGTCGTTCTTCTTTGAGCATAATCGACCTTGCAACACCCTCGATGTTCAGGTACAGGTCTTCACGGTCAGTGGGCGCCTGATCAAGACGATCGGTCGTCAATTGGCCTGCGAGGGCTTTCGCAGTGAACCGTTGGATTGGGATGGTCGCGATGATGTGGGTGATCGGATCGGTAGAGGCGTCTACGTTTATCGTCTGAGCGTGGCCACGCCTGATGGAGAACGCGCCGAGAAGTTCGAGAAGCTGGTGGTCCTGAGGTAGTCCCGCACAATAAAGCCACCCAGCAGCGCGTATATTTGCCGTTCTTGCCCAGATCGAACCCTGTCCCAATGCCCTCCATCATTCGCACCTCCCTCCAAACTGCGGTGGCCTTGGTCATCGGCGCGCCCTTCTCTGTGTTGGCGCAGCCTTGCGACCCTCAGTTCCAAGCCGCTGGCCAACAGTGTGGGGATCAGCTCAATACCATCACCACGGCCGTTCCGTTCCTGATGATATCGGTGGATTCGAGAGCTGGCGGCATGGGTGATGCCGGGGTGGCCGTCAGTCCGGATGCCAATTCCATCCACTGGAACCCGTCGAAACTGGCCTTTGCCGAGAACGATGGCGAGTTCAGTATGAGCTACAGTCCGTGGTTGAGGAATCTGGTACCCGATATGAGCTTGGCCTATTTGGCTGGTTATAAGCGGTTAGGGAACAAACGGAGCACGGTCGGTGCTTCCTTGCGCTACTTCAACCTGGGTAGCATCCTGTTCACTGATGTGAACGGGTCGACGATCCGTGACTTCAAACCTGCGGAGTTCGCGGTCGACCTGGCCTTCGCGCAGCAATTCGGGGACAATTTCTCCGGAGGTGTGGCCATTCGTTACATCAATAGCAACCTGACCGGTGGCATCAGTGTTCAGGGGGCGAATTCCAAAGCGGGCCAAAGTGTGGCAGCCGATGTATCGTTCTTCTACCAGAAGAAGGAAATGCAACTTGGCGATCGCGAAGGTTCATTTGCTCTGGGCTTGAACATCTCCAACGTGGGGGCCAGGATGTCCTACACCGATGCGGGTACCCAGGACTTCATCCCGATCAACCTTCGACTGGGCCCTGCCTTCACCCTGGATATGGACGAGTACAACAGCCTCACATTCGCATTCGATGTGAACAAGCTCCTGGTACCCACGCCACCA
This sequence comes from Flavobacteriales bacterium, assembly GCA_016718655.1. Classification (GTDB taxonomy): domain Bacteria; phylum Bacteroidota; class Bacteroidia; order Flavobacteriales_F; family PHOS-HE28; genus PHOS-HE28. Next base: position 135,621 of record JADKCV010000001.1, on the reverse strand, counting down.
GTGTATCTCCTGGACGAGGATGGTGCGGTGGTCATCGACCCAGCGACCGACAGGCCTGCAGTTGCGAGTGGCCGCGACCCGAACGTGGGCGTCGCCACGGGGATCTTCGGTTCCTTCTCTGATGCGCCCGGTAACGTGAGCTACGATGACAATGGCAATGTGGTGGTGGAGGCTGGTAGCCCACTGCGGGAGGAATTGCGTGAGGTGAACCTTTCCGGAGGGCTCGAGTACTGGTATGCCAAGCAGTTCGCATTCCGAACGGGTTACTTCTACGAACATTATACCAAGGGGAACCGGAAGTACTTCACCTTGGGTGCGGGTCTACGGTACAACATCTTCTCCCTCGACCTCAGCTACTTGATCGCCAACGCGCAGCGTAGCCCATTGGCCAATACCCTGCGGTTCACGCTCGGTTTCCGTTTCGATGGGAAGGGCTGAAAGAAGAAGCCCGTTGAATGATGCTGCGCGTCGGCTTCGGCTTTGACGTGCACCAGCTGGTGGAAGGCCGGGAGCTTTGGCTCGGTGGCGTGTTGGTACCCCACACGGTTGGAGCACTGGGCCATTCCGACGCGGATGTTCTCCTGCATGCGGTATGTGATGCCCTGCTAGGCGCGCTGGCCTTGGGTGATATCGGCCAGCACTTCCCGGATACGGACCAACGTTGGAAAGGAGCGGATAGTAAGCATCTCCTGGAGGCCGTGGTACACTTGCTCGATCAACGTGGATGGACTGTTGGTAATGTGGATTCCACCTTGGTATTGGAGCGGCCCAAGATCATGCCCCATGTACCGGCCATGCGTTCCGTAATGGCGGACCTGCTCAAGGTTGGTGAGGATGCCGTAAGCATCAAAGCCACGACCAATGAGGGAATGGGTTATGTCGGTCGCCGGGAAGGTGTCTGTGCATACGCAGTGGCCACGGTCGTCCGGAAGAGTTGAACGCATTCGGACCTCAAGGCTGGGTCGGTCCCTTGGCCAAGGAACGACCTAATCGTCACCGTCGTCCGGGGCGATCTCCGAGAAGGTCCCATGCCCTTGCTCGTCCTCGAAATAGAACACGCGCACTTGAGCAGTGTCCTTCAACAGATCGATCTTCCCGATCTCCACGCGGCTCACATTCACGCCCAGACGGTCCTTCAGATCGGCATATAACGCTTGACGGTTTTGAGGTTTGATGAGGTCGATCCGCTCATAGATGATCTGCTTCATGGCCTCATGCCGGGTGAGCCAAAGGTGTTCCAACGCGTAGGTCATCAGTAGGATCATCCCATCGGTGAAGACCAGCTCAGCGATGCTCACCTTCTTGCTTGCCAAGGAGTTGATCACGGCGATGGTGATCACGGCGAAGAGGTAGGTCATGTCCTTGATGCTGATCTGCTCGGTACGGTAGCGCAGGACCCCGAATATGGCGAACAGGCCGAAGGCGAAACCGATACTGAGCTTCACGCTGTTCAGTAGCACGCACAGGAAGAAGATGAGGATGTTGAACAAGAAGTATGTGAAGAGGTAATCCTTCTTCCTGTGGATGGGATAGTAGATAAGCCGGATGAGGACGAACAGTACCAACGCGTTCAAGCCGAACTTGAACAGGAGCTCCCACATGTCGTTGTGGAAGACGGGCATACCGAAGAGTTTCATCGTTGCAGTTGCAGGTTGGCCTTCAAGGACCGATCGCGCAAGCGTTGCAGACGGAGCAAGACTTCCTTGAAGGCATTGTGTTTCACGGGGCGTTCGAGCAGGAGCATGCCCACGCAGTACTTGCTCATGCCAGCAGGCCTGTTCCCCCGGGCTCGCATCATCCGGACAAAGGGGGAGGAGCGGTCCGATCGCTCCTGTTTCAGTTCGGCCACTACGATATCACCGAGTTCACTACCATGGGCAGGGTCGCTGAAACGCAATCCGACATCCATGGTCAGTCGCTCGGGGCGGCTCCGGTTCACGAACGTGTATCGAGTGAAGTGGTTCCAGAGCGAAGGCACGAGTACCTCCGTTCGACCAGTGGCCTCGGCGATGAAGGCCTGTTGTTCCGTACTCAAATGATCCGGAATGCCATCGACCTTGATGCGTGCCTTGTCCGTGCGGCCGCCACCCGTTTTGCGTTTCACTTCCAAGTACGCAAGCCCACTGCCGATGTACTCGCGGAATCTGACCTTGGTGCGGAACGTACGCTTGTTGTGATGGTCTTGGAAATGTTGGTTGTCGGGTGTATCGAAATAGAGACTGCGGTAGCGCGTACCGGCTTCGCCGTTCACATGGAGCAGGCGATAGTCCGTGATCATCTGTTCCAATAGACCGACCAGGTCGCTTCCCGCGATCACATACTTGGTGTCCACGCGGTTCTGAAGCTTCACACCATCCATCTCCGTGAGGGAGATCGGCTCGAAACGGCGGATGATCGTGTTGAGGTCTTTCACAGCGGGGGCCTTGTGCGCGAAGGAGGCCAAATCTACTGCGTTGGCAGGTATGCTCGCAGGAAGAGATCCGTGCTTCGGGCCTGAGAAGTAAGGAAGTCGCTGCGCATCGAACGAGCGCAGGTTGTGTACCTTCAGCCCCCTTTCGCAACGCCATGGCCACATCACGTTCCCTTACCGTCACCTACCTGGTCCACGATGTGATGGCCGATCTCAGCGACCCGGACCGGGAGTTGGTCCAAGAAGCCACCTCGGCAGCAGCCCGGGCCTATGCACCGTATTCGCGTTTCCACGTTGGTGCAGCGCTGCGCTTGGCCACTGGTGAGGTAATGAGCGGGAACAACCAGGAGAATGCATCCTTCCCTGCCGGGATCTGCGCGGAACGTACAGCACTCCATGCAGCCATGTCGGGCCATCCACAAGGCGTGGTAACCACCATGGCCATCGTCGTTCCATCCGTATCCGGGGATCGTCCGGTGTCACCTTGTGGCATATGTCGACAGGCATTATTGGAACAGGAGCATCGGCAGCGTAGCCCCATACGGCTGCTCATGGCCACCTCTTCGGGTACGATCCATGAACTCGAGCGTTCCGGTGACCTGTTACCGCTCTCGTTCGACGCGTCCTTCCTCAACCCCTGAGGGCCGGATTCGCCGGGCTATATTTGTGCCTTCACGAATGCGTCCTGTATGAGCACAAAGACCGCTTCCAGTAAGAAGCAGACCAAGAACGTGGCGTCCTCGACCCAAGGGGGCTTCGACCGTGCCACGTACATGCGCTGGTTCAAGGAGATGATGCTGATGCGTCGTTTCGAGGAGAAGTGCGGGCAGCTCTACACCATGCAGAAGTTCGGTGGGTTCTGCCACCTCTACATCGGGCAGGAGGCCATCCTCGCGGGTATGATCACCTCCATCCGCCCGTCCGATCGCATCATCACCGGCTACCGTGATCATTGCCATCCGCTGGTGCTGGGCGTTTCGCCGAAGAACGTGATGGCCGAGCTCTACGGCAAACTGACCGGAACGAGCAAGGGCAAGGGGGGCAGCATGCACTACTTCGACAAGCAGCGCAACCTCTTCGGTGGGCACGGCATCGTGGGCGGGCAGATCGGCCTGGGCGCCGGTATCGCCTTCGCCGACAAGTACCGCGGTGAGGACCACGTGACCCTGTGCATGATGGGTGATGGTGCGATCCGCCAAGGCATGCTGCATGAGACCTTCAACATGGCCATGACATGGAAGTTGCCGGTGATCTTCATCATCGAGAACAACAACTATGCGATGGGTACCAGTGTGGAACGCACCAGCAACGTGCATGACCTGAGCACCATCGGCGAGAGCTACGACATGCCCGGACTGGGTGTGAACGGCATGCGCTGCGAGGATGTGCACGAGGCCATCGCCATGGCCTGCGATCACGTGCGCGCCGGCAACGGACCCTACCTTCTGGACATCAAGACCTACCGCTACAAGGGGCACAGCATGAGCGACCCCCAGAAGTACCGGACCAAGGAGGAGGTGGAGGAATACAAGAAACAGGACCCCATCGAGGGCGTGCGCGATGTGCTACTCTCCAGCAAGTGGGCCACCGAGTCCGAGCTCGAGGCGATCGATGTGGCCGTGAAGAAGGAGGTGGAGGAAGCGGTGAAGTTCGCGGAGGACAGCCCGATGGCCACCGCCGAGGAGCTTTACAACGATGTGTATTTCGAGCGGGATTATCCATTCGAGAAGGATTGAGCAACACCTGCGCCGGGCTACGGCGTTATAGACATGGCCGAGATCGTACGCATGCCCAAGTTGAGCGACACCATGACCGAAGGGGTGGTGGCCGCCTGGCACAAGAAGGTGGGGGATAAGGTGAAGAGCGGCGAGGTGCTTGCCGAGATCGAGACCGACAAGGCCACCATGGAATTCGAGAGCTTCACCGACGGTGTGCTGTTGCACATCGGTGTGGAGAAGGGACGAACAGCTGCCGTGGACAGCGTGCTTGCCGTGCTCGGTAAGGAAGGCGAGGACATCACCAAGTTGCTCGCCGATGCCGCCGCGAGTGCACCTGCTGCCGAAACACCCAAAGCCGGAGCGAAGGCAGAGGTGAAGGAAGAGAAGGACTTGGAGCAAGAGAAGGAGGACAACGGGGTTAGGGAAGAGGCTCCTGCCCGGTCAGCCGCACCTGCCAGTGCGCCGAAGGCCGCCGCATCTGCTGCTCGTCCTGCTGCACACATGCAAACACCGGCGAACGGCCGGGTGAAAGCCAGCCCACTCGCCAAACAACTGGCCGAGGAGAAGGGGATCGACATTTCACGGGTTCCCGGTTCCGGTCCTGAAGGTCGAGTGACCAAGGCCGACATCGAGAACTTCACCGGTGGTACCGGCGTGTTCACCGTGCCGCAGGTGGAAGCCTTCGAGGAAGTGCCCGTGAGCCAGATGCGCAAGACCATCGCGCGCCGCCTCGCGGAGAGCAAATTCACGGCGCCGCACTTCTATTTGACCCTTGAGATCGACATGGCACGCGCCATGCAGGTGCGCGAGGCCATCAACACCAGCATCGCTCCGGAGAAGATCTCCTACAACGACCTTGTGATCAAGGCGGTGGCCGTGGCCCTGAAGCAGCACCCCAAGGTGAACAGCTCCTGGCTCGGTGATCGTATCCGCTTCAACCAGCACGTGCACATCGGCGTGGCGGTGGCCGTGGAAGAAGGCCTGTTGGTGCCCGTGGTGCGCTTCGCCGATGGCAAGCCCCTGCGCACCATCGGGGCGGAGGTACGCGACTTCGCCAAGAAGGCCAAGGAGAAGAAACTGCAACCGGCCGACTGGGAAGGCAACACCTTCACCATCTCCAACCTGGGCATGTTCGGCATCGAGGAGTTCACCGCCATCATCAACCCGCCAGATGCCTGCATCATGGCCGTGGGGGGCATCATGGAGAAGCCCGTGGTGCGTGGGGGACAGATCGTACCCGGCCACACCATGAAAGTGACCCTGAGCTGCGATCACCGCGTGGTGGACGGAGCCACCGGAGCGGCATTCCTCAACACCTTCAAGCAGATGCTGGAGGAGCCGGCATTGTTGCTGGGCGTGGGGGCGATCTAGGGGGAGTTACGCTCGCCCGGGTTGCTTATTTTCACCGGCCATGGCTGCCGAGCGACCCACTGTTCATTGTTCCACCGAAGGTCTTTCGCGGCCCGAAGTGATCGTTCTATTGGTCCAAGCGTTCCGTTCCTTGAAGTGGGGCGTTGAGCATCTGCATCCCATGCGGGTAGTGGCCGTTACACCGCGCACCGCTTTTTCGTGGGGTGAGGAGGTCATCATCGATCTGGATGATGCCGGGTACACGGCCGAGAGCAGGTTCCAGCAATGGAGCCCCCTGGCGAAGAAGGCCCGCCTGCAACGGAATTTGGACGCCTTGTTGGAGGCCTTCACTGCGGCCCGGTCATCCACTACTGCGGAAACCATCCAAGCCGAACTGAAGGGATTGGAGGAAAGTGGCGTGATGGAATTGGACGCGAGCAGCGCGCACTCGAACGAATTCAAATGGAAGGACATCGGCATGTTCTTCATCCCCAGCAAGGAGTTCTTCGCCACGCCGATCCTGATCGATATCAGCGTGCTGCTGTACATCCTGATGGTGATCAGCGGTGTTCACTTCCTGGAGCCTTCGGGCGAGGACCTCTTGACATGGGGAGCCAACCTGCGATCCACTACGCTCGGTGGTGAATACTGGCGCCTGCTCACCTGCTGCTTCGAGCACATCGGGCTGATACACCTTTTGCTGAACATGTACGCCTTGGCCATGATCGGTGTACACCTGGAGCCGCTCTTGGGGCGCGGTCGCATGTTCCTGGTGTATGCGGTTACCGGTGTGGTGGCCAGCCTGGCGAGCCTGTGGTGGCATGAGAATACGATCAGCGCTGGTGCGAGCGGAGCGATCTTCGGCTTGTACGGCCTCTTCCTCGCGCTCTTGTTCACCGACCTCATACACAAGGAAACGCGCAAGCAACTGCTCCAGAGCATCGGCATCTTCGTGGTGTACAATCTGGTGTACGGCTTGAAGGGTGGCGTGGACAATGCAGCGCATATCGGCGGTCTCGTGAGCGGTGCATTGTTGGGTGCGGCGCTCTATCCAGCATTGCGCAACCCGGAGCGCTCGTCATTGCAGTGGGGGCCGGTCATGCTATCGTCAGCAGGCCTGCTGGTGGCCGGTGCGATGGTGGTGCGCGACCTACCGGCGGACGATGCAGCGTTCCACCAACGCATCGACACGTTTCAAGCCTTGGAGGAACGTGGCCTCTCCGCGTTGCGCCTAGCGGAAGGAGCGACCGGTGTACAGCAACTCACCTTGGTGCAGGACAGTTCCCTCCCTGCATGGCGTGAAGCGGTACAACTCATGCGTTCCACGCAAGATCTGCAGTTGTCCGAGGCCACGGCTGAGCAGCGCGCTAATTTCATCGCCTATGCCGAGATACGCTTGCGCAACATGGAACTGTTGGAAGCAGCCCTGGTGCGCGGCGATACGGAGACCGGCGCAGAACTGGAGGCGAGCTTCGCCCAAGTGGACTCCATCCTTACGATCCTGAACGGCGAATAGCGCGATGGTATTTTGGCGGCCCAACTGCTAGAGTCCTCGCATGGCGGTCCCCACGATCACGGTAGCGCCCCCATGGGTAGAGGCTTGTAAATGCCCGTTCCCACCTGGAACCAGCGAGAGTCCAAATATCCAGTGTCAATTACGTCCCAGCACCGCATCACGTAGCCCGCCAACCCTTGTTCCACCCCGGTGCATTGCCGGTCATGTGTGGTGATCACGGATACCGCATGGGAAGGGCCTTCACGTGCTGATAGTAGCAGGCACTCCACACCGGTACTCCAGTAGGGTGTTACCTGGTCTCGAGCCGTACCGAATGTGATATTGCCCGTGTCGACGATCACCTTGCGCAGACCGCGAGCATGGGCCTGGTCGATCAGTGCTTCGTGCCAAGCTGTGCGTGCCTGGTAATAGGGTGCAAGCTGTATCATGGCCGTGGCGCGGTAGGCCAAAGCGCCCACCAATGCGAGCAGCAGCACCATGCGTGATCGCGGTGGGGCCCAACAGGTGTGCATCGCCATGAACAGGACCCAGACCATGAGCCCGTAGTCCACTTGTTCACGGTAGCGATCGTGCGTGGTATCAGGCAGATACATATTCGTGGCGATGTAGAGAACCAACACAACCTGCCAAGGTCCACCCCAAAGAGCGATGGGCCTTCCGGGCGATAGCCACCACGATGATCAACAGCAAAAGGACCATGGCATCGGGGTAGTGATCCAGGTAACGCAGCAGTTGAACCCGGACCTGATCAGGTTGTAACAGGTGCAAGATGTTGCTTGGTACCGGGATGCGCTCAACGAATTGCATCTGGGTCCGCTCGTAGGGACTTACGGTCACCAGTTTTATGAGAACGAATACCGCGAACATGACAAGGACCGTACCTCGGATGAACGCGTCCTTGATGACACCTGTGAACACCAGAATGCCGGCCATGAGGAGCGCTCCCATCGGATGGCTCGCGATCGCCAAGGCCAGTAGGGGTAAGCCTATGGTGCAGCGTCTGGTCACGGACCACGCATCATGCTGCACCGTGGCCAGGAAAAGGATCCCAGCGCCTACGCCGAAATAGAGCTCGAAGCCAGGGCAGAAGTGCCCGTGCGCCAAGCCGATCACCTGGGAGCCTGCCAACAACACCGCCCATGGCACATTCCTCAGCACGCGCGTGCAATACACCAGTCCGATGATCAGGAAAAGCACGTTCCCCAAGGAACTTGCGAGCAGCAACGTGGATATCGGGGCGTTGAAGTGTGCAGCGATCAGTGGTGCCAGTTGGGGTAGGACGAGTGTCCACCGACCGTGCTCCACATGGGGCGCACCTTCGTTCAAGGCACGCAGCAAATAGTATCCCGTATCCGCATGGATCCGCTCATTCGTGAAGGCCACGGCGATCACCATGAGGAAGAGCACCGATCCCAGCAGGAAGGTGCCTGCGGACCATTGGTGGGCCCTGGTCGTTTGATGGGAGAAGGATGTGGGCACGGATCGCAGGTCGCATTGGTCGTCCGATGGAAGCCAACGGACAGATGCACTTTTCCCGGGCGAAATTAGGGGGACTCATACTTCGATGGTAACATGGTGGTCCCGACCGGGAGCGTTGCGTTGCATGCCTGTAATTTGGTGCCGTGCAGCCGGTGCTTTCCACCCCCATCGAATTCCTCAAGGGTGTAGGTCCCCTGAGGGGTGAGCTCCTACGCAAGGACCTGAACATCCACACCTTCGGTGATCTGATCCAGCATTATCCCTTCCGCTATGTGGACCGCAGTGTGTTCCATCGGATCGCGGAACTGACGGAGGACCTTCAACACGCGCAGCTTCGAGGTGTGCTGGGTCCCGTGCGCACGGTGGGTGAGAAGCAAGGACGACGGCTAACGGCCACCCTCTCCGATCCATCGGGCAGCATCGACCTGGTGTGGTTCAAGGGTATCCGGTGGCTGCAGGGATCGCTGAAGCCGGGCCATGAGTACGTGGTGTTCGGCAAGCCCTCGGTCTTCAAGGGGCGTTTCAACCTGGCGCATCCCGAACTGGAGCTCGCCGCCGCCTGGGACGATGGCCTGGAGGCCGCCCAGCAGCCCGTATACAGCACCACCGAGAAGCTCATCGCCAAAGGCCTCACGAGCCGTTCGATCTGGAAGCTTCAGAAGACCCTGTTGCTCACCGTGGCCGGTGCACTTCCGGAGAACCTGAGCCGCGAACTGGTGGACATGCTGGGCGGGATCTCCCGTGAGGAGGCGGTCCGACAGATGCACGCTCCCCAGGACCAGGATCGGCTGGAAGTGGCCACCCGGCGCCTGAAGTTCGAGGAGCTCTTCTTCATCCAGATGCAGCTGCTCAAACAGAAGTTGCTGCTCCAGCAGAGCCTGCGTGGCAACGTGTTCACGCATGTGGGCGAGCTCTTCAACACCTTCTACCATACACACTTGCCCTTCGACCTCACTGGCGCCCAGAAACGGGTGGTGAAGGAGATCCGCAAGGATATGGGTACGGGTCGTCAGATGAACCGCTTGGTGCAGGGCGATGTGGGCAGTGGAAAGACCGTGGTCTCGTTGCTCAGCATGCTGATCGCCCTGGACAATGGTTTCCAGGCCGCGCTGATGGCACCCACGGAGATCCTCGCGCAACAGCACTTCCATTCCATCAGCCGCATGGTGGAGGGCATGCCGGTGGTTGTGCGGCTGCTCACCGGAAATACGCGGACAGCGGAGCGCAGGAGCATCCTCTCCGCATTGAAGGCCGGCGAGGTGCACATCCTCGTGGGCACCCATGCGCTGCTGGAGGACCGTGTGCAGTTCCAGCGCTTGGGACTGGTCGTGATCGATGAACAGCATCGCTTCGGCGTGGCGCAACGCGCGCGCCTGTGGGGCAAGGCCGAGGTCCCTCCGCATGTGCTGGTGATGACCGCCACGCCCATCCCCCGCACCTTGGCCATGACGCTCTACGGAGACCTGGACACCAGCGTGATCGATGAGCTTCCGCCGGGCCGCAAGCCGATCCGCACCGTGCATCGTTTCGATCATTCGCGCAACGCCGTGTTCGCCTTCATGGAGGAGGAGATCACCAAGGGGCGCCAGGTCTACGTGGTCTACCCGCTCATTGAGGAAGGCGATCCGGAGAAGATGCGCGGATTGGAACTGAAGGACCTCACCGATGGATTCGAGAGCATCTCCCGCCGATTTCCGCTGCCGAAGTATGCCGTGAGCATCGTGCACGGCCGCATGGACCAGGCCACGAAGGACTACGAGATGGCGCGCTTCAAGAAGGGCGAGACCAACGTCCTGGTGGCCACCACGGTGATCGAGGTTGGCGTGGATGTACCCAACGCCAGTGTGATGGTGATCGAGAACGCGGAGCGCTTCGGCCTGTCGCAGTTGCACCAGTTGCGCGGGCGTGTGGGGCGTGGTGCGGAGCAGAGCTTCTGCATCCTGATGACCGGCGATAAGCTGGGCAATGATGCCCGAGCACGCATCGAGACCATGGTGCGCACCAACGACGGCTTCGAGATCGCGGAGACGGACCTCCGGTTGCGCGGGCCGGGTGACCTGATGGGCACGCAGCAAAGCGGACTGCCCGAGATGCACATCGCCGACCTGGTGTCGGATGGCGCCTTGTTGCAGCAGGCTCGACAGGTGGCCATGCGGATCCTGGACGTGGACCCCGGGCTGGCCGAACCACGCCACCAACCGATCGCTACCGCCATCCAGGAACGGATGAGGAACAAGCCGCTCTGGGGTAGGATCAGTTAGGTGCTCAGCGCGGCCTTGCGGCGGATCTCCTCGGGGTTAAGGACATGCCACAGCGCTCCCGCGGCGATCAACACTTGACCGATCCCGTACGTCACCATCACGGACCATGGAGCATGGTCGAGTGGTCGAGCGAAACGGTTGATGGCCAACAGACTGTCCGAAGTGATGAAGAAGGCCGCGCCGATCAACACCAGCCAGAAGCTCTCCCGATAGGTTCTTCCATAGCGCAGTGCAGCAAGCATGCCCATCGTACAAATGGCGATCGCATAGATCAGCACAGCGGGTTGCAGGGCCTGGTCCACACGAGGAAGGATCTCCAATGCGAAGAACGCACCGTAGGCCGCGACCAGCACGGCCAACAACGCACCCATCATCAATCCTCGACCGCTCGCGCTTTCCGAGAGGTTCTGCGCGAAGGCCAATGCATAGCAAAGTTGCGCAATGAAGAAGGCGCTCAATCCGAGCAGGAAATTGAACTCATCGATGTGCTGGAACATCAGTGCCACATCGCCGAGCAAGCTGAAGAAGAGCCCTGCCTGCACCAGTAACGTGAAACGATCACCAACACGACGGCTGTTGAAGAAGAACCAACTGCCCAGTAGGCCCATCAAAAGGGGCTTCGTCAGGTACACCAGCCAACGTGCACCGTTCACCTCACCGATGATGTTGAGGATGAGCAAGGCAGCGTACAGTCCCAGATTCAACGGGGTATGCTTGCGGATGTCCATGAGGTGGTCGGTTCTACCGGACCAAGATAAGGTCGTCCAACACAGCGATCACCAGGCCTCATCGTTGGACCGAGGGTCGTGCCATGGATCGATACGCCAAGGCCAGTGTCACGGTGGATGTGGTGCAGACCACGATCACCACGGTCGCCACCAGTTCCAAAGGCAACCGATCGGCGCTGGTGAAGGCCAACGCCGCAAGGCCCAGGATACGCGCCGTCTCGAGTACGATGCCGATACGCCGACCCCCAAGCATCGTGCCCAAGCCCATCACCCATAGAACGATCAACGCAGAGGTGGCCCACATGCGCCCTTTTCCCAGCTCGGACTGTTCGAAAAGAAAGAAGGTGGCCACCGCAAGGAGCAGAACGAACTGTGCCGCCACGTGGGCATTGACGGATGTGCTCACGTTCGTATCGAACTTGCGATAGGTCGAGCGGTCCTTCGCTGTGGGGGCTTCGAAACCGCCCAATTCCGGGGGGCGCCATCCTGGGGGCTTGAGGAACACACGCACCTTGTCCTGCCACTTGGAGCAGCGTTTGGCAAGCCGCCACAGATCCCGGTAGTAGTGGAAGTTGGCCTGTACGGGATCCCACGTCCGCAGCGGTGTGGTGATGCCATAGATCGGTTCCTCCTCTTCCGCTTGGTAGGTGCCGAAGAGCTTGTCCCAGATGATGAGCGTTCCGGCATGGTTCCGGTCGATGTACTTCGGGTCGCTACCGTGATGCACGCGATGATGGCTGGGCGTATTGAACAGCCATTCCACAGGTCCCAGGCGACCAAGAGCCTTCGTATGGATCCAGAATTGATAGAGTGTGACGAACGCGGCGACGGTCACGATGGTGACCGGATGAACACCCAGAAGGGCTATCGGGATGTAGAACCAGAAGCTGAACAGGCCCTGCCACCAGCTCTGACGGAGCGCTACACTGAGGTTGTACTCCTCGCTCTGATGATGCACGATGTGTGCGGCCCACAAGAAGTTCACCTCATGGCTCAGCCGGTGGAACCAGTAATAGAGCAGGTCCACCAACAGAAAAGTGGCCAGCCATGTCAAGGGGCTGTTCGGTAGGGTGAACAGACGGGCGTGGTCATGGACCCAGAGGTAGATCGCGAAGATCATCGCCTTCGTGAACGCACCCACCACCTGACTGCCGATACCACAACCGATGTTGGCGACGAAGTCGTTGAACCGGTACACCCTTCGGCCGGTCCAGGCGCTCCAAGCCAGTTCCACCCCGATGAGCAGGAAGAAGAGCGGGACCGACAGCGCGATGTAGTCCATGGCCCCCAAAACTACGGCCATGCCCACCATTCACGCAGGTACACTCCAATGGGCTTGGGTATCTTCGCGCCTCGCTGAAACGCCCCCCGATGCGCATCTCCTGGAACTGGCTCACCCGATACATCCACACCGACCTCACGCCACAACAGGCAGCGGCCATTCTCACCAGCACCGGACTGGAATGCGAAAGCGTGACCGTGCATGAGCCCATCAAGGGGATGTTGCGTGGTGTGGTGGTGGGCCATGTATTGGAATGTCGCAGGCATCCGGATGCGGACCGGCTCAGCGTGACCATGGTCGATCTGGGCGGCGGGGAACCGGTGCAGATCGTATGCGGCGCGCCCAATGTCGCCAAAGGGCAGAAGGTCCTTGTCGCAACCGTGGGTGCGGACCTGTGCATGAACGATGGGACCTGCATCGTCATCAAGAAGAGCAAGATCCGGGGGCAGGAGAGCCAGGGCATGATCTGCGCCGAGGATGAGCTCGGATTGGGGCACGATCACGACGGTATCCTGGTGCTCGATCCGGATGCCGTGGTCGGAACCCCCGCTGCCGTGCAGTTGGGGCTCGTCAGTGATCATGTGCTGGAGATCGGTCTTACGCCCAATCGTACGGATGCCATGGGGCATGTGGGCGTGGCCAGGGACTTGATCGCTGCGATCAACCACCGTGAAGGCGCTTCACTGGTGCTCGATCTTCCCGATGTGTCCGCATTCGCACAGGACGACGATGCGCGTGCCCTGCGTGTGGAAGTGCAGGACGCGCAAGCCTGCCCCCGCTATGCCGGCGTTGTGCTCAAGTCGGTCAAGGTGGGTCCCTCGCCCGCTTGGCTTCAGGACCGGTTGAAGGTCATCGGCCTCAAGCCCATCAACAATGTGGTGGACGTGACGAACTTCGTGCAGCACGAGTTGGGGCAGCCGTTGCATGCCTTTGATGCCGACCGGTTGGAAGGAGGGCAGGTGATCGTCCGGAAGGCTGCGGCCGGGGAACGCTTCATCACGCTCGATGGCAAGGAACGCGTCCTTGATGCAGCGGACCTGGTCATCGCCGATGCACATCGGCCTGTCTGCCTCGCGGGCGTGTTCGGCGGTGCTGAGAGCGGCGTTGGCGATGCTACCACGGCGGTGTTCCTCGAGAGCGCCTATTTCGATGCGAGCACCATCCGACGCACGGCACGACGACATGGGCTCAGCACCGATGCCTCGTTCCGTTTCGAGCGCGGTGTCGATCCGGAGATGACGGTGTATGCCCTGAAACGCGCGGCACTGCTGCTGAAGGAAGTGGCCGGCGCATCGATCGGCTCGGTGATCACGGATGTCGATAACACCGTGAAGCAACGGGCCGAGGTGAAGTTGGACTTCGCCCGGCTGGAGCGCTCCACAGGCCTTCACATCCCGCACGATCAGGTGGTCCGCATCCTGGAGCTCCTTGACTTCCGCGTTCTGGATCGGACTCCCCAAGGTCTTCACGTTCAAGTCCCCGCTTATCGGGTCGATGTCCATCGCCAAGCCGATGTGGAGGAGGAGGTGCTCCGCATTCATGGTTATGACCACATCCCCTTGCCCACGCACTTGCACCAACCGCCAGTGCAACAGCGATCGCTTTCGCTGGAATCGCTCCGATGGCAGACCGCACAGCATCTCGCTGCCAACGGATTCAGGGAAGTGATGACCCCCTCTTTGGTCAACGGTGAACGCATGATGGCCAACGCCCATGCCCCTTCGTCCCTCATCGCGCTGGCCAATCCGCTGAGCGCTGAACTCGATGTACTGCGGCCATCCCTCCTCGCTGGCGTGTTGCAGGCAATGGCGTACAACATCAATCGCCAACAACGGGACCTGTGCTTCTTCGAGCGTGGACGGCGATATCGTGCCATGGGAGGTGAGAACGAGGAACGTGAGATGCTCTCCTTGGCCATGACCGGTCGCCGGATGCGCGAAGGCTGGCGGAGCTCGGACCAGCGCAGTGAATTGCCGGACCTCAAGGAGGAATTGGAGCGCTTGTTGGATCGATACGGCCTTTTGCACCTGACCATGTGGGTGCCGCAGGAACATCCGGAACTGGAACACGCCCATGCCATCGTGGTGAAGGGACGCACCGTGGGACATCTGGGAGCAGTGAAGCGATCCGTGCTCAAGGCTTATGATGTTGCACAGCCTGTCGTGTTCGCGGAGTGGGAGGAGGATGCGTTACTCGAAGCGTGCCAAGCGCAACGCGATGGATACCACGAAGTACCACGTTACCCGAGTGTTCGGCGTGACCTGAGTTTGATGCTCGATCAAGGGGTCCGCTTCGAGGATCTCCGGAAAGCCGCACAGCAGGCGGAGCGCAAACTGCTCAAGGAGGTCGGTCTGTTCGACGTGTACCAAGGCGACAAGCTGCCAGCAGGGAAGAAGAGCTATGCCCTTAACTTCATCCTACAGGATGCCGAAAGGACCCTTACCGATGACCAGGTGGACAAGGCCATGAGCCGCATTCGCCAAGCCTTGGAAAAGGAGTTCGCAGCTGTGCTAAGGGCCTGAGCTCAGCGTACCACCCAGCGTTCGACGGTGGCCATGGCATCCGCCTTGCCCCGAACAGCCACCAGTTCAGCTCCGTCCTCAGGGTCGTAGTTGAGCAACCAGGTCACCAGGATATCGCGGGCGGCCTGTGGCAGCTCGTGGATATCGTCCGCATCCACCGTGCGCAGCGCAGGATCCACGGGGATCGCGATCAACTTGTCATCACGCTCGCCGGCATCCAGCAGTTCGATGATGCCGATCGCCTCCACCTCCACGACGGTGCCACTGGGCAATGCGGAACAGAGCACGAACACATCCACTGCATCGCCATCTCCGCCCTCGGCCTTGGTCATCCGAGTACCTGGGATGAAACCGTAGTTCGCAGGATAGGGGAGGAAGCGTATCACACGCGGAGTACCATCGCGACGATCGATGGGGAATGTACCTGAGCTCGCATCGTATTGTCGCTTCTCCGCACTGCCAGCGGGGATCTCGATAACGGCGTTGAGCGTACCGGGTGTGGCCCAAGGGGGGAGATGCTCCAGATCGTTCATGGTTGATGGTGAGGTGGGTGCCAACGTACAAGACGACCAAAGGAGTATCGCCATGTACGCGCACCGTACCATGCACCGAAGATCGTGGCTTCCGGTCAACGCAAGCGATAACTCAGGCTGATCAAGCCTCCCCATGCCATGGATCGCCGGTCCAGATCACCGCTCGCCAGCCCGTTCATCAGCTGGCCGCCGATCATCGGTTCCAGACCAATGGACCACGCTGCGTTCCACCGATATCGGAGATAGGCCCGTGCCTGATATCCGATCACCAACTCGCGGAACGCCTCGTCCTCGAAAGGAACATAGCCATCGTTCGTACTGTTCGGCAGTGTTCCCTTGCGACCCGAGAGGATCCCGAACGTGGGCCCACCTCGTACACCCATTGACCACCGTCCTTGCACCAGGTGCGCGTCGAACAAAGCTGCCACTTCCAAGTAACTGGTCCGGTTCACGATCTCACGTGCTTCGCGCAAGCGTTCGGTCGTGGTCGTGGTGTCCGCCGAACGTGTCAGAACATTGATGGTGGTACTCACGGGTATGCCCACATAGGTCACCGTGTCCCCCGTGCCGGGCAAGGTATCCGTGATGAACAGGATGGTTGTATCCACAGGCATCAGGTACCAGTATGGAGAGATGGTCATGTTGGTGACATCACGTTCCTTCACGCTCAGGCGCTCGGCATAGGAGGAATGGTACAACCCGCCGCCCACACCGAAGCGTCGGCCCAGATGCATAAGCTCTGCACCGAACATGCTGCTATTCAACCCCTGGCTGGTGAAGCCCTGGTCATCGCTCAGCGGACCTGCGTAGCGCGTGTTGTTCATGCGTATCCCGCCCAGGACGCTGATCTCCCACGGTGCTCGAGGATCCACCAACGGAGGTGCTGCCACGGGTGCCGGGGTGGTTGCCATGCTGTCATTGGGTAAGGGCGCATCGACCAATAGCGTATCAACTGCCATGTCCATGGCGGTCGTATCGAGTAGGACGGGTCGTGTTCCATCCGCGGGTGGCCCAGTCACTACCATATCCGATGTGCTGCTTGGATCAACGGGATCCTCATTGGTGACATTCGCTGTCGATACAGTGGTGCCGGAGCCATGGTCGTTCGTTGCTCCGGTAGGCTCTGGTGCCCCTGGGTCCAACTGGTCCGATCGCACATCGTTGCGATCAGTGTCTTTCGGAGCGGTGGTACCCTGAAGGACGATCGACCTCTTCGTAGGATCGCTGTACGCATCTTCGGCAACCTGATCGGCAGTTGGGGTTACGGTGCCATCTGTCGCACTGCTGCGTCCTGACGTCCTTGTGCCGTTGGCCGTGGTGTTGGATGGCATCACCCGAAGCTGATCGCTGCTGCGGCTTGGTGTGGTGGAAGCAACGCTTGTCGTGGTTGAGGCGCGAGCTTCGGTTCGAGGAGCACGGGTTCCTGAACCAGCCCGCTGCACTTGCGCAGATGCGGATGTGAGGTCCTTCTCCTCGATGGTCGTCGCCTTGTCCGTAAGGTGTGATGAGGTGCTCGCCGCGCTCACCTTCGCCGGTGTCTCGAGCGTGTTGGAGCGGGTGGCGTTCACCGTTGATGAGACCGCAGTGGAAGAGGACCCGCTGCTCGTGGGATGAGGGATGGCCTTGGGTGCGGCCTGTTCTGCGGCAGATGTCAGGGATGATGCATCATGAGGGCGGGTAGCCCACCACGCCGCGGTGCCGAGGAATAACAGCGCCAGGGTACCGATGATCATACGGCCTCCACGACCTTTCCGCTGTGCCACGATCATGCGCTGTGCCTCGTGCCAGTGCGACTCCTCAAAGGGATGCTCCTGCTCCTTCAGCTTGCGCCGGGCCAGCTCGTCGAATTCGTTCTCGAGGTTCATTGGCTTACGGTCTTTACGGCCTGCTGCCCGGCCAACTGGGCAATGGCCTGTTGAAGCACCTGACGCGCATGCGACACGTGCCATTTGGAAGTTCCTTCACTGATCCCCAACAATTCGGCGATCTCCGCATGGGCATACCCGTCCATGGCGAAGAGGTTGAACACCTTGCGCGACATGTCCGGCACGCGTTGTAGCAGTCCGGCGAAGGCATCGGCCTCCATGTGGCGCAGGTATTCGTTCACCTCCACCAGGGTGCTCTCGTCCAACGAGGCATCCAGGGATTCCTGTGCCTTGCGGGGGCGGTCCTTGCGGTATTCGTCGATCACGGTGTTGATCATGATGCGTCGTGCCCAGAGCTCGAAGGGGACCTCCGGGCGGCGTTTGTCGATGTTGGTCAGGATCTTCAGGAAGCCCTGGTTCATGCGGGCAACGGCGTCCTGTTTGTTGCGTTCATAGCGCGAGCAGATCGACATCATCTGACCGTGCATCGCGCGGTACAGCTCATACTGCGCCTTGGGCTCCTCGCGCAGGCATCGGGCTATAAGCGTTTCGTTCACCATCGGTGATGTGCCGAAGGGTCCCCGCCCCATCGGCAGGGACCCTCGACGAGGTTCATCGGATCGGTCAGCGTTTCACGAAGCGACGGCTGGTGTGTTGGTTCCCATTGGCGATCTGCAGCAGATACATGCCGGCCTCCAGGTCGGCGACATGGATGCGGTGGTTGTTCTGTCCGGTGTTCACCACGGTGTTCGCGCTGTGCACCACGCGGCCGTTCAGGTCGAAGATGGTCAGCGATAGGTTGGCGTGGTTCAGGCTGTTGAAGGACAGGCCGATCACATCCTCCACCGGGTTCGGCCAAAGGGCCACGTTCTCCACCCACTCGCGCTCGATGATCGCCGTGGGTTGTTCGCTGACCACGCGGATGGTGAAGCCACTGCGTAACAGGGTCGGACGTCCGTCCACGATCAGTCCGGTGTATAGTCCATCCTCGTCCACGCTCACCTCATCGCAGTAGGAGTTCGTGCATCCGCTGCCGTCCGTCATGGTCAGGCAAAGCTGGTAAGGGCCACCGGTGGCATACACATGGGTGGGGTAGGCTTCCGTACTGCTGGTCCCGTCTCCGAAGCTCCAGAAGAATTGGTAGTTGCCGTCTCCTCCGCTGCTCAGGTTCCATACCCACACTTCGTTCGGAACAGGTTCTACCACTGAACTGTCTCCATCCTCCACAATGTCATAGGCCTGGACAACCCAAAAACCAGCTTGGCACGTCGTGGAGTTCACTGGAACCAACCAACCATCGCCATCCACTTGAAGACTATCGCAGAACGTGTTCATACATCCATTCGAATCCGAAATGGTCAGGCAGATCACATAGAGCCCCTCGCTCACAAGGGTCAGGCTGGGGTTTGTTTGGCTTGAGACCTCACCTTGTCCGAAATCCCAGACGTAGGTCACGGGCAGGGAGGACGAACTACTGCAATTCGTGAAGTTGATGGTCCAAGGGATGGTATCACCGGTGATCGGGTCAAGTCCTTGATCGAACGTGAAGCACGCATTGCAGGTAGGTGTGCAACTCAGGTCGATCGTCACTGTTGACGGTCCAGAGGTCCAATTCCCTGACTCCACGATCTGTGTCGCCCCGCCATCACAGGATGCGTTCACTTCAACCTGACCGGTGCTCGCGAAGGAGTAGAACGTATAGGTGTAGGAGCAGTTGGCGTCCGTGAACACCGTATCCTGATAGCCAGGTGCGGCCAAAGTGATGATCTGGACCGGTGTGCCAGCTCCGCTGCAACCATCCAAGGTGCCGATAACGGTGATGAAATTGTTCGGGTCGGTACCACCAAAGCACTGGCAGCCGGGGCTCCAGGTGTCGAAATAGGTGTTCGGGTCTCCATCGTCGCACGCTGTGCCAGGAAGAGCGCTGCCGCCGAGGGTTCCTTCACAATCAGGCTCAAGCGAGTTGCAATTCAACAGAACGGTCACTGCAACGGTATCCGAGTTCGTTATCGCGTAGCTCACCGTTTGCGTTTGGATCGCGCCATTACATGGAAAACTGATCACGAATGAGCCTTGAGGGCTGGTCATGGTCAAGTTGACACTGAACGCGCAGATACTATCCAAAGGCACATCCACGTCGGTCTGTGGCAATGTGCCAGGGCTCGTGGCTACCGTCACAAAAGGAAGCAGACCGGGGTTGCAACCTGCAACCATTCCGGTCACCTGAACAGTGTACGGGGGGAGTGGCTGACCGAATGCGGGTACCATCAGCAGCAAGGCGATGATCGTGGCAAGGGTTCCAGGGTAGTGTTTCATGGGTCGTTCGATGAGGGATGAGTCCTCCACTAGCATACACGCGAACCCGATCGGCCGGGTTGGGTACTCCCTCAAATTTATCGGGTTGCCCGGAAAGCAGCGAACCCTGCGGTATTCCGCAGGGTTCGTTACAGGGTGATCCAAGGCCTAGTTCTTCACGAAGCGACGGCTGGTGCTCTGCGTTCCATCGCTGATCATCAGCAGGTACATGCCGGCCTCCAGGTCGGCCACACTGATGCTGTGGCGGTTGTTACCCACACTCACCGCATTGTTGGAGGTGCGGATCACACGTCCGTTGAGGTCCATGATGCTCAGGATGAGGTTGGCGCTTCGGCTGCTGGCGAAGGACAGTCCGATGATGTCCTCCACCGGGTTGGGCCACATGGCCACTTCCTCCACCACGTTACGCTCGTCCACGCCGGTCGGCAGTTCGGTGATCACCCGGATGGTGAAGCCACTGCGCAACATGCCGGGTCGACCGTCCACGATAAGGCCTGTATAGATGCCGTTCTCATCGATGCTCACTTCGTCGCAGTAGGTGCTCGTGCAGCCTTCTGCGTCCGCGATGGTGAGGCACAATTGGTAGGGGCCACCATTGGCGTAGAAATGGGTGGGGTATCCTTCGGTGCTACTGGTGCCATCGCCGAAGCTCCACAGGTAGGTGTATGGTGCCTGGCCTCCGCTGGTGAGGTTCCATACCCACACTTCATTGGGGATGGGTTCCGTGCCTCCTCCGGGATTGTTGACGCTGTCGCCGTAGGTATATGCCTGCATCACCCAGAAGTTGGCGCTGCACTCCGTGGTTGCTGTATCGGCAACACATACGCAGTTGTTGCTCCAATAGCCGCTGAGGCCGGTCGCAGGCTGGACGCAAGGAGTGCCGAAGGTGTTAGGACCACCTTCGATCCCGAGGCAGTCGTAGAACATGCTATCCAAGCCAACACATTCACAACCCGCGGTCCACGTATCCAGGATGGTCCATCCATCGTTGTCGTCGCAGGGCGTGCCAGGAAGTGAGGCACCACCGGGTACTCCTGCACAATCGATCGTGCCGCCACCGCAATTCAGAACCACGAACACGTAGTTGCTGTCGGGTTGCAATACGTTCACCTCATACGCGACCGTAGCAGATTGGATGGCTCCATTACAGGGAGTGCTGATCATGAACCACCCTTGGTAGGAGTCCATGGACAAGGTCACCGAGAAGCCGCAGTTCGCATCAACGGGCACGTCGATGTCCACACTGGGCTGGGTACCTTGTTGGGTGATGATGTTCACGTAGTTGGTCCCGGAGGGGTTGCAACCGGAGATGTATCCTGCCACTGTGATGTCGTAGGGCGGGATCGGCTGGGCAAAGACCATCGTGCCAAGCACTAGGGCCGTGGTTAGTGAAACGGAGCGGAATAGTTGATCCATGGTGTGTGTTGTGTAGGTTCTTGGTCTCGGTTCAGTTCCATACACGGTTGATCGAGGCGTGGGGTTGGGTTCGAAACGGAATTATTTCAAGGCCTCCTCCACGAGCCCATCCTCCGCCTCGTTCGGCAAGGTCACCCTCAGCAGTGGTTCCCGCTTCATCTCCTGCTCGATGCTCCACACCGCGTTGGGGTTGCGGGCCCAGGCGCGACGCGCGATGCCGTTGTTCACGTCCCAGTGCAGCATGCTCTTCAGGCGACGGTCGCTGTCAGGGCTGCCGTCGAGCACCATGCCGAAGCCGCCGTTGATCACCTCGCCCCAGCCCACGCCACCGCCGTTGTGCAAACTGATCCAGGTGGCGCCGCGGAAGGCATCGCCCACGAAGTTCTGCACGGCCATGTCCGCGGTGAAGCGGCTGCCATCGCGGATGTTGCTGGTCTCGCGGTACGGACTGTCGGTGCCGCTAACGTCGTGGTGGTCGCGGCCCAGCACGATCGGTGCGCTGATGACCCCGGCCTTGATGGCCGCGTTGAAGGCCTCGGCGATGCGGATGCGGCCTTCGCTGTCGGCATAGAGGATGCGCGCCTGGCTGCCCACGACGAGCTTGTTCTGTTGCGCGCTGCGGATCCAATGCAGGTTGTCCGCGATCTGCTGGCGGATGGCCTCGGGCGCTTCGTGCAGCATGGCCTCCAACACATCACCGGCAATGCGGTCGCTGGTGGCCAGGTCCTTTGGGTCGCCGCTCGCACACACCCAGCGGAAGGGACCGAAACCATGGTCGAAGCACAGGGGACCCATGATGTCCTCCACGTAGCTCGGGTAGCGGAACTCTTCTCCCTTCGACCCGCCGATCTCCGCACCCGCCCGCTTGCTCTCCAACAGGAAGGCATTGCCGTAGTCGAAGAAATACATGCCCTGCGCGGTTAGGCTGTTAATGGCGGTGACCTGACGCTTCAGGCTGTCCTGCACGCGCTGTTTGAAGGCCACAGGATCCGCGACCATCAAGGCGTTGCTCTCCTCATAGCTCAGGCCCGCAGGGTAGTAGCCACCGGCCCAGGGGTTGTGCAGGCTCGTCTGGTCGCTGCCCAGGTCCACCTTGATGTTCCGCGCAGCCAGCCGCTCCCACAGTTCCACCACGTTTCCCAGAAAGGCGATGCTGTGCGCCTGGCCCTTCTGCTGCCAGTCCAGGGCGACATCGATGCAGACGTCCACATCGGCGATCACCTCGTCCACCCAACCTTGACCGTGGCGTTTGTGGGCAGCGGTGGCGTTCACTTCGGCGCAGATCGTCACCACCCCGGCGATATTCCCTGCCTTGGGCTGGGCGCCGCTCATGCCACCCAGACCGGATGTGACGAAGAGCTTGCCGCTGGTGCCCGGCGATCCCTTGATCATCCGGCAGGCGTTCAATACGGTGATGGTGGTGCCGTGCACGATGCCCTGCGGACCGATGTACATGTAGCTGCCGGCGGTCATCTGGCCGTACTGCGTCACGCCGAGCGCGTTGAACTTCTCCCAGTCGTCCGGCTTGCTGTAGTTGGGGATCATCATCCCGTTGGTGACCACCACGCGCGGGGCGTCGGCATGGCTGGGGAAGAGGCCCATGGGGTGGCCGCTGTACATCACCAAGGTCTGCTCCTCGGTCATCTCCGAGAGGTACTGTAGAGTGAGCCGGTATTGCGCCCAGTTCTGGAACACCGCACCGTTGCCGCCGTAGGTGATCAGCTCGTGCGGATGCTGCGCCACGGCCGGGTCCAGGTTGTTCTGGATCATCAGCATGATGGCCGCCGCCTGCCGGCATTTTGCAGGGTATTGATCGATGGGCCGCGCGTGCATCAGGTATTCCGGACGAAGGCGGTGCATGTAGATGCGACCGTGGGTGTTCAACTCGGCGGCGAACTCGGGCGCCAGCGTGGCGTGGTGCTTCGGGTGGAAGTAACGCAGGGCGTTGCGCAGGGCCAGCTTCTTCTCCTCGGCCGTGAGGATGTCCTTGCGCTTGGGGGCGTGGCTCACCGACGGATCCAACGCCCGGGCGGGAGGGAGCACATCGGGGATGCCTTCGCGGATGGACTGTTGGAAGAGGGCGAGGTCGGACTGCGTCAAGGTGGCCATGCTGCTAGTAGTGCTCCAAAACTACGGGGCTTCGGGCACCCTGCTCAACACGCGGCAGGGCGGGTGGTTCAGCGGGCTACCACGAAACGCTGCGACCATTGGCCCTGCGCACTGCTTGCCATGAACACATAGGTGCCGGTGGCCAGCGAGCCCACATCCACCGAGGAAAGCGAGTGTCTAAGCGTCCCGTGCTTTAAGTGACGTCCATGGAGGTCGATGATGGTCCATTCGGATCGAGCGTCCGAGTCGGATTTTATGAGGAGTTCCTTGTCGCACAAGGTGCTTATCAGGTGGTAGGGTATAGCGGCCACGGTGTTGTTCATACCCAAAGTCCCAAAGAAATAGGCGTCAGGTATTAAGCTCCCTATCGTGTCTCCATTGACGCACGAACCGGATAGTATCAATATGTCTCTTGGTTCAAAATATGATTCAAATCCCCATTTATACAAACCAATGCCTTCTATGTATTCGTTGAAGATTCCTTGTTCAATTAGTGGGTATAAATTATTATACATATTCGTTGGATATTCGCTTATTGTATTGTAACTCCGATAATCTTCAATGGAATCTTCAATGGAAGATATTTGATGTAGCCCTTGATCGTTCATATTTCTATTCGCTGCGAAACTGTATTGAATGTTGCCATTTTCGTCTAAAATTTGAAGTAATTCTTTAGGATAGCTTTCGAGTATGACGTCCATCGGATATTCAGGTTGCATTGGAAAGAATTGCGTACCGAATTCGGTGACGCCCGTTACCCCCTCTGGATACAGAAACCACTGCTGGTAATAGCCTCTAGTGAAGGATATGGTGTAACCGGTGTCACTGTCAACGCGTTCTCCGTATATCGTTTTTATGTAATAATTAAACTCCCGCCAATCACTGCCGTACATTAACATGCCATACCGGTGATACTGGAGCACGTCTCCTGAGTTATACTGGAAAAATTCAATAGGATCCGGGAATAGTTCCCCCAACTCCGGCCCCTCAACCCCAATTCCTGCGTAGATGGTGCCATCACTTCGTACCATCCGAACCAGCCCATAGGAGCGCGAAAGGACCAGTGTATCCCCGCCACTGGTGGCAATGGTGGCGATGCTGTCCAACTCTCCCAGGTAGCTGTCCTCCTCCAGGGCGACAACGGCGGCAGTGACGGTTCCAGTGGGATCGGCTGCCCAGTTCTGGCCCAGCACCGGAGGTACAAGGAGCAGCAAGGTGTCGGGGTCCATCAAGGTCCAAAGGCCGGGCGTGTGCAATGCGCTGCCGCGCAGGAACTGCGGCTGGTCCACCCACATGAAGCAGCCGTCACAAAGACCACCCAAGGATGCCGGGCAGCTGTCGCATAGGAAGGCAATGCGGTTCAGGGTGTACAGGACACTATCCACCCCCAACGTATCCACCTCCATCACGCGGATCTGGTTGCTGATGGTGTCCGTCCCATCATCGCTGTAGTTGTAGCGGTAGGCCGGGTTGATCAGCGCCCAATCCTGCCCAGAACTGAGCAATGTGATCGTGATGAGGAGGAGGGTGGATAGGGTCCGCATGGCGTTCGGTACCCTGAAGATAGAGGAACCCGCCGGAACGCTGCCTGGGCTTGCACTGTCTTGGTCGCTTACCGCGCGTTGGAATGGTTGGAGGATGTTCACCGAACAGCAGGTCTCCGGAAACCCTTCTTAACACACGGCAGGGCGGGTGGTTCAGCGGGCTACCACGAAGCGCTGCGACCATTGGCCCTGCGCACTGCTTGCCATGAACACATAGGTGCCGGTAGCTAGCGAGCCCACTTCCACTTGGTTGAATGTATGCGCAAGCATTCCGGTGCTTACCCGTCGGCCATTGAGGTCGATGATGGTCCATTCCAACTGAACATCTGGGTCGGTAATGACCATCAGTTCGGTGTCGCACAAGGTGTTCAATATGCGGAACGACCGTTGGACTGAATAGGTGCTGACGGAAAGTGTGTTGAAGTACACTTCATCCGGCGTCAATGTGCCAATTGTATCTCCTTGGATAACGGCACCGATAAGTTCGGAACTATAAGAAAACTCAAAGTTGCTTGTGTGGCCCTGAAGGATGATGCCAATGTTCTCTTTGCACCTTAAAAGTTCTCTTTCCCCATTCAGTGGCCAAAGTTCGCTGATGTTCTGGCTAGGATATGAAATGGCGTTTAGAGCACCGATAGGATGATCTATGCTGTCCGTGGTTAAGATGAGTAGGCCATCGTTATCCCTCATTAGACGAGGAATGAAGTAAGTTCCCGTATTTTGTAATTCGCTAATTCTGGAGGGATATAGATCCAAATCGATATGTTCAAAAAATTGATTGAGAGGAGTGTTCCAAATTCCATTTTCGAGTGTATGTATGATCGTTTGCGGAGGCAGAGCTTCCCAGCTAGGATTACCGGGGGAGACATGACCCCGGGTTGACGTGATCGTGTATCCACTTTCGCCATCTATGCGTTCCTCGAAAATGTCCTTGGTTTTCCAAAAATATAGTGTGTATGTACCACCATTGTTCGGTCCATTCAAGAAGTGGAGGTACTCGAGTACATCACCTGGTTGATAGTTGAACCAATCCGTGATATCCGGGAATAGTTCACCCAACTCCGGCCCCTCAACCCCAATTCCTGCGTAGATGGTGCCATCACTTCGTACCATCCGAACCAGCCCAAAGGAGCGCGAGAGGACCAGTGTATCCCCGGCACTGGTGGTAATGGTGGCGATGCTGTCCAACTCTCCCAAATAGATGTCCTCCTCCAAGGCGACAACGGTGGCGGTGACGGTTCCAGTAGGATCGGCCACCCAGTTCTGGCCCAGCACCGGAGGTACGAGGAGCACCAATGTGTCGGGGTCCGTCAAGGTCCAACGGCCGGGCGTGTGTAATGCGCTCCCGCGCAGGAATTGCGGCTGGTCCACCCACATGAAGCAGCCGTCGCAAAGACCACCCAAGGATGCCGGGCAGGTGTCGCACATGAAGGCAATGCGGTTCAGGGTGTACAGGACACTATCCACCCCCAACGTATCCACCTCCATCACGCGGATCTGATTGCTGATGGTGTCCGTCCCATCATCGCTGTAGTTGTAGCGGTACGCCGGGTTGATCAGCGCCCAATCCTGCCCGAAACCGAGCGAGGTGATCGTGAGCAGGAGGAGGGTGGATAGGGACCGCATGGCCTTCGGTACCCTGAAGATAGGGGAACCCGCCGGAACGCTGCCTCAGCCCAGGTTGCCCCTCTTGTCGTTGAATCCGAACGGGCAGTGACGGCAACCGCTCTGGCAGCAATACCCCCTTTTCAGGTGGTAGCGTTCGGTGAAGACCAGGTAGCCCTCCTCCGAGTAATAGTAGTCGTCAGCTTCGAGACCCAAGCGCTGCAAGCGCTCCGACCGTTCCCGCTGTTCGTTGCTATCCATCGTTCGTTCCAACCTGCTTGAACGGGAGAACACCGCTTCGCTCGGAAGGTTCGCCTGTTCATGACAAAGGTCCCGACTTCCACATGCAATGGCCCGGTTCCGGCACGTTATTTCCACATGGCATTGTGCATGGTCAGGGTCGGAATGCTCCATACGTCACCCCTGTACCGGTCTAGTTTCGCCTTTCCACAGCCTGCTATGCAACCCGTCAACCCGCTTCGCGCTTCCCTTGGGCTGGCTATCCTGCTGCTGTGCGCTGCCGCGCCGGCTCCCGGACAACCCGAGGGGGACCGTCTGACCGCTGAGCAATACATCCAGCAATGGAAGGAGGTGGCCGTGCGCAAGATGAAGGAGCACGGGATCCCGGCCTCCATCACGCTGGCCCAGGGTCTCTTGGAGAGTGGCAACGGAAACAGCCTACTGGCCCGGGAGGCCAATAATCACTTCGGCATCAAGTGTACGCCCGATTGGACCGGAGGCAAGAGCTACCACGACGACGATAAGAAGAACGATTGTTTCCGCAAGTACAAGGACGCTGCCCAGAGCTATGAGGACCACGCCAAGTTCCTCCAGAAGCCGCGCTATGCGTCACTGTTCGAGCTGAAACCCACCGACTACGAAGGCTGGGCCAAGGGCTTGAAGAAAGCTGGTTACGCCACCGACCCCGCTTATCCCCAAAAACTCATCGCCCTGATCGAACGCTATCGCCTGAGCGACCTCGATCGCGGTGTCGATGTGAGCTACAGACCGAAGGAGGCCGCCCCCAAACCGGCTCCGGCGCCGCGCACGGGTCGCAATAACCGAGGCTCAGGAGGAGATGTCATCACCATCGGAGCCAGCCGTGCCATCGAGCGCTTCGAGGGGCGCATCAAGTTCGTGCGTGCCAAGCAGGGCGATACCTACCGCAAACTGGCCGAGGAACTGGAGATGACCCATGGCATGCTGGCGCGCTGGAACGACATGGACAAGGAGGCCGCACTGGCGGAAGGGCAACGGGTGTACATCCAGCCCAAGCGCAATGCATCGAAGACCGCTGCCACCCACACGGCGAAGGAAGGGGAGTCCCTCTGGGGCGTGAGCCAGCAGTACGGCGTGAAGCTGGCCAAGTTGGCCCAGTACAACGACCTGCCCGAGAATGCCCGACTGCAGGAGGGACAGCGGATCGTGCTAAGGAAGCCCAAGCGTTAGTTCAACGACCGGTGACCCGGTGCGCCATGACACCCGCAATGGTGCGTGCCCGCTGCTTGGCCTCGTCTGCCTTGGGGCCCGTGAACAAGCTGTCCACGGTGTGGTCGAAGAGGCTCAGCCAGCGTTCGAAGTGATCGGGTTCCATGGGGATGCGCTGGTGCAGGTGCACATGGGCCGTCATCGGATCGCCCTGGTAGTGCCGGTCGCCGAAAAGCACCATCTCCCAGAACGAGGCGATCAAGGGGATGTGGTGGTCCCAGTCCAGGGTGGTGAAGAAATGGCCGATGAGCGCATCGGGGCGTGCCCGCGCATAGAACGCTTCGATCAACGTACGAACGTCCTGCGGTGTCGCTATGTCCCGTGTTCCCGGCATGCTCCAAAGATGGCTCATCCGGTAGGGGGGTGGGCTGACGGGCCTCAGCTGGTCTCCCCTGTGAAGCGGGTCACTTCATCCTTGGTGCCGAACAGGACGAGGATGTCGCCCTTCTCCGGTACGAAGTCCGGGTCCATCACCCCCAGTGCACCGAGCTTGATGGTCTTGCGTCCTATGAAACTCTTTTCGCTTTCCTTGCGCAATACCGTCACCAGACCTAGCTGACGCTTGGTGAGTTCGATGATCTGGCTCAATGGCTTGCCAACGAACTTGTCGGGCACCACGATCTCTGCGATGATGAAGCCCCCCGGCAGCTCGAATTGGTCGACGAGTCGACGCAGGTTGAGTTTGCGTGCCAATCCCTCGGCCGCCTTTTCCTCAGGGTGAACGATATCCGTGACACCCATGGAGTTGAGCACCATCTCGTGCAGCGGATTGATGGCCCGACTGATCACCCGTTTCACCTTCAGGTTGACCAGTAGCGCTGTGGTCATGATGTTGGCACCCTCGTTCTCTCCGATGGCCACCACAGCGGTGTCCACCTCGCTCAAGGGCAGTGTGCCCACAGCCTGCGGATCATTGCTCTCCAAGCAAACGGCGTAGCTCACCTCCTGCTTGATGGCATCCACCTTCTCCATGTCATGGTCGATGGCGATCACCTCGTGACCCATCTGGGTGAGCTTGATGGCCAGGTGCTTGCCGAAGTTGCCGAGTCCGAATACCGCGATCTTCATGGCTGTTCAGTTGATGAGGATGTCCTCCTTGGGATAACGATAAGGGCTTACGTTCACCTGGCGCAGAACGCCTACCAGTAGGGTGAGCGCACTCACCCTACCCACGAACATGACGAGTACCAGCGCGATCCGCGCCGGATCACCCAGTTGGCCGGTCAGGTTCATGCTAAGGCCAACCGTACTGAACGCACTGAAGCATTCGAAGGCGATCGGCATCAGACCCACCCCTTTCTCCAAGGAGGCGATCGTGGTGATGGACAAGCCAAGGAATACCAGGGACAGTACGATGGCTGCG
The DNA here is from genome assembly GCA_016718655.1 of Flavobacteriales bacterium. Classification (GTDB taxonomy): domain Bacteria; phylum Bacteroidota; class Bacteroidia; order Flavobacteriales_F; family PHOS-HE28; genus PHOS-HE28. Next base: position 106,116 of record JADKCV010000001.1, on the reverse strand, counting down.
AAGGCCCTGCGGATGCTCAGGTTGCTGATCTCTCGACCGCTGAACTCGATGCGCCTTCGTCCCCGTGCAGTGGCGAAGATGTTCAGGGTGGCCACTGCGAACGTGGTGGTCTTGATACCACCACCGGTGGAACCAGGGGACGCTCCGATGTACATGAGCAACAGGGTGACCATGAGCGTTGGAACGGTCAGTGAACCATAGTCCACCACATTGAAACCCGCGGTACGTGGAGTGACCCCTGTGAAGAACGCTGTGCTGAAGCGCCCCCACCAGGAGGAATGTTCCGCCAGCACTCCGTTCCATTCGAATACCATCACAGCCACCGTACCCACAACGATAAGGAGTGCCGTCACCTTCAGGACCAACCGGGTGCTCAGGTTCACCAATCGGGGATGGCGCTCACATGGGATACCGGTCAACAACCTGCGGATACGACCGCTGACCCAAAGCCGCACGTACCGGCTGAAGTTGAATATGATGCCAAAGCCCAGGCCACCGAAGATGAACAGCAGGGACAGGATCCACATCAACGAATAGTTGAAGCGGAAGGGTAGCTCATACATGCCCAAGCTTTGGGTGGAGAAGCCGGCATTGTTGAAGGCTGAGATGGAATGGAACACGGCGAAGAACATCCGGTCGCCGATCGAGGGGAAGGCGTCGGGAGGCACCACGTAGTAGATCAATGCAGCGCCGACGAGTTCCACGGCCAAGGTGAACAGGATGACCTGTACGATGAATGATCTGGCGTTCACCAGGGAAGTATTGGCGATGTCCCTGATGCGAAGTTGTTCCTCCAGGCTTGTACGACCCTTGAAGAAGAAAGCGAAGAAGCTGGTGAAGGTCATCACTCCAAGGCCCCCGAGTTGGATCAACAGGAGCAGGACCCATTGGCCGAGCAGTGTGAGGTCCTTGCCCACATCGATAACGCTCAAGCCCGTGACGCAAACAGCGCTGGTACTGGTGAACAAGGCCTCCACCAACGTGATCGGTCGTGTTCCCGTGTTGGGTAACAAGAACAACGCAGCCCCGATCGCGATGAGCATTACGAAGCTGACCGTGAAGAGCAACGCAGGATTGAAGAGCGTACTGTTACGACCCAGTTCCAGCCTGGAAAGCTCAATGAAGAAGAACCCGAGGAGGTAGAGCAGGTGCGGCCAATGTTGTGCCTTGGGCCAGAACTCCATGTCCAACGGGCGTAACAGGAGCAACCCGATCCCCAGCACGAACCAGATGAACTCGGCATTGCGCACGGGCTCGTCGCGCAGTTTGGCGCGCAAACCACTTCCCAGCGCGACCATTACCGCACCGAGGACGAGGCCATAGCTCAGTTGGTCAAGCAACAGTCCGGTAGCTGCGTCGGCGCGGTATCCGAATTCAAGCAGGAACAGGAATGCGGTCAACACCAGCACCGTGACGCGGGCCAATCCGACCATCTCCTTTCGGAGGACCGTGCGAAGGAGGGACTGTTTCATGGGGCCGGGACCCAAGGCATGATCCCGGACGTGCGCTGAGCCAGCAAAGCTATGCGCTCTGGAGCACCGGGCAAGCAACGATTCATGGCACCGGAGGGAAAGGGAGGCATTTCACAATGCCATTCGAGGACACGGTGACCAGTTCCCTAGTCCCATCCCGATCGAGGTCGGAGAGCACCCAAGGGCCGGCGCCGACCACCGGTGTTCCGGACAAGGCTTGTCCGTCCCCGTCGAAGAGATGAAGGCTGCCTCTCTGTGTGGCGATGCCAAGGACCTGCTCTTCGCCTGAGCTGACCGTGTGCTGGGTACCTGGTATCCCGATACCTGAAAGCACATGTTGGGCGACCACCTTACTTCCCTCCCTGACCCACAGCGTGTCCTTGTTCACTTCAGTGTGCATCACTGCGCCGTTACTGGCGAACCATGCCCCGGTGAATCGCCCACCCCTTCCAGGGAAGAGCAGTTCAGCTTTGCCCTCCAGCGTACCCTTGTACAGCCCACCGTCGCTTCCCTGCCATAGCACGGAACAGGTGCCGATGGTACTCCCTGGGACGATACCCAGGACGCTCGGCGAAACACCCAGTTCCAGACGCGGTCGTTCACGATCCGCTCCCTTTCTATCCAGGATGTGAACATGGCCGAGGGTATCCACGGCGATAAGATGGTCCTTGTTGCGTATACGAAGGTGATCGACCTTGGTGGCTGCAGGGGCCTTCAAACGCGGTGCGGACCAACCGTTCACAGGTGATCCGTCCATTCCCATATTGATGATCGTACCGCTTTGTGTGGGCACCAGGACACGAAGTTCCCCGTTACCCTCGTAGTCGAAAACGGACAATGGTGTGGCACTACGGCTTTCCAGTTCCACGGGGAACCCGCCGACATCCTTCCCGTTGCGATCGATCAGGTGTACCTTCTCCGACGTATTGAACAGTAGCTGCAACTTGCCGTTGCGGAAACGGTCCACCTGTCTCACCCCACCGAGGATGGGCCCATCCATCGGACGCGACCACATCAATTCACCCGTGCTGCCGATCAAATGCAAAGTGAACAGGTCATCCTGCACCAGGATCTGCCGTGTACCGTTGGTGTGGTCGATCACTTCTTGTGGAGTGCCACTCACCGGTGCGCCCAACTCGACCACCCATCGCTCTGGTCCAGCTATCTCCTTGATCGGGGCGTATTGCAAGCCGACAGTGACGTGGGTACTTCCTCGTTGGCCTGGCGAAAGGTGTACCGTGAACCCTCCCAATGCACTCCAGAGATCCACGTGCTGACGCGCTGCCTCGAGCAGGCTCTTGCTCTTCCATGGTTGTGCACGTGCGATGTCGCACCACCACGTGGAACCCGCGTTCGAGGCCATGCGAACCCACCAATCGGAGGTGCGGGCATCCTCTGCCAATGATCGACCATCCAACCAAGCATCGATCGACCGTTCCAATTCCAAGGTGGTCGTGCCGAACACCACGGCATCACCCAGCACCACCCACCACGCTCTTCCAAGTCCGGAAAAAGCCTCCCCGAGCACACTTTCGTGCATTCCGGTCAGTGGCAATCGTTGGAGCTTCAGGCCTCGGTACCCGGAAGTGTCACATCCTGCCGCACAAAGGCTCCGCAAGGCACCTTCGGCTGCATCCACGTCCGGGGCAGCGAAGTAGGCCCATTGATTCGTGCTGCTATCTGATGCGTGCGCGACACCGACCGTGCCCCGCGCCCAGCCCAACAGGTCTGTTACCCAGACACTGTCCGTCATGGCTTTGCGGTCGGCCAACCAGCGCGTCATGTCACTCACATTCCACGTCCTGTATCCGGTAACACTTCCGGGTAGCACCCGCGCACCATCCATAGGACCACGATCCTGGCCATGTAAGGCGATCGCATGTGGTCCGGATGGCGGACCAAGCAACAACCCACTCATCAATAGGGCATCGGAACGTGATCGCAGGTCCATGGCCAGCCATTGTCCGGAGACCTCGGGGAAGTCCAATGCTTCGGGCGACCATGCCATTTGAGCCAGGTCCAGGAGGCGATCAGGACGAAGCAAAACATGCGCATCACTACCCGCACCCAAGGTGGAGAATGCGGCGGTGAACGCCGTGTCATCCTTCAATGAAGAACCCTTCTTCCATTGGAGCAGGGCTTCGTCCATCATGGAAGGATCGGTCGCGAGGAGCCAAACACCTTGCCTGATGCAGAATGAGAGCGTGGCCAAGGCCGTGTCAGGTCGCACCTGCACAACGTCTCCTCTGCCCAACGCTGCATATGCCGTTGCATCCAATCCCAACAACTCTCCGAAAGCACGCAATGGGGCGCCATCAGCGTTCGCAGGGGTGCCTACGAAAAGACAACCGAGGGCATCACCACCATGACGCATCACGGCGACCAGTACCGAGCTGTTGCGAAGCGCCTGACGCAATGCCTCATCGTTCTCCATACGGACCACCGTCCTGGCGATCAATCCATCGGTAGCGGCGGCACCCGGCAATGTGGCAATGGCCTTCCAGAGCTGTGCCGTATGCGTGAACCGGTCCCAGGTCATGAACGCATCCGGTACGGAGATCACCAGCGCGGTACGTTCGGGGATCGCACGCCAAGGGTCCACAGGAGCGGACCGCACTCCATTCCAGCGCAACAATGTCCATACGGCCCCGACTACGATGCCGACAATGAACAGGAACGTGACGGTACGACGCATGGTACCGCCCAAAAGTACCGGCTGCATGCTGCGGTGCCCATGCGGTGTGAAGCCCCTTTGCACACGCCTGTGTGGACAGGAATTCCAGTTAGGATGGCCAAGGTCAGCTCAGCGACGATGCCAAAAGCTCCTCTTCCAGGGGCAATAGACGGAAGCTTCGGCGGTGGAACGGGCACGCCCCCTCCCGGACCAGGGCTGCCCGGTGGTCAGCGGTCGGGTAGCCTTTGTTCACTGCCCAGTTGTAGGCAGGATATTGTTCATGGGCCAGGATCATGGCCTCGTCGCGATGTGTCTTGGCAAGTATGCTGGCGGCAGCGATGCTTCGGAACCGCCCGTCTCCTTTGACCAGACACGAATGTGGGACACCTCGATAAGGGGCGAACCGGTTGCCGTCGATCAGCAAGTGTTCTGGGCGATGTGCGAGCAGGTCGATGGCACGGTGCATGGCGATGAAGGTGGCTCGCAGGATGTTCGTTCGGTCGATCTCCTCGGGATGCACGAATGACACGGCCCAAGCGAGCGCCTCTTCTTCGATCACGACCCGAAGCCGTTCGCGTGTTGAAGAGGTCAGTTTCTTGCTGTCATCCAGGCCCGGCAGCCGGATCCGTGGGGGTAGGATCACTGCTGCTGCTACAACAGGACCGGCCAGACAGCCTCGGCCCGCCTCATCACATCCTGCCTCCAACAGACCTTTGGTATGATAGGCCGCAAGTACCGACATGGCGCGAATGTATCCAGGAGTGCCCACCAGCTTCTCGCTATCGAAGGTCAAGACCTGCGTCGCGGCACATGCGACCGAAGCTCTGCCAGAGGTCGTGAGCAGCATTGTCCCACGTGTAGCGGGTCGCCCGCTTCAGTCCCCGGGTGCTGAGCTGGGTACGGAGCACCTCATCGCTGTGCATGGTATAAAGGCACTTGGCAATGTCCGTTACACTGAAAGGATCACAGTAGAGCGCGGCATCACCGGCCACTTCGGGTAAAGAGGTCGTTTCCGCTGCAACCACCGGGACTCCACACTTCATGGCCTCCGCCACCGGTATCCCGAAGCCTTCAAAGTAACTGACGAATGTCAAGGCCATGGCACCACCCATCGCCTTGCGTAGGTCTTGCTGCCCCAGTCTCCCGGTGAATGTCACCCGGTCCTTATGCCGCATTCCTTCCCATGAGGTCTTCATTCGGGCGTCCCACCAGAAGCTTTCACCTACCACTACGAGCCTTACTTCGACCGGGTGGTGTTCCAGCATATGATCGAAGGCCTGAAGCAACCTTGCTATGTTCTTGCGCGGATGGAGCGAGCCTACGCATATGAAGTAGGGCGATCCTTGGCCGAATTGCGACTTGGCATCTTCCCGTTCCGCACTGTCGAGCGGGGTGAAGAGCTCGCCCACTCCATTATAGACCACGTCGATCCGACCTTCTTCCACACCATACCGCTGCGCAATGTCGCGACGACTGAATTCACTGACGGTGGCCAAGCGTGTGGCATGACGAGCGAAACGGGGGAAATAGCTGCGGTAGAAATTCCGGTACGCGGTCGGAAGGTCCTCGGGGTGATGTTCGAAATTCAGGTCATGCATCACTGCAAGTGTCGGCACCGAGCTATGAAGGGCCAGATAGCCATCCGGGCTGATGAATGCGTCCGCCTTGAGCGACTTCAAGCGTCGTGGAAGGAGCCAGTCGAACCAAAGCCGGTAGAGCAACGGGTGCCGTGTTGGAGGCCCATCACCACAGGGGTTACGTTAGGGGCATAGATGAAGCGTTCGTCATAGGCCCGGTCGAAGAGGAACAGGAACTCATGTTCAGGATGCGCCCGAACGATGCGTTGCAAGGTCTCGTGCGCGAACCAGCCGATGCCCTCCAACTTGTCGGCGAGCAGTAGGCGGGTGTTGACGGCGATGCGCATGAGGAAGGGAACGGGGAGCGTTGGAGTTGCAAAGGTGGCGATCCTAGGCAAGGGGCGGACCATCATCCATTCATGTCCGACGTATGTACCCAAGGGTCGGGTGGCGGTTCCGGATCACCCGAGCCAAGCATTTCTCGAAAGAAGTCACCCACGGATCGGGCCCGGTTCCCCGCGCTCTCCCCATCTTCACCCCGGCAATGCAACGAACGTTCATCACCAACCTGGCCCTTCTGCTGGTACTCAACCTGCTGGTGAAGCCCTTTTACCTGCTCGGTATCGATGCGGGTGTCCAGGGCGCCGTAGGGGCCTCGGACTACGGCACCTATGCGGCCTTGCTCAGCCTGAGCTTCCTGCTGAACATCGTGCTGGACCTGGGGCTGACGAACTACAACACACGCAATGTCGCCCAGTACACGCACCTGATGGGCAAGTACCTGAGCGGGGTGATCGGCGTGCGCATGGTATTGGCCGGGTTGTACGCGCTACTGACCATGGTCGTGGGCTTGGTGCTGGGCTACGAAGGGGCGCAATTGGACCTGCTTGGCTGGTTGGTGTTGAACCAGGCACTGGTGGCCAGTATTCTTTACCTGCGCAGCAACATCGCCGGTGCCCAACAATTCCGCCAGGACAGTCTATTGAGCGTAATGGACCGGGTTCTGTTGATCCTTGCGGTGGGCTGGCTGCTTTGGGGGCGTGCTAGCGCTATTCCGTTCCGTATCGAGTGGTTCGTTCGCGCTCAGACCATGGCTTATGGCGCCACACTCTTGGTGGCCTTGGTGATGACCCTACGACTTAGCGGGAAGGTGAGAGTGGCTTGGAACCCTACGTTCAGTCGGGTGGTGCTGAAGCAGAGCTTTCCTTACGCGCTGCTCATCCTACTGATGACCTTCTACTACCGCACGGATACCCTGATGCTGGAGCGCATGCTCCCCGATGGTGCGTTCCAAGCTGGCATCTACGCACAAGGCTTCCGATACTTCGAGGCCTTCAACATGTTGGGCTACCTCTTTGCCGGCCTGTTATTGCCCATGTTCAGCCGCTCCATCAAAGAACGTGACGATATCGCCCCTTTGGTTTCTTTGGCGTTGCGGATCCTGCTCGCCGGTGCGATCCCGCTGGCCGCATTCATTCATTGGAACGCCCAACCCGTACTGGAACTCATCTATGCGGAACATACAACTGCCGCCGCGCCCTCCTTCGTCTTGTTGATGTATTGCTTCGTCGGTGTATGCATCACCTACGTGTTCGGCACGTTGTTGACCGCAGGTGGTGAGCTGCGTGCTTTGAACGGGGTGGCCGCGACCGGGGCGGTGATGAACATCGCGCTGAACCTTGTTCTCATCCCTCGCTTCCAGACCGAGGGAGCAGCTTGGGCGAGTTTGGTCACGCAATTGGCCACAGCTTTGGTCCAAGTGGTGCTGGCGGCCAAGGCGCACGTGTTACCCGGATTGGGAATGCTATTCCTTCGTGGTGCGGTCCATGGTGTGATGCTCTTCCTACTCGCACAGGCCTTGCTGACACTGCCCTTGCCTCAACGTGCGCTCATTTTCCTTGGCGCAGCGTCGTTCTCCGCTTTGGCGACAGGTCTGGTCACCCCCAAGGTCCTGCGTCAGGCAATGAAGCTCCCCACCAGCCGTTAATGGCCGGGGCGACAGGCCCTAAGTCCTACTTTAGCGGCCCCTTATCACCCGGCATGGCGTTGAATGTGCATCCTTCCCCCCGAGCCCCTCGCCCGGCACCACCTACGTTGGACCTGGTCCCGTACGTACGCCGTCATTGGAAGCTGGTGCTCGGGGTTACTGTTCTGGGTGTTTTGGGTGGGTTGGTGGCAGCGTTCCTCATAACTCCCATGTATCGCAGTGAGGTGGTCCTGTTCCCCACCCTCACCAATTCGGTCTCGAAGGCTCTTCTGGCTGACCAGCGGACCACCGGTGATGATCTGATGGCCGTGGGTGAGGAGAAGGACCTCGAACACCTGTTGCAAATGCTTCGATCGGTGACCATCCGGGAGCGCACGGTGGAAAGGTTCGACCTCTACACGGTCTACGGTATCGATGAGGAAGTGGAATACCCCAAGGCAGAGCTGATCGGCATCTTTGATGACCAGGTGACCTTTCGCAAGACCCGGTTCAATAGCGTTGAAGTGGAGGTGCTCGATCAAGATCCGGAACGCGCAGCGGGAATGGCCAATTTCATCTGCGATCAAGTGGATACGGTGTGGCGCGAAATGCAGCACCAACGTCTGAATAGCGCATTGGAACTACTGGATGCCCAACTGGAGATCTCCAAGGTGGAACTCCACGGTCTTACGGACAGTCTGCGGGCATTACAACGATTGGGCGTACATGACTATGAATCCCAGGCGGAGCGCTTCAATGAGTACATCGGGGCGGCCATCGTGAAGAACGACCAACGTGCATTGAAGGAACTGGAGGAACGATTCGCGGGGCTATCGGAGATCGGTGGCCCCTATATCGTACTTAGTGAACAGGTCATAAAATGGAGCTGGCGCATCAACGAGCTTCGCGCCAAACGCGACCTTGTTCGTGCTGAATTGGATAGTCGAGTGCCATTCAAGTTCGTGGTGGACCGAGCACAGGTCATGGATAAGCCTGCCAGGCCCATCCGTTGGCTGGTGGTGCTGATCGGTGGTCTTAGTGGACTCATCCTGGCCCTGTGCCTTCTCATCATTCAAACGAACCTCAGTAAACTCAGTTCACAACATGGCCGGTGAGATCACCTTCGGTCGGTATGCGGAAGTAGCCCGACGCAACTGGAAGACCTTGGCGTTGGTAGCGATCACTGCCGCAGTGGTGGCCACTATTGCGAGCATGCCCGTGTTCATGCCTCCCAAGTACATGAGCAGGGCCACGGTCTATCCCGTGAACCTGAACAGCTACAGCATCGAGACACGGACCGATCAACTGCTCCAACTGCTGGAGAGCAATAGCATACGCGATAGTTTGATCAAGAACTTCGAGCTGCACGAGGTCTACGACATGGATACCACCAGACAGGGCGGATACTTCGCCTTGTACAACGAGTTCAAGGACCGTGTCGAGATCCGTAAGACCACCTATGAATCGGTCCATATCGAGATCGTGGACGAGGACCCACGCCGTGCTCGGGACCTGGTGAACGCCATGTTGGACCAGGCCAATCTCTTGGCCAGACGCCTTCAGCGGGAGAAATCCTACGAGCTCCTGGCGATCTCTGAACGCTCGCTTGCCCATGCGCGTGAGAAGATGGATTCCGTGGAGAAGCGCTTGGACACCCTTCGTGCGAAGGAGGGCATCCTCGACTACTACAGTCAGGTGAAGGAACTGACCAAGGGATATATGCGCATGATCGAGTCCGGTGCACCCAAGACCAGGATCGACGAAGTGCAAGGATTGATCAGGGACCTTGAGCGACATGGAGGTGAGTTCAGGGAACTCAGTGAATTGAGCAATCTCTTCAGGACGAACTACGACAAATTGCTGACCGAATATGAACGGGTGGTCAACGATGTCACGAAGGAACTGACCTATACCAATGTGATCGTCTACCCGGAGATCAGTGACAAGAAGGTATACCCGATCCGGTGGCTCATCCTGCTGCTCTCGGTGGTGAGTTCCGTGTTCCTGGCGTACCTGCTACTCATATGGCGTGACCAACGTGCCTGAACGGCCATGCGGCTGCTAAAGGAACATTGGGTGTTCATGGCGAGCATCGCCTTCGTGGTGCTCAATGCTGCTTTTATGGCTGGTCAGATCTATTGGTTCAGTGTGTTGCCTGCGGTGTTGCTCATCGTGTGGGCGATGCTCACCGCGGTCGACCGGCTGATCTATTTCATCGCCTTCGCGACGCCACTCTCGATCAATCTGGAAGAGCTCGACCTCGGTGGTATAGGGGTGGCCTTGCCAACAGAGCCACTACTGGTGGGACTCATGGTCCTATTCTTCGTGAAGCTCGCGTTGGAACCGAATGTGCTCGACCGACGGCTAATCCGTCATCCGATCACAGTGATCATCCTGTTACAGGTCGGGTGGATGACGCTGTGCATCATTCCGAGCAGCATGCCCTTGGTGTCCTTAAAATACGTGTTGGCCAGGCTATGGTTCGTCAGTTCCATGTACTTCATCATGTCACGGTTGTTCCAGGACACACGGAACATGCAACGGTTCATCTGGGCGTACCTCTCCGGCCTGTTCATCGTCATCGGATACACCCTCATCCATCATTCACAGTTCGGTTTCGAGCATGATCCCGCCCATTGGGTGATGACGCCGTTCTTCAAGGACCATACGAGCTATGGTGCCATAATCGCTTTCTTTCTGCCGTTCTCGCTGGGCGCATTGACCATGCCCGGCTACTCTGCGACGCGCCGGATATTGGCCTTTCTAATGTTCCTGACACTGTTGACCGGTCTCATCTTCTCCTACACTCGTGCGGCTTGGCTCAGCCTTTTGGGGGCCATTGGTGTGTTCCTCATCGTCCGACTCAAAGTGCCGGTTTGGGCGATGGCCATCGGGGTGGCCACGTTGGGCGGGCTCTATTGGGCGAACCATGAACAGATCACCATTGCATTGGAGCGTAACCGGGAGGAATCCTCCGATGACCTAGGGGAGCATGTGCGCTCCATCTCGAACATTTCCAGCGATGCAAGCAACCTGGAACGGATCAACCGCTGGAATTCGGCCATGCGCATGTTCATGGAGCGACCATTCTTCGGATGGGGACCGGGTACCTACATGTTCCAGTACGCGCCTTTCCAGGCTTCCGAGGATCGCACCATCATCAGTACCAATTTCGGGGAAGGAGGCAACGCACACAGTGAGTACCTCGGCCCCCTAAGTGAGCAAGGTTTGCCAGGCCTGGGCCTGATGCTTGCACTGGTCCTGGTCACTTTGGTGAAAGGCATGCGCCTGTTCGCCCGTATGCCCTCGGGTGTGGATCGCCGCCTGATGATGGCCGCCTTGCTTGGCTTGGTGACCTACTACCTGCACGGGGCCCTCAATAATTTCTTGGACACCGATAAGGCCTCCGTACCATTCTGGGCGTTCACCCTCATCATCGTGTTGTTCGATCTGAAGTATCCCGTGGGGCTGCCTTCATCACTTCCAGAAGAAGGCCGCTAGCTGCAGGGCGTAGCTACTTGAACCGACACGTGAGCACGGCAATGTCGTCCAGGATGGGTTGGGTCCCTCGATGGATCTCGAAAGCCTCGATCAACGCATCATTGAACCTTGCCGGGCCAGCATGGGAGAGGTCTCGAAGCATGGTTCCCAAAGCGTCTGTCTCGAATGCATGTCCATGGTCGTCCTCCTGTTCGACAAGGCCATCCGTGTAGCAGAGCAGGGTGGAGCCGGGTGTGAAGGTCACTTCACCTACGTTCAGGAAGGGTAGGGATGGCATCATGCCCAGTGCGATGCACCCGTCCGTCAGGCTTTGGATACCCGCTTCGGTCCGTAGTAGAGGTGCGTTATGTCCACAATTGGCGAAACGGATCCGTCGCGCTACCGGATCGATGTGCCCGATGAACAAGGTGATGAAGCGTTCTCCACGCGCATTCGCTTGTACCCTGCCATTCAGCTCGCGTACCAGATCTCCCAGATCGGTGTTGTGTCGCACGCTGGCATGCAGGTTCGCTTGGAAATTGCTCATCAACAACGCCGCTGCGATCCCTTTGCCGCTCACATCGGCAACACAGGCCACATAGGTGCCGTCGTCCAAGGTGATCAGGTCGTAATGGTCCCCGCCCACTTGGCTGTGGGGTTGATACCACGCCGCTGCTTCGATCACGTCATTGTTCGGGAGCTGGGCAGGTACCAACATGCGCTGCATCTCTCGCGCCAGCTCCAACTCCCGTTGGTCCCTTACCTGCCGCAGGGCCTGGTCCGCCAAGCGCTGGTTCTCCATGGCCACTACGATCAGGTTGGTGAGGGTCTGGATGTAGTTCAGATGCTTCACCGTCGGACTCATGCGTTGTTCATCCTCGTCGATGTCACCGATGAGCAAGAAGGCCAAAGGGTGGTCCCGGTGATGTACAGGAACGGCTACATCGAAGGCACCCAAGCTCCCTGCGCTCTCACTATCGATCACCTGGATATCCACGAACCGGCCGAAGGCCTGTTCCACATCCAGGTCATCATCGTTGGTACTGGTGCCGAATTCAAGGATCCGTTCCCAACGGTCGGTCCGCTCGAAGAGCATCAATCGGGTGATGCCCAGATCGTCCCTCACGATCTTCTCGTAGAGCCGCAACAGTTCAGCGCGTGGTACATTGTTGTTGATCGCCTTGGTCACATCGAGTAGCGCGCGCAACTGGAACTCCTTCAGCTCCAATCGTTCGATGATGCGTTCGAGGCGGGCCATGGATCAAGCCCCCGATTTCTTGAAGAGATCGGGGAGCCTTGCGATCAACGCGATCTCCCGCATCTTGGCCTTCCATTCACCTGCGGGACTACCGAAGTAGGTCCTACCACCTGGCAGTGAACCCATCACTCCGCTTTGCCCCAGGACCACCGCGTCCTTGCCGATGCGAAGTTTGCTGGGAATACCGACCTGACCCCACAACGTCACATTATCCTCGATCACCACGGCACCACTGATACCCACATGCGAAGCGATGAGGCAACCCGAACCGATAAGCGTGTCATGGCCCACTTGGATATGATTATCGAGCTTACTGCCCTTGCCGATTCGGGTATCGGCGCTCACACCTCGGTCGATGGTACACAATGCGCCGATCTCCACATCATCCTCAATGACCACGCTGCCGCCAGGTGGCATCTTGTCAAAGCCTGAAGGGCGTTTCTTGTAGTAGAACGGGTCGGCACCGATCACGGTGTTGGCATGGATGATGACACGGTCGCCGATGGTCGTGTGCTCGTAGATGACCACCCCGGGATGGATGATGCAATCCACCCCGATGCGAACATGCGCACCGAGCACGACGCTTGGATGCACCTCACTGCCGGGACCGATGTGCACATCGGTCCCAGTCCATCCGGTTCGGGGCATGAAGCGACGGATGAGCGTGTTGTAGTCGCGGCAGGGGTCATCACTGATGAGGAGCGCCTTACCCTCCGGAGCATCCACCGCCTTGTTGATCAGTATCGTGGTGGCAGCGCTCTTGAGTGCCTTGTCGTAGTATTTCTCGTGGTCCACGAAGACCAGGTCGCCTTCCTCCACCCGATTGATCTCGTTGAGGCCGGTGACCAAACGCTCGGTCCGGCCGGTGACCTGGGCATGGATCAACGCTGCAAGTTGTGCGGCGGTGTGCGGGGGATGGAGCTTCACGCGGGGAATAGGACTTGTGGTCCAAAGGTAGGGGCGCCCAGTGAACGACATCGCCGTGCAAGCCTTCCCTGAACGAAAAGGACCCACCACTGACCATCAGTGGTGGGTCCTCGAGGGAGCCGTGGCAAGCACCTTATTTCTTCACCCGGTCCAAGTATTCGCCGGTCTCGGTATCCACGCGTACCACGGTGCCGATGTCCACGAAACTGGGTACACTGATCTCTGCTCCACCAGCGAGGGTGGCTGATTTCATTACTTTGTTACTGGTATCACCTTTCACAGCGTGCTCGGTATAGGTGACCTCCAGTTCGACCACTTTCGGAGGGCGTGCGAATATGGGGGTTTCGCTCTCGAAGCCGATCTGTACCACCATCTCCTCCTTCATGAACCGCATCGCATCGCCGAAGAGCTCCACTGGTACATACTTCTGCTCGAAGGTCTCCTGGTCCATGCACACCAGGTTGTCGCCTTCGCGGTAGAGGTATTGCAGCTCATGCACTTCCACACGCAACACTTCCATGGTCTCACCACTACGCCACCGGTGCTCGTTGAGCTTGCCGTTGCGCAACACGCGCATCTTTCCTTGGTAGAATGCCCGCAAGTTGCCTGGCGTGCGGTGCTGCCACTCCATGATCTGGCAGATATCGCCATTGAAGCGGATGTAGGAACCGATGTTCACGTCGGACGTGGATGCCATGATGCTTGGATTCGAATGTTCGGGCCGCGAAAATAGGGTATTCGGAACGAATTGGGCTCCGCCACACCACCAAGCGTATCGCCATGACCGCGGGCGGTTACCACGTGCCGAACGAAGAAGGAGCGACCCAAGGGCCGCTCCTTCTTCGAAATTCGCCGGTACGTAGGGTCACTGTTTGGTACAGGTCAAGGTACAGCTCTCGGAACTGCCACCTGCAGAAATGGTGTAGGAAATGGTCAGGATCGAACCACTCAGTTGACCGCTGCCTGAGATCGTTGCTGCATTGCCTTGGATGTCCACTTGCTGGGTTCCAATGGTGATCGAGGAACCTGTCACACTAGCTGTGGCTGAAACCCCGAACCCAGCGAAGTTGTTGATGATGACCCGATTGATCCCTGTAGAGGACGTGGTGATGGTGGATTGGTAGCTGAAATTGCCGGAAGGACAGGTCTCATTGACATTGTATGTGCTCAAGAACTTGGCCCGGACTTCAGTTCCACATGTGCTGCCTTCATACCCGGATTGGCACGAGCAAGTCCCGTCACTACATGTGCCTCCATTCAAACAGGTCACATCGTCACAGGGGTCGTCCTTCTTGCAGCCGGACATGGCCAAGGTTGCTGAAAGGCCGAGGATCATCGAAAAGTGAAGCAGTCTCATGGGAGGCGGTTTTGGTTAGAGTTACAAACCTACATCGAAGATGGTGTTACAATGTGAACACACGAGAATACGTGAGGATGTCCCGGATCGTCGCAATTGACCCCATTGGTCAAGCGCTCTCGCTGGAAACTAAAACCCGATACCGATGCCGCCACCCAGTATCGGCCCTTGGTTCCGATAGATACTGTTGGGGTCCTGTAGCACCTCGAACAGCACCTGAAGAAAGATGGAGCTGCGTCCGCCCAAGGGTTGCACGTATCCGCCTCCAACGAGCACGTGTGGCACCCAAAGTCGTTGTGTACGGTCGGTGATGTAGTTGTAGGCGTCCACGTTCATGTGAAGGAACTCGGCATGCGCATAGGCCTGTTCAATGAAACGATAGCGTAGGAAAGGGCGGTAACCATAACCCTGCAAGGTGTTATTGCTCGCGAAACGGTTGTCCCTCAGGTACCAGTAACTAGCACCCGCTCCAACAGTGAACTTGCCCTCCTCGTCCACTTTGTACCCGAGCATGGGGTCCAGTTGGATGGCTGTGACCGTGCCGAAGGAAAGGCCAACTCCTCCACCGAACCAGATACGTTCGGAGAAGGACCTGGTGTCCTTCTTGACGGTGGGTCGTGTTTCCTGAGCATGCGCGATACTGAAGCTCAGCATCATCGCCAGAAATGTGATCCGTGACCTCATGCGTACGAAATTAAGGTGCCTGGCCACAGGGACGATGTTCAATGGATGTCAAATGTCCTGATGGACGGCTCCTGGTTCCTGGACCAAACGCCGTGCGAGAGGTCCGTAGCAGCTTCGAAAGTGCAGGGCGAGCAATAGGCCACGTAGGAACATCCACGCGAGGAATGCCCACCATATGGCATGCAATAGGAAGTGGTACCGGTCCAGCACAACGATGACCGGTACGAAGGCAAGTAGTGTGGAGGTCAGCAGTACGTTGCGCAGGACCTTGCCATTCCCCAACCCCTTGTACACCCCGTCAAAAGCGAAGGCCACCGCATTGATGGGTTGGGTGATCACGACGAGCCAGAACACCCCGGACAGTAGTTCAAGCACGGATCGGTCCGCAGTGAACCACGATCCGATCACTGTATAGCCTGCCAGGTAGAGTAGTGAGAGGATCGCGCCGATGAACACGCTCTTTCGGACCACTGCCCAACTTACTCGATAAAGGTCCCGCCAATTCCCTGCGCCGTTCAACCGACCTACCAGAACACTGCCTGCCGCAGCATATCCATCAATGAAGAACGCGCTGAACAGCCAGACCTGCATGGCGATGCTATGCGCGCCGATATACTCCACGCCATAACCGGTCGCATAGCGGTTGCCGAGGTAGTAACAGAGGTTCAGTGCGATGGTTCGTGCGAACAGGTTGCCACTGAGCAGCCACAATCCCAATAACTCCGGATGTCTCCATGAGCGAGGGAACAAGGAGAACGGTGTGCGATCAAGAAGGATGTATACGGCCAGGCCGAACATCACTACTTGAGCGACCACGCTTGCCCATGCGCTGCCCTCGCTTCCCATGGCCTCAATGGGACCGGCGCCGAAGATCAACAGCGGGTTGAGAAGCCCGTTCACCAAGGCACCCGTTATGCTGATCCACATGCTCCAACTCAGGTTCTGGATACCCCGGAAAGCCCCGGTGATCGCGAACGTGGCAAGGACGATGGGGTGCCCGTAACTGCGGATGTGGTAGTAGGCCACCGCCTTCTCGAGGATGGCGCCTTCAGCATTGTACATGCGGAAGATCGGCTCCGCCAAGGCATTGGTGATCGCGAAGAAGACGAAGCCCAACAGGAAGTTCATCCAGATGGCGATGGGGACCAACCCTGCGATGTCGGCCACACGGTCCTGCCCGAAATAGCGCGCCACCACCGCCAGCACCGCGCTGCGCGTTTGGGCCAGGACCCACACCACCAACAAGAAGAAGCTGCTCGCGATACCCACCGCGGCGAGGTCCGCCGTGCCCAAGCTGCCTACGAAGGCCGTGTCCACCAAGGAGATCACCGGTTCAGCGATGCCGCTGATGATGGCCGGAACGGCCAAGCGGTCCAGGTCGCGGGAGGTGATGGCGGGCTTCCTCATGGTCCAGTAACGCGATGAGGCGCCCGTGGACGCCCCAACGCGATATCATTCAGGCTTCCTCCTCACGCCATCCCCCGCTCCAACTCCTCGCGCAAAGCGGCCATGAAGGCTTCGGTCCTCAGGTAGTGCTCGCTGCCCACCTTCTCCCCGTGGATACAGACGGCCAGGTCCTTGGTCATCTTGCCGCTTTCCACGGTACGGATGCAGACCTGCTCCAACTTGGCGCAGAAGTCGATCAGCTGTGCATTGCCGTCCAGCTTCCCACGGAACGCCAGACCCCTCGTCCACGCGAAGATGCTGGCGATGGGGTTGGTGCTGGTGGGCTTGCCTTGCTGATGCATGCGGTAGTGGCGGGTCACCGTGCCGTGCGCGGCCTCGGCCTCCATGGTCTTGCCGTCGGGCGTGATCAGCACACTGGTCATCAGTCCCAGCGAACCGAAGCCTTGTGCCACGGTGTCGCTCTGCACGTCGCCATCGTAGTTCTTGCAGGCCCACACGTAGCCGCCGCTCCACTTCATGGCGCTGGCCACCATGTCGTCGATCAAACGGTGCTCGTACACGATGCCGGCTTCGTTGAACGCGGCCTTGAAGTCATTTTGGTAAACCTCCTCGAAGATGTCCTTGAAGCGTCCGTCGTACTTCTTCAGGATGGTATTCTTGGTGCTCAGGTAGAGCGGCCATTTCTTGGCCAAGGCAAGGTTGAAGCAGCTGCGTGCGAAGCCCTCGATGCTCTCGTCCGTGTTGTACATGCTCAAGGCCACACCATTGCCCTCGAAATCGTACACGTTCCAGGTCTGAACCTCGCCACCATCCTCCGGGGTGAAGGTCATGGTGAGCTTGCCCTTGCCCTTGATCACTGCATCGCTGGCGCGGTACTGATCACCGAAGGCATGGCGACCGATGATGATCGGTTGGGTCCAACCCGGCACTAAGCGCGGGATGTTGCTGATCACGATGGGCTCACGGAACACCGTTCCGTTGAGGATGTTGCGGATGGTGCCGTTGGGGCTCTTCCACATCTGCTTCAGTCCGAACTCCTCCACGCGCGCTTCGTCCGGCGTGATGGTGGCACACTTGATGCCCACGTTGTGCTTGAGGATGGCCTTGGCGCTTTCGACCGTGATCTTGTCGTCCGTCCTGTCGCGGCTCTCGATGCCGAGGTCGTAGTACTCGATGGGTACATCCACGTAGGGCAGGATCAATTGGTCCTTGATCCAGCGCCAGATGATGCGGGTCATCTCATCGCCATCCAGCTCCACAACGGGCTTGCTCACCTTGATCTTGGACATCGTACAGGGGTTTTGTGGTTCGGTGTGCCGAGGACAGGGATCGGCCCTTCTTCGGATGGCCAAAGGTAATTCCTAGGCGGCCATTCCTAGCGAATTTTCGCTGAAGGCGGCTTAGCCGAGGTCCAGCTTCAGCAGTTCGTGCAAGTGCAGCAGTGCCGGGTTCTTCTCCGCCATCAACTTGAAGCGGTCCACCGGGGTGAACCGCGGCTTCACGACCACTTGCTCCTTCACCACATCCAGTTCCAATCCTGGATCGCCCAAGGCCCTGCGCAGGTGGCCCAGCAGTTCGGGTTTTTCGTTCCTCAGGTAGTTCTCCTGCACGTCGTTCACAATGGCGAAGGTGATACGTCCCGGACCTTGCACCACCGGTTCGCGCGCGCTCAGGGTGGCATGCAAGCTGCTTCGGCCGCGTTCGCGTTGGGCCATCGCGTAGTCCGTCCAGGCCTTTACCAGCAGTACCGGGTTCACTTCCTTCGTGGAGGTCGGTAGTGCCGGTCCAGCGTCGGTGTCGATCGGGGCGATGGGTTCTTCTGCCACCGCCACCGCGCTCGCCTTGATGCTCACTTGACCGACCAAGCGGCGCCGTGGCGCTTGCGCCACCTCCGGGTAGGGCGTTGCAGCGACGGGGGCCTGCGGCACTGGAGGAGGGATTACCGGGGACGACGTTGTCGCAGCCGGCGGGACCGTGGGCGAGGACGGAGCAACGCTTACGACGCGCTCAGTGTTTTTTTTTTCCGCCTGTTCGGGCGGTGCAGCGGCAGTGTCCGGAGTGCTCCGGTGCGTGGCCAGCTGGATCAGTGCCAGCTCCACCAGCAAGCGCGGTTCCTTGCTCTGCTTGTACTGGGCATCGCATTGGGCGAGCTTGTCCAGCCCACGCACCAACAGGTCCCGATCGGTGGTCCGGGCTTGTTCGCCGTACCGTTGGGCCAGGTCCTCGCTCACTTCCAACAAGGGCAAGGTGCGCGGATCCTGGGCCACCAACAGGTCGCGTAAGTGCCGCGCCAGACCGGTCACGAACAAGTGTCCATCGAAGCCCTGTTGCAGGATCGCGTTGTACTCGACCAAGGCAGCAGGAATGTCGCCATGCACCAGGCTCTCGGTGATCCGGAAGTAGTGCTCGTGGTCCAGCACGTTCAGGTTCTGCACCACATCCTTGTAGCTCAACCGGTGTCCGGTGAAGCTCACCAGCTGGTCGAAGATGCTCAGGGCGTCCCGCAGCCCACCGTCCGCTTTCTGGGCGATGACATGCAGCGCTTGCGGTTCCGCTTCGATCCCTTCCTTGGAAGCGATGGAGGCCAGGTGACGGGTGATGTCCGCGATCTGGATGCGACGGAAGTCGAACACCTGACAGCGGCTCAGGATGGTGGGTAGGATCTTGTGCTTCTCGGTGGTGGCCAGAATGAAGATGGCGTAGCTCGGTGGCTCTTCCAAGGTCTTCAAGAAGGCATTGAACGCCGCTTGGCTCAACATGTGCACCTCATCGATGATGTACACCTTCTTGGTGCCCACCTGTGGTGCTATCGTTACCTGTTGGATCAGACTCCGGATGTCCTCGACACTGTTGTTGCTGGCCGCGTCGAGCTCGAAGATGCTCATGCTGTGGCCTTCGCTGAAGGTCACGCAAGGCGCGCACGTGCCACAGGTGGTCAGGTCAGGGTTGAGGTTCTCGCAGTTGATGGTGCGGGCCAGGATGCGCGCGCAGGTGGTCTTGCCCACCCCCCGGGGACCCGTGAACAGGAAGGCCTGTGCCAAGTGGTTGCTCCTGATCGCGTTCTTCAGGGTGTCGGTCACCGCCTCCTGACCGACCACCGTATCGAAGGTGGCCGGACGGTATTTTCTGGCGCTGACGATGAACTGGTCCATGGTTGCGGCGCGAAGATAACCGGGCACCTCGGCCTACTTCCCAGGCGTTGAGAACTTCTGGTCCTAAGGCCTGGTCAGGTGCTATGTGAACCTCTGAACGTCAATGGATTGGATCTGTTCTTGAAGGTGCTGCAACGCGCCAGATCAACAGAAGCAGCGGCATGGATGTTGGCGAACAAGGGGTCACAGGGCACTGTGGTTCAGCAAGATCCCTTACATTCGCGGCCCAAATCAACCGAACGTCACATGACCAACCGGTACGAGACCGTCTTCATCCTTACTCCCGTTTTGTCTGAGGATCAGACAAAGGAGGCGGTCAAAAAATTCAAAGACCTGATCCTAGCAGGCAGTGGCAAGATCCACCACGAAGAGAGCTGGGGGATGCGCAAGCTCGCGTATCCCATCCAGAAGAAGTCCACGGGCTTCTACCACCTGATCGAGTTCGAAGCGGACGCTGCGTTCGTTGCCAAGCTCGAGACCGAATACCGCCGCGATGAGCGCGTGATCCGGTTCCTGACCATCGTGATGGACAAGCACCATGTGGGCTTCGCTGAAAAGCGTCGCCACAAGCAGCTTTCCAAGAAGACCATCGAACCCACCAACGCTTAAGCCATGGCAGCCGAGAACAACGAGATCCGCTATCTCACTCCCATCGCCATCGAGACGAAGAAGGAGAAGTACTGTCGCTTCAAGAAGATGGGGATCACCTACATCGACTACAAGGACGCCGACTTCCTCCTCCGTTTCGTGAACGAGCAAGGCAAGATCCTTCCCCGTCGTCTTACCGGAACCAGCCTGAAGTATCAGCGCAAGGTCGGTCAAGCCATCAAGCGCAGCCGCCATCTGGCCCTGATGCCGTACGTGGCCGATATGCTCAAGTAAGAACGACCCAACGCTACGACCATGGAAGTGATCCTGAAGAAAGACGTGGAGCATCTGGGCTACGCCAACGACGTAGTAAAGGTGCGCGATGGGTATGCCCGCAATTTCCTGCTGCCCCGTGGCCTCGCTGTGAGCGCCACCGATAGCGAGAAGAAGCAATTGGCTGAGACCCTCAAGCAACGAGCCCACAAAGAGGCCAAGATCAAGGCGGAAGCCGAGAAAATGGCCGAAGGACTCGTCAACAAGACCCTGAAGATCGGTGCCAAGGCCGGTGAGTCCGGTAAGATCTTCGGTAGTGTGAACACCATCCAGATCGCCGATGCCATCAAGGCACTCGGCTTCGAAGTGGATCGGAAGCACATCAAGCTCAAGGGTGATGCGATCAAATCACTCGGCAAGTACGAGGCCGAAGTGACCTTCCACCGCGACGTGGTGCGCAGCATCGCGTTCGAGGTGATCGAAGAGTGATCCGCCAACAAGAAGATGAGAGAAGGGGCCGCGAGGCCCCTTCTTCATTTCACCACCTTCGCACTTCCATGTCCGTCATCACCCGCATCACCCTCTTCCCCCTACGCATCCCGCTCAAGGCGCCCTTTGTCACTTCGCTCGGTGCCCTCGAGGCCGTTGAAAGCGTCATCGTGCGCATCACGGCACAGGATAGCCTCCTCGGCTGGGGTGAGTGCAACCCATTCTGGTCCATCAACGGCGAAACGCAAGAGACGTGCATGGCGGTGGGAAAGCACCTGGCCAAGGCCTTGGTCGGCCATGATGCCACCGACATCGAAGGCCTGCACGCGCGTATGGACCGCTTGATCTTCGCGAACAACAGCATCAAAAGCGCCTTCGACATCGCCTGCCACGATATCGCTGCGCAAGCCGTAGGACAACCGCTGTTCCGATCCCTCGGAGGGACCGTGGAACGCACATTGATCACCGACTATACGGTGAGCTTGGGCACGAAGGAGCGGATGGCCGACGACGCGGAGGCCATTGTCCGAAATGGCTTCCAGGTCATCAAGGTGAAGCTCGGTGGAGGAGCTCAAGCGGATATCGAGCGCATCCGGGCCATCCGCGAAGCCATCGGCAGCGAGGTGCCCTTGCGGATCGATGCGAACCAAGGCTGGACACCGGAACAGGCGATCCTCGTCCTGAACGCTTTGGGTGATGCCCACATCCAACACTGCGAAGAGCCCATTCCGCGCTGGCAGTTCATGGAGCTGCGCCGGGTGAAGGAGGCCTCGCCGATACCGATCATGGCCGATGAGAGCTGTTGCGATCACCACGATGCCGAACGATTGATCGCGCTCGGCGCTTGTCAACGCTTCAACATCAAGCTCGGCAAGAGCGGCGGACTGTTCAAGGCGAAGAAGATCATCGTGCTAGCTGAACAAGCAGGAATGGAAGTGCAGATCGGAGGCTTCCTGGAATCGCGCTTGGCCTGGACCGCTGCGGCGCACCTGGCGTTGACCAGCGATGCCGTTCGTTATTGCGACATGGATACGCCGCTGATGTTCACCGAGGATCCCGTCGTCGGCGGCATCATTTACGGTAGTGCAGGTTCCATCACCCTTCCCACGACCAAGGGGCTGGGTGCGTCCATCGATCCGGCCTATCTGCTCGGCCTGGTCGAGGTCCCCTGATCACATCAGGATGTTGTTCTGCGGCTTCAGCGGCGCTGGAATGTCGTGTTCATCCAGCATCTCGCGGAGGTCGATCTCAATGGTGCGTGTGATGGCCGTGATCGGTACGTCGTTCGCACTGCCTTCGAAGGGGTTCTCCGTGCTCTCGCCGATGCGCTCCATCATGTTGAACACCCAGGCCACCAGCGCACTGAACGGGATGGTGAGCCAGATGTAGCCATCGCCCAACTTGGCGAATTCGCCCAGCATGCCGAACGGCACAAGGTTGATGAACAAACGCGTGAACATCAGGTTCAACGTGGCGAATTGCCGAGGGTAGGGGAAGTTCTTGATCCGTTCGCATTTGCCTTGTTGCGCATACAGGTCCACGATCAGCTTCTCCAATTCCATGTGCCGGAAGTCCTCGATCAAGCCCTGGTCCAGCAGGGTGCGTAGGTCCTTGGATTGTGCGGCCAACAGCTGTGCCGCCGGATTGCTCTTGCCCAGCACTGAACCGAGCTCGACGGCAGGGACCAATCCCGCCAATGCGTCCTCCACCTTGTTCTCCACCTCGTCCACCGTGTACCATTGGCGGTATTCGCGGTTGTACACTTTGATCATGTGCTCCCATACCCGCGGCTGGCGCAACTGGAACCGTAAGGCATGCATCCACGCGATGTGGCGATGGATGAGCCGCGTATGCACCGCCTTCAACCCCTCCGCATCGACCGTGCTCGGCGCATGTTTGGTGGTCACGAAGTCCATCACCATGATCCCCCACGCCCGGCTCGTGTTCACAATGGCCCCGTAGATCTGGCGCGCCTCCCAAAGCCTGTCGTAGGAAGCATTGTTCTTGAAGCCTGTTACGAACGCCACCGCAGTGCCGACCAGAGCGATAGGCACCCAGGGGATGGTGAGCCAGGTCCATCCCAACACCGCATAAAGCACAGTGGGGACCAAGGACAAGAAGAGGAACCAGTAGATGTCGCGGCGGGTCCACTTCAAGACCTCGCGCAGGGTGAATCGTCGTCCGGCGTGCATGGTAGGGAAAGGCCGGAAAGGTAATCGGGCAGTGCGCAAAGCGATCGGCAGGGTGTACAAGTCGGGATGACCCTACATTTGACCCGATGCAGCGCATGCCTGTGCTCTTGGTCTTGGCGGTCATCATCACGATGATGGCGGCACCGACCATGGTCCTGATCGACTTCAAGGTCGACCAGGAGCGCATCGCCCGCGAGTTGTGCGTGCAGCGGGATGTAGTGGAGGATATGCGCACCTGCCACGGCGACTGCCAACTGTCCAAGCGCTTCCGTGCCTTGGAGCATCAGGCCGATGCACCCTTTCCCATGGAGCGGGTGGAACTCCGCTTCGAACCACAAGTGCCTTTAGGCAGCGCGGTGTTATTGGTCCCGCCAAGTGCCACCGACCGGGATCTACCCGCTTACGCGGCCGCCGTGCTCCACCGTGCGCTGCCGGTTCCCGACGGCGTCCCTTGGGCGGCGTGAACGGACAGCCTGCCTCCCTAGCGGACGCGGGCATTGACCTTCACCTGGTCCGCTTTGCGCGGGCCTGAATACTTCAACCATGAAATGGCTTGCAGCCTTGGTGCTGACCTTGTCGGTCGCTCCAAGCATGGCGTGCGATGTGTGCGGGATCTTCCTCGGGATCCAACCACACGATCGCACCAGTTCGATCTCCCTCCTCTGGCGCGCACGCCTCATGGAGGGTACGCTCACCTGGTCGGGAACGGCCCTGGATCCCGCCAAGCACGGTGGTCACGGCAATGAGGGCATCACCCTCACAGGCAGTGACCACTACCGCGAGGTGTACCAGGGGCTCGAGCTCCGTGCCGACCTCTGGCTGGCCGAGCGTTTCGCCCTGCTCGTTTCCGTGCCTGCGGTGAACAACTACCGCGCGGTGAATGGATACATCGGCACCGATGTCTATGGGCTGGGTGATCCGCTCCTCCTGGGCCGATACCTCGTGGCCAATACCAAGTGCACCACCACGGACGAACGGACCGTGCACCGCCTGATGCTGGGTGCCGGTGCCAAGTTGCCGGTGGGCCGTAGCGACCTCACCTACCGGGAGACCGTGGTGGCCGAGGACCTGCAGCCGGGCACAGGCACCTGGGATCTCCTTGCCAGCGCGGAATACATGGTGCGCCGGGGCCGGAACGGCTTTGGCACGACCGTGGTGGGCCGTTACAACGGCACGAATAGCAACGCTTATCGCCTGGGTCACGGCCTCAGCTCCACGGTGGAACTCTTCCGCCGCTGGGACCTGGCCAAGGGAAAGCTGAAGTTCATCCCCTCCCTGGGGGCGTATCACGAATGGGCCGGAAGGGATGCCGAGCTGGATGTCATCCAGCAGGGCACCGGCAGTTCAACCCTCTTCGCCCACGCTGGCTCCCGCGTGTGGTGGCGCAACTGGATGCTGAACCTGACCTACCAACATGCGGTGGCCTGGCAGCTCGGTGACCTGATGGTCCCCAACCGGATGCGCTTCGTTACGGGCATCACATACAACCTCGCAAACAAGAACTAACAACCAAACGTTCCAATGAACATGAACAAGTTCAGCCTATTGGCCCTGATCGGTCTGTCCCTCGCAGCCTGCAAGAAGGATGAGGAGGAAGCACCTGCACCTACTCCCACGCCGACCCCGACCACCGGGACCGTGAGGATGGCCTTCACCTTCATGCACGGTACCAACGCGTTCGACCTGAACAACACCTATCAGGATGGTGCGGGTAACAACATCCGTTTCGACAAGGTGAAGTTCTACGCTTCCAACATCCATCTGCTGGATGATGCGGCTGCAGAGGTCGCCCACTTCCACGACACCTATCTGCTTGTGGATGCCAGTGCCGCGAGCAACACCTTCACGCTGGGGGCCATCAACCCGGGTCACGTCCACGAAGCGGAGTTCACGCTAGGCCTCGACAGCGAAACGAACCATGCTGACCCGACCTTGGCTGAAGCCCCTTTGAACATCCCCGAGATGCACTGGAGCTGGAATCCGACCGCTGGCTACAAGTTCCTGAACATGGAAGGACATGTGGACACCAACGGCGATGGCGACTTCGATGATGCGACGGACGGTGTATTCACCTACCACTGCGCCACGGACGCCATGGCCCGTGAAGCGATGGTCCACATCCATGCCGATGTGACCGCAGGTGGCACTGCGACACTGAACGCCAAAGTGGATATGGCCATGGTTCTTCAAAGCCTGAACCTCGTTACCAACAGCGTTGCCATGGGTGGTGGCCCTGCCAATGTAGCCGCCATGGATGCCTTGGTGACCGCGATCGGGGAGATGTAAGCTGCTGGTCGAACCGAGCTGGAGAGCCACTTCGTGAGAGGTGGCTCTCTCATTTTCAAGTGGTTGATCGCATTCGCGGCGAAATTTCGCTGAGTGGGGATGGCCTGCTTATCTTTGTTCGCGAAACAGCATCCGAAGCATGAGCCAGATCTTCGACCTCGATATGATCAAAGCGGTTTATAGCCGCTACCCTGCACGTGTGGTCGCCGCCCGCAAGGCCGTCGGTCGCTCGCTGACCCTTACCGAAAAGATCCTCTACGCCCACCTGTGGGACGGCGAGGCCAGGGCGCGTTCAACCGCGGGAAGGATTACGTCGATTTCGCTCCGGACCGCGTGGCCATGCAGGATGCCACTGCCCAGATGGCCCTGCTGCAGTTCAGTACCACCGGCCGCAAGACCGTGGCCGTGCCCAGCACCGTCCACTGCGATCACCTGATCCAGGCCCGGGTAGGTGCCAAGGCCGATCTGCAGGAAGCGCTGCTGAAGAGCAACGAGGTGTTCAACTTCCTGGAGAGCATCAGCAACAAGTACGGCATCGGCTTCTGGAAGCCGGGCGCAGGCATCATCCACCAAGTGGTGCTGGAGCAGTACGCCTTTCCCGGCGGCATGATGATCGGCACTGATAGCCACACGGTGAACGCCGGTGGACTGGGCATGATCGCGATCGGTGTGGGCGGTGCCGATGCCTGCGACGTGATGAGCGGATTGGCTTGGGAACTGAAGTGGCCCAAGCTCATCGGTGTGAAGCTCACCGGCAAGCTCAGCGGCTGGGCCAGCCCCAAGGACGTGATCCTGAAAGTGGCCGGCATCCTCACCGTGAAGGGTGGTACCGGTGCCATCGTCGAGTACTTCGGCCCCGGCGCCGAGAGCATGAGCTGCACCGGCAAGGGCACCATCGCCAACATGGGCGCCGAGATCGGTGCCACCACCAGCACCTTCAGCTACGACGATAGCATGAGCCGCTACCTGAAAGGGACCGGTCGTACCGATGTGGCCGCACTGGCCGATGGCATCAAGGAACACCTGCAAGGCGATCCGGAGGTGTATGCCGATCCGGCGAAGTATTTCGATCAGGTGATCGAGATCGACCTGAGCACGTTGGAGCCGCACGTTAACGGTCCGTTCACCCCGGATCTCGCATGGCCCATCAGCAAATTCGCCGCGGCGGTGAAGGAGAACAACTGGCCGGCGAAACTGGAAGTGGGCCTGATCGGCTCCTGCACCAACAGCAGCTACGAGGACCTCACGCGCAGTGCCTCGCTCGCGCAACAAGCCATCGACAAGAACCTGAAGGCGAAGAGCGAATTCACCATTACGCCCGGTAGCGAAGTGGTGCGCTTCACCGCCGAGCGCGATGGGCTGCTGAAGACCTTCGACGCCATGGGCGGTGTGGTGCTCGCCAACGCCTGCGGACCGTGCATCGGCCAGTGGGCGCGGCATACCGATGATCCGAACCGCAAGAACTCGATCATCACGTCCTTCAACCGCAACTTCGCGAAGCGCAACGACGGCAACGCGAACACGCACGCCTTCGTGGCCAGCCCGGAGATCGTGACCGCACTGGCCATCGCCGGTGACCTCACCTTCAACCCGCTGACCGACTCCCTGATCAACGAGGATGGCAAGAGCGTGAAGCTCGACGAACCGAAAGGCATCGAGCTGCCCCCACGCGGTTTCGATGTGGAAGATGCCGGTTACAAGGCACCTGCTGCGGATGGTAGCACCGTGAGCGTGGTGGTGAAGCCCGACAGCGAGCGACTGCAGTTGTTGGAGCCGTTCCCGGCATGGAACGGCCAGAACATCAGTGATGCCGTGCTGCTGATCAAGGCCAAGGGCAAGTGCACCACCGACCACATCAGCATGGCCGGCCCCTGGCTGAAGTACCGCGGTCACTTGGACAACATCAGCAACAACACGCTGATCGGTGCCACCAATGCCTTCAACGGCGAAGTGGACAAGGTGAAGAACCAGTTGACCGGTGAATACGGTGCCGTGCCCGCCACCCAGCGCAGCTACAAGGCCGCCGGCAAACCGAGCATCATCGTGGGCGACCAGAACTACGGGGAGGGCAGCAGCCGTGAACACGCTGCTATGCAGCCGCGCCACCTCGGTGTCAGCGCCGTGCTGGTGAAGAGCTTCGCCCGCATCCACGAGACCAATCTGAAGAAGCAGGGCATGCTCGCCCTCACCTTCAGCAACGAGGCCGACTACGACAAGATCCAGGAGGACGATCGCATCGACTTCACGGACCTCACCTCCTTCGCACCCGGCACCCGTCTTGGCCTGTCTTCAAGCACGCCGATGGCAGCAGCGATACCTTGGTCTGCAACCACACTTACAATGCCCAGCAGATCGAATGGTTCAAGGCGGGTGGGGCGCTCAACATCATCCGGGCACAACAGAAGGGCTGATCATGTCCTCTGAACTCCAAAGTCCCCCACATGCATCGGCTGAGGTCGGGTCTCTCCCATTTACCTGCATAGGGCCATGAGAGGTTCTCGGGTCATCCTTGTTTCCGTAGTCTTTGGCTGCTTCGTGGCATCAGCGAGGTCTCAGACGCAGGATCGCCTGTTGGCCAAGGTCGTCGTTGAAGGTGCGGTTGGCAGCACCATGTTCAGTGCCACGGGTGATGATCACACCTACTTCGACACGTACTCTTCCAATGGGCTCGGTACACGCGGGGGGCTGGTGATCAGGATCCCTGTCACCGAGCGGTTCCGGCTGCGCATGGGAGCCGGAGCAGGTACCAGGCAATTCCGGTCCTTCACCTATGACTATCGCGTACCCGTCACTTCCCAGCAGACCGGTTATTCCGGACCCAACGAAAAGACGACAGAGCTGACCTACTTGTCCGGTCAGTTGGGATGTGATTGGTCCCCATGGGCTTGGATCTCCCTGGTCCTCGGGGCACACTTTCCAAGTGCTATGGGTGTGACCACTTCGCCTTACGAACCTGCGGTACCGCTGGAAGTGGGACCCGAATTGATGGGGGGGCTGGATCTTTGGCCGGTACATCGCATGGGGATCATGTTCCGTTACATGCACGGGCTTAGGCCGATCAGGGATCAGAACGTGGTGCTTTGGCCCGAGGTCTATCAACGGACGACGACTTGGCGTACCATCGAGTTCGGTGTCCTGGTTTCCCTTTCACGCAAGTCGACCGGACCTGGCCTTTCGGACAGTAACGACTGAATGATGGGTGCGTAGGGTGTACGCGCTTATTTTGCTTCCATGCTCATCTCCCCACCCCCCCTTGCGCGCTGGATGGCCTTGGTAGGCCTTTTCGCCAATTTCGCGATACACGTTCAGGCACAATGGTCCCTGGGTGTCCATGGTGCGGGTCAGTATACCTTGACCACTGTGGAAGTGGTCGACCCTACCGGCCTGGCCGAGGTGGACGTTATCGATGGGATAGGTCATGCAGAAGGGCTTCAGCTTGGATATTCCTTTTCGGATCGCTGGTCTGTTGGGCTTGGGGTCCTACATGAACGGAGGTCCCACACATTCGAGGCATCAGTGGATACTTCATTGGACGTTCTAGGACTTGCCATTCGGGGTGAATTGTTCACCTCTACACGCATCGCACGATCCTACCTACAGGTGCCTTTCGCGGCACGCTGGCGCCCGATCGACTGGTTAGGTGTGGAAGGAGGTGTCGCAGCTTCATTCCTGTTGGCCAGCGATGCGGTGAGCACGGGAGAATTGGACGTGGCCCTTTTCGGCTTCGGGACGGAGGTCCCCTTCACCAGTTCATCCACCTCCACGGACGGTCTTCGGGCTGTGATGGTACAGGCCATTGGAAGCTTGGTATTCTTGGTACATCCCAGCGTGGACATCACGGTTGGCTACCTCCAAGGTATTGGACCGCTCGAGGAGGACGATAACGCAGGATCGACCACACAACGGATGCTGCGGTTGGGAGTGACCTATACCCTGTGGCGCCAAGCTTCCCGTTGACCGGGGAAGCTGCTGATCGGAACTGTGGTCCATCCCTGGACAAAGGGAAGGAGGCAGGTCGATCGAACGGTTTGCTGCTCCCTTCTGTGGTTCGCGTTACGGACGGTCTCGATAACGATATGGGCTGCATACCTTCATGATGGGTTCGGCACGTTCTTTGGCACGTCCGCTTGGCCCGCTACGCGTGGGCCGATTAACTTGCCCCCGCCGCTGGCCATTCACGGCCTGATCCATACTTGACCTTTCGACCATGAAACGTTCCTTGTCGCTCCTCTTCACCGCTCTTATTGCTCATGTGCTGATCGCTCAGCAAGTGGATACCCTGCGTTCCTGGGTGGTCAATGGCGATTTTGAGTTGATGGATGGAAAGAAGCTCAAGCGGCCCGGTGGCATCCAATATGCTAAAGGTTGGAGTTCCTCGACATCGAAGAAGGTGGACCTCTTCAGTGAGGACGCGACCGTGGAGAGCACCGTCTCCACGCCCCGGAACTTCGTAGGCGAGCAAACGGCTCTGAGTGGTAAGAACTACGCAGGACTGCGTTGGTGGAGCTACCAGAACAAGGAGCCACGGACCTACCTACAGACCAAACTGAAGTACAAGATGAAGAAGGATTCCTTGTACTGTGTTCGGTATTATGTTTCCCTGGCCGACCTGAGCAAATACGCCACCAATGAATTGGGAGCCTACTTTTCCAAGGTCGATATCGTGAAGGATGAGGATGCCAGCTTGACCTATGAAGTGAAGGTTCCCCAGGTGCGGACCAAGATCTACGATGATATGTTCAGTTGGCAGGGTGTCTGCGGTGTGTACGAATCCACCGGCAACGAGGAATGGATGCTCATCGGTAATTTCCAAGCAACCGAGAAGACGGACAATGCCAAGACCAAACGCCCTCGCGGGGAAACACGGGCGCAACTGTTCTCGGCGTATTACTACATCGATAATGTGGAGGTCTATCCAGTGACCGACCGGCGTACTTGCACGTGTGAACAGTTGAAGGAGGTGGAGAGCGAGTTCATATTCAGCCGCCGTGGGGTGAGTGCCCCGAACCTCACCGCCGCCGCCCGTGTCGACAAGCAGGTCTTCTACTTCAAACGGTTCCAGCGCGTTTTGGACGGGTCCATGGACGCGTGGGTGACGGAAATGGTGGCGGCCATGAAGGAGGACCCTGCGGTGAAGGTCAGCTTGATAGGTCACCTGGATGCCACCGAAGTGGACCGTATCCGGATGCGCCCCGACCTGGCGTCGTTGGCCAAAGAGCGTGCAGAAGCCCTACGCGATGCGTTGCTGGAAGGTGGTATCGAAGCTTCCCGGATCACCGTTTCAGGCTTGGATGGTTCAACTCCGGTCGATACCACCGGCACGGAGGTGGGCATGAGCAAGAACCGTCGGGTGGAGGTGGATCTGGCCAAGTGACCTCCCTTGTCCGGGAGTGCGGGGTCCGGACCTTCTGACTACATTGTCGCCATGGTGAAGGGCGATCCCCGTGTGATCCGCGGTTGGACCATGTACGACTGGGCCAACTCGGTCTACTCGCTCACCATCACTACCGCCGTATTCCCCATCTTCTACCTGGCCATCACACACACCGATGGCCAAGACCAAGTGTTACAGCGGTATGGGCTTCCGGCGCAATCGCTCTATTCCTACGCCCTCTCGGCCGGCTTCCTATTGGTGGCGCTCATCACACCATTGCTCAGTGGGATCGCCGATCATACCGGTAGCAAGCTCCAGTTCCTGAAGGGGTTCTGTTATGTTGGAGCGGCGTCCTGTGCGGGACTCTTCTTCTTCGGACTGGATACCCTCTGGATCGGGCTGTTCCTGGTGATGATGGCCTGCGTGGGCTTCAGCGGAAGTCTCATCTTCTACGATGCCTTCCTGCCGGAGATCGCCGCTCCCGAGGATCACGACCGGGTGAGCGCACGGGGCTACACCATGGGTTATATCGGTAGTGTGATTCTTCTCATCCTGAACCTGCTCATGGTCATGAAGCCCGGTTGGTTCGGTATCCCCGATCGCGATGGCCTCCCTGCACGCATCACGTTCGTGACCGTCGCCTTGTGGTGGGTGTTCTTCGCCCAATTCGCCTTCCGGGTGCTTCCCAACGGTACCGCAGGAGTGGCCCAGGAAGGGGGGGTGTTCTGGAACGGATATCGGGAGTTGCGGAAGACCTGGCGGGAGTTGCAACATACGCGCCGACTGAACGCTTACCTGATGGCCTTCTTCGTGTTCAACATGGGCATACAGACCGTGATGTACCTGGCGGTGACCTTCGCCAAGGAAGAGGTTCGCGATGTGGATGCCACCGGTGCCATCGTGCCCATTGCTGACCATAGCCTGATCATCAGTATCCTGTTGATCCAACTCGTCGCCATTCCAGGGGCCTACCTCTTCGTCCGATTGAGCAAGCGACTGGGCAACATCAATGCGTTGACCCTGGGCGTGGTGGCCTGGCTCCTGCTTTGTATCGCTGCTTACCGCATCCATTGGGCCATGGAGTTCTATGCATTGGCATGCGGGGTCGGTTTCGTCATGGGTGGAAGCCAGGCCCTTTCGCGCAGCACCTATGCCAAGTTCCTGCCCGAAACACGTGATCATGCGTCGTACTTCTCGTTCTATGACGTGAGCTACTATGTGGGCACCGTTCTGGGAACGTTCGCTTACGGATTGGTCTTCCAACTCACCGGCGATCTCCGCAATACCGTGATCATCATCGGTAGTTTCTTCGTGGTGGCGCTGGTGTTGTTCTTCCTCGTTCCTCGAGCCGAGGTCGACCGCGCGTCCCTACGAGCAGAGTGATCCACAGGGCTACCTTCGTGGCTTCTTTCACCATCATGGAGCAAGCAGCACAGTGGGATGTCATCATCGTTGGGGGCGGGATCGTAGGCGCCGCCACATTGTACAAACTCCAGCAACGGCATCCTGATCTGCGCATTCTTCTTCTTGAGAAGGAGAAGGCCCTGGCGGATCACCAGACAGGGCACAATAGTGGGGTCATTCACAGCGGTATCTATTACAAGCCGGGAAGCTTCAAAGCGAAGAATTGTGTCGAGGGTCGTCGTGAACTGGTCGCCTTTGCCAAGGAACATGGGGTCAAGCATGACATCTGTGGGAAGTTGATCGTTGCGACCACGACCGATGAGCTTCCCCGCTTGGAGAAGATCCACAACACGGGCGTTGCCAATGGTATCGAAGGGATGGAACGTGTCTCTGCCGAACAAATTCGGGAGATCGAGCCGTTCTGTGAAGGGGTCGCCGGGGTACGTGTGGGGTGTACGGGCATCATCGACTTCCGCGGGGCGACCAACACCATGGCCAAGGTGGCCATCGGGATCCAGCCTTTGAGCCGTCTAGCGTTGGACGAGGAGTTCATGAGCATCACCCAACATGATGGTCATAGCGAGGTGCGTACCTCCAAGGGCAACTACCGCACACGTTACGCCATCTTCTGTGGTGGCCTCCAAAGCGACCGGCTCGCTCGGGCCGATGGTGCTGTGGTGAAGGAACGCATCGTGGGCTTCCGAGGGGACTACTATGACCTCACCGAACAGGGAAAGCAAAAGGTGAAGCACCTGATCTACCCGGTACCCGACCCGCGTTTCCCGTTCCTGGGTGTCCACTTCACACGCATGACGGACGGTTCCATCGAATGTGGTCCCAATGCGGTGTTCACCTTCAAGCGTGAAGGTTATGGGAAGACCGACTTCGACTTGAAGGATACGGTCGATGCCCTGTCCTATGGAGGCACTTGGAAGCTCTTCCTGAACAATATGAGCTATGGGATCGGTGAATACCGACGTGCTTTCAGCAAGCGGTTGTTCCTGCGCACGTTGCAGCGGTTGATCCCATCGCTAACCATGGAGGATATCAAGCCCGGCCGTGCTGGTGTGCGTGCCATGCTGCTCGGAACCGATGGGGCCATGGTGGATGACTTCCGCATCGAGCGTAAAGGCGATCACATCCACGTGCTGAACGCGCCTTCACCGGCTGCCACCGCGGCATTGGCCATCGGAGGGCGGATAGCGGGCATGGCCGAGGATCAATTGGGCCTCGGCAAGGCGTGGACCCAACGGTGATCAGACGATCCGGTACTGCTCGGAGACTTCGCTCCAATTCCAGAGGAAGTAACCCATCAGGCCGTTCAGGCGCTTGAGCACGATGGGGTTCGGGGCTTTCTGTTCGCGGAAGTAGACATCCTGGAAGCAGAACAGGTCGTACTCCGTGAAGACCACTTTCGCCATGGCGTACACCGTGTTCTTGCTCGGGTAGTTCAGCCGCTCCATTCGACCCTGTAACTGTTGGATCTCATGACCAAGGTCCGTGGCATCCACCTCAAGCGCTTGTGCGAACTTGGAGATCGATAGGGCCTGCATGCGCTTGTCGATCCCAGGGCCCAATGCGCGCTGCATCTCGATGAGATTGCCTGCCAGCAGTATCCGGGCAAAAGCTTCGTCCTGTGAAGGCTCGATCCCGGGCGCCACTTCGAACTCCGGCGCTTCGTTCAACTCCGCGGAGATCAGCGGAAAGCCCTGTGCGGTGAATTCAAGGATCGCGTTGATGAACGCGTTCGCCAGTTTCTCCTCTGCGATCCTCTTCTTTCCGAACAGTGATGCGATCATGGGTCTTTCAGTCCGTGCGAAGTTCGATGAACCATGCGGGAGGATCGATGAACCTGCTGTTCCTATTTTGAACAAGGTTATCCACCTTTGACCGCACGAGCGATCCTCCAACGCTTTCAACCACTCCGACCAGCCGCCACCATGCCCCGTGTGATCGTGAATGCGGATGACCTCGGTCTCTGCCCTTCGGTGAACCGTGCCATCTTCGAGGTGTACGCCGCAGGCAATCTAAATTCAGCCACCCTCATGGTGAACATGCCCGGCACGCACGATGCGGTGGTCGGACTGAGCCATCATCCTGGCCTTGCCGTGGGTTTGCATTTCTGCATCACCGAGGGAAAAGCGCTCACCGGCCGATCGCCTCTCACCGATGGGGCGGGCGTCTTCCTCGGTCGCACTGCTTTGATCCGTCGCATGCTTAGCGGGAAGGTCCCTTCGGCTGCCATACGCGAGGAGTTCGATGCTCAATGGGACCTGGCAGTGGCGCTCGGTGTCGTGCCCGATCACGTGGATAGCCACCAACACGTCATGATGTTGCCCGCGATACTCGACGCTGTGCTGCCTGCCATCCACCAACGAAAGGTGCCCACGCGCATCGTCGCACCGCCCTGGACCACGATCACATCCGACCGGATGCGCCCACGGCGTGCCTTGAAGCAGGCTGCCAACCTTGCTTTCGCCACGTATGCCCGTCATCGCTTGAAGGTGCCGAAGAATTCGGCCTTGGTCAGTATCCATGACCTGGAACATGCCGGGCCCTATGACGCGAACACATTCCATACGTTGATCGCACGCGCGCACGCGTCCGCCGATCTCGAAGTGATGGTGCATCCCTACCTGCTCGGTTCCGATGTGAAGGACCTGTACGCATCGGTCTGGCAGGACAAGGAGCCGTTCTTGCGGCGCTGTGCTGCCGAGTACGAGGCACTTCTTGCACCCGGCATTTTCAGTGGACTTGACCTTATCACCTTCAACGACCTTTGAACGTGCCACTGCTGTGATGCCCATCATGTCATTGGACAACACCACGCGATGATGCGCGAGATACTCCTTCAACTGGCCCAGTATGACCAATGGGCGAACCGCCGCTACGTGGAACGACTGGAAGGCCTGGACGAGGATGTGTTGGACGCCCCCGCGTCCGGTAGCTTCCCTTCCTTGCGTGCCACGCTGCTTCATA
The DNA here is from genome assembly GCA_016718655.1 of Flavobacteriales bacterium. Taxonomy (GTDB): domain Bacteria; phylum Bacteroidota; class Bacteroidia; order Flavobacteriales_F; family PHOS-HE28; genus PHOS-HE28. The sequence continues at coordinate 70,577 of JADKCV010000001.1, read as the reverse complement.
TCCGTGATGCGGAGAACGTGTGGTGGTGCAGGATCAACGGCTTGCCGTACCGATGGCCGGCGAGTCCTGAACAAGGGATCCGGTCACTCCTGGTCTGTTCCGAACGCTTGGGTGAGTTGGTCGAGAACGCCACGGAAAGGGACCTCGGACGCGTCGTGGAGTATCATGATCTGAAAGGCAACATCCACCGTCGGACCGTTTGGAGCATGTTGCTCCATTGCTTCAATCACAGTACCCAGCATCGAGGACAGCTGATCACGCAATTACGCATCCTGGGTGTCGATGATATCCCTTCGAACGACCTGGTCGCGTATCAGCATACGCTGGTGTGATGCTGCCGGTCGGGCGATCTTCGTTCATTTGCCCTGCGATGTACCAGTTCCAACGTATGGCCGTGCTCGGTGCGGCCCTCTTGTGCCTTTCCCTGCCGGGGATCGCTCAGACCGAAAGCGATGAGCGTGCTTTGATCGAGATACAGGATGGCATCAGCATCTCCAAGGACAGCCTCTTCCTGCTCAACCTGCGTTTCCGGATGCAGAACCGCATGGGCTTCACCAGTGTGGCCGGTGATGACCTCAGCGTGAAGAGCGTCGATGCACGCGTGCGTCGCCTGCGCTTGCGCCTGGACGGCTTCGTGCTGAATGAACGCATCCGCTATTACATCCAGTTGAATTTCTCGCGCGCCGATCTGGACCTGGAGACCGAGACCATCGCTCAACCCATTCGGGATGCCATGGTCTATTACCACTTCAACAAACGGTTCTACCTGGGCTTCGGGCAGAGCAAGCTGCCTGGCAATCGTCAGCGTGTCATCAGTTCGGGGAACCTCCAGTTCCCGGACCGCTCCATCGCGAACTCCACCTTCACCCTGGACCGCGACTTCGGTCTGTTCGCGTATTGGACGCAGCCGATCGGTGCACAGGAAGTGCAGGTGAAGGCCGCACTCTCCTCGGGAGATGGAAGGAACGCCTTGCCCATCAACGAGGGTATGGCCTACACGGGCCGTCTGGAATGGTTGCCTTTGGGCGCGTTCACCAACAAGGGCGATTACAGCGAAGGTGACCTGGAGATGGAACCCAAGCCTCGCCTCTCCATCGGTGCGACGTACTCCTACAACGACCGAGCAACGCGGGTCGGGGGTCAACTCGGTCTTCCGCTGTACGCGACCACGGACTTCGGCACCTTCATCGCCGACATGGTCTTCAAGTACCGCGGATGGGCGATCAGCGGAGAGTACTTCGATCGCCGGAGCGAAGCCCCGATCACCACGGACGAGGATGGCAACGTGCGGTTCGTGACCACCGGGACAGGTATCAACGGTCAGGTGAGCAAGTACTTCAGCAGCGCCTACGAAGTGGCTGCGCGCTTTACCACCGTGGAGCCTGCAAGTGATGTGAGCGCTCTACGCAACAGGACCGACGAGGCCCTTCTGGGTTGCACACGCTACCTGAACGGCCATCGCATCAAGCTCCAAGCGTATACCGGTTATCGATGGATCAACGCGGAACCGGCCTTCGAAACACGCGGGAACAACTGGACCCTGCTGTTCCAAGTGGAGTTCGGGATCTAGGGGAGCACCTGTGTGCCCAACAGCACGCGCTCGCCCAGGAAGTGAGGTTCCACGCCGAACAGGTCGTCCAAGTGCACCTTCACCCGGGCCAGTTTCTCGCGGAGTTGCGTGCGAAAGCCATAGGCCGTTCCCACATCCGGAGCATCGAACCCGAACGCCTCGATCCCGCGAGCACGGGCGATGTACACCGCCCGTTCGTTGTGGAAGCGCTGGCTCACCACCAGGAAGCGCTGTTGGCCGAACACCTCCTTCGCACGCACCATCGAATCCAAGGTGCGGAAACCAGCGAAGTCCAGGGTGATGTGCGTGCTGTCCACTCCGGCTTGGATCAGTGCGGTGCGCATGGCCATCGGTTCGTTGTAGTCCGAACGTCGGTTGTCGCCGCTCAGGATGAAGTGATGGACCTTGCAGGCTTGGTACAACGCGGCTGCTGCCTGTATGCGGTGGGTGAAGTACCGGTTGGGTGCTCCACTGGAAACCCGCTCCGAGGTGCCGAGCACCACGGCCACATCCACTTCCGGCACGTCCTCCACGCGGTCTACCAGGTAGGGTTCCGCACTACGGGTGACGCGGCCATCGCAGATCACCATCACCAGGACCAACGCGATCACCACGGTCAACAACCACCACCAGCGTCGGCTCTTTCGTGGGCTCGGGTGGACCATCGGTTCCGGTCGTAACGCCTCAGGGCATCACACGTTGGAGCAGATCGATGCCCGTGTAATTGGAAGGGGTCAATTCCTTGAGCCTTGCCTTCATCGCAGCATCCACTTCCAACCCGTCGATGAACGTGGCGATGTCCGCTTGGGTGATGCGCTCCTTGCCACGTGTCAGTTCCTTCAAGCGCTCATAGGGCTGTGGATAGCCGGCGCGGCGTAGGATGGTCTGGATCCCCTCGGCCACCACCGGCCACTGCGCATCGAGGTCGCGGGCGATGGTCACTTCGTTGATCAACAACTTGCCCAAGCCTTTCCTCATGGCATCCACCGCGATGATGGTGTGCGCCATGGGAACACCGATGTTCCGCGTGACGGTGCTGTCCGTGAGATCGCGTTGCAGACGACTGATGGGCAGCTTCTCGCTCAGGTGATGGAACAGTGCGTTGGCGATGCCCAGGTTACCCTCCGCGTTCTCGAAGTCGATGGGGTTCACCTTGTGCGGCATGGCGCTGCTACCGATCTCGCCGGCCTTGATGCGCTGGCGGAAGTAGTCCATACTGATGTACTGCCACACGTCGCGGCTCAGGTCGATCAGGATGGTGTTCACCCGGCGCATCGCGTCGAACAAGGCGGCAAGGTGATCATAGTGGTCGATCTGGGTGGTGAATTGTTGGCGGTCCAGGCCCAGCTTGTCCCGAAGGAAACGGTCCGCCAGGAGCACCCAGTCCAGCTCCGGATAGGCCGCATGGTGGGCGTTGAAGTTGCCGGTGGCCCCGCCGAACTTGCCGGTGAAGGGTACTTCGCGCAACAGCTTCAACTGGGCGTCCAAGCGCTCCACGAAGACCTGGAGTTCCTTGCCGAGGCGGGTCGGGGAGGCGGGCTGCCCGTGGGTGCGCGCCAGCATGGGTACGCGCGCCCATTCCAAGGCGTGGCCGTGCAAGGCATCCCGTAGACCGATGAGCGCGGGCAGGTAGCAGGTGTAAACGAAGTCCTTCACCAACAAGGGCAGTGCCGTGTTGTTGATGTCCTGGCTGGTGAGCGCGAAATGCACGAATTCCTGCTGTGCCTGCAAGCCCACTTCCTCCAACCGTTCCTTCAGGAAGTACTCCACCGCCTTCACATCATGGTTGGTCACCTTCTCGATGTCCTTGATCCGCTGGGCATCGCTGGTGCTGAGGTCCGAGATGCGCTGGCGGACGGGCCCCAGCTTCGCCAAGGGAGTGCCGGTCAGCTCGGGCAACGGCACCTCACACAGGAATTGGAAGTACTCCAGCTCCACGTGCAGGCGATAGCGCATCAGGGCCTGTTCACTGAACCACTGTGCCAGGTGGCGTGTGCGTTCACGGTAACGTCCGTCGATGGGCGAGATAGCGGTCAGGTTGTCGAGTTCCATGGGGGCACGGCCAAGGGACAAAGGTAGGGCGGGGTCATTGGGCCATGGGCATGTGCGCCATCCGGCAGGTCCACACTCCGTTCGTGTAGTTCGTGGGTGTTGTTCCTCGGAGGAAGGAACTTTGTACCCATGTTCATGCGTGATCTTCGCCTAGGAGCTTCAGGCTACCTACGTGCTTTCGGATTCGCCATGCGCCACGGCATGGTGTGGATGTTCTTCGTCCCCGTACTGCTATTCGCCGCATTGGTGTACGTGTTCTTCATGCTGCTGAACGGACCGGTGCACGAGTTGTCGCAGTGGTTGGCCCAGTGGCTGGAGATCCCCATGGCCGATGCCGATCCTTCTTTCTGGGCTTCCATCAAGGACTTCGTGAACGGAGCTCGCGAAGCCGTGACCACCGTGGTGCTGCAAGTCGCCATCCTTTACCTGCTTTTCAAGATCAACAAGTACTTGGTGCTGATCCTCCTGTCGCCTCTGTTGGCCTATGCCAGCGAGCGCACCGAGGAGGTACTCACAGGTCGCACCTATACCTTCTCTTGGGGGCAACTGCTGAAGGATGCGTTCCGCGGTGCGCTCATCGCGTGCCGCAACGGTTTCCTGGAGCTCGGGCTCTCCGTTGGTATCTGGGTGCTCACGCTCTTCGTACCGGTTCTCGCACCCTTGTCCGCGTTGGCCCTCTTCGCGCTGTCGTCCTACTTCTACGGCTTCTCCATGGTGGATTATGTTTTCGAGCGCCGGCGTATGCGCATCGGTGAAAGTGTGCGCGCCGTGAACGAACGAAAGGGCATCGTGCTGGCCAACGGCGCACTCTTCAACCTGGTCATGAAACTACCCTTGTTCGGTGTCATGTTCGGCCCGGCCATGGCCGCCATCGGGGCTTCCATCGCGCTGGTGGAACAGGAACAGCGCAATGCCGTACAAGGGTCGAAATGGCCACCGCCCGCACAGTTGCACTGATCCCTGCACTCCTCCTTGTGTTACTGGTCCATGCCCAGGCACCTGACCGCGTGCAGGTATCGGGTAGGGTGTATGATGCTGCGACTGGACGGTCCGTGCTCGCTGCGCTCGTCGAATGGGTGGACATCAACGGTGCGGTCCAAGCCGTTTCCCAAACGAACGATGCAGGCGGATATGGGCTCTTCGTGTTTCCCCAAGGGCCGATCCTGCTGCGCGTGAAGGAGAACGGTTACAGCCTATCACTGGATACACTGCCTGACCCCCAGCTTCGGAATGGTCCCTTTCGCTTCGACATCGCGCTGACCCCAGCGAACTAGTACGACACTGTCGGCACAGCGGACTTCGCGTTGTACTCTTCGAGCCACGCCTTCACCGGACGTCCATCGATCACCAGGTCCTCGACCACGGCCTGTCCATTCAACACGCGCACCACGGCATGAGCCGGCAACGGAGGTGTCGGCTCACTTTCGATCCACTGGGTCTGAAGCAGCTTTTCGGTCACAGCGCCATCGCCCTCCTGCATGTAGTAACGATCGAAGGGCAGCGCGATCCGGTCCACGGTGTCCCCTCCCCAGGTCATGAAGGTGACGACAAGATGATCCTCTTCCGGCGGCCCTTCCATGAGCAAGGTGGTGATGACCGCATAACCCGCGCTGTCGAGACCGAGCACACCGTAGGCCTGGGTGGTCCCGGTATTCCCTTCACCGTCCTTCAGTGGCCATCGTCCTTGCTCTGCTTCGAAATTGAGCACCACGTACTCACCGCGGAACGGATCGCGCGGGTCGATGGGGGCCGTGCGGAAACGGTACACCCGACCATCTTCCAACACCTGCTCATGGTCGCGGATCATCCAAGCGAGCGCTCCCACTTGGAACGCTGCCATCACCCCGAACAGCACCCACTTAACCCGCTTGTCCATCCCGCTTCTGTTCGCGCAACATGCGCAGGTTCATATACAGGAAACCGAGCCCCACAGCAATGAACACCAGGCCGCGCAGCACAAAGCTCAGGTCGGTGTCGAAGAAGCGCATAAGGATGGTGAGGCTCACCACTGCCAAGCCGAGGTTCATTCGCTTCAGCGAACGGGTAGTGATGCCCAAGCGGATGGTGACCACGCCCACCGCCAGCAGCGATAGGTTCACCAGGATCGCCGCCCACGCAGGGGAAGCCAGGCTCACACCCAAGCAGATCAGGAACAGGCCCAACCCTTCCGGATACGGCCAACGTTCGAACAGCGTACGACGGCGATGGGCGAGCACGAATACGGTCAGGACCGCAACCGCCAACAAGGAGAGTGGCAGCACATCCTTCTTGAACCCTTGTTGGTCCGCACGCAAGAGTTCCTCCCAGACAGGCCGGAAACTGAAGCCGAACAGGATGATCAGCACCGTGGCACCACCCACCAGCGCCCAGGGCCAAGTGTGCAACTTCGGGTCCGGGAACAGCCAAGGCACCAGGGTGTACGCGGAGCCCATGGCCAACAGGACCGTGACATGCGCCAACTCCCAATCGCTGTAGAACAGGTTGGCCCCCACACCGGTGCCGATCGCCATGAACAGGCTGTGCCACCAGAACCCGATGCTTTGGCCATGCGATCGGGCATGCGTCAGGTAAGCGGGCACTGAGGCTGCCAACAGACCGAGCATGGCCCAGGGGAACGCATCGCCGCCCCAGTGCTCGGTGCGCACCGATACGCCTTGCCATAACACCATGGCCAGGAAGCCCAGTGTGACCACGATGGACCCGGGCAGGTACAACAAGGGCAGGATGAGCACACTGCAGAACAGGAGGTAGCCCTGTAGCTCGCCGTGGATGTGGTAGATCTGGCTGATCAAGGCCACGCTGGCCATGATACCGGACGCGAGGAGCAATGCACTGCCCTCACGCCAGGCCACATTCTCCGCATTGCGGAACAGGCTAACGGCCACCAACGACAGGCCCAACAGAACGGGTACGAAGGCCAATGCGGTCCGAGCGGCTCGCGGCAGATCGTCCCAATTGTGCGCCACGATCAGGATGATGCCCAAGCCCACCAGCACACTTCCAATGATGGAAAGCACCAGCAGCATGGCCGAGCCACTACGCGCACCATCCAAGCCGTAATGCCGACGGATGCGCTCTGCCTGCTCAGGCTCGAGCACTCCTTCGTGCAAGAGCTCGGGCAACGCTTCGGACAGGCGTGGGTCGCGCATGGTGGGGTGAAGTTAGCTGGGAGACAGGAACGCGGAACGGCGCCCTTCCGAGGCGCCGTTCCCTTGGGTCAAAGGTTGTTCCTTACTTCTTCTTCTTGGGTGCTGGTGCAGGGGCCACCAGTTCCACAGGAGCGGGCACCACTTCCTTCATCTCCGGCTTGCGCTCCACCAAGGTCATCTCGTTCACCAGGTGGCCGGCACCAGCGAACTTGTCGATGGTCCACAGCACGTAGCGGATGTCCACACTGATGGTGCGTTGCAGCTCGGGCTCGAAAGCGATGTCGCCGCTCATGGCCTCCCAGTTGCCGTCGAAGGCGATGCCGATGAGCTCGCCGTTGCCGTTGATCACCGGGCTGCCGCTGTTGCCACCCGTGATGTCGTTGTTGCTGATGAAACAGGTGATCAGTTCTCCGTTCTCATCGGCGTAGCGGCCGTAGTCCTTCTTCATCAGCAGCTCGTGTTGGCGGCCGGGCACGATGAACTCATCGTTGGTGTTGTCCTCCTTCTCCAGGATGCCCTTGGCGGTGGTCACGTGCTTGTAGTGGGCGCCATCCATAGGCACATAGCTGCCCACTTGTCCGTACGTGAGGCGCATGGTGCTGTTGGCATTGGGGTACCAGCTCTTGGTCGGGTCCTTCTCACGCATGGCGGCCACCATCAGGCGGTAACCCTTCTCGATGTCCACATCACCGGCACCGGCAGCGGGGCCGAGTACATTGCGGAAGTGGGTGAGGCAGCTCTCAGCGGCCTGGAAGCCCATGTCCTTCTGCAGGGCCTTCAGCGTGGGCTTCGCCAGGAAGACGTCCAGTTTGGCGCGGTCCGGCAGCATGCTCGTGGCGAACAGCTTCTTGGCCCATGCCTCGAAGTCACCCTTGTATTTGGTCTCGATGGTCTTCATCACACCAGGCTGAAGGTCGCGCTCCACATCGCTGTGGATCATGCGGAACATGGTTGCGGTGACCTTCTCGTCCAGCGGGGCGTGGTAGTCCTTGTAGAAATCGTCCGCAGCGGCCTGCACACGGGCCACCGCAGCGCTCACCTTGGCAGCGTCCTTCGGGTCGGTCTCCAACTGCATCTTCAGTCCATACATGCGGAAGCCCAGTACGATGGCCTCACAACCAAAGGCAGCCTCCTGCATGTAAACGCTGGCCTTCTCGAACTTGGCCCGCTCGCCGTAACCGGCATCCAGCAACTTCACGATGTCGCCATACTTGCCCTTGCGGCTCGCGTCGGCGTTCACCCAGGCCATCAGTTCATCCTCTTGGGCCTTCTTCTTGTCCTGCACCTTCAGGCGCTTCAATCCGCGCTGTTGGCCGATGAAGTACTTCCAGTAGTTGCTAACGCTGGCATGCTTGCTGGCATATTGGATGCGCACCTTGTTGTCCTTCGCTTGGAACTCCTCATAGATGTCCAGCTTGGCACGACGGATCTTCACACGGCTGGGCTGCTCCACATCCAGGGCCAATTTCACGCCTTGGCTGCTGAGGAAACGATCGGTGCTGCCAGGGTAACCCATGACCATGGCGAAGTCGCCTTCCTTCACACCGGCAATGCTCACCGGGAAGTGGTGCTGGGGCTTGAAGGGGATGTTCGCCTCGCTCGGATCGGCAGGTTCGCCGTCGGGGCCGGTGTACACGCGGAACATGCTGAAGTCACCGGTGTGGCGGGGCCACATCCAGTTGTCGGTGTCGCCGCCGAATTTGCCGATGGCGCTGGGCGGGGTGCCCACCAGGCGCACGTCGCGGTAGGTCTTGTAGACGAAGAGGTAGAACTCGTTGCCCTCGAACATCACCTTGAAGTCGGCGCTCAGACCATTCTCCTTGCCCACCGCTTCTTTCAGCTTGGCGGCTACTTCCTGGATCTTGGTGGCGCGGTCCTCTTCGCTCATGCCATCGTTCAATTCTGCCATCACCTGTGCGGTGACATCGTCGATGCGTTGCAGGAAACTCACGTTGAAACCAGCGGGGAGCTCATCCTTGCGGGTCATGGCCCAGAAGCCGTCCGTGAGGTAATCGTGCTCCACGCTGCTCAGACCTTGTATGGCATCGTATCCACAGTGATGGTTGGTGAGGAAGAGCCCCTCGGCACTCACCATCTCACCGCTGCAGAACCCTCCGCCCAGGCGCACCACGGCATCCTTGATACCGCTCTTGTTGATGGAGTAGATGTCCTCGGCACTGAGCTTGAAGCCCAGCTTCTGCATCTCGGCCTCGTTGATCTGCTTCAACTTGGTGAGCAGCCACATGCCCTCATGGGCTTGCGTGGCGATCACCAGGCAGGCTGCCAGTAGCAGCGAAAGGGAACGCTTCATGGTCTATCGGGTCGTTGGTTTTGGTTCAAGTTCCAGGTCAAGGCAACCACCTTGGAAGGGGCGCCAAAGGTAGGTTTTGCGTGCTCAGCCAGGCGGGTTGCGGGGATGACCAGCGCTTCCGGTGATGGGCCGCTCACTCGGTAGGAGCGTGGGGCATCCAAGGCAAGGGGAATACCAGTTCGTCCGCATAGGCTGCCAGAGCCTTGAAAGCGGCCGGGGTCCCCACACGACCGATGACCTTCTTGTCGTTGGCGTTGGCCACCACACGGATGATGGTGCTGGGCAGGTCGGTCACCTGGCTGTCGTACTTGTCCTGCATCCCGAAGAATTGCACCTCCTCGGCCTTGCGCAACAGGAGCGCCATGGTGTCGGCGCTGACACGGCCCTCGAAGGTGCCCACTTTTTCCACGAAGGAACTTCCCTCGTAAATGGCATAGCCACTGCGGTAGATCCGGATGCGGTAGGCCTTGCATTGGCCGAAACAGGGGGTACGCTCCAGGGAGAAGAACAGGGAGTCCGCAGGGGTGGGGCCGCCGTAGCGATCCGGTGTAGCTGCAGGTACCTCCTCCACAACGTTGGTGCTCTCCACTACGCTTTCCTTGTTCTTGCAGGCTGGGGTCATCACCGACAAGCACAATCCGGTGATCAGCAGAGGAAGGGTCGTTCTCATGGGTGGTACGGTTGCGGATCGCGTGCCAAGGGGATCATTTGCGGCGTGCGGCCTGCTGTTGCTTCTGCATGTCCTCCAGGCGCTGCTGCCACTTGCTCTTCTTCTTGGGCTGCTTCATGTTGGCCAACAGTTCGGCTCTGATCTTGTCCTCGTTCACGAACAGGTGCTTGAACAGGGTCATCTGCAGGATGCTGATCACGTTGGCCAGCAGGTAGTAGTAGCTCAGACCGGCGGGCAGGCTGTTCATGAAGAAGAGCATCATCACCGGGAAGAGGTACATCATCAGCTTCATATTCGGCATGCCCTGTTGCTGCGGCATCTGCTGGCTGTTGATCGCCGTGTAGATGACCGTGCTTGCCGCCATGAGGATGGTGAACAAGCTGACGTGCGTGCCATAGGCTGGAATGGCGAAGGGCAGTGAGAGAACACTATCGTAGGTGCTCAGATCGGTGGCCCAGAGGAAGCTCTCCTGTCTCAGTTCGATGCTGCTGGGGAAGAACTTGAACATGGCGAAGAGTACCGGCATCTGCACCACCATGGGCACGCAACCACTCGCTGGGTTCACACCTGCCTTGCGGTAAAGGTCCATCACGGCCTGCTGCTTCTTGAGCGCGTCGCCATCCTTGTTCTTCTCGTTTATGGCATCCATCTCCGGCTTCAAGGCACGCATCTTGGCGCTGGAGATGAAGTTCTTCCAGGTCAATGGCATCAACAGCAACTTGATCGCGATGGTGAGCACCAGGATGATGATGCCGTAGTTCCAGTTCCAGCCGTCCAGCCAGTTGAAGATGGGGATCACCAGCCATTTGTTCATCCATCCGAAGATGCCCCAGCCCAGGTCGATGATGCGATCGAACTGATCCACTTCGGTGCGGCGCAGGGTACCGTAATGATTGGGGCCGAGGTAGTACTTCATGGCGACCTCAACCTCCTGACCACGCTCCAGGTCGAAGAAGAGCTTCGCGTCGTAGCGCTTCGTGTGGGTGCTGTCCGTCAGTGGCAGGATACCGATCTCGGACCCGCTGCTGGAGAAGCCCTTCTCGCTGATCATGGCCACGGTGAAGAAGTCCTGCTTGAATGCCACCCAATTGGTGCGGCCCTCCAGCTTCAACTGTTCCTGCTCGGTCTCGCTCAGGTAATTGCGGTCGTCGCTGAAGTACTTGTAATACACACCGCTCTTCTGCAATTCGCCATCGCGGTACTTCTCATTGCTCAGGCCGGTGAGCTGCCATTGGAAGGCGATGTCGCGTGGGTCCACATCGGTCACGCCCACCAGACGCATCGTGGTGTGCACGAAGTAGGTCACGCTATCCAAGCGGTAGGTGATCTCCAGGAACTTGGCGGGATCGGTGGTCGCGGCTCGAAGACGCACTTGGTCCGTTCCCGAACGCTCGCTGGTGAAGTACAGATCACGCGTGTCCACCCGGCGGTTGCCCAGGAAGAAGTCGAAGCCATAATTGCCGCTGTCCGGATCGGCCAGGTACAACGGGGTCTTGTTGTGGGTGCTATACTCCTTCAGGCGGATGACCGTGGGACGCGCGCCCTTGGTGCTGATCCCGATCTGCAAGCGGTCGTTCTCCAACACCACCTCCTCACCCGTGCCGGTGCTGGCAGGATGGAAGATGCCGAACTGGTCGGCTGCCTTGGCCGCACGGATGCTATCGACATTGACACTGTCCCCCAAGGCGGCGAGGGTGTCGGAAAGCAGCGTGGTGCTGTCCACGGGAACAGTGGCGGTGGGCAACTCCGCGGCTGCACGCCGTGCTTGTTCCTCCAGTTCCAGGGTGGCCAGACTGTCCTGTTCACGCTTCATGCGGGCGGCCTCCTCGGCGCTGGGCATGCTGTACCAAGTGTAGCCGAAGAGGATGGCGGCGATGAGGACGAAGCCGATGATCGAATTGCGGTCCATGCGGGTTCCGCCTGTTGTTCAGGAATGGCGGAGGGGCCGCAAAGATAGCCGGGCGGGGGGAAGGGGTGCGGTGACCTTGAAGGTCACGCTACGCGGCGGCACTCACCCCCCCCCCCCCCCCCCCCCCCCCCCCCTTCGGGGAAACCCCCCCCGGGGCCGCTGCGGCGCCGCAACGAATGCCCCCCGGCCCACGGAGGTCCTACGCCTCCGCCTTCTCACCCACAGGCACTGCGGCCTTCACCGCCGCCTGCACAAAGCCTACGAACAGCGGGTGCGGCTTCATCACCGTGCTGCGGTATTCCGGGTGGAACTGCACCCCCACGAACCAGGGGTGGCCCTTCACCTCCACGATCTCCACCAACTTGCCCTTGGGGTTGATGCCCGTGGCCTCCATACCGGCCTTGCGGTAATCCTCCAAATAGGAATTGTTGAATTCGTAACGGTGCCGGTGACGTTCGCTGATATCCTTTCGACCATACACGGCGTAGGCCGTGCTTCCCTCGGTAAGCTTACACGGGTATGCGCCCAAGCGCATGGTGCCACCCTTGTTCTCCACGTTCTTCTGCTCCTCCATCATGGCGATCACCGGGTGTGCGGTGTCCGCGTTCATCTCTGTGCTATTGGCGTCGGTCAGGCCCAACACGTTGCGACCGAATTCGATCACCGCGCACTGCATGCCGAGGCAGATCCCGAGGAAGGGCACTTTCTGCTCGCGCGCATACTTGATCGCTTCGATCTTGCCTTCGATACCGCGGTGCCCGAAGCCCGGGGCAACCACGATGCCGGTAAGACCAGCCAGGTGCTTGGCCACGTTCTTGGCGTTCAGCTTCTCGCTGTGCACCCACTTGATGTGGACCTTTGTCTCGTTCTCAGCACCCGCATGCTCCAGCGCCTCCTTGATGCTCTTGTAGGCGTCATGCAACTCCACGTACTTGCCGACCAGGCCGATGTGCACCTCCCGCTTCGGCTCCTTGTAGCGATGCAGGAAATCGGTCCATGCACTGAGGTCCGCTTCCGGGTAGCCGGTGATCCCCAGCTTCTGCAACACCACACGGTCCAAGCCTTCCTCCTGCATCATCATGGGCACGTCATAGATGGTCTGCGCATCCCGACTTTCGATCACCGCAGTGGCGTCCACGTTGCAGAAGAGGGCGATCTTCTCCTTCATGCCCTTCTGCATCGGGTGCTCGGTGCGGCACACCAGTACATCCGGCTGCACACCCAAGCTGAGCATTTCCTTCACACTGTGCTGGGTGGGCTTGGTCTTCAGCTCACCGCTCGTCTGTAGGAAGGGGAGGAGCGTGAGGTGGATGGTGAGGCAGTCCTTGCCCTTCTCCCACTTCAATTGACGAATGGACTCCACGTACGGTAGGCTCTCGATGTCCCCCACCGTGCCGCCCACTTCCGTGATCACGAAGTCGTAGATCCCTTTGCGACCCAAGGCTTGGATGTGGCGCTTGATCTCGTCGGTGATGTGCGGGATCACCTGGACGGTCTTGCCCAGGTATTCGCCTCGCCGCTCCTTGTTGATGACGTTCTGGTAGATGCGTCCGGTGGTGACGTTGTTGGCCTGGCTGGTAGGCACATCCAGGAAGCGCTCGTAGTGGCCCAGGTCCAGGTCGGTCTCGGCGCCATCCTCGGTCACGAAGCACTCCCCGTGCTCGTAGGGATTGAGCGTGCCCGGATCCACGTTGATGTACGGGTCCAGCTTCTGGATGGTGACCGTGAAGCCACGCGCTTGCAAGAGCTTGGCCAAGCTGGCACTGATGATGCCCTTACCCAGGGAGGAGGTCACCCCTCCGGTCACGAAAATATACTTGGTGGAGCCCGTCATCGCTGCGTGCGAACGCTGGAGTTAGATCCGCGATCACGGGGTGTAAAGATAACGACCCGGGACCAGTGCGTGGGCCAGCAGTTATCAACGGTCCCGAGCCGGTCAGAACTTGAAGCTGATCCCGGCGCTGGGCAGAAGGGGCAACTGGTTCACCCGCTCGTACCGAACGCGGTCGAAATAGAAGATGTTCTCCCGGTCGTACGCATTGGTGAGGCTCATGTCCAGCTCGATCACCTTGTGCTCATCCAACTTCCAGACCTTGGTCACACCAACATCCATCCGGTGGTAGGTAGGTAGTCGACCCTGGTTCAGCGGCCCGAAGATGGTCGCCAGGTCGGCGTTGCTCGTGGTGTAGTCCGTGTTCACGTCACCATTGAACGGAAGCGATCCATAGAAGCCCTGGGTCTGGGTGAACGGGAAGCCCGAACCGAAATTCCAACGGATGTTCACCTTCCAGCTGTCGAATTTGCCGAAGGCGTAACTGGTCACCAGGTTCACATTGTGACGGCGGTCCCAAACAGGGTTGTACTCTTGGATCCCATCGAAACGGTCCACGTAGGTGTAGCTGTATACGGCCCACACATAGGCCCGTCCGCGCTCGTACTTCAATTGTAGGTCGGCCCCGTATGCTTTGCCCGTTTCCACAATGAAATCCTTCTTGAGCTCGTCCGGCTTATCGGCGAATTCCTCGGTGTCGTTGAACAGTTTGTTCCGGTTCAAGTTGGTCACCTGCCTGAAATCCTTGTAGTAGACCTCGAAGTTGGCGGTCAACTCGTTCGTCAGGTCGTATTCGAAACCAGCCACGTAATGGTTGGCACGTTGGAGCGGGTCCTTCACCTCCCGCGTATCACCGTTGGGCAGGGTCACCTCGTCCGGCAGGTTCTCCGGTGCGCTCAGGAAGCCGTAGAACAGGTTCACCACATCGCGGTCGCTGTTGGATGCCACCAGGTTCTGGCTGTACCGTCCACCCGCCATCTTGAAGCGTAGGTCGTCGGTGATGTTCCATTTCAAGCCGAAACGGGGCTCGATGTTGGCCACACTGAGGGAGGCATAATAATGCAAACGGATACCGGGGTCGATGATGACCTTGCCCAGTTTCTTGCGGTAGTTGAAGTAGCCGGCGATCTCGGAGGTGTTCTGCTCCTGTACGAAGCGGGTCCCCACACTGCTGAAGAAACTGAAGTTCGTGCGGAACCCGAGGATCTCCACACCGTAGCGCGCCTCGTCCTCACCCATGAAATACTTGAAATTCAATCCCCCGTTGAAGCTGGTGATATCGCTCGTGCGCGGCTCCAATCCGGCTTCGGCCAATTGGATCCCATAGTTGCTGTACGAGAAGACACCATCGATCAGTACTGCCGACCCGGATGGGACCAGCACGAAGTTGGTGCCTGCCCCCCAGTTCTTCCAGGTCAGGTCACTCACTCCTTGGTAGTTCACGGCATCGTTGAAATTGAACCCGAAAAGATTGAACTTGCTTCCGTTCGCACCATTGAACGAGACCTTCCCATAGGCGTCGGTGAAGGCGAAGGGCAGACCGGCCGTATCCACGAACGTGTAGAGGACCTTGCTACTCTCGGTCAGGTAGCTATGGCGGAAGTTCAGCAAGAAGGATGACGACGCGGCACCCGGTTCGGTCTGTTTCTTCAACGGGCCCTCCAACAGTGCTTTTGCCGCGAACGTGCTGGCACCCACCTTACCGCTCAAGCGGGTCTTGTTGCCATCGCGGGTGGTGATGTCCATCACACTGCTCACTCGACCACCATGTTCGGAATTGAAGCCCGCGGTATAGATGTCCGCATTACGAATGATATCGTTGTCGAATACGCTGAACAGACCGATGCTGTGGAACGGGTTGTACAAGACCATGCCATCGAGCATCACCTTGTTCATGATCGGTGATCCACCCCGAACATAAAGCTGCCCACCTTGGTCACCTGTGAAGATCACACCGGGTACCACCTGCAGGTACTGCGCCAGATCGGCCTCCCCACCGATGGCAGGCATCCGTTCGATCTGTTTCGGGGTGAGCTTCGTTACGCTCATCCTCACCTGGCTTTGTGCCTCCTGTTTCTCCCCGGAGACCTCGAATTCCCGCATTTGGATGGAACTCTTGCCGATGAACAGCTTTTCCGTGATGATCTGGTCCCTGGCCACGGTCACCGACTTGGTCAAGGTGTCATAACCCAAGTAGGTCACCATCAAGGTGTAGGTGCCCGGCTGGACCTTGCTGATGGAATAGTACCCGTTCACATCAGTGGCTGCGCCGATGGTCGTCCCTTTAAGGATGACATTCGTGAAGATGATGGGTTCACCGTTCAATTTGTCATAGACGAACCCACGTATGGTACCTGTCTGGGACCAGGCCGTGCCGACCAACAAGGTGAACACGGAAAGAACGAGCGAACGCAGGGTGGAGGACATCAATGAAAAGGAGTTTCCAAGCAGGGCGGCTAAGGTAGCGGAACGCATCCTTACGCTAGGTCACCGTTCCATGAACGGTTGGAACCCTTGCCTGCATCAGGTCATCACCTTCGCCAACAGTTCGCGTAGCAGTTCCCCATGGTCACCTCCATCGCCGCCAAGTCCCTTGCTGCGGAGGTCGCATTGCCGGAGGTGACGCTGGATCTCCACGAGCTTGCCCAAGGAATAATTGCGAGCCTGGGCGACATAGTCCTTGACGAAGAAGGGGTTGACCTTCAGGGCCGATGCCATTTCTTGCGGTGGCCTACCGTTCAAGGTGTGCACCATGGCCAGCTTGCTGAAGTAGGTGTTCAGGAAGCCGAGTGTCACGGGCAATGGATTGTCCTTGGGATCCGCAGCGAAATGTGCCGCGATCTGCTGGGCCTTGGCTGCGTTACGCATGCCAATGGCATTCTGAAGCTCGAATACATTGTACTCCTTACTGATCCCTACGAAGCGTTGGATATGGTCGCTACTGATCGCGCCCCCCTCCTCGGTCACCAGGCACAGTTTCTCCACTTCCTTCACCGCCTTGGCCAGGTCGCTACCCAGATGGGTGGCCAGCAATTGAGCTTCCAATTGGGCCAGTCGACGCTTCTGGCTCTTGGCGACCCCCATCAGCAATTCGGGTAATTTGTCCTCCTTCACCTTGTCGCTCGAAAGAACAGCTCCTCCTCCCTTCTGAACGGCTTTGATCACGCCCTTGCGTCCATCCACTTTCTTGTGTTTGTAGCACAGTACAAGCACGGTGGTCGGCGTGGGCTTGTTCAGGTAGGGTTCCAGTTTCTCCACTTCATCGATCCGCCAGTTCTGCAACTCACGTACGATCACCACCTGTCGATCGGCCATCATGGGGTATCGAAGGCAGGTATCCTTCACCACGTCGGGGTTGGCATCCCTTCCGTAAAGGATGGTCTGATTGAAATCCCGTTCGTGGTCGGCCAATGCCAGGTGTTCGATCTCATCGGCCACGCGGTCGATGAAGAAACTCTCTTCCCCGTGCAGCAAATACACCGGCCTGAAGGCGCCGGCGCGAACCTCCAACATCAACTTCTTATAGTCGTCCAATACGCTCATTCGAACCGCAAATGCTTCACCGAACGGCCTTCATTGATGATCTCCCGCAACGCCTCGATACCAACCCGGATATGCGTTTCCACAAAGGATCCTGTGACCTTGGCGTCGCTCGAACTCGTCTTCACCCCCCAAGGGACCATGGGCTGGTCGCTCACCAGCAACAAGGCACCGGTGGGTATGCCATTGGCGAAACCGGTCATGAAGAGGGTTGCCGTCTCCATGTCGATGGCCATGCAACGAATGGCTCGCAAGTGCTCCTTGAAGGCAGCATCATGCTCCCATACCCTGCGGTTCGTGGTATAAACCGTTCCGCTCCAATAATCCAACTCCATGTCCCGAATGGCCCCGCTCACCGCACGGTGTATCATGAAGCTCGGTAATGCGGGTACTTCGGGAGGGAAGTAATCGTTGCTCGTTCCTTCGCCACGGATGGCTGCGATCGGAAGGATGAGATCACCCAACTCGTTCTTCTTCTTCAAACCGCCGCACTTGCCCAGGAACAGCACCGCTTTGGGGTCGATCGCACTCAGCAGGTCCATCAATGTGGCCGCGTTCGGACTACCCATGCCGAAGTTGATCATCACCATGTCCTCCGCCACCGCCACCTTCATGGCCTTGTCCTTCACCTTGATCACGGCTCCTGTCAACTGGCAGAAGATGTCCAAGTAGTTGTCGAAGTTGGTCAGAAGGATATGAGGTCTGAACTCCTCAAGGCTCAGACCGGTGTAGCGGGGGAGCCAGTTCTTAACGATATCTTCCTTGGTATGCACCTTTGTGGGTATGGGGACCGGGTTCCACGTTCTATCGTTGCCGGACCACGGCATCAAAACTAAGCACGATGCCGCTGGCCTGCAGGTCTTCGACCCCATTCGTCGCAAGTGGGTGGCGCTCAGCCCCGAGGAATGGGTGCGTCAGCATTTCGTGAACCACCTTGTCCATGACCTTGGGTATCCCGCTGGTCGTACCCTCGTTGAGCATGGCCTGATCTACAACGGTCGTTCGCAACGGGCCGACGTGGTGATCTGCGATGGATCAGGCGGTCCCTTGGTGCTGGTGGAGTGCAAAGCTCCCAGTGTGGCCATCTCTCAACGCACATTCGAGCAAGCCGCGCGCTATAACACGGTGTTCAAGGTGCCTTTTCTGATGGTGACCAATGGGCTCAAGCACTACTGCTGTCGGGTGGACCATCGAACGGGTGATGTTGATTTCTTGACCGCACTACCTACCTATGAAGAACTTCTGCCTCGCGTTGCAGGTTAACTTTGAACTATGAAGAACCACTCCTCGCTACTGGGTATCCTGTTCTTGACACTTTCGGTCGGTGTGCACGCACAGTACGCCGAGAAGATGGGATTCCCCTTGAAGGTCTTCCTGAAGCAGGACCATGCGCCTGGTACCATGGTGGACCTCTTCGTTCGTGGACCGCGTCATGAGGCTGCGGCGGCTGTGCTTCTCCATGGTGGAAGGGTGAAGATGAGCCGGGAAGGCGTTGTGAGCGCACGGGTCCCGGTGGAACGCATCACAGCCTTGGCCCTGGAACCTGCTGTGCAGTTCTTCGAGTTCTCTTTGGACAAGGGTATGGTCATGAACGACTCGATGCGCGTTAAGAGCCGCATCAACGAGATCCATTCCGGACAGGCTCCACTGATCCAAGGCTATACGGGTGCAGGTGTCATCATGGGGCTCATCGACTCCGGCATGGACCACCGCCATCCTGATATGCAACTCCCTGATGGTCGCACGCGTATCTTGAAATACTGGGACCAGACACTTCCCGTACACCCCGAACGCACCCCGGAGCCCTATGGATATGGCCAGGTTTGGGACTCCACGCACATCAATACAGGCCAGATGACCTCCGTTGACCAACCCGGCTACAACGGTCATGGGACCTCTGTGAGTAGCATAGCGGCAGGCAATGGGTCGGCCAATGGAAGACACAAAGGAGCTGCTCCGGATGCCGATTACATCGTGGTGTCCAGCAAGTTCAATGCACCCAACTGGCGCAGTGTGGTCGCCGACGGGGTGAAGTACATCTTTGATGAGGCCGAAGCCATGGGGCGTCCTGCCGTGATCAATGCCAGTCTTGGCACCTACTTCGGCTCCCACGATGCCTTGGATGCCGCAGCACTTTTTATTGATGATCTACTGCTGGAGCAGGGTGGCCGGGCCATGGTATGTGCAGGAGGGAACAGCAACGAGTTGGCACCCTACCATTTGCGGACCACGGTGGATGCCGACACCAGTTGGACCTGGTTCCGGCGCAATCCCAACAGTGCCTTCGGCTATCCGGTGGTCTACTTCGAGCTATGGGCTGATGTGGACCAATTCGATCAGGTTTCCTTCGCCATTGGTGCGGACCGTCCCACCCCGCTCCGTTTCCGCGGTCGAACACCCTTCCACACCATACAGGATGTGCTGGGCACAGTGGTCACCGACACGCTACGTAGTTTCAGTGGTAACCGACTTGGCATTGTGGAGATGTATGCGATACAACGAGGGGACCAATACCAGTTGCAAGTCCACATGGCCACTCCGGATTCGGTGAGCTACCGCTATCGATTCATGTCGACAGGGGAAGGAATGTTCGACATCTGGAGTTCATCTTCGCTGGGGACGTCCGCCATGGACGCTGTTCCACCCGATGTGGCCTTGTTGCCCGAGGCGGTGCATTATGTCCTACCGGACAGGGACCAACATATCGTGGATTCCTGGGCCTGTTCACCCCATGTTGTCACCGTGGCGAACTATCAGAACGAGACCGATTACATCGACTATTTCGGGAATCCACAGTTTGTGCCGGGAGCTGAGGATAGCATCGCATCGCCCTCCTCCGCAGGTCCTGCCCGGACCGGACTGATGAAACCGGATATCGCCTCTCCGGGCAATATCATATTCTCGGCTCCTCCGATCGACCTGCTCCAGAACCTGATCGCTTCCTCCAATATCGGTGTGGGAGAAGGGGGGTGGCACATTCGAGGGGGGGGCACCTCTGCAGCGTCCCCTTCCGTGGCCGGTATCATCGCGCTCTATTTCCAAAAGTGTCCCACGGCAAGTGCAGCCGAGGTGATGCAAGCCATGCTCGCGACCGCCGTTGTGGACCAATACACGGGATCAGTCCCGAACAACCGTTGGGGCGCAGGCAAGATCGATGGCTTCGCGGCGCTTATCACCAGCACACCCGCTGTGGACCTGGAAGTTGTTGGTGATGAGCCATTCTGCCAAGGAGATGAATTGCTGATCACCGGACCCGAAGGCATGTCCGGATACCTTTGGAATACAGGTGCCACATCGCCGGGGATCGGTTTGGACTCCACGGCACAGGTGAGCCTTCAGGTCATCAATGCATCCGGATGCATCGGTCTCAGCGACACACTTCAGTTCGAGGTATTGCCGGTCCCGCCTGTGCCGACCGTGGAGGCGGACGCGACCGTGCTTACGAGTTCGGAAGCCTTGGCGTACCAATGGTACCGGAACGGAGAGTTGATCCCGGGTGCCGTCGATCAGGTCTTCGAGGCCACTACTGGTGGTACGTATTCGGTAGTCGTTTCCAATGAGTTCGGCTGTACCGCTGCAAGCGATCCCGTGCCTGTTATCATCACTGGTATCGGAACGGTCGATGGTGCTTCATTCGGGTTGTGGCCTTCCCCGGCACATGACCATCTCATGATCGATCTGCCGGATGAAGGAGCGATGCACCTGGTGGAAGTGATCGATGGGCTAGGCGCTCAGGTGGCGACCCACACGTTGAGCGGCGGACGTGTCCATCGCATCTCCACGGAAATGCTGGCGTCAGGTGCATACGTGGTGCGGGCGGTTACACCATCGCTCACACGTACGGCACGATTCATGAAGCGGTGAGTCCTCAGGCTTGACCGAGCGGTCGGGCGTCACATCAGGCCCAAGTGGAACAAGGCATCGCCTTGGTTGACCACTGGGGAAGTGTTCACGCCGATGATCTGACCAGTGAACGGAGCCTTCACATGTTTGCGTTGATCGCCATAGGGATCGGCTACCAAGCCAAGGACCATACCCTTCTCCACCTTGGACCCTCCCTCCATGATGGGGTGGAACAATCCGGCCATGGGTGAACGGACCCACTTGGAGCCAGTTAGGTAGGAGGCGCCACGTGTGGTATCGCTATTTCCCGACCACAAGCCGAGGTGCTCCATGACACGTGTGATCCCACGATGCGCTTCGCGAATGGAATCCTCATCGATACTACGCGCCTTTCCCCCTTCGAATAGCACATAGCTCCTGCCTTGTTGGTTCATATGTGCCCTGATGGATCTCTGACGTATCGGCGAGGGCAGGATCAAAGGCGGGTCGAAGATCTCCGCGATCCTCAGTGAGGCAGCGTCCAACTCGGTGTAGCGCAGGTGAGGATGGTTGTAGCGTTGGTCCGCTCCTGAATGAAGGTCGATGACCACATCCACGGCAGGCAACACCTCGGTCACCAAGGCATGCGCCAAACGGCTGGCCAATGAACCGTTCGCCGCACCTGGAAAGAAGCGATTGAGATCACGCCCATCCGGGAGTTCCCGTTTCATGGCGAGGAACCCGAAGACGTTCAGTACCGGTATCGCCACCAACGTTCCTTGGACCAAGGGGCGCTCCCTCAATTCATCCAACACACGGCGAACGGTGTCTATGCCATTCACCTCATCGCCATGTACACCGGCCAACAGTAGTAGTACCGGACCTTCCTCCACGCCTCGCTGCACGACCACCGGTATCTCAACGCTCGTGCGTGTGTACAGGCGTGCCACCTGAAGATCGAGCACATGACGCTCACCTGGCTTCACGCTGGTGCCGAGGATATTGACCAAGGTGCACCTGTTGGGTATACCGCTCTGCGAAGGTGGGTTCATGGGGCTGTGAAGGTACCCAAGGACCGGACCGCTGCTACCTTTCGGGCATGGACCTGGTGCGCACCTCGATCGAACGGTACGTGAAGTTGACCGATCCCGAATGGGCGGAGGTGGAGCCGTGCTGGAAGCGCTATTCCTTCGCAAAAGGGGAGTTCATTTCACATGCCGGTCGCGTGGAGACCCGCGCCTATATCGTGGAACATGGGGTGCAACGCATGTATCACGAGCATGATGGCAACGAGCATTGTCTAGGATTCGCTTATGGGAACAGTTGGAGCGGTGATTACGACTCCTTCGTGGGACAGCGTCCAGGCAGGTTCCAAGTACAGGCTTTGACCGAAAGCAGCCTGGTGGGGATCGAACGCATCGACCTGCTCCGTTTGTATGATCGTATACCCGCCATGGACCGCTGGGGTCGCCTCATCGTGGAGGAATTGATCCAAGGCCGAGCGACGCGCGAGATCGAACAACTCACACTGCCCGCAGAGGAGCGGTACCGCAGACTGCTCAAGCGCAGCCCGCATTTGATGCAGTTGGTCCCCCAGAAGGATATCGCGAGTTACCTCCGCATGACACCCGAGACCTTCAGCCGGCTGAGGTCGCGGGTGCTTTGAAGCGTTCTTGACCCAGATCAAGCGACCTCGGCCTGGTCCCCCGGTAGTTTCGCGACCATGGAAACACTTGATACACGAACCCTGATCGACACACTTCAAGGGGAACTGCGTCGACAGCTCCTGCGTTGTTCGGAACTACGGGAATTGCCTGAGCAGACACTGCATGAACGACCGACACCCGAGCGATGGAGCGTGATGGAGGTGCTGCAGCATATGAACCTCAGTAGTGGCCATTACCTCGGCATCCTCCAGAGGCTCTACGCCGATGAGAACAACGGGTTGCGTTTTCGCACCACGTTCACACCCGGACGCTGGGGCGACTTCAGTACGAAGGCCATGGACCCCAAACCAGATGGCAGCATCAGCTGGCGTATGAAGACCATGGCCATGTTCGAGCCTCGCAATGTGTCAACGACCGGGATGAAGGCGCTGAACGAATTCGAGGCCATGTGTCAAAGTTTCATCGGGCTTTTGGAACGCGCCCGGAACCGCGGGTTGGAAGGGGAGAGGGTCACCAGCACATTAGGGCCGATCCTGCGGTTCAAGGTGGGCGACGCGTTCCGATTCCCCATTGCACACCAACAGCGGCACATGCTCCAGATCGATCGGGTGCTGGAGGTGGTGCGTTGAAGCGTGGCACGTCAGAACGACGGACAACCGGTGAAGCGGAACTGGCGGCGTTTGTGCACGAAAGGGAAGCGCTTGGACCAGTAGTAGCGCTCACGGGGCGCGGTCGGGGCGCTGGTGGCAGCGGGTTCAACGCTCTTTTCGACCCAACAACGCTCCCATACTTCAACGGACTTGCCCTGTTCCACTGAGCGCTGACCAGCGCTCTGCTCCGTGGCGGGTGCTGGCGTGGTCGTACCCTGAGCGTACGTGGTCTGCAACGTCAAGGCGGTCAAAGCGGCAAGGGCCCCCCTCAGCATGTGCTGCGATACTGTGGGCAGGGCGCTCAGGTCCGGTTCCACTTGCTCCAAGGTGAAGCGGCCGCAGGTGTCCGGAGCCACGGCATAGAGCGCCCGTAATTCCTCCCGCCCCCATTGGGTCAGGTCGAGGACCGGCTTGGTACAGCGGTCGCAGAACCGGTCGGCGCCGCGGGACTGCATCGCCTCCCAGGTCTGATCACAATTGAACCTCATCCCTCGCTGGGCGCCCATCTGCTGGTGGTTTAGGGCTAGACGCAGATTGTCGAAAAGGGAGGCCTGTCGTGTACCGCCCGATGCTTCATCAGTACACCTTTTCGCCGTGCAGGTAGGTCTCCCGGACGCGTGCCTTCCTCAGGGCTTCCGGTGCTGCACGCAGCAGGTCCTGGTCCACGATCACGAAGTCCGCGAACTTGCCCGGCTCCAGACTGCCCAGGTCCTTTTCGGTGAAGCTGGCCAGCGCGTTCCAGATCGTCATGCCCTTCAAGGCATCCGCTGGGCTAAGGGCATTCTCCGGATGATAGCCTCCTTCCGGCCAGCCCTGCGCATCCTGGCGCAGCACGGCACTGCGGAAGGTCTGCAGCGGGTCGATGCCTTCCACCGGGAAGTCCGTGCCCAAGGCCACCATGCCCATCAACTGGCGCAACTCCTCGTAGGCGTAGGCATGCTTGATGCGCTCTGGCCCCAGGCGGTCCTGCGCCCAAGGGCCATCGCTCGTGGCGTGCGTGGGTTGCACACTGGGTATGATGCTGTATGAGGCGAAGCGGGGACGGTCCGCGGGAGAGACCACCTGGCCATGCTCGATCCGCCAACGCAGGTCGTTCGTGCCGCCCAGCACCTCCGCATAGACGTCGAGCAGTAGCTTGTTCGCACTGTCGCCGATGCAGTGGGTGTTCATCTGGAAGCCGTTCGCCTTGCACCACTTCGCGACCTCCGCGAAATGCTCCCGGGTGGCCAGCTGCAGGCCATGGTGTCCGGGCAGGTCGCTGTAGGGCGCTTTCAGCAAGGCGCCGCGGGACCCAAGTGCCCCATCAGCATAGACCTTCACACTGCGCACCACCAATCGTTCCTCCTGGATCGGCCCCCGTGATGCAAAGTGGGCCAGGTTCCCGGGGGCATCGGTCACCATGGCATACACGCGCATCTTCAATTCCCCCTCCCGCTGCATCCGTTGGATCAGGGCGATGGAACCCGTATCCAGGCCGGCGTCACAGACCATGGTCAGGCCCACCGCGAAACAGGCACGCTGTGCATCGAGCAATGCCGCGCGTTTCGTGGCCTCGTCCGCTTCATCGAAGATGGTCTGGAACACGCTGAAGGCATTGTCCATCAGCACGCCGGTAGGCTCCCAGAAAGGATAGCCCATGTGCACGATCTCGGCCACATCCTCCGGTGGTGTCCATGATCGATCACCGTCCGTCGTGGTGAAGCGTCCCAGGATCTGACCACCCGCGATACGCATTTCAGAAGTGACCCCCGCATGGTGAAGTGCCGTGGCGTTCGCGATGGCGGCATGGCCATCCACCCGTTGCAGCAACACAGGACGGTCGGGGAACAGGAGGTCCAGCTCCGTGCGATCCGGGAATTCCTTCGCCGCCCAGTCGTTCTGATCCCAACCGCGGCCCATGATCCAGGTCTTTTCCGGATGGGCCTTGGCGAAGGCGACCGTTCGTTCGAGCACTTCTTCCCAGCTCTTGGTGCCGCTCAGGTCCACCTTCTGTTTGTTCAGGCCATAGCCGAGGAAGTGGCAGTGCCCATCAATGAAGCCCGGATAGACGTGACGCCCTGCCGCGTCCAGCACTTGGCCAGCGCTGTATTTGTTCATGATCTGTCGCTCCGGCCCCAGTTCCACGATGCGTCCGTTCCGGATCGCCATCGCCTGGTGCATGCTGTTCCCTTCATCCACCGCGTGGATCAAGGCGTTGTGCACCACCAGGTCCGCCTGTTCCTGTTTGAATCCGCAGGCACAAAGCAGGATGCTCAGGACAAAGAAGAAGCTTGGTCGGGTCATGTTCATGGGGTCAGGCCAGGTCCGTGTCCTTGCGCTGCGGTTCCAGAACAAGTAGGCAGGACATGATCAGGAAGGGGAGGAGGGGCATGCGGTAGCGCACCACCGCACCCAGCACCGGTGTGGTCCAGCCGATGAGGAGGGCGAGGAGGATGAGGAAGGACAGGAAGAACAAGAGGAGCGGCAGGTCCGGTCGCCGGTAGCGGTGCGTGCGGGAAAGCAGCAAGGCCATCAGGATCAGCAGTGCCAGGTTCTCGGCGGCGGCGGCGAGTGCCATGGGGCCGAAGGACCAGCCGAGGACCGGTGCGAGGTAGGTGACGTACAGGGCATGCGGTGCATTGCGCAGCAAGCTTCTCAGGCTGGGTTCAAGGACCGGCAGTTCGATCAGGCTTCCCGCAGCGACCTCACGCACCATGCCGGTGAAATCACGTTGCTGGGTCGCAAGCAGGTCCACCAAGTTCGGTCCGGGCAGACCATGTCCCATGCCAAGTGCACCACCGATCACCACGGCATGCACCACCAGGAATTTCCAGACCGCTCCCTGCATGGTCCGTCGTGCCCACCACCAAGAGATGAGCCCTGGCATCATGCACAGTATCACATAGCTCTTCACTAACGATAGCAGTGCGGCGCCGAGCACAAGGGCCGCCCACTGACCGGCAGTTCGCCGTGTTCCCGGGGATGTCATGGCCCCCCACAGCACCGCGCCAAGCCCGATCATCAGCAGGTTCTCCTTCAACACCCCGCTGGACCAGAAGATCACCGTGGGCAACAGGAAGATGGCGACGAACAAGCCTTTCTCATGGCCCTTGAAACGGTCTACGAAGGCCTTGTAGAACGCCACGGACCCGAGTGTGGAAAGAAGGCACACGAACACGGTGTGCACCGGATAGTGGCCGAAGGAGAACAGGTGCATCACCGCGTTGTAGCGGATCATGGTATGCGCATCGTTGTAGTACCCGGTATCAAAGGCCCGGTACCAGTTGTTCATCTTCAGGTAGTAGGTGTTGTCGAAATGCGGGGTGTCGTTGCCCACACCGAAGAGCATGCGCACATGATCGAGCGGTGCGTGGGGCAGGGCACTGAACAGCACATGGCCGTCGTCGAAGTACTTGAAGATGTCCGCCGTGGCCCGATCGGGGTAGATGAAAGTGTACACAGCCCACAGAGCAGTTCCGGCCAGGACCTTCAACAGGAATAGAGCGCCGATGGTCCTGCCGGACAGTCCGGGCGCCTGCAGCCCGCGCCAGCGCCGGATCAGGTAAAGGAAAAGTGCCGCGTATCCGGCGGCGAGAAGGGCTCCAGCCATGGCGCTCAAATATACCGGAGCGGATTCCGCTTCCCCGGCCGACCTGTGTTGGTTTTCTTTGTACCGAGATGTCCATCACCACCACCGACCCCGATACCGCCCCAGTTGGGGTGGAGACCGCCCGTAAACTCGGCTTGTTGCCTGAGGAGTTCGAACGCATCAAGGAGATCCTTGGTCGCACCCCGAACTTCACCGAACTGAGTATCTACAGCGCCATGTGGAGCGAACACTGCTCCTACAAGAACTCCATCAAGCAGCTGAAGACGCTGCCTCGGTCGGGGCCCAAACTGCTCGCCGAGGCGGGCCAGGAGAACGCCGGTCTGGTGGATATCGGCGACGGTTGGGCATGTGCTTTCAAGATCGAGAGTCACAATCACCCCAGCGCCATTGAGCCCTATCAGGGGGCGGCAACCGGGGTCGGAGGGATCAACCGCGACATTTTCACCATGGGCGCCAGGCCCATCGCCCAACTCAACTCTCTGCGCTTCGGCGACATCAGTGCCGAGGCGCGCAGCCGTTGGCATATGCGCGGTGTAGTGAAGGGCATCGGTGATTACGGCAATGCGTTCGGGGTACCTGTGCTCGGCGGTGAGGTATACTTCGACCCCTGCTACACCACCAATCCTTTGGTGAATGCGATGAGCGTGGGCATCGTACGCACCGACCGTGTGATCAGTGCTACCAGTCATGGGGTGGGTAACCCCGTGTTCATTGTAGGAAGTGCCACCGGCAAGGACGGCATCCACGGTGCCAGCTTCGCAAGCAAGGACATCACCGAGACCAGCATGGACGACCTGCCTGCGGTCCAGGTCGGTGACCCCTTCATGGAAAAGCTCTTGCTGGAAGCTTCGTTGGAACTGTCGCTCACCGACGCCATCATCGGCATGCAGGACATGGGGGCCGCGGGCATCACATGCAGTACCAGTGAGATGAGTGCCAAGGGCGGGGCAGGAATGGACGTGTTCCTCGATCGCGTACCCACGCGCCAGCAGGGAATGCGCGCATGGGAGATCCTCCTCAGTGAAAGTCAGGAGCGTATGCTCGTGGTCGTGAAGAAGGGGTGCGAAGCAGAGGTACAAGCCATTTTCGACAAATGGGACCTCAACTGCGTTGAGATCGGCACTGTGACACAGGGTGGTGCCATTCGTTTTTTCATGAACGACCAACTTGTCGCCGAGGTGCCAGCCGAGAGCCTGGTACTTGGCGGTGGTGCGCCGGTCTATGAACGAGAACAACGCGAGCCCGCCTACATCGCAGAGAACAAGAAGTTTTCCATCGCTGACGTACCTGAACCCGATGATCTGCGCGCCGTGGCCTACGACCTGCTTGCAAGTCCCAACATCGCCAGCAAACGCTGGGTCAGCGAACAATACGATTCGATGGTCCGCACGAACAACATGAGCACCAATGCTCCTAGTGATGCGGGCCTCGTGCTGGTGAAGGAGACGGGTAAAGGACTAGCGGTCACGGTGGACTGCAATGGACGTTACGTACATGCGGACCCCTATGTGGGTGCCATGATCGCTGTCAGCGAAGCAGCGCGCAATATCGCGTGTACCGGTGGCGAGCCTTGTGGGGTCACGAACTGCCTGAACTTCGGGAATCCCTACGACCCCGAAGTATATTGGCAATTCGCCCAAGTGATCAAAGGCATGGGCGACGCCTGCCGCGCCTTCGATACACCGGTCACCGGAGGCAACGTGAGCTTCTACAACCACACGGTCACCGAGAACCGCAACATCCCGGTCTTCCCCACACCCACGATCGGCATGGTGGGCATCGTACCTGATGTGACGAAACGCATGAGCCTCGATTTCAAGGCCAAGGGCGACCTGATATTCTTGGTGGGTAGATGTGTGGAGGATATCGCCAGCAGTGAATACCTCGTGCGCCATCATCAGATGGATCGATCTCCGGCTCCATACTTCGACCTGGATGAAGAGCGTCGACTGCATACCATGATGCTCATGCTCATCCGTCAGGCCATCATCAACGCTGCCCATGATGTGAGCGATGGTGGCCTATGGACCACCTTGGTCGAAATGGGATTGCCCCGCGGATTGGGCTTCGATGTCGTGACGGACAGTGAGATACGGCCGGACGCATTCCTGTTCGGAGAATCGCAGGGTCGCGTGGTGGTCACGGTGAACGAGGACACGGAGAACGAATTCCTCGATCTGATGCGGGCCAGTCGGGTGCCATTCATCCTACTAGGACATGTTACCAAGGGGAAACTGGTGGTCGACGATGAACCTTTTGGGTTTATCGAGGATGCCCGGAAGACCTACGAGGGTTCCATTCCGCGGATCATGAGCGAACAATAGGAGTGGGATCGATCTCCAGGTGTTCGCACTGGACCGATCCTGTATGCACGACAGATGACCATCCTAGTCACATGGCACAACCATCGACCATTGGCAAGCTACCCGCTGTGGGCGACATCGCTCCGCAGCTTCGTTTTGTAAGACAGGACAGGAGCAACGCGGAACTGTTCGAATTACGGGGACAGGTTGTGCTGTTATTGTCCGTTCCCAGTCTGGACACGAGCACGTGTGCCACCGAAGCACGCATGTTCAACAAGCTTGCGGCAGGCCTGGGTGCGCAGGTGTTGGTCATGAGCATGGACCTTCCTTTCGCCATGAAGCGCTTCTGTGAGACGGAGGGGATCGCCAACATGCACACAGGCAGCGATTTCCGCTTCCGCGATCTGTCTGAGAAATGGGGCGCGGCGATAGCAGAAGGCCCGTTACAGGGAGTGCATTGTCGTGCGGTCTGGGTGATCGATCGGGAGGGTGTGATCCGATACCATGAACTGACAGCAGAGCTGGCTAGTGAGCCGGATTACGACGCGGCCCTTCAAGCGGTCAAGAGTTTGCTCGAACGCGTCAGTTCTTGAGCCCCTCGCTCCGCTGTCCGAGCACCCGGTCCATAACGGCCAGCGTCAGCAGGCATACGGATACACCGATGACCCACAAGGACCAGCTCCCTTGGGGTATCGTAGCGCGCTCCACTACTTCGTCCACCCAGGAACCGAGGCCGGACCCTGAGCCGCTGCTCGTTGTGCCGATGAGCATCAACATGCCAACCAGTGCGAAGGCGCAGAGTGCGATCACCAACCATGTCCTTTTCCCGATCAGCGGCTTCACCTCCGTGGAGCGTACCAGCGGTGTGACAGCCACACGCGCCATGATGCGATCCGCCAGGTTCGTCCGTGGCACGCAATGACCGGCCTTACGGAACAAGTTGTCCAGATCGTGATCGTTCAGTTCAGGCATGCTCCAAAAGTAGATCGTGTGCTTCCGCGCCAAGCTCCTTGTTCAGCACCTCGAGTAATTTCTTACGAGCCCGGTGCAATTTCACTTTCACATTGGACGCCCCGAGTCCGGTGACGGTTACGATCTCTTCCACGCTCAGTTCGTCAAGGTGGAAGAAGGAGAGGATGGCCGAATCCTCGGGGGAAAGGCAGGCCAGTGCCTTCCCGAGGTGGTGGGCGGCCTCATTCCGCCGCAGTTCATCCACATGCTCCGCCTTGGGATGATGGTGCATGTCGTCCAAGGAGCTGCTCTCCATCCTGCGGTTCCGACCATGGGAGACGGCTGTGCGATAGGCGATGCTGTACAACCACGTGGAGAATTTCGCCTGCCCGTTGTAGGAGGCCAGGTGCTGATAGGCCTTCACGAAGGCATCCTGGGTGGCTTCTTCGGCATCCTCCGTGCTCCGGAGCACGCGATGGCACACCGTGTACACCATGTGCTCATAGGTGCGCACCACCTCCGCATAGGCTCGGCTGTCGCCGGACAGGATAAGGGGGATCAATGCGGTGATGTCCATGTGCGGAGCGGCAATGGGACGCTGTGTGATGGGGCACTGGTTACAAAGCTGGGTTTTGGGGTGGGGCATTCCATCCGTTCCGGGATGAACGGCCGATCATTCGGGACCATCGGCACGTCGCCCCTTACGGTCCGGTTGTAACCAGGGGGCCAAAGGGTGCGTCAGATGCCGGGACAGGGTACTTCAACCTTCCCTGTCGCAACGTTCAACAGCACGCAAACAGCAAATCACATGGATATCACAGGCGCCATAGCGATCATCTTCTTCTTCGGGAGTGTGTTCGGCATCCTCTACATCTACTTCTCAACCCGTCACAGGGAACGCATGAACATGATCGACAAGGGCCTCGCACCCGGCCTGCACCGCCCCATGACGGATCATCTCCGAACGCTCAAGAACGGTATGGTACTGATCGGTCTTGGGGCCGGGATGCTGGCCGGTCACCTGTTCAGCCAGGCCACGTTCGTTCCCGGGAATGACAATCCTCTCCCTTACGTGGTCGGAATGTCGATCTTCGGTGGATTGTCCATGGTCCTGTTCTACACGTTTTTCGGACGTAAGCAGCAAGGGTAGAACATACCCTTCTGGTGCCTGACCAAGTGGAACGATGAAGTGCCCTACTTTCGCGTACCCGCTTCACGTTCCCAATGTGGCCCAAGCTATTACGTATCCTACGCTGGTCTGGAGCAGCTCTGGCGTGGGCCCTGATCGTATGTGTGCTCTGGGTAGGTCTGCTCGGTCTCGTGGACCCACCGGTCACTTGGGTGATGGTGGAACAAGCGAATGAGCAGGACACCTTCCTACGTGAGGTGATCGATCTCTCAGAAGTGGCGCGCGTCATGCCCCTTTCGGTCATGGCTTCGGAGGATCAACGGTTCATGTTCCATTCCGGCTTTTCCTGGGAGGCTATGAGGAAGGCCATGGACCGCAACAAGAAAGGGAAACGGATACGCGGTGGGAGCACCATAAGTCAGCAGACCGCGAAGAACGTGTTCCTCTGGCCCGGTCGGACCTATGTGCGGAAGGGCCTGGAAGCGGGGTTCACCTTGCTGATAGAACTGCTTTGGACCAAGGAGCGTATCCTGGAGGTGTATCTCAATGTCGCTGAGATGGGGAAGGGTGTTTTCGGTGTGGAGGCCGCAGCACAACATTGCTTTGGTCGACCGGCAAGCCGATTGACAGCCGCACAGGCTGCCCTTATCACATCCACACTTCCCGCACCGCGACGCTTCAATTGCGAGAGACCTTCGGGCTATCTTGCTGGGAGGCAACAATGGGTGCTTCGCCAGATGAGGAACATAGGCGATGTGCTGGACCCTGAAGTGCGCGCGGGTCGTGAGCGGAAGATCGAAGAGGAGGAGCGTCGAAAGGAGGAACGGGAGGCCCGTAATGCCGCCCGGAAGGCGAAGCGCTAGGCTTTCGATATTTCCACCTGCGTGGGATATGCGAACTCGATCCCTTCCTGGGCGAACCGGCGAAGGACCTCCAAGTGGATCATCGTCTGAGTTCCGAAGATATCAGCATCCTTTCGGATGTGGTATACGAACAGGAGATCGAGCGAATACGCATTGAACGCTACGAAGCTTGTCACACGTTCCGGTCGCAGTACGTCTTGGTGTTCATCCACGATGTGGCCAAGGACCTCGATGGCCCGTTCGATCCGATCCGGGCCGGTTTCATAGATCAATCCTAGTTCATGTCGGACCCGACGGGCATGTTCGTCGGATACGTTCTCCAGCACCGAATCAGTGAACTTGTGGTTGGGAACCACTACCACAGGACCCGCTAGGGTGCGGATGCGTGTGCTACGCAATCCCACCTCCTCGACCATGCCATCGTGCTCCTGCACCCGGATGCGATCGCCTACACGGAATGGTTTGTCCGCGAATACGGTGATGCCACCGAAGATGTTGGCGACGGAATCCTTGGCAGCCATCGCCAATGCCAATCCACCGATGCCGATGCCAGCCAACAACGCGGCAACGTCATACCCTGCATTGTTCAACGCCATCACCAGGCCCAATACCCACACCAATACCTTGACCGAGCTTCGCACGACGGGCACGAGCTGCTCATCCATCACCACGGTTTCCTTGAGCGCGGCCTTGGGCACCAGGTATTCCTGGATCATGGTATCCAGGAAACGCACCACCAACCACGTCAACGTCAACGCCAAACCGACCCTGAAGACCCGGTCCGCCCATAGCTCCGCTCTGGGGGGGACCTCCAATTGGTTGTAGCCCAAATAAAGGCCGAACAGGGTGATGAGGACCACCAAGGGGCCACGTAGGGTAGTGATGAGCACATCGTCCAAGCGCGTTCTTGTGCGTGCGGCCATCTTCCTAAGCACATTGGCGGAAGCCCAATAGAGCGACCTGCCCAGGATCCATCCAGCGAATGCTATCGTCAGCGCCAAGGCCCATTTTTCCAAGCTGTTGTTCCAAATATGACGTTCCCAGACAGGTAGCATGAAGGAGGATACTTTTGATGGGTCGGCCATCACGATGATGTGGTGTGAAAAGGCAGCGCATCAAAGTTAGTTCCACCTCATGAGCATGAATGATCGTATGACAAGTACACCAGGGATCGTGATCGTCACCGGTGCAGCACGCGGTATCGGTAGGGCCATTGTTCTTTCGCTTGTGCGGGAGCATGGCTGTACGGTTCTGGCAGTGTCCCGCAATGAAATGGCATTGGCTGCCCTCCGTGAGGAATGTTCCGGTGGACCGGGATCCCTTCAGGTGTTCGTGCAGGATGTGGGTGCCTTGGATGCCGCACAACGACTTCAAGCGATCGTAGGTGGGCGCAGGGTACGCGCATTGGTGCACAACGCGGGTGTGCTCCATCACCGGCCCATGGGTGAGCACGAACGGCATGAGTTGCTTCGCCTATACACGGTGAATGTGCTGGCCCCGCTGGAATTGACACAGGCATTGGTGAGCGAACTTTCAGGGGACCCTCCAGGACACGTGGTACACATCGGGAGCATGGGCGGGTTCCAGGACAGCGCGAAGTTCCCTGGCTTGGTGGCCTACAGTTCCAGCAAGGCAGCATTGGCCTGTATGGCGCAATGCCTGGCCGAGGAGTTCAAGGAAGTAGGCATTCGTTGCAACTGCTTGGCGCTTGGGGCTGTGAACACCGAGATGCTTCGAGCTGCTTTCCCTGGTTACTTGGCTCCTGTGACCGCGGAAGATATGGGCGCATATGTTGCCACCTTTGCGTTGGAAGGGCATAAGTTGTTCAATGGCAAGGTATTACCTCTGGCATTGAGCACCCCTTAGGTTGGTCTCGATAAAAATTTCACCATCAAGTGTTGCACGTGTGTTAGATCCACGTACATTTGCAGCCGCTTTCGGAAAAACGTTCTTTGAAGCGCCGGTCGGGAGGGTAGTGAGAGGAGAAGGAGTGAGGGTTGAAAAAGTTTTTCAACAGACGCTTGCAGATATCAAGAGAAGCACTACTTTTGCCGTCCCAATCGAGAGAACGAAAGTTCTTGAGGTGGCGTAACAAGACTGAATACGACCGGAAAACAGGCTTCGGCCTGAGTACCGATACAGTTCTTTGACTTATTGTCCAATCTGAGAACAGCAGGTGTCCTTGTGATCGACAGATCAACATGAGAGACCTCGTCAACGAACCAGATCAAACAAACATTTACAATGGAGAGTTTGATCCTGGCTCAGGATGAACGCTAGCGGCAGGCTTAACACATGCAAGTCGAGGGGCAGCACGATGTAGCAATACATGGGTGGCGACCGGCGCACGGGTGCGTAACACGTATGGAATCTGCCCTTTACTGGGGGATAGCCCGGAGAAATCCGGATTAATACCCCATAACATGCTTGGTGGCATCACCAGGCATTAAAAGCTCCGGCGGTAAAGGATGACCATGCGCACGATTAGCTAGTTGGTGAGGTAACGGCTCACCAAGGCTACGATCGTTAGGGGGCCTGAGAGGGTTATCCCCCACACTGGTACTGAGACACGGACCAGACTCCTACGGGAGGCAGCAGTGAGGAATATTGCGCAATGGAGGCAACTCTGACGCAGCCATGCCGCGTGCAGGAAGAAGGCGCTACGCGTTGTAAACTGCTTTTAACCGGGAAGAAACCCCAGGACGTGTCCTGGGTTGACGGTACCGGAGGAATAAGCACCGGCTAACTTCGTGCCAGCAGCCGCGGTAATACGAAGGGTGCAAGCGTTATCCGGATTCATTGGGTTTAAAGGGTGCGTAGGCGGAGCGTTAAGTCAGTGGTGAAATCCTGCAGCTTAACTGTAGACTTGCCATTGATACTGGCGCTCTTGAGTGCGCTTGAAGTAGGCGGAATGTGCCGTGTAGCGGTGAAATGCTTAGATATGGCACAGAACACCAATTGCGAAGGCAGCTTACTAAGGCGATACTGACGCTGAGGCACGAAAGCGTGGGGAGCGAACAGGATTAGATACCCTGGTAGTCCACGCCGTAAACGATGATCACTCGTCATTGGCGATATACGGTCAGTGACCTAGCGAAAGCGTTAAGTGATCCACCTGGGGAGTACGATCGCAAGATTGAAACTCAAAGGAATTGACGGGGGCCCGCACAAGCGGTGGAGCATGTGGTTTAATTCGATGATACGCGAGGAACCTTACCAGGGCTCGAACGTACGTTGACAGTCGCGGAAACGTGATCTTCTTCGGACAACGTGCGAGGTGCTGCATGGCTGTCGTCAGCTCGTGCCGTGAGGTGTCGGGTTAAGTCCCATAACGAGCGCAACCCCTATTTCTAGTTGCCAGCGGGTAATGCCGGGGACTCTAGAGAAACTGCCCGTGTAAACGGTGAGGAAGGTGGGGACGACGTCAAGTCATCACGGCCCTTACGTCCTGGGCTACACACGTGCTACAATGGCGAGTACAGAGGGAAGCTACTGGGTGACCAGATGCGGATCTTCAAAACTCGTCTCAGTTCGGATCGGAGTCTGCAACCCGACTCCGTGAAGCTGGAATCGCTAGTAATCGCATATCAGCCATGATGCGGTGAATACGTTCCCGGGCCTTGTACACACCGCCCGTCAAGCCATGGAAGCCGGGGGTGCCTGAAGTTGGTGACCGCAAGGAGCTACCTAGGGCAAAACCGGTGACTGGGGCTAAGTCGTAACAAGGTAGCCGTACCGGAAGGTGCGGCTGGAACATCTCCTTTTTAGAGTAAGTTGTCAGGTCTCTGTTCGTCGTAGCGATACGGCGCTCGATACCTGCTGTCTCAGTTGGATAATACTTCTTAACGGTACCACCGTTACCTTCCACCTAGTCCTGTAGCTCAGTTGGTTAGAGCGCTACACTGATAATGTAGAGGTCCGCAGTTCAAATCTGCGCAGGACTACCAAGGGATAGGCAACGGGGAATTAGCTCAGCTGGCTAGAGCGCCTGCTTTGCAAGCAGGAGGTCATCGGTTCGACTCCGATATTCTCCACTGCGCCCGCACCACGTTCGCTTCCAGTGAACAACGTCGGGCAGCCCATTGGGCACCGTTCTTTGACATGATGTTGGACAGACCAAAACAGACCGAGTGATCGGTCCACCGAGCAATTACGATCACGAGCAGATCGAAAAGTTACTAAGGGCGTACGGTGGATGCCTTGGCTCTCAGAGGCGACGAAGGACGCGATAGGCTGCGATAAGCCACGGGGAGGAGCATAATATCCTGTGATCCGTGGATCTCCGAATGGGGCAACCCAGCTGGTTGAAGACCAGTCACCCGAAAGGGAAGCTAACCCAGGGAACTGAAACATCTAAGTACCTGGAGGAAAAGAAAACAAGTAGTGATCCCCCTAGTAGTGGCGAGCGAAAAGGGGACAGCCCAAACCGGGGGCGTTTCGGCGCAACCGGGGTTGTAGGACCACAATGTGGACTCAGTATGTGTAGTGGAACCCTTCTGGAAAGTTGGACCATAGCGGGTGATAGTCCCGTACACGAAACACATGCTGTACCTAGTGGTATCCTGAGTAAGGCGGGACACGTGAGATCCTGTCTGAATCTGCCAGAACCATCTGGCAAGGCTAAATACTCCTGAGAGACCGATAGCGAACCAGTACTGCGAAGGAAAGGTGAAAAGCACCTCGAACAGAGGAGTGAAATAGTCCCTGAAACCGTGCGCCTACAAGCGGTCGGAGTCCCTTCGGGGATGACGGCGTGCCTTTTGCATAATGAGCCTACGAGTTGCTCGTCACTGGCAAGGTTAAGGGGTTCAGCCCCGCAGCCGAAGCGAAAGCAAGTCTTAACAGGGCGTATAGTCAGTGGCGGCAGACGCGAAACCTGAGTGATCTAACCATGGCCAGGATGAAGTTCCGGTAACACGGAATGGAGGTCCGAACTGGTAGACGTTGAAAAGTCTTCGGATGAGCTGTGGTTAGGGGTGAAAGGCTTATCAAACTGGGAGATAGCTCGTACTCTCCGAAATGCATTTAGGTGCAGCCTCGAGTGTACTGTTATGGAGGTAGAGCTACTGATCGGGCTAGGGGGCTTCACCGCCTACCAAACCCGGACAAACTCCGAATGCCATAACATCAGTACTCGGGAGTGAGCGCATGGGTGCTAAGGTCCGTGCGCGAAAGGGAAATAACCCAGACCATCGGCTAAGGTCCCCAAATACACGCTAAGTTGATCTAACGAGGTCGGACTGCATTGACAGCTAGGATGTTGGCTTGGAAGCAGCCATTCATTTAAAGAGTGCGTAACAGCTCACTAGTCGAGCGGTCCGGCGTGGATAATGATCGGGCATCAAGTGTGTTACCGAAGCTGTGGGCCCCAATGGGGCGGTAGGAGAGCATTCTGGTCTGCGTCGAAGGTGTGCTGTAAGGCATGCTGGAGCGTCCAGAAAAGAAAATGTAGGCATAAGTAACGATAAGGCAGGTGAAAAACCTGCCCGCCGATAGACTAAGGTTTCCTGATCAACGTTAATCGGATCAGGGTTAGTCGGGACCTAAGGTGTAGCCGATAGGCGAAGCTGATGGACAACTGGTCAATATTCCAGTACCGACTTGCATTGCGATGGGGTGACGAAGGAGTGAACGATCCGCGCACTGACGGAATAGTGCGTTGAAGGGCGTAGGTATAGGGTTGGTAGGCAAATCCGCCGATCTTGCCGAACCGGACAGTACCGCGAGCCCTCGGGCAAGTGGATAGTGATCTTAATCAGACTTCCGAGAAAAACCTCTAAGCTCCAGATACAAGCCGCCCGTACCGCAAACCGACACAGGTGGTCAAGGAGAGTATCCTGAGGCGCTCGAGTGATCCGTGGCTAAGGAACTAGGCAAATTAAGCGCGTAACTTCGGGATAAGCGCTACCCATTTCGGTGGGTTTCAATGAAAAGGCTCAGGCGACTGTTTAACAAAAACACATGGCTCTGCAAAATCGAAAGATGACGTATAGGGCCTGACACCTGCCCGGTGCTGGAAGGTTAAGAGGAGAGGTTAGCCGCAAGGCGAAGCTTTGAATCGAAGCCCCAGTAAACGGCGGCCGTAACTATAACGGTCCTAAGGTAGCGAAATTCCTTGTCGGGTAAGTTCCGACCTGCACGAATGGTGTAACGATCTGAGCACTGTCTCGGCCACGAGCTCGGTGAAATTGTAGTTTCGGTGAAGATGCCGGATACCCGCAGCGGGACGAAAAGACCCCGTGCACCTTTACTATAGCTTCACATTGACATCGGCTGCCCGATGTGTAGGATAGGTGGGAGACTTTGAAGCGGTGTCGCTAGGCATCGTGGAGTCAACGTTGAAATACCACCCTTCGTTCATCTGATGTCTAATCCCTGCAAAACAGGGAAACAGTGTGTGGTGGGTAGTTTGACTGGGGTGGTCGCCTCCAAAAGAGTATCGGAGGCTTCCAAAGGTTCCCTCAGCACGCTTGGTAACCGTGCGTTGAGTATATTGGCAAAAGGGAGCTTGACTGCGAGACAGACAAGTCGAGCAGGTACGAAAGTAGGGCAAAGTGATCCGGTGGTTCCGTATGGAAGGGCCATCGCTCATAGGATAAAAGGTACGCCGGGGATAACAGGCTGATCATTCCCAAGAGCTCATATCGACGGAATGGTTTGGCACCTCGATGTCGGTTCGTCACATCCTGGGGCTGGAGAAGGTCCCAAGGGTTCGGCTGTTCGCCGATTAAAGTGGCACGTGAACTGGGTTCAGAACGTCGTGAGACAGTTCGGTCTCTATCTGCTGCGGGCGTTAGAAGTTTGAGGGGAGCTACCATTAGTACGAGAGGACCGTGGTGGACGAACCGCTAGTGTACCAGTTGTCCCGCCAGGGGCACCGCTGGGTAGCTATGTTCGGATGGGATAAGCGCTGAAAGCATCTAAGCACGAAGCCCACCTCAAGATGAGACTTCTTTACAAGGGTCGTGGAAGATTACCACGTTGATAGGCCACAGGTGTAAAGTCAGTAATGGCAAAGCCGAGTGGTACTAATTACCCGTAGACTTTCGATCCGTCAAGATCGCTCGCGGAGCGGTCACCGGCTGTTTTGGTCCTGTCCAGCACATGTTATCGTCTTTACGATTTCAGGTGACTATTGCGGTGAGGTCCACCTCTTCCCATTCCGAACAGAGAAGTTAAGCTCACCAGCGCAGATGGTACTGGGTCAAAAGCCCGGGAGAGTATGTCGTCGCCGATCTGAACCCCGTCCAGCAATGGTCGGGGTTCTTTTTTTTCCACCCGGCAACACACCTTTGCATCCCGTGGAACAGCGCACTCTTTTCCTGGTCCTGTCACTCACGCTCATGACAGTGGGCCATGCACAACGTGTTCGTGGTGTTTTCAAGTCCATGCCACACACTCCGGATACGGTCCACCTGTTGGCGACCATCGGAGGTGACCTCCAGCCTGTTGCACAGGCTCGGATCCATGCCAATGGCAATTTCGATCTGGGCAAGCTGGATCTGGAGGCCGGCTTCTATAAGCTTGGGATCAACGATACGGATCACGTCGACCTGATCCTGGGGCCCAATGAACGGTTTGTGGACCTGGAGTTCTTCGGTTATCCGCTCCAGGAACACATCACGGTAAAGCGCTCTGCTGAGAACCAAGCGCTTTGGAGCTACAAGACGATCAGTCGTTCACACCAGCAAGCCATGGCCGGGGTTCGGGCAGAACGAGCTGCGACCGATCCTGCTGACACGGCTTTACTTACTGCGCTTGACCGCCGTGCCGGGCAGCTTGATGAAGGGAAAGCACGTGAACGGCAACGCATCGCGAGTGAGCATCCCGATTCCTACTTCACGTATGCATTGACCCGGGATGCCGCGCTTATGGAAGCACTGCCGAAGGGTTGGTATGCGCTGAAGTCAGCTGTGGACCTTTCGGATCATCGCCTCCTACGCTCCAATCTGCACGCCAAGGCCGTCATGGCCTTTCTACGATCGAGTCCACCGGAGCAATACGCGGCCACGTGTGACTCGTTGTTGTCCTGGACCGCGTCAGATAGCATGGCTTGGTGTGCTATCCGAACTCAACTCATCACCCTTTTCCATTCGTACGGTCCGGACCTGCTCGCAGAACATTTGGTGGATACGTATATCGCTGGTCCCCAGGCGCACTACCCGGCAGATGAGCACTTGGAGCGTATGGTGCAGGAACGATTGAGGGTTTCCATCGGAGCTCAGGTACCCGTCGATCTCGAGCTTCCTCGTCCCTTGCACGGGGACACCATGACCGTAGGTGCGCTGTATGCCGCCCAGGACCATCTGTTGCTCTTCTTCTTTTCAAGCACATGTGGTCATTGCCACGATGAGATGCCTGCGGTGCGTGCGCTGGCTGCGGAGGCCGATCCGTTGGAACTGGCCGTGGTCGGCGTTTCACTTGATGAGGATCTGGTCGCGTTGCGCGGCACTGTGCAAGAGGAACGGTTGGATCTTCCCATCGTATGTGATCTTGGCGGTTGGGGTGGACCGGTCGCCAAGGCATTCGCGATCACCGCAACGCCGGCCTTCTTCGTCATTGACCGCACGGGTGTCATCCGTGCGAAGCCGTTCGACACCCAAGAGGCTCGGATGGAACTCCAACGACTGCGCGAAGGGCTCAAGACCAGGTGAGCTGCCAACTCCGGTAGCCAACTGGCCATTCCATGACCGGCGGTTTGAGCGTGAAGATCCCATACACCGAGGATCCCGAACCGCTCATCGCTGCATAGCTCGCTCCATTTTCAATGAGCCTCGCCTTGATCTCCCCGATGGCAGGGTGTTTTCGCGCGACCGGCTCTTCCATGGTATTGGGGAAGTAGGTGTGCCATTCCTCGATCGGTCGGTCCAACTTCTCGCAAAGGTCCATGGTCCTGCCAGTAGGACGAAGTCCGCCATACGCTTCGGCAGTGGGTACGTGGATGCCAGGGTTGATCAGCACGAGGTGTTTTCCGGTCAGGTCCAACCTTACCGGGCTCAGCACCTCGCCCCGGCCCAAGGCCAGATGAGGTCCTTCATGCAAGAAGAACGCACAATCACTGCCCAACGAAGATGCGATCGCCTGGAGGTCCTCGGTCGGAACGCTGAGGTCCAGCAAACGATCGACCAACATCAGGGCATGGCTTCCATCGCTGGACCCACCACCAAGTCCGGCACCCATCGGGATGACCTTATGGAGGTGGACACGCAGACCTGGTAGTGCCCCACGTGCCTGAAGGGCACGAATAGCGCGGAAAACAAGGTCCTTCTCGGGATCCCCAGGTACAGGGATGCCGGTGCGTTCGTACAGGATCGCG
This sequence comes from Flavobacteriales bacterium, assembly GCA_016718655.1. Taxonomy (GTDB): domain Bacteria; phylum Bacteroidota; class Bacteroidia; order Flavobacteriales_F; family PHOS-HE28; genus PHOS-HE28. Next base: position 29,255 of record JADKCV010000001.1, on the reverse strand, counting down.
TTCTCCGCCAAGGCGTCATCCACGATCACCTCCAAGGCATCGCACAGGGGGATCGGCACCATCACGCTCTCGATGTCGTGGTAACCATCGGTGCGCTTGCGTACCACGTTCAGACCGATGTTGATCTTGGCGAACGGGAATAGGATCATAGCGATGTTGGTGCGTGCGAAGGTACCGCATGGTCCATGGGACATACGCTGTTCCTTCTACCTTCGCTCCTCCAACGATACCGCATGGAGACCTACCTGGAGTTCGAGAAGCCTATCCAACATCTGGCCGAGCAGATCGCCAAATTGAAGGAAGTGGCGCAGCAGAGTGATGTGGATGTGAAGGCCACCCTGAGCGATCTGGAGCGGAAGATGCAAGAGACCCGCCGGACGATCTATGCCAACCTGACCCCATGGGAACGTGTGCAGGTGAGTCGCCATCCGGATCGGCCTTACACCTTGAAGTACGTCGACGCCGTTTCGGGCGGCACGTTCATCGAACTGCACGGCGATCGCACCGTGAAGGACGATAAGGCCATGGTGGGTGGCTTCGGCAGTATCGATGGACGCACCGTGATGTTCATCGGGCAGCAGAAGGGCATCAACACCAAGATGCGTCAGTACCGTAACTTCGGTATGCCCAATCCCGAGGGCTATCGGAAAGCACTACGGCTAATGAAGCTTGCCGAGAAGTTCAACAAACCGGTAGTGACCTTCATTGATACTCCTGGGGCCTTTCCCGGGTTGGAAGCCGAGGAACGTGGACAAGGTGAGGCCATTGCGCGTAACCTGTTCGAGATGATGCAACTGCGTGTCCCGGTGATCTGCGTGATCATCGGTGAAGGTGCTTCAGGGGGCGCGTTGGGTATCGGCATCGGAGATAAGGTGTTGATGTTGGAGAACACCTGGTACAGTGTCATCTCCCCCGAATCCTGCTCTTCGATCCTCTGGCGGAGTTGGGATTTCAAGGAACAGGCAGCGAAGGCGTTGAAGCTCACAGCAACGGATATGCTGGCCAACAAGCTCATCGACGGTATCATACCGGAGCCGATCGGGGGAGCACATACCGACGCCAGTGCCGCCTGTACCCTCGTGAAGGCCGAGTTGTTGAAACACCTGTCCAAGCTGGTCAAGACCGATCCGGATAAGCTGGTCGACCGTCGGGTACGCAAGTTCTGTGACATGGGCGTGGTGCTCCATGCCAAGCCTGTGAAACGCTGATCGTGCCGAACGTCAACGATCCAGAACAACCTCCACATCGCCGATGTCGAAGGGCATGTTCCAGGTCGCAATGGTAGCCCACGTTGCCGGGTCCAACCGGAGCAATGAGTTCCCCGCAGCGGCATAGAGAACGCCGTTCACCGGGTCCCAAGCCAAAGCATGCGCGTCGATGTCGGTCCGGACCGGCTCGAGGGTGAACGTGGAATGGCGATAACGCATGATCCCGTTCGAAAGCGCAAGGAAGTGATCGTTCGCAGGGCTGGTGACCACATCCCGCAACTGTACCGAGGCCAACTGCGCATGTTCAATGGGCCCGCCGATGAGCACATGCAGGGAAAGGATCCGTGTACCGTTCCCATCTTGTCCGAAGACAAGCACACGATCATTACCGAGCGCGACCAATCGGACCGGTGCCAGGTCCAAAGGGATATCGTTGAGCACTTCCCCGCCGATAAGACTGTGTCCAACCAGCGACCACTGTCCATCGGAGGTCCGCAACGCAGCGCTCATCAATCGATCATCGAGCACCACGGTCGTGCGACTCTGGTGCCCGGGCAGGCTCATGCCATTGAACACGGCATCGCCTGTAGCGGAATATCCGCGAATGATGCCGTCGACCTGCCCGACGTACGTGCGCCCATCGGTCGGGTCCACCCGTAGACCGTGGAAGAAGGGCGCCTCGGATGATACCTGTGTTCCATTCGGTGCCAACATAGTCCAGACCACGCCCTCATGTTCACGTCGCTGAAGGGGGGCGATGATCGATCCGGTAGCGAAAACCGAGTGTCCGATCACTGAGAGTTCACCCATATCCGGTAGAGACCCCCACTCGTTTACGTTCCCATCGTCATCCAGTTCCATGATCGTCGCAGGCGCCACTCCTTTCCGTGGAGCGATGAGCACACCCTTCGTGCGCAATGAAGCCTCCAGGACCGTTAGAGCGGAATATGCGCGCGCATCGTTCGTGCCATCCGAAGCCCTTGCAATGAGCTGATAGGTGCCGGAGGTGATCTGTTCGTCCGTTATGGAAAGTTCCAATTCAACGGTCTGTGAGCGGCCACTTGGAACATGCAGCACACTGGGTGCAACGGGAACTCCATCGGCATCTGCAATGGACACCACCAAGCTGGAAAGCGATCGTTCGTCGTTCACTGCCACTGTTACGGTGACGGTCGCTGGCACTTGCACGATGCTACCCGGAGCAGGTGAAAGGATACGCACTGTGGGTGCCTCATCGTCAACCTCCTTTCTGCATCCGGGAACACACGCCAGCAACCATAGGCAAGCAGCATAGCGAGTTGCCTTTCGGAACATGGGGCCAAGGTACGATCGTGAAGACCGGATAGCCTTGGATGAACGCACTGTTGATGGTGTGGTGATGAGTTGTTCATACTCTCGGCAGTACCCGCGTCGATCCTGGTCTATTTTTGCAGCCCGCATTCCCGCGCATTTTTTCCAGAATCCCCCCGCTTGATCGGGTATGATGGCCACGGTCATCGTTCCCACTGCTTTCCCGACCCCGATCCATGGCTGCACAGCCCACCTCCCGTTCCTCCGACCGTTCCCGTGGTACCGTTGCCCGTAGGCCCGCCGCATCCCTTTTGGAAACCAGCTTGGAGGCAGGAAAACTTCCTCCACAGGCTCCGGAACTCGAGCAGGCGGTGTTAGGCGCTCTGATGTTGGAGCGGAATGCGGTGAACGAGGCCATCGATATCCTCCAGCCGGAGAGCTTCTACGTGGAGGCTCATAAGAAGATCTTCGATGCCATCCTCGGGCTTTTCCGTAACGATCAACCGATCGACATCCTGACCGTTACCGAAGAGCTGAAGCGCAAGGGCGAGCTGGACGTGGTGGGCGGACCATTCTATATCAGCCAGCTCACCAACAAGGTGGCCAGCAGCGCGAACGTCCAGTATCACGCACGGATCATCAGTCAGAAGCACATCCTCCGCGAGCTCATCCGCATCAGCGCGGAGATGACGCGAGATGCCTACGACGATACCTCGGATGTGTTCGATCTGCTGGACAAGGCAGAACAGGACCTCTATGCCATCACCAGTGGCAACCTGAAGCGGAACTACGAGCCGATGAGCGAGCTCATCCAAGGTGCCATCGCGAATATCGAAAGTGCCAAGAACAAGACCGGAGGTGTAAGTGGCATTCCGACCGGGTTCGTGCAATTGGACAAACTCACCGCCGGTTGGCAGCGAAGCGATATGATCATCGTTGCAGCGCGCCCTGCCATGGGTAAGACCGCGTTCGTGCTCAGCATGGCCCGCAACATTGCCGTGGAGCACAATCGCGCCGTGGCAGTGTTCAGCTTGGAGATGAGCAGTACGCAGTTGGTCACCCGACTCATCGCAAGTGAAGCGGGTATCAGCTCGGAGAAGTTGCGGAAGGGGGACCTGAACGATTCGGAGTTCGCTATCCTGCACCAACACATCGCCCGATTGACCAATGCTCCGATCTTCATTGATGATACCCCGGGGCTGAACATCTTCGAGCTGCGCGCCAAGGCACGCCGACTCAAAAGCCAGCACAATGTGGACCTGATCATCATCGACTATCTACAGTTGATGACCGCAGGCGGCGACAGTAAGGGTGGGAACCGTGAACAGGAGATCAGTAGTATCTCTCGGTCCATCAAGAGCATCGCCAAGGAACTGGACGTACCGATCATCGCATTGTCACAGCTCAGCCGTGCAGTGGAGACCCGTGGCGGTGACAAGCGGCCCATGCTCAGTGACTTGCGCGAATCAGGTGCTATCGAGCAGGACGCTGACATCGTGTGCTTCCTATACAGGCCTGAGTATTACAAGATCTACGAGGATGAGCACGGTAGCACGCTTGGGGTGGGCGAAGTGATCGTGGCGAAGCACCGGAACGGGGCTGTGGATACCGTACGTCTTCGGTTCATCCCTGAACTGGCCAAATTCGCCGACCTGGAGACGATGACCGGCGGTTTCGACGTTGGTGGCACGGGATCGGATGACGCTTCGGGGAATCCTTTCAGGACCATCACACGTCCGAGCCGCATGAATGATGACACCGACCTGGATGATATCTCTCCGTTCTGATCGCCTGCTTCTCGCACTTCTTGGGACCTGCCTGGGACTTCAGCTGCATGCGGCGAAGATCCTGGTGCCCATGGATGGATCGCAACGGGACCATTTGAAGGCATACGGGGTGGCATTCTGGGCGTTGCAACGCGATGTGCCCATTGACTGGTTGTTGAACTACCGAGGTGGCAGTTTCTTATTGGACCAGTTCAAGACCGTTGAACAGGAATTGACCATTCGAGGGGTAACGTTCCAAGTCGTTGCAGATGGTCAAGCGAATGTCATATTGAACGAGATCGCAGAACCTTCGGCCAACATGGAGGTGGTTCGTTTGGAAAAGGCGCCGAGGATCGCCGTGTACGCTCCGGATGGATTCCAACCCTGGGATGATGCGGTTGCGTTGGTGATGACCTATGCGGAGATCCCCTATGAGCGTATCTACGATCAGCAGATCATCGCTGGGGTTCTACCACAGTATGATTGGCTGCATTTGCACCATGAGGATTTCACCGGTCAATACGGTAAGTTCTACCGGATGTACCGAAATGCCCCGTGGTATCAGCAGCAGGTGCAGGACAGTGAAGCCCTGGCTGCATCGTTGGGTTATGCCAAGGTGAGCGAGATGAAACTTTCGGTGACCACGCGTATCCGGGATTATGTTGCAGGAGGAGGTTATTTGTTCACGATGTGCTCCGGGACGGATTCCTACGACATCGCTCTGGCGGCTGAGGGTGTGGATATCTGCACCGCAGAGTTCGATCACGACCCCATCGATCCACAGGCCCAGGAAAGGATCGACTACAACAAGGCCTTCGCCTTTCAGGATTTCAGGCTCGTGACCGATCCGAATGTGTATGAGTTCAGTGATATCGATGCCACCGACATACATGGCCGGATCGGTCAACCCCGCGACTTCTTCACTCTGTTCGATTTCAGTGCCAAATGGGATATCGTACCCACCATGCTCTGCCAAAGCCATGAGCAAGTGGTTCGCGGATTCATGGGGCAGACCACTGCATTCCGCTCCGCCTTGGTGAAGCCTGGTGTGACCGTGATGGGTGAGAACAAGGCCCAAGGCACGGTGAAGTACATCCACGGGGAGTTCGGGTTGGGCCAATGGACCTTCTATGGAGGGCATGATCCCGAGGATTATCAGCACATGGTGGGTGATCCACCCACGGACCTGGCCCTTCATCCGAATTCCGCTGGATACCGGTTGATCCTGAACAACATCCTCTTCCCGGCCGCCCGGAAGAAGAAGCAAAAGACCTGATGCGGTCGCAACGTGTAAGTTTGCCCTCACAACGCCCTTTGAATGGACCTCACCAAGATCATCTCCGTTGCCGGTAAGTCCGGTCTGTATCGTGTCATTGCCCAAGGTCGCCAAGCGATCATCGTGGAGTCGCTGGAGGATGGCAAGCGTATGCCGGTGCCATCCAGCGTGCGGGTGAGCTCGCTCCAAGAGATCAGCATGTTCACCACCGGTGATGATGTCCCCTTGGTCAAGGTCCTGGAGAAGCTCCACGAGGTGGAAAAGGGTGGCAATTCGTTGGACCCGAAGGCTAGCGATGCCGAGCTATTCGCCAAACTGGGCGAGGCTTTGCCTGAGCATGACCGTGAGCGGATCTATGCCAGCGATGTGCGCAAGCTCTTCGTGTGGTACGGGTTACTGCTGAAAGGTGGCGAGTTCACCAGGACGGAAGAACCCGTCGTTGAAGAAAAGGAGGAGGTCAAGGGCACGAAGTCCGCCAAGAAGCCACCCGCCAAGGAAGGTGCGGCCAAGAAGGTGAAGGCCGATGCCGCGAAGACGGCAGCTCCCAAGCCCGGTGGATCGAGCAAGCCCAAGGCGGCCACCATGCGCAAGTCCGCGCAGCGTGGTAGCTGAGGCTCGTGGTACGAACCTCGACCGGGTCCGGGCCGTTCAAGCTTCCAAGTGTGGTTGACAGTGGTCATGAGGCCCGGTGGCCACATGGTCTAATTTCGCTTCCAAAGGATAGGTCACATGGCCAAACGTTACGCAGTAGTGGTTCGCACCGCGGTACTCACCTCATCATTGGCTATCGTTGCCCTCTTCGTGGGATGGCGTGAAGGTGGTCCGTCGAAGGCCAGTGCGCATCATACTCCGGAGGAACTGGCAGCGTTCCGTGGCGGAGGGGCAACGGACCTGAACTTCGGAGCGAACAACTTCTTCATGGCCAGTGGTAACTGTTACGGCTGCCACGGTCCCGATCTGGTGAACAACTACTCCATGGTGGACGCCAATGGTGTGGATGTGAACGTTTCCGACGATTGGCGCAGCACCATGATGGCCAATTCGGCACGTGACCCGTTCTGGCGGGCGAAGGTGAGCCATGAAGTGAATGTGAATCCGGCGCATCAAGCCGCTCTGGAGGACAAGTGTACGTCCTGCCATGCGCCGATGGGCCGATTCGATAAGGCGTACACCGGTGGTGGCCCCTATTCCATCGCGGAATTGATCCACGACACCGTGGCCTTGGATGGCGTTTCGTGCCTGAGTTGTCACATGCAGCGAGAGGAAGGCATCGGCACCGAATTCAGCGGTAACCTCCACTTCGATACGATCAATGTGGTCTATGGTCCGTACGGTAACGTATTCGGGTCACCCATGACCTCCTTCGTAGGCTATGAGCCGCTCTTCGGCGCACATATACCCAAGGCCGAATTGTGCGCAGGCTGCCATACGCTCATCACCGAGACCGCTGACCTTGATGGGAACCTGACCGGTGGCCAGTTCGTCGAGCAGGCCACCTACCACGAATGGGTGAACTCCGTGTTTGACACCGATGCCAATCCGGAGGGTGGGGTCACGTGTCAGGCATGTCACGTACCGCGTATCGATGATGCGGTGGTGATCTCTGCGAACTACCTCTTCCTCCAAGGCAAGAGCCCGTATGGACTGCACCACTTCGCGGGAGCCAACACCTTCATGCTCGAATTGCTGAAGAACAACATCAGCGAGTTGGGACTGACCGCCACGGAGACCCAGTTCGACAGTACCATCGCCCGCACGGACCGGATGTTGAAGAACAATACCCTGCTGATGGAGACCAATGTGACCGGCCGCGATGCGGATACGGCCTTCGTGGCGGTGAAGTTGACGAACCTCGCGGGGCACAAGTTCCCATCGGGCTATCCGGCCCGCCGAGCCTTCGTGGAACTGGTGGTGATGAATGCCGACAATGACACCCTCTTCCGCAGTGGTGGTTGGGACGAGAACTACGAGGTGATGGGTCACGACGCGAGTTGGGAGCCGCACTACGACGTGATACGGAGCGAGGGTCAGGCGCAGATCTATGAGATGGTGATGGGCGACGTGAACGGGGATCGCACCACGGTACTGGAACGCGCCAATACACACTTGAAGGACAACCGGTTGACCCCATTGGGCTTCACCACGAGCCATCCATCGTATGATACGACCGAGATCGCCAACGTACCCGAGAGCGACATCGACTTCAATCGGGACGAGTTCGGCAACCAGGGTAGCGGTTCGGATGTGGTCCACTACCACGTGCCCATGAATGGCTACACCGGACTGATCACCGTGCGTGCTCGGGTATGGTACCAAAGCGCTCCGCCGCGTTACATGACCGAGATGTTCGGCTTCGATACGGACCCTATAAATACCTTCCGCAGCATGTACGAGGCTGCTGATGGTTCACCGACCTTGGTGAAGGAGGTGGAGACCACCGATATGTCCGTGGGGATCGACGGACTGGCCGAGTTGGGTGTGCGGATCTTCCCGAATCCCACGGTGGATGGTTGGCTGCGCGTGGAAGGCCTGAACGCGCAGGTGATCGCACTGGAGGTGTATAGCCTCTCCGGTCAACGGGTGGCAGCGACCGTGCCTGCTGGGCAACGCCAATGGCGTGTGCGCCTACCCGAGGCCAAGGCGACCTACCTGGTCGTTGTGCGTACGGCCACACAGCGTTTCGTGGAACGCGTGGTGAACCATTGATCGGCCGGTGAAGCGGTGCCCGGCCTGTTCGGGTCGGTTATCTTTGGGACATGTTGCGTACACTGTCCCTTTGCGCCCTGATCTTGCTGTCCACTGTGCTGCATGCGCAGCATCCGGTCATCCAGTCCGTTCTGGACGCGGCCAGCATCGATTCGATGCTCCATTATGTGAACGAGCTTTCCGGGGAACAACCCGTGGACCTTGGCAGTGGACCGGTCACCATCACCAGCCGCCATACCAATAACCCGGGCAATGCCCTGGCCCAGGCCTATCTCCAGCAGAAACTGGTCCAATTCGGGTATACGCCCGAGGTGCAGACCTTCAGCGCTACGGGCAAGAACATCCTTGTGACCAAGACCGGCACCGAGTTCCCGGACGAGATCGTCATCTTCTGTGCCCACTACGACGCCATGCCCGCTGGGATCCTGGCGGCACCGGCTGCGGACGATGATGGGAGCGGTGTGGCCGCCGTGTTGGAGCTTGCCCGTCTCATCCGGGATATCCCGTTCCGGTACACCATCGTCTTCGCCTTATGGGACGAGGAGGAGCAGGGAAAGGTGGGCAGTGAGTTCTATGCCGGCGTGATGGCCGCCAACGATGCGCTGATCCGTGGGGTGGTGAACATGGACGCCATCGCATACGATGGGAACGGCGACACCAAAGCGCGGATCCATACTCGACCGATCGCCAATTCCAATGCCATCGCCGATACGGTCTTCGCTGTTCGTGCCGACTATGGTATCGAGCTGGACCTCCTGCTGACCAACCCCGGGGCTACCTACAGCGACCATGCCTCCTTCTGGACCGAAGGGTATGGGGCCATCCTGGTGATCGAGGAGTTCGGTGCCGATGGGAACCCCTATTACCACACACCCAACGACCGGGTCCAGTACTTCGATGTTCCCTACTATGAGAAGTTGGCCAAGTTGTCCATGGCCACACTCGCGGCGCTGGCGATTCCTGCCGAAGGTGCACAGGCGATCGAGGGGCCCGCACCAGGAGCGGCGTTCGATCTGTATGCGTATCCCAATCCTTCCTCCGAGGATGCTCAAGCGTGGTTGCGAACGGAGTTGCAGGGCAGGTATCGGGTGGTCTTGCACGACGCGATGGGGCGATCGGTCGCCGTTCTCCACGAGGGCGACCTGGGGCAAGGCAAACATGCCTTCATCCTTCCCTTGCTGGCCGAGGCGCCAGGTGCGTACGTCCTGAATGTACAAGGCCCCCAAGGTCTCCGGCGAAGCATGCGCCTCGTACGGACCCCCTGAGGGCCTGTTGACCGGACGATCCGATCAATACTTGCTGAAGCGCTGCGCGCTGATCGATCCGTTGTTGTCGGTGATGCGTACGATGTACTGACCAGCAGGTACACCGCTGAGCTCCACCACTTGATGATCGGCAAGAGAACCAGCGATGGAAGCCACGGTGCGGCCGTCCAGCGCGATGAGTTCCATGCTGTGGATGAGACCGGAGGCGAGTTCAACCGTAAGGGAACTCTGCACCGGTACCGGGTAGAGTGCCAACGCACCAGCTGTCGTGGGCTCGGCCACCGACGTCGTGTTGATCACCGTGATGGACCCGAACTGTGTGGCACTGTGCCCTTGCTGCGTGCAATGGTAATTGTAGACACCTGGTATGGTGAACGTGAATTGGAAGGACCACGCTCCGCTAGCCGGCTGACCCGACGAGAACCCCTGAGGATTGGCCGGGAAGATGGAGGTGCTGCCGTTGACGTTGTGGGTGCCCGAGGAATTGGTCCAGCGTACGATATCACCCATGTCGATGGTGATGTTCTGTGGGTTATAGAACGGAAGCGGTCCACCAGCGGTACTGCCACCCACGGAAACGTTGTGGATGGTCTGAGCATTGGCGGCGAGCGGGAGTGCGAACAGTAGCGCGTACAGTTGTTTCATGGGCTGGGTCAGGGTACTAAGCAAGGAACGGCCCGCGATCCAGCGAAACCGTTCCGGTGCGAAGCTAGGGATCCTTTCCCTGGGGATCATCGCTGTGGCAACAACCGCTGGTCGACATAATGCAACACCTTCTCCATAAGATGGAGGCGGTCCTTGCCCCGCACATTATGACCATGCCCTGGGTAATCGAAGAAGTCCACGGGGATACCCTTGGAAACGCACGCCTTGACAAAGGATAGGCTGTGTTGGGGCAGGACGACGTCATCGGCACCTCCGGTGATCAATAACAGGTCGTCCTGAAGTTGGTCGGCCAGCGCAGGGAGCGCCGTGTTGGCGTAACCTTCCGGGTTCTCCGTAGGGGTGTCCATATAGCGCTCGGTGTACATCACTTCATAGAGCGACCAGTCCATGACCGGACCGCCCGCCACGCCTACTGCGAACACCTCCGGATGACGCGTCAGCATGGCCGTGGTCATGTGTCCGCCGAAGCTCCAGCCGTGCACTGCGATCCGACCCGCATCCACAAAGGGGTAGCGCTTCAAGTGTTCCACGCCTTCCAACTGGTCCTTCACCTCCGTGACCCCCAATTGCCGATGAACAGCCTGCTCGAAAGCCCGACCGCGGTGTGCGCTGCCGTGACCATCCAATGTCCACACCAGGTATCCCCGCTCGGCAGCTTCCAGCATCCAGTGTGATGCTCCGCCCAGGAAGCTGTTGGTGACCAATTGCACGTGTGGACCGTTGTACACATAAATGAGCACCGGATAGCGGCGGTCCGGTCGAAAGTGGCTGGGCTTGAGCAACCGGGCATTGGCATGATCCCCGTTCGCAATGGGAACGGTGATCAGTTCGATCGTGCCAACGGTGAAGTCTTGTAGCGGGTCCTTGGAGGTCAGTAAGGTCTTGGCCACGGCACCGGTACGCGTATCGCGTAGTTCCACCTTCCCGGGAACACGTGTGCTGCTCCAAACGTCCAAGAGCCATTGGCCGTCCTCGCTGAGCAGGCCATGATGGGTGCCCGCTTCCGCAGTCAGGCGGGTGGTCCTACCCGATGCCAGGTCCACGCGGTAGAGGTGTGTCTCCAAGGCCCCGGTGGGCACCTTGGGGTCGATCGCTGCCGTGCCTTCGACCACCGCGAAGCCTTCCTTGGGGTCCACCGCCAGCACCTCCTTCACGTTCCATGCGCCTTTGGTCAACTGGCGCGTGGTTCCCTTGGCGATATCGTGGAGGAACAGGTGGTCCCAGCCATCGCGGTCGCTTTGCCAGAGGAATTGGCCCGGGCGAGTACGCAGGAAGCGTGCAGGATGCTCGGGTTCGAGGTACTTCGCATCATGTTCGGTGAGCAGGGTGGCCACCGGTGATCCGGATACTGCATCGTAGCGCACCAGACGTAGGTTCTCCGTCCGACGGTCGAGGTGCGCGATGTGGATGTGACGACCATCCGCACTCCAACTGATATTGGTGAGGTAATCATCCGCAGCTCCCTCGGTGCGTAGGAAGCGTGTGCTGCCGTCACGCAGGTCATACACACCCACGGTTACCTGATGGCTGGTCTGGCCCGCCATGGGATAACGAATAGCGTTGAAGGTGCTCGGCTTCGTGCCGATATCCTCCAACTGATAGGTGGTGACCATCCGCTCATCCATGCGGTAGAATGCAAGCCCCTCGCCGTTCGGCGACCAGAAGGTCCCCTTGGTGATGCCATACTCCTGCCGGTGCACACTCTGACCGTTCACCAGGCCATCGGCACCATCGGAGGTCACTCGGATGGGTTCCCGATCACCCGGTCGCTGTACATACAGGTCGTTGCCCTGCGTGAACGCCATGCCGGTGTTGATGGGGGCCATATCCAGGTTGGCCGCGTCGGCAGGAAGTTGTAGCAATTGCTGAAGCGAGCCCGTGGCGCGGTCGTGTATGTGGATCCGGCCGGCATGGGTGAAGCGGAACCGATCACGGTCCAGCCACTCCACCGCCGGCATGCTGCGGAGGGCCAGGCTATCCGGTAGCAGGGCATTGAGCGCACGCAAGTGGACGATGGGCGCATCCATGGACTTTCCAACGGAACCTTGCATGAGTACGCTGTCCTTGACGTAGCTGTAGGTGTTCGATCCCGTGATCCATTGCAGGCCCCGTATGCGCTCGGGTGCCAGGTCAGTTCCGGCCTTCAACACCGCATCGCGCAGGGTGAGCTGGCGTTGGGCCAAGAGCGTTGCGCTCGCGATCAGGAACGGCAGAACAAGGGTGCGTAGGTTCATGGTATGCAGGCTAGGATGGTGCGTGAAGATGCGATGCGGTGAGGGAACGGTCTCACTCGGGATCGCTGAACGCTGGGTTCGTCAGGAACCGCTCGTCGGTCAAGGCATGTAGGAAGGCCACCAGGTCGGCGCGCTCCTGTGCGTCGAGGTCCACGAGGCCAAGGGTCCAACCGAACATGTGCTCATCGAGGTTCGGGTCCGCGATATCCACATCGTCCCCATAGAAATCAACGACCTCTTCCAACGTGGCGAAGCGTCCGTCGTGCATGTAGGGCGCTGAGACCGCCACATTGCGCAGGCTCGGGTTCTTGAATCGACCGCGGTGCGCCTCCACGCCGCTCACCTCCATCAAGCCGAGGTCCTCTTCGTGTCGGCCCAAGCCGATGTTCTGCACACCATGGTCCTGGATCCGGGGGGCGGCGTGGCAATCGTTGCAGCGCGCTTCACCAAAGAACAACTGCATGCCGCGCACCTGCTGTTCGGTCATGGCGCTGAGGTCGCCACCATGCACGTACCGATCGTACGGTGAATCGAAGGTCAACAGGGTCCGTTCGAACTGGGCAATTGCGAAAGCCACCCGGAAACTGTCGATACCCGCTGTGCCGAAGGCTTGTTCGAAGAGGCGCGGATACTCCGGATGTTGCGCCAGCCGTTGCACGACCGTGGGCCAGGTGTTCCGCATCTCCACGTGGTTGGTCACCGGGGCCAGTGCTTGAAGCTCCAAGCTCAGGGCGCGGGTGTCCCAAAAGAAGAAGTGGTCCCAAGCCACGTTCTGGATGGTCATGCTGTTCCGGCGCCCCACACTACCATCGGTGCCGATGGAGAACTGTCGGGGGTCGCTGAAAGCATGCTCTTGCCGGTGGCAATTGGCGCAACTGAGGCTGTAGTCATTGGAAAGTGCCTCTTCGTAGAAGAGCCTTCGCCCCAAGGCCACACCCTCCACCGTCAACGGATTGTCATAGGGTAGGTTCAAAGGATGGATGCTGTCCAGCGCCCATGCTGGAATGTTCAGGCTGAGCGGGGTGGGGCCGGGGGATGGCGGGCCATTCACCTCTTCCAGGGAAGGGTCTTTTCGGCAACCTTGCATGATCAAGGTGGCAGCGCACGCCAACAGAACGACCTTGCGGAACATCACGGTACGAAGTTCGTGCATCTTGGCATCCGCGGCAACCAGGACGTTGTACCGGCGTGGAATGCTGAACGCCCGTTATCAGAGGATGTTCACCTCGCGCTCCAACTCCACCCCGAACCGCTCATACACGCTCCGGAGGATGTCCGTACTGAGATCGAACACCTGCTGACCCGTGGCACCGCCATGGTTCACCAGCACCAGTGCTTGCCGGTCGTGTACGCCGTGCCCATCGCGCTGGTGTCCTTTCCAGCCGGCGCGCTCGATGAGCCAGCCCGCCGCCAACTTGTACCCACCCTCCGCCGGGTAGGCCACCACGTCCGGATACTCCGCCCGGATGGCCTCCAGCACGAGGGGATCGACCACCGGGTTCTTGAAGAAGCTGCCCGCATTGCCAAGTACCGCGGGGTCGGGTAGTTTGCTCCGTCGTATGGCTATCACGGCCTCGCTCACGTCCTGGATGGTGGGGTGCTGGATGCCGCGATGCTCCAATTCCTGCTGGATGTTGCCATAGCTCGTATGCAGCGTATGCGGGGCCTTGTCCAAGCGGAAGGTGACCGAGAGAATGACGAACAGGTCGCGTCCTTCGCGCTTGAAGAAGCTCTCGCGGTAACCGAATCGGCAGGCCGCGCGGTCGAAGGTGACCAACTCTCCATCGCTGATGCGCAGGGCCTCCAGTTCCTGGAACGTGTCCTTGATCTCCACGCCATAGGCCCCGATGTTCTGCATGGGGGCTGCGCCCACCTTGCCCGGTATCAGGGAGAGGTTCTCCACCCGCCCCAGCCGTGCTCCACGCAGTGCACCACGAATGCGTGCCAAGGAACACCGGCGCCGGCCTTCACGTGCACATGATGGTCATCCTCATATACCACGGCGATGCCCGGAACCTCGTTCAACAGGACCACCCCGGGCCAGTCACGGGTGAAAAGCACGTTGCTGCCCCCCCCGAGGAACAAGCGGGGAAGCCCTTCCAGCTGTTTGGAACGCAGGAGGGTGCGAAGTTCCTCCACGGTGCGAAAGCGCGCCATGGCCTCTGCTCGAGCAGGAACGCCGAAGGTGGTGCAGGGCCGTAGATCGGCGTGTCGATGGATCTCCATGGCTACGAAACGCAGCAAGTTTACCGGTGTCCGTCGTGTACTTTCACCGCCCCGCCCGGCGTCTTGTACACAGGCCACCGGGATAGGCATGCGCCGCGCCATCGTCTGCGTCACCAACGACCTCAGTACCGATAATCGGGTACACCGCACCTGCGTGGTGTTGCGTGAGCTGGGTTGGGAGGTGCTCCTGGTCGGGCGTTCATTGCCTGGCAGCCTGCCTCTACAACGCCCTTATGGTACCCGAAGGTTGCGCCTGTTCTTCACGAATGGAGCGCTGTTCTATGCTGAATACAACCTGCGCCTGTTCCTGTTGCTTCTAAGGCAGCGTGCCGACCTCATCATAGCCAATGACCTGGATACCTTGTTGGCCGGCTTTCTTGCGGCCCGCCTCCGAAGTAGCGAACTGGTCTACGACAGTCACGAGTACTTCACGGAGGTGCCGGAGTTGGTGGGGCGTCCAGCGCGGCGCGTGTGGCTGGCCATGGAACGTTGGATCTTCCCACGCTTGCGACACGTGGTCACGGTGAACGACAGCATCGCTGCGGAATACCGTCATCGCTATGGGAACGACATCACCGTGGTGCGCAACATCCCCATGCACCGCGATCTGGGGCCGCTTCCTTCTCGCAAGGAATTGGGGCTTCCGGAGGACCGCTCCATTCTCATCCTACAAGGCAGTGGGATCAACGTGCAGCGGGGAGGGGAGGAGGCCGTATTGGCGATGCGGGAGCTGCCCGATCACCTCCTGTTGTTGGTGGGAGGGGGTGATGCCTGGCCCGTATTGAAGCGGATGGTGGAGGAGCATGGTCTTCAGGACCGGGTGCGGCTCGTGTCGCGGATGCCCTACGAGCGTATGATGCAGTACACGCGCAACGCCGACCTGGGTCTTTCGTTGGACAAGGACACCAACCTGAACTACCGCTTCAGCCTGCCCAATAAGCTGTTCGACTACTTCAGGGCCCATATCCCCGTGCTGGTCACGGATCTGCCAGAGGTGGCCGGGATCGTGCGTCGTTTCGATGCCGGTGTGGTGGTGCCTTCGCCGGATCCCGCGCGGATCGCGGCCGAGGTGCGCGCCTTGGCGGGTGATGCGGCGCGCCGGTCGGCCCTGCGCCAAAACGCTATTTTCGCGGCCGCTTCGCTGGACGGCGAGCGCGAAAAAGCCGTGTTGACGGCGCTGTTCCAGAGCATTGGCTGAATTCCACCTGCATATCGTCAGCTTCGACGTCCCTTGCCCCCCGAGCTACGGAGGGGTCATCGATGTGTACTACAAGGTGAAGGCCTTGGCGGAGCTCGGTGTTCAGGTACATCTCCACTGTTTCCAGTACGGCCGTCCGCGATCCAAGGAATTGGAACAGCTCTGCGCATCGGTGCATTACTATCCCCGAAGAACGGGCAAGCTTCAACTGCTGAACAGTCTACCCTATGTGGTGGTGAGCCGGCGTGGGGAGGCGCTGGTGGAGCGGTTGCTGAAGGACGAGCACCCCATCCTCTTCGAGGGCCTGCACTGCTGTTATTACCTAGGTGACCCCCGGTTGCATGGCCGTAAACGCATCGTACGCGCCCACAACGTGGAGCACGATTACTACGGAGCCCTGGCCAAAGCGGCCAACAACACCTTCCGCCGCACGTACTTCATCAACGAGGCGCACAAGTTGCAACGCTTCGAGCCGGTGCTGGCCGAGGCCGATCATGTGTTGGCCATCTCTCCCAAGGACGAGCTGTATTTCGGTTCGCACTTCCATAATGTGACGCATATCCCCGCTTTCCACGCCGTGGATCGGGTTGCTGTGCCGAGCGGGCTGGGCGACTACGCCTTCTACCATGGCGCCCTCGGTGTACCCGAGAACGATCAGGCCGCGCTGTACTTGGTGCGTACGGTCTTCAACGACTTGAAGGTGAAGCTCATCGTCGCAGGGAGCGATGCGAGTGTGGAACTCCGGCGCGAAGTGGGCAGGGCCCCGAACGTGGAGCTGCGCGAGAACATCGGTACGGAGGAGATCCACCGCTTGGTACGTGAAGCCCAGGTGAATGTGCTGCCGACCTTCCAGGCCACGGGCATCAAGTTGAAGTTGTTGCTCTGCCTGTTCGCAGGCAGGCATGTGGTGTGTAACACGCCCATGGTGGAAGGAACCGGACTGGAGGAGTTATGCCACGTGCATGACGATCCCGCCTCCATGCGTAACAGCATCCTTGCATGCATGGGCAAACCGTGCAACGGCCAAAGCCTGGAGCGGCGTGTGGCCGTGCTGGAGGAGCGCTTCAGCAACAGGCGTAACGCGGAGCGGATCGTGGGGTTGTTGGGATAGGGCACGGTGTAGTGAAGAGGGTAGCCGACCCTCATTACTACACCGCGCCGGCCGCGCTCAGCTCCAGCAATTGGGCATTCTCGCAGCGCACCACCCGGGTATTGAACTTCTTCATGTGGGTGTAGTCGTGCGTGGCCATGATCACGCTGCGGCCGCTGTGGCTGATCTGGATCAAGAGGTCCAGGATCTCCCCGGTGGTATCGGGGTCGAGGTTGCCGGTGGGTTCGTCGGCCAGGATCAGTTCGGGGTCGTTGAGCAGGGCCCGTGCGATGCTCACGCGTTGTTGCTCACCGCCGCTCAGCTCATGCGGCATCTTATATCCTTTGTTGGACAGCCCCACCTTTTCCAATACCTGTTGTACACGCTCATCCATCCGTTTGGCCTCGTTCCAGCCCGTGGCCCGAAGCACAAAGAGGAGGTTGTCGTTCACCGTGCGGTCGGTGAGCAGCTGGAAGTCCTGGAACACGATGCCGATCTTCCGGCGGAGGTAAGGCACTTGGGAGCGCTTCAGCTTGGACAGATCGAAGCCGCACACGTGCCCTTCACCCTCCTTCAGTGGTAGATCGCCATAAAGGGTGCGCATGAGGCTGCTCTTGCCGCTACCCGTGCGGCCGATGAGGTACAGGAACTCGCCCTTTTGCACACTGAGGTCCACGTTGTTCAACACCAGGTTCTCGCGCTGGAAGATGCGCACGCCGTGCAGCAGGATGATAGGGGAGTCGCTCATGGTTGTAGCTGCCGTGAGGCAGGCTTCGGGTTCAAGCGCAAAATTCAGCCCATGGCCTGCGTTGTTCCTCCGAGGATGGCCCGGGTTATGGCGATGGCATCCATGGCGTGGCCCGGGAATTGCCCCCCGAGCGCCCTGCGCCAGGTGAACACCTCCGCGTGGATAAGTACGTTCCGCTTTACCTGCCAAGGCCCTACAGCCCCGAGAACTTTGACCACTTGATGAAGCCCCTTCCCCCGATGGTGAACCGACGCGTGCTGCTGGCTATTCCACTGGCCTTGATGCTCCTGTCCGATGCGGTGGCGCAACGACCCGCCCACTACGCGCATGCCAACGCCGACCTGGCCAATGCCATGGACCTGTTCAGCAAGGCCAAGTACGGTGCGGCGCAGTATGAATTGGGGCAGGTGGTGGCACGTATCGGCGACAAGCACGACGCCACCCGCGTGGAGGCCGAGTTCTACAGCGCCCTCTGCGCGGTGCGGCTCTTCAATGATGATGCCGGTTACCGACTGACCACCTTCATGGCCGAGCATCCCGAGGACCTGCACGTGGGCGCCGTCCGGTTCGAGCTGTTCAAGCACACCTTCTCACAGAAAAAATGGAAGGATGCCCTGGCCTGGAGCGATCAGGTGGACCGCTTCAGCCTTTCGCCATCGGACCTGGAGGAATACCGGTTCAAGCGCGGCTATGCCTACTTCCAGGAGCAGGACAAGGACAAGGCCTTGGGGGGAATTCGCCGAGGTGCAGAACGGCACCGGGCCCCTATGCCATTCCCAGCCGGTATTACTGCCGCCCATATCCACTACGAGCGGGGCAACTACGAGACGGCGCTCACCGGGTTCCGAAGCTTGGAGAACGACGAGAACTTCGGGAAGGTGGTGCCGATCTACATCGCCGAGATCCTCTTCCTGCAAGGCAAGTACGACGAGCTGAACACCTATGTGAAGCCCTTGTTGGAGGACCCCGAGGGCACCAAACGCATCAACGAGATCAACCGCTTGGCGGGCGAGGCGAACTACCGGCGCGGGAATTACGCGGAGGCATTGCCTTACCTGCAGAAGAGCGCCCAGCGAGCCAGTGTGGAACGCGGTGATCGATACATCCTCGGCTACGCCTATTACCGCACCGGGGATTGTCAGAAAGCCCTGGCCGAGTTCAACCTGGTGGCCAATGGCACCGACAGCATCGCGCAGCTGGCCACCTACCACATGGCCGACTGTTACCTGAAGCTGAACGAGAAGAACTACGCCCGCACGGCCTTCAAGAAGGCTTACGAGATCGGCAGCGATGTGAAGGTGAAGGAGGATGCGCTCTTCAACTACGCCAAGCTGAGCTATGAGCTGAGCTTCGACCCCTACCACGAGGCCATCAGCGCCCTGCGCAACTACCTGCGCACCTATCCCGATACGCCGCGCAAGGACGAGGCTTACGAGTTCCTGCTGAACGTGTATCTGAAGACCAAGAACTATGAGGACGCTCTGGCCGCGCTGGACGAGATCCAGAACAAGGACCTACGCTTGAAAGAGGCCTATCAGAAGCTGGCGTATGACCGTGGCGTGGAGCTCTACGAAGGCCGCAAGTATGCGGATGCCGCGCTCTTCTTCGAACGTGCCTTGAAGTATCCCGTGAGCCAGCAGGTGAACGCCAAGGCCCACTACTGGATGGCCGAGAGCTACTACGGCCAAGGCGATCTGCCCGCGGCATTGCGGAAGTATGACGACCTGCGCAACGCACCTGGGGCCTACAGCACCGAGCTCTATGAACAGGCTGGTTATGGCATGGGCTACACCTTCTTCAAACTGAAGCAATGGGACGAGGCCTCCACCGCCTTCCGCCGATATGTGGGCGCACGCACTGGTGAGAGCCGCCAACGCGCCGATGCCATGCTGAGGACGGGGGATTGCTATTTCGTGATGAAGGACAATGTGCAGGCTGTGAAGTGGTACGATGATGCCATGCGGACCGGCTCACCTGATCGGGACTACGCCCAGTACCAGAAGGGGGTTTGCCAGGGTCTCCAGCGCCAGTTCAACGAGAAGATCACCACCCTCAAGGGCCTACTGACGGAGAAGCCGGATTCCCGCTATGCCGCCGATGCCAAGTTCCAGTTGGGAGAGACCTACATCAACCTGGACAACGATACGGAGGCCATGAAGTACTATGCCCAAGTTGTGGAGCAGCATCCCAACAGTCCGCACGTGCGCCAAAGCATGTTGCAGAGCGCGCTGATCCACAAGCGGCAGGGCCGGGTGGACCAAGCGATCGCCGGCTTCAAGGCCATCGTGGCCCAGTACCCCACCATGGACGGTTCGCGTGATGCCTTGGCAGGACTGGAGAGCATCTACGTGGAGAAGGGCCAGGTGAGCGAGTATGAGGCCTATGTGCGCTCCCTTCAATTCGTGGACCCCAGCACACTCGACCTGGATGAGAAGTACTTCCGAAGTGCGGAGAAGCTCTACTTCGATGAGAAGTGCCCCCAGGCCATCGGTGCGTTCGGCGACTACCTGAACAAGTACCCGAACGGCGCCTACTCGCTCAATGCCTTGTTCTATCGGGGTGATTGCAACTACCGCGCGGCCAATTACGAGGCGGCACTGCCCGATCTGGAGGCCGTGATCGAGCGTAACGGCACCGACTTCATGGAGAGCGCGCTCTATGGTGCCAGTGACATCCTCTACCGCGACAAGCGTTGGGAGGGCGCCTTGGAATACTACCGCAAGTTGGAGCCGGTGGCGAGTTTCCCTGGGAACACGCTGGCCTCCCAAGTGGGTCAGATGCGCTGCCTGAAGGAATTGGGTCGGATGGCCGAAGCGGCCACGGCCGCTGAACGTGTAGCGGCGAACAGCAACGCCACCGCCGACCTGAAGGCCGATGCGGGCTTGACGGTGGCGCATGGCCTACTGGCCAAGGGCGATAACGATGCGGCCTACACCAAGTTCAAGGCGGTGAGCACCGCCAGCACCAATCACCTGGGTGCCGAGGCGAAGTACCACATGGCCTATGTGCGCCACTTGCAGGGCCAGTTCCGCAAGGCCGAGACGGAGGTCTTCGATCTGGTGAAGCGCTATCCCAGCTACGACCACTGGAAGGCGCGTGCATTCATCCTGTTGGGCGATGTGTATGTGCAACTCAACGACCGCTTCCAAGCCAAGGCCACCCTGCAGAGCGTGATCGACCACGTGCAGGAGCCCGAGCTGGTGGCCCAGGCCCAGCAACGATTGGATGCCATCAATGCCAGTGAGGTCCAGCAACTGGCGCCACCCGCACAGGACGAACTGGAACTGCCCCTTCCCGCTAACACCGACGGCCAGTGATCGCCATGAAGAACCTGCTCCTTATCCCGATCCTTGGCCTGTTGGTGGCCCCGGCGCTCGCACAGGTCACCAATCCCGGCGGTGAGTACATCATCCAAGGGGTTTACAGTCCCACGCTCATGGACGCTCAGAAGATCGACCTGCGTCCCGAGCCCATCGATACCATCCTGCCCACGTTGCCGGTCCGTTACGACGTGTTGCCCGTGAAGGCCGAGATCCCGGCCAAGGTGGACAGCATCGCCGCGGCCAAGCTCAGTGTGCTCGCTCCGCAACCCCAGTTGTACAAGGGCTTTGTGAAGGCCGGCTTCGGACTCTACACCACCCCGTTGGGCGAGCTCTACTTCGATCAAACGCGGTCGCGCAAGAACGGATACGGCATCCATGCCAAGCACTTCAGCAGCAACGGTGGCTTGGATGACGTGGGGCCCAGTGTATACAGTTTCAACAGTGTGGATGGCTACTACAAACACTTCCTACCCGACCACGAGGCCACAGGACGATTGATGTATGACCGACGCCGGGTGAGCTACTACGGCTATGCCGCCAATGACAGTATCAATGACGCGTTGGATGCCTTGGATGCGCCAGAGGATGCCCGCAAGCAGTTCTACAACGACATCTGGTTCGCTGGGCGCCTGCGCAGTCTGTACACGGATAGCACCAAGTTCACGCACGATGTGGGCTTGGAGGTCCATAGCTACAGCAACCTGAGTGAGAGCCGTGAGACGAACATGCGTGTGAACGCCACCGGCCAAATGACGGTAGGAGCTGAGACCTATGGCGGTTCCTTGCTGATCGACAACAACGCGTACAAGGGGGTGGTGAAGGACCTGGCCGAATTCCGTCAGAACGGGACATTGGTCGGTCTGCAGCCGCATGTGAGCACCAAGGGTGATGCCTACCTCGTACGGGTGGGCGTGGGCTTGTTCGTGGATGCGTTGGGTTCCACCACCTTCCACTTCTATCCCCAGGCCTATGCCCATTACAGCCTGTTCAACAACATCCTGATCCCCTACGCGGGACTTCACGGCGAACGCCGACGCAACAGCTTTCGCAGCCTCACGCAGGCCAACCCCTGGTTGATCGGGGCTCCTGCCTTGGCCAACACAAGCCTCATGTACGACCTCTACGGCGGATTGCGTGGCAGCTTCAGCAGTGACCTGGGCTTCGATGTGCGCGTGAGCAAGAGCAGGCAGGACGCGATGCCGTTGTATGTGAACGTGAGCAACGCGCCCTTCGGCGATCGCATGGATGTGGTATACGACCGCGTGGATGTGTTGGACCTGAGCGGTGAGGTCAACTACCGCAGGAAGGAGGCCATCTCGTTCTCCGCTCGGGTCGACGTGTTCACCTATAAGACCAAGGTGCAATTGGAAGCGTGGAACCTGCCTCCGTACCAGCTCACCTTCGGCGGGCGCTATGACATGCGCGGCAAGCTCATCGTGAAGGCAGAGGCCCAGTTCTTGGGCAAACGTCCGGCATTCCGTCTGGGGGATACCATCACGCAAGGCGGGTTGACCGTGCTGGTTCCCAGTTCGAGCGTGGACCTCGACGGTTACCTGGACCTCTACCTGGGCTTGGAGTATCGGTATACGAAGCGATTGAGCATCTTCGTGGACATGAGCAACCTGAGCGCGAGCAAGTACGAGCGTTGGTACCGGTACCCGGTGCAACGTGGGCTGCTGCTCGGGGGTGTGACCTACGCATTCTAAAGCGCTGGTTACCAGTGGCCCCGAAGGGCCCGTTCCGGGCAGAGCGTGTCCTGTATTCCCGTGCATAATGGATCCGGTCGGAAATGCAAGCTCCGGCACAGTGTTAATTATCAACAGAACCCGCGTCTTTGTTGGGAAAATGCCTTCTTCCGGCCCTGCGGATGAGGTATCTTCGCGAGCCTTTCCCTGTAAGAGGGCATTGATCGATCGGAACCATGTCTGAGACCGTACTTGAAATGAGCGAGAAGAAGAAGGATGCCGCCAGCTATTCGGCGGATAGTATCCAGGTACTGGAAGGCCTTGAGGCCGTGCGTAAACGCCCCGCCATGTACATCGGCGATGTGGGCGTGAAAGGCCTGCATCACCTGGTGTACGAGGTGGTCGATAACTCCATCGACGAAGCCTTGGCGGGTCATTGCGATACGGTGGAGGTGACCATCCTGCCCACCAACGGGATCCGTGTGAAGGACAACGGTCGGGGTATCCCGGTCGATATGCATGCGAAGGAGGGGAAGAGCGCCTTGGAAGTGGTCATGACCGTACTTCATGCCGGTGGCAAGTTCGACAAGGACAGCTACAAGGTCTCCGGCGGCCTGCACGGGGTGGGTGTGAGCTGTGTGAACGCACTGAGCACCATGCTGTTGGCCGAGGTCCATCGAGGCGGTAGGATGTACCAGCAGGAATACAGCGAAGGAAAGCCGAAGTATGCTGTGAAGGAAGTGGGTACCACCGACTATCGCGGTACCATCGTCACGTTCCAACCCGACCTGAGCATCTTCCAAGCCAGCGAATACAACTTCGATACCCTGGCCACCCGCTTGCGCGAATTGGCCTACCTGAACAAGGGTATCAAGTTGACCCTGACCGATGAGCGCCGCACCAACGATGATGGAAGCTTCATCATGGAGAGCTTCCATAGCGAGAAGGGTCTGGTGGAGTTCGTACGCTACCTCGATGGCACGCGCGTTCCCATCATCGAGGACGTGATCTACATGGAAGGGGAGAAGCAAGGGATCCCCGTGGAGATCGCCATGGTGTACAACGATTCGTACTCCGAGAACATCCACTCCTACGTCAACAACATCAACACCCACGAGGGAGGTACGCACTTGGCCGGCTTCCGCATGGGCCTCACGCGTACGCTGAAGAAGTATGCAGATGCCAGCGGAGCCACGCAGAAGTTGAAGTTCGAGATATCCGGCGATGACTTCCGTGAGGGCCTCACAGCAGTGATCAGCGTGAAGGTGCAGGAGCCCCAGTTCGAAGGGCAGACCAAGACCAAGCTGGGCAACAACGAAGTGAGTGGTGCGGTGAACATCGCCGTGGCCGAGATGCTCGAGAACTACCTGGAGGAGCACCCACGCGATGCCCGGCAGATCGTGGACAAGGTGATCCTCGCCGCCACGGCACGCCATGCCGCGCGTAAAGCCCGCGAAATGGTGCAGCGCAAGGGCGCCTTCTCCGGCGGTGGATTGCCTGGTAAATTGGCCGACTGTCAAAGCAAGGATGCCAGTGCCAGCGAGCTTTTCCTCGTCGAAGGAGATTCCGCGGGAGGAACGGCAAAGCAAGGCCGTAACCGCGAGTTCCAGGCCATCCTTCCCCTGCGAGGCAAGATCCTCAACGTGGAGAAGGCCATGCAGCACAAGATCCTGGACAACGAGGAGATCCGCAACATCTACACTGCGCTGGGTGTGCACATCGGCACCGAGGAGGATAGCAAGGCGCTCAACATGGAGAAGCTGCGCTACCACAAGATCGTCATCATGTGCGACGCTGACGTGGACGGCAGCCACATCCAGACGTTGATCATGACCTTCTTCTTCCGCCACATGCAACCGCTGATCGAGCATGGATACCTCTACATCGCCACGCCGCCGCTGTACATGGTGAAGAAGGGCAAGGAGCAGGTGTATTGCTGGACAGAGGCTGAGCGTGATGCCACCGTTGAACGCATGAAGGGTGCGAGCAAGGAAGCCAGCATCGGTATCCAGCGCTATAAGGGCCTGGGTGAGATGAACGCCGAGCAGTTGTGGGAGACCACCATGGATCCCAGCCGTCGGACCCTTCGCCAGATCACCATCGAAAGTGGCGCCGAGGCCGATCGCGTCTTCAGCATGCTGATGGGCGATGAAGTGCCACCCCGCCGCGAGTTCATCGAGAAGAACGCGATCTACGCGAAGTTGGACGTTTAGCGACAGTGATCACCACGACAATGAGGAAGCCCGGTGATGAGCCGGGCTTCCTCATTGTTACCTGGTGGTACGTTCAACGCAGTAGCGTCACATGCCCCATCCGGTCCACGGGCTCCCCGGTCAATGCATCCGTGCAGGCCAACTTCCATACGTAGACATCGGGCTTGGCAGGCTGTCCGCCATAGGTGCCATCCCATTGACCGCCCACCACGGTGCTCGCGAACAACTCCTCGCCCCAACGATCGAACACCAGGAAGGTGTAGTCCTTCACCCAAGGGATATTGAACACCGGACCGAAGCCTTCGTTGTTGCCATCTCCGTTCGGACTGAACGCGTTGGGCACGAAGGCGAGCAACACATCCAGCACCTCGATCGGAGCACAGACCGAGTCAGGGCAGTTGTTGGCGTCATACGCGGTGAGGCAGACCGTGTAGCGGTCGCCTAGGGCTGCGGGGAAGCTGTGCACGGGATCGGGTCCTTCCTCCGTGCGCCCATCGCCCATGTCCCATACGAAGCGTGTGGCATTGGTGCTCGAGGTGTTGTAGAACTCCACCAAGGGGGCCGAAAGGAACACGGTATCAGTGCTCATGGTGAAGCCAGCAAGGACGGGAGGCGGGCTAACAATGGTCGCGGGATCCACCGCGAGGCATCCGTCCTCGTCCTCCATCCACACGACATATTGTCCGGGGCACAACGGGCCGAACACGGGCTGCGCTTGATACGTGCTGCCTTGGTCCAAGCTGTATCGCGCTCCTGCTGGATCCACCACCATGATGCGCCCATCGCAGGTACCCGGGCAGGTCTCATCCACAACCAACAAGGCATCGATATCCGCCGGTTCCGGATCGTTCAGCGTGAATGAGGCCACCGCGGAACATCCATTGTCATCGGTGACCTCGAAGGTGTATTCGCCAGCACACAAGCCTATCACTTCCGGTAGCTGTCCCGTAAGACCGGAGGTCCATTGGTAGCCATAGGTGCCGTCCGCACTGTTCCCCCCGCTTGCGCTCAGGTTGGCCACGCCGCTGCATCCCCCGAAGCAGATGGGGTCACTGACGTTCGTCACGGGAACAAGCTCTTCGGTGAAGGTCATGCGCACCGAATCCGCTCCCGCACAGCCATCCACACTGGTAGCCGACCACTGTAAGTCCACATCGCCGCCAACGGTTGCGAACACTTGGGTGCTAGGGGAGGTGGCATCGCTGAAGGTGACCGATGCCGGACCTGTCCAAATACCGCTTGCAAAGTTGCCTGATGCGTGTACTTCCGACCCCAACGTACAGGTCAACCCATCGTATCCGGCATCGACCAACGGAAGGGGATGGAGCGATACCGCGACCTCTGCGGTATCCGGAGCACAAGGCGCTTGACCCCAAACGACGTAGCGGTACATGCCGATCGCTTCACTCTGCGCTTCGAACGTGTCATCCGTAAGCGAACCATCCGGGGCGGACCATGTGCCTCCGGATTGGGGTGTGCCCTCCAATTCCGGGAATAGCGCCGCTCCGCTGTTCTCCGGGCACACCTGCAGGATGCCGTCCAACCCTGCGTTCGGAGCGCTCACCTCCACCACATTCACCACTGCACTCCGGTCGGGGCAGGCTTCCGGGCCGGAGACCGTGTAGGTGTAGTCACCTGCGTTCATCGTCAGCGGATCGTAAACACCCGCGGTCACGACGCTGGGCCCACTCCAGGTGCCGGTCATCTCCGGACTTCCCCCGAGTTCATCCATCAGGGGTTGAGGAGCACCGTTGGTGCATAGTGTGAGTGCTCCGTTGGTCCCTGGATCTGGAGGGTCGTTCACGAGTATGCGTATGATGCTCGTGTGATCAGGACATGGTGCTGTCCCGGTGACCCGATAGCGATAGTTGCCCGCGTTCATGGTCGCAGGATCGAACTGGTCGTTCATCACGGTGCTCGGGCCGATCCAACTTCCACCGACATCCGGAGAGCCCCCGAGCAGGTCGAAGAGGTCCAATGGCGCGTCGATGCTGCACACGGTAAGGGTATCTCCCAAGCCTGCATCCGGTGGCTCAAGTATGTCCACTTCGATGATGGCCGCTACGGCTGGACAAGGGGCATTGTCGCCCAAGGTGTAGGTGTAAGTGCCTGCCGAGGCCAAGGAAGGATCGATCATGTTGCCGACGTTCAGACCGTCCGGACCGGTCCAAGAGCCACCAGGATCCGGGTCGCCACCCAAGCGGTTGAAGAGGTTCAGGTTCGGTCCGGTGGAACAGAGCGTGAGGGTAGTGTCCGCGCCTGGGTCATCAGGCTCGACCACGGTAACTTCCACTACTGCGGAACGTGTTTGACATGCTTCCGTACCGGTAACGGTGTAAGTATAGATGCCGGGAGGGCTTGTGCCCGGGTTGAACGTAGCACTACTTGCCCCGGTGGGCCCGGTCCACGTGCCACCGCCTTGGGGCGCTCCGTTCAATGCGTTGAACAGGTTGGAATTCGGTGCGGTGGCACACAGGTCCATTGAACCATCAAGCCCTGCGTTCCGAGGCGCAACAACGGTCACGGTCAAGGTGGTGTCATACGTGCACCCATGGTTGTCGGTCACCGTGTACACATAGTTGAAGTTGCCGGCAGCAGCGGGCGTCAGGCATACCGAGTTGCAATCGGCGGACGTGCTGCTGATGTTCGGACCACTCCACGAACTGCTATCACAGTCGGCACCGATAACGGGTGTGAAGACGAGCAGATCATCGAACAAGGCAGGGTCGAAGTCGATCCCCCAGTTGCAGATGAAGCCGTTGTCGGACGCCCAGAGGTCGCACACGCGAATGGTCCAGGTGCCATTCAATTGTGATCCGATCAGACCGTTCAAGGGGTTCAGGCTCTCGTAGGTGCCGCTGGGCAGGGTGGCACTTGCATTGTCGGCCCAGGTGCCATTGTTCGAGGTTGGGCTCCAGCAGTAGTTCCAACACGTGCCCTGGTCCAATGGCTGACTGTCGATGTCGACCGGAACGCCCAGATAAGTCCCTGCGCCACCCTGTTGGTGCATGATCACGGTCTCGCCAGTAGGGCTGATGATGCTGATGACCAGGTCGCCTATGAAGGAGTGTTCCATGTCCAGGCAGATACCCTGGATGTTGTTCACGCTCGTCATCGTCTGGCCTGGCGCGAACTGATTGAAGGTCAATTCGGACGTGAAGCATTCTCCGACGTTGTCCGGCAGGAACACGCCTCCGCCCAGGTTCGGATCGGGTTGTTGGACCCAGGTCCTGGGGTTCGCGATACCATCGAGGCACAATTCCTCACCCACACAGCCGACCAGATCCCCAGTCGTGCCTATGAAATTCGGCTCGGTTCCCGCCATCACCACCAGGTCCACCCGGTTCGCACTGGTGCACCCATTGTCATCGGTCACGAAGAGTTGAGCGATGTATGCCCCTTCCTGCGCATAGGTATGTGATGCATTGACGGGAGCATTGTTCTGGAAGCTGCCGTCTCCGAACTCCCAACGTCGACTTGCGATCGCGAAGCCCGGTTCGGCAAAGGAGGCGCTACTGTTGAACGTGACATTCTCACCCGGGCATATCCGCAGCGGGCCGCTCAAACCATGGGTCGCGAGTGCGGTAGGGCGAGTGCAAGGCTCGAAACAGGTGATGCTTGCCGCGAATACCCCGGTGCCTGTTTCATTGGAGTTGAAGACCACCGTCAGGCAGCCCGTGGTGTTCGTGAGGCTTGCCGTGATCACGCTGCCTTGTAGTGCTGTGCCGGTCCAGGTGCCCAGCATCGGAGCTGCCGTGGAATTGCCATCGTGGATCGTCATCGCATCGATCGGGCCCACGCCGCTCACATCCAAGGTGAACGTGATGAAGTCCAAGGAGATCGCATCACCCGGGTTGTCCGGGCAGATGGTGTAGGTCAGGTCCTCACTGTCACCATATCCCGAAGCACCTTGTCCGCCGCTGTCCAGGAACGCACCACTACAGGTGGACACACTACCATTGCTCATGGCGAAGAACTGTCCATGCACATGACCGAACCACCCACAGATGGCAAGGGTCAGCAGTGATCGTATCCAGCCTCCTGGATGGTTGATCCTTTTCGGATCGGCAAGCTGCACTTCGGGGGCCATGAACGGAGGGTCACACAAAGGTCGCAGCCTTTCACTTCAACAGGGTCACATGCCCGATCCGTTCAATGAGTTCACCGGTAAGGCGATCGGTGCATGTCAGTTTCCACACATAGACTTCAGTTTCAACGACCTCGTTGGCCAAGCGCCCGTCCCATTTCTCGTCGACTACCTGGCTTCGGAAGATGCGCTCCCCCCATCGGTCGAAAATGAGGAACTCGTAATCATCCACCCAAGGTTGGTTGAAGACCGGAGCAAAGCCATCGTTGAAGCC